>NZ_QEPT01000003.1 GCF_003252755.1 Haemophilus parainfluenzae | reverse complement strand
AGTGAGAGCAGAAAGAGATAGAAGAAGTTATTAAAGGAATAATCCTGGCGGCGATAGAGCGGTGGTCCCACCTGACCCCATACCGAACTCAGAAGTGAAACGCCGATGCGCCGATGGTAGTGTGGGGTTTCCCCATGTGAGAGTAGGACACCGCCAGGTAGTGAATGTGAACCCCGAGCTGAATGGCTTGGGGTTTTTGTTTATGGAGTTTTCAATATTTTAGCAAAGCGTTGATTCTATGATACAATCACCGCCGTAATTTTAATAAAACAAGAGAAAATATGACCGCACTTAATGTATTAATTTATCCAGATGATCACCTTAAGGTTGTTTGTGAGCCAGTTGCAGAAGTCAATGATGACATTCGCAAAATTGTAGATGATATGTTTGATACGATGTACCAAGAAGAAGGGATTGGTCTTGCCGCTCCACAAGTAGATATCTTGCAACGTATTATTACGATTGATATTGAAGGTGACAAACAAAATCAATTAGTGTTGATCAATCCAGAAATTTTGGCTTCTGAAGGTGAAACAGGCATTGAAGAAGGTTGTTTATCTATTCCTGGATTCCGTGCCTTAGTGCCCCGTAAAGAAAAAGTCACGGTAAAAGCCTTAGACCGTAATGGAAAAGAATTTACGCTTGATGCAGATGGTTTATTAGCGATCTGTATTCAGCATGAAATCGATCATTTAAACGGTATTTTATTTGTTGATTATCTTTCACCGTTGAAACGTCAACGTATCAAAGAAAAATTAGTGAAATATAAAAAACAAATTGCAAAACAATAATCAAAAGTGCGGTATAAAATGACCGCACTTTTCCTATTAACGCCATAACGTAGAACATTATGAAATCATTGAATATCATCTTTGCCGGTACGCCGGACTTCGCAGCACAACATCTTGCTGCACTTTTAAATTCTCATCACAATATTATTGCTGTTTATACGCAGCCAGATAAACCGGCTGGTCGCGGTAAAAAATTGCAGGCGAGCCCTGTAAAGCAATTAGCAGAACAGCATCAAATTCCTGTTTATCAACCAAAATCCTTACGTAAAGAAGACGCACAAGCAGATCTTAAAGCGTTAAATGCCGATGTAATGGTTGTTGTCGCTTATGGTTTGATTTTACCTCAAGCAGTGTTGGATATGCCTCGTTTAGGTTGTTTAAATGTGCATGGTTCTCTCTTGCCACGTTGGCGTGGTGCTGCACCTATTCAGCGGTCTATTTGGGCTGGCGATCAACAAACTGGTGTGACAATTATGCAGATGGATGCAGGCTTAGATACTGGCGATATGTTACACAAAGTGTATTGCGATATTGATGAGCAAGAAACCTCAACCTCGCTTTACCATAAATTAGCTGAAATTGCGCCAGCTGCATTGATTGATGTTTTGGATCATTTGGAAGATGGGAAATTCATTGCAGAAAAACAAGATGATAGCCAAAGTAACTATGCAGAGAAACTTTCTAAAGAAGAGGCTAAATTAGATTGGTCGCTATCGGCAGTCCAGCTTGAACGCAATGTTCGCGCGTTTAATCCTTGGCCGATTAGTTTCCTACAATTAACTGATGAGCAGAGTAATGAACAAACCTTAAAAATTTATGCTGCAGAGGTATTGCCACATGTGGATAAACCGGCAGGAACAATTTTAAGTGTCGATAAAAAAGGTATCCAAATTGCCACGAAAGAAGGCGTTTTAAATTTATTGCAACTTCAGCCCGCAGGCAAGAAACCTATGTCTGTGCAAGACTTCCTCAATGGTCGAGCAGATTGGTTCCAGGTTGGTAAGGTTCTAAACTAATGGTATTTCAACGAAAAAAAACGGAAAAATCGACCGCACTTTCGGTACGCGCTATTGCTGCTCAAGTGATTTTACAGGTTTTAGATCAAGGTAAGTCCTTATCAACGTTACTTCCAGAAGTGCAATCGCAAGTAAAACCACAGGATTTACCTTTATTACAGGAAATCACCTTTGGTATTTGTCGCGTATTGCCTCGTTTAGAAAATATTATAAAAAAATTATTAGATAAGCCATTGAAGGGGAAAACCCGCATCGTGCACTGCTTGCTATTGGTGGGATTGTACCAATTACTTTATATGCGCGTGCCCGCCCATGCGGCGGTAGATGAAGTAGTTAATGCCACAAAATCATTGAAATCAGATAGTTTCCGTGGTTTGGTTAATGGTGTACTGCGTCGCTTCTTACGGGAACAAGAGAATATTCTTGCTGTAGTAGATAAACATTGGGAAACGCTTCATCCTGACTGGTTTGTGAATAAACTCAAAAAAGCTTATCCGAATTGGCGTGAAATTATTGAGGCGAATAACCAAAAGCCACCAATGTGGTTACGGGTCAATCAACAGCAAAATGGCACAAAAACTTATCGCACTTTGTTGGAGGAGCAAGAGATAGAGTCATTTGAATGTGATAATCCACATGCTCTGCGCTTAGCACACCCACTTTCTGTCTCGAAACTACCAAATTTTGAACAGGGTGCAGTAACAGTTCAAGATCTCAATGCACAATGGTCGGCCTTATTGCTTGAGCCACAAAATGGTGAATTAATTTTAGATGCTTGCGCGGCACCAGGTGGGAAAACTACGCATATTTTAGAAATGGCGCCACAAGCGAAAGTGATTGCGCTTGATGTCGAGGCTCATCGCTTAAAACGCGTCGAAGAAAATCTTACCCGTTTGAATCAACAGGCGACAGTTGTTTGTGGTGATGCTACCGAGCCAGAAAAGTGGCTCTCAGAAATAGGTTTAAGTGGTGCATCCTTTGATCGTATTTTATTAGATGCACCTTGCTCAGCAACGGGCGTGATTCGTCGTCATCCAGATATTAAATGGTTACGTCAAGAAACGGATATTGCTCAATTGGTTGCCTTGCAAGGACAAATTCTAAAAGCGCTGTGGGCAAAATTAAAACCTAATGGTATTTTGCTTTACGCGACTTGCTCGGTGCTTCCTGATGAGAACAGTCAGCAAATACAGCATTTTTTAGCTGAAACACCCGATGCAGAATTAATGCCATTGCCGTTTGAACAAACGGAAAATACGATTGGAATCCAATTCTTACCACAAGAGAATGGCGGGGATGGGTTCTATTATGCAAAATTGAGAAAACGGTCAGCTTAAATGAATTTGCCTTTAATTGATGTCGTCATTCCTTGCTATAACACTGAACAAACGCTTGTTCGTGCAGTAGAGTCTGTGTTGCAGCAAAATAATCTTGGTCACCTTTGGCTGATTGATGATGCATCGACAGATAATACATTTGCATTAGCCTTACAGCTTGCAAAACAATATCCAGACAGAATTTCTGTCGAACAAATGCCGAAAAATAGTGGCGTTGCGATGGCTCGAAATTGGGGCGCAATGCTCTCTGCTAAAAGTGCGGTCGATTTTGTTGCATTTTTAGATGCGGATGATGCATACGAACCTGGAGCATTAGAAGTGGCGGCGGCAACCTTTCATTTTCAGCCAGATACTTCGGTGGTGAGATTAGCATTAAAACCAATAAATTTAGCCCAACGCTATGCGGAACACCCTAATTTTGATCAGGCATGGCAATATATGCGCATGACCTGCGGGGGAAATATCGTTTTTAATAAAGCTTTTTTCTTAGCATGCGGCGGATTTCCAACACATCAATTATTTCGAGAGCTCGGCGGTGAAGATGGCGCTTTAGGCATTGCAACCACTAAAATGGCAAAAGTAGCGACATTATTTGAAGATGTTGGTGTTCTGCATTTTTGTCGTGAAGGTATGCATGCAGAACGTTTACTCGATGGGCTGTTATTTGGTAAACAAGATCCAGCGATTACAGCCGAAAAAATGGCAGAAGCTGAACAAGTAACATCGACCATTTGTCGCCGTATTGAAGCATTAAAGTGCGGTCTAAATTCAGCTGAAATTGGCATTCGACCTTTGGTTGTGGAGAGAACAGAATGAAAATAATCATCTTAGGTGCAGGGCAAGTAGGCACAACACTTGCGGCAAATTTAGTGAGTGAAGATAACGACATCACACTGGTAGATAATGAATCTCAACATCTGCAGAATTTACAAGATAAGCATGATTTACGCGTGGTTAAAGGTTCCCCTTCTTCCCCTAAGGTTTTGCGTGATGCAGGAGCCGCTGATGCAGACTTGATGGTTGCAGTAACGGCATCAGATGAAATCAATATGATTGCTTGCCAGTTGGGATATACTCTTTTTAATACCCCAACACGTATTGCACGTATTCGTAATGCGGAATATTTGCGTGAGAAAGATAAATTATTTAATGATGAAAACGTACCAATCGATCATCTGATTTCGCCAGAGAATTTAGTTACAGATGAGATTACACGCTTAATTGCTTATCCAGGTGCGTTGCAAGTGGCGCATTTTGCCAATAATCGAATTAGCATTGTGATCGTAAAAGCGTATTACGGCGGTCCATTAGTAGGCTATGCGTTATCCGCTTTTAAAGAGCATATGCCACATATTGATTGCCGTATTATTTCAATTTTACGTAATGATAAATTAATTCGCCCGCAAGGTTCGACCATTATTGAGGCGGGAGATGAAATCACCTTCATTTGTGCGACAGAACACATTAAAGCGGTAATGAGCGAATTGCAACGCCTTGAGAAAACTTACAAGCGTATCATGATCGTTGGCAGCGGGAATATTGCCTCAGGTGTGGCAAAACAGCTAGAAGATAAGTATCAAGTAAAACTCATTGAGCGTGATGGTGAAAAAGCAAAAGTGTTGGCAGAGAAACTCTCTAAAACCCTTGTTTTCCATGGTGACGCCTCTGATCAAAACCTACTTTTTGAAGAACATATCGAAAACGTCGATGTCTTTTTATCATTAAGTGCCGATGATGAAGCCAATATTATGTCGGCGTTACTGGCAAAACGTCTTGGTGCTAAAAAAGCCATGGTACTGATTCAGCGCATGGCATATATCAATTTGATTCAAGGTGGAACCATTGATATTGCGGTTTCACCACAACAAGCGACAATTTCCGCTTTATTAGGACATGTGCGTAAAGGGGATATCAAAAACGTGGCCTCTTTGCGTCATGGTACTGCGGAAGCCATTGAACTTGTGGTACATGGCGATTCGACCACATCCAATGTGGTTGGAAGACAGATTGGCGATCTTAAACTTCCAGTTGGTGCAATGATTGCGGCAATTTTACGTAAAAATGAGGTTATCATTGCACGTCGTCAGGTGACCATTGAAGAAAGTGATAGTGTCATTGTTTATATTAATGACAAGAAATCTGTGTCAGAAATAGAAAAATTATTCCAACCAAGTGCATTTTTTATTTAAATAACAGTTTACTTTTTAATCTGAAAACCTATAATACGCACTCTTTTAATTTTTTAAACCAACACAAAAGGAAATTTTATGAGCTTTCTTAAAGAATTCCGCGAATTCGCAATGCGCGGCAACGTAGTAGATATGGCAGTCGGTGTGATCATCGGTGGTGCTTTTGGTAAAATCGTAAGTTCACTTGTCGGTGACGTAGTAATGCCTGTATTAGGTATTTTAACTGGTGGCGTAGATTTCAAAGATTTGAAAATCACGTTAGCTCAAGCTGTGGGTGAAACCCCAGCAGTAACCTTAAACTACGGTGTATTTATTCAAAACGTCTTTGATTTCATCATCATTGCATTTGCAATCTTCATGATGATCAAAGGTATCAACAAAGTGAAAAAACCAGTAGAAGAAGTAAAAGGTCCTTCACAAGAAGAATTACTTACTGAAATTCGCGATTTATTAAAAAAACAATAAGAATTTAATTCAAATAAAAAAGGTTGGTATTTTACCAACCTTTTTTTACCTAAAATTTAAGCTTTTAATAATAATGCGACAGCCTCGCAAGCAATGCCTTCACTTCGGCCTGTAAAGCCAAGTTTTTCTGTTGTGGTTGCTTTCACGTTGACTTGCTCAATATCACAATGTAAATCTTCCGCAATTTTCGCTCGCATTGCATCGATATGAGGACGCATTTTAGGGGCTTGTGCAATAATGGTTACATCCACATTACCTACTTTATAGCCTTTTGCTTGTACTTGGCGGAATGCTTCTCGTAATAAAACACGGCTATCTGCATTCTTATATTGCATATCGGTATCAGGGAAGAGTTTACCAATATCACCTAATGCTACTGCACCTAATAAAGCATCTGTTAAGGCATGTAAGGCGACATCGCCATCAGAATGGGCAATAAACCCAGTGTGGTAAGGCACTTTAACGCCACCAATAATTAAAGGGCGGTCTTCACCAAAGGCATGAACATCAAACCCATGTCCAATTCGTATCATAGTGTTTTCCTTGTTAAATAAAATTCGGCTAAAGCTAAATCTTCTGGACGCGTGACTTTAATATTATCACTTCGTCCTGCGACTAAGTGCGGTTGAAATCCGGCAAGTTCCATCGCAGAGGCTTCATCTGTAATATTGGCGCCTTGAGAAAGCCCCTGTTCAAGCGCATTTCTTAATAGATCGCAACGGAAAAATTGAGGCGTCTGAGCAAGCCAAAGTTCAGCGCGATCTTCCGTTTTAATAATATCTTGTTGTTTATTTGCGCGTTTAATCGTATCGACCGCTGGAATAGCTAAAATAGCACCTTGCTCATCATCGATTTGGAGCAATTTATCTAAATCTTGATGGGTTAAACAAGGTCTGGCTGCATCATGCACCAATACCCAAGCTTGGTCATTTTTGATCGTATTTAGTCCATTTAGAACTGACTCAGCTCGTGTTTCACCACCTTCAACGAGGGTGATGTTTTGATGAGGGAATAAGGTAATTTCAGAAAGATAGGGATCATTTTTTCCCACCGAAAGGATAACGTGATTGATTGCAGGATGGGATAGAATGACTGAGAGCGTATGTTCCAGAATCGTCTTGTCTAGGATTTTCAGATATTGCTTCGGTTTGTTTGCTTGCATACGGCTTCCAACACCCGCAGCAGGAATGACGGCAATAATTTCGCGGTTCATTATTTATGCTCTTTGACGATGTGATAGAACACTTCGTTTGGTTTGACCATATCATGACTCATGCGTGCACGCTCTTCAATAGATTCAAAGCCTTTTGTTAATCCTTGAATTTCGGCGGAAATCATTTGATTTCTTTGTGAGAGCTTTTCATTTTCAGCTTTATTCTCTTTGATTTGAGCTGCGACATCTTTGTAGTCAAAATAGCCATTTTTACCAAACCAAAGATCGTACTGAAATAGCACGAGAATACCCACTAAAATTCCAATGAAAAGACGCATAAATTACCTATTATTTCTGAAAACTGGGGATAGTTTACCGTGAAATACAGCGAAATGCGATGAAAAAGTGCGGTTAAAAAATAAGATGATTTTTGAAATGATTTCATCGGGCTTGTTAGATTACTTCAGAATGAAAAATGTGATCTATCTCACAAATTAGTTATAAAGTTTGATAAACCCATAGTCACTGCCCAAATAGGCTTGTTATACTTTTGCCTGTCATTATGACTTTTTAACAGAAGGAACAATCAATGAAAACAACATTAAAACTTACTGCTATTGCAGCAATGTCAGCATTTATTTTAACGGGTTGCGCGACTCAAAATAAAAGTGCAGAAGCTGATGCACAGCTTCAACAACAAGCGGTATTAGGTCTAAACTGGATTCAACAATCAGGTGAATACCAAGCCCTTTCTTACCAAGCATACAATGCGGCAAAAGTAGCATTTGATCACGCTAAAGTGAAAAAAGGTAAGAAAAAAGCTGTTGTGGTGGACTTAGATGAAACCATGTTAGATAACAGCCCTTATGCTGGCTGGCAAGTTCAAAATAATAAACCATTTGATGGCAAAGATTGGACTCGTTGGGTAGAAGCTCGTCAATCAGGTGTTGTACCAGGCGCAGTAGAATTCAATAACTATGTAAATACCCACGGCGGTAAAATGTTCTACGTTTCTAATCGTAAAGAAAGCAATGAAAAAGCAGGTACGATTGATGACATGAAACGTTTAGGTTTTAATGGTGTTGAAGACTCAGCGTTTTACTTGAAAAAAGATAAATCACCAAAAGCAGCACGTTTTGAAGAAATTGAAAAACAAGGCTATGAAATCGTTGTTTATGTGGGTGATAACCTCGATGACTTCGGTGATGCGATCTATGGTAAACAAAATGCAGAACGCCGTGATTTCGTTGCACAAAACAAAGCGAAATTTGGTAAAACATTCATCGTTTTACCTAACCCGAACTACGGTGGTTTTGAAGGCGGCTTAGCGAAAGATTACTTCAAAGGTGATTCAAGTAGCAAAGTGAAAGCGCGTTTAGATGCAATTAAAGCTTGGGATGGTAAATAATTCCCTTCTTGAGATAAAGCAACACCCGCAGAGATGCGGGTGTTTTGTTTTAGTCGAAAAGTGCGGTCTATTTTCGCATCATTTTTTCTTTATGAGCGGCGAAGTCGCCACCTTTAGCGAGCATACGGAGCTGTAAGATTACACGTTCTTTTAGCAAATCTTGTTCGGCCTTCGTCATATCTAAGGCATTGGAGCCAGCTGTGAATACGATGGTTACCATGCCTTCTGCCTGTACATAAGAGACATATTGAGAATAGTGATTTTTCTTCGCAATGTATTCAGCTAATTCATCCACAAAGTGTTTGATTTCGCGGGCCGCTGCAGTACGGAAAGCTTGAGAAGTCCCCGAACTTTCACGTAAGAGCAAACGGAACACGTTAGTGCTGTGAGTGATAAATTCAAAAAAGGTTTCAACAGAAACACGGATGACACTGCCGCCGGCATCAATGCGTTTACGCGCTTGGCGCATTAATTGGCGAAGCGTTAAGCCGGCTTCATCCACCATTTCTAATCCGAGCTCATCCATATCGCTAAAGTGGCGATAGAAAGAAGTTGGTGCAATACCCGCTTCACGCGCAACTTCACGTAAGCTTAAATTAGAAAAGCTTTTTTCTGCACTCAACTGATTGAATGCGGCGTCAATTAAGGCCCGACGGGTTTTTTCTTTTTGAATTGCTCGAACACCAGCCATTTGGTTTTCCTCAGTCTATGATGAATTATTTTTTATTCGCTAAAATTGATTTAACTTGCTCACTGATCGCATTTGCAACGCGTTCATAACGATTACGTAACGGAGAGCCTGGACGGTAAACAAGCGCAATAGTACGAGCGGGTTCTGGTGAATGACAAGGAATATATTTTACGCCTTTACGTGTGCCTTCATTTAATACAGCAAGTTCTGGCATAAAGGTAATACCTGCATTGGCTGCCACCATATTACGTAAGGTTTCCAGACTCGTTGCTTGGAAGTGAGAGTCCTCTTTCGCTCCTGCCGTAAAACAATAATCTAACGCTTGATTACGTAAGCAGTGCCCATCATCTAGCATAAGCATTTCTTGCCCTTTTAAGGTATTCATGGCAATTTTGCTTTCTGACGCCCATGGATGCTGTTCTGAAACTGCTAGTAACATTTTTTCATCAAAAATGGGTACTTCGATAAACGCTTCCGTTTCGGGTACGCGAGCGACAATCGCACAATCTAAACGGCCAGTTTCTAATTGTTCTAATAGTTGGTGAGTTTGGGCTTCGTAAAGAAAAACTTCTAAATCTGGGAAAGTTTCTTTCAATGTTGGTACAATATAAGGAAGTAGGTAAGGACCAACTGTTGGGATTAATCCAATGTGTAATGGACCTGTCATTTCTTTACCTTGATTGCTAGCCATTTCTTTGAGTAATTTTACTTCACGTAATACAGTGCGAGCTTGATCGACAAGTAACATACCTGATTGCGTGAAGAGTACTTTACGGCTCGTACGTTCAAGTAAAATAATGCCTAATTCATCTTCGAGTTTGCGGATTTGACCACTTAAAGTTGGTTGGCTAACATTGCAAGAATCCGCAGCACGACGGAAATGTTTAAACTCGGAAAGCGCTACTAAGTATTCTAAATCACGGATATTCATAGGATTCTCACTTTATAGAATATGTCAATTAAAAGGATAGAATTAATTGATTGAGACTATATCATAAAGCTATTATAATGCCTATAAAGTTTTTTAGAACAAATAAATTTAATTAACTAGAAGGAGACACACTATGTCTAATATGGAAGGAAAAAAAGTTCCACAAGTTACATTTCGTACTCGTCAAGGCGATCAATGGGTTGATGTGACCACATCTGAATTATTTGATAACAAAACAGTTGTTGTTTTCTCATTACCGGGTGCGTTCACGCCAACTTGTTCATCTTCTCACTTACCACGTTATAACGAACTTGCGCCAGTTTTCAAACAATATGGTGTAGATGATATTTTAGTTGTATCAGTAAATGATACGTTTGTGATGAATGCGTGGAAAGAAGCTGAAGAAGCACATAACGTAAAATTCATTCCAGATGGTAACGGTACTTTCACTGAAGGTATGGGCATGTTAGTTGGAAAAGATGATTTAGGTTTTGGTAAACGTTCTTGGCGTTATTCTATGCTCGTAAAAAATGGCGTAGTTGAAAAAATGTTTATTGAACCAAATGAACCTGGCGATCCGTTTAAAGTATCTGATGCTGATACAATGTTGAAATACATTGCACCAAACTACCAAGTGCAAGAATCAATCGCAATTTTCACTAAACCTGGTTGCCCGTACTGTGCGAAAGCAAAACAACTTTTACATGATAAAGGTTTAAGCTTTGAAGAGATTGTATTAGGTCATGATGCAACTATCGTGAGTGTACGTGCGGTTTCTGGTCGAGCAACTGTGCCACAAGTATTTATCGGTGGTAAACACATCGGCGGTAGCGACGATTTAGAAAAATACTTTGCATAATTGATTGCTAGGTAGGAAATTTTTTATATTTTTGATTATTAGGAACATAAGTTAAAGGGAGCGAAAGCTCCCTTTTATTTTTATCATTTTTATCTTCTTAAACGCTAAAGCCAATATAGCCAACAGAGACTAAAACAATATAAAAAATGACCATACTTAGTAGCAATAATTTTACGGCAAGTTTGGGTTTATACTGATGTAATTTATAAAGTAAACGCGCAATCAAAACCAAAACAAAGGGATAAATCCAAAAGATAATCGAGAAAAGATCGATCTGAAAATCGCTCAGTGTAGGGTTTTTCACAAAAGAAGTAGAAAGCAAAGATGCCATAGGCCACAGTAAAATGGGTAAACAAAATGCCGCAATTCCCCAAGCGAAGCCGCTAAATCCTGTCGGCATAGTTTGTTTTTTCATAATGAACCTTATATGATGAACAAAAATTAAATGAAAAAGGAATATAGCAAATGCAGCCTTTATTTGGTAGCGAAACTGATGGGATTCAAGAGAGAAAATTGGTGAAACGTTTATTAAGAAAGAAAAAAATCACGTTTATTTTGACCGCACTTTGTGCGTTGATTTATCTCTTGCAGAATATCGGATTTGAAGAGCCAATTATGGATTTATTCCATTATCCGGCTTATTCTTGGGAAGATCAGGAAGTATGGCGTTATTTCACTCATGCTATTGTTCATTTATCGGTACCGCATATTTTATTTAACCTTTCTTGGTTTTGGTTATTTGGTGGCGCGATTGAACGCCGATTTGGTTCTTTCCATTTTTTATTATTAGTCTTAGTGTCTGCCGCAGTGAGTGGCGCTGTACAGAATTATTTTACCGGTCCCGCCTTTTTCGGGCTATCAGGTGTGGTTTATGCCGTGTTAGGTTATGTGTTGGTGGTAGACAAATTGCACCCGCATAGTTTTGACTTACCAGAAGGCTTTTTTACGATGTTACTGGTAGGGCTTGTATTTGGCTTTATTAGTCCGTTGTTTGGTATTAATATAGGCAACGCTGCCCACATTTCAGGCTTTATCTTAGGATTGGTTTGGGGATTTCTGCAGAGTAAAATTAAGGCTAAATCGTTTAGCTAATTCAAATTTATAGGCATTTATATGAAGCAATCATTACGCCATCAGAAAATAATTGAGATTGTGAAGCTAAAAGGGTATGCCAGTACAGAAGAGCTGGTTATCGAACTGGAAGTTAGTCCACAGACCATTCGACGCGATCTGAATATTCTGGCGGAACAAGATTTAATTCGTCGTCATCATGGTGGTGCGGCTCCCTCTTCAACTGCAGAAAATTCTGATTATATTGAACGTAAACAATTTTTCCCTTCCCAAAAAAGTGCTATTGCTCGAGAGGTAGTAAAACGTATTCCAAATGGTGCCTCTTTATTTATTGATATTGGAACCACGCCTGAAGCGGTGGCAAGTGCCTTGTTAAGTCATGAACGTTTACGTATTGTGACAAATAATATCAATGCCGCTCATTTATTACGACAAAATGAAACCTTTGATATTACGATGGCGGGGGGCTCATTACGTAAGGATGGCGGAATCATTGGTGAGGCAACGGTTAATTTTATTTCGCAATTCCGTTTAGATTTTGGAATTCTGGGCATTAGTGCAATAGACCTTGATGGTTCATTGTTGGACTATGATTACCATGAAGTCCAAGTGAAACGAGCCATTATAGAAAGCTCTCGCCAAACCTTATTAGCGACCGACCATTCGAAATTCTCTCGACAAGCGATTGTGCGATTAGGGGAGCTTAAAGATGTAGATTATCTTTTCACCGATGATGTGCCAAAACAAATTGCGGATTATTTAGAAAATAGCAATACAAGGTTAGTGATTTGCAAATGATAGAAATAGGAAGTGCGGCCAAAATTGACCGCACTTTTTTGGTAAGCATCCATGCCTAGCCACTGCTGTTTCGACCAATTCAAAATTAACTTCATTCACCCAACCTCCTTATTGATGTGAGATGAAACTAATTTTGCTGCAATAGTTGTTAAATTTTAGGGATACAAATGGAGGGCAAATCATTCGACTGCCAATTCTTTATTTAGGACAACGGGGAAGGTTTGCTTGAAGAGTCAAGAAAGACTAGAGCTTGATAGATCAAGTGGGTACATCGAGATCCCTCTCTAAATGTAATTTATTTATACTGCTGTTTTGGTAAAAAGGGAATCTTAAAATTATAAATATGTGATCGAGATCACAAATTAAATGCAAAAAGAAAGCTGCTTATTTTTGTGTATAAAATAAGCAGCTATTTTATTGGTTTTTATCGATTTAAATTCACCGCGCCTTCGTAACCAAGTTGTCGCCAAGCTTCATAAACTGCAACAGCTACCGAGTTAGATAAGTTCATACTGCGGCTATTTGCTGTCATTGGGATACGGATTTTTTGTTCCATTGGCATCTTATCCAAAATAGACATTGGAATACCACGGGTTTCTGGGCCAAACATTAAATAATCCCCTAATTCAAATTGCACTTCGCTATGCGCAGGGCCGCCTTTAGTGGTGAGTGCAAAAAGACGTTTCGGTTTTTCGCTTTCTAAAAAGGCTTCAAAGGTTTTATGTTTTTTGATTTCAGCAAATTCATGATAATCCAAGCCAGAACGACGTAATTTTTTATCATCCCAGGTAAAGCCAAGTGGCTCGATTAAATGAAGACGAAAGCCAGTGTTGGCACAAAGACGAATAATATTTCCCGTATTTTGTGGAATTTCAGGTTCGTATAACACAATGTCTAACATAATGATTTCCTAATCTTTTTGATACAGGCGGTAACTCACCATACCTGTGGTTTTTTCTTTTAGTAATTGCCAATTATCAGGCGCGCTAAGCGGTTTGTCTTTTTCTGTTTCCACATAAATCAATGCATGAGGTAAGAGCCAATTCTTTTCCTCTAATAGTGCAATTGCTTGTTCTGCTAAGCCAAAATGAAAAGGTGGATCCAAAAATACCACATCAAAGTGCGGTTGATTTTGCGCTTGTTTTAAAAATTCTAAGCTATTTTGATTGATTACTTGAGCTTGTTCAGTCGTCGTTTTTAGCGTTTGTAAATTTTTCTTTAATTGATTCGCTACGGTTTTATCCAACTCTAAAAACGTTACCTGTTTCGCTTGTCGAGAAAGAGCCTCAAAGCCAAGTGAGCCACTACCCGCAAAGCAATCAAGACAATGGCTATCCACAATATAAGGCATCAACCAGTTGAATAAGGTTTCTTTCACGCGATCACCTGTAGGGCGCAACCCTTCCGCATTTAAAACCGGTAATTTTCGCCCTCGCCAAAGACCTGCGATGATTCGAACTTCGCCTTTGGCATTTTGAACTTGCATTTTTTTCATAAAGAAACAGATTTTTAGTGAAAATTGTGCTTAGTTTAGACGATTTTTTGCTAGAATAGGCAGTATTTTTTACAGATTTGTGTTTAAGAGAAGAATTTATGTCAGAAGAAAAGAAAAAAGGTGGATTTTGGGCCTCCCTTTTTGGTCGCAATAAAAAGCAAGAAGAACAAAAAGTTGAGCCAATTATTGAAGAGCCATCTGTAGAACCTGCCGATGTTTCACCTGAGGAAGAAATTTGTCATGCTGAAGAGAACGTTCAATTAGAGCAAGTTGAACAGGAAGAATTACAGGAATTAGCTGAACAACTGCAAGAAGAGAAAGCAGAAGAGGTCGTTGTTGAGCATCTTGAACCTATCGTAGAACAAGTGATTTCACCTGAAAGTGCGGTCAATGTTGAACCTGTTTTAGATACACCGGTGATTGAAACAATTGATGAAGAAACGGTAAAAACAGAAGAAATTGCTACCGCACTTCCTACAGAAGAGCCAGCAGAAAGCATTATTGAACCAGATAATGTCGTTGAAGATCTTCCTGTGGTTGAAGCGGAGATTGAGCCTGAAATTGTTGAAGATGTTAAAGACGAATTACGTTCAGAGATCAATACCGAAACGCAAGAAAAACCAAGTGAAGGTGGCTTTTTCAGTCGTTTAGTCAAAGGCTTACTCAAAACCAAACAAAATATTGGTGCGGGTTTCCGCTCTTTCTTTTTAGGCAAAAAAATTGATGATGATTTGTTTGATGAGTTGGAAGAGCAGCTTTTGATTGCCGATATTGGCGTGCCAACAACGAATAAAATCATTAAGAATTTAACCGAGCACGCAAGTCGCAAACAATTACAAGATGCAGAATTGCTTTACCAACAACTTAAAGTTGAAATGGCGGAGATCTTAAAACCTGTCGCGCAGCCGCTAGTTATTGATACGACTAAAAAACCGTATGTTATTTTAATGGTTGGCGTGAATGGTGTAGGTAAAACAACCACAATTGGTAAGTTAGCTCGTAAATTCCAAAATGAAGGTAAATCAGTCATGTTAGCCGCAGGGGATACTTTCCGTGCCGCAGCAGTAGAACAACTTCAAGTATGGGGTGAGCGTAACAATATTCCAGTGGTGGCACAAAGTACGGGTTCAGATTCTGCGTCGGTGATTTTTGATGCGATGCAATCTGCCGCAGCACGTAACATTGATATTTTAATTGCGGATACGGCAGGACGTTTACAAAATAAAAATAATCTCATGGATGAATTGAAGAAAATTGTTCGCGTCATGAGAAAATATGATGAAACTGCACCGCACGAAATTATGCTTACCTTAGATGCGGGTACAGGACAAAATGCAATTAGCCAAGCCAAACTCTTTAATGAGGCGGTTGGGTTAACAGGTATTACATTAACCAAATTAGACGGAACAGCAAAAGGTGGGGTAATTTTCGCCATTGCAGATCAGTTTAATTTACCAATTCGTTATATTGGTGTGGGTGAAAAAATTGAAGATTTACGCGAATTTAATGCAGAAGAATTTATTGAAGCATTATTTGTTCACGAAAATGAAGAATAAAAAGGAATAATAAAGTGATTCGATTTTCAAATGTCTCTAAAGCTTATCACGGTGCGACTCAGCCGGCCTTGCAGGGTTTGAATTTTCATCTTCCTGTTGGAAGTATGACTTATCTTGTTGGGCATTCTGGCGCGGGTAAAAGTACCTTGCTTAAATTAATCATGGGAATGGAAAAGGCGAATGCCGGTAATATTTGGTTTAATGGTCATGATATTACGCGTTTGTCGAAATATGAAATCCCATTTTTACGTCGTCAAATCGGTATGGTTCACCAAGATTACCGTTTATTAACGGATCGTAGCGTGGCAGAAAATGTGGCGTTGCCATTGATTATTGCTGGCATGAACCCGAAAGAAGCACATACACGCGCATTGGTTGCATTAGATCGTGTGGGCTTACGTAGTAAAGCGAATTATATGCCACCACAAATTTCAGGTGGGGAGCAACAACGTGTCGATATCGCGCGTGCAATCGTACATAAACCGCAACTTTTATTAGCGGATGAGCCTACAGGTAACCTTGATGATGAACTTTCCTTAGGGATTTTCAATCTGTTTGAAGAGTTTAATCGTTTAGGCATGACGGTGTTAATTGCGACACACGATATCAATTTAATTCAACAAAAACCAAAACCATGTCTTGTGCTTGAACAAGGCTACTTACGCTATTAAGGATAAAAAATGACAAGACGTATTGATGCTTCTTTTGGCGTGCAAACTGCTTATACTTTGCGTTCTGTTTTGAACGATTTAGTAAAACGTAAATTTGGTACATTACTAACAATTCTTGTGATTGCCGTATCTCTCACGATTCCAACGGTGAGCTATTTGTTATGGAAAAATTTACACTTAGCGACAACTCAATTTTATCCGGAAAGCGAACTCACAATCTATTTACATAAAAATTTAAGTGAAGAAGATGCTAACTTAGTGGTAGAAAAAATCCGTCAGCAAGAAGGTGTTGAATCGTTAAATTATGTTTCTCGCCAAGACAGTTTGAAAGAATTTAAAAGTTGGTCTGGTTTTGGTGAAGAGTTAGAAATTTTAGATGACAACCCATTGCCGGCAGTGGTGATGGTGAAACCGTCTAAAGCGTTTAATGAATCAGAAAAACGAGCTGAGTTACGCGCAAATTTAAATAAAATTAAAGGCGTGCAAGAAGTTCGACTAGATAATGATTGGATGGAAAAATTGACCGCACTTTCGTGGCTTTTCGCACACGTGGCAATTTTCTGCACGGTGTTAATGACAATAGCGGTATTCCTTGTTATCGGAAATAGCATTCGTTCCGATGTTTATAGCAGTCGTGCAAGTATTGATGTGATGAAGCTATTAGGTGCAACGGATCAATTTATTCTTCGTCCTTATCTTTACACTGGTATGATTTATGCAGTGCTAGGTGGATTTGTCGCAGCTGTATTTAGTAGTCTTATTGTGGGTTACTTTACTTCTGCAGTGAAATATGTGACGGATATCTTTGCGGTCACCTTTGAGCTCAATGGGTTAGGCGTAGGCGAGCTGATCTTCTTATTAGTAAGCTGCTTGATTATGGGCTATGTTGGCGCTTGGATTGCCGCAACAAGACATATTGCAATGTTAGATAATAAGCTGTAGATTTCATTTTATAAAAGTGCGGTCATTTTTTCAGGTGAAAAATACTCGAGAAAATGACCGCACTTTTTTATTTGTGGAAATTAATTGAACAAAAAGCTTGCATAATTAGGTGTTTTTGTGTAATATCCACGGGCTTTCAGATATTGAAAGCCGTTTAATGTAATCATTTATTAAACGAGTATTACGATATGTAATACTAACAATGTTTCCGATTTGGAGACTATATAACAGGTAACTTACACCTCCTTTTCTATTTTGAAGTTAGAATTGTGATTGGTGTTAGTTTTTTATTAGCTAAATTTTATTGGAGCTCTGGTCTAATGCAGAACCAAAGAATCCGTATCCGCTTAAAAGCTTTCGATCACCGTTTGATCGATCAATCTACTGCGGAGATCGTAGAAACAGCTAAACGTACTGGTGCACAAGTTCGTGGTCCAATCCCTTTACCAACTCGTAAAGAGCGTTTCACCGTGTTGATTTCTCCACACGTGAACAAAGACGCGCGTGACCAATACGAAATTCGTACACACAAACGTTTAGTAGATATCGTAGAGCCAACAGAAAAAACTGTTGATGCATTAATGCGTTTAGATTTGGCTGCCGGCGTGGACGTGCAGATCAGCCTAGGTTAATTAAGAGGTTATTACAATGATTGGTTTAGTCGGTCGTAAAGTTGGTATGACCCGTATCTTCAATGAAGACGGTGTTTCTGTACCAGTTACCGTTATCGAAATCGAAGCCAACCGCGTAACTCAAGTTAAAACTCTTGAAAACGATGGCTATACTGCAGTTCAAGTTACTACTGGTTCTAAAAAAGCGAATCGTGTAACTAAACCTGAAGCAGGCCATTTCGTGAAAGCAGGTGTTGAAGCTGGTCGCGGTTTATGGGAATTTCGTACTGAAGGTGAAGAATTCACTTTAGGTCAAGAAATCAATGTTGACATCTTTGCAGATGTTAAAAAAGTAGATGTTACTGGTACTTCTAAAGGTAAAGGTTTCCAAGGTGGTGTTAAACGTTGGAACTTCCGTACTCAAGATGCTACACACGGTAACTCTTTATCACATCGTGTACTTGGTTCTATTGGTCAAAACCAAACTCCAGGTCGTGTGTTTAAAGGTAAAAAAATGGCAGGACATTTAGGTGCTGAGCGTGTAACCGTTCAATCACTTGAAGTTGTTCGTGTAGATGCTGAGCGTAAATTGCTATTAGTAAAAGGTTCTGTACCTGGTGCTATCAATGGCGATGTTATCGTTAAGCCGGCAGTTAAAGCATAAGTCTAGGAGATAGAGATGGAATTACAAGTTGTAGGTGCAAACGCACTAACTGTTTCTGAAACTACCTTCGGACGTGAGTTTAACGAAGCTTTGATTCACCAAGTTGTTGTTGCTTATGCAGCAGGTGCTCGTCAAGGTACTCGTGCGCAAAAAACTCGTGCTGAAGTGTCTGGTTCAGGTAAAAAACCTTGGCGTCAAAAAGGTACAGGTCGTGCTCGTTCTGGTGATATCAAATCACCAATCTGGCGTTCTGGTGGTACAACCTTCGCGGCAAAACCACAAGATCACAACCAAAAAGTGAACAAGAAAATGTACCGTGGTGCTATCAAAAGCATTCTTTCTGAATTAGTTCGTCAAGACCGTTTGGTTGTTGTTGAAAAATTCGAATTAGATGCACCAAAAACTAAAGTATTAGTACAAAAATTAAAAGATTTAGCAGTTGAAGATGCGTTAATTATCACAGCAAGTTTAGATGAAAATCTATTCTTAGCGGCACGTAACTTATATAAAGTTGATGTACGTGATGTTCAAGGTATCGATCCAGTTAGCTTAATCGCTTTCGATAAAGTGATTGTTACTGTTGATGCTGTGAAACAAATTGAGGAGATCCTAGCATGAGTCAAGAACGTTTGCTAAGCGTGCTACGTGCACCGCACATCTCTGAAAAAGCAACTAACAATGCTGAAAAATCTAACACTGTTGTACTTAAAGTTGCTTTAGATGCGAACAAAGCTGAAATTGCTGCTGCTGTTGCTCAATTATTTGAAGTAAAAGTTGACTCAGTTCGTACTGTGGTTGTTAAAGGTAAAACTAAACGCCGTGGTAACAAAATGGGTCGTCGCAGCGACTGGAAAAAAGCTTATGTAACTTTAGCCGAAGGCCAAAACTTGGACTTCGTGGACAGTGCAGAGTAATCGGAGGAAATTAGAGAATGGCTATCGTTAAATGTAAGCCGACCTCCGCTGGTCGTCGTCACGTTGTTAAAATCGTGAACCCTGAATTATACAAGGGTAAACCTTACGCGCCTCTTCTAGATACTAAATCTAAAACTGGTGGTCGTAACAATTATGGTCGTATTACCACTCGCCACATCGGTGGTGGTCATAAACAACATTACCGTTTAATCGATTTCAAACGTAACAAGTTAGATATCCCAGCGGTTGTTGAACGTTTAGAATATGATCCAAACCGTTCAGCTAACATTGCTTTAGTGCTTTATAAAGATGGTGAACGCCGTTATATCTTAGCACCTAAAGGTTTGTCAGTTGGCGATCAAATCCAATCTGGCGTTAACTCACCAATTAAAGTGGGTAACTCATTACCAATGCGTAATATCCCAGTTGGTTCAACAGTACATAACGTTGAATTAAAACCAGGTAAAGGCGGTCAAATCGCTCGTTCTGCTGGTGCTTATGTACAAATCATCGCTCGTGAAGGCAACTACGTAACTTTACGTTTACGTTCAGGCGAAATGCGTAAAGTATTAGCTGAATGTGTTGCTACAATCGGTGAAGTTGGTAACTCAGAACATATGCTTCGCGTATTGGGTAAAGCTGGTGCTAACCGCTGGAGAGGTATTCGCCCTACAGTTCGTGGTACTGCAATGAACCCAGTAGATCACCCACACGGTGGTGGTGAAGGTCGTAACTTTGGTAAACACCCAGTAACTCCTTGGGGCGTTCAAACTAAAGGTAAGAAAACTCGTCACAACAAACGTACTGATAAATATATCGTACGTCGTCGTGGCAAATAATTTAAATTAATAAGAGGATAAGCCATGCCACGTTCTCTCAAGAAAGGTCCTTTCCTTGACCTACACTTGTTGAAGAAGGTAGAGAAGGCGGTGGAAAGCGGGGATAAAAAACCAATCAAAACTTGGTCCCGTCGTTCAATGATCATTCCTTCAATGATCGGATTGACCATCGCAGTCCATAATGGTCGTCAGCACGTTCCTGTTTATGTATCTGATGAAATGATCGGCCATAAATTAGGTGAATTTGCACCGACTCGTACATACCGCGGTCACGCGGCAGATAAGAAAGCTAAGAAATAAGAGGTAAATAGATGGAAACTATCGCAAAACATCGTTACGCTCGCACTTCTGCCCAAAAAGCTCGCTTAGTTGCCGATTTAATTCGTGGTAAAAAAGTTGCGCAAGCATTAGAAATCTTAACTTTTACTAACAAAAAAGCTGCGGCTTTAGTTAAAAAAGTATTAGAGTCTGCTATTGCTAACGCAGAGCATAATGATGGTGCAGATATCGATGATCTTAAAGTTGCTAAAATCTTCGTTGACGAAGGTCCTAGCATGAAACGTGTTATGCCACGTGCTAAAGGTCGTGCAGATCGTATTTTAAAACGTACTAGCCACATCACTGTGGTTGTGTCAGATCGTTAATAAGTAGAGGAATAGCAATGGGTCAAAAAGTAAATCCAAATGGTATTCGCCTAGGTATTGTAAAACCTTGGAACTCTACTTGGTTCGCGAATACACAAGATTTCGCCGACAATCTTGACGGTGACTTCAAAGTACGCAAATTCTTAACTAAAGAATTAGCAAACGCTTCGGTTTCACGTATTACTATTGAGCGTCCAGCGAAAAGTATTCGTGTAACAATTCACACAGCTCGCCCTGGTATCGTTATCGGTAAAAAAGGTGAAGATGTTGAAAAATTACGTAACGCAGTATCTCAAATCGCTGGCGTTCCGGCTCAAATCAACATTGCTGAAGTGAAAAAACCGGAATTAGATGCAAAATTAGTTGCAGATAGCATCGCTTCTCAATTAGAACGTCGTGTAATGTTCCGTCGTGCTATGAAACGTGCGGTACAAAGCGCAATGCGTTTAGGTGCTAAAGGTATCAAAGTTGAAGTTAGCGGTCGTTTAGGTGGTGCAGAAATCGCACGTTCTGAATGGTATCGTGAAGGTCGTGTACCTCTACATACTCTTCGTGCGGACATCGATTATAACACTGCAGAAGCTCATACTACATACGGCGTAATCGGCGTTAAAGTATGGATCTTCAAAGGTGAAATTTTGGGTGGAATGGCTGCAGTTGCGCAATCAGAACAACAACCTGCCGACAAGCCTAAAAAGGCTCCGCGTGGCAAAGGTCGTAAGTAAGGAGAAACGCTAAATGTTGCAACCAAAACGTACAAAATTCCGTAAAGTTCACAAAGGCCGTAACCGTGGTATCGCGGGTGGTACTGAAGTTAGTTTCGGTACATTCGGGTTAAAAGCAGTTGGTCGTGGTCGTTTAACCGCTCGTCAAATTGAAGCGGCTCGTCGTGCAATGACACGTGCAGTTAAACGTCAAGGTAAAATCTGGATCCGTGTTTTCCCAGATAAACCAATTACTGAAAAACCATTAGAAGTCCGTATGGGTAAAGGTAAAGGTAACGTTGAGTACTGGGTAGCCTTAATCCAACCGGGTAAAGTACTTTATGAAATGGATGGTGTGTCAGAAGAGATTGCAAGACAAGCATTTGCATTAGCAGCTGCTAAATTGCCAATCAAGACTACCTTCGTAACTAAGACGGTGATGTAATGAAAGCTCAAGATTTACGTACAAAAAGTGTTGAAGAGCTGAATAATGAGTTAGTGAACCTTTTAGGTGAACAATTCAAATTGCGTATGCAAACAGCCACCGGTCAGCTTCAACAAACCCATCAGGCTAAACAAGTGCGTCGTGATATCGCACGTGTTAAAACCATTTTAACTGAGAAGGCGGGTGAGTAATGACTGATAAAATTCGTAGCGTACAAGGTAAAGTTGTTAGCGACAAAATGGAAAAATCTTTCGTTGTTGCTATTGAACGTAAGGTAAAACACCCGTTATACGGTAAATTTATCCGTCGTACAACTAAATTACACGTACACGATGAGAACAACGAAGCCAAATTAGGTGATGTAGTAGAGATTCGCGAATGTCGTCCTCTCTCTAAAACCAAATCTTGGACTTTAGTTCGTGTTGTTGAGAAAGCAGTTATTGCTTAATTAACAAGTTAAAAAATAAAAGCCAATGGTTTATACCGTTGGCTTTTTTCTTTCCACGGCTTGCTAAAAGTCATGAAAATTTGACCGCACTTTAAATGAGCTAATTTAAGCGTAAAATTTTGATTGCGTTTCTAGCTTGATTTTGGTAAACTCCGCCACCTATCCGCCATATATCTTTATAAGGCATGGATAGGTTCGTCCCGCAAGGGTGTATTATTAACTTAACGGAGCATAAAATATGATCCAAGAACAGACTATGCTGGATGTTGCCGATAACTCTGGTGCTCGCAGCGTAATGTGTATCAAGGTTCTAGGTGGATCGCACCGTCGTTATGCTGCTATTGGTGATATCATCAAAGTTACTGTGAAAGAAGCAATTCCACGCGGTAAAGTTAAAAAAGGTGATGTATTAAAAGCAGTTGTTGTGCGCACCAAGAAGGGTGTTCGTCGCCCAGACGGATCAGTCATTCGCTTCGATGGTAACGCTTGTGTAATTTTAAACAATAACACAGAGCAACCAATCGGTACTCGTATTTTTGGACCGGTGACTCGTGAACTTCGTTCTGAGAAATTCATGAAGATCATTTCTTTGGCACCAGAAGTACTGTAAGGAGAAGTGAGAAATGGCTGCAAAAATTCGTCAAAACGATGAAGTAATCGTACTTGCCGGTAAAGACAAAGGCAAGCGTGGCAAGGTAACTAAAGTGTTACCAAACGGTAAAGTGTTTGTTGAAGGTATCAACATCATCACTAAACATGAAAAACCAGTTCCTGCTTTAGGACAAGCTGGTGGTTTAGTGAAAAAAGAAGCAGCTATTGATGCTTCTAATGTTGCGATTTTCAATCCAAAAACAAACAAAGCTGACCGTGTAGGTTTTAGATTCGAAGACGGCAAAAAAGTACGTTTCTTCAAATCTAACAATGAAATTATCTAACAAACTGGAGTAATGCGATGGCGAAACTGCATGATTACTACAGAGATCAAGTAGTAAACGAGTTAAAAAATAAATTCGGCTACAAATCTGTCATGCAAGTCCCACGAATCGAAAAGATTACCCTGAATATGGGTGTGGGTGAAGCATTGACCGATAAGAAATTGCTAGACAACGCAGTAGCGGACTTAGCAGCAATTAGCGGTCAAAAACCTTTAGTAACTAAAGCTCGTAAATCTGTTGCTGGCTTTAAAATCCGTCAGGGATATCCAATCGGTTGTAAAGTAACACTACGCGGTGAGCGTATGTGGGAGTTCTTTGAACGTTTAATTACAATTGCTGTTCCACGTATTCGCGACTTCCGCGGTTTAAGCGCGAAATCATTTGATGGTCGTGGTAACTACAGCATGGGTGTGCGTGAACAAATCATCTTCCCTGAAATCGATTACGATAAAGTAGATCGTGTACGTGGTTTAGATATCACTATCACAACTACTGCTAAGAATGATGAAGAAGGTCAAGCACTACTTGCTGCCTTTAATTTCCCATTCCGTAAATAAGGCAGGTTATAATGGCAAAACAATCAATGAAAGCACGCGATGTAAAACGCGTTAAATTGGCTGAAAAATTCTTCGCTAAACGTGCAGAATTAAAGAAAATCATTTCTGATGTCAATGCCTCTGACGAAGATCGTTGGAATGCAGTGTTAAAATTACAAACTTTACCACGTGATTCTAGCCCTAGTCGTCAACGTAACCGTTGCCGCCAAACTGGACGTCCTCACGGCGTTTTACGTAAGTTTGGTTTAAGCCGTATTAAGGTTCGTGAAGCTGCTATGCGCGGCGAGATCCCTGGCCTTAGAAAAGCGAGCTGGTAATATACCACTTTATTTTGGAATCGGAGAAAAAGTACAATGAGTATGCAAGATCCAATCGCAGATATGCTGACCCGTATTCGTAACGGTCAAGCTGCGAACAAAGTTGCAATCAATATGCCTTCTTCCAAGCTAAAAGTGGCAATTGCCAACGTATTAGCTGCTGAAGGTTATATCGAAAGCGTTAAAGTTTTAGAAGGTGCAAAACCTGAATTGGAAATTACTTTAAAATATTTCCAAGGCAAACCGGTTGTAGAAAGCATCCAACGTGTAAGCCGTCCAGGCCTTCGTATTTACAAACGTAAAGACGAATTACCAAAAGTTATGGGTGGTTTAGGTGTTGCTGTAATTTCTACATCTAAAGGTGTTATGACTGACCGTGCAGCTCGTCAAGCGGGCTTAGGCGGTGAGATCATCTGTTACGTAGCTTAATAGAGGGGTAGGAAAATGTCTCGTGTTGCAAAGGCACCTGTTAATATTCCTGCCGGCGTTGAAGTTAAACTCGACGGTCAGCTATTAACAGTAAAAGGAAAAAATGGCGAGTTATCTCGCACAATTCATCACTCAGTTGAAGTTAAACAAGATAATGGTCAATTTACTTTCACTCCACGTGAAGGTTTTGTTGAAGCGAATGCTCAATCGGGTACAGCTCGAGCATTAGTTAATGCAATGGTTATCGGTGTTACTGAAGGCTTCACTAAGAAATTACAATTAGTGGGTGTTGGTTACAGAGCTCAAGTTAAAGGCAACGTAGTTGCATTAAGCTTAGGTTTCTCTCACCCTGTGGAGCACACTTTACCAGCAGGTATTACTGCTGAATGCCCTTCACAAACGGAAATCGTTTTAAAAGGTGCTGACAAGCAGTTAATTGGTCAAGTTGCAGCAGATATTCGCGCTTATCGCCGTCCTGAACCTTATAAAGGTAAAGGTGTACGTTACTCTGATGAAGTAGTACGTATGAAAGAGGCTAAGAAGAAATAATTAAGGTAACACTATGGATAAGAAATCAGCTCGTATCCGTCGTGCAGCTCGTGCACGTCATATGATGAGAGAGCAAGGTGTAACTCGTCTAGTTATTCACCGTACTCCGCGTCATATCTATGCACAAGTTATTGCACCAAACGGTTCAGAAGTGCTTGCCGCTGCTTCAACTGTTGAAAAAGCAATTCGTGAGCAAGTTAAATATACCGGTAATAAAGATGCCGCAGCAGTAGTAGGTAAACTTGTTGCTGAGCGCGCATTAGCAAAAGGCGTTAAAGACGTTGCTTTTGACCGTTCCGGTTTTAAATATCATGGTCGTGTCCAAACTTTAGCGGACGCTGCACGTGAAGCTGGTCTACAGTTCTAATGAGGTAAATTGAGATGTCAAACATCGAAAAACAAGCTGGTGAACTGCAAGAGAAGCTAATCGCAGTAAACCGTGTATCAAAAACTGTAAAAGGTGGTCGTATTATGAGCTTTACTGCTTTAACAGTAGTAGGCGATGGTAACGGTCGCGTAGGTTTTGGTTATGGTAAAGCTCGCGAAGTTCCGGCAGCGATCCAAAAAGCGATGGAAAAAGCACGTCGCAATATGATTAATGTCGCTTTAAACGAAGGTACATTACAACACCCAGTTAAAGGTGTTCACACTGGTTCTCGCGTATTTATGCAACCAGCTAGCGAAGGTACAGGTATCATCGCTGGTGGTGCAATGCGTTCAGTGTTAGAAGTTGCTGGTGTACGTAACGTTCTTTCTAAAGCGTATGGTTCAACCAACCCAATCAACGTTGTTCGTGCAACTATTGATGCATTAGCAAATATGAAATCACCAGAAATGGTTGCTGCTAAACGTGGCAAAACCGTTGATGAAATTTTGGGGTAATTGATAATGGCTAAAACTATTAAAGTAACTCAAGTTCGTAGCTCAATTGCTCGTTTACCGAAGCACAAAGCTACCTTGCGTGGTCTTGGTCTTCGCCATATGCACCATACTGTTGAGTTAATCGATACTCCGGCAGTACGTGGTATGATTAACCAAGTTTCATACATGGTTAAAGTGGAGGAGTAAGAGAATGCGTTTAAATACTCTATCTCCGGCTGAAGGTGCTAAGCACAGCGCAAAACGCCTTGGTCGTGGTATTGGTTCAGGTTTAGGAAAAACTGGTGGTCGTGGTCATAAAGGTCAAAAATCTCGTACTGGCGGCGGTGTTCGTCGTGGTTTCGAGGGTGGTCAAATGCCATTATACCGTCGTTTACCAAAATTTGGTTTCACTTCAATGAAATCAGCTGTAACTGCTGAAGTTCGTTTAAACGAATTAACAAAAGTTGAAGGAAATGTTGTCACTTTAGAAGCATTAAAAGCTGCAAACATTTTAACTAAAGATATTCAATTCGCTAAAGTTATCTTAGCTGGTGAAGTGAAATCTGCAGTTACTGTACGTGGTTTACGTGTAACTAAAGGTGCAAAAGCAGCAATCGAAGCTGCTGGCGGTTCAGTTGAGGAATAATTAGCAAATGGCTAAACAACCAGGTTATCAAAGCAGAAGTACTAATAGTGGTACTGGTGAACTAAAAAGCAGATTGCTTTTTGTATTAGGTGCACTTATCGTTTATCGTATTGGTTCTTTTATTCCGCTTCCTGGTATTGATGCCGCCGTGCTAGCTCAATTAGTTGAACAACAAAAAGGCACCATCATTGATATGTTAAACATGTTCTCTGGTGGTGCATTGAGCCGAGCATCAATTTTAGCATTAGGTATTATGCCGTATATCTCGGCATCTATCGTGATGCAATTGCTTGCGACGGTTTCCCCTGCCTTAGCAGAATTGAAAAAAGAAGGCGCAGCAGGACAAAGAAAAATCACCAAGTATACTCGTTATGCAACGGTGGTTTTTGCTACTATCCAAGCTATCGCAATTTCTACCGGTTTACCGAATATGTTGCCACAGTTAGTGCCAAATATCGGTTTTACTTTTTACTTCACTGCAGTAGTGAGTCTTGTAACCGGAACCATGTTCTTAATGTGGTTAGGTGAGCAAATTACTGAAAGAGGTATTGGTAACGGTATCTCAATTCTTGTTTTTGGTGGTATTGTTGCAGGATTGCCGCATGCAATCATCGAAACAGTTGAGCAAGCTCGTCAAGGACAAATGCATCCTTTAGTTCTTCTACTAATCGCTGCTATTGTTTTTGCAGTAACTTATTTTGTTGTCTTCGTAGAACGTGGACAACGTAGAATTCGTGTTGAATATGCTAAGCGTCAACAAGGACGTCAAATTTTAGGTGGTCATTCAACTCACTTACCATTAAAAGTTAATATGGCAAACGTAATGCCAGCAATTTTTGCTTCAAGCATTATTTTATTCCCAGCTACATTGACACAATGGTTTGGTCAGAATGATAAGTTTGAGTGGTTAAATGACTTATCAATGTTGTTGAATCCTGGACAACCTTTATATCTTCTTGTTTATGCGGTAGCGATTATTTTCTTCAGTTTCTTCTATACTGCAATGCAATATAATCCACGTGATACAGCAGATAATCTAAAAAAATCTGGTGCATTTATCCCAGGAATTAGACCAGGTGAACAAACATCACGTTACATTGATAAAGTGATGACTCGCTTAACATTAATTGGCGGTCTTTATGTAACGTTCGTATGTTTAGTCCCTTATATTATGACATCAGCATGGGATGTTAAATTCTACTTCGGTGGTACTTCCTTATTAATCGTTGTTGTTGTAATTATGGATTTTATCGTGCAAGTTCAGAGTCACTTAATGTCGTCTCAATATGAATCTGCGTTAAAAAAAGCAAACCTTAAAGGTTTTGGACAGTAATTGTTCATTTAAGTAAAAAGGATAAGCAATGAAAGTTCGTGCTTCCGTTAAGAAGATGTGTCGTAACTGTAAAATTGTTAAACGTGAAGGTGTTGTTCGCGTATTATGCAGCGACCCTAAACATAAACAACGTCAAGGTTAATTAACATTTCTTCTTGCAAAGAACCGGTTGAGTAGTTATACTACTCAACTCATTTATGTCCTTGGTATTCTGTTTGAGTATCCTGAAAACGGGCTTTTCAAGATCAGAATACCAAATTAGTTAAAATAATAGGAGTGCATAGTGGCCCGTATTGCAGGCATTAACATTCCTGATCACAAACACGCTGTAATCGCTTTAACTGCAATTTACGGTATCGGTAAAACTCGTTCTAAAAGCATTTGTGCTGCGGCGGGTATTGCTGAAGATGTTAAGATCAGCGAATTGTCTGAAGAGCAGATTGACAAACTGCGTGACGAAGTTGGTAAATTTACCGTTGAAGGTGACTTACGTCGTGAAGTAACACTAAACATCAAACGTCTTTTAGACTTAGGTTGTTACCGTGGTTTACGTCATCGTCGTAGTTTACCGGTACGTGGTCAACGTACTAAAACTAATGCGCGTACCCGTAAGGGTCCACGTAAGCCGATCAAAAAATAGTCGGGGTAAATAAAGAATGGCTAAAACACCAGTTCGTGCACGTAAACGTGTAAAAAAACAAGTTGTAGATGGCGTAGCACACATTCACGCATCTTTCAATAATACAATCGTTACCATTACTGACCGTCAAGGTAATGCTTTAGCTTGGGCTACAGCAGGTGGTTCAGGTTTCCGTGGTTCTCGTAAATCTACCCCGTTCGCTGCACAAGTTGCTGCAGAACGTTGTGCTGAAATCGTTAAAGAATTCGGCTTAAAGAACTTGGAAGTTATGGTTAAAGGTCCGGGTCCGGGTCGTGAATCAACAATCCGTGCATTAAATGCAGCGGGTTTCCGTATCACGAACATCACTGATGTGACTCCGATTCCTCATAACGGTTGTCGTCCACCGAAAAAACGTCGTGTTTAATGGCGTAATAGGATAGTTGGAGAAAGAAAATGGCAAGATATTTGGGCCCTAAACTCAAGCTCAGCCGTCGTGAAGGCACTGATTTATTCCTTAAATCAGGTGTGCGTGCGATTGATTCAAAATGTAAAATTGATACAGCACCAGGTCAACACGGTGCTCGTAAACCGCGTTTGTCTGACTATGGTAGTCAATTACGTGAAAAACAAAAAGTTCGTCGTATCTATGGTATTTTAGAGCGTCAATTCCGTAACTACTATAAAGAAGCAAACCGTTTAAAAGGTAATACTGGTGAAAACTTACTAGTATTATTAGAAGGTAGATTGGATAACGTTGTTTATCGCATGGGATTTGCTGCAACTCGCGCAGAAGCTCGTCAATTAGTGAGCCACAAAGCGATTGTCGTAAATGGTCGTGTTGTAAATATCCCATCTTTCCAAGTTTCTGTAAATGATGTCGTTGCTGTTCGTGAGAAATCTAAAAAACAAGCACGTATTAAAGCATCATTAGAATTAGCAGAACAAAGAGAAAAACCAACTTGGTTAGAAGTTGATTCTGCGAAAATGGAAGGTGTGTTCAAACGTGTTCCTGAACGTTCTGATTTATCAGCAGACATTAACGAACATCTGATCGTTGAGCTTTACTCTAAATAATAGTTAAGCTTAAAAGCAAAGAGAGGATAAAATGCAGGGTTCTGTTACAGAATTTTTAAAACCACGCTTAGTAGATATCGAGCAAATTAGCTCTACTCATGCTAAGGTGATCTTAGAACCGTTAGAGCGTGGCTTTGGTCATACTCTAGGGAATGCATTACGTCGTATCCTTCTGTCTTCAATGCCAGGTTGTGCTGTAACTGAAGTAGAAATTGATGGCGTATTGCATGAATATAGTAGTAAAGAAGGTGTTCAGGAAGATATTCTTGAAGTTCTTTTAAACCTTAAAGGTCTAGCGGTTAAAGTACAGAATAAAGATGATGTTATTCTGACATTAAATAAATCTGGAATTGGCCCTGTTGTTGCAGCAGATATCACCCACGATGGTGATGTTGAGATTGTTAATCCATCACATGTAATCTGTCACTTAACAGACGAAAACGCATCTATTAATATGCGTATTCGTGTTCAACGTGGTAGAGGTTATGTACCTGCATCTGCTCGTACTCATTCACAAAATGAAGATCGTCCAATCGGTCGTTTATTAGTAGACGCTTGTTATAGCCCGGTTGACCGTATTGCTTACAATGTTGAAGCAGCACGTGTTGAACAACGTACTGACTTAGATAAACTAGTTATCGAGTTAGAAACTAACGGGACTATTGATCCGGAAGAAGCAATTCGTCGTGCAGCAACAATTTTAGCAGAGCAACTCGATGCATTCGTTGATTTGCGTGATGTTCGTCAACCTGAAGTCAAGGAAGAAAAACCGGAATTTGATCCGATTTTATTACGTCCTGTTGATGACTTAGAGTTGACAGTTCGTTCTGCTAACTGTTTGAAAGCAGAAACAATTCACTATATCGGTGACTTAGTACAACGTACAGAAGTTGAGTTATTAAAAACGCCTAATCTTGGTAAGAAATCTCTTACTGAAATTAAAGACGTTCTCGCTTCACGTGGCTTGTCACTTGGTATGCGCCTTGAGAATTGGCCACCAGCAAGTATTGCTGAAGACTAGTTTGGTCATAGGTTAAGATTTTTCTGAGAAGGATAAGATCATGCGCCATCGTAAGAGTGGTCGTCAACTAAACCGTAATAGCAGCCATCGCCAAGCGATGTTCCGTAACTTAGCAAGTGCTTTAGTTAGTCATGAAATCATCAAGACTACTTTACCAAAAGCTAAAGAATTACGTCGTGTAGTTGAACCGTTAATTACATTAGCAAAAGAAGATAGCGTTGCAAACCGTCGTTTAGCATTCGCTCGTACTCGTAACATCGAAACTGTTGCGAAATTATTCAATGAATTAGGTCCACGTTTTGCTCAACGTGCAGGTGGTTACACCCGTATCTTAAAATGTGGTTTCCGTGCAGGTGACAACGCTCCAATGGCATACATTGAGTTAGTTGATCGTCCAGAAGTTGCAGAAGCAGCAGCGGAATAATAATTTGTTATAAAATGAAAAGGCTCACTAATGTGAGCCTTTTTTATATTTCTTTTTCTAGAATTCAGCTTCAGCTCTGAATGTCATTTTCTCACCTGTAATAGGATGAGTAATCGTAAGTTCTTCTGCATGTAAGCATAGGCGAGGTGACATCGCTTTAGATTGTGGGTGAGAATAAAATTTGTCACCTAAAATAGGATGTCCTAGTGCGAGTGTATGTAAACGTAGTTGATGTGAACGTCCTGTGATTGGTGTCAGTTTTACTCGAGTGCAGTTAGTAGGTAATCTTTCTAGAACTTCATAAAACGTGACCGCTCTTTTACCAAATACAAAATCAATGCGTTGACGCGGGCGATTTTCCCAATCACAAATCATGGGAAGATTAATTTCCCCACTATCTTGTTCTAAGTGTCCCCATACTAAAGCTTGATAATATTTCTTTGGCTCACGTTCACGAAATTGACGTTTCAACTCTTTATCTGCCGCTTTACTTAATGCAAATAGAATAATCCCACTTGTGGCCATATCTAAACGATGTGCAGGTTCACAAAATCCAAATTTCTCTTTTACCCGACTCATTGCACTGTCATAGTATTCTGGCTGATTGCCAGGGACTGAAAGTAAACCGCTTGGTTTGTTTACTACGCAGATATGATTATCTTGGTAGATAATATCTAAATACGGTTCTAAAGGGGGGTGGTATTCAATAAGTGCCATATTATTCCTTGTTTGTCACTATTACCCGAAGGCTATCTAGTCGCCAGCTTGCTTTACTTAATTCTTCTAGAGAAACTAAACGTTGTTTTTCTAATACATCAATTTCCACCTGGCGAATATTTTTATTTACTGCTTTCAAGGCTATAAGTCTATTGAGCTCAGTGCTCAATGTTTGATCGGCTAATCTACTGGCTTCTCGAATTTGAGCTTGTGCAATTTCAGTTATTTTGTGCTCGCCTAGTTTAATTAATTGCTCAATATTTGGACGAGCCATTTTGACCATTTTATTTGCAATGTCTTTGCTTAGTAGCTTAAGTTTATTTTGCAATGTATCAAAATTAACTTGTCCGGCGAGATCATTTCCTTTGCTATCCAGCAATAATCGAACTGGTGTAGGTGGAAGAAAACGATTCAGTTGCAAGCCTTTTGGTGATTGGCTTTCAATCATATAAATCAATTCAACCAGTAGCGTGCCAGCAGGCAGTTGTTTATTGACTAATAATGCCATTGCTGCTTTGCCAATGTCGCCAGAAGCGATTAAATCAATGCCTTGACGAATCATTGGGTGATCCCAGGTAAGAAATTCTAATTCCTCACGCGCAAGGGCTAGTTGTCGGTCAAAAGTTACTGTGACACCTTCTTCTTTTAGTCCTGGAAAATCAGGAACAAGCATGGTGCCTGTTGGCGTGATGACAATGCTGTTTTCACCTAAATCATCTTGTTCTACACCAATAATATCAAATAAATTCAGTGCAAAATTGACTAATTGTGGCGAATTATCTGTTTGAGCAATTTCTCCCGCAAGTCGTTGTGCCTTTTCACCACCATTAGAATTTAATTCTAACAAACGATCACGACCTTTTTCCAAGGCTAAACGCAATGCTTTTGCTTGTTTTTGCGTTTGGAGAATGAGTTGCTCAAAATCTGCTTTATTTTCTGACCGCACTTTTAATAAAGTTTCATATTGTTCAAACAATGCCATACCAATAGGGCAAGTTTGTTCAAAAGCATTTAATCCTTCATGATACCAACGTGCTAAATCTTGCTGTGCAGAACCTGATAGGCAGGGTACATAAATTTGTACATCTCGCGTTTGCCCGATGCGATCTAAACGGCCAATACATTGCTCAAGTAAGTCAGGATTTTCTGGTAAATCGAAGAGTACGAGATGGCAAGCAAATTGGAAGTTTCTCCCTTCAGAACCAATGCTTGAACTCAGTAAAACTTGTGCGCCATTATCAGTATCTGCAAAATAAGCCGCTGCACGATCTCGTTCAATAATCGACATTCTTTCATGGAAAACAGCAATGCGAATGGCTTCTTTTTCTCGTAAAATTTGCTCAAGTTGAATTGCCGTTTGTGCTGTTTTACAAATGACTAAGATTTTTTCATTTCGGTGTGATTTTAAGAAATCAATTAACCAATGAATTTTTTCATCACCCTCAGTCGCATCAATCGTTACTTGGTGATAAACCCGATGCGGGAAACCTTTTACACCTTGGCGTGTATTGCGAAATAAAATACGGCTTGTGCCATGTCTGTCGATGAGATTTTGAATGAGTTCTTGTCGCGCAGCTTGTTTCTCCTCATCATTATGACAGGCTAAAGCTTTGAATAATGATTCGACATCCTGCTCATTGAGTAAATCAGAAATATGATTTTTTTCGACCGCACTTAGCGGCTTCTCTGAGAGTAAAGATTGCACAGCATCCGCAACAGGCTGATAGTTTTCTTGCTCCTTCAAGAATGCTTGATAATCGTAAAAACGCTCATGATCAAGCAAGCGTAAACGTGCAAAATGGCTTTCCAAACCCAGTTGTTCAGGCGTTGCGGTGAGTAATAAAACAGATGGAATAGCATTCGCTAATTGTTCTACTAATAAATAAGCGGCACTTGGCGCATTTTCAGACCAAGCTAAATGATGCGCTTCATCGACAATTAAACAGTCAAATTCAGCTTCAATAGCTTGTTGTACACGATTGGGATGGGCTTTCAACCAGTCTAATGCACAGATAATTAAGCTTTCTGTACTAAATGGGTTGATAGCTTGTTCGGCAAAATCTTCACAACGTTCTTCATCAAATAATGAAAAATGTAAATTAAAACGACGAAGCATTTCAACAAGCCATTGATGTTGCAAGGTTTCAGGTACAATAATTAATACACGTTGTACTTTTTCAGTAAAAAGCTGGTTTTGCAAAATCATCCCTGCTTCAATGGTTTTACCTAACCCCACTTCATCCGCTAAGAGTACACGAGGATTGACACGATTTCCTACCTCTTGCGCGATATGAAGTTGATGAGGAATTAAACCCGCACGATTGCCTCGTAATCCACGCAAAGGCGATTGGAATTGAGCTTGTTGATGTAGAAGAGTTTGATAACGCAACGCAAAATGTTCACTGCGGTCAATTTGCGATGAAAAGAGGCGATCTTTCGCTTGGCTAAAAGAAATTATCGGAGAAAGTTCTTTTTCATTGACGATAACGTCTTCGCCTTGCGCATTTTTGACTAAATAAAATAAGAGACCATTCATTTCTTGAACATCAAGAACTTCACCTTGCCAACCTGCCTGGTGATGAAGTTGTTCCCCTTTATTCAATACAATTCGGGTTAAGGGAGCTTGTGCCACCGCATAAATTCGGGTTTCATCTGTGGCGGGAAAGTGAAGGGTAACTGAACGGAAATCTAAGTCTGTAATCATGCCTAATCCGAGGCTATTTTCTGTTTCGCTAATCCAACGTTGACCGATTGCAAATGACATCATCTTCCTCTTAATGAATCTCTTAAAATGGGGCGATATTGTAGTCTGATTATAAGGGAAAGCAAGGCATGGCCATCTAAAAGTATGAAAAATAAAGTGTGATTTATCTCACAATAATCAAATTAAATACTCGCTATGCTTTACTTTAAAAAAGTGCGGTGTAAAAATGGCGTACTTTTTATAAAACAGGAGTGTTCCATGAATTGGACAGAACGACTTAAAGAAGAATTTTTATCCGGTTGGAAGCCTTTTGAAGTGGTATGGGTGGTTATTTTCCTTGCCGCGCAAATTATTGCTTATGTTCTTGCGCCAGATAGCCCATTAGGCATGATTTCGGGTATTGCAGGTATTCTCTGTGTAGTATTGGTGAGTAAAGGAAAAATTAGCAACTATTTCTTTGGGCTTATTTTTGCTTACACCTATTTTTATGTCGCATGGAGAAACAATTTCCTGGGCGAAATGAATACGGTGCTCTATGTGTATATTCCATCACAATTTATCGGTTATTTTATGTGGAAACAACACATGCAAAACGATAATGGCAGTGAAAGTGTAATTGCAAAAGCTTTAACACCAAAAGGTTGGGCAATTTTACTCGTGAGTGTTGGGATTGGGACATTCTGCTTTGTGCAGGCTTTAAAAGCAGCGGGCGGGAGTTCTACAGGATTAGATGGTTTAACCACGATTATCACCGTAGCGGCACAATTATTGATGATTTTGCGTTATCGTGAGCAATGGTTATTGTGGATTGTCTTAAATGTGCTTTCCATTTTACTTTGGGCAGAGCAGCCAGCGATGTACTTAATGTATAGTGCTTACTTACTTAACTCATTATATGGTTATTACAACTGGACGAAACTCGTCAAAGCGGAAAGTCACTAATCACATCAATAAAAAAGGGCATAGTCATATGCCCTTACATTTTCAAATAAAATGCCTTCGTCAACGCAATAAATTCCTCTGTGTACTGATTGTTTTCGTTATAAATCACCAAGCTATCTTTTACCTGTGGTAAATGCTCTCGGCTAAACGTGAGTAATATCCGTTGTGGATCTTTCCCTGTCTTTGTAATGACATCAGTCTGCTTAATGCAACAGAGTGCGGTTGAATTTATCAATGTTTTCCCCGCCTCATAAGGCAAGACAAAACTGATTTTTCCTTTTTCGGATAAACAACTCGCCGCCCAATTTAACCAATCTAAATGGCTTTGTTGAACATAACGGGCAAGTGCTCGTTCATTATTTCTACATTCAACGCCTTGCGCAAAATAAGGCGGATTCGCCACAATTAAATCAAATTGATGTGCTGTTTGTTGGCAATAAGTTTGCACATCTTGGTGTGTTAAATAAAGGCGATTGTGCCATGGCGAAGCCTGGAAGTTTTCTTGTGCTTGTTGTGTTGCAAGGGGATCAAGTTCAACGGCTTCAATTTGGCAATGCTCATGACTTCGTTGGGCGAGCATTAATGCAACCAAGCCTGTGCCAGTCCCCATATCTAGAATATACTGACAATCAGATACATCCGCCCAAGCACCCAGTAAAATGCCGTCTGTGCCGACTTTCATTGCACAATGTTGTTGATTAATATGGAATTGTTTGAAGGTAAAGCTGCTCATAAAATCTTGCGGAAAATGACCGCACTTTCAGGTATAATCAGCCCCAATTTTAACAAATTAACGCAAAATAATGAATTTATCCCCATTTGAAGAATTCGATCTTTCCCCTGAATTATTAAAGGCCTTAGAAAAGAAAGGTTATACTCGCCCAACTGCCATCCAATTAGAAGCGATTCCGGCTGCAATGGAAGAGCGTGATGTGTTAGGTTCTGCACCAACAGGTACAGGTAAAACTGCTGCATTTTTATTGCCAGCGATTCAGCATTTATTGGATTATCCCCGTCGTAAACCTGGTGCGCCTCGCATTTTAATTTTAACACCAACTCGTGAGTTAGCGATGCAGGTTGCGGAACAAGCGGAAGAATTGGCGCAATTCACGCATTTGAAGATTGCTACGATTACAGGCGGTGTAGCGTATCAAAATCATGGGGAAGTGTTTAATTCAAATCAGGATATCGTGGTGGCAACACCAGGACGTTTATTGCAATACATCAAAGAAGAGAACTTTGATTGTCGCGCGGTAGAAATGCTGATTTTTGATGAAGCAGATCGCATGTTGCAAATGGGCTTTGGGCAAGATGCGGAGAAAATTGCTGCTGAAACACGTTGGCGTAAACAAACGCTCCTCTTCTCAGCGACATTAGAAGGGGAGTTATTAGTTGATTTTGCAGAACGTTTATTGAATGACCCGGTAAAAATTGATGCCGAGCCAAGTCGCCGTGAGCGTAAGAAAATCAACCAGTGGTATTATCACGCCGATAGCAATGAACATAAAATTAAGTTGCTTGCACGTTTCATCGAAACCGAAAAAGTTAGCAGAGGTATTGTGTTTGTCCGTCGTCGTGAAGATGTGCGTGAGCTTTCTGAAACTTTGCGTAAACGTGGCATTCGCTCTACTTATCTAGAAGGCGATATGGCGCAAACGCAACGTAATAACGCCATTGATAAATTAAAATCAGGTGTTGTTACTGTGTTAGTGGCTACTGATGTCGCCGCACGTGGGATTGATATTGATGATGTCACACACGTCATGAACTTCGATTTACCTTATAGTGCAGATACTTATTTACATCGTATTGGTCGTACGGCTCGTGCAGGAAAAAAAGGCACGGCTGTTTCTTTTGTTGAAGCACATGATTACAAATTGCTCGGTAAAATTAAACGCTATACGGAAGAGCTTTTAAAAGCGCGTATTTTAGAAGGGCTAGAACCTCGTACTAAACCACCGAAAGATGGGGAAGTAAAATCCATGTCTAAAAAGCAAAAAGCACGTATTAAAGAAAAGCGTGAAGAAAAGAAAAAAGCAGACGTGAAGAAGAAAGCTAAACTGCGTCATAAAGATACGAAAAACATTGGTAAACGCCGTAAGCCAAGCGCAGAAAAAACAGCCGAGAAATAATAAAAAACAACCGCACTCATTAAGTGCGGTTATTTTTTTGACTATTTATTGACTTGGCTACCGATTACGCCACCTAATGCGGCACCACCTAATGTGGTTGCGGCATTACCACCAAGCATATAGCCTGCTGCACCACCGATAGCGGCGCCAGCTGTTGTATTTTTTTGAGTACGACTCATATTTCCACATGCAGCAAGAGAAATAACAGTCATCGCGATAACAAGTGATTTTCCAATTAATTTCATAGGATCTCTCCGTGTTTAACATATAAAACTATCCATATTGATAGTAATCCCTAAGACAAACAGAGATGAATGAAAGTTCAAAAATATGCGTTTTTCGCTGTTTTTCTGAACAATTAAATATATTGAATGTTAATCTTTAGCTTGATCTAATACTTTCGTAACCACTTTCAAATATTCAATTGCCAAACTATGATGCCCCGTACTCGCATTAAACACTAAATCTTCACTTAATACACCACAAGGCATATCCTCTGGGATCTTACCATCCTCATAAGCTTGATAATCTTCTCGCCAGTCACCATCAAAATAATAGTGTTCTAAGGTTTTCATTTTTGGTAAGAAGGTCTGCCATTTTTCAAGAAATTGTTCTGCGTCAGCTAAGAAACTCTCTGCTTCATTGAGAAGATTTTCCATTTCTGAAATTTTATCTAAGCGTGATTGAGGTAACATAGGTTTCTCCAAAATAAGGTAAAAATAAACCGCACTTTATGCGAACAAAGTGCGGTGAGTTTATCACGAGTTTTTTACTTACACATCATAAGTGGTGGATGCAGTATTACCACCGCGACCCGTCCAGTTGGTGTGGAAGAATTCACCGCGTGGTTTGTCAGTGCGCTCATAAGTATGTGCACCGAAGTAGTCACGTTGTGCTTGCAATAAGTTTGCCGGTAAACGGGCTGAAGTGTAACCATCTAAGAAGGTAATAGCAGATGCCATACAAGGCATTGGGATACCTACTTCGATAGATTTTGCCACCACTTTACGCCAGTCGCTTAATGCGTTTTCTAAAATGCCTTTGAAATAACTATCTGAACCTAAGAAGATTAAATCTGGATTTGCTTCATATGCATCACGAATGTTACCTAAGAAACGGCTACGGATAATACAACCTTCACGCCATAATAATGCGGTTGCGCCGTAGTTGATGTTCCAGCCAAATTGTTCAGAGGCTTCACGAATCAGCATAAAGCCTTGTGCGTAAGAAATGATTTTTGACGCCAATAAGGCTTTACGTACCGCTTCAATCCAAACTTTTTTATCGCCTTCAACAGGTTGAATTGTTTTGCCGAATAATTGGTTAGCGGCAACACGTTGATCTTTAAATGAGGATACGCAACGAGCAAAGACAGATTCAGTGATTAAGGTTAATGGAATACCGAAATCTAATGCATTGATACCCGTCCATTTACCTGTCCCTTTTTGGCCAGCTGTATCTAAGATTTTTTCAACTAATGGTTCAGCATCAGCATCTTTATAACCAAGAATATCGGTCGTGATATCGATTAAGTAGCTATCAAGTTCAGTTTTTTTCCATTCTGCGAAGATAGCTTGCATTTCTTCATAGCTTAAGCCTAAACCTTCTTTTAAGAATTGGTAAGCTTCACAGATTAATTGCATATCGCCATATTCGATACCATTGTGAACCATTTTCACAAAGTGGCCAGCGCCTTCACCGCCAACCCAGTCACAGCAAGGCTCGCCTTGTTCTGTTTTAGCAGAGATGGCTTGGAAGATTGGTTTAACATATGGCCATGCTTCGTGGTTACCACCCGGCATGATAGATGGTCCATGACGCGCACCTTCTTCACCACCAGAAACACCCGAACCGATAAAGCGAATGCCTTTTTCAGCCAATGCTTTTACACGACGGTTGGTATCAGGATAGTTTGAGTTACCACCATCAATGATGATGTCGCCTTCTTCTAAGTGCGGTAATAATGCCTCAATGAATTGATCCACTACATCACCCGCGCGCACCATTAACATCACTTTACGTGGTTTTTCTAATTTAGAAGCTAAATCTTCTAAAGAGTATGCACCGATAATATTTGTGCCTTTTGCTGCACCTTGTAAAAATTCATCCACTTTTGAAGTGGTACGGTTATATGCCACGACTTTAAAGCCATGATCATTCATATTTAAAATGAGGTTTTGCCCCATTACGGCTAAGCCGATAACACCGATGTCGCCTTTTACTGACATTGTTTTCTCCTGTTTGTAGGGTACAAGTTGTTGTACCGATTTGAATATGTTGGTGCAACAAGTTGTACCACATGACTACACGCAAAAAGTGCGGTCGTTTTTTCAATTATTTTTTACTTATGCTGGCGCGCGTCTTCCGACACGTGCCTTATAATTTAAGAAGTTATCAGCACGCGTCGGAAGACGCGCGCTATCAAAAAGGGTAAAATGCAAATATTTTACACCTATTTCAAAGCTAAAATAACGTAAACATAAAATTTGTATTTTTTATTTCTTGTGTAAATACATATTTATGATTTATATCTATCTTCTCATCTATTAACTTAAATAAATAATCTTGTTCTACTTTACGATGTATACCTATAAGCCATAGATCTCTTTCACTAGGCAACTCAAGTTGTCTGATATTATTATATTTTTCTAAATCTTTGATCATATTTCTGATACAAGCAGAAGCTTCCATATTTTGTTTTACTTCTATAGGAATAAAGCTATGAGCACCTTTCTCTCGAACAATAAAATCAATAGCACATAAAGATTTTAATTTTTCTTTCCTTTGATCCATAAAACATCGTTCTTCACGATAGGCTTCTTGAACATTATCTTGTGCACAGAGAAAAATAAGCATTTCAACTTGTAGCCATATCTCCCACCCTGAAATATTTAATCGATCAATATCATTTAAACGATTAATAACATGTTTTTGTTGAAAAAATTTTAAGAAGATTTCTTTAAGAAAATCAAAATCTTTATTGATTTTATACATTAACATTTCCTACACATTTTTAACTCTTCGTCCACGCACTCATATGTTGAGTAAATCCAATATGTGGATAATAATCCACTGCTTGTGGAGCGGATAAAAGCACAATTTTGGCTTGTGGATGTAAGGCGTGTTTAGTGTGATCAATTAACTGCAAGCCGATACCTTGCTTTTGATATTGTTCATCAACTGCTAAATCAGATAAATAACAGCAATAGGCAAAATCCGTCACCGAACGTGCCACACCCACTAATCGTTCATCATCCCAAGCGGTGACTAATAAATCCGCATGGTGCAACATTGCCGCGACACGTTTTTCATCCTCTAACGGACGGCGTGCCCCGAGCGTTGTTTTATTTAGCAATTCAATAAATTGTTTAACTGAAATTGGTTCATTCACTTTGTAGTCTATCATTTTGCAAGCCTGTGATATTTGATACTCAACCTGTTATAGCAATTTCGCCGCCGCTTTATCTAAATACCATTCCGTCACCCCATTTTTTGCTTTAATTTTTGCTGCGGGATAAGGCAGATTTTCTGCTGGCGTGGTTTGGATTTCTTTTAGAATGTCTGCTTTGCTTTCGCCAGTGACCAAATAGGTAATGCGTTTCGCTTGTTCAATGAGTTTGGCGGTTTTAGAAATGCGAATTTGACCACTTTCAGGGTGTTTAGCAATGATAGCTAGGTTTTCATCATCAAAATTGGTTTGATGTGGGAAGAGAGAAGCAGTATGACCGTCAGTCCCCATACCTAAAATAATCCAATCAAAAACACCGTTTGGAATGACCGCACTTAATTCTTCTTCGAAACGTTTTAACTCAAAGTTCGGTTCATTTTCGCCACGAATTCGGTGGATATTTTCTGCAGGAATTTGAATGTGATCGAATAAGAGTTTTTGCACTTCACCGTAGTTGCTTTCTGAATCGGTTGGAAGAACCATGCGATCATCACCCCACCAAAAATGCAGATTTTTCCAGTTAATTTGTTCCGCATAAGGCGCTTTAGCTAAGGTTTTAAATAACAACTTAGGTGTTGAACCACCAGAAAGGGAAATATTTACAGGATGATTTAATTGGCTATAAATCACAAATTCTTGGGCGATCTTTTCAACAGCGTGTTGAGCCGTTGGGAAGGTGATGGTGTTCATGTTTGCTTCTCTTTATATTGGATATAAGCCTTCTTCCGCTTGTAGGGAAGAAGGCTTGCGATTAATGATTAAACCTTTTTCTTCATTTTGCCGCTTGGTTTACGCCATACGCGACCACTTTTCGCAATGAGTTTTTCGGCTGCAACGGGTCCCCAAGTGCCGGCTTCATATTCGTAAACTCGACCGCCTGCTTCTTTGTAGTCTAAAATTGGTTGAACGAATTTCCATGCAGCATGAACGGCATCAGTACGAGCGAAGAGTGTCGCATCACCTTTCATCGCATCGAGTAATAAGCGCTCATAAGCCGTCAGGACTTGGTCATCGGCTAAATCAGCATAACGGAAATCCATTGAGACTTCTTTGGCTTCAAAGCCAGCCCCTGGTTTTTTCAAGCCGAAACGCATTGAGATGGCTTCATCGGGTTGAATACGGATGATCAATTTATTTTCTGGTGCATTTTGACTGAATACAGGATGTGGTGTGGTTTTGAAATGAATCACAATTTCCGTCACACGTGCCGGTAAGCGTTTACCGGTACGTACATAGAAAGGTACGCCCGCCCAACGCCAGTTTTCGATTTCGCAACGTAAAGCCATAAAGGTTTCAGTGCGAGAGTTAGAAGGCACGCCTTTTTCTTGTAAATAACCTTTGACTTCTTTGCCATCAATTTCTGCTGCAATGTATTGACCAAGCACTAAATTATGCTCAACGTCATCTTGCGTTAATGGACGTAAAGAGTGCATGACTTTGGCCACTTCATCACGCATTGAGTTCGCATTAATGATAGCAGGTGGTTCCATGGCAACCATGGCAAGAACTTGTAGTAAGTGGTTTTGGAACATGTCACGCATTGCACCGGAACCATCATAATAGCCGCCACGTTCTTCTACACCAATGGCTTCGGCTCCCGTAATTTCGACATAATCAATGTAATTACGGTTCCAAAGCGGTTCGAATAAACCATTTGAGAAGCGTAAAACAAGTAAGTTTTGCACGGTTTCTTTACCAAGATAATGGTCGATACGATAGATTTGATGTTCTTCAAAGAAACGATGAATTTGGACGTCGAGTTCTTGTGCTGTTTTTTCATCGTAACCAAAAGGTTTTTCGACAATAATCCGTTTCCAACCGTCTTCTTCTGTGTTTAAACCATGAGCTGCAAGACATTCTGGAATCACACCATATAAACTTGGCGGGGTGGACATGTAATAAAGCGTGTTGCCATTCGTTTGATATTTAGTATGTAATTCTTCTAAACGGGGTACTAATTTACCGTAATCAGCCGCATCAGATGTGTTTACCGCTTGGTAATAGAGATGGTTACAGAATTCTTCGAGCGTTTCAGGCGTAGTTTCTTCTGTTTGAAGAAGTGCTTCGCGCATTTTCTCACGGAAAGTGTCATCGTTTAATTCTGAACGAGCGACACCTAATACAGAAAATTTGTTTAAACGCCCAAATTTGAAAAGATTATAAAGTGCTGGAATGAGTTTACGGTGAGTCAAATCACCGGAAGCACCAAAAATTACGATACAGTTATTATTCGTTTGCATATTATTCCTTATTGTTCCGAGTAGCGTTTTTAAATAATGCAATATATTACTGCACTTTACCAATCGAACCAATCAATTAAATTGAAAGACAGATGCCCAATTTTGTGTATTATCTGACACCATCACAAAGTTTGGATTAATTAAACTTTCACGCTGGTTATAGGTGAGTGGCTGAAAGTGTGGATCGAAAATTCCACCATTGATTTCAGCTAATAAAATTTCAGCGCCAGCAGTGTCCCATTCGCCGGTTTTGCCGAGGCGAACATAGCAATCAACCGCGCCTTCTGCGACCAAACCGCTTTTCAAACTACTTGAACCAACCACCGTAAATTCGCATGCCACATTCTTCGCCAAAATTGACCGCACTTTTTCTTGTGAGGTGGTGGCGCCTACGGCGATTTTTAACGGTTGAGTAAGATCGATTTTTCTTGGCTGTAAGGCTTTTATCTCTTTGTCACTCTGTTTGAATGCCCCAAAACCTTTCATGGCGTAATAGGTGATATTCAAAATAGGGAAGTGAATAACACCTAGTACGGGTTGATGGTTTTGCACAAGTGTGATCAAAACGGAAAATAGATCTGTGCGATCAATAAATTGCTGTGTGCCATCAAGGGGATCGATCAACCAATAGGTTTGCCAAGTTTGGCGTTGTTCAAAGGGAATATTGCAGTTTTCCTCTGAAAGAACAGGGATATCGGGGAAAAGTTCGGTCAGTTTTTCAATTAAAAACTGGCTGACAAATAAATCCGCCTCTGTGACAGGTGTGTTATCCGATTTAGTTTGTATTGCCACATCCTGTTGGTAAAAACGAGCCAAATGTTTTCCCGCTTCATTAGCAAGCGTGAGGACTTGATCGAGAAGAGATTGAGATAATTGCATATTTATTCTCTACTTTGATTTCGGTAATAACAAGGAGAGGAAAATTGTCGTATAGATTGCCATGATGGCAGAGCCGCCTAAGATGAAGGATATACGGTCAGTGAGGTATTTCGTATTTGGTGCGATCACGACATTCCCGATACTCCAATAACAAAAAATAATGATAAATGAAAAAAGGAGAATCTTCTTCCAGTGATGGCGTAGATAGCCTCTGCATTTGGCAAAGTAAGCATTGATTATCGCCGGAACAGTGAGAGGCCAAAATGTCAGAAAGAAACCAAATAACGCAGAGTCGAAATAGCCTTCTCTGTAGTCGTCTAGGTCGAAAAGGACATAAGCGATAACACTGCCTATCAGCTGCGTAACTAGTGGGAAGATAATAATCGCTTTCAAATAAGGGGATTGAGTTGACACCTTAAGCTCCTAGAAAAATAGGCTATCCGAGGACAGCCTATTTTCATCCATTATTTCGATTTCTTCGCACGTAATACACGAGAAACGAAAATAAAGACACCGAAGATAAACACAGCAAGACCGAGTAATTCGCCTATATTATCCCAGTTTTCTAACGCTAAGGCTAATGGTGCTTCAGAGCCGCCAGATGTTACAGATGCCGCGATAATGAAGGCTAAGATAACGCCCATTAAGCTTTCACCAACAATTAAACCAGCCGCGAAAAGTGTACCGAAGCGTTCTGCTTTTTTCTCCACTTCAGTATCGTTAGTGCGTTTTGCGTAGCTCTTAATATTGCGTGTGAGAAGCCATGCCATCACCGCACCGACCACAACCGGCATATTGATTGATGGTGGAAGGTAAATACCAATACCAACCGCTAATACTGGTAGCGCGAAGCGATTGTTAGTTGTTTTACGCATAAGCGCATCAATAATGATTAATACAACACCTAAACCTACACCACTTAAAATGTAAGTCCATTCTAATTGATTGGTGAAAATACCTTTTGAAATAGTGGTCATAATGGTTGCTTGTGGCGCAGAAAGTGCTTGTGTTGGATCCATGTCTGGACGTGGTAATGCACCCGTGAAACCATAAGCGTGGTATAAAATTTCTAATACCGGCGCAATTACTAATGCACCAACGAAACAACCAATGATTAACGTAACCTGTTGTCTCCAAGGTGTTGCTTCAACTAAAAGACCAGTTTTTAAATCTTGTAAGTTATCGTTTGAAATAGTTGCTGTGGTTAATACGATAGATGCGGTGAACAAGGTCAATGCGGTTAAGAATTTTTGACCGTCTGCCGTTTCAAATAAGCCACTGCTTTTACCAATTGTCACTAAAACAAGTGAAATCACGATCACGGAAATAATCCCGATACCTGAAATTGGGCTGGAAGATGAACCAACTAATCCCGCCATATAACCTGATGCCGCTGCGACGAAGAAACCAATTAACACCGCAAGTAGCGTACAAACCACGACTAATAACACGGCAAGTTCAGCAGAAATTGGTGCGGCTGCAACGAAGTGATATAAGGAAATCACGATTAATACAACGGTCGCCAATAAAATATAAATAATGGTTTTTGGCGATAAGTCGATATCAATACGATTTTCTGATTCAGCTTGTGAGCCTTTTAACATACGGAAAGAATGAACCATCCCTTCAATCATTGGTTTGAGAAGGATTAATAATGTCCAAATCGCTGCAATACCGATAGTACCCACACCAATAAAGCGTACTTTGGTTTTCCATTCGGTCATGGCGTAACTCACAATTGAAGCATCGGTTGGCATATCACCTGTTGCAGTGAAATAAGGTACAGCCACACCCCAAGCGAGGAATGTACCGAATAACATTGCAAGACCGCCCACGATACCGATTAAGTAACCCGCACCGACTAATGCAAGAGAGAATCCCATCGGTAATTGGAAAACGGCTTTACCGTTAGAGAACCATGCACTTGCGCTGTCAGACATGACACGTAATGCGTTGGTTAGGAACGCAACGGTTCCTGCAAAAATACCGCCATAAGCGATATCTTTTACACCACTGTCGCTTTCGTCATTATTACCCGCTTTTAAGATTTCAGCTGCCGCCACACCTTCAGGGTAAGGTAAGTCGCTGTTTACCACCATCGCACGACGTAATGGAATAGTGAATAGTACGCCCAACGTACCACCAGAGGCACAGATAAGCACAGTTTGCCAGAATGGGAATTCTTGCCAGTAACCCATCATTAACAGGCCTGGAAGAACGAAAATAACAGAAGACAATGTCCCCGCTGATGAAGCTTGGGTTTGCACCATGTTATTTTCTAAGATACTGGAATCCTTGAAGAATTTTAAAATTGCCATAGAAATTACGGCAGCCGGAATGGAGGAGGCAAATGTCATCCCCACTTTAAGACCCAAATAAACGTTAGATGCAGTGAAGATCACTGTAATTAACGCCCCAAGGAACATTCCTCGGAAGGTCAATTCTTTTAAATTATCATGAGACATAAATTTTCCTATTTATTTTTGAAAAATGACTATACATTCTCAAAAAAAGAATAATTATTCAAGTTTTATTTAAAGTTAATCGCTTGCAATTAGAATTTATCTAAATTTCTTCAATTTATTTACGTTTTTTTAAATAATCTCGCAAGGTATAAAGTGCGGTTAAGTTTCTTGCCTCATTAAATTCATCACTATCCAACAGGGCGTCAAGTTGAGATAAAGGGTAACGCACGATTTCTAGTGGTTCGGGTTCATCCCCTTCCAGTTGATTTGGGTATAGATCTTCACCTAATAAAACGTGCATTTTATGCCCCATGATTTGTGGATTGATCTTCATCGTGCGTAAAAACTTCCATTTTTTTGCCCCAAAGCCAATTTCTTCCTGCAATTCGCGATTCGCACTTTGTTCGGGCGTTTCTCCCGTATCCATACCACCTTTTACAAAGCCTAATTCATATTGTTCCGTTCCAACGGCATATTCACGAACCAGGAGTAGATCTTCTCCATCAATTGCAATCACCATGACGGAGTCGCGATTGAAAGGGCGAAAACGTTCATAAGTGCGGTCAATGCCATTAGAGAATTTGAGATCGACAGCTTGAATTTCAAACAAGCGGGATTTTGCCACGGTGGAAAGGGAGAGAATGTGTGGAAGTTGTTTTTTCATGATATTAGCCCTATTATCTTGTTATTGGCTCATCATACGCAAAGTGAGAGAAATAGGAAGAGTTATGGCTGAAAATAACGAAGTACGATTAGATAAATGGCTTTGGGCGGCGCGTTTTTATAAAACCCGTAGCATTGCGAAAGCGATGATTGAAGGGGGCAAAGTACATTACAACGGTCAACGAGCTAAAGTAAGTAAAAATGTAGAAATCGGTGCCATGATTAAGCTACGTCAAGGCAACGATGAAAAAGAAATTGAAGTGATTGCGTTGAGTGACCAACGCCGTGGCGCCCCCGAGGCCCAACTGCTTTACCAAGAAACGGCACAGAGTGTGAAAAAACGCGAAGAAATGGCATGGGCAAGAAAAAATAATGCACTTTCGATGCCGCATCCTGATCGTCGTCCAAACAAAAAAGAACGTCGAGATTTATTGAAATTTAAACACCAAGATGAGTTCTAGAAAACAAAAGTGCGGTCGAATTTGACCGCACTTTTTGTATTAATGATTTTTATGACTTGTGCTGTATAGGATTTTGTCGGTATAAGCCATTGCAATCGCTGAAATCAAGAAAGAAAAATGAATTATCACTTCCCACATGATTGTTTTTTCAGGAATTTTTGAGGCATTCACAAAGGTTTGCAATAAGTGGATAGACGAAATACTGATAATTGACATAGAAAGTTTGACTTTCAGTACAGTTGCATTCACATGGCTCATCCATTCAGGTTGATCAGGGTGGTTTTTCGTGCGCAGTTTTGAAACAAAAATCTCATAACCGCCTAATGTTACCATTACTAATAAGTTAGCAATCATTACCACATCAATGAGATTGAGTACGGCGAGCATAATGGTGTCCGCATCCATTTCATTAACATTGGTGATGAGATACCACAAGTTTTTCATAAACTTGTAGGCATAGATGCCTTGCACGACAATTAAACCTAAGTAAATAGGCACTTGTAACCAACGACTTGCAAAAATCGTTTTGCTTAGAAAGTTAGTCTGTTCATTATATTTTGCACATGGATCCGAGATTTCTTTTTGTTCCGTTGCCATAAAATTCCTCATAAATAAAAATTCAAATAAAAAAGCGGCAAGAAAATAGCCGCTTTTAAAGAAAAATTCAACCGATGTTTTTTATTTTACCCCGTTCTCGGTAGTGACAAGAGATAGGCGCGTTAAGTCCACGTCATTATTGAGTAATTCAACGTTTGGCATGCTCTTGTTAGCTTTCGCTGACAAGTCTTTAAAGCGTTCCACTTTCCCGACTAAACCTTGTTGTCCCACAAGGGCGGTGACGGTGCTGTTGTATTGATTGCTCACAGTGGAAAGCGTGTTGCCTAGTTTGTTCAAGCGTTCTGCCACCAGGCAAATCTGGTTGTAAATTTCGCCTGCTTTTTCTGCAATTTCTTTGGCTTCGGCGTTGCCTCGTTCGATACGCCATAAATTCGCCACAGTACGTAAAATTGGCATAAGGGTCGTGTGCGAAACCATAATCACATTTTTCTCATAACCATAATTAAACAGGCTTGGGTCTAATTTTAAGGCTTCAATATAAGCGGGTTCTACGGCGATGAACATTAAGACAAAATTAGGGCTACGCATGCCAATCAAATTGCTGTAATCCTTGCGGTGCAAGTCATCAATGTGATTTTTCAGGGCTTTAATATGCTCCCTTAGTAAACGCTCACGTTCAAATTCATCCTCAGAATTGACCGCACTTTCGTAAGCATTCAATGACATTTTGCTATCAATGATGATGTTTTTCTCATCGGGCAGATTGAGCACAAAATCAGGATAGTTTCGACCGCCTTGTTCATCTTTAAAATGGGCTTGTGCACTGTAATGCACATTTTCAATGAGTCCGGCCAGTTGAAGCGCGCGCTCAAGTTGTACTTCTCCCCAGTTGCCTAGGGTTTTCTTTTCACCTTTTAACGCCGAGGTTAAATTATTGGCCTCTTGCGACATATTTAAGCCAATTTCCAACACCTTTTTGATTTCCGCTTCTAAGCCCGCATTGCCTTTTACGGATTCTGAATGGATTTCATTGACTCGTTTTTGAAAGCCTTCGATTTGTTCACGGAAAGGCTTCAATAAGGTTTCCAATGCGGTTTGATTGGTCTGATTAAAGGATTGGCTTTTTTCTTCCAAAATGCGGTTGGCCAGATTTTGGAATTCCACGCCTAGCTGTTGTTTGGATTGCTCAATATGTTGCTGCTGTTCGGCAAAATGCTTTTCTTTTTCGGAAAGGGTGGTTTTCAACTCCGTTAATTCTTGTGAAAGTGCGGTCAATTTTTCCTGCGTTTTTTGCTGCTCTTGTTCTTTTCGTAGCACATTTTCTTGCGCTTGTTGTAATTGACCTTGCAAGCTTTCAGCTTGTGCTGAAGCGATCCCAAATCGTTCTTTTAATGCGGTGATTTGCCCGCCAATTTGATCGTGTCGGAGCTGTTCTTCATCCAATTCTTTTTCTAAATATTGGATTTTTTCATCACGTTCATTAAGGCGAGTTTGCAAGCCTTCTGCATGAGTTTGCGCTTTAACAGCTTGTTGTTCTAGTTGATTTTTGACCGCACTTAAGGAATCAAAACGCTCCGCTAATTGATTGTAATCTTCGATAGTTTTATTGAGATCTTGTTGTAATTCTTGCGTATCTCGTTTGCTGCGGCTTAATAGAAAAAGCATCACAATGCTGATAAAAACCAGCACAGCAATGATGATTAAATATTGATTAGGCGTGAGTTCTGACATAAATAGGCTCCTGGAAACGGAAAAATTTTAGCATATTCCCAGAAACTTTTTAAAAATTAAGAGGATTTTCACTAGACAAAGAAAGTGCGGTCAAAAATAACCGCACTTTTTTTATAAAGATTAGTAGTTTGAGTTAATCAATACTTCTTCGCCGTAGCCACCAAGGGTTGGCATTGGTTGATAAGTTGAGTTAGCGGCACGCATTAAACGAATACCACGAATACCTGCTTCTTTTGCGGCTAGGATATCGTCATCGCTGTCACCATAGTGAATACTCACTTTGTGCTCAATAATACCCGGTGTTTTGTTATATTTAGTTGGAAGTTTGCGACCACCCATGAATTCTACAGGATGCATGTCTTTAATATTAAAGGCTTTTTGTAGCACTGGTGTCACACCATCTTTATCGCCTGCTGTACGACCGGTAATGAAATAAATTTGGTCACCACGTGCTTGGTGCATATTAATTAAATTCACCGCAATTTGTTTTGGAATAGAATATTGGTCACAACCCGCATTTACTTCATTCCAGAAATCTTGATTTTTTAAGTAATCATTTTTACCTGGTGAGTATTTTTCTTGGCCGTGATAGAAACAAGGGCTACTGAAAAGGACGGTATCGTCAATGTCGAAGCTCACATTAATGGGTGCTTTGCCTTCCAATTCTTTTTTCAATTGTTCAACAGAGATCCAGTGAATAGGTTTTTGCTCTGTCATTTCACGAGCATTCGTACCTTGTTCAGTGTAAGGTTCTTTGTTTGATGCAAAAGTAGAGGCTGCGCTTGCCGCTAAAATTGCAATGGCAGAAAGTTTAAGTAAATTTTTCATGTTTTCCTCATTAAGTAGTTTGTTTTACTTGTAATAAATCATATTACTTTAAAATATGGGTGTGAAATAATAGCAATCGTTTGCTATTTAAAAAAGTGATCTTTGTCACATTTTTTTGAAATGGTTGTTTAATAAAGCATCAAAGAAAAATTTCCCCTTGAATTTGGCGGAATTGAACGCCATATAACGAATAACTTTTCTTAAAAGAAGGATAAAAGAATGACAACAATTGTAAGCGTACGTCGTAATGGCCAAGTGGTTGTTGGAGGCGATGGACAGGTTTCATTAGGCAACACCGTCATGAAAGGGAATGCCCGTAAAGTACGCCGTTTATATAATGGCAAAGTTTTAGCCGGTTTCGCAGGCGGTACAGCCGATGCGTTCACCTTATTTGAATTATTTGAGCGAAAATTAGAAATGCATCAAGGGCATTTGTTAAAAGCCGCCGTGGAATTAGCCAAAGATTGGCGAACCGATCGTGCCTTACGCAAGTTAGAAGCGATGCTGATTGTGGCGGATGAAAAAGAAAGTTTAATCATTACCGGTATTGGTGATGTGGTGCAACCGGAAGCCGATCAGATTTTAGCGATTGGTTCAGGCGGTAATTATGCGTTGTCGGCCGCTCGTGCATTGGTGGAAAATACCGATTTATCAGCACGTGAAATTGTTGAGAAGTCTTTAAAAATTGCCGGTGATATTTGCGTGTTTACCAATACGAATTTCACTATCGAAGAATTACCGAATAAATAAGGAAAAATTATGTCTGAAATGACCCCTCGTGAAATTGTTTCCGAATTAGATCAACATATTATCGGCCAAAAAGAGGCGAAAAGAGCGGTTGCGATCGCGTTACGTAACCGTTGGAGAAGAATGCAGTTGCAAGAGCCACTTCGTCATGAAGTGACCCCTAAAAATATTTTAATGATTGGGCCAACGGGGGTGGGGAAAACCGAGATTGCGCGTCGTCTTGCAAAATTAGCCAATGCACCATTCATTAAAGTGGAAGCGACCAAGTTCACCGAAGTGGGTTATGTGGGGAAAGAAGTGGACTCCATTATTCGTGATTTAACGGACAGTGCGATGAAATTGGTTCGCCAGCAAGAAATTGCGAAAAATCGTGCGAAAGCAGAAGATGCGGCTGAAGATCGTATTTTAGATGCATTACTACCACCACCAAAAAATCAATGGGGTGAAGTGGAAAACCACGATACCAATAGCAGCACTCGCCAAGCGTTCCGTAAAAAATTGCGTGAAGGTCAATTAGACGATAAAGAAATCGAAATTGATGTGTCTGCGGGCGTGTCAATGGGCGTGGAAATTATGGCACCTCCAGGCATGGAAGAAATGACTAATCAGTTGCAATCCATGTTCCAAAGCCTGGGTTCGGATAAAACTAAAAAACGCAAAATGAAAATTAAGGATGCATTAAAAACCTTAATTGATGATGAAGCGGCAAAATTGATTAATCCAGAAGAATTGAAACAAAAAGCCATTGATGCCGTTGAGCAAAACGGTATTGTGTTTATTGATGAGATCGATAAGATCTGTAAAAAAGGTGAATACAGTGGTGCCGATGTTTCACGAGAAGGTGTGCAACGTGACTTATTGCCATTAGTGGAAGGTTCAACGGTTAATACCAAACACGGGATGGTGAAAACCGATCATATTCTCTTTATTGCATCGGGCGCATTCCAAGTGGCACGTCCATCGGATTTAATCCCAGAGTTGCAAGGCCGTCTGCCGATTCGTGTTGAGTTGTCTGCATTAACGGCAGAAGATTTTGAGCGTATTCTAACTGAGCCAAATGCCTCTTTAACGGAGCAATATAAAGCGCTTATGGCGACAGAAGGCGTGAACATTGAGTTTACACAAGATGCCATCAAGAAAATTGCTGAAGCCGCCTTCCGTGTGAATGAGAAAACGGAGAATATCGGTGCAAGACGTTTACATACCGTTATGGAACGTTTAATGGATAAAATCTCATTTGATGCGAGCGAAATGGATGGTCAAACCGTGAATATCGATGCTGCTTATGTGATTGAGGCATTGGGCGAAGTGATTGAGAATGAAGATTTAAGTCGATTCATTCTGTAATGAAAGTTTAGATAAAGAAAAAGTGCGGTTATTTTTAACCGCACTTTTTTTATCTCTAGTTTTATTTCTAGATTAAGATTAGTGACCACCGCAACCACAGCCGCCATGACCGTGTCCGTGATCATGATCGTGTTTATGACCACCGCCACAGCAACCATCGTGCCCATGATCGTGATCATGGTGGTGATGACCGTGACCGCCGCAACCACAACCGTGACCATCTTCGTCATCATGGTGGTGGTGGTGATCATGTGCGCCATGTACGTGACCGTGAGCAATTTCTTCTAATGTTGCTTCACGAGTGCCAACAACTTCCACAGTGAAGTGTAATTCTTGACCCGCTAACATGTGGTTACCATCAACTACCACTTCATCGCCATCCACTTCAGTGATCACAACTGGAACTGGACCGATATCTGTGTCAGCTAAGAAACGCATACCAACAACGACTTCATCAACGCCCTGGAATACATCTTTTGGTACACGTTGAACCATGTTTTCATTGTATTCGCCGTAGCCTTCTTCAGGTTGAACACGCACTTCAAATTTGTCGCCAACTTCTTTACCTTCTAAGGCATTTTCAAGACCAATGATTAAGTTATTGTGGCCTTGTAAATATTCTAATGGTTGATTTGCTGGTGCTTCATCAACTAATACACCGTCTTGAGTACGTACTTGGTAAGCGATACTCACAACCGTATTTTTTGCTACTTTCATAGTGTTTTCCTTATTAAAAAAATCGTCGTTCATTGTATAGAAAATTATTCTTTAAGCAATGCAATTCGCGCATTCACACTGACTTTAATTTTCTCTTTGCCACTTTGAGTGTAAGTTTCATCTTTTTCATCTGAGTAAGAGAAACTTTTTGCCATCATTGCTCCTGCGGCATAAGGGCGGAAATCATTCGCTGAATCATTGGCAGAAGACACGTCAAGGCTTTGTGTGTGATAACCTTTCATCTGCCAAGATTCTTGAATTAAGAGTGCTTTATCTTTAACTTTCGCTAAAGCTTCTTTGGTTAATTCCTTTTCTAAACTACTTAATTTTTCACGTGAAACAGACGCGCTTACGCGATCAATGGCTAATACGCCATCTAATTCATGTACTAGGGTTGATAACGCTTGAGAATCTTTACTTTCTAAGGTTAATTCTGCACGCGCAATCCAGCCTTGTTGTTTGCCTTTATTGTCATAACGAATCCAGGTATTGCGAGAATTATCTTTAATTTCAACCGCACTTTGTGCTTTTGCCAACTCAATGGCTTTATTCATTTTTTCCGCCATAGTTTTATTGAGTGCGGATAAATCATTGCCCTCTGCTTGGTAAAAAAGGGACACTTGCAATAAATCACGTTCTACCTCTCTTTCAGCTTCAACACTAAAGCTGACATCAGTTGGCTGATGAGATACGGGTTCTGTTGCAAAAGAAGCGATAGGCAGGGCAAGTAATGTTAAAGAAAGTGCTTTGAGTTTCATTGTTTCATTCCTATTTGGGTAAGATAAAAATTAAGGGCGGTTTAACACGCCCTTTGTTATTATTAATGTAAACGTTCGTTGTCGTCTTCGACATCTTCATCGTCAAAAAATTCACCGTCATCACCGTATTCATCATCCTCAGCATTCGGATCTTCAAAATACGTGCCCCAGCCATCATAAATGCCTTTGTATTTTTCCACTAAGGGTAAAATTTCTTTTTGTTGTGCATCGATAATTTCAGGCTTTAATTCCACTTCACTGATGATGTCAAAGCAGAAAATCACCTTGCCACTTTCATCTTCAAATTCTTCCGCTTCTGACACTTCATAGCCTGCTTTGAAAGCATCCACAGCAATTTTTTCTAAGGTATCAAAATCATAATGAGCGATGTGATGTTCGATAATATAAAGGGCATCCGGATCGCTGCCGTCATTTAATAAATCCGTAATGATTTCACGGGTTTCTTCTTGGAGTTCGTTAAAGTTCGTCATAAGGCATTCCTTTTGTCAGAAAAAGTGCGGTCATTGTAGGGGATAAAGATGAAAATGTCGCTAAAAATTTATTCTCATTTCAGTTTGCCTTGAAGGGGCGGAAAGGTTAAAATTCTGCGCGAATAAATTGTGCTTAACATGCCCAGCTGAACACGCTATTTATTGCAGCGAAAAAAGTTGGGCTTTCTTATTTTAGAACGAAAAAAATGGTCAAACATCTCCCTTATTTCACCTTAAAAACACCACCAAAAACAACCGCACTTTTAAAGCAAGAGTTCGCTGATTTTATTGTTAAAGAAGATCTGGGCTATGAAATGTCAGGCGAAGGCGAATTTGTGGCGGTAAAAATCCGTAAAACGGATTGCAATACATTGTTTGTGGGTGAAAAACTTGCCAAGTTCGCAGGCATTTCTGAGCGAAATATGGGGTATGCCGGTTTGAAAGATCGTCATGGCATTACGGAACAATGGTTTTGTTTGCAAATGCCGGGGAAGGAAACGCCAGATTTTAGCCAATTTCAGTTGGAAGGCGTCGAGATTTTAGACGTCACTCGCCACAATCGTAAAATTCGTACGGGTAGTCTTCAAGGAAATACCTTCGAGATTTTATTGCGCGGTGCAAAAGAAAGTGATGAGTTGAATGAACGCTTAAATTTTGTGGCGAAATATGGTTTCCCTAACTACTTCACTGAACAACGTTTTGGGCGTGATGGTCGTAATCTGACCCAAGTGATTCGTTGGGCGAAAGGGGAGATTAAGGTCAAAGATCGTAAAAAACGCAGTTTTTATCTTTCCGCCGCTCGCAGCGAAATTTTTAATTTAGTTGTAGCAGAACGAATTGAACAAAATGTGGCAGATCAGGTTCTAAGAGACGATATTGTGCAATTAAACGGATCGCACAGTTGGTTTAAAGCTGATGAAAATGAAGATTTAGCGGTTTTACAGCAACGTTTGAATGAGCAAGATATTTTGCTGACCGCGCCTTTAATTGGCGAAGAAAATTTATCTGCAAGTGCGGTCGAAAATCAAGTGGTTTTGGAACATCAGGTTTTCCAAGAATTGATGAAACAAGAAAGAATGAAAGCCGCTCGCCGCCCTTTATTGATGAAGGCAAAAGATTTCCATTGGACGTTTGTTGAAGAAGGATTAAAGCTCTCATTTTATTTGCTGACAGGAAGTTATGCGACTGCATTAGTGCGAGAGTTAGTAAATATTAAGGAAGAAGAATAATGCGAATTTTAGTCAGCAATGATGACGGTTTTCACGCCGAAGGGATTCAAGTTTTAGCAAAAGAATTACGCAAAATTGCCGATGTGGTGATTGTTGCGCCCGATCGTAATCGTAGCGCGGCATCAAGCTCATTAACGCTTATTGAGCCGCTTCGTCCGCGTCATTTAGACAGTGGTGATTATTGCGTAAATGGCACACCGGCTGATTGTGTGCATTTGGCATTGAATGGTTTTTTATCTGGACAAGTGGATCTTGTGGTATCAGGTATTAATGCAGGTTGTAACATGGGTGATGATACATTGTATTCAGGTACCTTAGCTGCCGCATTGGAAGGTCGCCATTTGGAGTTGCCAGCCATTGCTGTCTCTTTAGATGGTCGTTTGCATTATGAAACAGCGGCTCGCGTGGTGTGTGATTTGATTCCCAAATTGCATCCTCAATTATTGAATAAACGCGAAGTGATTAACATTAATGTACCAGATTTGCCTTACGAAGAACTCAAAGGCATTAAAGTCTGCCATTTAGGCTATCGCACCTCTGCAGCGGAAGTGATTAAACAAAAGGATCCTCGAGGTGAACATATCTATTGGATTGGCCCGTCAGGCTTGCCAGAATATGATGGTGAAGGCACGGATTTCCATGCGGTAAAAAATGGTTATGTTTCAATTACGCCAATTCAAGCGGATCTTACGGCTCATCAGTCAATTGCTGCTTTACAAGATTGGCTGGAAAGTGAATAATGTGCCGTTTTGAAAAGAATTTTCCCTATTGAAGCAATAAAGGATAAGTGAATGAATATTTTTGGTGCGATGTATGATAAAACAATGCAATGGTCAAAACATCGCTTTGCCGTGTTTTGGTTATCCTTTGTGAGTTTTATTGAGGCCATTTTCTTCCCCGTTCCACCAGATGTCATGTTGATTCCGATGTCAATGTCAAAACCGAAAAGTGCGTTTCGTTTTGCGCTTTATACGGCTGTCGCTTCGGTTGTCGGCGGAATGATTGGTTATGCTATCGGCTATTATGCTTTTGATTGGGTTCAAGGCTATATTCAACAATGGGGCTACCAAGCCGCTTGGGAACAGGCTATAGCTTGGTTTAAAGAATGGGGTATTTTAGTAGTTTTTGTTGCCGGTTTCAGTCCTATTCCTTATAAAGTTTTCACGATTTGCGCGGGTGTGATGCAAATGGCATTTATCCCATTTGTGATTAGCGCATTTGTATCGCGTTTTGCTCGTTTTACTTTAGTAGCAAAATTGGCTGCATGGGGCGGAGAAAAATTCGCGGCGAAATTACGTAAATCCATTGAGTTCATTGGTTGGAGTGTGGTCGCTCTGGCTGTGATTGCTTATATTATTTTGAAATAACAGGATGACTTTTTTTATGAATAGATTACTCTTTATCATCTCAAGTGCATTGCTGATCTCAGCTTGTACGGGAGAACCCAAAAAACAAGATCCTGATGCATTACCTGATGGTATTATGCAGCCAGTAGAAGGAACGGGAGCAATTGCTGGTGGTAGCTTTATGCCGGAAATTGAAAAGAATTCGATGCCAAATCAAATGAAATAAAATAAATTTAATGTTAAAGGAAGAATAAATGAAAAAATCGTTTTTATTGCTCCCTGTGAGCATCGCTATTTTAACCGCGTGTAGTTCAAATAGCCCTGCACCAATCGAAAATGTGGATGGCACACTCTCTCCAGGTGTAATGCAACCTGTCGATAATAATTCGAGCGGTACATGGCAGCCAGAAATCCAACAAAATACGATGCCAAATACCATGGGTAATAGCGTGCCAACGGGAACTCAAACACCACAACCAAGTTTCCAACCGACTTATCAACCGGTACAACAGCCAGCAGCAACTCAACCACAGCCTGCTCCAGCACCGGTTCAACCGCAAACTAAAACGGTAACTAAAACAGTTTCTGATTGCACCAGCTCAGGTGCAATCAACGTGCCACGTAATCCAAATACCAACGCACCGGATTACAGCCAAATTCAAAAAGGTTCATACAAGGGAAATACCTATAAAGTAAACAAAGGCGATACCATGTTCTTAATCGCTTACTTGACCGGTATGGATGTGAAAGATTTGGCAAGCATGAACAATATGAAAGAGCCTTATAGCTTAAGCGTAGGCCAAACGTTAAAAATTTCAAATTGTTCAACTAAAACGGTTACCACGACTGTACCAGTGAAAACGACGGCACCAGCTGCACCGGCAGCCCCTGCTGAGCCTGAAGTGACTTATACACCAGGTGCGAACGGTACTCAAATTGGTTCTGATGGTACGGTAATTGGTCCAATTAAATCAGGTGTCGCAACAGGTGGCGCATCAACACCAGCGTTTACCAACAATACACCTAGCACACCAGTGACAATGACAACACAAGTGGAAACCACAAACAATACTCCCGTTAATGCAAACGTTGTAGCACCAGTGGCATCGAATGTAGCATGGCAATGGCCAACACAAGGCAACGTGATCCAAGGTTTCTCTAACTCCGATGGTGGTAATAAAGGGATTGATATCAGCGGTTCTCGAGGACAATCGGTTAAAGCGGCGGCAAGCGGTCGTATTGTTTATGCAGGTAATGCATTACGTGGCTACGGTAACTTAATCATCATCAAACATAATGATGATTTCTTAAGTGCTTATGCACACAACGACAAGATCCTTGTGAGCGATCAACAAGAAGTGAAAGCGGGTCAAGAGATTGCGAAAATGGGTAGCACAGGAACAAATGCGGTGAAACTTCATTTCGAAATTCGTTATAAAGGTAAATCTGTCGATCCAGTTAGATACTTACCGAGAAGATAATCTTTTCTCAGAAAAAAGTGCGGTTAAAAATGACCGCACTTTTTGTTATACTCTCACCAATTTTTTCTCAATGCTTAGAATCTAAGGTTAATTCAATGCGTACAAGTCAATATTTATTCTCAACATTAAAAGAAACCCCGGCTGAAGCGGCTATTGTGAGCCATCAATTGATGCTTCGTGCAGGGATGATTCGTCCTCTTGCTTCAGGTCTTTATAATTGGATGCCAACCGGCTGGCGTGTGCTCCGTAAAGTAGAAAAAATCATCCGTGAAGAAATGGATAAAAGCGGCGCACTTGAAATCAAAATGCCAGTAGTACAACCAGCAGAATTATGGGAAGAATCAGGTCGTTGGGAACAATATGGTCCCGAATTACTTCGTTTTGAAGATCGTGGAAACCGTAACTTTGTATTAGGTCCAACACACGAAGAAGTGATTACGGACTTAGTTCGTCGCGAAGTGTCATCATACAGACAACTTCCAATCAATTTATACCAAATTCAAACAAAATTCCGTGATGAAGTGCGTCCTCGTTTCGGTGTAATGCGTTCGCGTGAATTTATCATGAAAGATGCCTATTCTTTCCATACGGATCACGCGAGCTTGCAACAAACTTATGATGTGATGTACCAAACTTATAGCAATATTTTCAATCGCTTAGGTTTAGATTTCCGTGCAGTACAAGCGGACACGGGTTCTATCGGTGGTAGTGCCTCACATGAATTCCAAGTATTAGCGAACAGTGGTGAAGATGATGTGATTTTCTCTACTGAATCTGATTACGCTGCAAATATTGAATTAGCGGAAGCGGTGGCGATTGGTGAACGTGCCGCGCCAACGAAAGCAATGGAATTAGTTGATACGCCAAATGCAAAAACCATTGCTGAGTTGGTGGAACAATTCAATTTGCCAATTGAGAAAACGGTTAAAACCTTAATTGTAAAAGGGGCAAGCGAAGAGCAACCGTTGGTGGCATTAGTGATTCGTGGTGATCATGAATTAAACGAAATCAAAGCGGAAAAATTACCAGAAGTGGCTTCACCATTTGAGTTTGCAGACGAAGCTGTTATTAAAGCAAAAATTGGTGCAGGTGTAGGCTCATTAGGTCCTGTTAATCTCAATATTCCAGTGATTATTGACCGTTCAGTGGCGTTAGTGTCTGATTTCAGCGCGGGTGCAAACATTGATGGTAAACATTACTTCAATATCAACTGGGAACGTGATGTAGCGTTACCAAAAGTGGCGGATATTCGTAACGTGGTTGAAGGTGATCCAAGTCCAGATGGTAAAGGTACCTTATTGATTAAACGTGGTATCGAAGTCGGCCATATTTTCCAATTAGGTAAAAAATACTCAGAAGCCATGAATGCGACGGTTCAAGGTGAAGATGGTCGTCCAATGGTCGTAACCATGGGATGTTACGGTATTGGTGTAACACGTGTGGTGGCTGCAGCGATTGAACAGCATTTTGATGATCGCGGTATTGTATGGCCAACAGATGAAATTGCGCCATTCACCGTAGCCGTTGTGCCTATGAATATGCACAAATCTGAAAGCGTTCAACAATATGCAGAAGAATTGTACCGCACTTTACAAGCACAAGGTGTAGAAGTGATCTTTGATGATCGTAAAGAACGCCCAGGTGTGATGTTTGCAGACATGGAACTTATCGGTGTCCCACACATGGTGGTGATTGGTGAGAAAAATCTCGCAAACGGCGAAATTGAATATAAAAATCGTCGCACCGGTGAAAAACAAATGATTGCAAAAGATCAGTTGTTAGATTTCTTGAAAGGGCAAATTAAAGCTTAATTAAGTCTTTGATGATGAAAAAAGGAGATTGAGACACACACTTCAATCTCCTTTTTTATTATCGATTAGTAATTACTTGAGGTATTACCAGAAACACCCGTTACAATAGCAATCCCTGCGCTTGCACCAATTCGTGTCGCACCTGCTTCAATCATGGCTAGTGCGGTTTGAGTATCACGAATACCGCCAGAGGCTTTCACGCCAATGTTGCCTACCGTTTTCTTCATTAATGCCACATCTTCTACGGTTGCCCCACCTTTATTGAAACCGGTTGAGGTTTTAACGAATGCCACACCCAACGCTTTACAGATTTCACAGGCTTTTACGATTTCTTCTTTGGTGAGTAAGCACGTTTCTAGAATCACTTTAAGCGGCACGCCATGACAAGCGGTTAATACAGCTTGAATATCGTCTTTTACGGCATCCCATTTATTGGATTTAATTAAGCCAACATTAATCACCATATCGATTTCACTCGCACCCGCTTTGATTGCTTCTTGAGTTTCAAACGCTTTGACAGAGGATAAGTTGGCACCAAGTGGGAAACCAACAACGGTACAAATTTTAACGTTTGTACCTGCTAGCTTTTCTTTAGCTAAAGGAATATAACCTGAATTAATGCAGACTGAATAAAAACCGTATTCAATAGCTTCATCACAGAGTTTAAGAATATCCTGTTCTGTTTTTTCAGCAGTAAGGGCAGTGTGATCAATATATTGTGCTAATTGTTTACTATCCATATTTTTTCTCCTTATAAAATGATGTGATTATCATAACAAAATATCTGTAATTTTGACCGCACTTTTCTGATCGATTACAATCCATTTATCCTAGATCATGAAATTTTATTGTGAAGCTTAAAACATTATTAAAAAATGCGATTTCGCTCCTACTGACGTTGATTATTGTAAGCAGTATTCTCGATTTTATTCGTAAACCTAATATTCCGCCTGAAATCAATGCGACGGCACTTTATGATTTACAGGGGAATGCCTTCTTTTTACCTCAATTAGATCAAGCTAAGCCGACGATCATTTATTTCTGGGGAAGTTGGTGCGGTTATTGTCGTTATACTTCTCCAGCGATTAATTCACTTTCAGAAGAAGGCTATCCGGTAGTCTCTGTCGCGCTACGTTCGGGGACAAATAAGGACGTGGAAGATTATTTACAAACGCATCACTATCAGTTTACAACGGTGAATGATCCTCAAGGCAAGATTGCTGAGCAATGGCAGGTGAATGTGACACCGACGATTGTTATTTTAAATAAAGGAAAAATAGATTTGGCCACAACGGGCTGGACAAGTTATTGGGGCTTAAAAGTGCGGTTGTTTTTCACAGAGTTTTTTGGCTAAGCGGTACAAAATCTATTACAATACACAGACTTATTTTAAAGAGGACAGAATTATGATTATCGTAACAGGTGGTGCAGGTTTTATCGGCAGTAATATCGTTAAAGCGTTAAATGATATGGGACGCAAAGATATTTTAGTGGTGGATAACTTAAAAGACGGGACTAAATTCATTAACTTAGTGGATCTTGATATCGCAGATTACTGCGATAAAGAAGACTTCATTGCATCCATTATTGCAGGCGATGATTTAGGTGAGATCGATGCGGTATTCCATGAAGGGGCTTGCTCAGCGACTACTGAATGGGATGGCAAATACATCATGCATAATAACTACGAGTATTCAAAAGAGTTATTGCATTACTGTTTAGATCGTCAAATTCCGTTCTTGTATGCATCAAGTGCGGCGACTTATGGCGACAAAACTGAATTCCGTGAAGAGCGTGAATTTGAAGGTCCATTGAATGTGTACGGTTATTCTAAATTCTTGTTCGACCAATATGTACGTGCAATTTTACCTGAAGCAAAATCACCAGTATGTGGTTTCCGTTATTTCAACGTGTATGGTCCGCGTGAAGGTCACAAAGGTTCAATGGCAAGTGTGGCATTCCACTTAAATAACCAGATTCTTAAAGGCGAAAATCCAAAATTATTTGCAGGCAGTGAACACTTCCGCCGTGATTTCGTTTATGTAGGCGATGTGGCACAAGTCAACATTTGGTGCTGGCAAAATGGCATTTCAGGTATATTCAACTGTGGTACCGGCAATGCGGAGTCTTTCGCTGAAGTGGCAAAAGCAGTGATTAAATTCCATGGTAAAGGTGCAGTGGAAACTATTCCATTCCCAGAGCATTTGAAATCTCGCTATCAAGAATATACGCAAGCTAACCTTGATAAACTTCGTGCAACTGGCTATGACAAACCATTTAAAACCGTAGCGGAAGGTGTGGCTGAGTACATGGTGTGGTTAAATAAATAAAATTATTGAACAAATAATGTCGTTCAATACTAGAAAATGAATAAAGTGCGGTTAAAATTAGTCTTATTTTTAGCCGCACTTTTGTTATAAGGTCAAGCATGAATATTTTAATTATCGGCCCGTCTTGGGTCGGCGATATGATGATGTCGCACAGTTTGTATCAACAACTCAAACTGCAATATCCCAATTGCCAAATTGATGTGATGGCACCGAATTGGTGTAAACCGCTTTTAGCCCGCATGCCAGAAGTGCGTCATGCCATTGAAATGCCGCTTGGTCATGGTAAGTTTGCCTTGTGTGAACGTTATCGTTTAGGTAAAGCATTACGTAATCAATATGATATGGCGATTGTGTTACCAAATTCCTTGAAGTCAGCCTTTATTCCCGCCTTTGCAAAAATTACTGTGCGTCGTGGTTGGAAAGGGGAAAGCCGTTATTTCTTGCTTAACGATTTACGTAATAACAAACGTGAGTACCCAATGATGGTGCAGCGTTATGTGGCGTTAGCCTTTGAGCAAAATGCGGTACCGAAAGCGGCTGATATTCCTGTTCTAAAACCTTATTTAACCGTTGACCCAACTCAACAAGCGGAAACCTTAAAAAACTTTGAAAAACAGACCGCACTTTTAGGCGAACGTCCGATTATTGGATTTTGTCCGGGGGCGGAATTTGGCCCGGCAAAACGTTGGCCGCATTATCATTACGCTAAATTGGCCGAAATGCTGATTGAAAAAGGCTATGCGGTAGAATTATTTGGTTCACCAAAAGATGTGGAAGCAGGTGAGCAAATCCGCAATGCGTTGTCAGCAGAACTGCAACCGTTTTGTTTAAATTTAGCGGGACAAACAAACCTGAATCAAGCGGTAGATTTAATCGCTAATTGTACGGCAGTAGTGAGTAATGACAGTGGCTTAATGCATATTGCCGCTGCGACAGATCGTCCATTGGTCGCGCTTTATGGCCCAACAAGCCCAACTTATACGCCACCATTATCTGATAAAGCCGTGATTATTCGTTTAATTGAAGGTGATTTAATTAAAGTGCGTAAAAGTACAGATAGCTCGGAAGGGTATCATCAAAGTTTGATTGATATTACACCTGAAATGGCATTAGAAAAATTAGAGGCATTATTAGCAAAATGAACCCTCTTCGCATACACTTACAATTAATCGGAATGGCTATTTTATGGGGGGCATCTTGGCCTTGGGGGCGAGTGGTTGCTCAAGCTATGCCGACGTTTGTTGCCTCCAGTTTGCGATTTTTCTTTGCGATTATTCCGCTCATGATTTGGTTATATGCGGCAAATCGCTTTAAATATGCGAAACAACTAAGAGCAAACCAATGGATAGGTTTGTTTGTGACTGCCTTTTTCGGTGTTTTTGCCTATTCCACGTTTTTTATCTGGGGACTGAAATATCTTCCTGCGGGGCAAGCAGCCGTGATTGTAGCAACAAACCCTGTTTTCACGACGCTTTTGGCAATTTTTTTATTTAAAGAAAAATGGAATCGATGGGTAATACTCGGAATGATTATTGCCATGAGTGGATCGCTATTGGCTCTCACAAAAGGGAACTTTTTACAGATGATGGATTCCTTTGGCTTTGGGCAAATATTATTAATTGGGGCGCTAATTTGTTGGGTGGTTTACACCTTATTAGCAAGAAAAGTACTCGCAGGTATTGATTCGCTCACCGCAACCACCTTATCTTCTATTTTTGGTTTTTTATTGTTATTTATGAGCGCATTATGCGTGGAAAGTGCAGACGATTGGCTTACGGTACAGAATTTATCTCAAGGTGAGTGGATCAGTTTGCTTGGCCTCGCATTTGGTGCGACAGTATTGGCCTACGCCTGGTATTTTGATGGGGTGAAATACTTAGGGGCAGGCAATGCCTCGGCTTACATTATTCTTGTGCCGATTTTAGGCATTTTATTTTCAGCCGTTTGGTTGAATGAACAAGTGGATTCATCCTTAATTATTGGGGGTATTTTAGCGGTGTCAGGTCTCGGTATTATGCACTGGGGAAGAAGGTTAATTAAATGAAAGTATGCGTGATCAAAACGTCTTCTATGGGCGATGTAATCCATACTTTGCCGGCATTGACTGATGCGCAGCGTGCTATTCCTAATCTCTCCATTGATTGGGTGGTAGAAGAGAATTTTGCCGAAATTCCACATTGGCATTCTGCAGTGAAGCAAATCATTCCAATTGCCTTAAGACGTTGGCGAAAATCGCCTTTTTCGGCTCAGACCAAAAACGAGTGGAAATCTTACCGCACTTTATTACAAGCCAATCAATATGATGCTGTGATTGATGCTCAAGGGCTTTTTAAGAGTGCTTTTTTTGCAACACGCTTAGCCAATGGCGTTAAACATGGTTATGACCGAAAAAGTATCCGTGAGCCGATTGCCTCCTTGTTCTACGATAAAAAATACGCTATTTCCTATCAACAACATGCGGTAGAACGTATTCGTCAACTTTTTGCTCAAGCCTTATCTTATCCATTACCGAAAGAAAAAGGGGATTATGGTATTGCTCGTCATTTTATTTCTGCAGATTCTATCGAACCTTATGTGATCTTTTTTCATTCTACAACAAGAGATGAAAAGCATTGGCCAGAACAAGAATGGCGAAATTTAATTGAAAAACTGACCGCACTTTCTGTTCAAGTCCGTTTACCTTGGGGAAATGAAAAAGAAAAGGCAAGAGCAGAGCGATTAGCCGTAGGTTTATCTCATGTAGTCGTTTTGCCTAAGCTTTCATTGAATGAATTGGCTGGACAAATTGCCAATGCGAAAGCCGTGGTATCGGTAGATACAGGGCTTGCCCATTTGACAGCCGCACTGGATAAACCGAATATAACGCTTTATGGTGCAAGTGATCCGACCTTAATTGGCTGTTATGGTCAAAATCAGCATTATTTAACGGCGAATACAATGGAAAATATTACTTCAAGCCAAGTGTTTTCTTCGCTTAATTTATTAATTAAATAGGCGGTAAAATAATCAAATATGTATTTATCTTGATTGATTTTAGTCAAAATATTGCCTATTTTCTGATAGTTGGCAAAATTTAGGGTTGACCATTTAAGTTGTAGTGTATAAACTGCAAAAAGTTCAATTTTTTAATAAACTTCATTAAATAATAGGGAAAGCGTTATGAAAAAAACACTTCTTGCTTTATCTGTAGCCGCATTAGCAGCAGGTTCTGCACAAGCTTATAACTTCCACATTGACCAAACTGGTACTGATGTTGATTTTTATGGTTCTTTACGTGTTAAATGGGAAAGCACCTCTAACAAAACTAACTATGTAAATGGTGATGTAACTAAAGAACACATCAACCACGCAGTTGATAACAACGGCTCACGTTTTGGTTTCAAATTAAAACAAAGCTTAGGTGGCGATTTCTACGCTTTAGGCCGTGCTGAATGGCGTATGCGTGGTGAAGCACCTTCACAACATGATTTTGACCATGTTTATACTCACCAACTTTATGCTGGTTTTGGCCACAAACAATTCGGTGAATTAACTTACGGTAACATGGTAACCATTACAGATGAAGTTAGACAAACCGACTTAGCAAATACTTACAGCTTATCTGATGGCTTATTAGATGGTTCTGCACGTCGTGTAACTCAATATGTGTACAACGGTAACTATGGTGATAACAAAGTTAAATTTGGTGCATACTATGGTGGTTCAAGCAAACGTAGCATGAAAAACCTTGATTTAGCGAACAAACGTAAAAATGCTTGGGGTACAGGTCTTATCTTCAATCATGCAATTGATAGCATCCAAAATGTAACCGTAGCAGCTGGTTTTACTCGTGAAATTTCTGAAAATGCGAATAATACTGCATATTACCGCAATGCTTATGGATTAGGTTTAGCGTATAACTTCGTTCACACCACTTATGGTTTAGATTTAGAACGTCAAGTAACTAAAAACCAAGGTGACAAACGTACTAAAAATGAAGTGCGTGCGATTGTTCGTCAAGGTTTAAACGAAGATTGGAACGTATATGCAATGTATGCGTATAAAACAGATAAACAATTTGGTGATACAGACAGAACTCGTCAATTCATGGTAGGTACTGAATACTACGTATATAATCAAGGTTCTTTAAAAGTGAAACCATTCTTAGAATGGCAAGCGACTCGTACTAAATACGAAAACAGCACTGTAGATCGTAGCCGCGATTTCAAAACTGTTATCGGTTTACGTGCATACTGGTAATTTATCAGTTTAATCTTATAAAACTAGCGGATAGTGAAAGCTATCCGCTTTTCTTTTTGGCTTGTAATTTTGATTTTCACCCCCATAATACTGCACAGGCACAAAGTGCGGTAACAAAACGATATCTTTTTTGAACGTTTACAATTTATTCTCAAAATTGACCGCACTTTTTACTCAAAGAATAAATAGGAACAAATAATGAATTACACTCAAGACAATGACAAACTTTACCGTTACCTTTTCCAAAACCGTGCCATGCGTGGTGAATGGGTACGATTAAACCAAACCTTTACTGATACATTGAATACTCATCATTATCCAAAAGCGGTACAAAACTTACTGGGCGAGATGATGGTGGCAACGAATTTGTTGACCGCCACATTAAAATTTAATGGCAATATTACGGTTCAAATTCAAGGTGATGGTCCATTAAAATTAGCCTTAGTTAATGGCAATGATCAACAACAGATCCGTGCATTAGCCCGTGTGCAAGGTGATATTCAAGACGGTATGAGCCTACATGATATGATCGGCAAAGGCGTATTAGTGATTACGATTGCTCCAACCGAAGGTGAGCGTTATCAAGGCGTTATCGGTTTAGATAAACCAACCATTACGGAATGTTTAGAAGACTATTTTGTTCGTTCAGAACAATTACAAACCCAACTTATTATTCGTACCGGTGAATATGAAGGCAAACCAGTGGCGGCAGGGATGTTGTTACAAATTATGCCAGATGGCCAAGGTACGCCAGAGGATTTTGAACATTTAACGACTTTAGCTGCAACAGTCAAAGATGAGGAGTTATTTGGATTACCGGCAGAAGAATTGCTTTATCGTTTATATCACGAAGAAGTAGTGGAAGTTTTTGAACCGCAATCAGTTTCTTTCTTCTGTGGTTGCTCACCGGAGCGTTCAGGGGCTGCATTATTACTGATTCCTGAAGCTGAAATTGAGGAAATCTTAGAAGAGCATAAAGGCAGTATTGATATGCAGTGTGAATGTTGTGGCACGCATTACTTCTTCAATAAAGAAGCCATTGATAAACTCAAACAAGCCCAATAAGAAAAATCCCCGTTTATGATAACGGGGATTTTTTATAGCCTTTTATTGTTGAACTTGTTCTAAACAATGTTTGATAGCGTCCGGAATTGAGCCTCCATGATTTTTATTGGGAATTGAAATAAATTCCACGGAATTACCTTGTTTTTCCAATATTTCCGCCAATTGATGTGCATTGATTGTTCGCATTTGTTTCCGTTGATTAATACGCTGTAATTGTTCTTCAGTCATATTCGTATCCTGTTCAGGATGCTCTTCATAATAGCCTAATGTAATCAGAATATGTGATGGTTTTTGGCTAATCCATGGTTCATTTTGAGGTAGAAATGAGCCGTTCCCCCACCAAAGAGAAGGGCTTGCCAAGGTGTAATATTGAAATAAATCCGGTTGATGGAAGAGTACATATAATCCAAATAACCCACCAAAAGAATGGCCAAAGAAATATTGTTTTTCCTTATTAATATCAAAATGCTGTTCAATATAAGGCTTTACGTCTTGTTGAATAAAACGTAGAAAATTGGCAGCTTTTCCTCCTTTGGCGAATTCGGCACCTTCTGCAGGGAAAGTGTAGTCTCTCGTGCGTTCTTCAATAACATAAGCTTTATCAGATACATAACCGATACCGACAATAAGCGGTAGAGGTTTATTGGGATTGACAGCATTCACGGCCATTGGAAATTGAGCATTGCCATCTAACGTGTAAAGTGCGGTCAGTTTTTGCGATGTTTTTGGTGGTACCGCAATAAACAAGCGGTAATGATTGTCTTCAAAGGTAAAATCTTTTTGTTGAATTTGATACATTTTTTTCATGCTTTCTTGAATAGGTGGAATCTTAAAGTCGGGTTCTGCTTGCGTGATTTGCGTAAATATCAGCAGACAAAATAAAAAGGGTAAACGCAAAAATGAGAACATGGGTATTGAGTCTTGAGTTGATAATAGTTCTCACTATATCGAAAATATGATGGGTAAATCAACCTTGTTGTATCCCAACCTCCTAAACCACCTAAAAAGGGGTAGAATTTTCCAATGAATGTTCAAAAATGAGATCTAGTTAACATTTTTTTTTTGACAATTCCCATACAATAAACATAGGAAAAATTTTTAAACTTTAATCAAGAGGTGAACTATGACTGATGTTAAAAACGTAATTAAAGAACTTGAAGCAGTTGGTATTCATGATGTTAAAGAAGTGGTTTATAACCCAAGTTATGAACAACTTTTTGAAGAAGAAACAAAACCAGGCTTAGAAGGCTTTGAAAAAGGGACACTTACCACAACTGGTGCGGTGGCTGTTGATACAGGGATCTTTACCGGTCGTTCACCGAAAGACAAATACATCGTTTTAGATGATACCACAAAAGATACGGTGTGGTGGACTTCTGATGTGGCGAAAAACGATAACAAACCAATGACTCAAGAAACTTGGTCAAGCTTGAAAGGTCTTGTGACTAAACAACTTTCTGGCAAACGTTTATTCGTGGTTGATGGTTTCTGTGGCGCAAGTGAACAAGACCGTATCGCAGTGCGTATTGTGACTGAAGTAGCATGGCAAGCACACTTTGTGAAAAATATGTTCATTCGTCCGACAGAAGAACAATTAAAAACCTTTAAACCAGATTTCGTGGTGATGAATGGTTCTAAATGTACCAACCCGAACTGGAAAGAACAAGGTTTGAACTCTGAAAACTTCGTTGCATTTAACTTAACTGAGCGTATTCAATTAATCGGTGGTACTTGGTACGGCGGTGAAATGAAGAAAGGTATGTTCTCAATGATGAACTACTTCCTACCACTTAAAGGTGTAGGTGCAATGCACTGTTCTGCTAACGTAGGTAAAGACGGTGATGTAGCAATCTTCTTCGGTTTATCAGGTACAGGTAAAACCACACTTTCTACCGATCCAAAACGTGAATTAATCGGTGACGATGAGCACGGTTGGGATGATGTAGGTATCTTCAACTTTGAAGGTGGTTGCTATGCGAAAACTATCCATCTTTCAGAAGAAAATGAGCCGGATATTTATCGTGCAATCCGCCGCGATGCATTATTAGAAAACGTCGTTGTTCGTGCTGACGGTTCAGTTGATTTTGACGATGGTTCTAAAACTGAAAATACTCGTGTATCTTACCCAATTTATCACATTGATAATATTGTTAAACCGGTGTCTCGCGCAGGTCACGCAACAAAAGTAATTTTCTTAACTGCGGATGCATTCGGTGTATTACCGCCAGTGTCTAAATTGACACCAGAGCAAACCAAATATTACTTCTTATCTGGTTTCACCGCTAAATTAGCGGGTACAGAGCGTGGTATTACTGAACCAACTCCAACCTTCTCAGCATGTTTCGGTGCGGCGTTCTTAACTCTCCACCCAACACAATATGCTCAAGTGTTAGTTAAACGTATGCAAGCCGCCGGTGCAGAAGCATATTTAGTTAATACAGGTTGGAACGGTACTGGTAAACGTATCTCAATAAAAGATACTCGTGGTATTATCGATGCAATCCTAGATGGTTCTATCGAAAAAGCAGAAATGGGCGAGTTACCAATCTTTAATTTAGCCATTCCAAAAGCATTACCTGGCGTAGATCCTGCGATCTTAGATCCACGTGATACTTATGCGGATAAAGCACAATGGGAAGCAAAAGCAAAAGATCTTGCGGGACGTTTTGTGAAAAACTTCGAAAAATATGCGACTAACGCGGAAGGTAAAGCGCTTATCGCAGCAGGTCCAAAAGCTTAATTAGAAATTAGTATCTAATTAAGATACCTCTACAAATAACCGCACTTTGATTTTTTAACCCAAGTGCGGTTATTTTTATATTAAGATTTTTTTGATCTATTCTTTTGCTACGGTGAGAATAGACCAAACATAAGCCAATACTACCAATACTGCTGATACAGTAAACATAATACTGACAATATCAAGGAACAATAAACTATCAATAATTGGTTTGGTGAAGATGCGATCCGCATATCTTGCTACAAAAGTGATGACATAACCCCATAAAGCCCATGTAGCAATATCTAATAAAGCGCTTTTGGTTTTTATCAGTAATGGAAGGCTTCTACCTTTATTAATTACCATCAATTGTTGTAAAGTAGCCGTTGTCATATTTAAACTCCTCTGTCAGGGCTTGTCCATACAGCTAATTTGGACTTGTTTCTAAAAATTGCTTTTGGAATCCCTACTAGCAGTGTTACGGTATTGAGTAACCAATAAACATAGGGATACCAAATGCAAGAAATTCCATATTGGATCAATCCTTTTTCATAACGTGAATCTATGTATAGACTTAAGAGGCACTGTAAGAAGAAGGAAAAAAACATGATCGATATATTCGTTTCAAACAATTCCATGTTTTGAATACCCATACCTAAAATAAACTTGCGGTATAGTGCAAGTGCAACCAATGTAACTAATAAAATTGCCCAACTCGCAGTAACTAAATATTCTGCGTACATAGGCCACAAACGGCGGTTTTTCCATCGCCAGACTTGTGGGAAATATTTCAGAATAGTTTCAGCTCCGCCTTGTGCCCAACGTAAACGTTGTTTATATAAACCGGAAATGCGTTCAGGCATTAGTACCCAGCATAAAGCTCTAGGTTCATACATTATGTTGTAACCAGCGGTTTGAATTTTCCAACTGATATCAATGTCTTCAGTGATCATATTGGTACTCCAGCCGCCAATTTCTTCCATTATTTCTTTTCGAAATAGACAGCATACGCCAGATACAGTGAAGATTGTTCCCATTAAGCTTTGTGCTCGTTTGATTAGACCGATGATGGAACTAAATTCAGAGACCTGTAATCGACCTAAGATGGTACTACGGTTACGTACACGAGGATTACCTGTAACGGCACCATAAGAACGGTTTAATTCAAGGGATTGGACCATGTAATCGATAGCATCGAAATCCAATACGGCATAGCCATCAATACAAGCGACGTATTCCCCTTTAGCGACTAATAGGCCATGATTTAATGCACTGGCTTTACCTTGGTTTTCTTGATGAAGTGCAACAATGCGTTTGTTTTCTTTTGCCCAACGGTCAATAATTTCACCCGTGTTATCTTTGCTACCATCATTGATAAAGATGAGTTCATAATTGGGGTATCTTAGCTGAAGTAAATAAGGGATAGCCTCATCTAAATTATCTCCCTCGTTGTAGCAGGGCACCATAATGCTGACCATTGAGACTCGCTCTTTTGGCATTTGCTGGAAAGTTGGTTGCCTGAGCTTCCCTTCCATAAAAAGGTAATAACAGAGGCTTGCAGTTACCCAATATATTGCCATTCCAGCAGGATACATAAATACGAAGATGCTAAGCATTTCTAAGAATTGTTGATTCATAATCAATCCTTATGGTTTACCCATATTAGTATTTATTGAAAAGTGCGGTTTCATTTTGCCTAGGTTAGGTTGATTATTTAAGAAATTGTCTGGGTAGTAACCATAACTATAAATACGGTTTTGTTGCAGTAATTTCATCCAATCAATGAGTTCTACTTCTGGAATTGGCTTTTGGGTTCTCCAATTCACTACTTGAAATTCAAATAGGACTTTATTTAATGGCACTTGCGCTTTGACTTTTTCAATGAGAGATGAGAACCATCGATGAGCTTCTTTTTCTGAAATAGAATGCTCGTTTTCCATATATGGCATTGCCATAATTGCGGTTGTATCATAATTTTCAGTGAGCGTTTTTAAATTTTGAGCTAGCCATTCTTCTGCATTTGGATCTGTTATAACTGATGCATAAAGATTACGAGCAGTTTTAAGCGAGTAAGAGCCACGTAAGAAATAAGGTTTTAAGGCATCACTAAGTTGGTGGGTTAAGCTAATAAGATCTAGTGTTTTTTGTTTGGCTTGAGAGCTAACAACTCCAGTTGCATGATTACCTTCGTTTCCTTCAAAATCAGTTAGAAATGCATCATCATGGAATAAAATGCCATTAAATTTGGCATAGAAAGATAAATCGTTGTAAATAGATTTAATAATTTCAATATTCTTACGATTATAGGGGGAAAGACGTAAATATGACTCTTTTGATGGTTTTCCAGTACGGCTATCGATAACATATTTTGCATCTTTTACTTTATTACGTAAATCAAAGGCAAGCACAGGCATCCAAGCATATACTTCAACACCAGCACGGGTTTGTAATTGCCATGCTATACGGCCAAAAATATCATCTCGAACAGGTAGATATTGGTTTGGAAAATATAAAGCGTCAGCTACACCATTCCCATCCGGATCAGAGAACGCTTGAAGATAAACGGTTGTAATTCCATAGTTATGAATTCTTTCAATAAGTTTATCAAGGTTTTTAGCTTGCTGTTTTTTATCTACATCGTAAACATAATCTAAGTCAATATGCACTACACGTTGAATTTTACGTTCTTCATCTACTCTGTTTAAATAGTTTTTTATTGTGGCTAAGTCAGTTTCAGTATTTAACAATAAACGGCCGATATGTCTATCCCCGACCTTGTTGATAAGCTTTTCTCCTAAAGAAAAATGATAGGGCATGTCTGTTTGTTTAGCTGTTTCAACAGCAATATCATTAAATTGTCCATAAGGCCATACTATAATTCGAGGTTTTTTCCCAATATGATTGAAAATAGTTTGAGATGAATGTTTAAAATCTTCTAATAACCTTTTTTGATAGGATTCTTTAGTTTCATATTTACCATTTTTATATTCAGGTACGATTGCTGCAGGTATTTTGCTACCAGCAGGGTTAGCATTTACCCCTTTATGCATATCATGAGTATGAGAGGCTATTTCAATTAGACCGCTTTGCTCCATTTCTTTTACTTGTTCCCAGGTAGCAAAGACGGAACGATCTAGTATTTTATCGGCATAATGAATTTTTTGATTTTGAGGTGTATCCAACCAACTGGTTACAGGTGCAAAAATAGCTGGATAGTTGTACGCTTTTAATAGTGGAAAAATAACGCTATACATAGTTTCGTAACCATCATCAAAACTTAATAGTACTGCATTATCGGGTAATGTACCTTTCCCATTTTCCGCATCAATGACTTGCTGCCAGCTAATAATGTTGTACTTATTTTCTTTAAGCCAGTTGAAATGTTTAATTAACAATTGGGCCGAAATGGTTTGTGGAAAATAGATTTTTTTATCTTTAGATGCAGTTTCATCTACGACCGAATGATAAGCCAGAACACTATAGCGTTCTTGAGCAAAAGAAAAAGCAGATAAAAGAGAAATGGAGCAAATAATTGCTCTGAAAATATTTTTTAGAGATTTCATAAAATAGTACCACTTAAATAGAATTAATTAGTAATAAATTGAAAAAGTTAAATTTCCAAAGTTATTAAATTCAGCTGATCCATCATAAATATTTTTTTTACGGCCAACTTCATAGGATATTGCATAGCTTTTCCCAATGCGCCAGTTGTGGCTATAACTAATTGACCACATTTTTTCTCGGTATTGTTCAGCTTGTTTATAGGCACCTATACTAGCTTTAAGATGATGAGTTAAGACTAAACCGTAGTTTAGGGGCTGGTAGTAACTTAAATCGGTGCCAAATTCTACGCTTATTGTTTTTGATGGGTTGTAGTATTCAGCTGAATTTATGGTTTTATTTTTGCTGTAGTCTACTCTGAAATTATTAGTAAGCGCCCAACGATCATGTTTGAACGTATTGAGATTCAACCATAAATTGGCTTCTTTTCTTAAGTTGCCGTCATCAAATTTCATGACGCTGCCACCTAGTCCAGCTTGGAAAATATCGGAATAGGAATACGTGGTAGAGAAACCAATATCTTTAGTATACACACCTTTATTGATAGCTTTAATTAGGGTATCGCTACCATTGATATTGGCATCTAAATTAAATGCCCAATGTTGATTAAGAGTGTAATTTACCTCTGTCGAGAAGTATGCTTTTTCATTGAGCTTAATACCTTTGCCGCTTTCTATTTTTAATTGAAGTGGATAGAAATTAAATTCTGTTCCTACGCCAATTCGACGAGAAATGAGACTTTCTTTATCATAAGGAGAGCGAGTTTCTAAGTAATGAACATAGAGATCATGCCCATTTGCAGTCTTGGGTGTATAAATAGCGTAATCTTGGTGGCTTTCATTATGATAATTTGCTGGTGATGATGTTGCAAACCGATATTACCAACTATCTTTCCTAAAAGAGCCCGATCATAACTATTGATTAATGTTTTTGCAGATCGACGTTGATCTTTATCCATAGCATTCAATGTTTTTGAAACAGTTGAAAAATCATTTTGGCTTAATGCAATTTCAGCTAGGCTTTTGCGAGATTCCAGTTGGTCATTTTCATTTAAAAAATAGCTCGCTTTTTCAGCCCAAAATTTAGCGTCGTCATAGTTTTTTCGATTTCTTTCTAATTCTGATTTTTGTAACATTACCCAAGGGTCACCTGGGGTTTTATTGAACACACGATCGTCAATAAGTTGTTGGGCTAATTGGCTATTCCCTCGCCACAATGCAAGATGAGCTAAGCCGAAATATCGTAGGTCATAGCTAGGATTTATAATTCTAGATGTTCTAGTATAATCATTGATATAAGCATTAGATGTTATTTGCTCTAAATACTTTTGAGCTAACTTAAATTCTCCAGCATCACTTGCAGCAAGAGATAATTTTTGAAGCAAAACATCACTTACCGCACGTTTATTTTTTGATGATCTTTGTTCAATATTTTGATAAGTGCTTAGAGCTTTATGTGGCGAGCCTTTTGCCATCCAGTAATCACCAAATGCTTCTTCTAAATAATCAGGTGTATTAGGCTGAGATTGCAATAATTGAAAGTCATCATCAATTTCGTTGAATTTATTTAGCCGAACGCCCACTACAAAACGATCTTGTAATGTCTGTTGGTAGAGTGGATGTTGAGGATTAATTTTTGCTAAAAGTGCGGTTAATTCATCAAATGATCTTTCTTGCTGTGTTATTGTTGAGGCATTTTTTGCAGAAATGATAACCTTATCATGTTCCAACCACATAATATCTTTAGAATTAAATTGTTCTGGATAATTGTTTTGCAGTTTTTCTCGTAATGGTTGAACGTTATACTTTGAGGCTAAACGATATAGCTCTTTCATTAAAGTAAGATTTTTAGGATTATTTTCTAATTGACGTTGCCAACGGCCAAGTTTAGCCATATCAGATTCAGTAAAATCAAGTAAGTAACTTTCAGCATCAAGGTAGGCATTATCTAGCCCAAAGTGTTTTCTATAGCTATTTAATGCATGTTTAGCCACATCATAGTTTTTATTTTCTGTCGCAGCTAACGCGGCACCAAGCCATCCATTAGGGTTTTTAGGGGAGAGTTTTTGTAGTTGTAAATAAAAGGTAAGTGCTTGATTATATTGCTTTTCATTTCGAGCGGCTTTGCCTAAATTTTCGAGTTCATTTTGGGAAAATTGCGCTGGAGCGCAGCTTTCGCAAAGTGAAAGTGCTTTAGCGGATTGATTCGTCCTCAGATAGAGTGTCATTAAATCATCGCGCACTTTCGAATCCTGAGTCCTCTTAAATAAGGCCTCAAGTTTGGGAATAGCTTGATTTAATTGGACATCGCCTTGACGGGAGAAAATGATGATGTTTTCTCGTTCGGTATCAATAGCGGATTTTTGGGCATAGGCAACCTGCGCTACCGAGGTACTGACACCTACTAATAGCACAGTCTTAAAGACATGGGATAGAGACTTCATATTAACTTCTACTATGTTTAATTATAATTATTTATTGTGGACTCCATATTTATGACAATGTAAAGAAAGTGTAAGTTTTGTAAAGTGATCCGACCTCAAGTTGAGCTATGAAAAATATTAGTTATGTATAACAGCGGATGTTTTAGGTGAAAAAATAGGCGTTTTAGTAAAATAAAACGCCTATTTGATATTTAGAGAAGTGATTGAAAGTTATTTCAAAATAAACATCGGTGTGTTGCTGATAGGATCACGATGAATGATGACATCCAAATCAAACACATCCTTCAGCAACTCTTCGGTCATCACTTCATCGGGCGTACCTTGTGCCATTACGGCACCTTTTTTCATGACGATTAAGTAATCGCAATAGCGGCAGGCTTGGTTGAGATCATGCAACACCGTAATCACGGTTTTGCCATTTTGTTGCATTTGTCGCATCATGCCCATGAGTTCAGCTTGGCGGTTTAAATCCAGATAAGTAGTCGGCTCATCGAGTAGCACTAATTCAGCATCTTGCGCAAGTGTCATGGCTAAGAAGACGCGTTGTTGCTGACCACCGGATAAATCGGAAACCAACTGTTCGGCGAGTTCTGCAGTTTGCGTTTGTTCCATCGCCCAAGTGACCAATTCTTCATCTTTTTGACTGAGTTTACCCCATAGATTTAAGTAAGGCGAACGCCCGTAAGCGATCAATTCGCGTACTTTAATGCCTTCAGGTACCAGGTGTTGCTGCGGGAGAAAAGCCAATTCTTGGGCATATTCTTTAGGGCTTTTTTGCCAAATGTCCTTGCCTTTATGGGTGATTGAGCCTTGTTTCGGTTTGAGCAATCGCGCTACCGCTTTTAATGTGGTGGATTTACAGCAGCCATTTGGGCCGATTAACGCAATCACTTTATTTTTCGGGAATTTTAGCGACAGATTTTTAACCACGAGTTTATCTTGATAACCTAAAGATAAATTATTGATTTCAATGCTCATTATTTAGTTCTCATCAATAAGTAGAAGAAATATGGCGCACCGATAATTGCAGTCAGAATACCTGCCGGCAGTTCAGTTGGTGGGTCAATCACCCGCGCCAAAATATCCGAAAGTTGTAATAAGAGGGCGCCAATAATCAAGGCTGCCGGTAATAGGGTACGATGTCTGCCACCGACTAAACGACGGGCAAGATGCGGCGCAACTAAGCCTAAAAAGGCAATTGGACCACAAATTGCCACGGCTGTAGTGGAAAGGGCGACCGCTAGCACTAAAACGCTGATTTGCACTTTATTCACGGTTACACCCAAGGTGGAGGCTTTATTTTCACCTAAACCAAGGGTGTCGAGATCGCGACAGAAAATAAATGGCAAGGGCAGCAATACTAGTAACCATGGCAATACCACATTCAAATAAGACCAGCTGCGCCCCCACAAGCTTCCTGTGAGCCATAACATCGCCGTGTTGATCTCGACTGGATTGGTAAGCATTAGATAATGACTAATAGCAGCCCATAATGCGGAAAGTGCGACCCCAATGATTGCCATTTTGATAGGGCGGAAGTTAAAACCGCACACGACCCATAAAATGACAAAAGAGAGCACACCACCTAAAAAGGCAAAAATTGGCATCCAGTAAAATGCTAAGTTTGGTAAGAACATCAATACCGAAACAGCAACCAACCCCGCCGCATTGTTAATCCCTAAAATATCGGGAGAAGCAAGCGGATTACGCACTACGCTTTGCACTAGCACACCGGAAATTGCTAAGGCGCCGCCTAATAAAATCGCTAACACCGCACGGGGGAGGCGATATTCCATCAAGGTAAAATAGTTTTTATCGTCAGGCTGAAAGGCTGCCCAAATTTCTTCAAAGGAAAGTGTATAAGTGCCGAGACGAATACTCAACCCAAAGAGTAGTACCATCAGACTAAGCGTAATGACATAAAAGCCGATAGCGCGAAAAGATACATGAGAAGCTCGCATTAGTGTCTTCCTCTGGCAAATAATACAAAGACTGGTGCTCCGATTAAGGCAAGCACCGCACCAGCAGGCACTTCGCTAGGAAAGTTGACCGCGCGGGCAATGGTATCTGCAGCGAGCATTAAAATTGCGCCGAGTAACATCGCCATCGGGAGTGATTTTCGCAAGTCATAACCAATCCAATAGCGTGCCAGATGGGGCACGAGTAAGCCGATAAAGGCTACTGGGCCAGCAACACTCACGCTTGAACCTACAATCAATAACGCCATGATATTAGCGTACCAACGTAAACGGAAGAGATTGATGCCTAACGAACGCGCAGATTCATCGCTTAAATTGAGTAAATTTAAACGACTAGCAAAGAATAGACAGAAAAGTGCGGTCAAAATAAAGAACGGAAATAACGTCAATAATTCATTCCAACGAGCATGTGCAATGCCGCCAGCTAGCCAGCTCATAATACCGAAGGCATGATCTTCCGCGATAATGAGCACCAATTTCGTGAGCGCTGCACAAAGTAGTGATACGGCAATCCCCGCTAAAATCACTCGGCTACGATCTCCACTATTATCTTTCCATCCGTTGCTGATCAGCATCACCACAAACCAACTTATACCACCACCGATACTAGCCACTAAGGCAATGCTATAACCAGAAAGAATCAAGGGGCTAAACGCACTGGCGGTCACCATGGCAAGACTAGCACCCGAGTTCACGCTGAGTAGCGTAGGGGAGGCAAGCGGATTGCGCGTAATGGTTTGTAGCAACGCTCCTGCCACCGCAAGATTGGCGCCTAAAATCATGCCAACTAATGCGCGCGGTAGGCGTAAATCGGTTACCGTAATTTTGGCAATTTCATCGCCATCGGGGAGGAACGCTTGTAACGCTGCAAGCGGTCGAATTTCGATGGGATAATACAAAAACAGGCTTCCCCATAATAGGAAAGCCAGAATGATAAGGGGAAGTCCCCAACGGAAAGCAGACTTCATCATTATTTTTGTTTCACGAAACCTTCAATTTGTTTTGCCATAATTTTGCTCGCTTCTAAGCCACGACCACGCGCCCACATGTCGGAGTCAACACTGTAAACATGGTTTGCTTTTACCGCAGGAATGGCTTTCCAAAGTGGCTCAGCTTCCCATTTGCGCGCAATGCTTTCATCACGATAATGGGCAATGAACAAGTATTCTGGTTTTTCCATCACTAATTGTTCAAGGTTGATTTCTACGAAAGATTGATCACTATTGAGTTTAGTTGGGGCAAAACCTAATGTCGTTAAGAAACTACCCACATAGCCATTGTCATTTTGGATATTAAATTTATCTTCTCGGGAAGTACCAAATGAGGCTTTTTTGCCTTGCACACCTAAATTTTTTGCGATGTTGGCAATGTAATCATTATGTTCATTGATTTTTGCTTTCATTTCGCTACTTTTACCGACTAAATCACCAATTTTCTGCGCGGTTTCAAGATTTTCTTGGTAGCTTTCATGACGGGAATCAAACATCACCGTTGGCGCGATTTTTTTCAATTCTTCAAATACTGCAGTATGGCGAGATGGATCAGCAATAATTAAATCGGGTTTGAGAGAAGCAATCACTTCAAGACTCGGTTGAGAACGCGTGCCAACGGATTGCCATGCAGCAATTTTTTCGCGCACTTGCGGCAGAATACGATCGACTTTGTTGTCGTCAGCCACACCTACTGGGCTTACACCGACTTGGGCTAAAGCATCCACAAAAGAATATTCCAATGCCACAACACGGCTTGGGGTTTTATCAAGGATAAATTCACCTTTCGCATCTTTAACCGTCACGGCGCTAGCGAATGCGGATACCATTAATAATGCGGAAGCTAAAGTAGTTTTGAATAATTTTTTCATGTTGTGTCCTCAATAATAAAAAGCATTTGGATTATACACTCAAACAATGTTATTGAGAATAGTTATATTTTAGCTATTTGGTCGGATTTCTCTATTTTGCCCGCATTCTAGCAAGTAAACTGACGGCAATAATAATAACTAATGAACCGATCCAGAAATTTAGGCTTGGTACGTTATCCCAGAATAACCAGTCACAGATACTGGAAAAAATGACACCGGTAAAAGCAAAAGGCGTAATGACATTGGCAGGCGCGTATTTAAAGGCGCGAGTGAGTAATAATTGGAAAATAAGACCGAATCCACCCACTAAAAGCAGTAATGTGAATCCATGTAGTGTTGGTATTTTCCATTGAGCAATAAAAAAGAGCGGCAACAAAATCGAGCCTAATAAGTGAAAGTAAAACACGATATTTTTAGGTGAGTTGTGTTTATTGAGTTCTTGTAAACTGATAAACGCCATCGCAGCCAAGACGGCAGCACCTAAGGCATAGCCTACATGGATAGGGTTGATATTCATTGAGCCGTTGGTCAGCATAATGATGGATACACCAATAAACCCCATAAAACTGCAAGCTAATACTTTTAATGGTGTTCTGACTTTAAAGAAAAACAGCAATAAAGGCACAAAAAGTGAGGACGTATTCATCAATAAAGTCGCAATGGAAATTGGTAAATATTTAATCGCGTAAAAGGTTAACAACATACTGGCAATGCCGGCGAGATTACGCAAAACGAGAAACTTCCATTGCGACATATCAACTTTGAAATCGCCATCTTTAATTAAAAAAGGCAGGAGAAACACAAAACCAATAAAAAAACGGGAAAATAAAATTTCACTGGACGGTAATTCATCAGAGGCGTATTTTACAAATACGCCCATTAAGGCAATGCTGATGTAAGCTAACACCATACAAACAACAGCTTTTTGATAATTATTGCGGAGATGTATGTTTGGCATAAGGGTTCCTTGCATAAAGTGCGGTAAAAAATTGCCTTATTTTGTAAGAAAGTGGGCTTCTCTTCGTCTAATGAAATGTAGGCTGAAGATTTTTCTATAATAAGGAAAGAAAATGAAATATACAAAAACATTTCTCATATTGACCGCACTTTTTGGCGGTTTGCAAAGTAGTTTAACGTATGCTGATGATCCAACTTCATCAAAGGAGCAAAAAATGACAATGGAAAGTAAACAAGAACAACGCATTATTTATCTTGCAGGTGGTTGTTTTTGGGGACTAGAAGCTTATATGGAACGTATTCAAGGCGTGACCGATGCCGTTTCGGGCTATGCCAATGGAAAAGGTGATACCACGAATTATCAATTATTGCATGCGACAGATCATGCAGAAACCGTGAAAGTGACTTACGATCCAAATAAAATTTCGCTAGATAAATTGTTGCAATATTATTTCCGTGTTATCGATCCAACCAGTATTAACAAGCAAGGCAATGATCGTGGCAGACAGTATCGCACGGGCATTTATTATCAAAACGAACAAGATAAAGCGGTTATAGAGGCAGCATTGAAAACTTTACAAAGCAAATATCAAGAACCGATTCAAATTGAAGTAGAGCCACTGAAAAATTATGTGAAGGCGGAAGAGTATCATCAGGATTACCTCAAGAAAAACCCGAATGGCTATTGTCATATCGACATCAAAAAAGCCGATGAGCCATTAATTGATGATAAAAAATACCCAAAACCAAGTGATACAGAATTAAAGCAAAAATTGACCGCACTTCAATATGACGTGACACAAGGCAAACATACCGAACGTTCTTTTAGTAACGAATATTGGGATAATTTCGCGCCTGGTATTTATGTGGATATCACCACGGGAGAACCGTTATTTTCTTCTAAAGATAAGTTTGAATCCGGTTGTGGTTGGCCAAGTTTTACCAAACCGATTGCCGCTGAAGTAGCGGAGTATCAAAGAGATAATAGCTTTAATATGACTCGTATTGAGGTGTTAAGTCGCAGTGGTCATGCCCATTTAGGCCATGTGTTTGATGATGGTCCGCGTGATAAAGGTGGTTTGCGTTATTGCATTAATAGTGCATCGATTAAGTTTATTCCATTAGATGAAATGGAAAAACAAGGCTATGGCGATTTGATTCCCTTTGTGAAATAAGAGGAAAAAATGAAAAAAATATTGACCGCACTTTTATTGTTTTTGAGTCCATTGAGTTTTGCACAAGAGAAAGTGTCTTTGGCGGATATCCCCTTGAAGACGCTGGATAATCAAACCGTCTCTTTATCACAATATCAAGGCAAACCGCTTTATATCAAAATGTGGGCATCTTGGTGTCCAATTTGCTTAGCAGGCTTAGCGGAAATTGATGATCTAAGTGCAGAAAAAAATCTTAATTTTAATGTGATTACGATTGCCTCACCTGGACAAAAGAACGAACAAAATAGCCAAAAATTTATCAATTGGTATAAAGGCTTGGAGTATAAAAATATCACTGTATTATTGGATGAAAACGGTGAAATCATTAAACGAGCCAATGTATTAGGCTATCCGTTTAATTTACTATTGGATAAGGATTTAAATCTTATCAAAGCACAGCCAGGTCATTTGAATTCAGATCAAATTAAACAATTTGTGAAGGAATAAAAAAGTGCGGTCATTTTTGACCGCACTTTTTATATTGGCTTGATTATGCAAATGCCTGTAATTCAGGGTTGATTGGGGTTTCAGCGATGTTGTTCACATAGTTGCATAATGTGGCGAGGCTGACACCTAAAATCACATCAATGGCATTTTCTTGGGTATAACCTGCATCAAAGAACGCTTTAAGCTGTGCTTCAGTTAATTTTGCTTTTTGCAAAATAACGGCAAGGGTGAAACGCGCTAAAGTATCCAGTTTTTTATCACTTTCAATACGAGCAGTTGCACGAATTTGGTTTACAAGCTCTTCTTCAAGTTTTAATACTTTTAAAGCGATCTTCGTGTGGCCAGCTACACAGAAACCACATCCATTGACTACGGCAGCGGTAATTTGCACCACTTCGCGTTCTGTTGCCGTTAAGCTGTTACGACCATTAATACCGCCTACCGTGCGATAAGTTTCAAGTGCAGTAGGGGCATTCGCGAGAACACCAATTAAATTTGGAATAAAACCATTGGCATTTTGTACGGCTTTTAAGGCTTCTTGTGCTGCTTCAGGTGCTGATTCAATGGTGTGAATTTTAAATTGAGACATAAACTACTCCTAAGGGATAAATCATAAATTTCCGCTTGATAATACCTTTCTAACTTAAATAAGAAAAAGAAGAAAAGCTTATTTCATATAGCTAAAAGTTATGATTATTTTGGCGTCGCTAGGCTAAATGCGTTTTGACGACAGACAGTAATCTCTCCAACTCTTTTTTGCCTTTTTCGGAAAGCACTTTGTTGTCGCGCAACATTTGGGTGGCTCGAGCTTCAATAAAGCGGAGATAATCGCTGTTTTGGGTTTCTTGGAATTGCTTTTCGGCTAATTGCATTTCGGTGAAGTCTTTATTGGTTTGAGCAATCAGCATTTTTTGTCCGATTAATACAATTAATGCGGCAATTAAAGCGATGACGGCGCCATAGCCATTAGTGGGATAATAAAGAATGCCCGCCAGAACAAAAAGAGCGGTCACTAAATTGGATGAATTTTTAATATAGCCTTCAGCCGGTGGTGGCTTGATGAGATCTTTCAGGTTCATAGGATTTATATGTCATGCTAAAAATTTGCCTTCCCTTAAGCGAAAGAGGGAAGGCAATATCATAATATATTACGCTAACACACCAAAATGATAGCCTAAAATACCCACGCCGAATAAGGCGAAGATGATGTACATGGCGTTGACTTTTTTACGTAATAAATACATACATAAGAAAGTTAAACCTAATGCTGCAAGGCCAGGGAGAAGATCGTTTAACACGCTTTGTACGGTGGTCACCACTTCTTCGCCCATTTGGTTTTTATAGCGAGAAAGTTCTAATGGAATGTTGATACTCGTCCATTTCGATACCAGTGAGCCCATGACAAAGAGACCGAGGATAGACGCCCCCTGCGTCAATTTTTGTAAGCGGCCACCGCCCATATCGTTAACGATGGTGGTGCCTTTTTCATAACCATATTTAAAACCATACCAACGAGTTAACCCACGGCAAAGGTTAATACCGATGAAGAAAAGCAATGGCCCTAAAAGGTTACCGGTAATGGCTAAGCCCGCACCAAGTGCCGCTAGTACAGGACGTAATGTTCCCCAGAAAATTGGGTCACCCACACCGGCTAATGGTCCCATTAAACCGACTTTCACCCCGCTGATTGCTGAGTCATCAATATCGTTGCCATTCGCGCGTTCTTGTTCCATCGCGGCGGTTACACCGATGATAGATGAGGCTACCCAAGGCTGGGTGTTGAAGAATTCTAAGTGGCGTTTTAATGCCGCCGCTTGATCTTCTTTTTTGCTGTAAAGACGTTTAATGGCTGGGATCATCGATACACAGAAACCCATTGCTTGCATACGTTCAAAGTTGAAGGAACCTAGCAAGAAAGTTGAACGCCAGTAAGTGCTACGAATATCGCCTTTTGTTAATGATTTTTTAGTTTGTTCAGTCATAATTTCTTCCTTATAGTCCTTCAAGTTCATCGTCAGCTAATTCACGTTTTGCAACTGCTTGTGGAGCAGTAGATTGATGGAAACGTGGGTTTAATTGAATGTAAATCATCGCTAAGCATGTGCCTAAAATACCGAGACCTACAAGGTTGTAATTGGTGAAAGAGGCGATTACAAAGCCTAGGAAGAAGAATGGCATTAATGCGCCTGCACGCATCATATTGATGACCATTGCATAACCTACGACTACGATAAAGCCACCGGCAATTTGTAAACCGCGAGTGACCACTTCTGGAATGGCATTCAATGCTTCAGTCACCGTATCTGTACCGGCCACTAACGCAACGAAGAAGGTTGGAATTGCCACACGTAATGCTTGTAATGCAAGACCGCTGAAGTGACAGAATTCAATGCCACGGAAGTTCGCTTTTGCGGCAAAATCATCGGCTTTGTGTTGAAGGAAGATGGTTAAAGTACGAACGAAGATCGTTAATACTTGACCTGCTGCCGCTACTGGAATCGCAATCGCTAATGCGCTCCCTTTATCTTGGCCGCCTTTGATGACGAGGATAGTTGCAATCACACTGGCTAATGCTGCATCCGGTGCCATTGCCGCACCGACGTTCATCCAGCCTAATGCCACTAATTCAAGGGTACCACCGACAATAATACCGGTTTCTAAATTACCTAATACTAAACCGATTAGGGTACAAGCAACTAAAGGACGATGAGTTTGACGTTCGTCCAATACACTACCCATACCGCAAATGGCGGCAACGAGCGTGACTAAAATAATTTCCATTGTTGTCATAATGAATTGTCCTCGTAATTAAAATTGAATCGCATCAAGCTCTTTGTGCGTGAGCATTGATTTCGGGCTGCTCGCCACTTGTTGTAAGCTTAATTCCACACCTTTATCTAAAAGCTGTTTAAATGCGGCGACATCTGTTGGGTTGACCGCAACCGCTTGAGAAATAAGTTTGTCTCCTTCGCGATAGGTCATGCCGCCCACGTTGACTTTATCAATTTTCACGCCGCCTTCAATTAAGCGTACGATATCTGTTGGGTTGGTCACTAACCAAAGAATGTTTTTACCCGCATATTTCGGGTTGTGATACACCTTAATGGCTTTTTCCACTGGAATCACATAAGCTTTCAAATGTTCAGGCGCGATTTGGAGTAACAAATCACGACGAAGTGGATCATTCGCCACATCATCATTTACTGCAAAAATCGCTTCACATTTCACCGCTTTTGCCCAAGAGGTTGCCACTTGACCGTGGATCAAACGGCTATCAATACGCAATAAGGAAATGTTCATATTGCCTGAAAGTGCGGTTGGATTTGGAGCGGTTTTTGGTGCTTCAGCTGGTTTGGCTGCTGGCGTTGGAGCAGGCTTGCTTTCTTTAGGTTGACGGAAGGATTTTACGGCAGCGACCCCGACTTCTTTCGCGGTTTCTACCAATTTATCTAAGCTGGCGCCATCTTTGGCATCGAGCACTTCTAGTAACATCGGTAGATTAATGCCAGTGACGATATCGGTATTATTTCTTTCACTGGCGACTCGGCTTGCCGCGTTATAGGGGCTACCACCAAATAAATCAACCAGAAAGAGCACCGGTTCATTTTCAGGCAGCGTGGCAATAATCGCATTGTATTTCTCGATTAAATGCTCACCGCCTTCACCCGGTAAGAAAGTCACGACATGGCAGTTTTCATCTTCGCCATACACCATAGCGGCGGAATTGACGATTTCTTCAGAAAACTTACCGTGCGTTGCAACGATAATGTGGGTCATGGATATTCCTCCCATTGAGTTGATAAAATCAGTCTATTTTGCTTTCAATACGTTAGGCAAACGATTGCTTCAAATGGAGTCAAGTGTATTGATTTGAAGATTACCGTCAAATCAAGAATAGTCAAATGGTGATCGAGATCAAATAAACAGGTAAGATGACTTACAACTTTTGAGGTATTTATAAATGAAATGCAAAGTGCGGTAGATTTTTGATTATTTTTTCAGAATGGAAAGCATTTCGCGACAAGACAAATAGGAAAAGGTTAAAATAAGCCAAATTTTCTGTTGGGAGTTTCAATGTTTTTTGTTTATCTCATTATCGCCTTAGCGGCAGGTGTCGCACTCGCCACGCAATCGGCAATTAATACACAACTCGCGAAAGCCATGAGTGGCGAAGCGGTGATCGCGACCTTTATTTCTTTTGCCGTGGGAACGATAGTTCTCTTTTTTATTGCTTGGGTGAAAACCGATTTATGGGGAAATTTGTCTGCTATCCCTTCACAACCTTGGTGGAAATTAATCGGTGGGGTACTTGGTGCAATCGTCGTCTTCACAACGGTTTTGCTTGCGCCTAAATTAGGCATTACCGCGATGTTATTTTTTATCATCGTAGGGCAATTAATCACCGCAACAACCATCGATCATTTTGGACTTATCGGTATGCCAATTCGAGAAGTAAATATCACGAAATTCATCGGATTAATCATTGTTGCTTTTGGATTAGTATTTTATTTCTTTGGAGATAAGTTGGTTGAGCTATTTAGATAAAATTAATGTTAAGAAAATAGTTTTTATATCACCTAAGTATAAATATTTATAATATGAAAAAAGTTATTTTATTATCTTGTGTATCAAAGAAAGCAAATGAAAAGGCAAAGGCAAAAGATTTGTACCTTAGTCCACTATTTAAAAAGAGCCTGGCTTATGCCTATAAACTTAAGCCTGATGCGATATATATTCTATCGGCAAAGCATCATTTACTTGAGTTAGATAGTGTAATAGAACCTTATGATGTAACACTGAATAAAATGAAAAAAAATGATAGATTGAACTGGGGCAAAAAAGTTATTGAGCTACTGGAATGGAAAGTTGACTTAGAAAGTGATCGATTCATTATTTTAGCGGGTAATAACTATATTTTACCAATTAAAGATAGCTTAATTCATATTGAACAGCCGTTCTATAAAATGAGATTAGGTGAGAGATTAAGTTTTCTAAATAAAGAACTAGAGGATTATAAAGAAGAATGACTTCATTAGCTTGTGAATTACATTGTCTGCTGAATAAGAAAGAACGATTTACGTTTCCTTTTGACAAGTTTAAGCTACCTAAGAATGGTATTTATATCATCTTTGAGAAAGGTGAAAGTTTTGGAAAAATGGACAGAATAGTTAGAATCGGTACTCATACAGGTGAAAATCAGTTACGTTCACGTCTGATGCAGCATTTTGTCAAAGAAAATAAGAATAGAAGTATTTTTAGAAAAAATATAGGTCGCTGCTTTTTGAACATAGAAAATCAAGATTATTTAGATTCATGGGAACTTGACATAACTTCAAAAGAAGGAAGAGAAGATAAACTGAAAAGGATTGATCTTGAGTTTGAAAAAACGTTAGAAAAACGTATTAGCCAATATATTCAGACTAATCTTTCATTTTGCGTTTTTGAAGTTAATGCTAAAGAAGAACGCTTATTTTGGGAAAGTAAAATCACTTCAACACTTTCTAATGCTGCTAAATTCGGTGAAATTAAACCTTCAGAAAATTGGTTAGGCAATCACTCTACAAAAGATAAAATTAGAGAAAGTGGCTTATGGCAGGTTAATGAGCTATATAAAGAGAGTTTAACTGAAGCTGAATTAGAAAAACTATTGGCTCTTGTGAAATAATTATTTAGGTCTAGATATTTCTATTTGTAACTGTGTAATTGGGGAATCTATGCGAAAGCGTTGCCTGTGGGCATTGATTATTTTGTTGCTGTTGATCGTAGTAAGCGTTGGTTTAGTGCGCGTTTTTGCGACCCCAAAACGTGTGGAACAACTTGCCAATCATTTTTTAGCACCGCATTATCACATTGAATTAGCCGATGACTGGCAATGGGAAACAACAGGTTTAACGCTGCCAGAGCTAAAAGTGAAAACCGACCAATGTACGCTTGTGAACCTGAATAATACTCAGGTGACTTGGTGGAATACGCGTAGTCTTGATGTTGAAAAGGCTAGCTTGAACTATGATTGTTTAACCCATTTATCCAGTGATAATACCGAAAAAACACCGCCAAATTTGACCGCACTTTGGGCGGCACTGCCTATTTCTCATGTTAACGTTAAACACTTTCAATTAACGAATACCGAAGCATTGACACAAGGGGCTTTAAAACCTTTCTTATCGGCTGATTGGGCGTTAGACGCAAACTATAACGGCAACCAATTAGCACTCGAAGCTCAAGCCAATAATGACGGTCTTGAGCTTCATCATCAATCGACTGTCACGCCACAAGATGGCATTTTCCAATGGGCGGGGAGTAGTGAAATCAAACAAGCGGGAGATAAAACCTACGATCTTCATTTCTCTGCGAATTTTGATCCTGATCTGTCTCAACTCCCTCAACAAGGCAATGTTTTACTCAATTGGAATAATCCTGATCTCGCTGTGACAAAAGGCGAGGCAAAAGTCTCTTGGCAAGGCGCAGATGGCCAGTTAAATGCTCAAGATTTAACAGCAAATTCACCGTTGTTGGATGTACCTTTCGTCTTCACCAAAGACGGTTTGGATATTTCATGGGGGAAATTTTATTGGACTTTCGACAGCTATCAACCGATTAAAGGTTTCCTTGGCTTATCTATTCACCGTGCGGCAGAAGGCTTGTTGCCATTAAGCATTGATATGAACGTGATCTTGCAAACCTTTGGCGAAATGGGCAAAGGGGAGATCGTGATTTCAGGAAAGAACGGTGAAATTGGTGGTGGCGATGACAATAATGAATTGGATTTTGAGCTGAAAACACGTGGGGATTTACGTTATAACTCGACTGTGGCTCTTACCAATTTAACCTATCATTTTGGCGGAATTTTTACGCATCCTGTGGTGTATTTTTACCCGGGTTCTGTCTTTAAAATGGATAACGAGCAAGAGGATACCAAGTTACATGTTCGTTTGCCGTTAGATGACATCATCATTGGGCGTTATGGCTTGGAAGGACGATTGCAGGCAACGTTGAACGGCACAACCCCGCAGTTTGAAAATCTCAATTTAAAATTAGACGGAAACGCTCGTGAGTTTATTGCCGGTATTAAGACTGTGTTTGATTTCCGAGATGAAGAACATAAGTATCAGTCGGTGGAAAATCAAGCAACAAACCGTTGGGATTGGATTATCAATGGCAGTGCAAACTGGAAATCCTTAAATACGCCAGTCAAAATGGAAGGTAAAGGATTTTGGGAAGCCGATCATATTGAATTAAATCAACTTTCTGCTCATTCCAAAGAAGTCAAAATGAAAGAGGTAAAAATGGCACCACTTTCATTGGAACTTAAAGATCGACTCCGATGGGATTATGAAGAAGAACATATTCGAGGCTTGTTACAAGCGAAAACTGATTGGATTGAACTGGCTTATGGCGGTCGTTTTATTTCGCCTGTTTTTGGCTTAGGCATTGATGGTAAGAGTATCAGTAACTTCAATTTTGCAGGTGATTTAAAGGCGGGTTCGCTTGGGCCTTTAGATGTTTTGGGTGTATATCAGAATAGTGCACTTTCAGGTGAAATCAGTTGGAAAGAACAATCCGCAAAAGTATTCCAATCACTCTTCCCACAAAAATGGAACTGGTTAATTCATGAGGGAAGCATCAAAGGACAGAGCAAATTCGTGATTAATACCAATGGCGTGAAAATGGGCGGAGAGCTGAATCTGAAAAACGGTAAAATCACCATGCCAGATGGTGAGATTTATGGCTTGAATATTCGTTTTCCAATGAATTATGAAAACGAGGCATTACAAGTGGCTTCGGGTAAACCGATCCATATTTCGACTAAAAATATTCGCTATGGCGCGATTTCTGTCGCAAATGGGGAATTGGATTTATTCGGGCGCTATCCGAATACGATGAAAAATCCACTTATCTTAAAAAATGTGAAAGTTTCCTTATTTGATGGTGAATTGACGGTACCTCAGCTCACGTTCCCACAAAGTAAAATGGCGACACTTTCTTTTACCAATATTGATTTAGCCCAAGTGTTAGCTTTGGCACAATATAATCAAGTAACCTTAACCGGCCGTGCTAATGCGACCCTGCCATTTTGGCTCGGACATAAGGAATGTTTGATTTGTAATGGCACATTGGAACAAGTGGGAAATGTGTCCATCAAATTAACGGATGAAATGGTGAAAGGGCTGAAAAAAGGTGGTTGGACAGAGAATATTTTGGTGGATTTATTAAAAGAAATGGAACTGCAAAATTCCCATGCGGCAGTGACGCTCGATCCGAAAGGACAAATGACGTTGCGTGCGAGCATTAGTGGATTTAATCCAACCAAGCGAACTAATAATCCGATAACGTTAAATTATACGCACCAAGAAAATATGTTTGAATTGTGGAATATGATTGACTATGGCTCACAATTTGAACAAAATCTGCAATATAAACTTTATAAGCAATTAGACAAAGACAAATGATAAAACACCTTAAATTTCACCCGCACTTTTTTATTTTTGCGGCAATGTTCACGCTAACAGCTTGCACTCCAACCATTCAATTAGATACACCAAAGGAAGGCATTACCATTAATATGAATGTGGTGGTGGACCACAATATTAAAGTAGAAATGGATGAAAAATCCCAGAAAGCTGTGGGTGAGGTAGAGCCTGCGAAGAAATAATTGAATAAAAAAGACAATCTGAAAAGATTGTCTTTTTTATAGTTTATTCGGTTTGTATTATTTTTATAAAAAGGAAAATTGAAAAATGCTCTAGTGAACATTTTAGATTTGATATTTTATTTTGACATGATTCCAGCACTTTGGATGGAAAGCTTTATTAGCCATCCGAAAATTATTCAGGCTCAGATTCTTCTAATCTTCGTTGTAGATGAGATAACAAACCTAATGCATCTAAACAATCTTTCTCTGTAAATAAACTAGAATTCTTTAAATCTTTAATTTCTTCATGAGCAAGTGGATTACGGCAACCGCTTACTACCCCCATTGAAAGAAATTTTTGACCCTCTTCTATTGCAAATAATGTATTTTCGGTAAATGGTTGTCCATTTGGTTTGAGTTGGCGTTTTCTTGTAACCGTTAATTTTCTTTTAGATTTATCTCCGCCAAACGCATCTCCCATTAGTCCTTGTTCAGAAGATTGTGTACTTTTTGATTTTTCCCGAGTGTTGGCGATATATCTTTTTATGCTTTCAGTAAATGCTTGATAATAGTCTTGTTGCTCATAATAATTTTTTGAGGCATCTTTGATTTCTGAATGTAAGCCTCTCCAATGGTAATAAGGATACTCTGGAATCAAACCATGTAAATCTTTAATTAAATCTGCTTGTTCATCATTAGCTAATTCAGAATTTCTAACCTTATTTAAAATATTATTAATTGGGGCTCGTATTTCCTCTGGAAGTTTATTTTTCCAATCTTTAATATTAATATTATTCTTATTTTGAATATTTTTATCTTGATGTTCTCTTCTTTTTTTTCTCCAATCCCGTTCAATAGCGATAACAACTTCTCCTAAAAACTCTCTTAACATCGTTGTAATAGGTTGTTTCCAATCTAAAGAAGTTCGATCCGTAGAGATCAAATCCTCATGATCATCATCGATAAAATCGACATTTAACCACCCTGTTAAGTAAGAATAAAAGTGGCTGGATTCGCTACTTCTGAAAAACTCAGGAGCATTAACCATACGCCCATTTGCAAAAAGCGTAATACCTTTCATATTATTTTTTAAGGGTTTTTCTGTAGTGATGAATTTACCTTTAATTAGTCCAGAGGACATATATTTTTCAGCTTTTTCTGCCAATACGTCCGTAAGAATTAGCTCTTCATATTTCCATTCAAATTGGGGAGTTACGGATTTATACTTCAACATACTATCTATAATTTTGGGTTCCCCATCATTTAAACTAATTTTGATGATGAAGTTAGGATCTGGGAAATCAAATAACCTTGCAAGATGATCTGTGTAGTTATCTAATGGATAGCCTTGTTTTTTTGTCAATTCTGTTAAGGTAATGACTGTTCCATTCGGAACGGACGAGTCTACGGGGTTACTATCGAATTTAGGTTCATAATCTCCTTCACTCTGTAAAATATCGGCATAATCCAAAATAAAAGTAACCTGTTCACCATCCTTTACAGTAGATATTTCAATTCTATTTCCTAAACCAAATAATGCTAACTTGCCTAATCCTTTTTTTCCAGTAGGCTTTCTATTTAAGCAAGAAGGTTGATTTTCTCTACGTCTATTTCTACCAATTCTTAGATAAAAATCATTAATTTCATCAAAGCTCATCCCTGTGCCGTCATCTTTTATAACTATTTTATGTTCTGGTTTGTCATAAAGCAGAACCTCCGCAACTGTTGCTCCAGCATCATAGGCATTTGCCACAAGTTCTGCGATAGCTGGTACGGTATGTGAATACATTTTTACACCAAGATGCTCGATTACGGTCGGTTGAAAACTCATTTTTAATTGTTTGTCAGGCATTTTTTATTCTCCATATTTAGTTCTATAGGCATTATTAACTATTGCCTTACCGATTTGTTCCGCATATTTGGGAGGAACTGCATTACCTATTAATCGTGCGATCTTATCTCTGCTGTTTGTTTTGAAAACATAAGTTTTAGGAAAAGATTGTAATGTTGCGCCTTCTCTCAAAGATAGGGCACGATCTTCTTCGGGATGAACGAAACGACCGTTGGAAATGCTGAAAAATTTGGTTGTGATGGTTGGAGCTGGTCGATCCCACCATAATCGACCAAAAGTGTCTTTGAAACTATCGTCTTTTCCGATAAAACATTTTAATTGCAAATCAGGACAATCGGCGAACGCTGAACGGTTACCACCATCTTTTGGTATCAATTTCAAACGTTGTAGATTGATCTCGGAAAGCCCTGCGCAACTGTGCATATAATCGCTTCCATCTTGATACCCAGCTGGTATTTTTGGAAATCCGTTTTCTACGCCAAGAACATCCCTAACAGTCAATACTTTATCTTGTAACTCAATCGGCTCAAGCTTGTCTTCTGTAACCCTATTTGCCACTAATGTAAAACGTTTTCGGCTTTGTGGTACACCATAGTTCTTCGTATTGTGAATATCGAAATGAACGACATAACCCAAAGATTCCAGTTTTTCGATAAAAACGTCCAAACCGCTTTCTTTACGACGACTAAAAACACCAGGAACGTTTTCCACAACGACATAACCTGGAGTAAAATATTCGACAAATCGTTGAAATTCAGATAATAAGTTTTTAGATTGTTCGGATTTTTTTTTGCTGGTTTGAATAACGCTCCAATACTGACATGGGCTACAACCAATCAATATTAAGTCGTCATCATTTTTGGAAAGATTAAGCGTACTCTCTAATTCCTTTTCTGTTAATTCGAAAACATTTGCATGGATAAATTTGGCGTTCTTGATATTTGCCTCATAGGTTTCCTTACAGCTAATTTCATAGTCAATTCCTGCGAGAATCTGAATGCCCGCATTTTGTAAACCATAACTCATGCCACCGCCACCGCAGAAGAAATCAACTGCTTTCAATAGATTATTCTTCATATTTTTTATTAAATGGAATTAATTTACTATTTTTTACTATTTGTTGATAGTAACATTTTTTTGTTTTTTTCTCATTATATAGGCTACTTATTTTCAGGGGCAATTTTACTATTTTAAGATTAAATGTGTATTTTTGTGTTTCAAAATTTATAAAGTGCGGTCAGATTTCCAAATGTTTTTGTAAATATTTTATCCCACTAAAACCGACGTCATACTGAGCGAACCAGCAATCAAGTTATCGTTGAAAAACGTAATATCGTCTTGCGATTCGCGTAACGCCATAATGTAAAGCAACGGCAAGTAATGATCTGGTGTTGGGACAGAAAGCTCAGCTTTTTCGCCTAGCTGTTCATAATGCACCAAAGTTTTATCATCTTGTGTCGCAATTGCTTGATTGACTGTTTCACGGAAAGCAAACGCCCAGTCATAACCTGCACCGATTTGGTCGATATGTTCCCAACTTATCGCTCTTAGATTATGCACAATGTTGCCACTGCCAATAATCAACACACCTTGTTCTCGCAAAGCAGATAATTTTTTTGCCAAATTGAAATGCCATTCTGCTGATTGCAAGCGGTTAAGGCTCAGTTGCACCAAGGGAATATCAGCATCAGGATAGAGATATTTCAACACCGCCCAAGCACCATGATCAAAACCACGCGTTGGATTTAGCTCAACATTTTCTGGCTGTAATAATGACTGCACTTGCTTTGCTAACTCAGGCGAACCGGGCGCAGGATATTGCACTTGGCTGAGTTCATCAGGAAAATCGTAGAAATCGTAAATCATTTCAGGGTGTTCACCTGATGTCACCTGCAAACGGCTGCTGTACCAATGCGCTGAAATCATCAAAATGGCTTTGGGTTTTGGAAAGTTTTGTGTAATTAGGCTGAAATTCTGATTGAACGGGTTTTCTTTATCTAACACGTTCATCGGGCTACCATGCCCAACAAACAATACAGGCATTTTTTTCATTATTTTCTCCTCAATATTTGATGGGGCAGATTGTACGGTTAAATCTTTGTGTGAAAAATACTACTTTATGAACAACATCTTTTACTAATCAGAAATAATGAATAATGAGGTTTAGAGAGATTGATGTGTTAAATAAGGTAAATATTACAAAGTGCGGTTAAATTTTACGAAAATTTTACTTAAAATTTACTTCATTTACAGTTTATTATCTTTATATTTAGGCGTATGATGACTATTAGTTTTACATAACCCCTAAATTTATTTAGGTAAATATATTATTTCTATTTAATAGGAGATTGAATAATGAAAAAATTATTCACAGCGGTACTTTCTGCGGCAGCCATTGCTGTACCTTTTTTTGCTTCTGCGAATACTGCGCCACAAACAGAACAAAGTGCGGTACAACCTGAAAAAGCAAAAGGCGTTTGGATTGATGTACGTTCAGCTGAGGAGTTTAATGCTGGTCATTTACAAGGTGCGGTGAATATTCCACATGATAAAATCATTGAAGGTGTTAAAGCGATTGGCTCAGATAAAGATGCACCGATTAACCTTTATTGCCGTAGCGGTCGCCGTGCCGAAGCCGCACTCACTGAGCTGAAAAATGCAGGCTATACCAATGTCACCAATCATGGTGGTTATGAAGATTTGGTAAAAAAAGGTTTGAAATAGATAACATATTATTTAAAGCAAAAATCCCCTAGATAAGTATTTAGGGGATTTTTTGTATACGATTTTTTTCAACAAACCATGATAGACTAATATCTAATCAATCCTTCTATACTAATGTGGGGAGACTATATCAAGAATATCTTTGAGAGAGTTTCCAACGGACCTCTAGATTAGTGGTAGTAAAATGATATCAGATGAAATTAAAAAATTACTTTCAAATATAACAAAATCTTTAACTAAGGTTGATGTAAAAGATTTGGATGCCTTTATTTCAGGTGAGTTTACTCATGTAACTAATATTGATTTTCATAGATATGAAATATCTCATAAGGAAGTCATTAATGTTAAATTTTCTTTGAGCTCATTTCGTGGCGCTTTCATAATGTATAGCTCATTTACTAACTGTAGTTTTGTTAATTGTTCTTTTATCGCAACAATGTTTAGCAATACAAGATTTACCAATTGTACCTTTACTGATTGTGTATTTAGGGCGATGCATATAGAAGATAATGTAATACGTAATTGCACTTTTAAAAATTGTTTTATTGGTGATAACATATTTTCTTCAGATGAAAGTGTAAGTTGTTGATTTGTATCTATTACGTATGTGAAATATGTGTAAAGTCTTTAGACTAAGTTATAGTTGATTTGATAATTTAACTTGCCTACTAAGGTTATAATGTTATGGATATAAGAAAAGAATCTAACGATTATATTTTAAAATTAAACGGTGATGAGGTATTGGTTTTTTTGAATGGATCGTTAAGTTTAATAAAGATAATGAACTAAGTGATAAGGCTGAACAAAAGATATTATCTAACTTAGAGTGTTTATTAGAGTCTGTATTAGAAGAACCTTTTATGGAAGATTATAAAGATATAATAAATCGAGCAAAAAGATACATTATTGATAATTAGTTATTGTAGGTGACTTCTTCCTTATAACGCCCATAACAACCAGTTAAATGAGTAACGAAACCTTCTATATTCTAAAGTGCGGTCAAATTTTCCAGTATTTTTGCAAATGCTCTTCAAAAATTGACCGCTTGTATTTTTACTTTAATTTAACTGTAGTAGTCGTTGTTTAAAGTCGTTTTTTCAATGTCGGCAATATTGCATCCCAAGCGGTTAAAGCCTCTTTCTCACTGAGTGGCGAACCCTTGGTATTTTTCTTATTAGTACCGAAAGTCATCTTAAATCTCACGCTGCCATCATCTTTTTCCCAGATAAATAGATAGCGTTTTCCTTGCCATTTCACCAATTTTTCATTACCCGCCATACCATTAATATCGCGTTTTCCTTTGCGGATGGTGCTGTATTTCGCCCACGAGAGGAGTTTATCCCAGGCACTATCTTTAGCGAAAAGATCTCGTTCTAATAGTGGTTTATCACCTTCCTCCAAAGCTCCACCTGTCGTTAGCTCGGCATAAACGTCTTTATAGTCTTTGATTTTGATGCCCGCACTGCCAAAAAACGGCTCAGTTCCCTTATCGGCAATAAATCCTTCTGTTAAACAGACACCTTGTTGCTGTGGCATTTCACTATCTTTACGATCTCTCAGCTTGTCGAAAAAATCATTCCGCATATGCCCAATAGCTTCGTCAACTTTACTTTTTTCCAGCTGCTTAAGGTTTGGGGGAGCTTTGCCGTTAACAGGCATAATGCTTGACAGGGTTTGAATGGAATAAGCATCATTCTTGCCTAACTTGAAATAGAACGTGACATAATAGATCATACCTTTTAGGTGCTTTGACACCGCGTGTTCCCATGAACCAGGAGCCTGTGTGACCATCGCTATCGCTTTATTAGGAATAATAGTGCGGTTTTCTATAAAACTCTCGCTTCCGTTATATCCTTTTTCTTTAACCTCTAATACGGATTCTACTTCTAGATTCCAATAATCTGGTCGCACTCTTATTTGCCAACCATTGTATTTAAGCCAACCAGTCCCACTTATACGGTTGGCAGGTAAATTAATTTGGTAACGCCCGCTGCAAAATGGCTGCTCAGTCCAGTACGTAGCCGCTTTTTGAGCATAATTGCTCGCTGTATTTTCAACTGTTGAGTGGGTTTGGGCGTGTTGACTACAAGAAGACAACATAACACTAGTTAAAACAGTGCTATAAAACATCAATTTAGAAATTTTCATCTTCGGCATGTGATCTCTTCCTTACTGTAAATTTGAGAATGCTAAATAAAATGGAAATTCGGCTAATACTTTTCTTTCCATATTGATCTTAATATGATGAGTTTACATGTTTTTAGTGTAAAGTGCAACTTTACACTATTTAGAAGGATATTGAGTTAATTAAGAGGGGATTCAATGCATTTTAGAGAGAATAAAAGGCCTGTTGACATTTCAAAAGACCTTTTTCACGCCAAAGTGCGGTAGATTTTCGTTTACTAAATACAATAATCTTCTTTTAATAAGTGACGATAAGCATAAAGATAAGACGCGCCGACAAATGCTGCACCACCCGTGACATTGCCTAAAAAGACAGGAATCATATTGAAGAAGAATTGGCTCCAAGTTACATTAGCACCAGCAAAAATCCCAGCTGGAATAATAAACATATTGGCGACAAAGTGTTGTAATCCGATAAGCACAAAAATCATCACTGGGAACCATATGGCGAGGATACGACCGGAGGTTTGTTTGGCGCCAAAATAGAACCAAATCCCCATGCAGACCATCCAGTTACAGGCAATAGCAGAAACAAAGGCGCGACCAAAATCCATTTGCACTTTTGCCTCGGCGATAGCAATGGTTTTAGCAGAGGCAGCACCTTCTGATAAACCGACATAATGCCCTAAGAAATATGCCATAAACAGTGCACCGAGCAGGTTGCCTAAACTCACAACAATCCAGTTACGAAATAATTTTTTAAGGCTTACTCTTTTTGTTAAGCGGCCTAATGCCATCATCATCATATTTCCCGTGGCTAATTCACCACCACCGATTAGAATACAAATCAAACAAATAGGAAACACGGCTGCACCAAGTAATGTTGATAGCCCACTCCACTCTGGAGGAATACCGCTCACGACTTTTAAATAGGCCATATAACCAAAACTCACATAGCCACCACCTAAAAAACTTAAAATAGCCAGTGTTTTTAGGTGTCCTTCCGACTTAGCATAACTTTTATCAATAACATCTTGTAAGATTTCATGGGGATAAAGATCGCGATGCTGCATAATTGTACCTCTAGTGAAAATAAGATGGTAAAAATGTAGCAAACCACATAGTAAAACCGAAAGAATTGTTAAGTATATATATTGATTTTTAGTTATAACGAAATTGAATAATAATCCGAACCTAAAATTAGGTGTTTGAGTTTTTTGGGGAGGAGAAAAAAGAGCGGTCAAATTTTCAGGTGTTTTTGCTAAAAGTTATAAAAATCTGACTGCTTGTATGTATAAAAAAGCGTTGCTCTAGTGATATAGAACAACGCTTTTATTTTTAAATTATATGTAACTTAGAATGGTTGTTTCTATATTATAGAAAAATGTAAATTGTATAATCGCTCAAAATCAATTAGTTGATTTTAATATTTCAATTTATCGCATAAATATGTAAAAATAAAGTGAAAAAGACCAAATTTTAGATCTTATTTTTTACACGGCGTTATAATCTCGCGCACATTTTGTCACTATTTCGCTATCGTTTTGTCATCGCGCAATGACAAAATGGCTGCAAAGCGATATGCCAATCAACATCAAAACGCTCCATAGCAGCTCTGAACAGCAATTTGATAAAAGCATAAGGAATATCGCAAATACTTTACCGCCAAATTCCTTCCTATACACCGAGATCTTTGCAAAATCCCCCTAAACTCCCACCAAGACATTTAGAGGATTTTCCATGAGCACCTTCTTCCGGCAAACCGCCCAAGCCGTGATTGCCAAACACATCGACCGCTTCCCTCTATTGAAGTTGGATCAGGTGATTGATTGGCAACCGATCGAACAGTACCTGAACCGTCAAAGAACCCGTTATCTCCGAGACCACCGCGACCGTCCCGCCTATCCCCTGTTGTCCATGTTCAAAGCCGTCCTGCTCGGACAATGGCACAGACTCTCCGATCCCGAAATCGCCATTGAGTTTGACAGCGACCCCAAACAGGCACGCGCCAGCCGCCAAGCCGCGCTCAAAGATGCCGCCACACGTAAAATCTGGATAGCTGGCGCACATATGCCCTTCCCCGGCATCGGACACATCCGTGCCGAAAGCAACGGCAGCTATACTTGGGTGCCGGTGGAATATACCCCGATCGAAATCGACGGCAAAGTGCAATAAATTAACAAAAACCGACCGCACTCTTCTTAGAGGAAGCCGTCAAATGACGGCTTTCTTGTGTTACGGCGATTTTTCTTTATAATACGAAAAATTTTTATGAATTAACAAAGGCAGGAATTATGGCGGTAGAAGCGGCTGACAGCGATTTATTGCACGTGGTGGTGTTATTGGGGGCGGCGGTAGTTGCCGTGCCGTTATTTAAACGTTTAGGTCTAGGCTCGATTCTGGGTTATTTGGCTGCGGGGCTGGTTATCGGACCCTTCGGATTAAAGCTCATTACCGATTCCCACGCTATTTTGCATATTGCGGAATTCGGCGTGGTGATGTTTCTGTTTTTGATCGGGCTGGAAATGAAGCCGTCGCATTTATGGAAATTGCGTAATCAGATTTTCGGCTTGGGTACCCTGCAGGTGACGATTTCCAGTCTGTTCCTTACCCTAATCGGGCTAGCTTATGGTTTTTCTTTAGTGATGTCGTTTATTGCGGCGGTAGGTTTTACACTCACCTCCACCGCAATGGTCATGCAGATTATGGACGAACGTCATGAAATCAGCACACCGCAAGGTCAGCGCATTGTCTCCATTTTGCTGTTTGAAGATTTGCTGATTGTGCCCATGCTGGCGATTGTAGCATTTCTAGCACCCGATAATCCCAATGCCGTTGCCGATGCCGTACCGCTATGGCAGAAAATCGGTGTTGCCGCGCTTTCTTTGGCAGCGTTGATTGCGACAGGTATTTGGCTGCTCAATCCGCTGTTTAAAATTCTGGCAAAATCCAAAGCACGCGAGGTGATGACTGCCGCCGCGCTGCTGGTGGTACTCGGTGCGGCTTATTTAATGGAGCTGGGCGGTCTGTCTATGGCGATGGGGGCGTTTCTGGCGGGAGTGCTGCTGTCGGAATCCGACTTCCGTCATCAGCTTGAAGCGGATATCGAACCGTTCCGAGGCCTTTTGCTCGGGCTGTTTTTCTTAGCTGTCGGGATGTCGCTGGATGTGGCAACGGTGCTCAATAACTGGAAGGTAATTCTTTCCGCCACTGTACTGATGATTATCTTGAAATGCCTTGCCATTTATGGAGTGGCGCGTTTTGCCAAAGCAAGCCATTACACCGCGATACACCGCGCCGTACTGATGTCGCAGGGCGGTGAATTCGCCTTCGTATTACTCGCCTCCGCTGCCGCACAACGGGCGATTAATGCGGAAGTGCTAGCGAATATGACGGCAATCGTGGTGCTCTCCATGATTACGACACCCTTCTGCGTTATGCTGTTCGACCGCTGTGTCAAAGAACCCCGCGCAGCTGCGGCAGTGGACGATGTGGAAGAACATGCGGGTGAACTCAACGGCAACGTGCTGATTATCGGATTCGGGCGCATGGGGCAGGTGGTCAGCCAAATGCCGCTAGCCTACGGTGCCACCATTTCTATTCTGGACAACGATCCCGACATCATCAACGTCGCACGCGAATACGGTTTCAAAGTCTATTACGGCGAAGCTACCCGCGCCGACGTGCTACATGCCAGCGGCGTGGAACACACCAACATCGTAGCGGTATGCGTGGACAACGGAGAAAGTGCGGTCAGAATTGTGGAAAATATTCATCATATCAACCCGAACGCCAAGGTGTTCGTGCGCGCCTGGGACAGACGCAATGCGCTGGCCCTAGTGAAAGCGGAAGCGGATTTCGTAGTGCGCGAAACCTTCTATTCTTCCATGAAAATGGGCGATGAAATCGTCAAGGCATTGGGTGCTAGCGTGCAGGAATTACGTGCCGTACACGACAAAGTACGCGACGCCGACAAAGAACGCTTCGCTTTGGAAATTGCCGGCAAGGAATTTGAAGGGCGCAGATTACTGTTGGGGAATATAAAGAAAAATTCGTAAAATAGAGCGCACTTTTGTAGCTACAAGCGATGGAATTTAAGCGAAAAATTGCAAAAATTCCACCGCACTTTTTACGCCCAAGAGCGGTCAAATTTTCAGGTGTTTTTGCTAAAAGTTATAAAAATCTGACTGCTTGCATGTATAGAAAAAGCGTTGTTCTAGTCACATAGAACAACGCTTTTATTTTTAAATTATATGTAACTTAGAATGGAATGTTGTCGTCAAATGCGTCCATTGGTGGCTCAGCTTGTGGTGTTGGCGCAGATTGTGCTGGACGAGATTGATAGCTTGGTTGTGGTGCTGATTGAGCTGGTGCATAACCGCCCATCTCTTGATTACGACCACCTAACATTTGTAAGTTATCACCTTGGATTTCAGTGGTGTAACGATCTTGACCATTGTTATCTTGCCATTTACGGGTTTTTAAACGACCTTCAACATAAACTTGTGAACCTTTGCGTAAGTATTGTCCCGCAATTTCCGCTAAACGACGATATAACACGATACGGTGCCATTCGGTCACTTCACGGCGTTCGCCTGTGTTTTTATCTGTCCAGCTTTCACTTGTTGCCACGCTAATATTTGCTACCGCTTCGCCATTTGGCATCGTGCGGATTTCAGGATCATTACCTAAATTACCCACGATGATTACTTTATTAATACCTGCCATAGAATCCTCTATATTTTAGAAATAAGGTGAAAAATTTTGGCTATTTTGCCTTAAATGAAACAAAAGATCCATAAAAATTAACTGGATATTTGCACAGATATTGAAATATGCGATAATGGTCGCAATTTTTGAATTTATTTTCTTAAGGCAATCGCTTTTTTATGGATACTATCGACATTCGTGGGGCAAGAACCCACAACCTCAAAAACATCAATTTAACCATTCCGCGCGATAAATTAATTGTCATTACAGGCTTGTCCGGTTCGGGCAAATCTTCTTTAGCATTTGATACGCTTTATGCGGAAGGGCAGCGCCGTTATGTGGAATCGCTTTCTGCTTATGCGCGTCAATTCCTCTCTTTGATGGAAAAACCAGATGTGGATTCGATTGAGGGCTTGTCGCCAGCGATTTCTATTGAGCAAAAATCTACTTCTCATAACCCGCGTTCAACCGTGGGCACTATCACCGAAATTTACGATTATCTGCGTTTGCTGTTTGCTCGCGTAGGGGAGCCGCGTTGTCCTGATCATGATGTGCCATTAACGGCACAAACCATCAGCCAAATGGTGGATAAAGTTTTAAGCTTGCCTGAAGAAAGCAAAATGATGTTGCTAGCACCCGTAGTGAAAAACCGTAAAGGTGAGCACGTTAAGCTGTTAGATAGCTTGGCAGCACAAGGTTATATTCGCGCAAGAATTGATGGTGAGATTTGTGATTTATCCGATCCGCCAGAACTTGCTTTACAGAAAAAACATACCATTGAAGTGGTGGTGGACCGTTTTAAAGTGCGGTCAGATTTAGCTACACGTTTAGCCGAATCCTTTGAGACAGCTTTAGAGCTTTCGGGTGGTACAGCGGTTGTGGCAGATATGGATAATCCTAAAGCTGAAGAATTGGTTTTCTCGGCAAACTTTGCTTGTCCGCATTGTGGCTATTCTGTACCGGAATTAGAGCCTCGCTTATTCTCATTTAATAACCCAGCAGGGGCGTGTCCAACTTGTGATGGCTTAGGTGTACAGCAGTTCTTTGATGAAAGCCGAGTGGTGCAAAATGAAAGCATTTCCCTCGCAGGCGGTGCGGTGAAAGGTTGGGATCGTCGCAATTTCTATTATTACCAAATGCTTACTTCGTTGGCGAAACATTATAAATTTGATATTGAAACGCCATACGAAGATTTGCCTCAAAAAATTAAAGATATTGTGATGCACGGCTCAGGCAAAGAAGAAATTGAATTCCAATACATGAATGATCGTGGTGATGTGGTGATCCGCAAACATCCTTTTGAAGGGATTTTGAATAATATGGCACGCCGTTATAAAGAAACGGAATCCATGTCTGTGCGCGAAGAATTGGCGAAAAATATCAGTAACCGCCCTTGCGTGGATTGTGGCGGCTCGCGTCTTCGTCCAGAAGCTCGCAACGTGTATATCGGTAACGTTAACTTGCCTCAAATTTCAGAGAAAAGCATTGGTGAAAGCCTCGAGTTTTTCCAAGGGCTTACTTTAACCGGTCAAAAAGCACAAATTGCGGAAAAAATCCTGAAAGAGATCAGAGAGCGGTTAGAATTCTTAGTGAATGTAGGCTTAAATTATCTTTCCCTTTCTCGCTCAGCCGAGACCCTTTCAGGCGGTGAAGCGCAACGTATCCGTCTTGCGAGTCAGATTGGTGCGGGCTTAGTGGGTGTCATGTATGTGTTGGATGAGCCTTCTATCGGTTTGCATCAACGCGATAATGAGCGTCTGTTAAATACGTTGATTCATTTGCGTAATTTGGGCAACACCGTGATCGTGGTGGAACACGATGAGGATGCCATTCGAGAAGCCGATCATATTATTGATATTGGCCCTGGAGCAGGTGTACACGGTGGCCAAGTGATTGCTCAGGGGACGGCCAAAGAGATTATGGCGAACCCAAATTCGATTACGGGTAAGTTCTTATCAGGCGAAGAAAAAATTGAAATTCCGAAAAAACGAACCGCACTTGATAAAAGCAAACTTTTAAAATTAAAAGGTGCGACAGGGAATAATCTGAAAGGTGTGAATTTAGAGATCCCAGTGGGCTTATTTACTTGCATCACAGGGGTGTCAGGTTCAGGCAAATCAACGCTAATCAATGATACGTTATTCCCATTGGCACAAAATGCTTTAAATCGTGCGGAAAAAACGGATTTTGCGCCTTATAAATCCATTGAAGGCTTGGAATATTTTGACAAAGTGATCGATATTAACCAAAGTCCGATCGGTCGTACACCACGTTCTAACCCTGCGACTTACACGGGCTTATTTACCCCAATTCGTGAATTATTTGCGGGCGTGCCAGAAGCGCGTGCGCGTGGTTATAACCCAGGACGCTTTAGCTTTAACGTACGCGGTGGTCGTTGTGAAGCATGCCAAGGTGATGGCGTACTAAAAGTAGAAATGCACTTCTTGCCGGATGTGTATGTGCCTTGTGATCAATGTAAAGGTAAACGCTATAACCGTGAAACCTTGGAGATCCGTTATAAAGGTAAAACTATTCACCAAGTATTAGATATGACGGTAGAAGAGGCGCGTGAGTTTTTTGATGCGATTCCAATGATTGCTCGTAAACTGCAAACCTTGATGGATGTAGGCTTGTCTTATATTCGTTTAGGTCAGTCTTCTACCACGCTTTCAGGTGGTGAGGCACAACGCGTTAAGTTAGCGACAGAGCTTTCAAAACGCGATACCGGTAAAACCCTTTATATTTTGGATGAACCGACAACTGGTTTGCATTTTGCCGATATTAAACAACTGCTCGAAGTGTTACATCGCTTGCGCGATCAAGGCAATACTATCGTGGTGATCGAACACAACTTAGATGTGATCAAAACTGCAGACTGGATTGTGGATCTTGGGCCAGAAGGGGGCAGTGGCGGTGGTCAAATCATCGCGACAGGCACACCAGAAGAGGTCGCTAAAGTCAAAGGCTCGCACACCGCGAGATTCCTAAAAGACATCTTAACAAAAGGCTAGAAAAACCAACCGCACTTTTGAACATCATTAAAGTGCGGTTATTTTTTTGGATGTTTTTAATGTTTGCTACTGAACGGTGGTTTAGCAAACCAAATGAGAACAACCAAGGAAATGAACGTTATCGCAGAAACTAAGAAGATTTCATTGGCACCAATAATAAAGCCTTGAGCAGTGATTTGTCTGGCAATATATGATGCCGTTTGTTCTTCACTTAAACCAAAACTCCCCATAGTTTGGAAGAATTGTTGGGAAATCGGATTATATGGATTAATGACTTCTGCGAGTTGCGTGTGATGCACGGCTTCGCGATTATACCAAATAAAAGTAGTAAGTGATGTGCCTATTGAGCCGGCAAGGGTTCGGAGAAAATTAAATAAGCTCGACGCCGAAGCCATTTTTTCAGGTGGTAAACCTGAAAGGGTAATGGTTGTCAGTGGCATAAAGAAGCAAGCAACGGCTAAGCCTTGCACAAATTGCGGTAATGCCACATCCATAAAGGTCATTTCAGGTTCAAAGGTCACAGCTCGCCAATAAAAGGTCAGCGCATAAACCATAAAACTGATGGTGATTAAAATCCGCATATCAATTTTATTGCCGAATTTCCCTATAATCGGTGCAAGTAGAATCGGCAATAATCCTACTGGAGCTGCCGCAAGTCCCGCCCATGTTGCTGTATAGTTGTAAACCTGTTGGAGCAGAAGAGGGATAAGCACGACCGTCCCTGAATACACCAAGAAAGCAAGGCTGGTTGAAACACAACCTACGGTGAAATTTCGGGATTTAAATAAGGAAACATCCACAACTGGATTATCGTCCGTGAGTTCCCAAATGATGAGGGCGATTAAACCTACCGCCGCGATAATGGTAAGTACCACAATTTCAGTGGAATTAAACCAATCTAGCTCACGACCTTGATCCAGCATTAATTGCAACGCACCGACGCCAAGCGCCAATAAAATAAGCCCAATAGTGTTAACTGGTTGATGAGAAATTCTACTTTCTCGGCCTTCTAAAATTTTCCAACTGATTAAGACAACGGCAAGCCCAATCGGAACGTTGATAAAGAAAATCCAACCCCAGTGAATATTATCGCTGATCCAACCGCCTAAAATCGGACCACAAATTGGGGCGACGACGATCGTCATTGACCAAAAAGCCAATGCCATTCCGCGTTTTTCAGGCGGGTAGTTATTCAATAATAAGCTTTGAGAAAGGGGGATAATTGGGCCGGCTACCGCACCTTGAAGGACGCGAAAAACGATCAACATTTCCAAGCTATTTGCAATACCACAAAGCCAAGAGGCTAGCACGAATAATAGCGTTGCGATTAAAAATAACCGCACTTCACCAAAACGTTTTGCCAGCCAGCCCGTTATCGGAATCGAGATAGCATTTGCCACACCGAACGAGGTGATCACCCACGTTCCTTGGCTCGATGACGCACCTAAATCACCAGCTATGGTTGGAATGGCTACGTTAGCGATGGTGGAGTCTAGCACGAGCATAAAGGTGGCTAATGAAAGCACCAATGTAAGCATCGCTAACGCACCGCCTTGTAGCGGTTTGAAATGAGATTGCGGCATAACGGAACCTAATAGCTATTATCGCGAATAATAGATTCGATCAAATTATTGACCGCACTTTCATCATATTGCAGTACATTTGTGGAATAAAGCGTTGTAGCAGGCGCTTGGTCACGCAAGGTTTCACCCTTACTATCACTCACATTTACTTTCACAGTGGCAGAAAGACCGATGCGTAATGGATTTTCAGCCAGTTGTTGCGGATCTAATTGAATACGCACAGGCACACGCTGCACCACTTTGATCCAGTTCCCCGTCGCATTTTGAGTGGGTAATAATGAGAATGCACTGCCCGTACCCATTTCAATTCCGACCACTTTTCCATTAAAGGTTTTATCCTTGCCATAAAGGTCGAAATGAATTTCAACCGGCTGACCAATTCGCATATGGGTTAATTGTGTTTCTTTGAAGTTGGCGTCTAACCACATTTGCTCGGTAGTCACCACTGCCATTAATGCACCACCAACAGACACCGCTTGCCCCACTTGCGCATTGCGACGAGCCACATAACCTTTAATTGGACTGCGGATTTTTGTGCGTTCTAAATTTAGCCAAGCTTGTTTTAAATTACTGATTGCGCTTTGAATTTGCGGTTGTTCACTTAACGGACCGTCTAACAATAGCGCTTGATTTGCGCCAAGCTGATTTTGTGAGGTGGTTAAGTTCGCTTTTGCTAGCTCTACAGCTTCTTTGGCGTGTTGGAAAGATTCTTTATCAATCGCCCCATCTTTGACTAATTGCACACGACGGTTCAAGTTTCCTTGTGCTTGAGCAAGGGTAATTTCATTCGCACGAACAGCAGATTTCAATTGTTTTACGGTGTAATTCAGTTGAGAAACTTGGCGAACTGCATTGGCTAAATTGCTTTTTGCTTGCTCAAAACTCAATTTGGCATTGGTGTCATCCAATTCTAATAACACATCGCCTGCTTGTACGGGATCCATATTATCGACATTAATTTTCGCAATATTTCCTGCCACCTGTGCTGAGACCATCACCTGATTGCCGCTGACATAGGCATCTTCCGTTTCTTCAAAGCCTTTAATAAAGAAATACCAATAAGCCGCAGAACCGATTGCAATCAGAAGAAGCAAAAGAATAAAAATAGAAAGCCCTTTTTTACGTTGTTGAGATTTATTATTTGAGGAAGTTTGTGTATCTGTTTGTTGATCGGACATAATGCGAGCCTTATGAGAAAATGCTGAAGTAAAAAAGGCTTCAGTCTATAAAATATGAATGTTCGTTCATTATGAACGTGAATTAGAATTATTTCAAGAATGACCGCACTTGTTGAGATAAAAGTGTGGTCAATTTTAATGATGTTTTTTCATTAAGCCATTTATGCCAAGCAAAATCAAACTGGTCCAAATCGGTACATAAGTAAAGTAATCGGAAAGGGAAACTTGTGTGTTGAGCCAAAATATCGCAATTAAAAAGAGCAATGTAGGTTCGAGATAACTGAGCACGGCGAACACACTGACTGGAATTTGTTGACTTGATTTTAAATTGGCAGACAAACCGATTGCACTCACTAAACCTAATGCAGGCAATAAATACCAATATCGGCTTTCACTGATTACAAAAGAAAATTGCTGTTCTTGTATGAGCAAATAAATGAGACAAGGAATGGCAATGAAGCATACATCAAGTGTGATCCCTTGCAATGCAGGAATTTTCATGGCTTTACGGCTTAAATAATAATAGGGATACACTAGGCACACCCAGAGACTGCTCCATGAAAAGGTTTGATTGTGCCACAATTCATGTGCCACACCGCAGGCAGCAATACATAAAGCGATAATTTGAATGGTAGAAAGAGTTTCTTTCAGCCAAATACGCCCTAGTAATGCCATCACTAATGGGAATAAAAAATATCCCATAGCGATGTTTACTCCTTCGCCATTAACGGGGGCCCACATAAATAACCAAAATTGACTGCCAGCATCAAGTGTACCGAGCAAAAACAACATCCAACGTTTTTTGTCTTTGCCTAATGTTTCATTGACTAATTTTGATAACGAACGACAACCGACAGTAGGAAAGATAATCAAAAAGAGTCCAAATACCATCATGACCATTCGACAAGCAAACACATCCGTACCGTTAAGCGGCTGTAGCCATAAGCTGAATAGATATAGCAATCCAAATAAAAATTGCGAGATGATGCCGAGAAAAATACCTTGAGCCATTTTATCATTTCCTTAGGTTTGATAACGTCATTATAAAAGTCTAGCGTGGTAAATTTTCTCAATATAAAATAATTGGTGATTATTTTTCTCAAGTTTTGGAATTATTTTGCATTTATTTTCAAGGATTAAAAATGGAATTAGATAAATTAGATCGGGATATTTTAAATATCCTCCAACAAGATGCGACTCTGCCATTAAAAGAGCTTGCGGAAAAAGTGCATAGCTCGGTAGCAACCTGTCAGCGTCGAATTCAATTACTGACAGAAAAAGGGGTTATTACTAAGCAAGTGGCAGTGGTATCGCCAAAGGCAGTGGGTAGAGGTATTAGTGTAGTTGTGTAAATAAAAAAGAAAATCCTTTGCTAAAGTGGCAAAGGATTTTTTTATTAAGACTCGGTTATTTCGGTAATGTTGTTGTGGCTTTTAACGCCATATACCCCACAATCGCAGAAACAGTGGAGCCTAATAAGATCCCTAATCGAGAAAGGGCATTAATGCTTTCACCCGCATCAGCATTAAAGGCTAGGCTAGCTAAGAACATTGACATGGTGAAACCGATACCACATAAAATCGCCACGGCAAAAATTTGTTTGAAGTTGATGCCTTGCGGAAGTTTTGCTATGCCTAGTTTAACGGAAAGATAGCTGAAACCAAATACACCAAGTGGTTTTCCGATAATTAAGCCTAAAGAAATCGCAAATAATAATGGTGATGAAAGCATGCTTGAGTCGATACCATCAAAACTTACCCCCGCATTGGCAAAAGCGAATAAGGGTAGGATAACAAAGGATGACCAAGGCGCAAGAATATGTTCAAAGTCATGTAACGGTGTTTCGCCATTTTTGCCTTTCAATGGAATACAAAACCCGATGATAACGCCTGCAAGGGTAGCATGTACGCCCGATTTTAATACAGAAGCCCACAAGATTGTTCCTACCACCATATAGGCACAAAGTGCGGTTACTTTAAAGCGATTTAATGCAATAAGTACAGCAATTGCAATGGCAGCAAAGACGAGTGCTTGCACGCTTAATCCATGGGAGAAGAAGAGTGCAATCACGACAATCGCGCCTAAGTCATCAATGATGGCTAAAGCAAGTAAAAAGATCTTGAGTGGGAGTGGCACTTGTTTACTTAATAACGCCATGATGCCCAGTACAAAGGCAATGTCGGTTGCCATTGGGATTGCCCAGCCATCGGCTAAAGTAGGATCTTGTTGTGCAATAAAAATATAAACCAAGGCAGGAATAACCATTCCGCCAACGGCAGCAATGGCAGGGAAAACCGCTTGTTGATAGCTTGAAAGGGAGCCCTCAAATAATTCTCTTTTGACTTCCATTCCCACTAAAACAAAGAATACCGCCATAAAACCATCGTTGATCCAGTGAATTAAGGTTTTATCGATAGAAAAAGTTCCTACTTGAATGCTGACTGGTAAGTTTAAAAAGTCGTTATAGTTTTGATTGAGCGGTGAATTGGCTAATAGCATTGCGACTACCGCTGAAAAAAGTAATAAAATTCCGCCAGCTGATTCCAATTTGAAAAAACGCTGAATTTGTTGAATCAAACTCAGTTTATTCATTCATTTTCTCCTAAAAAAGTAATAATAAAGCTTGGATACTATCACAAATTTACTAATTTAGGGAAATAGGCTGTGGATAATGTGTGATTTAATCGGAATGTGATAGATTTCGTGATCTGTTTCACAAAATTTATTTTCATTTTTGGAATAAAAAACAATTTAATAGTAAAATCCTTAAAATTTATTTATTCGAGAATACTTATGTTTTCAAAAAAAGACATCATCGTACTGGGTATGATGATTTTTGCTTTATTTTTAGGCGCGGGAAATATTATTTTCCCACCGATGGAGGGGTACTCCGCAGGCAACCATTGGGCAACGGCTTCGCTAGGGTTTGTGATAACAGGCGTACTCATGCCATTTATTACATTGGTTGTGGTGTCAGTGTTAGGACGTGGCGAAGAACTGACTAAGGACTTACCCAAGTGGGCAGGCGTATCCTTTTTAACCATTCTTTATTTAGTCATCGGTTCAACCTTTGCAATGCCTCGAATTACCAATGTCGCTTATGAAATGGCATGGTTACCATTGGGGCTCGTTGAAGATAGTGCGACGACACGTCTTATTTTCTCTGTGATCTTTAATATTATCGCGATGGGATTCATGATTCGCCCAAGTACCATTATTTCAACGGTGGGTGAAGTGATGACGCCAGCATTGTTGGTATTATTACTCGTTGTTGGGATCACGGTTTTTGTTTCACCTCTTTCTGACATTGTTGCTCCGTCGCAGGCGTATGCCGAGAATTCAGCATTAACTACAGGCTTAATTAGTGGTTATCAAACGATGGATGTTCTGGCTGCGATTGCCTTTGGTGGTATTGTTGCACGGGCGTTGTCTGCCAAAAATGTGACTAATCCACAAAAGATTGTTCAATATACGATTTCAGCGGGTTTTGTTTCTGTCATTTTATTAGCTTGTCTATATTTTGCCTTATTCTACTTAGGGGCGACTTCTGATGCTGTGGCACAAGGTGCAACAAATGGTGGACAAATTTTCTCTCGTTATGTGAATAGTTTATTCGGCACGGCGGGAACCTGGATCATGGCAGGTATCATTACTTTAGCAAGTTTAACCACGTTAGTGGGCGTAACCAGTGCTTGTGGTGATTATTTCTCCAAGTTTTCGACACGTTTTTCTTATCCATTTTGGATTGTCTTCTTCACCGCCATGACGACAATTATTTCACAATATGGCTTAACAAAATTACTCCGAGTGACAATTCCAGCCTTGTTGTTGATTTACCCAATGGCGATCATGTTAGTGGTTTTACAGCTTGTGCGTAATAAATTGCCTTCTATTCGATTGAGCTATTACGTAACCATCTTTGTGACAGTTTGTTTTAGTTTGGTTGATAGTTTGAAAAACTTAGATGTTTTGCCTGAAGGGTTGCATCAAGTCATGATTCATTTCCCGCTCTATTCACAAGGGCTCGCGTGGCTTGTACCCGCATTATGTACTTTAGTGCTTTCCATACTATTAGGGAAAACGATTTCAAAATAACAAAAATGCCGACAATGATTTGTCGGCATTTTTTTATATCAAGTGCGGTCGTTTTTTCACGCGTTTTTAGGCGGCTAGACGTTGTCTCACAATTTCAAATAAACATACACCTGTTGCAACAGAAACATTCAGGGATGAAACTGAGCCCGCCATTGGAATACTAATGAGTTGATCGCAGTGCTCACGGGTAAGGCGACGCATGCCTTCACCTTCGGCTCCCATCACTAAAGCAAGAGAACCAGTAAGTTTACTTTGATAAATGGTTTCTGTTGCTTCACCAGCTGTACCCACTACCCAAATATTATGGTTTTGTTGTAGATCTCGCAAAGTACGCGCTAAGTTAGTAACACGAATTAATGGTACAGTCTCCGCAGCGCCGCAAGCCACTTTACGTGCGATAGAGGTAAGTTGAGCCGATTTATCTTTTGGCACGATAACGGCATTCACACCAGCTGCATCCGCAGTACGTAAACAGGCTCCTAGGTTATGGGGATCCGTCACACCATCAAGTACTAATAAAAGAGGATTTTGTTTACGAGTAAGAAGTTCATCCAAATCATGTTCATTCAGCTCTTTGGCTTCTTGCACGCGAGCAATCACACCTTGATGCACTTCACCGTTGGATTTTTTATCTAATGTTTGACGGTTTACAAATTGCACCGCAATACCTAAAGCATAGAGCTCATTGAGTAAGGGTTGTAGGCGTTTATCTTCACGGCCTTTCAGCACAAAAACTTCAATTAAACGCTCAGGACTATTTGCTAAAATGCTGTTTACAGCATGGATACCATAGATATTTTCTGACATAGGGTTCTCTTATTTATTATTTTTTCCGTTTTCTAGTCGGTTTCTTCGAAACATCTTTATTTTTGACCGCACTTTTACGTTTTTTTGACGCTTTAGGTGGCAGCTCCTTAAAGATTTTTTTCGCTTTTTGTTTTGCTGTTTTTCCCACTCGACGTGGTTTTCTCGCACTTTCGACTAAACTGAAATCTACCATTTTTTGTTCTAAATGAACGGCGACCACGCGAATTTTTACTTTATCGCCAAGGCGATAAATCATACCACTATTTTCACCGATTAAACGTTGTTTAGCTGCATCAAATTGATAGTAATCGTTATCTAAAGTGGAAATATGGACTAAGCCGTCAATGAATAAATCATCTAAACGTACGAATAAGCCAAAGCCCGTTACAGATGAGATCACTCCGCTAAATTCAGCGCCCACGTGATCTTGCATATATTCACATTTCAGCCAATCTGCTACTTCGCGAGTAGCATCATCGGCACGGCGTTCGGTCATCGAGCAGTGATCGCCTAATAAATCCATTTCATCAAAGGAATAGTGATAGCCGCCAGTATCTGTTGTTTTACGTTTAGCGCCTTTTTCTTTTGCTAATAAATACTTAATTCCACGGTGAAGAGTTAAATCTGGATATCGGCGAATCGGGGAAGTAAAGTGTGCATATTCCTCTAAAGCTAAACCAAAGTGACCGATATTATCCGCATGATAAACCGCTTGGCTTAATGAGCGAAGCAACATGGTTTGAATGAGTTCGTGATCTGGACGATCTTTCACTTGTTCTAACAATTTCGCATAATCTTTTGTGGTCGGTTTCATGCCACCTTCAAGGCTTAAACCACATTCACTTAAGAATGCACGGAAAGACGTCAGTTTCTCTTCACTCGGAGCAGCATGAATACGATAGAGTGCAGGCTCTTTATGTTTTTCCATAAAGTTTGCCGCTGCAATATTCGCAAGAATCATGCATTCTTCAATGATTTTATGAGCATCATTTCGCACAACAGGCTCAATGCGCTCAATTCGTCCCATGGCATTGAAAATAAATTTGGTTTCAATGGTTTCAAAATCGATAGCACCACGTTGTTTGCGTGCATTGAGTAATGCTTGATAGAGGCGATGTAATTCTTCTAAATGTGGCACAAGCCCTTGATAACGCGTGCGAAGTTCATCATCGCCGTCTAAAATCGCTGCGACTTTCGTATAGGTTAAACGAGCATGGGAGTTCATTACCGCTTCATAAAAACGATAGTCCGTGAGTTTACCTTTGGCGGAGACGTGCATTTCACACACCATACACAAGCGATCAACTTGTGGATTCAGTGAACACAATCCGTTGGATAAAATCTCAGGCAGCATTGGCACAACACGATTTGGGAAGTAAACGGAGTTACCTCGGTTATAAGCTTCAGTATCTAATGCTGAACGTAAACGCACATAGTAGCTGACATCGGCAATCGCCACCCAAAGTTTCCAGCCTTTACCACTTTTTTCGCAATATACAGCATCATCAAAATCGCGCGCATCTTCGCCATCAATGGTAACCAGTGGCAGATTGCGTAAATCCACACGGCCTTTTTTTGCTTCTTCAGGCACTTCTTCAGTGAATTTTTTAACGTATTTTTCGACCGCACTTGGGAATTGGTGAGGAATGTCATGATTACGAAGGGCGATTTCCACTTCTATCCCTTTTGCCATATTGTCACCCAGAATTTCGGTGATGATGCCAACAGGTTGAGTAAAGGATGCAGATCGTTCTTGCAATTCAACCACGACAACTTGTCCCATTCGGGCACCATTGCGGTGTTCATTAGAGACTAAAATATCTCGTCCAATGCGGCTATCATCAGGCACCACATAGCTAAAACCATTTTCTAAGAAGAAACGGCCGACAATTTGTTTTTTACGACTTTCAAGCACACGAACAATACGGACTTCACGACGACCACGACGATCTAGGCCTGCAGGTTGGGCTAATACAAAATCACCATGCATTACACGTTGCATTTGGTGATTAGGAATAAAGAGATCCTCTTTTTTACCTTCGACTTGTAAAAAACCATAGCCTTCGCGGTGGCCAATAACCATGCCTTTGAATAAATCTAATTTTTCAGGCAAGGCATAGCGTTTACGTTTAGTAAAAACTAACTGTCCATCATTTTCCATGGCGCGTAAGCGGCGGCGCATGGCTTCTTGTTGTTCATCACTTTTAATTGAAAGTGCGGTCAGAATTTCTTCCCGACTCATCGGGGCATTATTTTCACGAATAATTTGCAGAATGTAGTCTCTGCTTGGGATCGGATTACCGTATTTGGCTAATTCTTTTTGATAATTCGGATCCGCTTTTTTAAAAGATTTTTTGGTCATTTATTATTTATTTTATGATTAATTTTTAAGTTGTGGGGTAGTTTACAGGTTAAAGGGGGGAATGCAAGCTTGTTATCAGACGTTTGTGGCAGGACGGTTTACGGTAAACAAAAACCGCACCAAAGTGCGGTTTTATTTTTAAGCTGTTTTAATGCTTTAATTACGCTAATTTTTTGATTTGAGCAGCTAATTTAGCTTTGTGGTTTGCTGCTTTGTTAGCGTGGATTAAGCCTTTAGAAGCCATACGGTCAACAACTTTTTGCATTTCAACGAATGCTGCTTCAGCTGCTGCTTTTTCACCTGCTGCTACTTGAGCATATACTTTTTTGATGTAAGTACGCATCATAGAGCGTTGGCTTGCGTTGTGTTGGCGGCGTTTTTCAGATTGAACCGCGCGTTTTTTTGCTGACTTGATATTAGCCAAGGTCAAACTCCTAAAATTTCTGTTAGATGATTATGACAAAATAAGGGCGTAGAATATGCCGATTTTTTATACTTTTGTCAATGAATAATTTGTGTTGATTTCGGTGAGACACAACCGAAAGTAAGCATCGTTATTTAAAAAAAGCGCTTTCTATTGGCTCACACAAACGATGTGGGCAGGATTTTATCAGTTTTTTTCGTTGGAATATAGCGTAAAAACAAAAATTCTATACAATTAAGGCAAATTTTTTTGAAGAGACCCCTATTTTGAGTAAACGACTTTTAAAATCCGGCATTATCGTAAGTGGGATGACATTAGTGTCCCGTGTGTTAGGTTTAGTCCGCGATGTGGTGATTGCCCATTTAATTGGTGCAGGTGCGGCAGCAGACGTGTTTCTATTCGCTAACCGTATCCCAAACTTTTTACGTCGTTTATTTGCGGAAGGGGCATTTTCTCAGGCTTTCGTCCCCGTATTAGCCGAATATCAAAAATCGGGCGATCTTTCTAAAACGCGAGAATTTATCGGGAAAGTGTCGGGTACACTTGGCGGATTAGTCAGTATTGTCACCTTGCTTGCTATGGTGGGATCACCTGTTGTGGCGGCGATCTTTGGGATGGGCTGGTTTACCGATTGGCTAAATGACGGGCCCGATGCGCACAAATTTGAACAAGCGTCTTTACTCTTAAAAATTACTTTTCCTTATTTATGGTTTGTCACCTTCGTGGCACTTTCTGGCGCAATTTTAAATACGATAGGCAAATTTGGTGTGATGTCGTTTTCGCCTGTTTTACTCAATATCGCCATGATTGCAACCGCACTTTTCCTCGCGCCAAGATTAGACAATCCTGATCTTGCCCTTGCTATCGGGATCTTCTTAGGTGGTTTGCTACAATTTTTATTCCAGATTCCTTTTTTGAAGAAAGCCGGCTTGCTCGTAAAACCAAAATGGGCATGGCATGATGAAGGGGTAGCCAAAATCCGTCGATTGATGGTTCCTGCCTTGTTCGGGGTTTCCGTAAGTCAAATCAACTTGCTGCTTGATACGGTCATTGCCAGTTTCTTAATGACGGGATCCATTAGTTGGCTTTATTATTCTGATCGTCTATTAGAGTTTCCACTTGGGCTATTTGGTATTGCGATTTCCACTGTGATTTTACCGACGCTTGCTCGCCATCATGTGAATCGAGAAGATAATTCTTCCCAAAGTGCGGTTGATTTTCGCAACACAATGGACTGGGGCGTACGAATGATTTTATTACTCGGCGTGCCTGCCGCGATTGGTATTGCCGTGTTAGCCCAACCAATGTTACTGGTATTGTTTATGCGTGGCAGTTTTACCTTAACAGATGTGCATGCAGCCTCTTATTCTTTATGGGCATTCAATGCCGGTTTGCTTAGCTTTATGCTGATTAAGATCCTAGCTAATGGCTATTACGCACGCCAAGATACCAAAACGCCGGTGAAAATCGGGATCATCGCTATGGTGAGCAATATGGGCTTTAATGTATTGGCGATTCCATTTAGTTATGTGGGGTTAGCGATTGCTTCTGCCATGTCAGCAACCTTAAATGCTTATTTGCTTTATCGTGGTTTAGCTAAAGAGGATGTATACCATTTTTCACGTAAAAGTGCGGTCTTTTTTCTGAAAGTTTTAGGTGCAGCCTTAGCCATGGGCGGTTTGGTTTGGTATAACTGCCCGTCGATTCAAGAATGGGCAGCCATGACATTTTTAATGCGTATCTATTGGTTGGTTTGGTTAATTGGACTGGCTGCGGTCGTTTATTTAGGCGTATTGGTGCTCTTGGGTGTTCGTAAACACCATTTACTGACAAAACATTAAGTTACCGCTATAATGCACCGATTATTTTTTGTTTTTTGGATAAGATGTAATGCAATTAATTCGTGGACTTCATAATTCACCGCCATATTTGTCAGGGTGCGCATTAACCATTGGCAATTTTGATGGGGTGCATTTGGGGCATCAGGCGATTTTGCGTCATCTTCGTCAGAAAGCGAATGCGCTGAATTTACCCATGGCGGTGATGCTTTTCGAACCACAACCGCGAGAATATTTTATGGGTGACAAAGCCCCTGCGCGCTTAATGCGTTTAAGAGATAAATTGCATTATTTGGCTCAGGCGGGTGTGGATGTGGTAATCGTCGCGAAATTTGACCGCACTTTCGCTGATCTTCCAGCAGAACAATTTATTGAAGATTGGCTTGTACGCAAATTAAATGTGAAGTTTCTCAGTATTGGCGATGATTTCAAATTTGGTGCGAAACGTTTAGGCAATTTTGCGATGTTGCAACAAGCCGGAAAGCAGTTTGGTTTTGAAGTAGAAGACAGTCGCACCTTCTGTTTAGATGAGTTACGTATCAGTAGCACCGCTATTCGTGAAGCGTTGGCTAAAGATGATTTACAGCATTCGGAAAATTTGCTCGGTAAGCCTTATCGTATTTTTGGTCGAGTGATCCACGGTAATAAATTAGGGCGAACCATTGGTTTTCCTACCGCGAATGTTCGCTTACATCGCCAAGTGAACCCAGTAAAAGGGGTTTATGCGGTGAAAGTGCGGTTAAAATCGGGCGAGATTTTTAACGGCGTGGCAAACATGGGAAAACGCCCAACCATTAACGGTACGATACAATTATTAGAAGTTCATTTATTTGATTTTTCTCAGAATATTTATGGGCAAATGGTCGAAGTGGAATTCTGCCAGAAGATTCGCGATGAGATAAAGTTTCCTTCTTTTGAAGCGTTGAAAGCTCAAATTGAACAAGACGTAAAAACAGCGAAAGCATTTTTTGCAAAATAGAATTATATTGAAATATAAAATTGGAAAATAACATGACAGTTGATTACAAAAACACGTTAAATTTACCTGAAACAGGTTTCCCAATGCGTGGCGATCTAGCCAAACGCGAACCTGTAATGTTAAAAAATTGGTATGACAAACAGTTGTATCAAAAAATCCGCCAAGCAACGAAAGGTAAAAAATCCTTTATTTTGCACGATGGCCCTCCGTATGCGAACGGCAGTATTCATATCGGCCACGCCGTTAATAAAATTCTGAAAGATATTATTGTTAAATCTAAAACCGCATTAGGTTTTGACTCGCCTTATATCCCAGGTTGGGACTGTCATGGCTTGCCAATTGAATTAAAAGTAGAAGGTTTAGTGGGCAAACCAAACGAGAAAATTACAGCAGCTGAATTCCGTCAAAAATGCCGTGAATATGCCGCAGAACAAGTAGAAGGGCAGAAAAAAGATTTTATCCGTTTAGGCGTATTAGGCGATTGGGATAATCCTTATTTAACGATGAACTTCAACACCGAAGCAAACATCATCCGTACACTCGGTAAAGTGATTGCGAATGGCCATTTATACAAAGGTTCAAAACCAGTGCACTGGTGTTTGGATTGCGGTTCTTCTTTAGCAGAAGCTGAAGTGGAATACGAGGACAAAGTTTCTCCATCTATCTATGTGCGTTTCCCAGCAGTAAGTGCGGTTGAAATTGAAGAGAAATTTAACGCAGTAGGCAAAGGCCATGGCAAATTATCTGCGGTGATTTGGACAACCACTCCTTGGACAATGCCATCTAACCGTGCGATTGCGGTAAATGCAGACTTAGAATACAACTTGGTACAACTTGGCGATGAGCGTGTAATTTTAGCCGCTGAATTAGTTGAATCCGTAGCGAAAGCCGTGGGTGTAGAACAAGTTGAAGTTTTAGGTTCAGTAAAAGGTCAGGCGCTCGAGTTAGTTCGCTTTAACCATCCGTTCTATGATTTCACTGTACCAGTAATTTTAGGTGATCACGTGACCACTGATGGCGGTACGGGTTTAGTACATACCGCACCTGATCACGGTTTAGACGACTTTGTCGTGGGTAAACAATATGATTTACCGATGGCGGGTCTTGTATCGAATGACGGTAAATTTATTTCAACGACTGAATTCTTTGCAGGCAAAGGTGTATTTGAAGCCAATCCATTGGTTGTTGAAAAATTACAAGAAGTGGGCAACTTATTAAAAGTTGAGAAAATCAAACACAGCTACCCACACTGCTGGCGTCACAAAACCCCGATTATTTTCCGTGCGACTCCACAATGGTTTATCGGCATGGAAACACAGGGTTTACGCCAACAAGCATTAGGCGAGATCAAACAAGTTCGCTGGATTCCAGATTGGGGTCAAGCGCGTATCGAGAAAATGGTTGAAAACCGCCCTGACTGGTGTATTTCCCGTCAACGTACTTGGGGCGTGCCGATGACCTTATTCGTGCACAGAGAAACCGAAGAACTTCATCCGCGTACCTTAGAGTTACTTGAAGAAGTGGCGAAACGTGTAGAGAAAGCCGGTATTCAAGCATGGTGGGATTTAGACGAAAAAGAATTATTAGGTGCGGACGCAGAAACTTATCGCAAAGTGCCTGATACGCTTGACGTATGGTTTGACTCAGGATCAACCTATTCTTCTGTTGTGGCAAATCGCCCAGAATTTAACGGTCAAGATATCGATATGTATTTAGAAGGTTCTGACCAACACCGTGGTTGGTTTATGTCTTCTTTAATGCTTTCTACGGCAACAGACAGCAAAGCACCATACAAACAAGTATTAACTCATGGTTTCACCGTGGATGGTCAAGGCCGTAAGATGTCAAAATCTATCGGTAACATCGTGACTCCACAAGAAGTCATGGATAAATTCGGTGGTGACATTTTACGTTTATGGGTAGCTTCTACCGACTATACGGGTGAAATGACCGTTTCCGATGAAATTTTAAAACGTGCCGCAGACAGCTATCGTCGTATTCGTAACACTGCGCGTTTCTTACTAGCGAACTTGAATGGTTTTGATCCACAACGTGATGCCGTTAAACCGGAAGAAATGATTAGCTTGGATCGTTGGGCGGTAGCTTGTGCGTTAGATGCACAAAAAGAAATTAAAGAGGCGTACGATAATTATCAATTCCACACAGTCGTACAACGTTTAATGCGTTTCTGTTCTGTGGAAATGGGCTCTTTCTACCTTGATATTATCAAAGACCGTCAATATACCACCAAAGCAGACAGCCTTGCGCGTCGTAGCTGCCAAACAGCGTTATGGCACATTGCAGAAGCATTGGTTCGTTGGATGGCACCAATCCTGTCATTCACGGCGGATGAAATTTGGGGTTACTTACCACAAACCGCGACTGCACGTGCAGAATTCGTCTTTACTGAAGAATTCTACGAAGGCTTATTTGGCTTAGGCGAGAATGAAAAATTAGATGATGCTTACTGGCAACAACTGATTAAAGTTCGTTCTGAAGTGAACCGTGTATTAGAAATCGCCCGTAACGATAAAGTGATCGGTGGTGGTTTAGAAGCAGAAGTAACGGTTTATGCTAACGATGCATATCGTGCATTATTAGAACAATTAGGCAATGAATTACGTTTCGTGTTAATTACCTCAAAAGCAGAAGTGAAAGCATTAGCAGAAAAACCTGCGGATGTGGCTGCGGGTGAGTTAGAGGGAATTGCCGTAAGCGTAGCGCGTTCTAACGGTGAAAAATGTCCACGTTGTTGGCATTATTCTGACAAAATCGGCGTGAATCCTGAACATCCTACACTTTGTCCACGTTGTGTGGAAAACGTAGCGGGTAACGGCGAAGTACGTCAGTTCGCGTAATCTTAATATCATAAAGAAAAAGTGCGGTCGAAATTGACCGCACTTTTTTATGTTTAAATGAACAGAAATAAAAAAGGCTGATATTAACCAGCCTTAAAGATCTTATTGGTTAAAGGTATTACATACAGAAGGGTTGGCACTTTGTAAGCCTTTTCTGAACCATTCTAGACGCTGTGCAGATGTACCGTGAGTGAAACTATCCGGTACCACATAACCTTGGCTGCGTTTTTGTAAACGGTCATCACCCACAGCTTCTGCTGCATTAAACGCTTTTTCTTCATCACCGCGTTCAAATAAACCACTTTTCACCGCTTGGCTCGCCCAAACACCGGCGAAACAGTCAGCTTGAAGTTCTAATTGAACAGAAAGTTGATTTGCCGTTTTACGATCGCTGCTTTGTTGTGCGCGATTCACTTGCGGCAGAATACCAAGCATATTTTGTACGTGGTGACCGACTTCGTGCGCAATCACATAAGCAAAGGCTGAATCACCCGCTGCACCCAGTTTATTTTTCATTTCATTATAGAATGATAAATCAAGGTAAACTTTGCGATCGCTTGGGCAGTAGAATGGGCCCATTGCAGATTGACCGGTACCACAAGCAGTTGGCGTTACACCATTGTAAAGCACCATGGTTGGCTCGCTATAGGTTTTACCCATTTGTCTAAAATATTGTCCCCAAACGGTTTCAGTATCCGCTAATACAACTTTAGAAAGACTCGCAAGCTGCTGTTCTTCTTGGGTTTCTAATCGTTGAGAGCTTTGTCCTGAAAAATCCGGTGTGCCCACTAAGCCTGAAAGATCCACGCCATAATAAGCACCAACTAATAAGATAATAATACCGAAAACGCCAGTCCCTCTTCCGCCACCGAAGTTACCGCCGCCAGAGCCACGTCTATCTTCAATATTTGAGCTTTCTTTACGACCTTGCCAACGCATAATTTTTCCTTTCTGAGTGAGTAAATTAAAAATCGGCGTATTCTATCAAAGTGCGGTCAATTTTAGATCGGTTTTCTTGAAATATTTACATAGCTTTACACTCTGGTTTATGGACTTCTGAAGGGAATTTCAGTATCGTAATAACCCCTTAAACAAACATACAAAAGGAACTTTAAAATGGGTTTATTTGATTTTGTCAGTGACATTGGTAAGAAAGTTTTCTCTAAAGAAGAAGATGCGTCTAAAGCAGTGACTCAACACATCGCAGAAGACAATCCAGGTGTGGAAAACTTATCTGTTACCGTGGAAAATGGTGTAGCAAATATCCAAGGTGTAGCATCAACTGCAGCGGCATTAGAAAAAGCAGTATTAATGGCGGGTAACATTCAAGGTATCCACTCAGTAACAAGCGATGCAAGCATCAATAACGGTGAAACCTTAGGCAGTGATGAAACATTCTATGTAATCCAAAAAGGTGACACCTTGTGGAAAATCGCTGAGAAAGCTTATGGAAATGGCGTGAAATATACCGCTATCGTTGAAGCGAACAAAGAAGTGATTAAAGACGCGGATAAGATTTTCCCAGGTCAAAAAATTCGTTTACCGAAAGGTTTATAATTCGATAAAAAGTGCGGTTATTTTTTACCGCACTTTTTTCTTTATTCAAATTTGTTGATAAATTGTGCAATTTTAGCTGGTTTTCTATTGAATTTTCCGGTTTCTATCGACTGTTTGATTTTCTTTCGCTATAATTTGGCGGTTTTTTATTTTTATAAACAATAACGTGTTCGGTGTGGTTTTTACCGAGTGCAACATTAATTGAGGTTACAAATGTCATTAAATATTGAAACAACTCAAGGTTTAGAGCGTCGTGTGACGATCACCGTTCCAGCTGAAGCTGTAGAAAAAGCAACTCGTGAAGAATTCAAACGTGCAGCAAAAAATGTACGTGTTGATGGTTTCCGTAAAGGTCACGTACCAGCTCACATCATTGAACAACGTTTTGGCGCATCAATCCGTCAAGATGTATTAAACGATTTATTACCACGTCATTTCTTTGACGCAGTAATCGCTGAGAAAATCAACATCGCAGGTCGTCCAACTTTCGCTATCGAAACGTTCGAACCTGGTAAAGATTTATCATTCACTGCAACTTTCGAAGTATACCCAGAAGTTGAATTAAAAGGCTTAGAAAACATCAAAGTTGAGAAACCAACTGTTGAAATCACTGAAGCAGATATCGATAAAATGATCGATGTATTACGTAAACAACAAGCAACTTGGGTTGAAAGCAAAGCAGCAGCGGAAGCAGATTCTCGTGTAACCATCGACTTCGTTGGTTCAGTAGATGGCGAAGAATTCGAAGGCGGTAAAGCGACTGATTTCGTTCTATTCATGGGCCAAGGTCGTATGATCCCTGGTTTTGAAGAGGGCATTGTAGGTCACAAAGCAGGTGAACAATTCGATATCAATGTGACTTTCCCAGCAGAATACCATTCTGAAAACTTAAAAGGTAAAGACGCGAAATTTGCGATCACCTTGAAAAAAGTAGAAGAAATGGAATTACCAGAATTAACCGATGAGTTCGTTGCTAAATTTGGTCCAAACACCAAAACTGTGGCGGATTTACGTGCAGAAATCCGTAAAAACATGGAACGTGAATTGAAAAACGCATTAGTTTCTCGCGTTAAACAACAAGTAATCAACGGTTTAATCGAACAAAACCCAATTGATGTTCCAGCTTCTGCAGTAGAAGAAGAAATCAATGTATTACGTAACCAAACAGCACAACGTTTCGGTGGCAATGCACAACAAGCTGCACAATTACCACCTGAATTATTTGAAGCTGATGCAAAACGTCGTGTTCAAGTTGGTTTATTATTCTCTGAAGTGATCAAATCAAACGAATTGAAAGCGGATGAAGAACGTGCGAAAGCAATGATCGCGGATATCGCTTCTGCTTACGAACAACCAGCTGAAGTAGTTGAATATTACAGCAAAAATGAAGAGTTAATGAACAACATTCGCAATGTAGTATTAGAAGAACAAGCAGTTGATGCCGTTCTTGCTAAAGCTCAAGTGACTGAAAAAGCGTCTTCATTTGATGAGATCATGAATCCACAAGCATAATAATTGATAGAAAGTGAATTAAATTCACAGGTATATCATCGAAAAGTGCGGTCGTTTTTTTAAATGAAAAGCGACCGCATTTTGTTTTTACTGATTTTCGGGTAGAATATTGCCCGATTTTTTAGCACATATTTAGGGGCAAAAATGAGTGTAATTCCTATGGTTGTCGAACAAACCTCTCGTGGTGAACGTTCGTACGACATTTATTCCCGCCTATTAAAAGAGCGCGTGATCTTCTTGAATGGTGAAGTAGAAGATCATATGGCAAATTTGATCGTGGCACAGCTACTTTTCTTAGAATCAGAAGATCCGAAAAAAGACATCAATATTTATATTAACTCACCGGGCGGTTCAGTGACTGCGGGTATGGCAATTTACGATACCATGCAATTTATTAAACCGGATGTGCGTACTCTTTGCATTGGTCAAGCTTGCTCAATGGGCGCATTTTTACTTGCAGGAGGTGCAGCAGGAAAACGAGCTGCATTACCGAATGCACGAGTGATGATTCACCAACCGTTAGGTGGTTTCCGTGGACAAGCATCAGATATTCAGATCCACGCGCAAGAAATTTTAAAAATTAAACAAACCTTAAACGAGCGTCTTGCTTTCCATACAGGTCAAAGCATCGAGCGTATCGAAAAAGACACCGATCGTGACAACTTTATGTCGGCAGAAGAAGCAAAAGCTTACGGCTTAGTGGACGATGTGTTGATTAAACGTTAAGGATTTAACATGACAACAAATGATAACGATCTTCACTGTTCTTTCTGCGGAAGAGAAAAAAGTGAAGTAGGTAAATTAATTGCGGGTACAGATGGTTATATTTGTAACGAGTGTATCGAGCTTTGCCACAGTATGTTGGAAGACAGTGGAGAAATCGAAACACCTAGCGAACTGGCCGTTGAAGAAAAATTACCGACACCGCACGAAATTCGTGCGCACTTAGATGATTATGTGATTGGGCAAGATTATGCGAAAAAAGTCTTGTCAGTGGCGGTTTATAATCACTATAAACGTTTACGCACGAACCACCAAAGCAATGATGTGGAATTAGGTAAAAGTAACATCTTGTTAATCGGTCCAACAGGTAGCGGTAAAACCTTATTAGCACAAACCTTGGCGCGTCGTTTGAATGTGCCTTTTGCTATGGCCGATGCGACGACGTTAACTGAAGCCGGTTATGTGGGCGAAGACGTGGAAAATGTTCTGCAAAAATTATTGCAAAACTGTGATTACGATACGGAAAAAGCAGAGCAGGGCATTATCTATATTGATGAAATTGATAAAATCAGCCGTAAATCAGAAGGTGCGTCTATTACTCGCGATGTGTCTGGTGAAGGTGTGCAACAAGCCTTATTGAAATTAATTGAAGGCACTATCGCATCTGTACCGCCACAAGGTGGACGTAAACACCCTCAACAAGAAATGTTGAAAGTGGATACCTCAAAAATCCTCTTTATTTGTGGTGGGGCATTTGCTGGCTTAGATAAAATTATCGGTAAGCGTACACAAACGGATACTGGAATTGGTTTTGATGCAAAAGTAGAGAAAGAAGAAGACAAAGAAAATCTTTCTGAATTATTCCGTCAAGTTGAGCCGGATGATTTAATGAAATTCGGTTTAATTCCAGAATTTATTGGTCGTCTTCCGATGATTGCACCATTAAGCGAATTAGATGAGGAAGCGTTGATTCAGATCCTTACTCAACCGAAAAATGCACTGACCAAACAATATCAAGCATTATTTGGCTTAGAAGATGTGGAACTTGAATTCACCCCAGAAGCATTGAAAGCGATGGCGAAAAAAGCCCTTGAACGTAAAACCGGTGCACGTGGTTTACGATCAATCGTTGAGGCTGTATTGTTAGATACGATGTATGATTTACCTTCAATTGAAAACTTGCAAAAAGTGATTGTGGATGAAGAAACCATCGTTGATAACAAACCACCAAAACTCGAATATAAAAATTAACAGAAAGTGCGGTTGTTTTTTCTAATATTTTTCATAGGCAATCCCGAAAGAAAATGCTACAATCGCACGTTCTAAAATTAATTTAAAAATTATTTATCCCTTATTTTATACGGATTCACTTATGGCAACTGAAATTGTTGAGAAAAAGAAACACGACCAAGAACAAGTCGTAGAAGGAAAATCAAAAGGCTTAAACACGCTTCTTTGGATTCTTTCTGTGGCATTTTTTACCGCTGCAGCGATTGGTAACATTTATTTTAAAGAAGCCTTTTCTTTACCTGTGCGTGTAGTTGGCGTAGTTGTCGCCTTATTAATTGCCTTTGGTTTCGCTGCAATTACTAACCAAGGTACAAAAGCCCGTACATTCTTTAGCGAAGCAAAAGTTGAAGGTCGTAAAGTGGTATGGCCAACTCGTGCAGAAACACGTCAAACAACTTTAATCGTTATTGGGGTAACCGTGCTTACCTCTTTATTCTTCTGGGCAATTGATTCAATTATCATTGCATTGATTAACTTCTTAACTGATTTGAGATTCTAAAATGAGCGAAACTGAAAACATATCCAAAAAACGTTGGTATGTATTGCAAGCATTCTCAGGCTTTGAGAGTCGTGTTGCAATCACATTGCGTGAATATATCAAACAACAACAAATGGAAGATCAGTTTGGCGAAGTGTTAGTGCCTACTGAAGAAGTCGTTGAAAACGTAGCAGGTAAACGTCGTAAAAGCGAACGTAAATTCTTCCCTGGCTATGTATTAGTTGAAATGGCAATGAATGATGACACATGGCACTTAGTGAAAAGCGTACCACGTGTAATGGGCTTTATCGGTGGTACACCAGATAAGCCTGCGCCAATTTCTAAACGTGAAGCAGATTTAATTTTAAATCGTTTAGAGCAAAGTGCTGAAAAACCACGTCATCGTAAAGAATATCAACCAGGTGAAGAAGTACGTGTGACAGAAGGTCCATTTGCTGACTTTAATGGTACGGTTGAAGAAGTGGATTACGAAAAAGGCCGCTTAAAAGTGTCTGTATCTATCTTCGGTCGTGCAACACCAGTTGAGCTTGAATTTGGTCAAGTGGAAAAAACACGTTAATTTCCCTTTTCCAAAATAAGAAATTTAATGACCGCACTTAAAAAATAAAGTGCGGTTGTTTTTCGAGTAGTTTTTCTGCTTGAAATTTCGAGGCTGATTAATTAAAATACAGCCTTTCATTAACAGGGGAGCCGATTTCGGCGTTATCACCCATTTAGAGGAAACTAAAAAATGGCAAAAAAAGTCCAAGCATACGTTAAGTTGCAAGTTGCAGCTGGTATGGCAAACCCATCACCACCAGTTGGTCCTGCATTAGGTCAACAAGGTGTGAACATCATGGAATTCTGTAAAGCATTCAACGCTCGTACTGAGAGCTTAGAAAAAGGTTTACCAATTCCAGTTGTTATCACTGTATATGCAGACCGTTCATTCACTTTCATTACTAAAACTCCACCAGCAGCAGTATTATTGAAAAAAGCTGCAGGTATCAAATCTGGTTCTGGTAAACCGAACAAAGATAAAGTGGGTAAAGTAACTTTAGATCAAATTCGTCAAATCGCTGAAACTAAAGCAGCAGATATGACTGGCGCGACTATCGAAACTAAAATGAAATCAATTGCTGGTACTGCTCGCTCAATGGGCTTAGTGGTGGAGGAATAATACGATGGCTAAATTGACTAAAAAAATGAAAGCAATCAAAGCTGGCGTAGATTCTACTAAAGCATACGAAATCAACGAAGCAATTGCGTTATTAAAGCAATTCGCAACAGCTAAATTCGTTGAAAGTGTTGATGTTGCAGTAAACTTAGGTATCGATCCTCGTAAATCAGACCAAAACGTTCGTGGTGCAACAGTGTTACCACACGGTACTGGTCGTGAAGTACGCGTAGCTGTGTTCACCCAAGGTGCTAACGCAGATGCAGCTAAAGAAGCTGGCGCTGATTTAGTAGGTATGGAAGATTTAGCAGAGCAAATCAAAAAAGGCGAAATGAACTTTGACGTTGTTATCGCTTCTCCTGATGCAATGCGTGTTGTTGGTCAATTAGGTCAAGTATTAGGCCCACGTGGTTTAATGCCAAACCCTAAAGTTGGTACCGTAACACCAAACGTTGCCGAAGCAGTTAAAAATGCTAAATCTGGTCAGATCCGTTATCGTAACGATAAAAACGGTATCATCCACACAACAATTGGTAAAGCAAACTTCTCTGAAGTTCAATTAAAAGAAAACCTTCAAGCGTTATTGGCTGCTTTAAACAAAGCAAAACCAACTACTGCAAAAGGTATCTTTATCAAGAAAGTAAGCATCTCTACAACTATGGGGGCTGGTGTGGCTGTTGATCAAGCTTCACTATAATTAAGCGTTAAAACTTAATTCAAATTAACCGCACTTTGGGTAACTGAAGTGCGGTTAATTTTTGTTTGATAAATTGAGATATTTTTAGATTCATTTAGGTGTAGAGCGTATTAAAGAAAACGGAATATCTCAGACAAATTAAATGTTTTATATGTATGCTCTTTTATTTCACCAGAAGAAATCATCATATTCATTTGATTAATAAAATAATCAATGTCATCACATTTACGATTATCTGGTAAATCAACATAGTTGTAGTTCCACCATTTGATTTTCATTAATTCATCGATAACATCGTGGCTAAATCTATATCGAATAATTCTTGCAGGAATCCCTCCAACAATGGCATAAGGTGGCACATCTTTTGTGACAACTGAGTTAGCTGCAATTACTGCACCATCGCCTATAGTTATTCCTCCTTTTAAAACCACATCTTCTGCAATCCAAACATCGTTACCAATAGTTAGCGGCTCAGGAATGGTTTTTATAGGTTTTAATACCCATTCTTTACCAAATTCACTTACTGCAAACTTATCAAACTCTCCATTATAAGTAAGCATATGTGTAGTAAATCGATTTAATGGGTGGCTTCCAGCCATAATTTTTACATTAGATGCAATGCTGCAAAATCTCCCGATTTTTACATTACATGAAAAGTGACAAGTTGGAAGGGAAAAAGCGCCTACACTAGAAAAATTTCTAACAGGCATTGTTGAATATTGTTCAGCAATAACATTATCTTCAATTTCAATTTTTGTACCTTTTGTTATAAGGAATTTCTTTTCCTTATAAATTTTTTCTCCTTTATGTGAAAGATAAATGTCATTATCCATACAAAATTCATAGTGTTTTTTTGTCCAACGAAATGAATATGTATTTCTAGATTTTTCAGTGAATTTATATAAAGTTACTTGCATAAATTGGTCTATTTGAATAATTTAAATGAATAATATAAATTGATTATCTTACCTATTTAACTTTTAGGATATTGTTTTTTATGAGAATGAGAGATTACTTCGCTAAAGTGAAAATTGCTTCAATAGCTTCTTTTGTATAAATCTTATCCATTTTCGCCTTGATAGCAGTTTGAACCGCATTATCGATAATTTCAGCTAAGGTTTCATCATCAATACCAAGTTGTTCAAGACTCGTTGGTGTACCGATTTTATCAAACCAAGCTTTTAAGGCTTGAATACCATCGTCAGCATTATCTAAGCCAAATATTTCTTTAGCAAAGCGTTTGAATTGAGCCGGTCTTTGAGATTGATACCATTGCATCCACGCAGGCATAATCACGGAAAGGCCAGCACCATGTGGCACATCTGAAATCGCACTCATGGAATGCTCAATCATATGATTTGGGAAACCGTAAGGTGAGATACCTAAATGGGTTAAACCGTTCAACGCAAGTGTAGCAACCCAGGCAAATTCACCACGAGCATTGAGATCTTGTGGATCATTGAGCAGGATTTCAGTCGTACGGATAACGGTTTTAATATTGCTTTCTACTAAGAAATCAATAATTTCAGGACGATATTCTGCCGTGAAATAGGCTTCAATAGAATGAGCAATAATATCTGCGGCAGAATACACTAAATAATCACGGCTGACGGTCGCTTGCAATTTCGGGTTAATGACTGATACTTTTGGGAATAAATGATTGCTGTGAATTGAATATTTTTGCTGCGTTTCTTCATTGGTAATAACGGCTCCCCAGTTCATTTCACTGCCTGTTGCAGCAAGGGTTATTACATCAAAAATCATTAATGCTTTTTGCACCGGTGTGCCTTTAAAGAAGTCCCAAGTATCACCGTCATAGCACGCACCTGCTGCGATCGCTTTCGCACTATCAAGGCAAGAGCCGCCACCAATACTCAACACACTATCTGCACCAAAGGCTTTTGCCATTGCAACGGCTTCACGGACTTTGCTGATTGTCGGGTTGCTTTTTACGCCACCACATTCAATGTATTCAATGCCATACTCACGTAAGCTTTTAGCCACATCTTCAAATAAACCAGATTGTTTGACACGCTCACTGCCATAGATAATTAAGGCTTTTTTTGCACCGTATTCGTGCATATATTTACCCATCTCTTTTTCTTTATCGAGGCCAAATTCAATGCGAGTAGGGTTTTGAAAACTAAATGGATACATATTTATCTCCTTATTATCTGTTAAGTGCGGTCAGTTTTTGCGTTGTTTTTATTCCACAAAGTAATGCGGAATGAAATGGCTATCATTGCCGGTAACTGGGGTAAAATCTTCTCTCAATCCAATGCCACAAGCCACATCACCCACTATCCAAGAACCAATCATAGGGTACATGCCATCAAAATTTGGCAGTTCAAATTTTTGTTGATAGATGTAGCCTGCTTGATCGTAAAAGGCAGAATGTTCACTGCCTTTGGCGGCAAATTCTAGACCATTACGTTTTTCATAGTAAGAAACATTGGCACCCTCACGGCCCAGAGTCGGTTTTTTCACCCATATTGATTGGCGATCGGTAATATCATGTTTACTAAAGTAAGCAGGGAGTAATAATGGGTGATTTGGGTACTTTTGCCATAATTTAGCTAATAGCACTTTATTGCTTAATAGTAATTTCCACGCCGGTTCAATAAAGATTGTGGATGAGTTAAGCATGTGTGGCGCATATTCTGTAGTGGTCATCCATTCAAGTGGGTAGAGCTTAAATAAACAATCAATAGGTTGATTATTCAGATCGAGGAATTGCTGACTGTCTTTATCGTAACCCACGTCTTCAATAGCAAGCTGATGAATATGCCAACCTGCGTTGTAAGCCACATCCGCCAGGTAATCAATATTGCCCCAATCTTCACGCCCCGCTTCTTGCATGGCACTAAAATGGAAATCTTTTAGCTCAGTTTGCTGTTGAATAAACTGAAAGCGATTGAGTAATTCTTCGTGAATCCAATTAAATTGGTCACGATGTGCTAAGCCTTCAATTTGCTCTAACCATTGCCATTGCACCACGGCAGCTTCAAGCAGAGAAGTAGGCGTATCGGCATTGTATTCAAACATTTTGAGGTTTTCACCGTCATAACCAAAATCAAAACGGCCATATAAGTGCGGTACGTTTTTAGCCCATGTTTGTTCAATCAGATTTTTCTGCAAATCGGTGAAGCGATAATGGGCATAATCACCTTGTTTCACTTCATCGGCAACAAAGTCCATACACATCGCGTGCAATTCGTTGGTGGCATCTTCAATACGATCGATTTCCGCTAAGGTAAATTCATATGCCACATTGTCCGACCAATAATGGGAGCCATCAGAGGAAGGCAGATCATAGTAATCAAAGCCTACATCTAATAATTGTTGTACCATATTAGGGCGAGTAGGAAAGCGTGTGATTCGTTTCATATTTAACCGCCTGAGCTACGGTTACTGCTTGAATTTGAGCTTTTAAAGCCGCCACGTGAAACCGGTTTGCTGTAAGTGCTGCCAGCATTGCCTTTAACTAATACAGGTTTACCGACAGAACGATTAGTTTGCGGTTGGATAACTTGGCCAGTTGGTGTTGAAACAGCGCGATTGCTCGGATTGTAGCTAGGGCCTAAAAATGAGCCCATTGTACGCGCGATCATATAACCCATTGCGGCACCAGCAATCGCACTGCCCATGCTACCGTGTCCTTCTCCTGTTGCAGAACTCGTATGGCTTGCTCCTTCTGAACTGTTTGAATTGCCAGAGTGAGTTGCTCCATCTGGATTTAAGGTTTGTTTGACGGTTTGATTGTCTTCTGACCATTCACTATTATTGCTTGGACGTGTATTCAAATTGCCCGAGAGAGAGGAGCCTGAACCAGCATGTGCAGTTGTACCGCTGTTATTTTCATTAGATTGGTCAGCTTCGCATAATTCGATTTTTTGCCAATCGGCTAAACAATCCTCAAGGCTGTTATAAACATCACGTTGAACTTGCTCTTCAGAGCAGCCGCCCAATAAAGCTACAATGGAAAGGCTGACGAGAACTTGATTTTTCTTTTTCATCATAGGGTTAAAGTGTTAATAATTCAGTTAAGTGATTGATTTCTAATGTAGGCAAAACACTTGCTTCAGTAAATGAATTGAGGGTTTTGCCCGATAAATTAATCCATACAGATTGGCAGCCGGCTTGAATGGCGCCTTGAACATCCGTAGTTAAGTTGTCACCGATATGTAAAATTTCATTCGGTTTTACGCCAAAATGATCGGCGGTTTGGTGGAATAAATCTTGATGAGGTTTTGCTCTGCCTTGCTCTCCACCATGTAAGCTCAGCTGAAAGTGTTCAAACCCAATGCGTGTTGCAATCACATTACCATTGGTAATCACGCTAAGCGGGTAGCGATCTTTAAGTCGATTTAGCACCTCAATACTTTCTGCGGGTACATCAATTTTATGTCGCCATTTAATAAACTCTTCCATGGCAAGCGCTAAAGTGCGGTCAATTTCAACCGCACTCTTACCATGATGCGCTAGTAAGTGCCGTAACGTTTCGACACGCCAGGCAATCACATCTTCAGCAATCAAGGGATCTTTCTCCGCCAGTTGCCATTTCCATCCTCGCCAATATTCTGAGGTAAGCTCGCTCAGTTGTGCGTGTTCTTGCACACATTGAAGAAAGCGTTCTTCGGCTAAACGAATGACATCACTGTTATCGTAAAGGGTATCATCAAGATCAAAACTCATAACCTTGAAAGGCTGAAGACCGCGGTAAAATCGCATAGTTAATCCTATTTAATGGTATTCACATCAAGCCATGCGGTCGCACGTTCATTGGTGATTTCTTCGTGTGTCCACATGCTCATTAAGTCAGGCTGAGGATGTTTGTTAGTGTTATAGCCGATCAAATGAGCAAAATCAAATACGGCATGGGGATAGCCGTTAATAAGCAATAAGGCTAAATAACCGCTTTCATCCCAGCAAATTTCTAATTTACGGGCTTCGTGGTGATTGCGAGTGTTATCGACGTTATAAACATGTAAACAATCGACAACAGGCTGCGCATTTTGACGCATATCTAACGCATAAAAATAGCCGGTTTCACCATCATCTTCAAACATTACCGCCAGATGATCATGCACAGTCGAGTGTGTGCCGACTTGCTTTGGTTGACCGAGAAAGAGTTGATCTTCGAGGGTTAAATGTAACATTTTCTTTCCTTTAAATATTAGATAGAAAAACACCGCACTTTTTGCAAAGTGCGGTGCTATTTTACATTAAATTAAGCAAAAATTATGCTTGACCTTTAACCGCTTTTAAACCTAAGAACGGAGCTGGGGTGCCAGCGCGTTCTAATGCTTCTTCGATACGGATTAATTGGTTGTATTTCGCAATACGGTCAGAACGGCTCATAGAACCAGTTTTGATTTGACCTGCTGCTGTACCAACCGCTAAATCAGCGATAGTCGCATCTTCGGTTTCACCTGAACGATGAGAGATAACCGCAGTGTAACCTGCATCTTTAGCCATTTTGATTGCTGCTAAAGTTTCAGTTAAAGAACCGATTTGGTTGAATTTGATTAAGATAGAGTTTGCGATACCTTTTTCGATACCTTCTTTTAAGATTTTGGTATTAGTTACGAATAAGTCGTCGCCCACTAATTGAACGCGGTCACCTAACACTTTAGTTTGGTATGCGAAACCATCCCAGTCAGATTCATCTTGACCATCCTCGATAGACACGATTGGGTATTGTTTAGTTAACTCTTCAAGATAGTGTGTGAACTCTTGAGAAGTGAATGAACGACCTTCGCCTTTCATTTCGTATTTGCCAGTTTCTTTGTTATAGAACTCAGAAGATGCACAGTCCATTGCTAAAGTGACGTCTTTACCTAATACATAACCTGCTTTTTCAACTGCTTCTTTGATACATGCTAAAGCGTCAGCGTTAGATGCTAAGTTAGGTGCGAAACCACCTTCATCACCTACAGCAGTGCTCATGCCTTTAGATTTTAATACTTTCGCAAGGTTGTGGAATACTTCAGCACCGATACGAAGTGCTTCGCGTAATGTTTTCGCACCAACTGGTTGAATCATGAATTCTTGGATATCAACGTTGTTATCTGCGTGCTCACCACCGTTGATGATGTTCATCATTGGTAATGGCATAGAGTAAACGCCTGGCGTGCCGTTAAGTTCTGCGATGTAAGCGTAAAGAGGTAAACCTTTAGATGCAGCTGCTGCTTTTGCGTTTGCTAAAGATACCGCTAAGATTGCGTTTGCACCGAAGTTAGATTTGTTTTCAGTACCGTCTAAATCGATCATGATTTGGTCGATTTCAGCTTGGTTAGACGCTTCTTTACCCACTAATGCATCTGCGATAGGACCGTTTACTGCTGCAACTGCTTTTAATACACCTTTGCCTAAGAAACGAGATTTGTCGCCGTCACGTAATTCTAATGCTTCACGAGAACCAGTAGATGCACCTGATGGAGCAGCTGCTAAACCAACGAAACCACCTTCAAGATGAACTTCAGCTTCTACAGTTGGGTTACCACGAGAGTCGATGATTTCACGACCAATGACTTTAACGATTTTTGCCATTTTGTTTTCCTCTGTTTAAAGTTAATTAAAATTAGTTAGGCGAACCTAAAGTGGGAATATAATAAAGCAAATTTAGAAATTTGTCTTGGAAAAATGACCGCACTTTGATCTGTATCTTATTTTTCAATCAAGTGCGGTGAGTTTTAATCTAATATCTATTTAATTTTAGTGGATTTGTCCATAAAAGTTCGTTAAAGTGCCAGAGAATTTCCATACTATTTTAGTATGAATTATTAAGTGTTAAATAAGGCTTTATAGAATAAAAAAGGAATGATTATGTCTGCTTCAACATTTTTCGAAAAGACTAAAGCCCAAATGAAAAATGCGGTATCTACGCATCCGATTGAAATTTTTATGATTACCTCGTTTGCGATTGGGATTTGGTTTATGGAATTAGGATCTCATCAAGGGAATGATCACTTAGCTTATTGGATATTTGCGCCAATCTTATTTATCTTTGTTTATCTCTCTCGCCCATATTCTTGGTATCGTTTTTCATGGATTGTACCATTGGTGGCGCTGGCTATTATTGGTATGACTAATGATAGTTCAGCGTTTTATTGCTCAAGCCCGAAATTCTGGGGCACAAATTTTATTGCGTTATTTGTGTTATTAGGTTTTCCATTTGAAAAAAATAATCAAGTGTTTACCTACCGTAATTTTACCAATTTATTCCATCTTGGCTTAGCTACGGCGGTATGGTTGCTGGTGTTTGGATTAGTGGCGGCTATTTTATTTACGATTACAACGCTATTTAATGTCGAGTTTTCTGATAGTTTCTATGAGCATTTTTATACATCTTTAGGCATTTTCACTTTGCCACTCTTTTTCTTAGTGTTTCAACAGCGTCAAGTAAAATCGGAAATGACGTTAAATCGCATTTTTGACATTTTAGTTAATTTCGTATTAGCACCAACATTGATGATTTTCACTGTGTTACTTTATGCTTATGTTGTGCAAATTATTTTTGAAGGCATATTACCAAAAGGCATGTTAGCTAATATTACTTTGCCTTACCTGCTTGGTGGGTTAGGCGTATATGCACTATGTTCTATTTGTGCTAAAGCCCGCTGGGAAACTTTCTTTAAGTTCTATCCATATCTTGCTATTGTGCCAATCGTATTGCTATGGCTGGCGATTGACCGCCGTATTAGTGCCTATGCTTGGACTGAACAACGTATTTATTTAGTAGCATTGGCTGTGGCGATTATTATTGTTTATGCCATTCTAGCTTTGCCTAAGGTTCGTCAATATCGTTTAATTTCTGCGGTTGTAATGGTGGCAATTTTTGCCATGACTTGGGTTGTTAAACCACAAGAAATTGCTTACCAAAGCCAAACTGTGAGGTTTGAACAGTTATTGAAAAAACTTAATTTATCAGATGGTTCAGGCAAAATTCGTGATGATATAGATTTTGTTGAACGTTTAGAGAATATGCCAAAAAGCGAGCTTAAAGATTGGGAAGAATTAGACAATGTATCATATTATTTGGTTCGCCATATAGAGCTAGACTCTTATGTAGAAGATCCTTATAAAGAAAAACAAGAGATTTTTAAGCAGCAATATGGTGAAAAATCGAAAGAACTTTTTACATTAGATATTTATGGTGATCATATCAGCATCAATGACCAAGTAATTCGAGACAACGAAATAACAATAGAAGCTCGATGGGAGTCAATTGATGTCACTCCGTATAAAAAATGGATTCGTGTGCCGACCTTTACATTTTATCGTACAGAGCCTCAGACTTATATGAAATCTGATGAAAACGTGGATAAGCAAGGGGAAAAACCAGAGGTTTGCTTTGTTGAAGATCACGACAGATATTGCACTAATATGGATGAACATATTCATAAAGTATTTAAAGATCATCAACTAGACCCGATGAAAAAAATGTCTAAAGCTGAGATTAAATCACTTAGCCAAGATTTATTAAAAATTGATAGACCAAGCTTTGCGATCTATTTGAGCGAACTTGAAGTGAAATTTAGACCAGAAAGTGGTTATTACTATAATAGAATATATACGAAAGCTATTTTTGATAAGTAACAGTAAGTTTAAAACGCTGTGATTTTTCACAGCGTTTTTGCAAAAATTAGCTAAAAATGACCGTTTTTTATTTCTGTCATGTTGTTTTCTGTCCATAAAATTTAATGGTTGATAGGTAAATTTAATATGTCCGCAATTTCTATTATGCGGGTTTCTGCTGATTTTGGGCAAACTAAGCAATAGAAATTGTCGGAACCCGTATCAACATAAAGTAAAGTATAATCACTTTCTGTTTCTACTTTATTCTTAATGCGTGCAAACTCATGCTGTGCTTCTTCGAAAGTGATTTCAAAAGTTTGTTCAAGAGCTTCTGAAATAAAATGATTGAGTGAGTCATAATCAATTTTCCAATCATCTTGATAGCAATGAAGATAACTTCTGATAAGCTCTAATTTAGCGTATTCTTCATCGAAATTCTCGTCCTCGTAGATATCGCCAAATGCGATCATTTTTTCTCGACATTTCTCTAGGTCTTTATTTAACCATTTATAGAGGTTTTTTACTTGCTTAATATACTTTGCTTTGATGTGTTTTTTTGTTTCAAGCAAAGTAATTAATTCATCAAATAGGATATCTTGGTTGATTTCAGTTTCACGTCTGTCAATGCTATTGCAAATCAAATCAACGGCTTGTTTTAACAAAGCAAACTTGTAATGTTGTTCATCAAGCGGTTTGGCGTAATAAATTGCTGCCATTAAATTAGAAATAAAAAGCTGATCAGCATGTTGTAACGAATATGAGGCATCGCTAATAGGTTGTCCAGCAAATAGCTCAATTCTTTGCGGAAGTGCAAATTTAGTGTCTTTAATAATATGTTCATATTCCTTATGCGGTTTTATGCCGAACCCAATATTTAAAAAAGAATAGCCAGAACCATTAAAAAATTCTTCTCGAGAAGCAGGTACGAATCCCATTGGGTTACAGAATTGACTTTGTAAATCATACATATCGCCGTCAAAATCTAGTTCATTAAATTTTTCTTTTGAGTAATCGTCCCAATTATCAGAATAATAAAATTGATAGGCGTAAATATCTGTTTCAAAGATATTGTTTTTGACAAGTAAATCGCCATTAGGTTGATTTTTAAGATAATGCTCAATTTTGGCGAGTTTTTGGTCTAATAATGCAAAATCTTTAGGCTTTTCAATGGCGTTTAATATCGCATCAACTGAAGATAAAAATTGCTCATAATGTGGACTATGTTGATTAAATGGTTTTGCCTGCATCATGCTCTGAAAAAGGTTATTCGTTCGATCCGTTTCGGCGAAAACAAAGCTATCCTGATCAGGGAAAACAAAAACTCTAAAAAGCGTGCTCTCTGTTGGGGCTAATTTGAAATCAATAGAAAGAAATAATTGAACCCAATTTTCCTCTTCAAATTCTATGCGCGTAATACAAGGCAGTTTCATTGTTTTTGTCAGGAGCAATTCTAGAGGTTGATATAAATCAGATACTCCCGTATTTTCTAACAATTCAGTTTCATCTAAATTGGCTTTACCATAATGCCAATAGGTTGCGATTGCCATTGGTGCAACCTTGTGATTTCGAGCAAAAAGCAACTCAGGTGGTTCTTCTTCCACATTAAAATATTGAAAGATTTTGTCCAGTTTGGTTGTTAGTGTTTTGTCTAATTTTTCAGCGCATGGTTTAGATTTAAAAAACATAATAAGCAACTATAGTTAGAATAAGTGGTTTATTGATAATATTCATATTTCTTTGTGGTTTTATCTAACCATCTGCCTTTTTCATCATACATAATGCTTTCAATCACATTACCGTATTGATCAAATTTATGACGCGTTGTGAGCGTTTCTTCTAATTTCCCATGTTGATCAAAAATTTGGCGTTTTAATTCATTGTGGTTTTTGTCATAAGTAAAATCTGCTCGTCCCTCATTAAAAGGCGTGTTATGTACAAAGTCGCCATTTTCGAGATAACGATAAGTTTCGCAATTACTTTCTTTTCCACTGTCATCAAAATCACAAACCTTGATGAGTTTATCGTCCTTGTAATGGAATTTTTTCGCATGGCCGTCAATCATCTTTGCATAATAAACGGCTTCAGAGATGAGTTTACCATCTTTATCGTAAACTCTTTTGATGTAATCTTCTTGAAAATTCGGTTTTTTCGGCTTTTTGCCTACATAGGTGATTTCTAAAATGATACCCGAACCATCGCTGTTTTCTTGATAATGGTAGAGTTTTCCATGAGCCTCTTTATCGATAGTGTAACGAATTTCTTCTAATTGATTGTTTTGATCATATCGATAATTCGCCGTCGTTTTATAGGAATATTCAGATTCTTGGGTAATCTCTTCAGTTTTAATTAAAAAGCCTTGCTCGTTATAAAATTGACGAACATCGTTCGTGACCACTTCTCCTTCTACCGTTTCTGGATTATCTTCCGACTGTGAAATAACGGACTTCACTTTGCCTTGTAAGTGATTAGCTTGCCAATCAGTTTGAATAGGGAAAAGTGCGAAAGCACAGGTAGAAAGGCTAGAGAGAAGGGTTGTCAGTAAAAATTTATGCATGGTTATTCCTTTTATAACAAGCAGTTGAATTGAAGAATGTTTTATAAATATATTTAAAAGTAACCACTTATTTAAGTTAGATAAATAGTTGACTAAAATGTTATACTAATTCAAATGTTTTTTGAAGTGTAATTAAATAAATTTGCTTTTTTATGGGGTAAGAAAATGATGAAAGTATTCCGGGAAGTGGTAATTTTTCTGTCTTGATAAGAAAAGCATAATACACAAATATATTGATTAAGAGAGATATTAGGAAATATGAAGCTTTTAAAGACACCATTAGAAATATGTTTGTGGACAATTGGTATATTGCTTGGAATTGCCACATTATTATTTATTTTGAGTTATTTCGTATTTTATTTTTTGTTTTCTTCAGCTCCACAAGATTGGGCGCTTAGAGGTGTTCAGTTACAAGATAAACCGTATTTAGCAGGTATTTATGATTTATCTCCGAATGCATTTGTTTTTGCAACAACCGGAGAAGATGCGCCAGATTATGTTATTACGCTCGATAATACATATTTTAAGTGGGGCGATTTTCGTTTAAATAAACTTTCATTAAATAGTCATGTTGTTAGAATCAATAATTTGGTTAGATTGGGTGAACAACATGATACTGACTTAGGCATGCCAGAAACGATTTCTATTAATGGACAGTCTTGTTTGAGTAGAGGAAGTTTTGTTTTTGTACGAATAAAAGGTAAGGGGCCTTCGATGTCTTATTCTGATTTTACCTTAGCTAGTTGTGAAATACCTGAAGGCGAGGTTATTCTACCGACGATTCGTTTAAAGAGTAAAGTTGCATTTTATGAAAATCGCCAGCTTAATTATGATTACCTTTGGAAACATAATGAGTTAATAAGTTCACAAATAATGCAAGCTCATAGTTATAATGCGAACTTTATCGAGCCGAGTTTGCAAGTTCAGCTAGCCAATGATAAAGATAAATTTGATATTTGGTGGTATTACACTGATTTAACCAATCATGCGAAGCTTATCCAAGTTGTTCACGGTGATTACATGGATGAAGCAAGTAGTGAAAGGAATTTTGTTATTGGTGAGTGTCGTTATAAAGTAGGTAACACTCGAATTTATCTCACTGATTTAACAAAAGATACCGCACATTGGCATTTTATTGATGATTTCGATTCAGGCGATATTTCTGATAAATGTAAAATGCAGATCTTGCCTTATCGTTTAGTGAAACAGTAATAGAATCAATCAAATTAAAATGCTTAAAAATGCAAAGTGCGGTCAAAAATTCTTGTGTTTTTGACCGCACTTGTTTATTGAAGTATCAGTAAATTACTTTTCAGTTTTTAACTGATTTTCTCTTGCTGCTTTGACAAAGCCTTCGAATAATGGGTGGCCATCACGTGGTGTTGATGTAAATTCTGGGTGGAATTGACATGCCACAAACCATGGGTGGTTTGGTACTTCAATGATTTCCACTAATTTACGATCCGCCGATAAACCAGTTACTTTAAGGCCCGCTTTTTCAATTTGTGGAAGCAGGTTATTGTTCACTTCATAGCGGTGACGGTGACGTTCTTCGATGGTTTCTTTGCCATATAATGCACGCGCTTTTGAGCCTTCAATTAAATGACATTGCTGTGCCCCTAAACGCATCGTACCACCGAGATCTGAATTGTCGTCACGGGTTTCAATGTGGCCTTCCGCATCTTGCCATTCTGTAATCAAACCCACAACAGGTTGCTCACAGTGACGATCAAATTCAGATGAGTTGGCTTTTTCAAGACCAGCGACATTACGCGCGTATTCGATTAACGCAATTTGCATCCCTAAACAAATACCGAGGTAAGGAACATTGTTTTCACGTGCATATTTTGCAGTCAAGATTTTGCCCTCTACACCGCGATAGCCAAAGCCGCCTGGTACTAAAATACCATCGACACCTTTTAATACGTCAGTACCTTTGGTTTCAACATCTTGAGAATCAATGTATTTGATATGCACGCTTAAACGGTTTTTTAAGCCAGCGTGTTTTAAGGCTTCATTCACTGATTTATACGCATCCGGTAATTCAGTATATTTACCTACCATACCGATGGTGACATCGCCAACAGGGTTTGCTTCTTGATAAAGCACTTGTTCCCATTCTGAAAGGTCCGCTTCTGGACAGTCTAAATGGAAACGTTGGCAGATGAATTCATCCAAACCTTGTGATTTCAATAACGCAGGAATTTGGTAGATTGAATTTACATCTTTTAATGAGATGACAGCACGTTCTGGTACGTTACAGAATAAGGCGATTTTTGCACGTTCGTTTGGTGGAATCATGCGATCTGAGCGGCAGATAAGCACATCTGGCTGAATACCAATCGAAAGTAATTCTTTTACAGAATGTTGCGTTGGCTTGGTTTTTACTTCGCCCGCAGTCGGAATGTAAGGCACTAAGGTTAAATGCATGAATAGCGTATGTTCACGACCTACTTGTACGGCAAGTTGACGAAGTGCTTCTAAGAATGGAAGCGATTCAATATCACCCACTGTTCCGCCTACTTCCACAATTACCACATCATGGCCTTGTGCGCCGGCAATCACGCGATCTTTAATTTCATTGGTGATGTGTGGAATCACTTGAATTGTCGCACCTAAATAATCACCACGACGCTCTTTGCGTAATACTTCAGAATAAATTTTACCTGTGGTGAAGTTATTACGTTTTGTCATTTTGGTACGAATAAAACGCTCGTAGTGACCTAAGTCTAAATCGGTTTCCGCCCCGTCTTGTGTCACGAACACTTCACCGTGTTGGGTTGGGCTCATTGTACCCGGGTCCACGTTGATGTAAGGGTCTAATTTCATAATAGTCACGTTTAAGCCACGTGCTTCTAAAATTGCTGCTAATGATGCTGCAGCAATACCTTTACCTAACGATGAAACCACACCGCCTGTGACGAAAATATAATTTGTAGCCATAGTGAGAGACCTAAATATGTTGGGATAAAAATGATTATAGCCAATCATCTTTTATGCAAATTTGTGCAGAATGCTGAAAAGTGCGGTCAAAAATAAAAGATGATTAGCTATCAAGACGGGAGGATAGTCTACCTTATTTGTTGAATTAACTCAACGATTGAATAATCGATCAGGGTTAATTTTCATAGATGAATTATTTAAATGCCAATCTATAGATTTCTAAAATATCCTCTGCTGTACAATTACGTGGATTGCCTCCAGTACAAACATCTTTAAGAGCATCTTGAGAAAGAGAAACGAGATCTTTCTCTTGAACACCTATAGAGTGTAATTTCTCTGGAATTCCGACATCTTTAGACAGCTGTCTTACAGCATTAATTGCCGCTTTGCGATATTCATCTTGGCTCATGTCATCTACGCCTTTTACACCCATTGCTCGGGCAATTTCACGGAATTTTTCACCCGTTTCAGGCGCATTGAATTCCATAACATAAGGCAATAAGACAGCATTGGCGATACCATGCGGGGTGTCATAATAGGCAGAAAGCGGGTGCGCCATGCTGTGTACGATACCTAAGCCTACGTTCGAAAAGCCCATACCGGCAACATATTGACCAAGCGCCATACCTTCACGTCCTTCTTTGGTGTTTTCTACCGCACCACGTAAATGTTTGGCAATTAAACGAATCGCTTCCAAATGCAAAGCATCGGTAAGTGCCCAAGCTGCTTTGGTGGTGTAACCTTCAATAGCATGGGTTAGTGCATCCATGCCGGTGGCAGCGGTCAAACCTTTAGGCATGCTGGACATCATGTCAGGATCGACTACAGCGACTACTGGTATGTCGTGTACATCTACGCAAACAAATTTGCGTTTATTCGCTTCATCGGTAATCACATAGTTGATAGTGACTTCAGCGGCAGTGCCTGCTGTAGTCGGAACAGCGATAATGGGTACACATTTGTTCTTGGTCGGCGCAACACCTTCAAGAGATAGAACATCTTCAAATTCAGGGTTATTGATAATAATGCCGATAGCTTTTGACGTGTCTGTAGGAGAACCTCCTCCGATGGCAATTAGGTAATCTGCATCACTTTGTTTGAATTTTGCCACACCTTTTTTGATGACATCGACGCTTGGGTTGGCTTTCACTTCGTCAAAAATCTCGTAAGCAAGCCCCGCCTTATCCAAAAGTGCGGTGACTTTTTCCACTACATTAAATTTAATCAAATCTTTGTCTGTGACTACTAAAGCTTTTTTAAAGCTACGACTTATGACCTCATCTACAATATGTTGAATGGCGCCAGCACCGTGATAGCTGGTTTCATTAAGAATCATTCGATTAGCCATAAAATATACTCCTTTACTTAAGATGATAAAAATACTTAAAAAAACGACCGCACTTTTAAGTGGAGTGCGGTCATGTTTTACGTTATTTTAGAACTTTCCAACTTCTGAAACCATAAATTGCGATAACGACGAAGCAGATTAACGGTAGGATAAATGAGAAGTTGACAGCCGGTAATCCCATTACTTGACCTTGGTCGATGATCATACCTTGCAATGGAGGCATTAATGCACCGCCCACAATAGCCATCACTAAACCGGCGGCACCTAAGGTAGATTCTTCTTTTAAGCCGTAGAGTGCAATGCCGTAAATGGTTGGGAACATGAGTGACATAAAGCCTGAAGTTAAAATTAAACAGTACAAGCCCCACACACCATCAATGAAAATCACACCGAGGATGCTGAAGAAACCGCCGATAGCGAACAACATGAGCATGAATTCAGCTTTAAGATATTTCATTAAGCTTGTGCTGATGAAACGGCTGGTAATAAAAATCCCCATAGCGATGATGTTGAAGTTTTGCCCTTCCGCTTTGGTGAAGCCTAAACGTTCCGCATATTGCACGATAAAGGTCCAGCACATAATTTGTACGCCAACGTAGAATACTTGAGCAATTACACCTTCGCGATATTTCGGCTTCTTAATTAAGCGAGCTACGGCCTCTTTAAAAGAAAGGCGGGTATCACTCTCCTCTACCTTCACTGAAGGCATTTTATATAAGGCGATGATGACTAACACTGCAACAACGACAAAACCAAGTGCAACGTAAGGGTCACGGATTTCGGCTAAGTCGTGGGTGCGAATGCCCATTTTTTCTGTTTCGGATAAAGTATGGTAAATCAAGTTTCCAGCAGCATCCCGTTTATCGGATTCCAAATTGGTTAAGACTAATTGAGATGCGACGAACATCCCGGTAATAGAGCCAAGCGGGTTAAAGGATTGGGCAAAGTTTAAGCGACGGGTAGCCGTTTGCGGATCACCCATGGCTAAAATGTAAGGATTTGCTGTTGTTTCAAGAAATGCCAAGCCAAAAGTCAAAATATAAAGAGAAATTAAGAAGAAATTGAACACTTCATATTTAGCGGCCGGCCAGAATAAGAATGCGCCGACCGCATAGAGCGCTAAACCTAGAAGGATACCTGCTTTATAACTATAGCGACTGGCAAATAATGCAGCCGGAATTGCCATGGTTCCATAACCACCATAAAAAGCAAATTGTACTAAAGCGGCTTCAGATGCCGGAATTTCCATGACTGTTTGGAATACGGCAACCATAGGATTTGTAATATCATTCGCAAAGCCCCACAATGCAAATAAGCTTGTAATAAGAATGAAGGGCACAAGATATTTTTTTTCTAAAACTTTAGCGCTCATAATCTTTTCCTTGTTTAAATAAGTGATGAATCTATTTGTGGACTATTCTTCAATGCGCAGCCCATAAGTGTGGAATTTTCCTAAAACCACGTTCATTTGTTCTTTGCTTAATAATGGAATTTCTAAGCCCGTTGATAACAATTTCAAATACCAAGATGCTAATACTTCGACTTCTTGTGCTAACCATAAGGCTTTGTCTAGGTTTTCACCACAAGCGATCAAACCGTGATGAGAAAGTAAAATCGCTTTGCTTTCTTTAATGCCTTCGCCCACATAGGACGCTAATTCGTGAGTACCGAACGTTGCATAAGGCACACAAGGGATATGATCGGTGCCACCAACCGCGACCATGTAATGAATGGCCGGAATCGGTTTTTCCAAAATAGAAAGCCCTGCGCAGTTTATAGAATGGTTATGCACCACCGCATTGGCTTCAGGACGTGCTTGATAGACGGCTAAATGGAATTGCCATTCACTAGACGGCAGTTTGTTTTCTTCGTGTTTACCTTTGCCGTCTACATACACAATGTTTTCCGGTTTCATTAAATGATATGGCATTCCTGTCGGGGTGATCAGCATGCCGTCTTTGTAACGTACACTGACATTTCCCGCTGTACCTTGGTTTAACCCTAGTCGAGTCATTTCAAGGCAAGTATCAATAATTTTTTGTGAAAGTTCTTGTCTGTTCATTTTTTAGTACCTCTAAGCTGTTATAGAACGGGGGTAACCCCTTTTTTGATGATAATGTTGCCGTATTTAGCTGTTTCGCCACTGATTACGACGGCATAAGCTTGTTTGGCACGTTCGTAAAAGGCAAAGCGTTCAATACGCTCTAAATTAGGTGTAAAACCAATCGCATTTTTAATCGCCGTTAGATAATTTTCTTCTACTTGTGGATCGAGAGTATCACCAGGCACCACTTGCATCATAATTAACGGCGCATCGACATAAGCATCAAACTCAAATAATGGTGCAATGCCTTTGAGTAATGTAGATACAGTGATGCCATCTGCACGAATTACTTTTGAATGTAATGAGTGTGCGGGAAAATGGGCATCGGACAGTACAATTTCATCGCCATGTCCCATTTCGGCAAGAATTTTGAGTAACTCAGGGGAGATTGCCGGGTGGATACCTTTTAACATATTGATTTCTCCTATTTATTCTTTTCAAGTTTTATTGCCTCTTAGAAAGAGGAGGGATTAATTCTTTCTAGCCGGATTAACTCGCTTTCTATTTGGTTGCATTGCTTTCTGTGCTTGTTCTGGCGTTGCGTATATCCCAACGCCTGCGAAGGTAAACATTGCAGCGCCGAGCACAGTGCTTTCTGCGACATCCACGACATCAATCGGTAAACCTAAAACATCAGCACGGATTTGGTTCCAAAGTGGATTTTTCGAGCCGCCACCGACGCAAAGCAAGCTTTCCGCTTTGAAGTGGCTGACTTGTTGTAATACGTCCAAGCCTTGTTTGAGTTGGTTTGCCATGTAATAAAGCGCGGCACGGTAGATTTCACCACGAGTGGAGAACATGGAAAGTCCACTGATATTGCCTTGTCCGAGTTGGCTAAATACACCCTGAAAATTGACCGCACTTTGCGAGCCTTTTTCACCGGCAGCGGCACCTTCGGCGATCATGGTCGGGTAATATTGGTCGGTGCCATATACATCGGCGAACAACAATTTACCGAGCCATTCCATAATGCCTGAGCCGACCCATTGTACGGCAGGGTTAAAACAATTCAGTTGTGCGTCAAACTCGGTGGTTAAGCCTTGCGGCACAAAATCAAATTGCGGTTTGGCGTGTTCTGTACGGGCCATTAAGATTTCCCACGTGCCTGAACTGAGTACCGGTTGATTCAATCCCGCACCGGAGCCAAATACGGCAAATTGGGTGTCGTGACCACAGGATATAACTGGAATACGATTTAAACCCCAATGGTCGGCAAGCGCACTAGTTAACTCCCCCACTTTTTCACCTGCGTTATGCAATGGTGGAAAGTGTTTTTGGCTTAAACCAAGCAGTTTTAAAATATCCTCGTCCCAATTGCCTGTTGCGAGATTGGTCATCATAGATGTGCCTGCCATAGTGCGGTCGGTGGTAAATTTGCTGGTTAATCGCTGGGTTAGCATGGAGGAAATGAACACGAATTTATCCATTTTTTGGAAAATATCCGGTTTATTTTCTTTCAACCAAAGTAGTTTAAATAAAGTGTTGAAACTGTATTGACCAATGCCGTTGCGTTGATAAAGGGCTTTTATGTCTAGCAACTGAGGGAGGTTTTCCATCACCGGCACTGTGCGTGGGCATTTCCACGAAATAATCGGGTAAAGTTGTTGTCCGTTTTTATCAAATGGTGCACCATCCACGCCAAAAGTCGTGACGGAAATACCTACGATTTCTTTTAAATCAACCTGTTGTTGCTTTAATTGAGTGATCGTATTATCTGCACACATGGTGAGTTTTTGCCAAATTTCTTCAAAATCCCAAATATGATAATCGGGTGATTCACTACCCTGTTGGGTATTATTAGCAAGGTGATGGGATGCCATGATTTTGCCTTTATCATTCATGGCAATGGTGCGTAAATTAGTCGCACCGCAATCAAAAATCAGTACGATAGACATAAAAGCTCTCCTAAGTGCGGTTTAAAATTCATTTGTTTTTTCAACCGCACTTGTATTTGAATTTTTATGGGATGATGGCGCAAGTTAGGGAAGCTTGCGCCAGTCATAGGTTATTTATAAAGTGGTCCAAAGTTTTGGCAGGCGCGGTAGTCTTGACCTTCTTTGTCTTGACCAAAGCCATTCCAAGAACTTGGGCGGAACACGTCGGCATCTTCAACGTTGTGCATACAAACTGGAATGCGCAACATTGAAGCTAGCGTGATGAGATCAGCACCAATGTGTCCGTAAGTGGCTACACAGTGGTTAGCCCCCCAGTTCGCCATTACAGAATAAACATCAGTAAATGCCCCTTTACCGGTCAAACGAGGCGTAAACCAAGTCGTCGGCCAGGTTTCGTTTGTACGATGGTCAAGGGCATCATTGACTTCTTTCGGTAACTCAATAGACCAACCTTCGGCAATTTGTAGCACAGGGCCTAAGCCTTTGATGAGGTTAATGCGGTGCATGGTGAACGGCATGCCACCTTTGGTTAAGAATTGAGAAGATAAACCGCCCCCTCTGAAGTATTCGTGTACCGCAGGACACCAACGGGTATGCTCCAAACAACGTTTGCCGTCTTCTTCCGTGACTTCCCATGCCGGTTTGATGGTTGGGTTGCCATTGGCATCTTTATGTTGACCTGTACCGTCAAGAGCAGCGGAACCTGAGTTAATTAAATGCAGGAAGCCTTGTTCCGGACGGAAACCGGTAACGCGTTCTACAGAATCCGGGCTCCAGTAAGTCCGCACATCGGCAAAGATTTGCGCCTGACCGGTGAGCTGATTACCAAGCAACATACAAACCGCGTTCAAACTGTCGTTTTCGGTCGCAAGAATGTATGGCGGGCGCACGCCGTTCCAGTCGTAAGTCGAATTTAGCATGGCTTCCATGAAGTCACCGTTCGGTAAATGATCGGTCCAATGGCGTTGACCTTGGAAACCTGCAGCAATGGCATTGTGACCGAGTGCTTCTTCTCCGAAGTTTAATTTCGCCAATTTCGGATTACCCACCATTAAGTCACGGGCGATAATGGTCATTTTCACCACATTTTCCCAAAGTTCGGCGCGTTCTTCAGGTGAGCGTTGATTTTCCGGACTGTTTACGTCAATACCGTCTTTGCAATATTGTTTCACCCAAGAAAGCGCTAAATCCACTTCTTCTTGATCGTAAATTTTGCGATCCAAGCGGCGTTTGATTTCGGTCATGTCCACATATTCGTTACGCATGCCGAGGTATTCTTGGAAGAATTGTTGGTTGACGATAGAACCGGCGATACCCATGGAAACGGAACCGATAGATAAGTAGGATTTGCCGCGAATAGTCGCAACTGCAAGGCCGGCACGCGCAAAGCGTAACAGTTTTTCTTTAACATCAGATGGAATGCTTGTGTCATCCGCTTCTTGCACATCATGTCCATAGATGGAAAATGCCGGTAAGCCTAATTGAGAGTGGCCGGCAAGGGCGGCGGCAAGATAAACTGCTCCCGGACGTTCGGTGCCGTTGAAACCCCAAATGGCTTTTGGCATATGCGGATCCATATCAATAGTTTCAGAACCATAGCACCAACAAGGAGTAACAGTAATTGTTAAACCAACATTGTTGAGTTTGAATTTTTCTGCACAAGCAGCGGCTTCAGCAACACCACCAATACAGGTGTCGGCAATTACACATTCCACGAAGGAACCGTCTGTGTGGCGAATGTGATTTTGCAATAACTCTGCAACTGATTTTGCCATTTGCATGGTTTGTTCTTCTAACGATTCTCGAACTCCCATGCGACGTCCATCAATAGTAGGGCGAATACCGATTTTTACTCGATTTGATTGAGTGACCGATGTCATCATAAAGCTCCTCCTTTTGTGTTTAACATTTATGATGAAATATGGATAAGCTGCTATCAACTTAACTTGGTATTATTTTTGATAAAAAGAATGTGAGAAGATAGGTGAGATACGAAATAGATTTCAGATTTGTGAAATAGATCACACAAAAGTGTTATTTTTTAATAAAATTAATGCCCGATTTAATAATTATTACACCTTAAACGGTCAAATCGGGCATTTTTATCTATATAACGGTCATTGTGTCTACTTTGTCACAGTATTTTTGTAAGGGGAAGGGAAGGGCAGAATCGGTAAAAATAGTGTCTATTTTATTTAAACCACTTAATTGAATTAGGCTTTTTTTCTCAAATTTTGATTGATCTACTAGTAGATAACATTTTTCTGACGCTTCCATCATCTTTCGTTTTAGTGATGCATTGAGTTCATTTGATTCCCAGATATTTCCTTCATTATCAATACCTGAACAGGAAAAAATAGAAAAATTGATGTGTAAACGTTGTAATAAGTATTCTGATAACGGACCATAAAAGGCTTCATATTTGTGAGAATAGACACCTCCAGTAACAATTGTTTTGATATTGGGTTTGTTCACTAATGCGTTGACGTTAAAAATTGAGTTTGTTACGACTGTGCAAGGAATATCTGGCATAAGGTATGCAAAATACCAACTGGTAGAGCTAGCATCGAGTCCAATCACGGCATTTTCATAGAGCAATTCAAGAGCGTTTTTAGCAATATGTCGTTTGGCTGCGGCATTGACATGTTGTCGTATTTGGAAAAAAGATCCAAGATCATTTATTTTTCCGCTAACAGCGCCACCATGAGTGCGATATAGTAAACCTTTTTTTTCTAATCGATTAAGATCTCTACGAATTGTCTCTACTGACATTTCACATTGCTGAGCGACTTCTTGAACGCTAACTTTACCTTGGTGATTTAGCAGTTGTAAGATGATTTCATCTCGGTTGTGCATATGTACCTCTATGGGTTGAAAGGTTTTCACTATTATAGAATTTTCTTGAAAAGATAAACAACTTATCATTCCCTCCATTCTACGATAGAATACGCCTAATTTTTTATCAAGAAGAGAAGAATTTATGACAAATAAAGCATTAAGCGTGGTGATTTTAGCGGCCGGTAAAGGCACTCGTATGTATTCTGATTTACCTAAAGTCTTGCACAAAGTGGCAGGTAAACCGATGGTAAAACATGTGATTGATACGGCAAATCAATTAGGTGCAGAAAACGTGCATTTAATTTATGGTCATGGTGGCGAATTAATGCGTGAGCGTTTGGCAAATGAAAGCGTGAACTGGGTCGTTCAAGCAGAACAATTAGGTACTGCTCATGCGGTTCAACAAGCCGCACCATTCTTCAAAGATGATGAAAATATTGTGATTTTATATGGTGATGCGCCATTAGTGACCAAAGAAACATTGGAAAAACTCATTGCAGCGAAACCAGACAATGGGATTGCATTGCTCACTGTCAATTTAGATAACCCAACGGGTTATGGTCGTATTATTCGTGAAAATGGCAATGTGGTGGCGATCGTAGAACAAAAAGATGCCAACGCAGAGCAATTAAAAATTCAAGAAGTGAATACAGGCGTGTTAGTGGCCGATGGTGCACATTTCAAAAACTGGCTTTCTCGTGTGAAAAATAACAATGCACAAGGCGAGTTTTATTTAACGGATGTGATTGGTTTAGCAAATCAAGATGGTTGTCAGGTTACTGCCGTTCAAGCCTCCGAATTTATGGAGGTGGAAGGTGCCAATAACCGTTTACAACTTGCTGCATTAGAGCGTTTTTATCAACGTAAACAAGCAGAAAAACTTTTACTTGCAGGCGTGATGTTGATTGACCCTGAGCGTTTTGATTTACGCGGCACATTAGAGCACGGTAAAGATGTTGAAATTGATGTGAACGTGATTGTGGAAGGCAATGTGCGCTTGGGCGATCGTGTGAAAATTGGCGCTGGTTGTGTATTGAAAAACGTGACTATTGGTGATGATGTTGAGATCAAACCTTATTCTGTTTTAGAAGATGCAACAATTGGTGAGAAAGCAGCGATTGGCCCATTCTCTCGTTTACGTCCAGGTGCTGAATTAGCCGCTGAAACCCATGTGGGTAACTTTGTAGAAATTAAAAAATCCACAGTGGGTAAAGGCTCTAAAGTAAATCATCTCACTTATGTGGGTGATACCGAAATCGGAGAGAACTGTAATATTGGTGCTGGTGTCATTACTTGTAACTATGACGGTGCAAATAAATTTAAAACAATCATTGGTAACAATGTATTTGTTGGATCGGATACGCAGTTAGTCGCGCCAGTTACCGTTGCAGATGGAGCAACCATTGGAGCTGGTTCAACGATCACTCAAAATATTGAGAAAGATGAGCTGGTGATTACTCGCGTGCCACAACGCCATATTCAAGGTTGGCAAAGACCGGTGAAGAAAAAGTAATTAACATTGAAAGGCGAACCAATGTGTTCGCCTTTTATGATTTGATGCCTTTTACTTTATAAAGGTTGTTCGAGTTGCTAAAATCATCGTCCATTTATAAAGACAGATAATTTCCTATGACAAAAAATAAAACAGGACTTTCATTCCTTTGGATAAGTGCGGTCGCATTTATCCTCGATTTATTGACCAAATATATTGTAGTGCAACGCTTTGATTTATATGAAAGTGTGAATCTATTACCCGTTTTTAATTTAACCTATGTGCGTAACTATGGTGCAGCGTTTAGCTTCCTTGCTGAACATGATGGTTGGCAGAAGTATTTCTTTATCGTGCTCGCGATTGGTATTTCCTTAATGCTAGCTTACTTTATGAAAAAGAATTCTGCAGAACAAAAATTACAAAATTCAGCTTATGCACTGATTATTGGTGGCGCTTTAGCCAATATGGTGGACCGTGCGTATAACGGTTTTGTGGTGGATTTCTTGGATTTTTATTGGGATATTTATCATTATCCGGTATTCAATGTGGCAGATATTGCAATTTGTATTGGTGCGGGTTTATTAGCATTAGATGCCTTTAAAGGTGATAAAAAGAGCGGTCAAAAATGAAGATAATTTTAGCTAACCCTCGTGGATTTTGCGCGGGTGTCGATCGTGCCATTAGCATTGTTGAATTAGCGCTTGAAATTCATGGTGCACCAATTTATGTACGTCATGAAGTGGTGCATAACCGTTTTGTGGTGAATGGTTTGCGTGAGCGTGGGGCGATTTTTGTAGAAGAACTAAGTGAAGTGCCAGATGGCGCCATTGTGATTTTCTCCGCCCATGGCGTGTCACAAGCTGTTCGTCAAGAAGCAAAAGATCGTCAGTTAAAAGTATTTGATGCAACTTGTCCGTTGGTAACCAAAGTACATATGCAAGTGGCACGTGCGAGCCGTAAAGGGACGAAAGCAATTTTGATCGGACACAAAGGCCATCCAGAAGTGGAAGGCACAATGGGGCAGTACAACAACGAGGAAGGTGGTATTTTCTTAATTGAAAGCGTGGAAGATATTGCTCGTTTGCCGGTTCAAGAAAATGATGATTTAACCTTTATGACGCAAACCACACTTTCTCTTGATGATACGGCGGAAACTATCAGTGCATTGAAAGACAAATATCCTGCTATTCAAGGCCCACATAAAAACGATATTTGCTATGCCACAACCAACCGTCAAGAAGCAGTGCGTGAATTAGCAAAACAATGTGAGCTAGTCGTGGTTGTAGGCTCTAAAAACTCATCGAATTCTAATCGTTTAGCTGAGTTAGCATCGCGTATGGGCGTGAAATCAAAATTGATTGATGATCCAAATGATGTGGCAGCAGATTGGTTTGAAGGTGTTGAAACAATTGGCGTAACAGCGGGGGCTTCAGCTCCAGAAGAGTTGGTGCAATCCGTGATTGCTCGATTAAAAGAATTTGGTGCGGATAGTATCGAAGAACTTCAAGGTTTAGAAGAAAATATGTTCTTTGAAGTGCCAAAAGAGCTACGAATAAAAGAAGTAAACTAATTCTATTAAAAAAGTGCGGTTAATTTACCGCACTTTTTTTGTGTTATTTTATTTTTTATTGTGCACTTTAAGCCATTTTTGCATTTGTTCAATTTCTGCTTTTTGAGCGTTAATAATATTCTCAGCAAGCTTACGCATCTCAGGATCTTTTCCGTATTTTAATTCGACTTCCGCCATCTTTACTGCGCCAATATGATGTGGCAACATACCTGCTGCAAAAGCAACATCAGGATCTTTATATTGCGCAGCTGCCATCATGTCTTGATGCATTTGATTCATACCTTGCATTAATTCTTGTTGCATTGCAGAATCTGTCGACATTGGCATATTCATGTGTGCTTGATGCGGTTGTTCATTAGCTTGGGCATAAATTGAAACTGCAGCAGCGCTAAGTGTGATAAAAGTCATAAGTTTTTTCATGTTTTTCTCCTATGTGATAACTGAATGAGCACCAATCATAAACTTTGACCTAAGGTTAAGGTCAATATTTATTCCGAAATTTTTTTGTGAGATGCTAAAATGAGACAATGTTTGATATGAAGGACAAAATCATGAAACAAAAAATTGTGCTTGCCACGGGTAATAAAGGCAAAGTAAAAGAAATGGCAGATGTGTTAGCTGATTTCGGTTTTGAAGTCATTGCTCAGACCAATTTAGGCATTGAAAGCCCAGAGGAAACAGGCTTAACGTTTGTTGAAAATGCCATTCTAAAAGCACGTTATGCATCTGAAAAATCGGGTTTACCGGCTATTGCAGATGACTCCGGCCTTGTGGTGGATGCGTTAAATGGTGCGCCAGGATTATATTCTGCACGTTATGCGGGTGTGGATGGTGATGAAGCTGATGCAAAAAACCGAGAAAAATTACTGGCAGAATTAGCCAATGTACCAACTGAACATCGTCAAGCAAAATTTGTGAGTACGATTGTGTTGTTACAACACCCAAGTGATCCTTCTCCGATCATTGCTCAAGGTGAATGTGACGGAGACATTATTTATGAAGAAAAAGGTGAAAATGGCTTCGGTTACGACTCGCTCTTTTTTAGCCCTGAAAAAGGCTGTACCTTTGCCGAATTAGAAACCGTAGAGAAAAAGAAAATTTCTCATCGTGCGAAGGCATTAGCTGTTTTGAAATCAAAATTAACTGCCTAAAGTGCGGTTGATTTTTAACGAGAATTAAAGGATACAAAATGATTATTACCACTACGCCTAATATTGAAGGTAAACAAATCGTAGAATATAAACAAGTCGTCTTTGGAGAAGTGATTGCTGGGGCAAACTTCATACGTGATTTTTTTGCTGGCATTACGGATGTAATTGGAGGGCGTTCTAGTGTTTATGAACGTCGTATTAGTCGTGCGCGTCAAGATGCGTTGAAAGAACTAGAAGAAAAAGCGTATGCCTTGGGGGCTAATGCCATTGTTGGCGTAGAAGTTAATTACACAACCGTAGGCACGAAAAGCATGTTTATGGTGATTGCAAGTGGCACGGCAGTGGTAGTGCGCTAAGGTTGTTTTTTCATTTACTTAAATGTAATTTTTGCGATCAGGATCGCAAAAGTGCGGTCAATTTCTTGCGTGTTTTCGGTGTTTCTTAAAAATGTCGCTGTTGATATGAATCAACGGTACTTTTTGTTAATAAAGGGCATTTTTATGAAATTGATGAAACATTTATTTAGTTCATTATTTGTTGCGACCACAATGTTGAGCTCGCAAGTGTTTGCAGAAGAAAAGGTGGCTGAACAGGCTCAACCTCAATCGCAAGTTCAGCAACAAACCGCATCACAAACTACACAACAAGCAGTGAGTGATAAATTAAATATTAATACCGCCAGTGCATCAGAAATTCAAAAAGCACTAATTGGTATTGGGGCGAAAAAAGCAGAAGCCATTGTGCAGTATCGTGAAAAGCACGGTAATTTCACGATGACAGAACAATTGCTTGAAGTACAAGGCATTGGTAAAGCAACGTTAGAGAAAAACCGCGATCGTATCGCGTTTTAATCTGCGTTATTTATACATAAAAAGCGGGATAGTGATATCTCGCTTTTTTTGTATTTGAAGATAAAATTTACCAAAACTTGCAAAATATCAAATTTTTTTAGAATAAGTTGGGGATTTCTTGCAATGGTTTTATAAGAGAGTAGAATACCAAATGGGTATAGGAATACCTATGTTGTAGTATAAGAAATAATAAAATAACTATTTGGAGTTAGATATGGCATCAGAAAATTTAAATCAATCTTCTGTTGCTCTCACACCAGTTGAAGCAACGGATTATGCTGAAAGCGTTGCTGCGTATAAAGCGCAAAAACGCCCATTTTTATCATTTCTGTCTGGTATTAGTGCTGGGGCTTGTATTGCATTAGCCTTTGTATTCTATACGACGACACAAACAGCAAGCGCAGGAGCGCCTTGGGGATTAACCAAGTTAGTCGGTGGGTTAGTTTTCTCTTTAGGCGTAATTATGGTGGTAATTTTAGGGTCTGAATTATTCACCTCTTCTACTTTAACCTTAGTTGCCCGTGTAGGCGGTAAGATAACCACAACTCAAATGATCCGAAATTGGATTGTGGTATATTTGGGCAACTTTGTGGGCGGTTTATTTATTGCTGCAGTGATTTGGTTTGGGGGACAAACCATGGTAGCAAATGGTCAATGGGGTTTAACTATTTTGGCAACCGCTCAACATAAGATTCATCATACTTGGTTTGAAGCATTTAACCTTGGTATTTTATGTAACATTATGGTGTGTGTAGCGGTATGGATGTCTTATTCCGGTAAAACTGTTACAGACAAAGCGTTTATTATGATCATGCCGATTGGTTTATTTGTCGCATCTGGTTTTGAACACTGTGTGGCAAATATGTTTATGATTCCACTAGGCATTATCACAGCTCATTCTAGTACGCCAGAATTTTGGCAACAAATTGGGGTGGATCCAATGAAATATGCAGATTTAGATCTCTATCATTTCATTGTGAAGAATTTGATTCCAGTAACGTTAGGAAATATTGTGGGCGGTGCGGTTTGTATCGGCTTATTCCAACGTTATTTAACCAAAGCTCACTAATGTACTAATGAACTAAACAAGACTTATTTTTTATCAATTAAAAAAGGAAATGACTATGTCAGAACTTAATGAAGCACAAAAAGTTGCGTGGGCAGGATTCGTTGCCGGTGATTGGCAAGAAAACGTCAACGTGCGTGATTTTATTCAAAAGAACTACACCCCGTATGAAGGTGATGATTCTTTCTTAGCAGGTCCAACCGAAGCGACAACAAAACTTTGGGAAACCGTAATGGAAGGAATTAAAGTTGAAAACCGCACACATGCGCCATTAGACTTTGACGAACATACGCCTTCAACGATTACTTCTCATGCACCAGGTTATATCAATAAAGACTTAGAGAAAATCGTAGGTCTTCAAACCGATGCTCCATTAAAACGTGCCATTATGCCATTTGGTGGTATTAAAATGGTGGAAGGATCATGCAAAATTTACGGTCGTGAATTAGATCCTGAAGTGAAAAAAATCTTCACTGAATATCGTAAAACCCACAACCAAGGTGTATTCGATGTTTATACGCCAGATATTTTACGTTGTCGTAAATCGGGTGTATTAACTGGTCTTCCAGATGCTTACGGTCGTGGCCGTATCATCGGTGACTATCGTCGTGTAGCACTTTATGGTGTTGACTTCTTAATGAAAGATAAATACGCACAATTCACTTCTTTACAAAAAGACTTAGAAGATGGCGTAAATTTAGAAGCAACTATCCGTTTACGTGAAGAAATAGCAGAACAACACCGTGCATTAGGCCAAATGAAACAAATGGCAGCAAGCTACGGTTACGATATTTCTAACCCTGCAACTAACGCTAAAGAAGCAATTCAATGGATGTACTTTGCTTACTTAGCAGCAATCAAATCACAAAATGGTGCAGCGATGTCATTCGGTCGTACTGCAACCTTCATCGATATCTATATCGAGCGTGATTTAAAAGCAGGTAAACTTACTGAAACTGAAGCGCAAGAATTAGTTGACCACTTGGTCATGAAACTTCGTATGGTTCGTTTCTTACGTACACCTGAATACGATCAATTATTCTCTGGTGACCCAATGTGGGCAACTGAAACCATCGCAGGTATGGGGTTAGACGGCCGTACATTAGTAACCAAAAATACCTTCCGTATTTTACACACCCTTTACAACATGGGTACTTCTCCAGAACCAAACTTAACAATTCTTTGGTCTGAACAATTACCTGAAAACTTCAAACGTTTCTGTGCGAAAGTATCGATTGATACATCATCAGTTCAATACGAAAATGATGATTTAATGCGTCCAGACTTCAACAATGATGACTACGCAATCGCATGTTGTGTATCACCAATGGTTGTTGGTAAACAAATGCAATTCTTCGGTGCGCGTGCAAACTTAGCGAAAACATTGTTATACGCAATCAACGGCGGTATCGATGAAAAATTAGGTATGCAAGTTGGTCCGAAAACTGCACCAATCACTGATGAAGTGTTAGATTTCGACACAGTCATGACTCGTATGGACAGCTTTATGGATTGGTTGGCAAAACAATATGTGACAGCCTTAAACATCATCCACTACATGCACGATAAATATTCATACGAAGCCGCATTAATGGCATTACATGATCGTGATGTATACCGTACTATGGCTTGTGGTATCGCAGGTCTTTCTGTTGCGGCAGACTCACTTTCAGCAATTAAATATGCGAAAGTTAAACCAGTTCGTGGCGACATCAAAGATAAAGATGGCAATGTTGTAGCAAGCAACGTAGCAATCGACTTTGAAATCGAAGGTGAATATCCACAATATGGTAACAACGACAACCGTGTTGATGACATCGCTTGTGACTTAGTTGAACGTTTCATGAAGAAAATTCAAAAACTTAAAACTTACCGCAATGCAGTGCCTACACAATCTGTATTAACCATTACTTCTAACGTGGTTTATGGTAAGAAAACGGGTAACACCCCAGATGGTCGTCGTGCTGGTGCACCATTCGGACCAGGTGCTAACCCAATGCATGGTCGTGACCAAAAAGGTGCGGTAGCATCATTAACTTCTGTAGCTAAACTTCCATTTGCTTACGCGAAAGATGGTATTTCTTATACCTTCTCAATCGTACCAAATGCGTTAGGTAAAGATCCAGAAGCACAACGTCGCAACCTTGCAGGCTTAATGGATGGTTACTTCCACCATGAAGCCGCAGTAGAAGGTGGCCAACACTTAAATGTGAATGTGTTAAACCGTGAAATGTTGTTAGACGCAATGGAAAATCCGGATAAATATCCACAATTAACTATCCGTGTATCTGGTTACGCAGTACGTTTCAACTCTTTAACTAAAGAGCAACAACAAGACGTCGTCACTCGTACATTTACTGAGTCTTTCTAAATAAATAGAATTATGCTTTAATACAAACCACTCACAGACTAGTTTTGTGAGTGGTTTATTTTTATATATAGGAGAGCAAATTATGCTAACAGTTATTGCCCAATTTTCAGTAAAAGCGGACAAAATCAATGATTTTCTAACTCAATGCCAAGAATTAATTAAGCATACTCGTCAAGAAACAGGATGCGTATCTTATGAATTACAACAAAATAGCGAACAAGCTAATCATTATGTTTTTATTGAGCAATGGAACAGCAAAGCTGATTTAGAACAACATTTTGCAACACCACACTTTACTTCAATTGTACCTGTATTGGTTGAGTATTGTGAACAAGCGCCAGTGGTGCAAACCTTTCAAAAAGTTAGCGAATAATGACCGCACTTTGATAAATATATTTTAATTATGAGCCTGATTTTAAGTCAGGCTCATTTTTTATAGATGATATTTTTGGTAAAATTTAGCTAGATTAATTTTTTGGAAATTTATGTATGTCTATGCTAGGAAGAATTCACTCCTTTGAATCCTGTGGAACCGTGGATGGCCCCGGTATTCGTTTTATTTTATTTATGCAAGGCTGTTTAATGCGTTGCAAATATTGCCATAACCGTGATACTTGGGATCTTGATGGTGGGCGCGAAATCAGTGTGGAAGAACTCATGAAAGAAGTCGTGAGCTATCGCCATTTTATGAATGCAACTGGTGGTGGTGTGACAGCATCAGGTGGTGAGGCAATTCTTCAAGCAGAATTTGTGCGTGATTGGTTCCGAGCTTGTAAAGCAGAAGGGATTAATACTTGTTTAGATACTAATGGGTTTGTACGTCATTATGACCATATTATTGATGAACTACTCGATGTAACCGATCTCGTTTTGCTTGATTTAAAAGAACTGAACGACAAAGTACACCAGAATTTGATCGGCGTACCGAATAAACGGACGCTGGAATTTGCGAAATATTTGCAAAAACGTAATCAGCGTACCTGGATTCGTTATGTAGTAGTTCCAGGCTATACAGATAACGATCATGATGTTCATCTGCTCGGACAGTTTATTGAAGGTATGACCAATATTGAAAAAGTCGAACTTCTACCTTATCATCGATTAGGTGCCCACAAATGGAAAACCCTTGGGTTTGACTATGAACTCGAAGATGTATTGCCACCGACAAAAGAGTCGCTTGAGCATATTAAAAATATCTTAGAGGGATACGGACACACCGTAAAATATTAAGCGATAGTATGAAATGGTAAACAGCAAGCTTCAGTAAGCTTTAAGGAGAGAAAAATGAAAAAATTAGCATTAACGTTTTTAGGTATAGCCCTTTTAGCAGGCTGTTCAGCTGTCCAACCGCCACTTTCTCAAGAAGAGGTGAAACTAAGCCCACCTTCTAAAGATAGAGTGGGTTATGTTCGATTGGTAAAAGATAAAAATTACTACATTGATGCTGATTCTATTTGGGTCGATAACCAAGATTTAAACCAAGTGCATTTTGATGCGGTAGTGAATTTGGATAAAGGCTTATATGTGTATCCAAACGAAACTAGACGTTATGCACGTTCTGTTCGCCAATATAAAATCTTAAACTGTAAGAACTACCATTTAACCCAAGTTCGTACCGATTTTTATGATGATTTCTGGGGCGAAGGTTTACGTGCAGCACCGAAAAAACAAGAGAAATACACCATTAGTTTAAAGCCGAATACAACGCTCTATGCTGCCGCACAAATCATTTGTGTGAACTCAGATAGAAAACCATCTTTAGAGTTAGAAGGCTCAAAAGCAAAATAATCAATCAAAGTGCGGTTAGAAATAACCGCATTTTTTATATCACTGAAACTAATGCATAAACAATAAAAAACGGCCAATATTCATTAAATATTGACCGCTCTTTTTATCTCATTATGAAAGATTATTTCACGCGAGAAACGTATTCGCCTGAACGAGTATCGACTTTAATCACTTCACCGATTTGAACGAAAAGAGGTACTTTCACCACAGCGCCAGTGCTTAATGTTGCTGGTTTACCGCCTGTACCTGCAGTATCACCTTTAAGACCTGGGTCTGTATCGATGATTTCTAATTCTACGAAGTTTGGTGGTGTGATGCTGATTGGCGCACCATTCCATAAAGTTACGATACAATCTGCTTGGTCTAATAACCATTTTTCTGCATCACCCACTGCTTTTGCATCAGCAGAGTATTGTTCGAATGTTTCTGGGTGCATGAAGTACCAGAATGCATCATCTTTGTATGAATAAGTCAGGTTAAGATCCATAACATCAGCAGCTTCAACCGAAGTACCAGATTTGAAGTTTACATCTAATACTTTGCCTGAAATTAATTTACGAATACGAGTACGAGTAAAAGCTTGTCCTTTACCTGGTTTAACGAATTCGTTTTCAACGATCACACAAGGCTCACCGTCTTGCATAAATTTTAGACCTGGTTTGAAATCACTGGTAGTATATGTAGCCATATTAAAAATATCCTAAAAAATAGAGATTGTTTGAAAGTGCGTATTTTAACCCGAAATATTGCGATTAGAGAAGAACAAAATTGGTTAGAAACCCTAAAAAATGCGATTTCTGATCCGAAAATCTTGCTAAAAACCTTAAATTTGTCTGTTGAAGATTTTGCCGAGGACATCGTCGCTCGTAAACTTTTTGCTATGCGAGTACCTTTACCTTTTGTTGAAAAAATGGAAAAAGGGAATCCTAAAGACCCACTTTTTTTACAGGTAATGACGGCTCAACAAGAATTTATTGAGGCCGAAGGTTTTAGCCAAGATCCTTTAGATGAGCAGCAAAAAAATGCCGTGCCTAATATTCTGCATAAATACCAAAATCGCTTGCTATTCATGGCAAAAGGGGGCTGTGCAGTCAATTGTCGTTATTGCTTTCGTCGTCATTTTCCTTATGATCAAAACCCAGGCAATAAAACGAGTTGGCAACAAGCAATAGACTATATTGCCGCACATCCTGAAATCGAAGAAGTGATTTTTTCGGGGGGCGATCCGATGATGGCGAAGGATAGTGAATGGGCGTGGCTATTAGAACGCCTTGAAAAGATACCGCACTTACAGCGTTTGCGTATTCACTCTCGTTTGCCGGTCGTGATTCCAGAACGCATTACGGATGAATTTTGTGATTTATTGCTAAAAAGCCCATTACAAACAGTGTTTGTGACGCATATCAATCATCCAAATGAAATTGATGAAGAACTCGCTTTGGCTATGCAAAAACTGGTAGGCGCTAAGGTCACGTTACTCAATCAATCAGTCCTTTTAAAGGATGTGAATGATAACCCACATACATTAAAAGTATTAAGCGATAAGTTGTTTCAAGCGGGCATTCTGCCTTATTACTTGCATTTGTTGGATAAAGTGCAAGGTGCGAGCCATTTCTATATTTCAGATGAGAAAGCGTTACAAATTTATAAAGAATTACAGGCGCTCACTTCTGGCTATTTAGTACCCAAATTAGCTCGAGAAATCGGTGGAGAGTCAAATAAGACTTTATACACAGCGTAAGATCCGATAAAATACGATCCAATTTTTCACCGCACTTTTTATGCGATCTTTAGTTTAGCAAATCGAGGTAATACCGTGGATAATAAAAATCAACCTAACGACAATTCATCGCAAAATGAATTAGATTTAGGATTTAATCACTCTGACTCTGTGACACCAAGAAAAACGATTCAACAAAGTGGCTCAATTTTTGATAAAGCCAAAGGTTTATTTGGTAAAAAACAACAAGCAGATACGCAATTTCATGTTCGTCGCGAGCCAACTTTTGGAGCAGCCACAAGCCAACCTTTTTCGCCATCTCAAACATTCCAAAGTGAAAATGTCGAACAAGTAGCTCAAGCAAGTGCTTTCAGCCCTCAGGAGCCTGTTGAAAATGTTCAAGTAGAAAACGTAGCGGAAGAAAAAGTGATTTTTGAAAATTCACCTACAGAAGAGGTTGTGGAAGACGTGACAACTCAAGCAGAAACCGTTGCACCAGCCGCTGCAGCAAGCTTGAAATCACCTGAAAAATGGAAGGTTTTACAAATGTTACCAGAAAAACATCGTCGTTTATTTATTGCGATTTTGGGTTTAGTGGTATTACTAATCATTTTCTTCACCTTAAAACCAAATTCAGATACGGTAGAGTCTTTTGAACAACAAAACAGCAATGAAATTCCGGTTCAATTCCAATCATTGGATCAGTCTCAACCGGTTGAAACCACAGTATTAGATAATAATAACAATGCAGCGCCGGCAACAACGGAACAAGCCGCAAATGAAGCTAAATCAGATGCACTTCCAGCCATGGAGTACGTAGGTGATAAAGCAGATGCTGCGAAATTACAACCTGCAGAGCCTGCACAACAAACTGTTGTTCAACAACCAGCAACTCAACCAGCTGTTGCTCCTGCACCAGTTAAAGAACCCGTGAAAACAGTACAACCAACTGTAGAAAAACATACCGCAACGATTGAGCATAAAGCAGAACCTCGTCGCGAACAGACACCTGTGGTTCAAGAGAAAAAACAACCTAAACCTGTAACTGAAAAAGTGACAGTTCAGCCGACTCAAACCGTGAAAAAAGAGTCAAGCAAAATTCAAGAAGCGAAACCGGTTGCAACTAAAGATAGTAAGGTTCAAATTGTGGATGCGAAATCAGCAACCCACAATGCGGTGAAAGCAACAGAACCAACAGTACAAACCGCTTCAACAGGTGCAACAAAAACATTAACGGTGCCGCAAGGTGTTTCATTGATGCAAGTATTCCGTGATAATAAATTGAATATTTCAGATGTGAATGCCATGACAAAAGCAAGCGGTGCAGGTAATGCATTAAGCAGTTTCAAACCTGGTGATAAAGTACAGGTATCTGTGAATAGTCAAGGTCGAGTGAGTGAGCTTCGTTTATCAAATGGCGGCAAGTTCATTCGTCAAGCCGATGGTTCATATCAATATAAAAAATAATTTTTAGTGGGCGAGTAATCGCCCATTTTTCTAGATGAGATTGTTTATCCTTGCTCATTTCGAAAAGTGAGCAATCATAAACAAACCTTGATGGAAATAGAATTCATGTTAAAAAAATTAAGCGTAATTTTGACCGCACTTTGCCTTTCCGCTTGTTCACAAAATGTTGAATTAAGCGACCCCGCACCACAGAAAATGAAAGTGCAAACCGTGGATAAAAAATCTCAAAAGGGTTCGGCGACGGTTTATTTGTGTAAAGGCAATAAAGAAGTGAGTGTGGTTCATACGAAGCAAAAACAGAAAAGTAAAAAAACACTCAGTCAGGTGACCGTTACTTTTAATGATGTAACCGAAAAATTGACTCGTGTGATTTCTGAACGTGGTAGAAATTATGCGAATATTCGTTGGTATTGGCAGGAGCGTGATGACTTCAGTCAATTACAAACTAGCGTAGGTGAAGTGCTCGCAGAACACTGTGTGAAACAACCAAGTGAATTAAAATCAGGCAAATAATTCTTGTATGGATCTCCAACGCGGCTTTGTGTTACATCGTCGTCCTTATAGTGAAACCAGCCTTTTGGTGGATTTATTCACTGAAGAAACAGGGCGTTTGACGGTTATTGCAAAAGGTGCACGTGCGAAACGTTCTGCATGGAAATCTGTCTTACAGCCTTTTACGCCATTACTTCTTCGTTGGTCAGGAAAAGGCGCATTAAAAACACTCACGAAAGCAGAGCCCGCAGCAATTACGTTGCCTTTGCAGCAAACGGCTTTATATAGCGGGTTTTATGTAAATGAGCTGATTACTCGAGTGATCGAGCCCGAAACGGCCAATCCACAACTTTTTCAGCATTATCTTCAATGCTTAACAGGCTTAGCCACTCAACCACAGGTTGAGCCCACATTGCGTCTATTTGAATTTCATTTACTTAAAATCTTAGGTTATGGCATTGATTTTCTGCATTGTGCAGGATCAGGTTTACCAGTAGATGAATCGATGACTTACCAATATCGTGCGGAAAAGGGTTTTATCGCCTCGTTAGTGAAAGATAACTTAACCTTTTATGGGCGAGATTTGCTTGCTTTTGACCGTTTGGAATTCACCGATGAATCCGTCTTGCTAGCAGCAAAGCGCTTTACTCGAATCGCGCTCAAACCTTATTTAGGCGATAAGCCGCTGAAAAGTCGAGAGTTATTTACGCAAAACGTGCTTTATTTAAAATAATCCTTTTCTTTGATACAAACAGATTAATACACCATCATGGCTTTACTTTACGCTCCACAAAAAAAACAGAAAACCACCCAAAAAGTTGTCGCTGAAATTCAGGATTTAGATTATCAAGGGTTAGGTGTCGCCAAAGTTCAAGGTAAAACCTGGTTCATTGAAAATGCTTTGCCAACGGAAAAAGTTGAAGCGGTAGTGACCGATGAAAAACGTCAATATGGTTTAGCCACTGCACAAAAGTGGCTACAAAAGAGTAGTCAGCGTGTTGAACCGCAATGCAGTTATTATGAACGTTGTGGTGGATGCCAAGGGCAGCATATCCCTGTAGAAATGCAGCGTAAAACCAAAGAAAACGCTCTTTTTTCTCGATTAAGTAAACTGCAAGCAGAACCCATACAATTAATGCCTATGATTTGTGGCGAACAATGGGGCTATCGTCGTCGTGTACGATTAAGTTTGCTGTGGAGTGCTAAAAATAAAACTGTTAAATTGGGATTTCGTCAGAAAAACTCCAATCAGTTAGTGAGTATTCAGCAATGCTTAGTCGCAGAGCCTGCGATTAATCATCTTATCCCCAAATTGAGCGTACTTTGGGCTCAATATTCAACCCCGAAACAATTAGGGCATATTGAATTAGTTTCAGCGGATAATGGCGTAGCCATGTTGTTACGCTATAAAGGAAATTTAGCCGAAACTGACCGCACTTTGTTGCTCGAGTTTGCACGCGTAAATGCTGTGAATTTATTCCTGCAAGATGATCAAAATATCCAACTTGTGCATGGTGAAATGCCTTATTATTCTCTGGACGATATTCGTTTATCTTTTGATATCCGCGATTTTATTCAAGTGAATACCCGCCTAAATCAGCAAATGGTTGAGACTGCTTTAGATTGGCTTGATTTGAATCAGAATGATCATGTCTTAGATTTATTCTGCGGCATGGGCAATTTCACATTGCCTTTAGCCAAACGCGTGAAAAGTGCGGTTGGAATTGAAGGTGTTTTGGATATGGTGAAAAAAGCCCAAGCGAATGCGCAGTTTAACCATCTTGAGAATGTTGAATTTTATCAAGCCGATTTAGACCAAGCTTTTTTAGAACAACTTTGGGCAAAACAACATTTCAATAAAATTCTTCTCGATCCGCCTCGCAGTGGCGCCGCTTTTGCACTGAATGCGTTATGTGAGCTGGGTGCAGAAAGCATTCTTTATGTATCTTGCAATCCCGCAACCTTAGTACGGGATGCTGAGATTCTTCGCGCTTTTGGCTACCGCATTATAAAAACCGCCATGATTGATATGTTCCCACATACCAGTCATTTGGAGTCGGTGACATTATTTATCAAATAAGGTGTAAATTCTGATAGAATAGTCAGACTTTTTTGTTGTCTTAAAAAGACAACTCGGCTGACAGGATGTTGCCGAGACATATTCATCAACAAGGGGGTATTATGGTTGCAGTTCGTGGTTCTCACTTATCAAATCCACATGATTTTGAGATCGAACAATGGTGTTCGAGCCTTAAACTTGCTGCCCCCGTAGAAAAGTCTCTGATTGATGCATGGTATTATGCCCAAGCCAAAATAGCTGAACATGCCGATCAAATGGAGAATGCAATCCTCACATTGCAATCCGGCGTGGAAATGGTGGAAATTCTGCATGAAATGAATATGGACAGCGAAAGCTTACTCACCGCTATGCTATTCCCCTTAGTAGCAAATAAAATTGTCGATTGGGAGCAAATTCAGGAACATTTTGGTCCTAAAATCACCAAACTGCTTAAAGGTGTGGAGGAGATGGATAATATCCGTCAGCTCAACGCCAGCCATTCTGCCAATGCGTCTCAAGTGGATAATGTACGCCGTATGCTCCTTGCGATGGTGGACGATTTCCGTTGCGTGATCATTAAACTTGCTGAACGTATTACGTTTCTTCGTAATGCGGAAAATCACTTTTGTGAAGAAGAAAAAGTATTGGCTGCCAAAGAATGTTCCAATATTTATGCCCCGTTGGCGAACCGTTTAGGTATCGGTCAATTGAAATGGGAGCTTGAAGATTACTGTTTCCGTTATTTGCATCCAGAACAATATCGAAATATCGCCAAATTATTGCATGAGCGTCGTTTAGATCGTGAACAGTATATTACTGATTTTGTGACAGAATTAACCGGTTATTTAAAAGAAAATATTGATCAGGTTGAGGTTTACGGTCGTCCAAAACACATCTATAGCATTTGGCGAAAAATGCAAAAGAAACATCTGGAATTCAGTGGTTTATATGATGTAAGAGCGGTCAGAATTATCGTGCAAAAATTGCAAGATTGTTATACCGCGCTTGGTATCGTACATACCCATTTCAAACACTTACCAAAAGAATTTGATGACTATGTCGCCAATCCAAAACCGAATGGCTATCAATCCATTCATACTGTGGTATTAGGCAAAGGCGGTAAGCCGATTGAAGTACAAATTCGTACCCAGCAAATGCATGATGATGCTGAACTTGGGGTTGCGGCGCACTGGAAATACAAAGAAGGGACGACCGGTAGCCTTTCTGCTTACGAAGAAAAAATCACTTGGTTGCGTAAATTACTTGCATGGCAAGATGATATTACGGATTCTGGCGAAGTGATGGCGGAATTGCGTAGCCAGGTCTTTGATGATCGAGTCTATGTGTTTACGCCAAAAGGTGAAGTGGTTGATTTACCGGCGGGTTCTACACCACTTGATTTTGCTTATGCGATCCACAGCGAAATTGGTCACCGTTGTATTGGGGCGAAAGTCGGGGGACGTATTGTGCCATTCACTTATCACCTGCAAATGGGTGAGCAAGTGGATATCATCACGCAGAAAAATCCGAATCCAAGCCGAGATTGGGTAAATCCTAATTTAGGGTTTACACATACGTCAAAAGCGCGTGCGAAAATTCAAGCGTGGTTCAAAAAACAAGATCGTGATAAAAACGTTCCTGCGGGTAAAGAGCTATTAGATAATGAGCTTGCGCGTTTGAATATCAGTTTAAAACAAGTAGAGCAGGTTGCATTACCTCGTTATAACTTAAAAAATCTCGAAGATTTATACGCTGGAATTGGTAGCGGGGATATTCGTTTAAATCAGTTGGTGAATTTCTTGCAAAGCCGATTGATTAAAGTGACGGCTGAAGAGGCGGATCAAGAAATTCTCCGTCATGTGGCGAGTAAAAGTGCGAATACCGCACAGCAAAAGGCGCAACAAAAAGCAGACCAACAGCAGAAAAAAGGCTATGTGATTGTTGAAGGTGTCGGTAATTTGCTGCATCATATGGCGCGTTGTTGCCAACCTATTCCAGGCGATGCAATCGCGGGCTACATTACTATGGGGCGTGGTATCTCAATTCATCGCTGCGATTGTGAGCAATTTATTGAATTACAAGCTGCACATCCTGAACGCGTGGTGGAAGCCCTTTGGGGGGATAATTACGCGGCAGGTTTCCATATTAATATTCGCATCGTGGCGAGTGATCGTAATGGTTTATTACGCGATATTACGACTGTGCTGGCGAATGAAAAAGTCAGTGTACTAGGTGTTTCAAGCCGTGCGGACACCAAAAAACAAGTGGCAACGATGGATATGGAAATTGAACTGAAAAATGTGGAAAGTTTAAGTAAAATACTGGCCAGATTAGCGAAGTTAGACGACGTTATCGAAGCAAAACGTTTATAGATTACAACATAGGAACTTTTATGTATAAAACCACGGGATTAACCCATTTAATTAACTCCACAAAATATTCCTTGCAAGGTTTAAAGAGTGCATTCAAAAATGAAACTGCATTTCGCCACGAATGTTTTCTTGCGTGCATTCTGATTCCGCTCGCATTTTGGCTCGGCGAGACTAAAATTGAGATCGCACTGATGATTTCATCGGTTTTACTTGTGATGGCAGTGGAACTGTTAAATAGTGCTGTTGAAGCGGTGGTGGATCGTATTGGCACAGAACGCCATGAACTTTCAGGGAGAGCCAAAGACCAAGGCTCAGCAGCGGTATTCATTGCTCTTTGCATCGTTGTCGTGGTTTGGGGAAGCATTTTATTTTTTTAAAGTGCGGTCAATTTTAAGTAAAAATTTCGGCTTATGTGTTTTACATAAGCCGTTTTTATATAATGTACACAAACATTTATATACCTCAGCGGTATTGGATATAAGTAGGTATTTATGACAGCAGTTTCGTCTTTCGGTGCATTAGTTGCGCTTATTGTGGCCATTTTTCTCATTTTGAAAAAAGTCTCGCCAGTCTATGGCATGTTGACGGGGGCTTTGATAGGCGGGCTAGTTGGTGGTGCAGATTTATCCGAAACAGTGAACTTAATGATCGGAGGGGCGCAAGGAATTACAACAGCCGTCATGCGAATTTTAGCGGCGGGTGTATTGGCAGGAGTGCTCATTGAATCGGGGGCGGCCAGCACGATTGCCGAAACTATTACACATAAACTTGGTGAAGCAAGAGCGTTATTGGCTTTAGCCTTAGCCACATTAATTTTAACCGCTGTTGGCGTGTTTATTGATGTGGCTGTTATTACGGTTTCCCCGATTGCGCTCGCGTTAGCTCGTCGCACCAATTTATCAAAATCAGCCGTTTTATTGGCGATGATTGGTGGGGGTAAAGCAGGAAACTTGATGTCGCCGAATCCCAATGCGATTGCTGCCGCAGATACCTTTCATCTGCCTTTAACATCGGTAATGGTGGCGGGGATTATCCCTGGGATCTTTGGATTAGTCTTAACCTACTTCTTAGCAAAACGTTTAAAAAACAAAGGCTCTTTTGTATCCGCACAAGAGAGCGTTGTCGTTGATACTCAACATTTACCCTCATTTTTGACCGCACTTGCTGCACCATTAGTGGCCATCTTATTACTGGCGCTGCGTCCATTGGCGGACATTAAAGTCGATCCTCTCATTGCATTACCTCTAGGTGGTTTAATTGGTGCGTTATGTATGGGAAAACTTCGCCACGCGAATAGCTATGCGATTAGTGGCTTAGGCAAAATGGCACCGGTGGCGATTATGTTGCTCGGTACGGGGGCTTTAGCGGGCATTATTGGTAACTCAGGTATGAAAGATGTGCTAATCGAAGGCTTAAAACATTCTGGTTTGCCTCCTTATATTCTCGCGCCAATTTCTGGTGTATTGATGTCTCTTGCGACGGCATCAACGACGGCAGGCACGGCAGTCGCATCCAATGTATTTAGCTCAACATTATTAGAACTGGGGGTAAGCAGCCTTGCGGCGGCTGCCATGATCCACGCAGGGGCGATCGTATTCGACAATATGCCACACGGTTCTTTCTTCCATGCGACTGGCGGCAGTGTGAATATGAATATGAAAGAACGCTTAAAACTGATTCCTTATGAAAGTGCGATCGGTTTGCTTATGACCGCCGTTTCTACGCTCATTTTCGGTGTGTTTTATTGATGTCAGGAGAGTGTATGAAAATTGTCATTGCGCCTGATTCATTTAAAGAAAGTTTAACCGCACTTGAAGTGGCTAATGCGATTGAAACGGGTTTTAAACGTATTTTCCCAAATGCTGAATATGTGAAATTACCAATGGCAGATGGGGGAGAGGGAACCGTACAATCTTTGGTAGATGCCACTCGGGGGCGCTTAATTGAGGCAGAAGTCACTGCACCGTTAGGCAACCAAGTAAAAAGCTTTTTCGGTTTATCGGGCGATGGTAAAACGGCGATTATTGAAATGGCTGCAGCATCGGGATTGCATCTTGTCCCGATGGATAAACGTAATCCTTGTCAAACCACCAGTTTTGGTACGGGTGAGCTGATTAAGCAAGCCCTAGATCTTGGCGTACAACATATCATTTTAGGGATTGGTGGGAGTGCCACAAATGACGGTGGTGCGGGTATGCTGCAAGCATTAGGCTTACGTTTATTGGATAAAAATGGGCAATTCATTGGCTTTGGTGGTGCAGCATTATCTAATCTTGCTGAAATTCAACAGGTTGATTTAGATCCTCGATTGCAACACGTACAAATCGAAGTGGCTTGTGATGTGAATAATCCACTTTGTGGTGAACGAGGTGCCTCTGCAATTTTTGGCCCTCAAAAAGGTGCGACGCCTGAGATGGTGAAGGAACTCGATACTGCGTTAGCCCATTTCGCCGAAATTGTCGAGCGGGATTGTGGTAAAAAAATTCAAGATCAACCTGGTGCGGGTGCGGCCGGTGGTATGGGTGGTGGTTTATTGCTCTTACCTAATGTGCAACTGAAAGCCGGTGTGCAGATCGTGTTAGATAATTTGAAACTCGCTGAGCAGGTTAAAGAGGCTGATTTAGTGATTACTGGTGAAGGCCGTATGGATGCACAAAGTATCTTAGGTAAGACCCCAATCGGTGTGGCGCGCACGGCGAAACAATTTAATAAGCCTGTCATTGCGATTGTAGGTTGTTTGCGTGAGGATTATGACGTGGTGTATGAACATGGCATTGATGTGGTGTTTCCAATTATTCGTAATCTGGGTGATTTACCGACAATTCTCAAACAGGGCGAGCAGAATTTAATCTCAACAGCTCAAAATGTGGCGAGATTGCTATCATTGAAATAACCTTTTCATACAAAAGTGCGGTCAAAATTAATGATAAATTTGACCGCACTTTTTGATCTTATCCCCTCGGATGAAATCGTTCATGAAGGTGTTTCAAGCGTTCTTTAGCCACATGAGTATAGATTTGCGTGGTGGAGAGATCGCTGTGTCCGAGAAGCATTTGCACAACACGGAGATCCGCACCGTGGTTCACTAAATGCGTCGCAAAGGCATGACGGAGAACATGTGGTGAAAGGGCATCCGTATCGATTCCCGCTAACACCGCATAATGCTTTATACGATGCCAAAAGGTTTGGCGAGTCATTTGCTGAGCTCGTTGACTTGGAAAAACCACATCTGAACTTTGTCCATTAAGCAAAATAGGACGACCGTAAAGCACAAATTGTCGCACCCAAAAAGCGGCTTCTTCCCCCATTGGTACAATACGTTCTTTATTACCTTTACCAATCACACGCACGACACCTTGTTGTAAATTCATATTCTCAATGGTGAGCGTGACCAATTCCGTGACACGTAATCCAGTGGCGTAAAGTAATTCCAACATGGCTTTATCGCGTAACTCGAGCGGAATTTCTACATCAGGCGTATTTAATAAATCCGAGACTTGTTGCTCGGTTAAATATTTAGGTAACCGGCTTGGCAATTTAGGTGAGCTCAGTACGGCACTTGGGTCATCCGTACGATACTTTTCACGATATAAATATTGGAATAATTTCCGCATCGCACTTAGCATTCGTGCGGTGCTAGTCGCTTTGTAACCTTGCTCTAAACGGCTGCCTAGAAATTGTTGTAGATCTAATGGTTCAAGGGTTTCGAGGGATAAATTTTGTTTATCCAACCAATCACAAAGTGCGGTCAAATCGAGACGATAAGACTGCACAGTGTTTTCAGACAATCCTTTTTCAATCCAATATTCATTTAAGAATAAATCGACTAGTGTAAGGTTATTCATGTTTACACTCTATGGGGTAAAAAGGCTTTTACACCACGTGGGGTGATAAATAAACCCATGAATGCAAAGGCGGCCATTAAGCTGAAAGCATAAACTGGCGAAATTGGATAAAGCACGCCAGAAAGTGCGGTGAAAATGGCAATGGCTGCACATCCCGCTAAAGCATTGTATAAACCTTGTAATTTCGCAATATGGTTTTGTGGTTGAGTCGTGATATAACGTACGGTCGCGTAATGCCCCGCAACATAAGTAAGGCTGTGAAAACATTGCAATAGAACGATTTCAACAAAGGTGTCGGCATAACCGAAAGCAAGCCAACGTACGATAGCAGCGATGCCTGTGAGATAGAAAAGGGCAGTAATGCTCCAATTTTTGAATAATCGGGTGGAGAAGAAAAAAACGACAATTTCTACTAATACGCTGATTCCCCAAAATAAGCCCGCATCGGAAACAGAATGACCGTGGCTTGTCCAGAAGATAGTGCTGTATGAGTAATAAGCCGCGTGCGATCCTTGAATGAGAGCTATCGCAATAAACAAACGAAGGGTGGTTTTATTTTTGAGTAAGCCTAAAAATCCAACAGAATTTTCGACCGCACTTTGAGGCTCATCTTGTGGCATTGGATTGGGATGAAGTAATTGCACAATGCTATAGAAAATAAGGATTCCTGTAATCATCCATGTGATGTATTGCTCACCAACCATCCCCGCTAAATACCCAAACACCATCACGCCGACAACAAATGCAAAGGAGCCAATCAAGCGTACTTTGCCGTAATCTAAATGAATTTGTTGTTGCCATGTACTCGCTAGGCTATCACCAATCGGCATCCCCGCCGCATTCACCATGGAATACAAGGCAAGTCCAATAAATAATAACCAGAAATTATGCGACATGAGCCCGATTAACGCCATGGTGACAGCGCTGGCAACAGCTAAGTAACGTAAGCCATTCACTAAAAGGGAAACGCGTTTTATCAAGCCAGAAAATAAAATACTGCCGCTAAAACGGAAAATATAACCACAGGCCAGCAATAAACCGATGCATTCTTCACTATAAGATTGCGTTTTCAACCACGCAGGGAAAAGGGGAAGAAACACACCGTAGGCACAATAGTAACCAAAAAAGCTCAGGGTGAGCCAGGTAAAAGGACGAACTTGCATTAGAATAATTTTTCCATTTCTTGTGAGCGTGCCACACAGGCCTGTATCGCTTGTTTAATGATGTCATTAAATTGGTGTTGATTGAACACATTTAATGCGGCTGCGGTGGTACCGCCCTTTGAGGTAACATTTTCTCGTAACGTGGAAAGCGTAGTCTGTGGGTTTTCAATCACCAGCTTCGCCGAGCCTAACATAGCTTGTTGTACGAGTTCACGAGATTGCTTTTCATCTAAGCCCGTTTCTATTAAGCCTTGTTGCATAGCCTCTAAAAATTGGAAGAAGTAAGCAGGGCTACTGCCAGATGCTGCGGTGACTGCATGCATTTGATCTTCATTCGTCACCCAAGTGGTTTTCCCTACAGCTGAAAGTAAATCTTCCGCAAAAGTGCGGTCAATTTCAGGCGTGTTTTTGTCCGCAAATAAGCCAGCCATGCCTTCACCCACTAATGCAGGCGTATTTGGCATCACGCGAACAATGGATTTTGCTGTTGGAATGAGTTCGGCTAATCGAGCAGTCGAAATACCCGCAGCAATAGAAATGATTAATTTATCAGAAAAATCAACCGCACTTAATGGCTTGCAGACATCAGCGAAGACTTGCGGTTTAACCGCAAATAAGACTACTTGAGATTGTGTGATGGATTGATCGTTATCCGTAGAAACCGCGACGCCATATTGAGCAAAAAAAGCACGTTTCTCTTCGTTCGGATCATTCACAATAATTTTATCGGCTGGATAACCTTGTTTTAATAGACCTAACACAATCGCTTGTGCCATATTGCCACCGCCGATGAAGGCAATTAATTTCTGTTGCATCATTTTTTCCCGTGAGTTTATGGGCTACAATGTCGCGTATTTTACCCTATTATGAAGGAAGTGTTACGATGTGGTTTAAAAATTTAATGTCATATAGGCTGACTAAGCCCTTAGATTGGGATCTTAATGAATTACAACGCCAGTTGTCAGATTGCGAATTTCATCCTTGTGGCTCACAAGATCAAAGTAAATTTGGTTGGACAAATCCGTTGAAAGATAGCGAATTATTACATTTTTTAGTGGGTAAACACATTTTGTTAGTTGCGAAAAAAGAAGAAAAAATGTTGCCGGCGAATGTGGTGAAACGTGAATTAGATGAACGCATTGAAAGTCTTGAGCAAAAAGAAAACCGCAAATTGAAGAAAACGGAAAAACAAACGTTAAAAGATGATGTGGTGATGAATTTATTACCACGTGCATTCACTAAAAATCAGCAAACTGCCGTATGGATTGATACGGAGAACAACCTTGTTCATGTCGATGCGGCATCCAGTAAACGTGCAGAAGATGCCTTGGCATTATTACGCAAATCCCTTGGTTCTTTACCGGTTGTGCCGTTGGCTTTTGCGAATGAACCTTCGACCATTTTAACGGATTGGATTTTGCAGGAAAAAATCCCGCATTGGTTGGTGGCATTAGAAGAGGCTGAATTGCGTGGAAGCCAAGAAGACAGCGTGATCCGTTGCAAAAAACAGCCTTTAGAAAATGAAGAGATTCTCGCGCTTTTACAAGATGGCAAAAAAGTGGTGAGTAAACTCGCATTGGAATGGGAAGACACACTGACTTTTGTGTTTAATGAAGATTGCACGCTCAAACGTTTAAAATTTGCCGATGCCGTGCGTGAGAAAAATGCGGATATTTTAAAAGAAGATTATGCGCAACGTTTTGATGCTGATTTTGTATTGATGACGGGGATTTTATCTAAACTGACAGAAAACTTACTCGATGAATTCGGTGGCGAGAAAGTCAGATTAGGCTAGTTTTAATCATGAAATAAAAAGGCGAATATCACGTTCGCCTTTTGTTTGTTTAAAAGTGCGGCCAAATTTCCGCACGTTTTTAATTAGTGTGTGCTCGTACTGGTTGTCGTACGGTTTGCACGTTTACGATCGTTTTCCGTTAAGAGTTTTTTACGGATACGGATCGACTCTGGTGTCACTTCCACTAACTCGTCATCATCGATAAACTCGATAGCTTGTTCAAGTGTAAATTTTACCGGTGTGGTTAATACGATGGCATCATCTTTACCCGATGCACGCATATTGGTGAGTTTTTTACCTTGCAAACAGTTTACCGTTAAGTCGTTTGTGCGGCTGTGAATACCGATGATTTGACCTTCGTAAACCTCTACGTTAGCTTCGATCATTAATTTACCACGCTCTTGTAAACCAAATAGCGCATAAGCTAATGCTTTACCTGTCGCGTTAGAAATTAACACACCATTTTTACGTTGGCCAATTTCACCTGGTTTGATGTCATCGTAGTGATCGAAACTAGAGTAAAGTAAACCAGTACCTGACGTCATTGTCATGAATTCACCACGGAAACCGATTAAGCCACGGCTAGGGATGATGTATTCTAAACGTACACGACCTTTGCCATCTGGCATCATGTCACGAACTTCACCTTTACGGATACCTAATGCTTCCATAACAGAACCTTGGTGCTGTTCTTCCACATCGATAGTTACTTGCTCATAAGGCTCTTGTTTTTTACCGTTGATTTCGCGATAGATTACTTTAGGGCGAGAGACCGCAAGCTCATAACCTTCACGACGCATATTTTCAATTAATACAGAAAGGTGTAGTTCACCACGACCAGAAACACGAAATTCATCTGGGTTTGGTGTTTCTTCTACGCGTAGTGCCACGTTGTGAACTAACTCTTTGTTTAAACGTTCAAGAATTTGACGAGAAGTCACATATTTACCTTCTTGACCTGCAAACGGAGAGGTGTTTACACAGAAGAACATGGTTACGGTTGGTTCATCAACGGTTAATGAAGGTAAGGCTTCAACCGCATTGATATCACAAAGGGTGTCAGAAATATTTAATTCACCTAAACCGGTAATCGCAATGATGTCACCTGCATAAGCGATATCTTCTTCATAACGTTGTAAACCAAGGTGGCCTAAGACTTGCCCTACACGACCTTGGCGAGTTTTGCCTTCACCATCAATAATCGTTACAGGTTGATTTGGTTTGATTGCACCACGTTTGATACGACCGATACCGATAACACCCACATAGCTGTTATAGTCTAATTGTGAGATTTGCATTTGGAATGGTGCATCAAGTTCTACTTTTGGCGGTTCAACGTGTTGAACGATCGCTTCAAATAACGGCGTCATATCTTCCGCTAATTCTTCGTGTTCGAGACCCGCAACACCATTTAATGCTGAAGCATAGATAATTGGGAAGTCTAATTGCTCATCGGTTGCACCAAGGTTAACGAATAAATCGAATACTTGATCCACAACCCAATCAGGACGTGCGCCTGGACGGTCAACTTTGTTGATAACCACAATTGGTTTTAAACCGTGAGCAAAGGCTTTTTGGGTCACGAAACGTGTTTGTGGCATTGGGCCATCAAAAGCATCTACCACTAAAAGTACAGAGTCTACCATAGAAAGTACACGTTCCACTTCACCACCGAAGTCGGCGTGTCCTGGGGTATCTACGATGTTAATGCGATAACCATTCCAGTTAATTGCGGTATTTTTTGCAAGAATGGTAATACCACGTTCTTTTTCAAGATCGTTTGAGTCCATTACGCGTTCATCAACATCACCACGAGTTGATTCAAATGTACCGGATTGTTGAAGGAGTTTGTCAACGAGGGTGGTTTTACCATGGTCAACGTGAGCGATAATTGCGATATTGCGCAATTTATTAATATCAATGTCGTTTTTCATTTATTACGTTCTTAAAGTTTAAGTTTTGTAGGGTGGAATTTTTATGCCACCGAATAGTCCAAGTAGTTTGAATTAGTGAGTAAACCCACTCTACGAGAATCTCGAAAGGGCAAAAATTATACACGATATTTCGCTGCTCTGCTATGCCATGGGATAAAATAAATCTTATGAAAAAGGCAAGCGATTGCGTTATAATGCTTTTTTAATTTTTATAAAGATTATATACATAGCAAAATAGAGGACTCCTTATGCCTAATGCAAATGCAATTGCCAACGTATTCAAACTGATCGAAGAGAACGATATTAAGTTTGTGCTACTTCGTTTCACCGACATTAAAGGTAAAGAACACGGTGTTTCCATCCCGGTTAGCCTTGTTGATGAAGATATGTTTGAAGATGGCAAAATGTTCGATGGCTCTTCTGTTGAAGGTTGGAAAACCATTAACAAAGCCGATATGCTTTTAATGCCAATTGCTGAAACTGCAGTAGTCGATCCATTTGCGCAGATCCCAACACTTTCAATTCGTTGTAGCGTTTATGAGCCAACAACCATGCAAAGCTATGATCGTGATCCGCGTTCAATTGCTATTCGTGCAGAAAACTATATGCGTTCAACCGGTATTGCTGATCAAGCATTCTTTGGTCCAGAGCCAGAGTTCTTCTTATTTGATGATGTGCGTTTTGATGTATCAATGAACCGCGCTTCTTTCGCCATTGATGATATTGAAGCCGCTTGGAACACCAACAAAAAATATGAAGGTGGTAACAATGCTTATCGTCCATTGAAAAAAGGTGGTTATTGTGCGGTGGCACCAATTGATACGGCACACGATATTCGTTCTGAAATGTGTTTAATTTTAGAAGAAATGGGCTTAGTCATCGAAGCTCATCACCATGAAGTGGCAACAGCTGGTCAAAACGAAATTGCAACGAAATTCAATAGCTTAACCTTAAAAGCAGATGAAACACAAATCTATAAATATGTGGTGCAAAACGTTGCCTTAGAACACGGTAAAACCGCTTGCTTTATGCCGAAACCAATTACGGGTGATAATGGTTCAGGTATGCACTGTAATATGTCATTAAGCAAAGAGGGCAAAAACATTTTCCAAGGTGATAAATATGCAGGCCTTTCTGAAACCGCACTTTATTATATCGGCGGTATCATTAAGCATGCAAAAGCATTAAATGCATTCACTAACCCAAGTACTAACTCATACAAACGTTTAGTGCCTGGTTTTGAAGCACCAGTATTGTTGGCTTACTCTGCAAGTAACCGTTCTGCGTCAATTCGTATTCCGGCAGTAACTAGTCCGAAAGCAATCCGTATTGAAGCGCGTTTCCCAGATCCGATGGCAAATCCATATCTGGCTTTCGCTGCATTATTAATGGCAGGTCTTGATGGTGTGGTGAACAAAATCCACCCAGGCGATGCAATGGATAAAAATCTTTATGATCTTCCACCGGAAGAATTAAAAGATATTCCAGCAGTCGCGAGCTCGCTAGAAGAAGCATTGAATTCATTAGAAAAAGACTATGAGTTCTTAACGCAAGGTGGTGTGTTTACGAAAGACTTTATCGAAGCATTTATTAATATTAAACGTAAAGAAGTAGAACGTTTAAATATGACACCACATCCTGTTGAGTTTGAGATGTATTATGCTTAATTAATATATAATCAATTGATTTTTATATAAAAGATATCACTTCTAAAGTGATATCTTTTTTTTATTTATATTAATAATTTATAGTGTTATTACAGTTGACCATCATTCATTAAGATTATTTTAATTCCCTTGTTAGGGTAGGGAAACTCAGGTAGAATGCAATAAATTTATAGTATGTTCAATTGACCTGAAAGGATTAATAATGAGTGATAGTCGTTATCAAAGAATAAATGAGTCGGATGAGATTGATTTGATTGAATTAATTAAAAATCTATGGAAGAAAAAGCTATGGATTATTTTATCTGCTTTCGTTTGTACTGCCATTGCGGCAGGCTATGCTTTTACAGCTAAAGAACAATGGACATCAACAGCAGTCATTGTGGCTCCTCGTTCTACTGAACTAGGTAAGCTATTATCCGTACGAGCGGAGTACGCACGAATTATAGGTGATAATGACTTTTCAACTGGAGGTTTATCAAATTCACTTTATGGGCAGTTTAAACATTTTCTTCTATCGAACGATTTAAAAAGAGAATTCTTGTCACAATCAAGTTTGATTAAGAATTACACTAAAGATATGACAGAAGAGCAGCGGGAAGATTACATTGAGAATGCAATTTCAAAGTATCTTGTTATCCATGAAGTAGATCCTAATAAAAAAGATTTGACAGCGTTAGATAAAATAGGCTTAAAAATTACTTTTTCTGCGGAAACTCCTAAATTAGCTCAAGCTGTATTATTGGATTACGTTAATTTTGTAAATCAGTTTGTTTTGAATCAGATTAATAAAGAATTTAAACTTGGATTTAATTTACGCCTAGATGCTTTGAAATTTACTAAAAATCAAATTGAAGAAAGTTTAACTGAAGCTAAGACTGTTCAAGTAGAGAATTTAGATAAGGCTTTGAATATTGCGAAGAAAGCAGGTATTAGAGATTTTTCGAAAGGTAATTCAAATAACCTTTCTGTTCCTGAATATATGTTAGGTGAGGGGCGTTTAAATATTTCTGATTCTAAATTAGCCGATGGTACTTACCTTTTTATGCTAGGAGAAAAATATTTGCAAGCGCAACTAGATATTGCAAAGAATACAGAAATTGTTTATCCAGTAGATTATTATAGTACAGAAAGACAGTTAACAAAATTAACAAAATTAGAGCCTAGTTTAGATAATATTGGAGAAGTAAAAAGTTATTATTATTTGAGTTCTCCAGACTATCCCGTTCAACGTGATTGGCCTAAGCGATTGATTTTACTTGTTGTAGGGTTCATTTTTGGCGTAGTACTTTCATCATTAATCATTTTAGGTAGAGAAGTATTTTCAAATAGGGCATAAATATGAAAGATATTAAAATTATTATTGCTACACACAAGCAACATTTTATGCCATCAGATGATATGTATCTGCCATTACATGTGGGCAAATCAGGGAAAGAGGAACTTGGTTACCAAGGTGATGATACTGGTGATAATATTTCAGCTAAAAATCCTAATTTTTGTGAGCTAACAGGGCTTTATTGGGCGTGGAAAAATTTACCTAATGATTATTTAGGTTTAATTCATTATCGTCGTTTTTTTAGCGTAAAAAGCCGTGCAGAGCGTAAAAAGAATCCTTTGGAAACACTCTATCTAACACACGAAGAAGCGAGCCAATTATTAAGCCAATATGATGTAATTGTACCAAGTAAACGAAATTATTACATTGAAACGCTTTATTCACATTATGCGAATACCTTACATGCCGAGCATTTAGATGTAACTCGTGAAATTATTACCGAAAAGTGCGGTGAGTTTTTAGGAAATTTTGATGCGGTAATGAAACAGCGTGGCGGCTATATGTTTAACATGTTCATTATGTCTAAAGAATTAGTGAATGATTATTGCAGTTGGCTATTTCCCATTTTATTTGAATTGGAAAAACGTATTCCTTCGGAACAATATTCAGTATTCCACGCTCGTTTTTATGGACGTGTAAGTGAATTGTTATTTAACGTTTGGTTAAAACAATATTCTCAATTTAAACCATTAAAAGTGAAGTCAATTCCATTTGTTTATGGCGAGAAAATTAATTGGTTGAAGAAAGGAACTGCATTTTTAATGGCTAAGTTCTTTGGTAAGAAATACGAAAAGAGTTTTTAATAATGAAAAAGCAACTTTCTTTAGATGAAATTAAAGAAGTCGAATTGCAGATTTTAATTGAGTTTCGCAGAATTTGTAATGAGCTTGGATTGAGATATTATCTTTCAGGTGGCACATTGCTGGGCGCTATTCGTCATAAAGGCTTTATTCCTTGGGATGATGATATTGATTTAGCAATGCCTCGCAGCGATTTTAATAAGTTGATTGAATTTAGTCGTAGTTATCAAAATGATACTTATAAATTCTTATTTTTTAGTCAGACTGGAACTTTATTGCCTTATGCTAAATTTGTGAATATTAAAACACACATTGATGCTAAGTATGCAGAAGATGAAATGCAGCAACATCTGTGGCTAGATATTATGCCAATGGATGGTTTACCTGAAGATCTAAATGAAGTTGCTAGAATTTATAAGAAGGCAGAATACTATCGAAAAATTATTGGTTTATGTAATGCTAAATTAGGTGAAGGAAAAAGTGCGGTCAAAAAATTAGCTAAATATGTGCTCAAACCTTTAGCTTTAATTTATGGTAAAGAGCGTGCGATAGCTAATTTAAATAAATTAGCGATGAAATATGATTATGATTCAGCTAAATATGTAGGGGCTATTACGTGGGGGCTTTATGGTGAGGCTGAAAAAATATTAAAAGCTGATATTGATAAAAGATATCAAGTTACTTTTGAGAATGAGCAATTTGATTCTTTTAGTTGTTGGGATTCTTATTTAACTGCTCTTTATAAAAACTATATGCAATTGCCTCCAGTTGAAAAACGCATTAATCACGAAATGATTGCTTGGGTTGAAAAATAATATGAAATTAAGTTTAATTTTTTGTTGTTACAATGTCTCTAAATACTTAGATGGTATTTATAAGTGGTTATGTGAGCAACCTTACCAAAATATAGAAGTTATTTTTGTCGAAGATTGTGCAACTGATGATACTAAGGAAAGGCTATTTTCGTTAGTACATGATCCTAGAATGAAAATTGTTGAAAATCCAAGGAATTTAGGTTTATCGGAAAGCCGTAATATAGGATTAAAACACGCTACTGGTGATTATGTTGGTTTTCCTGATCCAGATGACCAGTTTGATGCCAACTGGTTACTAGAAATTGCGGATATTGCTAAAAATAACAATATTAATGTAATTATTACGGGTATGAGAGAAGATTATGAAACTAATGATAAACTTGAGTTTTCAAGGGATATAATTAGCAAATTTTCAGGGGTTATTACTCGTAATAATATTTTTGAGGCTCTAGTTGATTTAGAACAAAGTTTTCTACTAGGTTACATGAATAATAAATTTTATAATCGAGAATTTTTGATTGAAAATAGATTTTCTTGCAAGTCATTGGCTCTAAAAGAGGATTTTGAATTTAATATTAATGTTTTTAGTAAGGTTGATTCATTATATATACTTAATAAACCCTATTATTTTTATAAGAAAAGAACGAATGGTAATACATTGACATCTAAATTTGTGCCAGAATATTTTGATATTCATATGGATACACTGTTGCAATTTAAATCTTTGTTAGAAGTTTACCAATCTAATTTATCTAAACAATCAGAAATACTCTTAGTTAATAGATTTGTTAGATATTTCTTATCTTCTATTGAGCGTAACACAAATAAATCTGCTGGTTTAACCTTTAATGATCAAAAAAAATGGATAGAATCTATATTTTCTAATTCGAAATATAATTATTTCTTAGAGAGACTAGATTTAATAACAGGAAAAATAAAGATAATTAAATGTATTTTTTCAGCTAGGTTTTCTTGGTTTCTTGTAATACTTGGTAATGCAATAAAATATCTGAAAGCGAATTTGCCTATTCTTTTTGCTAAGCTTAAATAGGAATTCTTAATGCTTAATTCTAATAAAAGCATATCTGGATATGTATTTCTGTTAGCCTACTTTCTATGGGTGTTTTTTATCCATATTTTAGGTGGGCAATATTTTACATTATTTGATACTAATTTATTACTGAAGTCATTTAATGCATGTGTAATGTTTTTATTGCTTGTTTATGTTGTAATAGGTTATTCATTTAATAAAGCTTCATTTTTAGATCTGTTAATTACTATCGTGTTTTTTATAGGTTATATGCATTTTAAAAAAGGTGTATTAATTTATCTTTTTATTATGCTATGCCGTAATATTCCATTTTCGAAAGTAATTAAAACATTCTTATTAGCAACATTTGCAGGGATGTTATTTATTTTCTTTACATATCTTTTTAATCTTTATCCTGAAAGTTATTTAAATCTATTTCGTGAAGATGGCACATATCGTTATTTATTAGGCTATCGGTTTCCAACTTTTTTACCGAATTACTATTTTCATTTGGTGTTATGTTGGTTTTTTGTAAGAAAAGAAAAAGTTACCTTTCTGGAGTTATTAGTAATTTTGTTATTGAATTATCCTATTTATGTATTTACAGATACGAAAGCATCATTTGGATTAGTCATTCTTTCTTGTATTGCAATGTTATTTGTTAAATATTTAAAAATTAATTACTCTACGCTGATGTTTGGTAAGTTATATAAATTATTTACAAAATATAGTTTTATTATTTTTGCCGCAATAGCTATATATTTTCAATATACATATAATCCAGAACTTGAGTGGATGGGCAAGTTAAATACTATGTTTAGTGGACGTTTAGCGTTAGGGCATTGGGGGTTCGAATTATATGGTATTCAGCCTTTTGGCAGTTTTGTTGAGTTTACAACAATGTTAGAGGCTACCGAAACAAATAAGTTCTTTTATATTGATTCTGCTTATGTTCAGTTATTATTGGTTTATGGAGCAATTATTTTTGCTTTAGTGTGTATAGGTTATACAAGAATTGGAATAAGAGTTGTTAAGCATAATGATAAATATTTTGGTTTGGTGTTAATTCTTTTATTTGCACATTCGATTACTGATCCTCAATTACTGTCTCCTGAATTTAATCCATTCTTACTTTGCTTGGGGTATTATGGGTTAAATAAATATAGGGAGAATATATTTAGATAAATAATGAAAATTCACTCAGTTAAATTTAACTTTGCAATGAATATGTTATTAACGGTTTCAAACTTTTTATTTCCGTTAATTACGTTTCCTTATGTTTCTAGGGTGCTAAGCCCTATTGGAACAGGGAAAGTTGCATTTGCTTATTCTATTGTTTCTTACTTTAGTATTTTTGCGGCTTTTGGTGTAGCTAATTATGGCATTAGAGCTTGTGCACAAGTAAGGGATGATAAAGAAAAATTATCAAAAATAGTGCAAGAAATATTACTCATTAATATGGTATTGATGAGTTTTGTCTATATTGTCTATTTTTTAGGTATCGTTTTTATTCCTGAATTAAAGGCGGAGAAAACACTTTTTTTAATTTCGGGTTTAAATATTCTATTCACAATTGTGGGGGTGGAGTGGCTATATAAAGGAATTGAGCAGTATTTTTATATTACTATTCGTTCCATTATTTTTAAATTAATTGCTTTTTTACTTGTTTTCACGTGTGTTAAAACTGAAAATGATTATAGTGCTTATGCATTTATCATTATTTTTGCGACAGTTGGTTCTGGTGTCGTAAATTTATATAATTTGCGGAAAATAATAACAATTAAATATTTCTCAAATTATGACTTTAAACGCCATCTTAAGCCAATGATGACTTTTTTTATTACTACGATTGCAGTCGCTTTTTATGTAAATGTAAGTGTGGCATTGCTTGGTTTTATACAAGGGAATGAAGAAGTTGGTTATTATAATGCAGCATATCGCATAAAAGATGTGATGGTGAGTATTGTTACTTCGTTAGGTGCCGTTTTATTACCAAGATTAAGTTATTATATTGAAAATAATATGTGGGATAAGTTTAATGATATTTTATCAAAATCAACACAATTTATTTTTATCTTATCGCTTCCTTTGGTTGTCTTTTGTATTTTATTTGCAAAACCATCAGTTTTGATTTTGGCTGGTTCTGCGTATTCAGGTTCGATTGTTCCGCTGCAAGTATTAGCGTTAATTATTTTTATTGTGGGATTATCTAATTTAACAGGGATTCAGATGCTTATTCCACTGAAGAAGGAAAAATATCTATGCTATTCCGTGGTAATTGCTGCTGTAATCAATATGCTGCTTAATTTAATCTTAATTCCAGAATACGGAGCAATCGGTGCGGCAGTTTCTGTAATGATCTCTGAGGCGAGTATTTTAATCTACCAGATTTATATATTAAGAGCTTATTCTCAAGTGCTATTTGGTGGCGTCAGTTATATGCGGATCATTATGGCATTAGTCTTGGCTATTAGTGTATCAATATGGTTGAATATAAAACTGAATTATAATGAAATTATTGTGTTTTTAGTAAGCGCGAGCCTGTTTTTTATTTGTTATTTCGGTGTTTTGCTACTGTCTAAAGAGCCTTTTATTTTAACTATTCTAAATCAAATTAGATCAAAATTAACTAAGAATTAGGAGATGGATATGAATTCGGCAGTGATTTTTGCAGGCGGAACAGGTTCTCGTATGAATTCTAAAGTATTGCCAAAGCAGTTTTTAAAAATTTATGGTAAGCCAGTGATTATTCATACCCTAGAAGTGTTTGAAAATTGCGATGAAATTGATGAAATCGTTGTAGTGATTTTGCAGGGGTGGGAGCGATATTTGCAATGTTTATTAGAACAATATCGTATTACTAAAGTTAAGAAAGTGGTTACAGGCGGTGAAACTGGGCAACAATCTATTTATAACGGATTAAAGGAAATTAGTGATGGTATTGTATTGATCCATGATGGTGTTCGCCCATTTATTTCTAGTCAGCTTATCAAAGAAAATATTGAAACGGCAAGGGTTAATAAAATTGCTATTACATGTGTAAAAGCAAAAGAAACATTAGTTTCAGTTGAAGATAATAAAATTAACGGCGTACTTAAACGTGATGTTTCTTATATGGCACGAGCACCGCAAACTTTTGATGTATCTTTATTAAAATTAGCGCACAAAAAAGCGATCGCAGACAATAATTTTTCTTTTGTTGATTCTTGTGCAATTGTAAAACATTATTTCCCTGAATCGGATTTTAATGTTGTGGAATGTGGTTCTGAAAATATTAAGATCACAACGCAAGAGGACTTTTATTTAGCTAAAGCTATGTTTTCTTTAGAAGAAGATGAGCAACTTTATGGCTTTAGACGTGGTGATGAGAAAAGATAATGAAAGATTTAGTTTTAAAAGAAGATTTAGAATTTATTTTAGATAAGGTTTTCAAAGAAGGAAAATTTAATCGTTCAACAGTATTGGTCACTGGTGCGACAGGTCTAGTGGGCTCCTTAATCGTAAAAAGCATGCTGTATGCTAACCAGATATTAAATGCTCAGATTACAGTTTTAGCTAGTGTCCGAAATTTAGAAAAAGCAACAGATACTTTTGCTGATTTTTCAAATGAAAGTTTAATATTTGTGACAGACAGTTTGTTATCTCCCTTGTATTTTGACCAAGCTATTGATTTTATTGTACATACTGCAAGTATTACTGCTTCAAAAGAAATGGTAGAAAATCCAACAGGTGTACTATTAACAGCATTTGAAAGTACAAAGAATTTACTGGAATATGTGAAAGCACATCCAAGTTGTAAAATGCTTTATATTTCTTCAATGGAATATTATGGTCAGGTTACGGATGATTATACTAATGTTACTGAAGATAAATTAGGTTATGTTGATCTTAGTAAACCACGTAGTTGCTACCCCGAAAGTAAGCGAGTTTGCGAGGCACTATGCAATGCTTATGTAGTACAATATAATCTGAATGTGTGCAGTGCAAGGCTGGCTCAAACATTTGGAGCAGGTGTACCTTTTTCCGATAATCGTGTATTTGCACAATTTGCTAAAAGTGCACTCAATAAAACAGATATTATTTTACATACTATGGGGCAATCTGAAGGTAATTATTGTTATACGGCAGATGCAGTGTATGGTATTTTTGTTCTTTTGCAAAAAGGCGAGAAAGGGCAAAGTTATAATGTTGCTCGCAACCATAGCACTATTTTAAATATGGCAAAAATGGTTGCAGATAAAATTAGTAACAATCAAATAAAAGTGGAAGTTCATATTCCTGAAAATTTAGGTAGTTTAGGATATGCTCCAGATGTGAAATTAAAATTAAATTCAGATAAGCTTAAAGCATTAGGTTGGCAACCTGAAATGGATCTTGAGAATATGTTTAAACGAATGATTAGAAGTTGGGAACTACAGGAATAATAAAATGAAAAAATATGATTATCTTATTGTTGGAGCAGGTCTTTTCGGCTCAATCTTTGCTCATGAAGCAGCTAAACGTGGTAAAAAATGTTTAGTGATCGAAAAACGAGATCATATTGGTGGAAACTGTTATACCCAAAATATCGAAGGTATTAATGTGCATAAATATGGTGCGCATATTTTCCATACTAGTAATAAAGTAGTTTGGGGCTATATTCAGCAATTTGCTGAATTTAATCGTTTTACTAACTCTCCTGTAGCTCGTTACAAAGATGAATTGTATAGTTTACCTTTCAATATGCTTACATTTAATAAAATGTGGGGTGTTATCACACCACAAGAAGCTGAAGCAAAAATTAAAGAGCAGATATCAAAAGAGAATATTACAGCCCCTAAAAATCTAGAAGAGCAAGCTATCTCATTGGTTGGTCGAGATATCTATGAAAAATTAATTAAAGGCTATACAGAAAAACAATGGGGGCGTAAATGTACGGAACTTCCTGAATTTATTATTAAACGTTTACCTGTGCGTTATACCTACGATAACAATTATTTCTATGATACTTATCAAGGTATTCCTATTGGTGGGTATACAAGGATTTTTGAAAAAATGTTAGACGGTATTGAGGTTAAACTGGGTGTAGATTTTTTTGCAGAGCGTGAATATTACGAAAGTATAGCTGATAAAATCGTGTTTACAGGAATGATTGATGAGTATTTTGGGTATCAATTCGGTAAATTAGAATATCGTAGTTTGAGTTTTGATAATGAAGTATTAGATATGCCAAATTATCAAGGTAATGCAGTTGTGAACTATACTGAAAGCGAAGTCCCTTATACACGTATAATAGAACATAAACACTTTGAATATGGTACGCAAGATAAGACAGTGATTACTCGTGAGTATTCAAAAGAATATCAAGAGGGGGATGAACCTTATTACCCAATTAACGATCAGCGTAATAACGAATTATATTCAAAATATAAAGCATTAGCAGATAATGTATCAAATGTTATTTTTGGAGGTCGTTTAGCTCAGTATAAATATTTTGATATGCATAATATTATTGCTGAAGCCTTGGGATGTGTAGCTAAAGAGTTAGATTAGATAAGGAGTGATATGCATAGAATAACATTATCAAAAATATTTCTTTGGTTTGGTGATTTTTTTGCTTTTTTTTCCTCTTTTTTTATTTCATTGACTCTATTACCTTTAGTCAATCATAGTCAAGCCTCTTTTCCCAAAGAGGAGCTAGATGAATATATTTTTATTCATCTTGTGATTTCTCTTTGCTGTGTATGCTGGTTTTGGATTCGTTTACGTCACTATACATATAGAAAGCCTTTTTGGTTTGAGCTTAAAGAGATACTTCGAACCCTGTTTATATTTTTTGTTATAGAGTTAGCAATTATCGCGTTCTCCAAACTTTATATATCTAGAACATTGTGGGTGTTAACTTGGTTTGGGGTTGTAGTTTTAGTGCCTGTAGTTAGAATTTGTTTAAAAAAATTACTTTTAAAACTAAATTTATACCAAAAAGATACTGTTATTATTGGTAGCGGTCGAAATGCTAAAGATGTATATAGAGCTTTAGCAGATGAATCTTACTTAGGCTTTAGTCTTCGTTATTTTGTTTCATCGGATACTATTCCAGAAGATGGTATGAATGAAATCAAAGTAATTGATGCGAAGAATAAGGATATTATTTCGCTTCTGCAATTAGATATTAAGATAGTTCAGTTCATATTAGCTTTAGATGACGAGATATTGTTGGATTCTTGGCTGAGATATTTAGCCTTGAACAAATGTCGTTCAGTTTCCGTTATTCCTAATATTAGAGGGATACCATTGTATGGTACAGATATGTCTTTCTTATTCAGCCATGAAATGTTGCTGTTGAGAGTCAATAATAATCTTGCAAAGCGTTCCTCTCGTATTCTAAAAAGAACAATGGATATTGTCGGTTCTTTAGCCATTATTACTTTGCTTTCTCCTGTATTGCTTTATCTTTATTTTTCAGTAAAAAAAGATGGCGGTAATGCTATTTATGGGCATCCTAGAATTGGTCGCAATGGAAAAACATTTAACTGTTTGAAATTTAGATCAATGGTTGTGAACTCTAAAGAAGTGCTAGATGAATTGCTAAGAACAGATCCTGAAGCAAGAGCTGAATGGGAAAAAGATTTTAAATTAAAGAATGATCCTCGTATTACTAAAATTGGTGCCTTTATTCGCAAGACAAGTTTAGATGAATTACCTCAACTCTTTAATGTTTTAAAAGGTGAAATGAGTTTAGTTGGGCCTCGCCCAATTGTCGCTGATGAGCTAGAGCGTTATCAGGATGATGTTGAGTATTACCTTATGGCTAAACCAGGAATGACAGGATTGTGGCAAGTAAGCGGACGTAATGATGTGGATTATAATACCCGTGTTTATTTTGATTCTTGGTATGTTAAAAACTGGTCACTTTGGAATGACATCGCTATTTTGTTTAAAACAGTGAATGTTGTTTTGAAAAAAGATGGAGCCTATTAATTATATGATTGAGATAGATGTTTGAATGAAATTTATGATGATATGAAAACGTTTATTCTCTCGATATAGGTAAGAAATTTAAATATTAAATGAATCAGAAAACTTTAATTTTGAAACAAAGAATACTTTATTTTGATATTTTGAATATCTTAGCCTGCTTTGCGGTGTTGTCGTTACATCATAATGGGATTGTTCATAATTTTAATGTAAATACATTAGCATGGAAACAATCATTGATGTTCGAGGTGTTATTCTATTGGGCTGTGCCTATTTTTTTTATGCTAACAGGTGCTACATTATTTGGATATCGAAATAAATATTCAACTCAGGATTTCTTTAAAAAGAGAGTTTTTAGAGCAATAGTTCCCTTCATTATATGGAGTATTATTTTACTATTCCACTCGTGGTTAGTGGGGAAGTTCTCATATAAGAATATCAATGAAGTTTTAAGTGCTATTATTACAACAAGAATATACCATGGTGATATATATTGGTTCTTTATCCCTCTGATATCATTGTATTTTTTTATACCCGTATTATCCCTGCTGAAGGATAACAGGAACATCTTGTGGTATATGGCTATTTTTTTATTTGTTACTCATTCTTGTTTGCCATTACTCTTCCTATCTTTAGGTGTTAAATATAATAATTCATTATCATTTCCAGTTGCTGGATATGTGTTATTTCTAATTTTAGGTTACCTTTTTTCTACAATCGAGTTATCTAGAAAGCAAAGGATGATAATTTATTTACTTGGCCTGATGTCTGCATTTATTAGATATGCTGGAACCTATTATTATTCTTTAGAGCAAGGAAAGATTGATAAGTTTCTGTTTGGTTATATACAATTTCATTCTGTATTATTAGCCTTGGCAGTATTTGTTCTAGTTAAAGAAATAGGAAAATATGTCGAATCGGTTAAGATCGCAAACTTTCTTGCCGTTTTATCATCATGTAGTTTGGGGATTTATTTAATTCATAAGTTAGCGATGTCTTATGAATTGTATTTTCTACAAATTACAGCTGATAATGTTTATTGGCGCTTTGCTGGGGCTTTTTTGACCTACTTTGTATGCCTAAGTGTAGTGTTAGTTATAAAAAGAATTCCTTATTTGAGGGTTGTTTTTCCATAAGCTATGAATATCCTCATCACCGGCGGTTCCGGCTTCATCGGTTCCGCCCTCATTCGATATATCATTAATCATACTCAAGATTTCGTTATCAATGTTGATAAGCTGACCTATGCTGCAAATCAATCATCCTTAAAAGACATAGAAAATAGTACTCGGTATGCTTTTGAGCAAGTTGATATTTGTGATCTTAAGGCGATAGAAAGCATTTTTGAAAAATATCAGCCGGATGCGGTGATGCATTTGGCGGCAGAAAGTCATGTTGATCGTTCTATTACAGGAGCGGCTGATTTTATTCAAACCAATATTGTTGGTACTTATACATTATTAGAAGTGGCGAAGAATTATTGGCATACCTTAGACGAAGCTAAAAAATCGGATTTTCGATTCCACCATATTTCTACAGATGAAGTGTATGGGGATTTATCCTTTTCTGAACCAGCCTTTACCGAACATTCCGCTTATCATCCGAGTAGCCCTTATTCAGCCTCAAAAGCGGCGAGTGATCATTTGGTGCACGCTTGGCATCGCACTTATGGTTTGCCGGTGATTATCACAAACAGTTCCAATAACTATGGGGCTTATCAACACGCTGAAAAGCTTATTCCTTTAATGATTTCAAATGCTGTGATGGGAAAGAATTTGCCAATTTATGGTGATGGGCAGCAGATTCGTGATTGGTTATTTGTGGAAGATCATGTTCAAGCCTTATATTTAGTTTTAACAAAAGGTCGAGTCGGGGAAAACTATAATATCGGTGGAAATTGTGAAAAAACAAACCTTGAAGTGGTTAAAACAATTTGCCAATTACTCGAAGAACTTGCACCAAATAAGTCTAATCACATAAAGTATTATGAAAATTTAATAACCTATGTAAAAGACCGACCTGGTCACGATGTGCGATATTCATTGGATTGTTCTAAAATTCATGCAGAATTAGGTTGGCAACCGCAAATAACCTTTGAACAAGGACTTCGTCAGACGGTAAAATGGTACCTAGAGAATAATAGATAAATAAAGGAGAAGAACCTCATGCAAATTACATTATCAACTACTCCCTCTTCGGAGAGTTGGGGCAAAAATGCCATTTTAAGTTTTAATCAAGATCAAGCCGTTATTCATCTTAAAGATGATGAAAAATCGAATCTTGTTTTAGTGCAAAAAGCGGCACGTAAATTACGTGGGCAAGGTATTAAAGATGTTGAGCTTGTGGGGGATGCATGGGAATTAGAAAATTGCTGGGCATTTTATCAAGGTTTTTACACGGCGAAGCAAGATTATTCGATTGAGTTTCCTCACTTAGATGATGAGCCACAAGATGAATTATTAGCTCGTATTGAATGTGGTGATTTTGTTCGTGGCATTATTAATGAGCCGGCACAAACCCTTACGCCGGTTAAATTAGCGGAACGCGCGGCTGAGTTTATTTCTAAACAAGCCGAAAGTTATGCCGATAAAAGTGCGGTCAGTTTTCAAATCATTTCTGGCGAAGCATTAAAAGAGCAAGGTTACCACGGGATCTTTACTGTGGGTCGCGGGTCTATTAATCTGCCAGCCATGCTGCAATTAGATTTTAACCCGACTAATGATCCAAATGCGCCCGTATTAGCCTGTCTAGTGGGTAAAGGTATTACTTTTGACAGTGGTGGTTATAGCATCAAACCAAGTGATGGCATGAGCACGATGCGTACTGATATGGGCGGCGCTGCATTATTAACAGGTGCGTTAGGATTTGCCATTGCGCACGGTTTAAATCAACGAGTAAAACTCTATCTATGCTGTGCAGAAAACTTGGTGAGCAGTAATGCGTTTAAATTGGGTGATATCATCACGTATAAAAATGGTGTAACCGCTGAGATTTTAAATACTGATGCGGAAGGCCGTTTAGTATTGGCGGATGGCTTAATTGAAGCCGATAGTCAAAATCCACAATTTATTGTCGATTGTGCAACCTTAACCGGTGCGGCGAAAATAGCAGTCGGTAATGATTACCACAGCGTGCTTTCTATGGATGATGCGTTGGTAAATAGTTTGTTCCAAGCCGCCAAAGAAGAAAATGAACCATTCTGGCGTTTACCTTTTGAAGAGTTCCATCGTAGCCAAATATCTTCTTCTTTTGCAGATATCGCAAATACAGGCACCGCGCCAGTTGTCGCGGGTGCAAGTACAGCAACAGCATTTTTATCGTATTTTGTGAAAAGCTATCAACAACGGTGGTTGCATATTGATTGTTCGGCCACTTATCGTAAATCAGGTAGTGATTTATGGGCGGTTGGTGCAACTGGAATTGGTGTGAAAACTTTAGCAAATTTATTAGTAACGAAAGCAAGTTAAGTAGGATTTTATGACAGAACGTACTTTTTCAATTATCAAACCTGATGCAGTAAAGCGTCATTTAATTGGTGCTATTTTAGGGCGTTTTGAATCTCAAGGATTCCGTGTTGTTGCGCTTAAAATGGTGCAATTAACCAAAGAGCAAGCGGAAGGTTTCTATGCTGAACACCAAGGTAAACCATTTTTTGAACCGTTGGTGGAGTATATGCTCTCTGGTCCGATGGTGGTTTCTGTGTTGGAAAAAGAAAATGCCGTGAAAGATTACCGCACTTTGATTGGCGCAACGAATCCGGCTGAGGCGGCAGAAGGCACTATCCGTAAAGACTTTGCGTTAAGTCAGCGAGAAAACTCTGTCCATGGTTCTGATAGCGTTGAAAGCGCAAAACGAGAAATTGCTTATTTCTTCGTAGATTCAGAAATCCAACCATAATTCATTTCTATAAAAAAGCACTTAGTGAATCGCTAAGTGCTTTTATTTTATTGCTTTTCAATTTTTGAGATAGTCTTTTTCATTGGATCAATCTCCGCACGAATATGAAAGGCTTTTGCCAAATTCTCCGCATTTAACACGGCTTGCGTTTCACCTACAGCTAACAATTTTCCTTTATCTAATAGAACAATTTCATCACAAAATTGATAAGCCAATGAAAGGTGATGAATTGCGACGACACACGTATGTTGCGGTGTGAGTGATTGAAGCTGTTCCATCATATCAATTTGATAATAAGGGTCGAGTGGCGCAATCGGCTCATCGACTAATAAAACAGGAGATTCTTTAATGCAGCAGCGAGCGAGTTGTACACGTGCTTTCTCGCCACCTGAAAGTTGTTGAAATGGCTTATCGAGTAAATGAGTTACCGCAAATTTTTCTGAAAACGCTTGAATTTTTGACCGCTCTTTTTCTTTTGGTAACGGAGCTGCCAAGCCTAATGCAATCACATCATAAACGGATAAATCCCAATGAATTTGCGTATTTTGTGCGAGGTAAGCAATGTGCTGGCTTTTTTCGATCGCGTTCATCTTACTTAATGGCTGAGCATCAAACCAAACCTCTCCTTGTTTGAGGGACAAGATACCTGCAATGGTTTTCAATAAGGTAGATTTCCCCGCACCATTGGCGCCCATAATACCAATCAACTTACCTGATGGAAGCGTACAGTTGATGTCATTTAAGCAATAGGTTTGGGTGAGTTTTTCAATTCTAATCATAGATTTTTCTCTGTTGCGTTAATAACATCCAAATCAAGCAAGGGGCACCGATAAGTGCGGTCAATGTGCCGATGTAAATATGTGAAAACAGTGGGATATATAAAATCGCCAAATCAGCCAATAAGAGCAGTAAAGCCCCAATTAATGCACTGGTGAGGTAAAGCTGTGACGGGCGAGCTTTTAATAAAATACGGGCGAAGTGTGGTGCGATTAAACCGATAAAACCAATGGTACCGGTTTGAGGAATGGTCGCCCCGACTAATAAAGCCACACCAAAGGTGCTGATGAAAAAGCTACGTTTTGGATCCACACCCATGGTGCTCGCTGTTTCTTCACCAAAGGTGAGTAAATCTAAGTATCGGCGAGTGTGGTATAAGCAGAAAACCCCTGCCAGAACAATCGGGAGTGAAATAAGCAAAGTATCTAATTTTGCCCACATCAATGAGCCTTGTAGCCAACGATAAAGTTCAGCTAATGCCCATGGGCTTTCCGCGTTGGAGAGCAGTAATGCAATTGCTGAACCAAGCAACATATTAACCGCTAAGCCGCTTAAAATCATCATCGTGGTGCCGTAGTTTTTGGCGATCAAATACACGATGAAAAAGCTTAAAAGCGCACCAATTACGCCACCCGCTAAAAGCAGTGAAAATGGCACAGCAAAATAATAAAGGATAAATACACTAGCCGCTGTTGCACCAGCGCTACTGCCGAGTAAACCTGGACTCGCTAATGGATTTTGGAAAATACCTTGCATCGCATTGCCGGCAATCGCTAGGCTAGCACCTGTCAATAAAGCTAAACCAATGCGTGGAAAACGAATATCCCACAGCACCATCGAACGCATATCGGTGAGCACACCATCCGCATTTTTGAGATGGGCAAAGTCACCAAGCTGATGATAAATCGCAAAGCCGCTAATTAATAGCAACGCGAAGAAAAGTGCGGTATTTAATTTGAGTGTTTTGGTCAATGAACAATTTCCTATGTAATCCAAATATCATTTGTTAATTTGATTTTGTCAAATCTCCCCTAACCCCTCTTTGCTAAAGAGGGGGATTATAGTGTAGGGACTTATAATTCTGATGGTTTATTCTAATCATTTATACATAAAGACATATAAATATGTCATCTAGAGTTAATTTAATCATGAAGTTCCCCTCTTTAGCAAAGAGGGGGTAGGGGAGATTTGTCAGCTACATTATTTTAACTGCTGATAAATCTTTTCCGCTCCCTGCCACACACCGTGATCAAAGCAATAGGTATATTTCATCGGGATGCTTACAAGCGGTTGGTTTTTGAAAAAATCTTGCAATATAGGGTGGTGCAGTAATTCGGCTTGTGCATTGTAACCTTGTTTGTCAGTCAGTGAAATTAGCACATTCGGTTGGCTTAAAATCACTTTTTCTAACGAGAAATTTTGTGCGGTAAGTGGTGTTTTTAGTGGCGTTAATCCGAGCAAATTTAACAGCACGGGATATTGCGGATAGTAACTCTCTACCACACCTGTCTCTGACAAAATCAGTGTGTCAGTAAGCGGTCGATTTAAGTGAAAGTTTTGCGATTTGAGTTTTGTTACTAAATCTGCTGCCTTTTGCTCATTCCCCAGTTGCTTGCCTAAGTCTAGAATCAGCGCAAATAATTCATCAGGCGTTTGCGGGCTGTCGTTAATCGGGATAATCTTCACACCGAGCTTTTTCAGCTCTGCGACTAATTGGGGATAAAAAGTTTCATTAATCAGAATAGTTTTATCCAAATAGGGCAATAATTCCGTTAATTGCGGTTCTAGCACAGGTTTGTCGGTATTGATTTTGTCTAACATCATCAACGGTTTTTTCGAATAAGGTGACTGTGCAGCAATTTGCGAAGGCTCAGCCAGTTCGATAAGCAGTCTGTCACTGCAAAGCGTAAGTGAGACAAATTGTTCCGAAGACTGAGCGGTAAACGGAAGGAAAAGTGCGGTTAAAATTAAGCGAGTTTTTTGCATATAGATAATGATACGCTACGCCATTAAGAATGTAAAAAGGCGTGCTTAGCACGCCCTTGTTAGTGGGTAATAATTAGAACGATCCTTTCAACCCAACGTAAACATTACGACCTTCTTGGCCATAGCCCAGTACGTTTTCATATTTTTTATTGAATACGTTGTTTAAGTTTGCATAAATGTTTAAGTTTGGAATAAGTTGGTAGTTCACGCCAAGATTAACTAAGGTGTAAGACGGTAATTTTACGTCACTTTGATATGAGCTATAAGTTACCATTGAGTATGGTCCATAGTACATATCATAACGTTTACCCACATAAGCAATATTTGCGCTTGAGCCTAATTTTTCGGTAATTTGATACGCCACGCCAGCATTAGCTGTGTGCATTGGGCGACGTAAGTAGTTTGTACCGTATTGGTCTTTTTGCTTATCGCTGCGAATGTTGGTGTAGGTATAGTTTGCATAGACAGTCAGTGCATCAGTAAATTTGCCGTTATAAACGATTTCAACGCCTTTAATGCGTGTTTTATCATCGCGATTGTAAGCTTGATTAACTACGCCATATTTAGTATCAATATAGTCTTTTACGTTACGAGCAAAGTAAGTGACATCTAAGCTATGAGCTTTATTCGTCGTTTCCATCAATAAACCGATTTCACCACCGATGCTTTTCGCTGGTTTAAGAGCCGGATTGCCGATGTTTTTGCTATCCCAACCAAAATAATCGGTAAGACTTGGATTTTGAATTGCCGAACCAATTCCCGCGTGCGCTTTGAAGTTCGAAGATAAACGATACGCACCTGCTGCACGTCCTGTCCATGCATTTTTGTATTGCGAATTGTCTGTGAAACGACCACTCAACGATAAGCTATGATCAGATTCAGTGAATAAACGATATTCTGCCGCAACACTTTTCTCCGTTAAGCGTTTTTCTACACCATTATAATTTTTTGAAGTAAAGCTAGTACGCTGGTAATCTGTTAATAAACTTACCGCTTGAGTCACGCTACCTTCACGGTCAAAATTTACATCAAGTTGATAATTGGCATTCAGTTTTTTCCAATCTTTATTGGTTGCATTTAAACCAAAAGTATCACTATCTCCTTTCAAGTGGCTCACGCTAGCTTTATGTTTAAATAGTTCCTTATCACTCCCTAAGTATCCTCCTAATTTAAACAAGGTTTCACGAGTACGAATATAGGTAGGCGTTAAATTTTCAAATGCAGTGTAGCCTTGGGTATCCTGTCCTGAAATAATGCCATCGTTATGAAACGTTTGTGAGGAATGAGATGCTAAGAAATCAATTCCTTTTTGGTTATCATCATAACCAAAACGAATTGAGGCACTATCGCGATGGAATTTGTCTTTTTCAACAGCACCACCAGTACGAATTTCATCACCTTGAGTTGAGGTATAACGGAAAGTGTTTTTGCTTGCAACAGAAATGCCGTTTGTGCGGTGACTATCGCCATGAAGAGCATAGTAGAAATTATTTTGTTGCCCTAAAGCGGTGATTGAGCCATCACGGGTGCGATGCGAACCAGTACCGAAATCAAAATCTACATTGAAAGGTTTATCTTTATATAGTCCACTTTTAGTTGTGATATAAACCACACCACCCATTGCATCAGCCCCCCAAAGTGCTGATTGTTCGCCGCGTAAAACTTCAATGCGTTCGATGTTACTTAGGGCTAAACCTCCAAAGCTAAAATTGGTGTCTGCAGGATTCATTTTCACACCATCAATAATAACTGCTGTTTGGTTTGAATTTGCACCACGTAAGAATAAACTAGTTACCGCACCACGACCTCCAGTTGCTCCCATTGCCACACCTGGCACCGTCTTCAATACATCACTCACATAAGTCGCATTACGCTCAGCAAAATCTTTTTCTGTTAATACAGTAACTGATGAGGCAGTTTGATCTTGGTTTACAGGCGTTGCGTAAACTGAATACACATTGATCGGTTCAAGCTCGGTTTTGGTTTCTGCTTGTACAAAAGCTGACGCACTCAATAAAAGTGCGGTAGTAATTAAGTTAGTTTTCATTAAGTTGGTTCCTCTTTTTAAAAAGTACGCTATTTTGACACAATAGAAATTCATTTCCCAGTTGAGAATTTTCATTTACTTTACAAATTCTGTTCATTTTGTAAAAAAATTCGTTTTTTGACCGCACTTTTTCGCCTTTATCCGCCTTATAGTTTCAAGTATAATGCCTGTATTTTTCATCACATTGTTATTAAAAAAATTATGAGTACAAAATTCAACGTAAAAACATTCCAAGGCATGATTTTAGCCTTGCAAGAATATTGGGCAAATCAAGGTTGTACCGTTGTTCAACCTTTTGATATGGAAGTGGGTGCAGGTACTTCTCACCCAATGACCGCATTACGTGCATTAGGCCCAGAGCCGATGGCATTTGCTTATGTGCAACCTTCACGTCGTCCGACCGATGGTCGTTATGGCGAAAACCCAAACCGTTTACAACATTACTATCAATTCCAAGTGGTGATTAAACCGTCCCCAGATAATATTCAAGAACTCTATTTAGGTTCCCTTGAAATGCTCGGTTTTGATCCAACACAAAACGACATCCGTTTCGTGGAAGATAACTGGGAAAACCCAACCTTAGGTGCGTGGGGCTTAGGTTGGGAAGTATGGTTAAACGGTATGGAAGTGACCCAATTTACCTATTTCCAACAAGTGGGTGGCTTAGAATGTAAACCGGTAACAGGTGAAGTCACCTACGGTTTAGAGCGTTTAGCCATGTACATTCAAGGCGTAGATTCTGTGTATGACTTAGTTTGGTCAGATGGGCCACTTGGCAAAACTACTTACGGCGATGTGTTCCATCAAAACGAAGTGGAGCAATCAACTTACAACTTTGAATACGCGGATACCGATTTCTTATTCTACTGTTTCGATCAATACGAAAAAGAAGCGAAAAGCTTATTAGAATTAGAACGTCCATTACCATTACCTGCTTACGAGCGCATTTTAAAAGCGGCACACAGCTTTAACTTGTTAGATGCGCGTAAGGCGATTTCGGTCACAGAGCGTCAACGCTATATTTTACGCATTCGTGCATTAACCAAAGGCGTGGCGGAAGCATACTATGCAAGCCGTGAAGCCTTAGGTTTCCCAGGCTGTAAAAAATAGGCAAAAAACAACCGCACTTTAAGCATCAACCCAATGATATAAGGAGAAAATGATGAAAGATTTTCAATACCCAGACGATATCTACACGGAAGCAGAAACAGATCCGAATACGCTCGCAAATTTAGGTCCATTGGCAAGATTAGCGGGTGTTTGGGAAGGGAAGCGTGGTGTGGATATCAACCCGAAAGCCGAAGGGCCAGAAAAAGATCCTTATATCGAACATTATGAAGCGCATCCAACCGATGCCCAAACGAATGGACCACAACTGTACTATGGATTGCGTTATCACGCCCATATTGTACAACCGGGCGAAGTCGAAACCTTCCACGACCAAGTGGGTTATTGGTTATGGGAACCTGAAACAGGCAATATTTTATTAACAGGTAGCATTCCACGTGGCCAAACGTTTATTGCGGTAGGTAATGCGGCAGCTGATGCGAAAGAATTCACCGTAAAAGCAGTACGCGGTTCACTAACAAACGGCATCATTTCGAATCCGTTCTTAGAGCGTTCATTTACCACGGAAAGTTTTGAGATGACGGTGAAATTCCATGATGATGGCACTTGGTCATACGATCAAACCACAACCATGATTATCCCAAGTTATGATGCACCGTTTGAACATCGCGATCGTAACCGTTTAAGCAAAATTGGCGAACCGAAATTGAACCCAACTGCGGCAGCAGAAAAAGAGGATGAATAATGAAACCGATTCTTTATTATGCGGCAGATTGCCCGGATACAGCGCCATTTGTGGCAGAGTTAAAACGCTTGGGTGTGGATTATGAAGAAGTGGAAGTATTATCTTCCATTTCAAATTTGAAACAATGGTTGCGTTTGCGTGATCGTCACGCCGCATTTGATGATGCAAAAGCACAAGGCTATGCGGGCTTTCCAGCGTTATTGTTAGATGATGATCGTGTTATTTTAAATGAATCCAAATTAAAAGAGATTTTTTAAAGTAATGAAGAAAGTCGGGTTTTGGCAATTTTTATTTAAAATTGGCGATGATTATTTAATGTTTTTGCGTAACTTAACGCCAGCAGTGTTATTTTTATCACTGGCATTATTTATGTTTTCTGAGCTGGATTGGCGGCATTGGGAGTGGAGTAATGTGCTTGTGCTATTTTTATGCCTCGCTTCCGGATTTATTGCACTTAGTGTAATGGCAATTAATACTGTTAATTTTTTACGCAAGATTCTGAAATCTTTAAGAGTATTAAGCGGACAACCTGAACTTGACGAAAATATAGGTACACTTGAGTTATTTAAGATGCTTTGGATTGAAAGTAGCAGCAAACAATTAATTTTTTTCGTCATAGTGAATATTGTTGCGGTATTTATGGTGTTAGTTTACGGCACCAAATATGCATTGAATTTTTATAGCTCGATTTCAACATTAAATAATTAGGTCTTAAGGGCACATAATAGAAAGTTAGGTTAAGTCTCGAATATGAAAAAAACAACCCTAAAATTTACCGCACTTTTACTTGGTTTGACGCTTGCTAGTGGTGTATTTGCAACAGAAAATCACAAAAGTACACAGAATGCAGATTATGAGCTTGAGAAAGTCTTAATTTTCAGCCGTCATGGATTACGCTCGCCAGTGGAAAAAGATCCACAAGAAATGGCAAAATATTCCCCGTATGAGTGGGCGAAATGGGATGTGCCATCAGGCTATCTCACGGCAAAAGGGACGGTGCTAGAAACCTATTTCGGACAGTATTTAGGTCAGTGGCTTTCGGATAAAGGGTTACTAACAACAGAACGTTGTTCATCGGGCGAAGGCATTTTCGCTTATGCGAATGGAGTGCAACGCACCATTGCAACAGGTCAGGCGATTATTTCTGGCGCATTTGCGGGCTGTAATGTTCAACTGCAACATCACGGTAAAATTGGTTCAGAAAAAGATCCAATTTTTAATACGCAGGCGCATAATCCAAGTCAAGCGTTGATTGAATCTGCAAAAAATAACGTTGATTTAACCGCTTTACAGCAGAAACTTGCACCAAATTATGCGTTATTAAGTGAAATCATCGATTATAAAAACTCACCAAACTGCTTGCAAAAAGGCGAGTGTGATTTAGGTGGAAAAGTCGGTGAATACAGTATTAAAGACGGCAAGTCGGTCAAAATTACGGGTTCTATCAGCACAGGAAAGAAAATTGTCAGTGCATTATTGCTCGCGCATTATGTGGGTAAGCCTGCTTCAGAAATCGCAAACGGCCGCGTAGATAGCCAAGAAAAATGGCGTGCAATTAACGAAATTAAAAACGAATATTACCGCACGTTATTTAAAAACAACGAAGCGCTGGCACAAAATGCCTCATATCCGTTGTTAGCATTTATTCAGCAACAACTAAATAGTGAAAACAAAATTAACTTATTGGTTGGACACGATTCTAATATCGTCGCTCTGCTTGCGGCATTGGGTGTTGAGCCTTATGAATTGAATGATTCATTGGAAAATATCCCAATCGGTGGCAAGTTGCTATTTGAAGTGTGGAAGCATAAACCAAGTGGCAAGCTCAAATTTAAGTTGGATTATGTTTATCAAACCACTGAACAGCTGATTAATATCACGCCATTAAGTTTAGCGACACCACCAAACCAAACGGCATTGACACTCAAAGGCTGTGAAAAAGATGAAAATGGCTTTTGTGATTACGAGCGTTTTCAACAGGTGTTGAGTGAAGGGATTGAGAACGGTAAGAAATAGCGTTCATGCAACCCTATGAAAAATACTTAAAAGAGAATTCGCAAAAATTGCGAGTGGATCAAACGGATGCGGAAAGAAAGCTATGGCAACGCATCAATCGAGATCAATTATTAAGTTTTCGATTTAATCGACAAAAGCCACTTTTAAGTTATATCGTTGATTTTTATTGTGCAAAAGCAAAGCTGATTATCGAATTGGACGGTAGTCAGCACTATGAACCTGATTATCAGGAAAAAGACGCATTGCGAGATGCAGAATTAAATTCACTTGGTTTTACGGTGATGCGATTTAGCAATGATGAAGTAATGCGAGAAATTGAAAGTGTAGTAGAGCAGATTTATTTGTTTTTAGAGAATGTAAGGGCTGATTGAGTATGAGCGTTAAGTCGCTCTGCCAAATCTCCCCTACCCCTCTTTGCTAAAGAGGGGGATTTCTTGAGTAAATTGATTGTAACTGGCTCATTTACATTTTAATTTCAATAGAGATTAAATTATCTGCTTTCAAAAAACGTTAAAGTAAAACATAGATATTTAACTCTGCAAAGATCCAATCCCCTCTTTAGCAAAGAGGGGTAGGGGAGATTTGGCAGAAGTGAAAACGAAGAAAATAATCAAATAGGACATGAATTTCTTAATTTACATACGCTATAAGAGATAACGGAAAATATAATGAAGCAACATATTTATCAAACTACCGTAGAGTGGGTTGGAAATTTAGGGCGGGGCACTTCTTCTTATACTGCGTATGAGCGGGATTTTATTGCTTCGGCATTGAATAAACCTAATATTTTAGGTTCTTCTGATCCAGCTTTTCGTGGTGATAAAACACGTTGGAATCCAGAAGATATGTTATTAGCCTCTATTTCTGCTTGCCATAAATTATGGTATTTACATTTTTGTGCCGTTAATAACATTATTGTGCAAGCATACCGTGATGAGGCTATCGCAATTATGGATGAAGGCAGTTCTGAACAAGCAGGACGTTTTATTTCAGCAACATTAAAACCTCGTGTAAGAATTTCAAGTGAGTCGGATGCTGTTAAGGCATTGGTATTACATGAAAATGCGCATCACGCGTGTTTTATTGCAAATTCACTTAATTTTCCAGTGAAATGTGAAGCTATTATTGAAAAAGATTAAATTAAAATAAAATGGTGCCAAGGTGCACCTTACCAGAGAAAAAACAATGACAACTAAAAACTTCCTAGTAGAAATCGGCACAGAAGAGCTGCCACCAAAAGCTCTCAAAACATTAGCGACCTCTTTTGCGGATAATGTTGAGGCGGAATTAAACCAAGCAGGTTTATCATTCGATAAAATCGAATGGTTTGCGGCACCGCGTCGTTTGGCGGTGAAAGTATTGAACTTATCGACACAACAGCCAAGCAAAGAAATCGAAAAACGCGGGCCAGCAGTATCTGCAGCTTTTGACGCGGAAGGTAAAGCAACAAAAGCGGCAGAAGGCTGGGCGCGTGGTTGTGGAATTACCGTTGATCAAGCAGAACGTATTGCGACCGATAAAGGTGAATGGTTAGTTCACCGTGCAAAAATTGAAGGTCAACCGACCAAAAACTTGCTGAACGATATTGTGGCTAATGCCTTGGCGAAATTGCCAATTCCAAAACCAATGCGTTGGGCAGACAAAACCGTGCAGTTTATTCGTCCGGTTCATACTGTGACTATGTTGTTAGGTGATGAGTTAATTGAAGGCGAAATTTTAGGTGTGGCAAGTGCTCGCACCATTCGCGGTCACCGTTTCTTAGGCGAGAAAGAATTTGAAATTCAACATGCAGACCAATATCCACAATTATTGCGTGATAAAGGTTCTGTGGTAGCAGACTTCAATGAACGTAAAGCAGAAATTCTTGCAAAATCTCAAGCAAAAGCGACCGCACTTGGCGGCGTGGCTGACATTGAAGAAAGCTTACTTGAAGAAGTGACTTCGTTGGTGGAATATCCAAATGTTTTAGCGGCAAAATTTGAAGAGCGTTTCTTAGAAGTGCCTGCGGAAGCCTTGGTTTACACCATGAAAGGCGACCAAAAATATTTCCCGATTTATGACAAAGACGGCAAATTATTACCGCACTTTATTTTTGTATCAAACATCAACCCAGAAGATCCAACCGCGATTATCGAAGGGAACGAAAAAGTGGTTCGCCCACGTTTAACCGATGCGGAATTCTTCTTCAAAACCGACTTAAAACAAAAACTGGTTGATCGTTTACCACGTTTAGAAACTGTGTTGTTCCAACAACAGCTCGGTACATTGAAAGACAAAACTGACCGTATTGAACAACTTGCAGGCGAAATTGCAAAACAAATCGGTGCAGATGAAGCGAAAGCAAAACGTGCGGGTTTACTGTCAAAATGTGACTTGATGACCAACATGGTATTTGAATTCACCGATACGCAAGGTGTAATGGGTATGCACTACGCTCGTCATGATGGTGAAGATGAAGAAGTGGCAGTAGCATTAAATGAGCAATATATGCCACGCTTTGCGGGTGATGAATTACCTAAATCTTTGGTGGCAAGTGCGGTCGCTTTAGCAGATAAATTTGACACCTTAACGGGGATCTTCGGCATCGGGCAAGCTCCGAAAGGCAGTGCAGACCCGTTCGCATTACGCCGTGCAGCATTAGGTGCATTGCGTATTATCGTTGAGAAAAACTTGCCGCTGGATTTGGAAGATTTAGTGAAAAAATCCACCGCACTTTTCGGTGATAAACTCACGAATCAAAACGTGGTTACTGATGTGGTGGACTTCATGCTCGGTCGTTTCCGTGCATGGTATCAAGATGAAGGTATTGCGGTGGATGTGATTCAAGCAGTATTGGCACGTCGTCCAACTCGTCCTGCTGATTTTGATGCGCGCGTGCGTGCGGTTTCACACTTCCGTACTTTAGATTCAGCGGAAGCGTTAGCAGCAGCAAACAAACGTGTAAGCAATATCTTAGCGAAAGCGGATGCTGCAATTGGCGAGATCAATTTGACCGCTTGCGTAGAGCCAGCAGAAAAAGCCCTTGCTGAAGCGGTACTTGTATTACGCACTGAAGTACAACCGCTTATCGCGCAAAGTGATTACACGGCTGTATTAGATAAATTAGCGAACTTACGTGCACCGGTAGACAGTTTCTTTGATAACGTAATGGTAAATGCTGAAGATCCAGCATTACGCCAAAACCGCTTAGCGATTTTAAACACGTTACAAGGTCTGTTCTTACAAGTGGCGGATATTTCGGTATTGCAATAATAGATCTAAAAAGGATGGTCAATTTTCAAACGACCATCCTTTTGTATATAGACTTCAACGGATTATTTCTCTATAATCACCCGCACTTTCCCCCCTTAGCTCAGTCGGTTAGAGCAGGCGACTCATAATCGCTTGGTCACTGGTTCAAGTCCGGTAGGGGGGACCATTCACAGAGATCGCATTAGGCGGTCTTTTTTATTGCCTTTCTCTGATGCGTTTTAGGTTGTTATATCCTTTCAATAATTCAGCCCAATTTTCTTCATTGAATTGAATATTCATTCTGCCGACTTCTTTGACAAAAGAGCGGTGTAATCTTTCTAAGTTGCTTTGTTTCCAAAAATCGCCTGATTTTTGACCGCACTTATCGAAATCAATGAGCCAACATTTTTGTTCATTTCCAAGTTGTTGAACGAGAATATTGTGAGCGTTGAGATCCGTATGGCAAATTTGTAAATCATGTAACTGGCGAATTAATTTACCAATGGCTTGCCAGATATCATTCGGTAGCTGCTGGGTTTGCAAAAGTGCGGTCAGATCCTGGGCATTTTCGATCTTTTCAATCAATATATCCGCTTGGTAGCAAATACCTAATTTGCCTTTTTTAACACGTGCAGCAATCGGTTTGGGTACGGCTACACCTGCTTGATGGAGTTGATTTAAAAGCTGAAATTCCGCCACGCTGCGAGTTTCAGTAAATGATTGAAAACGATAGCGATCTTTGTTGAATTTTCCCCATAAACCACCGCGATAATAGTGACGAAGGGCTGTATTTACACCAAACAGATCTTTTGTATCCAGGAAGTAGGTTGTGCCACGTCCTTTGGCTGAACCGGTAATACGTTGTTGTTTTTCCCAAAACGCCGATTCAAAAAATAAAGCGGGCTCCGTTGGTTTTTCCGTGAGATTAAAAAGAAAGAATTGATTATCTTGTTGGAATTCAAGCATTTTAGTTGAACCGAATAATAGAAAATGCTCTCATTCTACTTTAAAATAGGTGGAAATTAAATGCGCGAGGAACTCAAATGTCCCATTCTCCACTTTTTACCTCTCCCCCTAAATCACTTTGTATTTTGCGTTTGTCTGCGGTGGGTGATGTTTGCCATGCACTTGCGGTGGTACAACATATTCAACGTTATTGGCCGCAAACAAAATTAACGTGGATTGTGGGTAAAACAGAAATGGGCTTGCTTTCTGGTATAGAAGGCGTGGAACTTGTTCCTTACGATAAAAAGAGCGGTTGGAAAGGCGTATGGAATTTATGGATGTTTTTGAAAAATAATCAATTTGATGCGCTTTTGAATATGCAGACGGCATTTCGTGCTTCTATTATCTCTCTTGGTATTCAAGCGAAATATAAAATTGGGTTTGGCAAAAAACGTTCTCGAGAAGGGCAGTGGTTGTTTGTGAATCGTCGAGTTCAAGATCCTGAAACGCCTCATGTACTAGATGGTTTCATGGCTTTTGCAGATTATCTTGGTGTACCACCGGCAGAGATGCTTTCTTGGCAATTGGCAATTTCTGATTCAGATCGAGAATATGCCAAACAGTTTATTGATCCTACACGTAAAAATCTGATTATTTCCCCTTGTTCTAGTAAAGTCGAGAAAGATTGGTTGATTAAACGTTACGCGGAGGTGGCGAACATTGCTCATCAACATAATGTGAATGTAATTTTTTGTAGCTCGCCGGCAAAACGTGAATTAGATATGGTGAAAAAAATTACCGCACTTTGTGACTTTCAACCGGTTGATGCTTCAGGAAAAACCAGTTTGAAACAACTTGCTGCATTAATTCATCAAGCAAATTTAGTCATCTCGCCTGATTCTGGGCCCGCTCATATCGCGACCACGCAAGGAACACCTGTCATTGGATTGTATGCCTATCATAATCCATTGCGCACCGCGCCTTATCATAATCTGGATAATGTGGTGTCAGTATATGAAGAAAATGTGCAAAAAGAACAAGGAAAACCTTCATGTGAATTACCTTGGGCAACAAAATTAAAAGGCAAAAATTTAATGGCTGAAATTCAGGTAGAGCAAGTGGTAGCTCAGATGAGAGCGTTGAATTTATTTTAAAGTGCGGTCAATTTTAGAGATAAAAAAGCCCTCAAATGAGGGCTAAAAGAATCATAAAGTTCCTTGCGAATTATTCGCCTTTTTGTGCGTTGTAAGCTTCTAATGCACGAAGAGAGTAGGTGTAAGCTGCACCTGCATTTAATGCGATAGACATCGCTAATGCTGCTGCCACTTCTTCTTCAGTTGCACCTGCTTTCACTGCTTCATCAGCATGTACGCCAATGCAGCTTTCACAACGTGTTGTTACGGCAACTGCTAATGCAATTAATTCACGGGTTTTGGCATCTAATACGTTACCTTCTGCCGCCGCCGCACCTAATGCGCCGTAAGCTTGTAACATTTTAGGGTATTTTTTACCTAATGCACCGAATGATTTTTTAACGTGTGCTACATCATTTTTCCAATCTGCAAACATTGTTTTTCTCCTTAAATTAAGTACAAATTTCGAGAGGAATTATAAGCAGATTAGCGTATGATACTTGTCAAATTGTCTTAACTTTTAGACGGAAAATCTCACAATGGATTATTTAGATAAATTAACTCAGCTAGCGCAAGTGCGTGGGGAAATTAATATTCGCTGCTTGTTTCAAGGGGATTGGCAAGTTGAACATCAGCCAGATACGGCGGAATATCAAGGTTTATTTCATTTAATCGAGCAAGGTGAGTGCTGGGTAACCTTGGCGGGAAAACAGTTTCATTTGAAGAAAGGCGATCTCTTTTTTCTCCCTCAAAATCGACCGCACTTTTTGGGCAGTTCTCAACAAAAAAGAGAGAATAGTCTACAGAGAGCGCAATCAAATGCACTTTTTCATGTTCATCAAATAGGAGCAGGTACGCCCGATCTGAAGATGTTTTGTGGAACATTTTATTATCAAAAACCGTCATTATTAATTGATTCGTTACCAGATTATTTACATCTTTCGCTGCAAAATACACCTGTGCAGCCCTTGGTTTCACTTTTTTTACAAGAAGCCGAGAAACCAGAGCAAGGCACAAAATCGGTGATTGATGCACTATCAAATGTGTTGTTTATTTATATTTTGCGTCATGCTCAGCAAATAGGTTTGCTCAATCAAGGCTTATTGGCCGCGTTGCAGGATAAAAGGCTGAATCAAGTCCTTGAAAAAATCCTGTTTTCACCTCAATTAGATTGGAATATTGAGCAATTAGCAGAGTTGGCTTCCATGTCTCGTGCGACCTTTATGCGGATCTTTCAACAGCAACTCGGGATGCCACCAGGAAAATTTCTCACACAAGTACGGTTAGAAATGGCGGCTGTTTTATTGAAAAATACGCAAAAGACCATTTTGGCAATCGCCCTTGAAGTAGGGTATCAATCAGATGCACATTTTAGTAAGGCGTTTAAAGCAATTTATGGGCTTTCACCAAGCCAATTTCGCAAAACTTAGCCCATCGTTTAAAATTTGCGCTATAATGACCGCACTTTAGGCGGCTCTGTTGCCTTTAATTTTTTAAGGTATTGTTATGTTTAATAAAATATTTTCATGGTTTGAAAACCGTTTAAATCCTTATCCGAAAAGCAATCCAACGACGCCTGAAAAAGGCTTGTTCCGTTTTATTTGGTCAAGCATTGATGGTATGAAAGGTTGGATCTTTTTACTCGCGGTATTGACGGTCGGTACTGGTGTGATGGAAGCCTTACTTTTCCAATTTATGGGATTATTGGTAGATTGGCTCGGCGCTTATTCACCAACCACACTTTGGCAAGAAAAAGGGCATTTACTCGCCGGTATGGCAGCCTTGCTTATTTTCAGTATTGTATGGTCATTCGTGGGCGTGAATGTACGCTTACAAACGCTACAAGGGGTATTTCCAATGCGTTTGCGTTGGAATTTTCACCGTTTGATGCTAGGACAAAGCTTAAGCTTCTATCAAGATGAATTTGCAGGTCGTGTATCGGCGAAAGTGATGCAAACTGCTCTTGCGGTGCGTGATACCGTCATGACCATTGCGGATATGCTGGTGTATGTTGCCGTATATTTTATTACGTCAGGCTTGGTACTTGCGGCTTTAGATACCTGGTTTTTAGTGCCGTTTTTCTTATGGATTGTGGCCTTTGTGACTATTTTACGTTTGCTTATACCACGTTTAGCGAAAACAGCACAACGACAAGCTGATGCGCGATCTTTAATGACAGGGCGTATTACGGATGCTTACTCAAATATTGCAACGGTAAAACTATTTTCACATGATGCGAGAGAAGCGAATTATGTAAAACGTTCCATGGAAGAATTTATGGTCACCGTGCATGCACAAATGCGTTTGGCGAGTTCATTAGACACCTTAACTTATGCAACCAATATCTTCTTAACGTTAAGCACTGCAATTTTAGGTGTGGTGTTATGGCAAAACGGTCAAGTAGGCGTGGGAGCAGTAGCGACTGCAACTGCGATGGCGTTACGTGTGAACGGGCTTTCTCGTTGGATTATGTGGGAATCAGCTCGCTTATTTGAAAATATCGGGACAGTGAATGATGGTATGGCAACATTGACCAAACCGCATACTATTGTTGATAAACCTGATTGTGTTCCACTAGAAGTGAAACAAGGCGAGATCAAATTTAATGATATTTCGTTTGCCTATGAACCGAATAAACCATTGCTTAACCATTTTAATCTCACCATCAAACCAGGCGAAAAAGTGGGCTTAATTGGTCGTTCTGGTGCGGGCAAATCAACCATTGTGAATTTGCTTTTACGTTTCTACGAAGCCCAAGAGGGGGCTATTACCATTGATGGTCAAAATATTTTAGATGTGAGCCAAGAAAGTCTTCGTAGCCAAATTGGTTTAGTGACGCAAGATACCTCGCTTTTACACCGCTCTGTTCGCGATAACATTATTTATGGTCGTCCAACTGCGACAGATGAAGAAATGATCAATGCAGCTAAACGTGCGGAGGCGGCTGATTTCATTCCTTATCTCAGCGATGCTCAAGGCAGAAAAGGCTATGATGCCCATGTTGGTGAACGTGGGGTGAAACTCTCAGGTGGACAACGCCAGCGTATTGCCATTGCGCGTGTCATGTTAAAAGATGCGCCAATTTTACTCTTGGATGAAGCGACCAGTGCGCTAGACTCCGAAGTGGAAGTCGCGATCCAAGAAAGTCTCGATAAGATGATGGAAAATAAAACGGTTATTGCTATCGCTCACCGTTTATCCACTATTGCGGCAATGGATCGTTTAATCGTGTTAGATAAAGGACAAATTGTCGAGCAAGGGACTCACGCAGAATTGCTTGAACAAAATGGGCTTTATGCTCGCCTTTGGAAACATCAAAGCGGTGGCTTCTTGAGTGAGCATGCTGAGTAAAATACAGGAAAAAATGACCGCACTTTGTAAAGGTGTAAATCTTGAGAGAGTTTAGATAGCGATTGAACTTTTCTCATAATTAGTGCGAATTTCCTTTGACTATTTTATTGACAACAGGTAATATTCGCACCCTATGCAAAAGGTAAAACTACCCCTAACCGTTGATCCGGTTAAAGACGCTCAGCAAAGAATTGATTATGATGGTTATTATACCGCTAGTCAGTTAGTGCGTTTAGCTGAATCTACGGGGAAAGTGCTCAGCGATGCACAGGTAACATTATCGTTTTATATTGATCCACAAAAATTAGTGGTGATGAAAGGGCAAGTACAAGTTGACGTTGAATTAGAGTGTCAACGTTGTGGCGAGCCATTCAAACAAACATTGGAATGTCATTTTATGTATAGTCCAGTGGCTAATTGGGATCAGGCTGATGACTTGCCGGAAATTTATGAGCCAATCGAATTTAATGAGTTTGGTGAAATAGATTTAGTTGGTGCAGTGGAAGACGAACTTATTTTAGCTCTACCGCTTGTTCCAATGCATTCATCTGAACACTGTGAAGTGTCCGCGCACGAACAGGTTTTTGGCGAATTGCCTGAAGAATTGGCAAAAAAACCGAACCCGTTCGCTGTATTAGCTAATTTAAAGCAAAAGTAAATTAAATTTAGGAGTATAGCCAATGGCTGTTCAACAAAACAAAAAATCTCGTTCACGTCGTGATATGCGTCGTTCACATGATGCATTAACTACTGCTGCAGTATCAGTGGATAAAGCAAGCGGTGAAACTCACTTACGCCACCACGTAACTGCTGACGGTTACTACCGTGGTCGCAAAGTGATCAATAAGTAATTTTACTTATAAGGTATTCACTTGAACCGTCTAACCTTAGCGTTAGATGTGATGGGCGGGGACATTGGTCCCCGTATTACTATCCCCGCATCTCTTTCAGCGTTGGAAGCAGATCCAATGCTTTCTTTAGTGTTGTTTGGCGATAGCCAACAAATTTCCCCTTTACTGGAAAATGCACCTTCTTCCCTTTTAGAACGTATTCAAATTCATCATTGCACTAAGACTATTGATAACAATCAAGGTATTTCTCATGCATTGCGTCATAGCAAAGGCACGTCGATGCGTTTAGCTATTGAAATGGTTCAGAAAGGAGAGGCGCAAGGTTGTGTGAGTGCAGGAAATACGGGCGCGTTGATGGGATTGTCAAAGGTACTCTTACAACCTTTAGAGGGAATTCAACGTCCTGCGTTGGTATCCTTATTACCGTCGATGACGGGTGATAAAACCGTGATGTTAGATTTAGGCGCGAACGTAGAATGTTCTGCTCAAAATCTCTATGAATTTGCCGTCATGGGCTCGATCTTTGCCGAAAACCGATTGAACTTAGTTTATCCACGCATTGCCTTACTCAATATCGGCGTGGAAGAAATTAAAGGACATCAATCTATTCGTGAAGCTGCGAATTTATTAGAAAAATCGACCGCACTTAATTATACCGGCTTTATTGAAGGTAACTTTTTATTAAATGGCGTGGCTGATGTGGTTGTGAGTGATGGGTTTTCGGGAAATATTGCATTAAAAACCCTTGAAGGGGCGGCTAAAAATCTGTTATCTCTTCTGAAAGGAAAAGAAAAACAGCCTATTTTTAAATCGCTTGCCAAATTTATTCTGCGTTTTTTCTTTAAAGATGCTTATCATCGCTTGAAACGCATTAACCCTGATGAATATAATGGGGCGTCTTTACTCGGATTAACGGCTGTTGTGGTGAAAAGCCATGGCAGTGCAAATGTGGATGCATTTGCTCGTGCAATTGCGGATGCAGCTTTGCAAGCGCGTTTGCAAATTCCACAAAAAATCTTGGCGGGTTTACAACGTTATTAATTAATAAGTTTTGATATTATGAATAGTAGAATTTTATCCACCGGTAGCTATTTGCCGAGCCATATTCGTACCAATGCGGATTTGGAAAAAATGGTTGATACTTCAGATGAATGGATCGTGACTCGTTCAGGCATTCGTGAACGTCGTATTGCAGCAGCAGATGAAACTGTTGCAACAATGGGATATGAAGCAGCCAAAAATGCACTTGAAATGGCCAACCTTGATCCTCAAGAAATTGAGTTGATCATCGTTGCGACAACCAGTGGTTCTCATGCTTATCCAAGTTCAGCTTGCCAAGTTCAAGGTTTATTAGGCATCGAAGACGCAATTTCTTTTGACTTAGCGGCGGCTTGTACCGGTTTTGTTTATGCTTTAGGCGTAGCGGATAAATTTATTCGTTCAGGCAGCGTGAAAAAAGCCCTTGTGATTGGTGCAGATCTTAACTCGCGTAAATTAGATGAAACCGATCGTAGCACTGTCGTGTTATTTGGTGATGGTGCAGGTGCGGTGATCTTAGAGGCATCAGAGCAAGAAGGCATTATTTCAACGCATTTACATGCATCGCCAGATAACAATGCGGCATTACTACTTCCACAAGCTGAACGTGGTGTGGAGAAATCTGGTTATATTGAAATGCAAGGTAACGAAACCTTTAAATTAGCGGTACGTGAGCTTTCTAATGTGGTGGAAGAAACCCTTTCTGCTAATAATCTCCAAAAAACAGATATCGACTGGCTTGTGCCACATCAAGCGAATTTACGTATTATCACCGCGACAGCGAAAAAATTAGAGATGGATATGTCGCAAGTCGTGGTAACGCTTGATCGTACAGCGAATACCAGTGCGGCGACTGTACCAACCGCTTTAGATGAAGCAGTGCGAGATGGTCGAATTCAACGCGGTCAATTGCTTTTACTCGAAGCTTTTGGCGGTGGTTGGACTTGGGGTTCAGCATTGGTGCGATTCTAATTAATTTGTTAGAATCTCGACAGAATTTTAAAAGTGCGGTTAAATTTGACCGCACTTTCAACATTTAAACGATGAAGAAATAGGAAGAAAACATGAAAAAATTCGCAATGGTTTTTCCAGGACAAGGTTCTCAAGCTGTTGGCATGTTAGCTGATCTTGCTAACGAATATCCGGTAGTCACCGAAACTTTTAAACAAGCATCTGAAGCGCTTGGCTATGATTTATGGAACTTGGTTCAACAAGGGCCAGCAGAAGAATTAAATAAAACTTGGCAAACTCAGCCGGCATTATTAGCGGCATCCGTTGCGATCTTCCGTGTATGGCAAGAAAAATACCCACAATTGCAACCAAGTGTGATGGCTGGTCACAGTTTAGGTGAATATTCAGCATTAGTTTGTGCAGGTGTCATTGATTTTAAAGATGCGATTAAATTAGTGGAATTACGCGGTAAATTAATGCAACAAGCAGTACCAGAAGGTACTGGTGCAATGTATGCGATTATTGGCTTAGATAATGAAGCGATTATCAATGCATGTAAACAAGCCGAGCAAGGCGAAGTGGTATCTGCGGTAAACTTTAACTCACCAGGTCAAGTAGTCATTGCTGGAGCGAAAGAAGCGGTAGAACGTGCAGCAGCATTATGTAAAGAAGCGGGTGCAAAACGTGCTTTACCATTAGCGGTAAGCGTGCCTTCACATTGTGCATTAATGAAACCGGCAGCAGAACAATTAGCAGTAACACTTGAAGACATTATGCTTAATGCACCAGCAACACCAGTATTAAACAACGTGGATGTCAAAGCGGAAACAGAAAGTGCAGAAATTCGTACCGCACTTATTCGTCAGTTATATAGCCCAGTTCGTTGGACTGAAACCGTTGAGAAAATGGCGCAAGATGGCGTAGAAGTTTTAGTTGAAATCGGCCCAGGTAAAGTATTAAACGGTTTAACAAAACGTATCGTGGCAGAATTACAAGCAACATCAGTAAACGATGTGGCATCATTAGATGCTGTTGAAGCATTATTAGCATAAAAGGGGATTAAAAATGCAAAATAAAATCGCATTAGTGACAGGTGCAACACGCGGAATTGGCCGCGCAATTGCAGAAGAATTAGCATCAAAAGGTGCATTTGTAATTGGTACCGCAACCTCTGAAAAAGGTGCTGATACAATTTCAGCTTACCTTGGCGATAAAGGTAAAGGTTTAGTATTAAATGTGGCAGACAAAGAAAGTATTGATGCCGTATTAGAGCAAATTAAAGAACAATTTGGCGACATTGATATTCTCGTGAATAACGCAGGTATCACACGTGATAACTTATTAATGCGTATGAAAGATGAAGAATGGTTCGATATTATGCAAACCAACTTGACCTCTGTGTTCCATCTTTCTAAAGCGATGTTACGTTCCATGATGAAAAAACGTTTCGGTCGTATCATTACTATTGGCTCGGTTGTGGGCTCAATGGGTAATCCGGGGCAATCTAACTATTGTGCCGCAAAAGCCGGCTTAATTGGTTTCTCTAAAGGTTTAGCGAAAGAAGTGGCATCTCGTGGCATTACCGTAAACGTTGTGGCTCCAGGCTTTATCGCAACGGATATGACAGAAGTGCTTACTGAAGAACAAAAAGCAGGTATTCTTGGTAATGTCCCAGCTGGTCGTTTAGGTGAGCCAAAAGATATCGCAAAAGCGGTGGCGTTTTTAGCTTCTGACGATGCAGCTTATATTACGGGTACTACATTACATGTGAATGGTGGCTTATATATGAGCTAGCCCTTTAGGGATATATATCTGGGATTTTGTCTATAAAATATAGCAAAGCAGTTTAGTTAATGATAAAATCCCAATCGCAATGTAACTTTTTCTCTGTATGTGTTTTTACATTGCCTGTTTTTTGTGGTGCGACCACCTAAGAAATAGTTGCAACTTTATCAAAAATGCATACACTAACCGCTCTTAAATGAGTTAAAACAACAATAGGAAAAACAAATGAGTATTGAAGAACGCGTGAAAAAAATCATCGTTGAACAATTAGGTGTTAAAGAAGAAGACGTAAAACCAGAAGCTTCTTTCGTTGAAGATTTAGGTGCGGATTCTTTAGATACAGTTGAATTAGTAATGGCTTTAGAAGAAGAATTCGATATCGAAATTCCTGATGAAGAAGCTGAAAAAATCACAACTGTTCAATCTGCGATTGACTACGTTCAAAACAATCAGTAATTTTTAAGTTGGGCGATCTTTTAGGTCGCCTAATTTATTTCTTTAAATTCCTTTCTAAATTACTTATCTTCAAATAAAACAAGATACATCTAAATCTTTTAAATTTCAGACCGCACTTTCCTTTATTTAATCTCTCTCAGATTTGCTTTTATTGTTGGTTCCCCTATTTTTTGATTTAAAACAAAATTTACCCTAAAAATACTTATTATGAGTTAATTTTGGTGCTAATATTTGAGTCAAATTTTTTTCTAATTAACCATAAAATGATTCGGAGTATCTTATGGATTTTCTAATGAACCTAGGTGAAGGTAGCCAGTTTGCGATTCAGCTTGCTATTGTTCTTATCTGTTTATTTTACGGGGCAAAAAAAGGTGGTATTGCACTGGGTATGCTCGGTGGAGTAGGCTTAATTGTTCTTGTTTTCGGCTTTGGTATTGAACCAGGTAAGCCCGCTATCGATGTGATGTTAACCATCCTTGCGGTGGTGGTGACATCAGCAACATTACAAGCCAGTGGTGGTTTAGATGTCATGTTACAAATCGCGGAGAAAATGCTTCGTCGTAACCCGAAATATGTCAGTATTTTGGCACCATTCGTCACTTGTTTCTTAACTATTTTATGTGGTACAGGACACGTGGTTTATACCATGTTACCAATCATCTATGATATCGCAATCAAAAATGATATTCGTCCTGAACGTCCAATGGCAGCAAGCTCAATTGCTTCTCAAATGGGTATCATTGCGTCACCTGTTTCTGTGGCAGTAGTGACTTTAACCACATTCTTAGTGAATGCTAAAACACCATTAGCAGGTTTTGATGGTTATTTAGATTTATTAAAAATTACCGTGCCTTCAACCCTTTGCGGTGTATTGGCTATCGGTATTTTCAGCTGGTTCCGCGGTAAAGATTTAGATAAAGACCCAGAATTCCAAGAGAAATTAAAAGATCCAGAATTCAAAAAATATGTTTATGGTGATAGCACATCATTATTAGATAAAAAATTACCACAATCTAGCTGGAATGCGATGTGGATCTTCTTTGGTGCAATTTTAGTGGTAGCGGTATTAGGTTACTTTAAAGATTTACGCCCAGCCTTTGAAAAATCAGCACCAGCTCAAGTAGTTGAAATTGTTTCTGCCGATAAAGCAGTGAAATCTTTCAATGTTAAAGACGGTAAAATTGTTGCATTAGCAAAAGATGGTACATTAGTGCTTGATGTTAAAGACAGCAAAGCGAAAACACAAACAGCCTACAATAACGTTGCAATTTATAACGATAAAGGTGAAGTCGCTCAAACAATTACCGCTCAAGATAACAATGTTGTCATCACTGCGGGTGATAAAACTGAAACTATCGATAACGCTGCAATCGTATTAAAAGACACTGCGAAGAAAAAAGTGAATTTAAGTATGGTTCACGTTATTCAAATCTTCATGTTATTAGCGGGTGCATTAATTGTTATCTTTACTAAAACTGATGCGGGTAAAATCAGTAAAAATGAAATTTTCCGTTCAGGTATGATTGCATTAGTGGCTGTATTCGGGATTTCTTGGATGGCAGAAACCATGTTTACCGTTCACACTCCAATGATGAAAGCAGCACTTGGTGATGTGGTAAAAGCACATCCTTGGACTTACGCCGTGATGTTGTTATTAATTTCTAAATTCGTAAACTCACAAGCGGCAGCATTGGTTGCATTCGTTCCATTAGCTTTAGGTATCGGCGTTGATCCAGCTGTTATATTAGCCTTTGCTTCAGCTTGTTACGGTTACTACATTTTACCAACTTACCCAAGTGACCTTGCGGCAATCCAATTCGACCGTTCAGGCACAACCCACATTGGTAAGTTTGTAATTAACCACAGCTTTATTTTACCGGGCTTAATCGGTGTAATCACTTCATGTATCTTTGGTTACATTTTCACAAGCTTGTTTGGTTATCTATAATAACTAACAGATAAAAGAAAAGGCTATTCGTTTGAATAGCCTTTTTTGTTTGTAAAGTGCGGTTAAATTTTAGGATGTTTTATCTCAATGCTACATTTGACTTTATCATTCATAAACATTCCTAAAACTGACCGCACTTTTGCTCTTCTTAAAATAAATTCCTGCTAAAGGTTGAAACATAGGGGGATTTATTGCGATAATCCTCATTATTTTTTGGGTGATCTTTCGGGCTACCATTTTTTCAGGTGGCCAGTTTTTATTAGGAAAGATTAAATTGAACATTATTTAAGTAAGTTAGAAGAATAACAATGGCTGAAAAACGTAATATTTTTTTAGTAGGTCCAATGGGCGCAGGTAAAAGCACCATTGGCCGTCAGCTTGCGCAACAATTGAATATGGACTTTGTCGATTCAGATGCAGTAATTGAGGAACGTGCGGGAGCAGACATTAGCTGGATTTTTGATTTAGAAGGCGAAGAAGGTTTTCGTAAGCGTGAAGAGCGAATTATCAATGAATTAACCCAATTACAAGGCGTTGTGCTTTCCACTGGTGGGGGAGCAGTGATGTCAAAAGAGAATCGTAATTATCTTTCTGCTCGTGGTATTGTGATTTATTTAGAAACCTCAGTAGATAAACAATATCAACGTACGCAACGTGATAAAAAACGTCCTTTATTACAAGGAACGGATAACCCGCGCCAAGTGTTGGAAGACTTAGCCAAAGTACGCAATCCGTTATACGAAGAAATTGCAGATATTACTTTGCCAACAGATGAGCAAAATGCCAAAGTAATGGTTAATCAAATTGTTGATTTAATTGATAATCTAAACGGCTTAAACGGTTCACTCTAAGGATTAAAAATGTTGTGCGTAAATGTTGAATTAAAAGAACGTCGTTATCCTATTTATATTGGCGAAGGGTTACTTAAAGATGAAACCTGTTATCCGCTGAAGAAAGGGGATAAAGTGATGATTGTGACTAATCCAACCGTCGCACAATATTATCTTGAGCCCGTTACAGAAACGTTAGAAAAAATAGGTTGTCAGGTTGAATCGGTATTATTGCCTGATGGCGAAAAATATAAAACGCTCGAGTCTTTAAACCTCATTTTTACCGCACTTTTAAAGCATAATCATGGGCGAGATACCACTATTATTGCATTAGGTGGTGGTGTGATTGGTGATGTGGTAGGTTTTGCCGCAGCAAGTTATCAGCGTGGCGTGCATTTTATTCAAATTCCTACCACATTATTAGCCCAAGTGGATTCTTCTGTTGGTGGCAAAACCGCCGTTAATCATGAGTTAGGCAAAAATATGATTGGGGCGTTTTATCAACCTTCTACGGTAATTATTGACACGCTTACACTCAATACCTTGCCAAAACGTGAAGTGAATGCGGGGCTTGCGGAAGTCATTAAATATGGGGCGATTTTAGATTATGCCTTTTTTGAATGGCTTGAAGCTCATATTGATGAATTAGTCGTGTTAAATCAACATTCGCTGCAGTATTGTATTGCGCGTTGCTGCCAAATTAAAGCTGATGTTGTCGCGCGCGATGAAACCGAAAAAGGCGATCGTGCATTATTAAATCTCGGTCATACTTTTGGTCATGCAATTGAAACACATTTAGGCTACGGAAATTGGTTACACGGTGAAGCCGTTGCAGCCGGAATCATGATGGCTGCGGTGTTATCTGAACAATTAGGTGATCTTTCTTTTGAAGATGTAGCACGTCTAGAAAAACTTTTAGCGCGTGCTAATTTGCCTACCGTTTCGCCTGATACCATGCTGCCAGATGATTATTTACCGCATATGATGCGAGATAAAAAAGTGCTGGCAGGCAAGTTGCGTCTTGTGTTGCTAAAAGCCCTTGGTCAAGCTTACGTGGCGACTGATACTGACAAATCTCTTGTGCTAAACGCGATTGAGCGTTGCACACAACATGACTAACAGTCATTGCTCCATGTTGCGTCCGAAAAATAATAAAACAAAACCTCGAATTAAACACCGCCCGTTTTTGAAATGGGCGGGCGGTAAATTTCGTTTAACGGACGATCTCAACCGAGTCTTTCCAAAAAGAAAACAGTGTTTGATCGAACCCTTTGTTGGCGCGGGTGCTGTTTTTTTGAATTCCCATTTTGAACATTATATTTTGGCGGATATTAATCCCGATTTAATTAACTTGTTTAATATCGTCAAAGACAATGTGGATGCCTATATTGAGGCTTGTAAACCAATTTTCTTCGCTGAAAATGCGAATACAGCCGAGTATTATTACGCACAACGTGAAGCTTTTAATCAATCCACCGATCCTTTCGTGCGTTCGGTGTTGTTCCTTTATTTGAACCGCTTTGGGTTTAATGGCTTGTGCCGTTATAACAGTAAAAATGAGTTCAATGTTCCCTTTGGGGCTTATAAAACCCATTATTTCCCAGAGGATGAATTGCGCTATTTTGCTCATAAGGCACAAAGTGCGGTCTTTTTATGTGCTGATTTTCAACAAACGTTTGAATTAGCGGATAAACACAGCGTGATCTATTGTGATCCGCCTTATGCACCGCTTCCGCAAGATACTAATTTTACTGGATATGCAGGAAATGCTTTTGGTCTTGAACATCAAAAGAATTTAGCGGAATGTGCAAAGAGAGCACAAAAAGAAAAGCAAATTTCCGTTGTGATTTCTAACCACGATACGAAATTTACACGTGAGATTTATAAAGGGGCAAAATTTAAACGCGTTAAAGTACAGCGCTCGATCAGTCAATCTTCAGAAAAACGAGTCAAAGTAAAAGAATTAATCGCTATTTTTAAAGGTTAGTTTAGCAGGTTAATTCAGGATTGATTTTAATCTCAAAGCTTTTTACTTCTGGATAAGTTGGTTGAATTGCAGTGAGTAATTCGCGTTGGCGAAATAAAATCCCTTGGCGAACGACCGCACTTTTGACTTCGATAAAGAGTTTCCCATCTGTAATGGAGCCTAAACGGAAGAGCCCTTTGAATTCTTGTGGGAAAAGACGACTGATGTTTTGGTTCAGTTCATTCAACATTAACCCTTTTTGCATGATTTTGGCAAATTGTGATCCTTCTAGCACATCAATAATATTCATGGCTTTTTGATAACGCTCATGCTTGTTTTCCACAAAAATACCCCAATAATGACTTTACGTTGAATTTCCGATACAATACACACAAATTTTGTCAGAGACAATAAGATGATGAAATCAAACAAAGGTAAAACAAATTTCTGGTCGCAGTTGCTGTTAAGCATGATTGCGATTTTTGCTTTGCCTGTTGCTCAGGGATTGGAGGCTCAGCCTTCATCAAATATGAGTGGCGAAAATTATCAAACATCATCTGAACAACATATGTTAATTGCGGTGCGTGAAATTCGTCAAGCATTGCAGGTTCAACCTCAGCCAACAAATCACAAAACCCATTCCAATCAAAAACACGAAAAAATTCAACCGCACTTTATTGCGGCAGAATTCCCTGTTTTTGCCCCTATTCGTGCCGGCCCAGCCATCATTTAATTTTCTTTTATCTTTGAACGAACCGATTTTTTAATCGGATGATCCTTTTTATTTTTTATTTGAAAGAGAAATTATGAGTTTTTTAACAAAAATTTTTGGTAGCCGTAACGATCGTATTTTACGTAAATTAAGAAAACAAGTTGCGAAAATCAACAAAATGGAGCCGGCTTTTGAAGCATTGAGTGATGATGAATTAAGAGCAAAAACTGATGAGTTCCGTAGCCGTTTAGCTAACGGTGAAACCTTACAACAACTTTTACCTGAAGCGTTTGCTACCGTGCGTGAAGCGGGTAAACGTGTACTCGGTATGCGTCATTTTGATGTGCAATTAATTGGTGGTATGGTGCTAACAAACCGTTGTATCGCTGAGATGCGTACGGGTGAAGGTAAAACCTTAACCGCAACCTTACCTTGCTATTTGATGGCGTTGGAGGGTAAAGGCGTACATGTTGTGACAGTGAATGATTACTTGGCACGTCGTGACGCGGATACCAACCGTCCATTATTTGAATTCTTAGGTATGACTGTTGGGGTGAATATCCCTGGCTTACCGCCTGAAGCAAAACGTGAAGCTTATGCGGCTGATATTACATACGCGACAAACAGCGAATTAGGTTTCGATTACCTTCGTGATAACTTAGCGCATTCTAAAGAAGAGCGTTTCCAACGTCATTTAGGCTATGCCTTAGTGGATGAGGTGGACTCTATCTTAATCGACGAAGCACGTACGCCGTTGATTATTTCTGGTCAAGCGGAAGACAGTTCTGAGCTTTATATTGCAGTAAATAAATTAATTCCGAATTTGATTAAGCAAGAAAAAGAAGATACGGAAGAATATACCGGTGAGGGCGATTACACTCTAGATCTTAAAACCAAACAAGCGTATTTAACTGAACGCGGTCAAGAAAAAGTAGAAGAGTGGTTAATCGCACAAGGTTTAATGCCAGAAGGTGATTCACTTTATTCACCTGCGCGTATTGTGTTGTTACACCACGTCATGGCGGCATTACGAGCAAACACCTTATTTGAGCGCGATGTAGACTATATCGTGAAAGATGGCGAGATCGTGATCGTCGATGAACACACAGGTCGTACAATGGCAGGTCGTCGTTGGTCTGATGGTTTACACCAAGCGATCGAAGCAAAAGAAGGGGTAGAAATTAAGAGTGAAAACCAAACTGTTGCCTCTATTTCTTACCAAAACTACTTCCGTCTTTATGACAAATTAGCGGGTATGACAGGTACAGCTGATACCGAAGCCTTTGAATTCCAACAAATCTATGGTTTAGAAACTGTCGTTATCCCAACCAACCGTCCAATGATTCGTGATGATCGTACGGACGTCATGTTTGAGAATGAAGAATACAAATTTAATGCGATTATTGAAGATATCAAAGACTGCGTTGCTCGCAATCAACCGGTTCTTGTGGGTACCGTATCAGTTGAAAAATCAGAAATGCTTTCTCAAGCGTTAGATAAAGCGGGCATCAAACACAACGTATTGAATGCAAAATTCCACGCACAAGAAGCGGAAATTGTTGCTGAAGCGGGGGCCCCTGGCGCAGTAACCATTGCAACCAATATGGCAGGTCGTGGTACCGATATTATCCTGGGTGGTAACTGGAAAGCTCAAGTGGCAAAATTGGATAATCCAACACCAGAGCAAATTGAGGCAATCAAAGCTGAGTGGGAGAAAAATCACGAGATCGTGATGCAAGCCGGTGGTTTACATATTATTGGGACAGAGCGTCATGAATCACGTCGTATTGATAACCAGTTGCGAGGTCGTTCAGGTCGTCAAGGTGACCCTGGTTCTTCACGTTTCTACCTTTCTTTAGAAGATGGCTTAATGCGTATTTATCTGAATGAAGGTAAATTAAATATGATGCGTAAAGCCTTCACTCAACCAGGCGAAGCGATGGAGTCTAAGCTTCTTGCTAAAGTGATCGCATCGGCGCAAGCGAAAGTAGAAGCGTTCCACTTTGATGGTCGTAAAAACTTGCTTGAATATGATGATGTAGCGAACGACCAACGTCATGCGATTTACGAACAACGTAATTACTTGCTCGATAATGATGATATTTCAGAGACTATTAAAGCAATCCGCAGCGATGTATTTAACGATGTGATTGACCAGTATATTCCACCGCAATCGTTGGAAGAACAATGGGATATTAAAGGCTTAGAAGAGCGTTTAGCGCAAGAGTTTGGCCTTGAGTTACCAATTGAACATTGGTTAGAAGAAAATAATAATCTTCACGAAGAAAACTTGCGTGAGCGCATTATTCAAGAAGCGGAAGATGAATACAAAGCGAAAGAAGCGCTTGCGGGTGAAGAAACCATGCGTCATTTCGAAAAAGGCGTAATGTTACAAACCCTTGATGAACTCTGGAAAGAGCACTTGGCTGCAATGGATTATTTACGTCAAGGTATCCATTTGCGTGGTTATGCGCAAAAAGATCCAAAACAAGAGTACAAAAAAGAATCTTTCCGTATGTTTACTGAAATGTTAGATTCTTTAAAACATCATGTGATTACGACACTCACTCGTGTGAAAGTACGTACGCAGGAAGAGATGGAAGAAGCAGAACGTGCACGTCAAGCAATAGCTGAGCGTGAAGCTCAAACGCATCATCCTGTAGGTGAAAACACAGAGCAAGCTCAAAGCGAGGACTATTCAGATCTCCATATTGGACGTAATGAACCTTGTCCTTGTGGGTCAGGTAAAAAATACAAGCATTGTCACGGCAATAAAGCCCGATATGCTTAGTTAAGGAAAAGAGCGGTTAAATTTTTGCGTGTTTTAAAACACCGCTAAAAATGACCGCTCTTTCTACTTTTGAGATAAGGAAAAATGATGAGTAAGCCTATCATTCAAGTTGCGGCAGGGATTATTCGTAATGAATTTGGGCAGCTATATTTGACCCAGCGTTTAGAAGGGCAAGATTTTGCACAGGCATTAGAATTTCCAGGTGGTAAAGTTGATGCAGGTGAAACCCCTGAAGAAGCCTTAAAAAGAGAATTGGAAGAAGAGATTGGCATTCATATTTTAAATGCTGAACTGTACGAACGTTTTCAATTTGAATATCCAACCAAAATTTTAGATTTTAGTTTTTACTTGGTCACAGAATGGATCGGCGAGCCTTTTGGACGCGAAGGCCAGGAAGGCTTCTGGCTTGAACAAGGGGAGCTTGATGCAGGGCAATTCCCACCAGCCAATTTAAAGCTGATTCAGCGTTTAGTGGCTGAAAGTGTCAAATAACATTTAATCAAATTTATTTATTATGATTCCAAGTATTTTTCTGAGTTTATTTTTTATTGCGACGGTGATTTTTATCGTCAATTCGCACTATCGTTGGACATATTTTTTTGCGATTGCATTATTCGTTTTATTGTTTAGCGCAATGTTTGCGATAACTGGTCAATGGCAACGCGGATTGAATTTTGCGTCCGTGCTTTTTGTTGTGTTGATGCTATTCCATCGAATGAAAATTCATTACTACAAACAACCTTTACTCATTTCAGATTTTTGGCTTGTGACAGACTGGCGAAATTGGGAAACCCTTTTACATTATAAAGGGGCTATTTTCGGTGTATTAGGGCTATTAGGTCTACTTGGCTATGCTGTCTTTGGTTGGTCAGATGTGGAAACTGCCTCTACTGGATTTCGCGTATTTGCAGCAATACTTGCAGCAACGAGTTTTGGTTTAATGTGGCATTATTCTAAAGATCCTGATGCAACAAAAGTCTGGTTAGACTCATTGCCGGATGATGGTCGAGATGTTTTCTTAAACCTGCCTATGTCTTGTCGTGGCGTATTCTTTAAAGTGCCAGAATTTGAAGGTAATAGCCAAAAATTTAAAGAAAAAATGACCGCACTTTTAAATGAAAAGGCTGAGAGTAAAACTGAAAGTGCAGAAAAGCCAGACGCAGAAAAACCAGACATAGTGGTGTGTCTACAAGAATCAACCTTGAATCCTCATCAATTTGATTTTGATGCAGAAACCATCCCACCATTTTCAATGTTTAATAAGCAGGAAGATACTGCATTTGTGAGTCCATTGCGTGTACATACGGTGGGCGGTGCAACGTGGAAATCTGAATTTGCTTTCCTTGCAGGGGTACCTTCAACGGATTTTGGTGCTTTGGCAAGTGGCGTGTTTTATTCGGTTGTACCACACTTACAGACGGGGTTTATTAAAAATCTCCGTGAGCAAGGCTATTTTTGTGTGGTGTTATCGCCTTTTACGAAAGGTAACTACAACGCCAAACCAGCCTATGACCACTTTGGTTTTGATTTGATGTTGCAACCACAAGATTTAGGTTATCCGGCATCAATCAGCAAAAATCTCTGGCATATTAGCAGTGAAGAGATGATGTACTACACCAAGCTTATTTTACAGAAACAGCATCCATCATTGGAAAATGTGGAACAGCCAATGTTTGTTTATGTGCTCACGATGAAAGAGCACGGCCCTTACAACACGAACATGCCAAACCACTTTAATTTGGCAAGTAAGCGTTTAGGAGGGAAAGCGATTTCTTGTTTAAATGATTATATTGACCGTATCGCTAGTCTTAATGAGGCGATCGAAGGTTTGAATGATTATTTAAAAGCGCGTGAAACACCTTATGTATTCGGTTATTTTGGTGATCATCAAGTCGCTTTTGATAATCAGCTTCCACCGAAAAAAGGTAACTTTGCGAACCCGGATTATGTGACTCAATTTGTCGTTAGAACTAATCGTAAGACTGACTTTGTTCAACAGCAAGATTTCTTAGATTTAGCCTTTGTTGGGGGTGTATTACTTGATGTGGCAGGTTTATTACCGAAAGATGACTTTATGCGAGCGAATATCGCGATGCGTCAGCTAAGCCAAGGTAAGCTCGAAGATGCAGAGGATATGGATTTAGTGAATAGCTATCGAAATTATCTGTATCAAGATTTAAAAATTGCGCAATAATAAAAAATCTCGGTTAACGCCGAGATTTTTTTATAAGCAAAATTTAACCGATAAGTCTGCCAATTTTACCCACACGTCTTGACCATATTCTTGCTTGGTTGTGCGCTCAATGTCTGCCAATTCTTGCAATATTTCAAAGAGCTTTTGATAAGTGAGTCGTTGTATTGCCGCAGTATAAAGAGGACGACGATTCTGCCAAATTTTGAGACGGTCAAAATCCGCTTTGAGTGTTTGTGTTGGTAAACTCGTGTTAAGAGAGGGATTACGCAGCTGTGGTTTTGTTAATTCTAACAATGTGAGCAGTTCACGTTGTAAAGTACGCAACAAAATAACGGGTTGCACATCTTCAGCTTGTAAACCACGTAAAATTCGCTTTGAGCGGTTTGCTTTGCCTGATAACAATGCATCAATCCATTGGAAAGGGGTAAAGACAGAAGATTGCTCTACCACTGATTTAACGCGGTTATACGTAAGTTTGTGATCTGGGTAAAGCAAATCTAAAAGCTGTAACGCTTGTTTCAATGCCAGTAGATTATTTTCATAGCTGTAACAAAGTAGTTGAATGGCTTCCTCATCAGCTGATAATCCCATATTTTTTGTACGATGCTTCACCCAACGAGAAAGTTGTTCTGAGTTCGGTGTTTGGCAGTTCACGATAACAGCTTGTGGCTCAAGTTGATTTGCCTGAATAAACCACTCTTGTTTTTCGGCTGCTTTAGACAATTTAGGCAAGGTGAGGACAAGCAAGCTATCTTCATTTAATCCACTGATAAATTGTTGAAGATTTTTCTGCAAAAGTGCGGTCAAATTTTCGGGTAAATTAAGAATGAAAATTTGCTTATTAAAGAAGAGTCCCATAGATTGGCTGGCCTCAATTAATGCAGACCAGTCAGTATTAGTATCTATGGTGATTTGATTTTTTTCATCAAAACCTTGAAGAAGGGCAGCTTGATGAATGAGGTCTTCACTTTCACTGAGCAACAGGGGATCGGTCCCAACCAAAAAATAGACTTTCGCTAAATGGCTGTTCAGGTTAGAGGCCAGTTGCTCAGGAAAAATGCGGTTCATTATTTTCCTTGAACTTGATGTTGCAAGGCTGCCATTTTATTAATTAATTGGCGAGCTGCTTGTTCGCGCATATCATTCCAAATCACATCGCGCTCAGCTGATTTTGCTAATGCAGCACGTGAGTTATCAAAGAAAGTGCGGTTGATTTTTGCTGAGATTGGATAGGTTTCTCCGTTAGCCAAGCGTACACTTGCTTCAACATCAAGGGTCAATACTTTTTCTGCTTCACGGCCTTGTTTAAAGACTGACGCCACTTTATCGCTTGAAGTCTGTTTATTTAAACGCAACACTGGCACACCTTGTTTTGCAGGAACAAGGTTTACGTTGTTGCTAAGCAGTTGCTTACGCATTGCCATTGACATTTCACTGTATGGGTCGCTACTTTCAAGAGCCATTGTTTTTAATTCTACAGGAACAGCAGCACCATTATCGAAGTGCCAACCACAAGCAGTTAAAAAGGCTGTCGCCCCAACTAAGCAGAGCGTTTTGATTGATTTCATCATAAAAATTACCTGTAAAATTCACCGCACTTTATTTTGTTTAAGAGTCGTTTATGCAACGCTTGGAATAAAATGCGGTTATTTTATGGATTATTGCGGTTTAACCACCACATTTAACAATTTACCTGGTACATAAATCACTTTCACGATTTGTGTATTGTCAGTAAATTTCTTCACATTTTCATCTGCAAATGCAACAGTTTTCACGGTTTCTTCACCCGCATCAGCAGCAACGGTGACTTTACCACGAACTTTACCGTTGACTTGAACCACGATAAGTTTTTCATCTTCGACCATCGCTGCTTCGTCAGCTTTCACCCATTCGGCATGATCAATGTTACTTTCGTTGCCTAAGGCTTTCCATAATTCAAAGCAGATATGTGGTGTGATTGGGTAAAGCATACGTACGACTGCGCTTAATGCTTCTGCCATAACAGCGCGATCTTGTTCACTTTCTAATGGCGCGCGGGTTAATTTATTCATTAACTCCATTACTGCCGCGATAGCGGTATTGAACGTTTGACGACGACCAATGTCATCGCTCACTTTAGCGATCGTTTTATGCACATCACGGCGAAGTGCTTTTTGGTCTGCAGAAAGTGCGGTCACATCTAAAGCGGTTTTTGCAGGATTTTGACTGTATTCATACACCAAATTCCATACACGACCTAAGAAACGTTTTGCCCCTTCTACACCGGATTCTTGCCATTCAAGTGTCATTTCTGCAGGAGATGCGAACATCATGAAGAGACGCACAGTATCTGCACCGTATTTTTCCACCATCTCTTGTGGGTCGATACCGTTGTTTTTGGATTTCGACATTTTGGTCATACCGGTATGCACCAATTCACGGCCTTCCGGATCGGTGGCTTTGATGATACGACCTTTTTCATCACGCTCAAGAGTCACTTGCGTTGGGCTGACCCAAATACGCTCGTTGGTTGGACTGGTGTAGTAGAACGCATCGGCTAACACCATGCCTTGGCATAATAATTTTTGTGCTGGCTCATCGCTCGTTACGAAACCTGCATCACGCAATAATTTATGGAAGAAACGGAAGTAGAGCAAGTGCATGGTCGCGTGCTCGATACCGCCGATATATTGATCCACGGGTAACCAGTAATTCGCTTCATCTTTATCCAACATGCCTTCAGCATAGCTTGGTGAGGTGTAGCGTGCGTAGTACCAAGACGATTCCATAAAGGTATCAAAGGTATCGGTTTCTTTTAATGCAGGTTCACCGTTGAAAGTGGTTTTTGCCCAGTTTGGATCGGCTTTAATTGGGCTTTTCACGCCATCCATGACCACATCTTCCGGCAGAATAATCGGTAAATCTTCAATTGGGGCTGGTACGGTTTCACCGTTTGCTAAGGTGAGCATTGGAATTGGTGCACCCCAATAACGTTGACGGGAAACGCCCCAGTCACGTAAACGATAATTAACTTGGCGTTTACCTACGCCTAATTTTTCTAATTTGTCCGCAATACCGTTGAATGCAGCATCAAAATCCAAACCATCAAACTCAGCAGAGTTCACTAATTTACCGTGTTCAACGAAAGCTTGTTTGGTTAAATCAATTTCTTCATCGGCAAGCGGTGCGATTACTTGTTTAATTGGCAAGCCATATTTTTGAGCAAATTCAAAGTCGCGTTGGTCGTGCGCTGGAACCGCCATTACCGCGCCAGTACCATAGTGCATTAACACAAAGTTAGCGACCCAAATCGGTAATTTTTCACCGGTTAATGGATGAATGGCGAATAATCCGGTTGCCATCCCTTTTTTCTCCATAGTGGCAAGGTCTGCTTCTGCCACTTTGGCATTTTTTGCTTCACGGATGAATTCAGCCAATTGAGGATTTTTTTCTGCTGCCAATTCTGCTAATGGGTGAGCAGCTGCGATACCTAAATAGCTCACACCATAGAAAGTATCAGGACGGGTCGTATAAACCGCAACTTTTTCTGTGGTATCCGCTACATCAAACGTAATTTCCACCCCTTCAGAACGGCCGATCCAGTTACGTTGCATGGTTTTAACCATGTCTGGCCATTGTGGTAGTTGGTCTAATCCACCTAATAATTGTTCTGCATAGTCGGTGATTTTAATAAACCATTGTGGGATTTCTTTTTGTTCTACCGGAGTATCACAACGCCAACAACAACCGTCGTGCACCTGTTCGTTAGCCAATACGGTTTCATCGTTCGGACACCAGTTTACAGTGGAGGTTTTTTTGTATACTAAGCCTTTTTTGTAAAGCTCGGTGAAGAACCATTGTTCCCATTTATAGTATTCCGGACGGCAAGTCGCAATTTCGCGATCCCAGTCATAACCAAAGCCCAACATTTTGAGCTGGTTTTTCATGTATTTGATGTTTTCGTAAGTCCATTTTGCCGGTGCGGTTTTATTTTTAATCGCAGCACCTTCTGCTGGCAAACCGAATGCATCCCAACCAATTGGCTGTAAGACGTTTTTGCCATTCATACGTTGATAACGAGAAACTACATCACCGATGGTGTAGTTACGTACATGACCCATATGTAAACGACCAGATGGGTAAGGGAACATTGAAAGACAGTAATATTTTTCTTTAGATGTATCTTTGATGGCTTTGAAGACTTTATTTTCAGCCCAATATTGTTGAACAGCGGGTTCAATCAAATCAGGACGGTAATGTTGTTGCATAGAAAATCACCTTAAATTTTGACCGCACTTTGCGGCATATTTTGCTTTATAAAATGTGGTATAGGATAGCGTAAAACGGGGAAAATTGGTAGAAAGTGCGGTGATTTTTTTACTGATTTTATAAGAGATTTTGAATTTCAGATGGAATTAATTTGGGCGAAGGAATCCAAACTTGTTTATGTCGGTTTAATTCGCCTTTTTCAAGAACTATCGAGCTTTTAGGTACTTTGAATGCTTTACTCAAAAATTTCAGCAAGTGAGTATTTGCTTGACCATCAACAGGTGGTGCGCTAATCGTGATTTTGAGTTCATCATCATGCAATCCCACAATTTGATCTTTACTGGCTTTGGGTTGCAGAATGATTTTAAGACGTAGTCCTTCAGGTGTTTGTTCGATTGCTGACATAACTAAATTTACTCACCACATTTACAATAAGGGCTGGAAGATCCAGCCCGAAAAAATAATGTTATTTTTGACCGCACTTTAAGCGGCGATAGCCCATAAAACCTGGAAGTAGTCGTAAAAGAGATTATTCAAAAATAACAGAATAATGGCGATAACCATCGGTGAAAAATCAATCGCGCCCACAGTTGGTAAAATACGTTTAATTGGTTTTAATAATGGCTCAGTAAGTTGATATAACGCATAGAATGCAGGGTTATTGCCACGATTAAACCAACTTAAAATTGCGCCAGCGATTAACACATAGAAAATGGCTATACCGATATTTTTAATCAGCCCTAATATGCCCAATAGTAGGAAGTAGTTGAGATTTAACCCGCCAAACAGAACCGATTTCAATCCGCAAAGCAAGAAGACTAAAACCAGTGCAGTAGTTTCCACTTTTTTCACCACAGGAAAAACTTTACGCAATGGGGCAATAACTGGCTGGGTTAATTTCAGCGTAAATTGAGAAATAGGATTGTAATAATCCACGTTCGCTAAGGGGAGCCATACGCGTAAAATTAACACTAAACAATACAGATCGATAATCGATCCTAAAAATAATGCAGTTTGGGAAATTTCCATTATAACCAACCTTTCCGTTTAAAATAGATATAAGGCGTAAGCGCCGCACCAATCATTAATCCAATAGCCATTGGGTAACCATATTTAAAATGGATCTCTGGCATAAATTCAAAGTTCATCCCGTAAGTAGATGCCACAAGTGTTGCCGGTAGGAACATCACCGACACCACCGAGAAGAATTTCATGATTTTATTCTGCTCGATATTAATATAACCCATTGCCGCCTGCATTAAAAAGTTTACTTTTTGGAACAATGATTCATTATGCGGTTGCAATGATTCGATATCTCGTAAGATTTCTCGTGCTTGTTCTAACTGATTTGGCGGTAAGCGAGTTTTACGCACCAAGAAACCCAATGCACGTTGTGTATCCATCAAACACAAACGCACTTTAGAACTGGTATCTTCTTGTTCTGTTAGGGTATTTAAGGCTTCATTGAAAGCTTCATCTTGCGTACCGTTTAAAATCACGCGACTTAATTTTTCTAAATCCGCATAAACGTTTTCGATAACATCGGCTAATTGCTCAATTTTGGTCTCAAATAAGTCGAGTAAGACTTCATACGCATTGCATTCCAATAAGCGTTGGCTACGGGAACGCATACGATATAAACGGAATGCCGGTAATTCACGATCACGCAGGGTGAATAAACGACCATCACGAATAGTAAATGCTACGCTTGCGAGGTCAGCGTAGTTTTCTTCGTCTTCACAATAGAAGAATGAGTGCAAGTGCAAGCCATCTTCGTCTTCGAAGAAACGTGCGGACGCTTCGATATCTTCCAATTCGAGGAATGAGGCGAGACTTTGTCCTAAGCCTTCTTGCAACATTTCACGTTCTTCCCCTGTCGGCTCCAGCAAATCTAACCAAATGGCAGAGCTGAGATCGGCTGGTTCGTCATCAATACGAAGCAAGCGGGAATCGTTAATGGCAAAAGCGTTAATCATTGGTCATACTCCTTTTGGGATTATGAAGATCCAACTGTGAACAAAAAAAGATCAAACGAAATTGGCACTAGAGAAAAGTGCGGTTAAATTTTTGTGTGTTTTAAAAATGGGTTTCGTTCGATAAAAGATGCCGAAGAAAGGTAAATTGATTACCAGCGAACTCTCGCTGATAAGAGGCGAGAGTCTAAAGCGATATTCGGTATCGACTATGACTGTCCAAAGTGTGTGTCCTTCTCGTTAAAAAATCGGGCGAATGTTACGATTGAAAGGCGCTTTCGTCAAGTATTATTGAAAAGGACATGGCACTTTTAATTAATTGGTATATTGATTAATTGCGTTAGTAACTTCTTGATCTTGATAAATATTATTAACAATATCTTTGAAGGTTTCGCCTAACACTTTTTGAATTTCATCATTGCTCGCATTAAATGCGCCAGATTGTGAACGGGTTGCATTAAAGGTTTTGTTGTATTGTCCGCGTGGACCTTGTACATAAACAACTGCTTGGATTTTGCTGTTCAAGGTATAACGTAAATTACCTTGCTCCACTTTAGTGTTGAATTCTTTTACATCAACAGTTACGCCAGCATTCGCATTATTCGCTTGTCCGATACGGAAACCTTTGCTAACTAAATTTTGTTGCATCACTTGTTGGAAGAGTTGAGTAACGCTTGGTGATGCGTTTAATTTAATCAATTCACCTGATTTAGTATAAGTTGCAATTTCTTGTTGTGGACGAGAATCGCGAGTATTGACTGTTACCACTGCTGATTGGTTAATATTCATTGATGCAGTTGGCGATTGAGGGGTAAAAGTTAAGGTATTAGATTGCGCTTGGCAACCCGCTAAAAATAATGTCGCAGCAGCCAATGTCATTGTTGATAATGCTTTGATTTTGTTTGTTACTTTCATAATTTCCTCATTGAATTAGGTTAAATTGTGTTATTCTTACAAACTTAACGCTGAATGTATAGCAAAAAGTTAGGGAGTTTATTTATGTCAAAACAGCAAGAACTATTAGAGAGAATTCAGGCCGAGTTTCAACCGCACTTTGCCACCGTAGAAAATGAAAGTCATATGCACAGTTCCAGTCGTGGGGCTGATTCTCATTTTAAATTAGTGATTGTCAGCGATGCTTTTGAAGGCATGCGAAAGGTGCAGCGCCACCAAAAACTTTACCAACTTTTTGCCGATGATTTAAAAAATGGCATTCACGCATTAGCGCTTCACCTTTATACAAAAAGCGAATGGGAGAGCCTAGGTGAAGCATTTCCAAAATCACCAAATTGTCTTGGTGTTGGACAGTAAGTATTTCCTTACGTTCCCTATATTCGATTTTCATAAGAAGAGAGAAGGTAAGAGACATTCTCTCTTTTTTATTTTTAATTCCTATTTATTTCTAACTCCTAATAAGTATGAGTCTAAAAGGTTCACAAATATTTCACAAAAAGTAAGGGCGTAAAGTGGAATAAAAGCCCATTTTTCGATAAAATAAGGTGCTTTTAATTTTCGAATTTCAATTTCTGGATGTGTAAGTCATTCTTTACTCGTCGAGGAATTAAACAGATTTGAGTTTTTAAATTTATGTGTCAGTGAATAATGCTTTGATCTTAAAGTATTTTCTGTCACGCTCAATCGTGAGATTGCTTTTAGAGCGTATGCTTTAATCGCAATCGTGTTTTTAACCTAGAAAAGTAGTGCAAACAGTATGATTACAATCAAAAAAGGCTTGGATCTTCCTATTGCAGGAAAACCAGCACAAGTAATCCATAGCGGTAACGCTGTGAATCAGGTTGCGATTCTTGGTGAAGAGTATGTGGGTATGCGTCCTTCTATGAAGGTACGTGAAGGCGATGTTGTGAAAAAAGGCCAAGTGCTTTTTGAAGACAAGAAAAACCCTGGAGTGGTTTTCACAGCCCCTGCAAGTGGTACTATCACTGTAATTAATCGTGGCGAAAAACGTGTATTACAATCTGTGGTCATTGATGTGCAAGGTAACGATCAAGTTACTTTCGCTAAATATAACGCAGGTGAGCTCAATACGCTTTCTTCTGAACAAGTTAAACAAAACCTCGTTGAATCCGGTTTGTGGACAGCGTTCCGCACCCGTCCGTTCAGCAAAGTGCCTGCCTTAGATGCAGAACCTTCTTCTCTGTTTGTAAATGCGATGGATACCAATCCTTTGGCTGCAAATCCAGAGGTGGTATTAAAAGAGCATTGGCAAGATTTTATTGACGGTTTAACGGTATTAAGTCGTCTATTCCCAAATAAACCATTAAATCTATGTAAAGCGGGTGATAGCAATATCCCGACCGTGGATTTACCTAACCTAAAAGTACATGATTTTGGCGGTGTTCATCCTGCTGGTTTAGTGGGTACTCATATTCACTTTATCGATCCAGTTGGTGTGAATAAAACCGTATGGCATATCAATTACCAAGATGTGATTGCTGTAGGTAAATTATTCACCACGGGCGAACTTTATGTAGAACGCATTATTTCTCTTGCTGGTCCGCAAGTGAAAGAGCCTCGTTTAGTTCGTACCGTAATCGGTGCTAACCTTTCTCAATTAATGGCAGGCGAGTTAAAAGACGGTAATAACCGTGTGATTTCTGGTTCTGTGCTTTGTGGTCAAACAGCAAAAGATGCTCATGACTATTTAGGTCGTTATGCATTACAAGTTTCTGTGATTGCAGAAGGTAATGAGAAAGAGTTCTTAGGTTGGATTACACCACAATCAAACAAATATTCAATTACCCGTACCGTATTAGGTCACTTTGGTAAAAAATTATTCAACTTCACTACCGCAGAAAATGGTGGTGAGCGTGCAATGGTACCAATCGGTAGCTATGAGCGCGTGATGCCGTTGGATATTTTACCGACATTATTATTACGTGATTTAATCGTGGGCGATACCGATGGTGCGCAAGCGTTGGGTTGTCTTGAATTAGATGAAGAAGACTTAGCGTTATGTTCTTTCGTTTGCCCGGGCAAATATGAATACGGTTCAATCTTGCGTCAAGTCTTAGATAAGATTGAGAAGGAAGGTTAAAAATGGGTTTAAAAAATCTTTTTGAAAAAATGGAACCCGCGTTTTTACCAGGCGGTAAATACAGCAAGCTTTATCCGATCTTTGAATCGATTTACACCTTGCTTTATACACCAGGTACGGTAACGCACAAAAACACACACGTTCGTGATGCGTTAGACTCAAAACGTATGATGATTACGGTTTTCCTTGCGTTGTTCCCTGCGATTTTCTACGGGATGTACAATGTGGGTAACCAAGCGATTCCTGCCTTAAATCAATTAGGCAATTTAGATCAATTAATTGCTAACGATTGGCACTATGCGCTTGCAAGTTCATTAGGTTTAGATTTAACCAATAATGCAACTTGGGGTTCAAAAATGGCATTAGGGGCGATCTTCTTCTTACCAATTTACTTAGTGGTATTCACCGTTTGTACAATTTGGGAATTATTGTTCTCAGTGGTGCGTGGTCATGAAGTAAATGAAGGGATGTTCGTTTCAACCATTTTATTTGCGTTAATCGTTCCACCAACATTGCCATTATGGCAAGCTGCACTTGGTATCAGTTTTGGTATCGTGGTAGCGAAAGAAATCTTCGGTGGTGTAGGTCGTAACTTTATGAACCCTGCGCTTGCTGGTCGTGCATTCTTATTCTTCGCTTATCCGGCTCAAATTTCTGGTGACTTAGTATGGACTGCTGCAGATGGTTTCTCTGGTGCAACCGCACTTTCACAATGGTCTCAAGGTGGTCAAGCAGCATTACAACACACTGTAACCGGTCAACCTATTACTTGGATGGATGCATTCATCGGTAATATTCCTGGTTCAATGGGTGAGGTTTCAACGCTTGCGTTATTAATCGGTGGTGCGTTAATTGTATTTACCCGTATTGCTTCTTGGCGCATTATGGCTGGTGTCATGATCGGTATGATTGGTACAGCAACCTTATTCAACTTAATCGGTTCTGATTCTAACCAAATGTTCTCAATGCCTTGGCATTGGCACTTTGTATTAGGTGGTTTTGCACTTGGTATGATCTTCATGGCTACAGACCCTGTATCAGCTTCATTCACCAATACGGGTAAATGGTGGTACGGTGCGTTAATTGGCGTGATGGCTGTATTAATTCGTACAGTGAACCCAGCTTATCCAGAAGGGATGATGTTAGCGATTTTATTTGCAAACTTATTTGCACCAATTTTCGACTACATCGTGGTTCAAGCAAATATCAAACGTCGGAGAGCAAGAACAAATGGCTAAATTTAATAAAGATAGCGTTAGCGGTACAGTTACCGTTGTTGTGTTGCTTAGTTTAGTGTGTTCTATCGTGGTTTCTGGTGCTGCAGTAGCATTAAAATCCAAACAAGATGAACAAAAAGCACTCGACGTTCAACGTAACATTTTAACTGTTGCTGGCTTAATGAAAGAAGATAATGCATCAGTAATCAAAGACACTTACAACAAATTTATTGAACCTCGTTTAGTCGATTTGCAAAGTGGTGATTACGTTCAAGCTTCAGCAGAAGAAATCAACAAATTTGAACCTAAAGATGCCATTAAAGATCCTGCAAAAAGCCAAGCAATTCCAGCGGAAGCAGATAAAGCAGGAATTAAAGTTCGTGCAAATCAAGCACGTGTTTATCTTGTAAAAGATGAGCAAGGCAATGTCAGCCAAGTCGTATTACCAATGTATGGTCGCGGTTTATGGTCAACCATGTACGGTTTCGTTTCGGTTGCACCAGATGGAAATACCATCAAAGGTATCACTTACTATGACCAAGGTGAAACAGCCGGTCTTGGTGGTGAAATTGCGAATCCTCGTTGGCAGGCTCAATTCGTTGATAAAAAATTATTCGACGAACAAGGACACCAAAAATTCAAAATCTATAAAGGCACATCAACAGATAAAGCTCACGGTGTAGATGGTTTATCTGGTGCGACCTTAACCAGTAACGGTGTACAAGGTTCATTTGATTATTGGTTCAGCCAAAATGGCTTTGGTCCATTCTTAGCGAAATTTAAAGCAGGAGAAATCAAATAATGGCTGATGCAAAAGTAAATTTGAAAGGTCTTTTATTAGATCCTATTGCTAAAAATAACCCGATTGCCTTGCAAATTTTGGGTATCTGTTCTGCATTAGCGGTAACAACCCAATTACAAACAGCGATCGTAATGGCGATTGCGGTAAGTTTGGTAACCGGTTTCTCCAGTTTGTTCATTTCATTGATTCGTAACTATATTCCAAATAGTATCCGTATCATTGTGCAACTGGCGATTATCGCGTCTTTAGTAATCTTGGTTGACCAAGTATTAAAAGCTTATGCTTATGGTTTATCTAAACAGCTCTCTGTATTCGTTGGTCTTATCATTACAAACTGTATCGTAATGGGTCGTGCAGAAGCGTTTGCGATGAAATCACCTCCGTTAGAAAGTTTTGTAGACGGTATCGGTAACGGTTTAGGTTATGGTGCGATTTTATTAATCGTTGCAACATTACGTGAATTAATCGGTTCTGGTCGTTTACTTGGTTTCCCTGTATTCCAAACTATTCAAGACGGTGGTTGGTATCAACCAAACGGTTTATTCCTTCTTGCACCAAGTGCGTTCTTCATTATCGGCTTCGTTATTTGGGGCTTAAGAACGTGGAAACCTGAGCAACAGGAGAAATAATCAATGGAACATTATATTAGCCTATTCGTGAAGGCGATCTTCATTGAAAACATGGCGCTCTCTTTCTTCTTAGGGATGTGTACTTTCCTTGCGGTTTCTAAGAAAGTTTCCACGGCGTTTGGCCTTGGTGTTGCAGTAGTCGTCGTACTTGGTATTGCGGTACCCGCTAACCAATTTGTGTACGAACACGTATTAAAAGATGGCGCATTGGTAGAAGGTGTGAGCCTTGAGTTCTTAAACTTCATTACCTTTATCGGGATTATCGCGGGTCTTGTTCAATTACTTGAAATGACCTTAGATAAATTCTTCCCTGCACTTTATAACGCATTAGGTATTTTCCTTCCGCTTATCGCCGTAAACTGTGCGATCTTCGGTGGTGTATCTTTTGCGGTACAACGTGAATACACTTTTGCAGAATCTGCAGTTTATGGTGTGGGTGCAGGGCTTGGTTGGATGTTAGCAATCGTTGCGCTTGCAGGCTTAACCGAAAAAATGAAATATGCCGATGTACCGGCAGGCTTAAAAGGATTAGGGATTACCTTTATTACTGCAGGCTTGATGGCGCTTGGCTTTATGTCATTCTCTGGAATTCAGTTATAAGGAGGCATAAATGAGCGAATCTTCAATTTTATTATTAGGTGTTGCGGCATTTACGGTTATCCTTTTAGTGCTCGTTGCGATTATTTTATTCGCTAAATCAAAATTAGTGGATTCTGGTGATATCACCATTTCTATTAATGACGATCCTGAAAAAGCGATTACTTTACCAGCTGGTGGCAAATTACTTGGTGCTTTAGCAAGTAAAGGTATCTTCGTTTCTTCTGCGTGTGGTGGCGGTGGTTCTTGTGGCCAATGTATTGTGAAAGTAAAAAGCGGTGGTGGTGAAATTTTACCTACCGAACTTTCTCATATCAGCAAACGTGAAGCGAAAGAAGGTTATCGTTTAGCTTGCCAAGTAAACGTAAAAGGCAGCATGGACGTTGAATTACCAGAAGAAATCTTCGGCGTGAAAAAATGGGAATGTACTGTTATTTCTAATGATAACAAAGCAACCTTTATTAAAGAGCTTAAATTGGCTATTCCTGAAGGTGAAGAAGTTCCTTTCCGTGCTGGTGGTTATATCCAAATCGAAGCTGATCCACATACGGTTTACTATAAAGATTTCGATATTCCAGAAGAATACCACGAAGATTGGGACAAATACGATTTATGGCGTTATGTGTCTAAAGTGGATGAGCATATTATCCGTGCTTACTCAATGGCTTCATACCCAGAAGAGAAAGGCATTATTATGCTTAACGTGCGTATTGCAACGCCTCCACCACGTCAACCTGATGCGCCTCCAGGTCAAATGTCTTCTTACATTTGGTCATTAAAACCAGGTGATAAAGTGACAATTTCAGGTCCATTCGGTGAATTCTTTGCGAAAGAAACCGACAACGAAATGGTCTTCATCGGTGGTGGTGCGGGTATGGCACCAATGCGTTCTCATATCTTTGACCAATTAAAACGTTTACACTCTAAACGTAAAATGTCATTCTGGTATGGTGCACGTTCTAAACGTGAAATGTTCTATGTGGAAGATTTTGATCAGCTTCAAGCAGAAAATCCAAACTTTACATGGCACGTGGCATTATCTGATCCGTTACCAGAAGATAACTGGACAGGTTACACCGGCTTTATTCACAACGTACTTTATGAAAACTACTTGAAAAATCATGAAGCACCAGAAGATTGTGAATACTACATGTGTGGACCTCCGGTGATGAACGCTGCGGTAATCAAAATGTTGAAAGACCTCGGTGTTGAAGATGAAAACATCTTATTAGATGACTTCGGTGGTTGATTTTAGTTAATCAAAACATCATGAAAACTGACCGCACTTTGTGATGAAGTGCGGTCAAAATTTAAGGTGTTTTTAGAAAATTTTCTATGATTACAGGTAAATTTTGTTTAGTTTGCTAGTAGTTCACAGATTTAGGAAATCCAGATGAAAAAATTAATAAGCGGTATCGTGGCGGTGGCAATGGCATTAAGTCTTGCAGCCTGTGAAAAAGAAACAAAAGTTATCTCATTAAGTGGTAAAACAATGGGAACAACTTATCATGTTAAATACCTTGATGAAGGCTCAATGAAAGCAACATCTGAAAAGACGCATGAAGAAATTGAAGCTATCTTAAAAGATGTGAACGCGAAAATGTCCACTTACAAAAAAGATTCGGAATTGAGTCGTTTCAATCAAAATACCCAAGTGAATACACCGATTGAGATTTCAGCAGATTTTGCCAAAGTATTGGCCGAAGCGATTCGTTTAAATAAAGTGACTGAAGGTGCATTGGATGTAACTGTTGGCCCTGTCGTTAATTTATGGGGATTTGGCCCGGAAAAACGTCCAGAAAAACAACCTACACCAGAACAATTAGCTGAACGCCAAGCTTGGGTTGGTATTGATAAAATTGCCCTCGATATGAGTGCTGCCAAACCGACATTAAGCAAAGCACTTCCTCAAGTTTATGTCGATTTGTCCTCGATTGCTAAAGGCTTTGGCGTTGATCTGGTCGCTGAAAAGTTAGAACAATTAAATGCTCAGAATTACATGGTTGAAATCGGCGGAGAAATTCGTGCGAAAGGAAAAAATATTGAAGGCAAACCTTGGCAGATCGCAATTGAAAAACCAACTACAACAGGTGAAAGAGCGGTTGAAGCTGTCATTGGATTAGACAATATGGGAATGGCAAGTTCTGGCGATTATCGAATTTACTTTGAAGAAAATGGTAAACGCTTTGCTCATGAAATTGATCCGAAAACAGGTTATCCAATTCAGCATCATTTAGCCTCAATTACGGTACTTGCACCAACTTCAATGACTGCAGATGGCTTATCAACAGGGTTATTTGTGCTTGGTGAAGACAAGGCGTTAGAAGTGGCTGAGAAAAATAATCTTGCCGTTTATTTAATCATTAAAACAGATAATGGTTTTGTGACAAAATCATCCTCTGCTTTCAAAAAATTAACAGAAACAAAAGAATAGTTATGCAAACTTTATTTTTTACTTTAATCGCTTTCGTCGCAATTATATTGTTGATGTCTATCGGATTTATTATCAAAAAACAAAGTTTAAAAGGCAGCTGCGGTGGTTTATCTACCCTTGGTATTGCCAAAGCTTGTGATTGTGATAAACCTTGCGACACGCTTCAATCAAAATTAGATGCGGGCGATAAACAAGCAAAAGCCGAATATGAGCAAAAATTTGCGAAAAAAGATGGTGATTCGCAATTTTATGAAGTGAAATAACTTGCATCAAAAATGACCGCACTTTATGTGCAAAATTATTTTGCCGTTTTCTCATTCAATGACCAATGTGCTTCGCCTTAACCGAAGTTACGGGAGAACTATGTTAATTTCAAATACTTATAATCAATACTTTCCTCAATTGACGCAAGAACAGCTTGCGAGAAATGCGACAAAAAAAGTCATTTGTGGTATGTCTGGCGGAGTGGATTCTTCTGTGTCAGCTTTTATTCTTCAACAGCAAGGCTATCAGGTGGAAGGCCTGTTTATGAAAAACTGGGAAGAAGATGATGATACGGATTACTGCACTGCAGCAGCTGATCTTGCAGATGCTCAGGCTGTATGTGATAAGTTGGGGATTAAACTACATAAAATTAATTTTGCTGCAGAATATTGGGATAATGTATTTGAGCATTTTTTAACTGAATATAAAGCAGGGCGCACGCCGAACCCAGATATTTTGTGTAATAAAGAAATTAAATTTAAAGCATTTTTAGAATATGCAGCTGAAGATCTTGGTGCTCATTACATTGCAACAGGGCATTATGTACGTAGGGCTGGTGATGATGAAAATGCAAAATTATTACGTGGTTTAGATGCTAATAAAGATCAAAGTTATTTTCTTTATACCTTAAGCCATAAACAAGTGGGACAAAGTTTATTCCCCGTTGGTGAAATTGGGAAGCCCATTGTTCGCGCTATTGCTGAAGAGCTTGGCTTAATTACGGCGAAGAAAAAAGACTCTACCGGTATTTGTTTTATTGGTGAGCGTAAATTTAAGGATTTCTTAGCTCGTTACTTACCGGCTCAACCTGGTGATATTCGTACTGTTGATGGTGAAATTATTGGTCGCCATGATGGTTTGATGTATCACACGTTGGGACAGCGTAAAGGGTTAGGCATTGGTGGTTTAAAAAATGCGGGTGATGAGGCTTGGTATGTGGTAGATAAGGATGTTGAAAATAATGAGCTTATTGTCGCTCAGGGGCATGATCATCCTCGTTTATTTTCAAAAGGTTTGATTGCTAGCCAATTACATTGGGTTGATCGCGAGCCAATTCGTGAATTAGTACGTTGCACGGTTAAAACACGTTATCGCCAACAAGATATTCCTTGTGTGATTGAACCGATTGATGATGAAACTATTCGAGTGATTTTTGATGAACCTCAATCAGCCGTCACACCAGGACAATCTGCCGTATTTTACCTTGGTGAAATTTGTTTGGGCGGTGGGATTATCGAAGAACGGATTAAATAACCTAACAAAAAAGGCTTGGGATCCCAAGCCTTTTTCTTTGCGAAATTATTCGCCCAAACGCTCTTTAATACGAGCAGATTTACCTGAACGTTCACGTAAGTAGTAAAGTTTAGCTTTACGTACTGCACCTTTACGTTTAACAGCAATAGA
>NZ_QEPT01000002.1 GCF_003252755.1 Haemophilus parainfluenzae | reverse complement strand
TAACGCATGGTCCGGCTTCAATCTTTCAATGATTTTTCTTTTTTCTGTCGTTGTTTTTGACGGTCGAGCTTCTCCAACTCTTTTAGGTAAGCAATCTCCGCTCGAGCCAAGGCGAGCTCTCGCTGCAACTTTTTAAACGCTTTAGGTGAAAAGTCTGTGGTTTCCGGAATTTCAATGTCTTTCTTTTTCATCTTTGGCTTCACTATTTTCGGTGTTTGAAGGTTTGTATAAGGCGATTTTACGCCATCAAGCCCTCTTTCCCGAAATGCTTTTAGCCAATAGATGACGGCAGAATGGGGAATGTTATGAAGTTTAGCCACCTCACGGATACCATAATCCTGTTCGGTGACGAGTTTGATAATTTCTAGACGAAATTGATAAGAGTAGGACATAATCTGCACCTCAAAATAGGTATCCAGGTTTTGGGGTGCAGATCACTTTTTATTGAAAAATAAATTATTCGTCTATAACCACTTTGCCAATATAGCCTAGATTACGATAACGTTGAGCATAATCAATACCATAGCCGACAACAAATTCATCCGGAATAGAAAAACCAATCCACTCAACGGGCACTTCCACTTCTCGGCGAGAAGGTTTATCTAATAAGGTACAAATCGCCAAGCTTGCAGGATCACGTAAATTTAAAATGCCACGCACTTTTTCTAGGGTATAACCTGTATCAATAATGTCCTCAACAATTAGCACGTGTTCATTACGAATATCGCCTTCAAGATCTTTCGTAATTTTCACATCGTGATTACTTGTCATTCCGCTACCATAGCTTGAAGTGGTCATAAACTCTACTTCTACCGGTAATTTTAATTCACGCACCAGATCAGCCATGAACATAAATGAACCGCGTAAAAGCCCGACGACAATCAGTTTATCAATGGCTTTTTGTTGATAAAAATGCGTAATTTCCGCGCCAAGTTCAGCTATGCGACTACGGACATCCGCTTCTGAAATCATAATATCAACGTGGTGTTTTTTCATGGTCTTTCCTTTTTAATTTAATCGTTTGCGTATTCTACAATAAAAAAGGCTGAAGTTTAAACCTTCAGCCTTTTTAACCCTAACGAATTTACTTTCTACTCTACCTGTTGAAGCAATCTGCAATCGCTACTAAACAGATGTGCGTATAGTAGCAGAAAGAAATCATCTGTCAATAAGAATTATTATCATTTTTATAAATTTTATTAATTCCCTGAGATTTTCATCTTGTTGAGCAAGATTGAACCTGTTTGGATATTGGAACGATGCTCTATATCATCTGATACCGCAATAATATTTTTCAACATATCTTGTAATTGACCTGCAATGGTAATTTCGGCAACCGGATATTGGATCTCGCCATTTTCCACCCAGAAACCGGCTGCGCCACGAGAATAATCCCCGGTCACAATATTGACACCTTGTCCCATGACATCGGTAACCAATAAACCAGTGCTCATTTGACGTAAAAGTGCGGTCAATCCGCCCGTTAAATTTGGTTTCACGAGCCAGTTGTGAATACCGCCTGCATGCCCGGTACTTTGCATGCCCATTTTTCTACCGCTGTAACTGGTGAGCAAATAGGTTTGCAACACGCCATCTTGAATAATTTCAAGATTCTGTGTGCGAACCCCTTCGCTATCAAAAGGCGTAGAGGCTAAACGTCTTAACAAATGAGGACGCTCACTGATTTGGAACCAATCTGGCAATACTTGTTTTCCAAGATGATCGAGCAAGAAACTGGATTTGCGATATAAGCTGCCGCCACTAATCGCGCCCGTTAAATGAGAAATTAATCCTGTGGCCACATCATTTAAGAAAATCACGGGCACTTCGCGCGTGCTTAATTTCTGTGGATTTAAACGCGCGATCACTTTTTTCGCGCAATTTTGTCCTACCCAATCTGCTGAAGAAAGCGCATCAAACTCACGTGAAACCGTGTACTCGTAGTCATTTTCCAGTTGATCTAGCTCTCCACCAATCACCGAACAAGATAAAGAATAGCGGCTAGATAAGTAACTTTGTAGCATGCCGTGTGTATTGCCATAAACACGCACGCCAGTATGTGAATTAAAACTTGCACCGTTACTATTCACGATTTTAGCATCGTATTCCAACGCTGATTTTTCAGCCTCTAAAGCTAATTTTGTAGCCTGTTCAACATCAACACTTGCCCCATGATAAAGTTCTAAATCGGGCGCTTCAAAAGCCATTAGTTCTTTATCTGCTAGCCCTGTACAATCATCTGGCGAGGTATATTTTGCAATAGCAAGCGCTGCTTCAACGGTATTTTTAATGGCTTCTTCGCTTAAGTCTGAGGTAGACGCATTGCCTTTTTGTTGGCCTAAATAAACAGAAATACCTAATGCCCCATCATTAGTAAATTCAACATTTTCAATCTCTTGCAGACGGGTTGAAACCGATAAACCACTCACTTTTGTCACACCGACTTCAGCGGTTGCCCCCGCTTTCTGCGCAGTTTCAATCGCAAAACTAACTGCATCACGCAATGTTTGCTCTTGAGATTTTAAAAGTGCGGTTAAATTTTCTGCTGTTTTCATGATGATAATCCTATTAAAAATTTGCGCCATTTTATCTTATTTTGAAAGTTTATGCTAAAATGTACCAAATTTTTCATAAGGTAATAGAATGGCAAAACGTAAGAAAAAAGAAGCCTTTGATTGGGAAGATGAAGACCAAGAAGAGATTATTTGGGTAAGTAAAAGTGAAATCAAACGCGATGCTGAGGATTTAAAGCAACTCGGCGAGAAATTGGTGAACTTAACCAAAGCAAATCTGACTAAGGTTCCACTAGACGATAGCTTGAAAGATGCCATTGAATTAGCGCAACGCCTGCAAAAAGAAGCGCGTCGTCGCCAATTACAATATATTGGTAAGCTCTTACGCTCAATTGATGCTGAGCCTATTCGTGAAGCTTTAGAAAAAATTGAAAACAAACATAATCAACAACAAGCGATGCTGCATAAGTTGGAAATCTTACGTGATGAATTAGTTGCGAAAGGTGATGTGGCACTGACTGATTTGTTAAATGAGCATCCTTCTGCAGATCGCCAACAATTACGTAATTTGATTCGTGCAGCACAAAAAGAAAAGGAACAAAATAAGCCTTCAAAAGCTTATCGCGAGATTTATCAGATCTTAAAAACACTCATTTTAGAAGACTAAAATACGGCTATTTTTGACCGCACTTTGTGTCAAAAAAGTGCTATGATTAGTTACCCTTTTAAGAAGGAAAGAACGTTATTTATGAATATTCGTTGGAATATTATTTTAGGTGTCATCGCCCTGGCTTTATTAGGCTGGTATTATTCGCTTAATCAAGATCATAGCGATTTACAAAGCCTCATTAAAAAGCCTGATAGCCCAGAATACGTCGGCAATAAAATGGAAACCACCGTATTCTCGCCAGAAGGTAAAAAGCAATATCTCGCGATTTCCGACGAAGTGGAATATTACACACAAGACGGTCATACAGATTTTATTTCGCCGTTAGTCTATCTCTTTGATGTCTCTTTAGATAATAAAGAGAAAGAAGATAAAACCGATAAAATTCAATTAGAAAAACAAAATTGGAAGCTTAGCGCGAAAAAGGCAAAATTAACAAAAGATCAAATGCTCTATCTTGAAGGCGGTGTGGTTGCCGAGAGTCTTGATCCTTTATCTCGCCTACAACGTGTTGAGACCGAAGCGGCAGTAATTAATTTAAAAACACAAGACATTACTTCCGATACGCAAGTAAAAATTAACGGATTAAACTTTAACTCAAGTGGATTGAAACTCGTCGGAAATTTACGTCAGCAAGTTGCAACTCTAAAGGAACAGGTAAAAACATATTATGAAATCAACAAACAATAAAATTCTGCTTTTAACGGCATTAATGATGACGTCTTTATCTGCTTTTGCGTTAAAAGACGATACCAATAAACCGATTAATATTGTCTCAGATAATCAATCTTTAGATATGGAAAACAGCGTGGTAACCTTTACGGATAACGTTGTGATTACACAAGGTTCCATTTTGATTAAAGCCAATAAAGTGGTTATTACTCGTCCACCAGAAAATTCAGGTAAAAAAGAAACTGTTGAAGCATTTGGCACCCCAGTTAGCTTCCATCAACAACTTGATGACGGTAAACCCGTTGATGGTAAAGCAAATAAAGTTCACTATGATTTAGGTACTGAATTCTTAACATTAACCGGTAATGCCGAATTAAAACAATTAGATAGTAAAATCAATGGTGAACGTATCACCTATGATGTAAAAAAACAACAATTAAAAGCCAATGGTAATGGAAAATCACGTGTGCAAACCGTCTTAATTCCGACCCAATTACAACAAAAAGGTAAAAAATAACCGATGTCTGTATTACAAGCTGAATTTCTCGCAAAAAGTTATAAAAGCCGAAAAGTGGTTTCTGATGTGAGTTTGACCGTAAACTCCAATGAAATTGTTGGCCTACTTGGTCCAAATGGTGCAGGTAAAACCACTACTTTCTACATGGTCGTCGGTTTAGTGCGTCATGATCAGGGAAAAATCACCATTGATGGCGATGATATTAGCGTATTACCTATGCATGAACGTGCTCGTCGAGGAATTGGCTATTTACCACAAGAAGCCTCTATTTTCCGTCGTTTAACGGTGTATGAAAATCTTATGGCGGTATTAGAAATTCGCAAAGATCTCACTGCAGAACAACGCAGAGAGAGAGCGGATGAGTTAATTGATGAGTTCAACATTGGCCATATTCGTGATAGCCTGGGACAATCGCTTTCTGGTGGTGAACGTCGTCGTGTGGAAATTGCACGCGCCTTAGCGGCAAATCCTAAATTCATTTTACTAGATGAACCTTTTGCGGGTGTTGACCCTATTTCGGTGACGGATATTAAGAAAATCATCACGGATCTCCGTAATCGTGGCTTAGGCGTGTTAATTACCGACCATAACGTACGCGAAACCCTTGATGTTTGTGAACGCGCTTACATTGTTGGTGAAGGGAAAATTATCGCGACCGGCACACCGGAAGAAGTCATGAATGATGAGCACGTCAAACGTGTCTATTTAGGCGAACAATTTAAACTATAACCGATGAAATTTACGACATTGCTCTCCCCTGATGATATTCGTCAGGGGGTTGCTTTTTCTAGCAAGAAACGATTATTTGAATCTATTGCCGCTTTCGTTGTTGAAAAACTTCAATGCGAAAATGGTGAACAGGCCTGTTTTGAATGTTTATTTGAGCGGGAAAAATTAGGTAATTCAGGATTGGGCAATGGTGTTGCCATGCCTAAAGCCAAGTTACCTGCTACTGTGTCAGATAAGATCCTAACGGTATTTATGCAATTAGAAACGCCTGTTGAATATGATGCGGCTGATAATAAACCGGTGGATATCGTTTTTGCTGTGCTTGTACCTGAAAATCTCTGCCAAGAATATATTCCTGTTCTCGCAGAACTCAATGAAAAATTAACGGATAAAAACTTAATTAAACAACTTCGTTCAGCACAAAGTGCGGATGAAATTTGGCAAATTTTTGAATGTGCCGATCATTCAGAGGAATCTGAAGACGACACAAATTTAGATAATATTGAACCTCAAGAGGTATAACCTAACCGACTAACCATAAGGAATCACGCAGATGGAAATTATTATTATCAGCGGTCGCTCCGGTGCGGGGAAATCTGTCGCATTACGAGCTTTGGAAGATATGGGCTATTATTGCGTGGATAATCTCCCTCTCGATTTACTTCCTCAACTCACCAATATTCTCGCCAAAACTCAAACAGCTGTTGCCATCAGTCTTGATATTCGAAATCTTCCTCATTCAAGTGCTGATTTAGACAAGATTCTGACAGATATTCAAGCCACTTATTCTGTCAAAATCATCTTTCTGGACAGCGATCGTAGTACACTTATTCGTCGTTACAGCGATTCACGTCGTCTTCATCCACTTTCAGCACAAGATCTCCCACTTGAATCAGCGATTGATTTAGAATATCAGCAACTTGAACCGTTAATTCAACATGCTAATTTTATTATTGATACCGCACCTCTTTCTACTCATTCGTTATCTGAACGTTTAAGAGAGGTTTTACGGGGTAATACAGATAAAGAGCTTAAAATCGTGGTTGAATCGTTTGGCTTTAAATATGGCATTCCGCTTGATGCCGATTATGTCTTTGATGTGCGTTTTCTACCTAACCCGCACTGGGATCCAGAACTTCGTCCAATGACAGGGCTTGATGAACCTGTTGCACAATTTTTACTTGCGCATGATGAAGTGAATAATTTTATCTACCAAACGCGTAATTACATTGAAACGTGGTTACCGATGTTAGAGCAAAATAATCGAAGCTATTTAACCATTGCCATTGGTTGTACGGGCGGTAAACATCGTTCTGTTTATATCGCTCAACAAATCGGTGAATATTTCCAAGCTAAAGGTAAGAATGTAAAAATTCAGCATAAATCCTTGGAAAAAAAATAAAAAGAATTAATCAATATCATAAAAAACGCAGCGACTCGCTGCGCTTTTTTGTTAAACCACATATTGCTCAAAAATCTCAGGCAAGTGTGTAATTAACGTTTCTTTTCCAGCCACGGTTTCATGCTGCCAAACTTTCAATAGTACATCTGGCGTAAATAATCGTGAGGCTTGCTCTGCCAACGGTAAATAGCTAATATGCCAAGGTTCTCGGCCGATTTTTTTACCTTCTGGTTGGCTAATAAAAGGCAAAGCAAAATCAAAGTGCGGTAGATTTTCAGTGAGAAATTCACTAAGTTCAAAGAAATAACCACCCTTTTCATATTCCCAAGGTTCAAGTTGTAAAGATTGACCTTGAGGCAAAAGATCAGGATCAAAAATATCGATTTCTGTTCCCCAATGATGACGACTGCCACCCGGAAGCGCTGACCAACGTAAAATAGCTTGTGCTTTTTGCCAATCATCTAATAACGCTAAATCTAATGGATTTCCCTCATCATCATGAACCTTGCGTTCACCGTTAAATTTACCGTTCCAAATGCGTTGTTGACGTTCAAAATCACGAAAGCTACTCGCGGGTTGCAAATTAAAGCTATTTTTGACCGCACTTTGTTGCAATCCTTGAAACGCTTTCATTGCCTCTGCTTGCAAAAAATGATTCGGAGAATGAGGTGTAGGCAAATTGATCAAATGTTTACGAGATTTGCCGGTTAACATTTCTGGCGTTAATTTCATCTTAGTTATCCAATAAATTCACTAACATTTGATGATAAATCTGACCGCATTTGGCAAGATCATCAACGTTTACACATTCATTCACTTTATGAATCGTTGCATTAAGCGGCCCAAATTCCACAACTTCAGCGCCCATTAATGCAATAAAACGTCCATCAGAGGTACCCCCACCTGTTTCTGCTTGTGGTGTAATACCGGTTGTTTGCTCAATTGCGGTCGTTAATGCATCTAATAATTTACCCGGTTTGGTTAAAAATGGTTTACCCGATAAATTCCAATCCATACGGTATTTCAATTCATGTTTTTCAAGCATTTCTGCCACTTTCTGCTTAATGCTTTCGTCAGTGACTTCCGTACAATAACGTAAATTAAATTGTACATAAAGCTCACCAGGGATAATATTATTGCTCCCTGTGCCCGCATGGATATTTGCAATTTGTAAACTGGTCGGCGGGAAAAATTCATTGCCATTGTCCCATTGATATGTGGTTAATTCCTGCAAGAAAGGCGCTGCTTTGTGAATTGGGTTTTTCGCTAAATGAGGATAAGCCACATGACCTTGAATGCCTTGAATGTAGAGGTTACCTGTAATCGAACCCCGACGACCATTTTTGACTACATCGCCTAATGTTTTCGAGCTCGACGGCTCACCAACCATGCAATAAGTAATTTTCTCACCGCGCGCCATCAATGTCTCAACAACACGTACCGTACCATCTTTCGCAGCGGCCTCTTCATCAGAAGTAATCAACAAAGCAATCGTGCCCTTATGATTCGGATTGGCTTTCACATATTCTTCCGCCGCTACGATCATTGCTGCCAATGAACCTTTCATATCCGCCGCACCGCGACCATAAAGCATGCCATCAATAATTTCAGCAGAAAATGGAGAATACGACCATTGATTTTCATCACCAGTAGGTACAACATCCGTATGTCCAGCAAAAGCAATAACCGGCTCACCCGTTCCATGTTTTGCCCACAAATTCAGCGTATCATTAAAAGGCATCCATTCAATTTGAAAACCTAACTTTTTTAAACGTTCTGCAATTAGTTGCTGACAGCCCTCATCATTTGGGCTAATAGAGGGACGACGAATGAGATCTTGTGCCAAAAAAATCACTTTTTCTTTCATAAAAACTCCTAAGAAAATAACCGCACTTTAGGCAAAAGCAGCCTGATATTCCTTTTCATTAAATCCAATTAATGCCTTTCCATCTTGTAAAATAATTGGGCGTTTAATTAAGGTTGGATTCTCAGCTAGCACGGAAAGTGCGGTGATTTTATCAAGGGAATTTTTAACTTGTTCATCCAAATTACGCCAAGTTGTACTGCGTTTATTCATCAACACATCCCAGCCAAATTGAGCTTCTGCCAGAGTTAAAAAATTCGAATCTAAACCATCAACACGGTAGTCGTGAAGTTTGTGTTCAATATGGTGATCCGCCAGCCACTTCAACGCTTTTTTCACTGTATCACAATTTTTAATGCCATAGACTATTAGCATAATATCCCCTAATCTTTCATTTTTTGTTTTAATAAATTTACTATATCTCTTAAAGTTTCTAATTCATTTTCTCTTTGTTTCAATAATTCATCTTTATGTTTTAATTCTAACTTTAATTTTTCTACTTCTAACTCAGCCGATTGATTACCATAATAGTTATTACGAAAATGATTTTGATTATTTTCTCCACCAACTAAAATAACGCCGCTATCATGGGTAGATAACAAATCCAAAAGATCTATTTGTAGGACTGATGCTATCTGTTTCAATTTATGAAGGCTTATATTCGTTTCACCTCTTTCAATTTTTGCATATCCAGCCACAGACATATTCATTCTTTCAGCCATTTCCTCTTGAGACCATTGATTCAACTCTCTGAATAATCTTACTTTCTCATTAACGCTCATTTTAGACCTCATATTTTGTCAAGTAACAAATAGTATAGAACATCATTACAACAACTATCTTTTGCATAATATCCATAAAATTATAATTTCTAAGAATATACACCGCATGAAGATTTTAACCTAAAGTCAATTTAGTGTCGTGTTTTATTCATACTACGTTTAATTTACATTGGAATATATATGAAAAAAATTGTAATGATTTTATTAGCAACATTTGCTTTAGGTACATTTTCATCTTTTGCTAACGCAGGAAGATGTGATCATTATTGGCAAACCGCAAAAGATGGCTCAGCCTGTGGAGATCGTGCCGCTGATCGTCGCCCAGGCGGACAATAAAAAAAAGAAAAGCCTACATTTATCTTATTTACAACTAAGTAATGAAAATAAGTTAGGTGATGAAATAAATAAAATAATCTATTCAAAAATAGATTGAAACTAAAAACGCCTTGGAACTACACCAAGGCGTTTATTTATTATGCCAACAACTTATTAATGCGCTTAATAAACGCAGCTGGATTTTCCAAAGATCCGCGCTCTGCTAACATAGCTTGTTCGAGCAACAATTCCACCCAATCAGCAAATTCAACTTCATCTGCAATATCAGCCACTTTTTTCACTAAGTGGTGTTCTGGATTAAGTTCAAAGGTGTATTTTACTTCTGGTACAGGTTGCCCTGCAGCGGCAAACAATTTCGCCATTTGGGTCGTCATTTGATCATTATCCGTAGAAACCACGGCTGGCGTGTCGGTTAAACGGTGAGTTAAGCGTACTTCTTTCACGCGTTCGCCCAGCAACGTTTTTACGCGTTCAATAAAACTATCAAAGGCTTTGTCTTGTTCTTTTTGCGCTTCGTTTTCTTCTTTATCCGCCAAATCGCCTAAATCCAAATCCGCTTTCGTAATAGTTTGGAGCGCTTTGCCATCAAATTCCGTTAAGTAACTTAACATCCATTCATCAATACGATCGGAAAGCAATAAGACTTCAATGCCTTTTTTATTGAACAATTCCAAGTGTGGGCTATTTTTCGCCGCCACATAGCTGTCTGCTGTGATGTAATAGATGGCTTTTTGCCCTTCTTTCATGCGGGCAACGTAGTCTTCTAATGACACGGTTTGTTCACTGCTGTCATTGTGGGTAGAGGCAAAACGCAATAATTTCGCAATGGCTTCTTTATTGCCAAAATCCTCTGCCGGACCTTCTTTTAACACTAAGCCAAATTCTTTCCAGAACTGCTGATATTTGTCGGCATCCTCTTTCGCCAATTTCTCTAACATTTGCAACGAACGTTTGGTTAAAGCTTTGCGTAGCGCTGCTGTAGTTTTGTTATCCTGCAAAATTTCACGGGATACATTTAACGGCAAGTCATTGCTGTCGATTAAACCACGCATAAAACGCAGATAATTCGGCATGAATTGTTCTGCATCATCCATGATAAACACGCGTTGTACATAGAGTTTCAAGCCGTATTTGTGTTCACGGTTGAATAAATCCCAAGGCGCTTTCGACGGCACATAAAGCAAACTGGTGTACTCTTGATTACCTTCCACTTTGTTATGCGCCCACAATAACGGATCCGCAAAATCATGGCTTAAATGTTTATAAAACTCTTTGTATTCCTCATCGGAAATGTCGTTTTTAGAACGTGTCCAAAGGGCATCCGATTTATTGATTTTTTCCCATTTTTCACCGGTTTCTTTGCCTTCGTCATCATATTCTTTGGTGAGCATTTCCACTGGCAAGCCAATATGGTCAGAATATTTACCGATAATTTCACGCAAACGCCATTCGTTTAACAATTCTTTTTCATCTTCGCGTAAATGTAAAATCACATCAGTACCACGGGATTTTTTCTCAATATCCGCCACGGAATACTCGCCTTCCCCGGCAGATTCCCAAAGCACGCCTTTATCAGTCGCCTCACCTGCCGCACGGGTTTTCACCTTCACTTTATCGGCAACGATAAACGCCGAATAGAAGCCCACACCGAATTGACCGATGAGCTGACTATCTTTCGCTTGATCTTGTCCAAGTGCGGTCAAAAATTCTTTTGTTCCAGATTTGGCAATCGTACCTAAATGATCGATCACTTGTTCACGGGTCATCCCAATCCCGTTATCGCTGATGGTGATAGTGCTTTTATCCGCATCAAAGCTCACGCGCACACGCAAGTCGCCATCACCTTCATATAAAGCAGGGTTGGAAAGTGCTTTAAAGCGTAATTTATCTGCTGCATCAGAGGCATTAGAAATTAATTCACGTAAGAAAATTTCTTTGTTGGAATACAAAGAATGAATCATTAATTGGAGAAGTTGTTTGACTTCAGATTGGAAGCCGCGAGTTTCTTGATTTTGTGACATAATTTTTTCCTTCATAAAGATAAAAATTGAACGTCATAGATATAAGAATAAAAAGAAAGATTTCAAGGGGAAATGCAAAGTGCGGTGAATTTGATCTGCACCCCAAAAGTTGGACTAAATAAAGCTTGTGGTGTCATTTTGCATTCAGACCAAGGCTGACAATATCAAATGGTAGCTTATCGTCGAATCTTGGCTGAACATGGCATTATTCAAAGTATGTCGAGAAAAGGAAATTGCTTGGGCAATGCCGCAATGGAAAGTTTCTTTGGACGATTAAAAATAGAATGTTTTTATGGTCGGGAATTTAAAACAAAAGAAGAGATAGTTGATGCTGTCAGAGATTATTTGGATTACTATAATCATCGGCGGATTCAACTAAAATTAAAAGGACTGAGTCCGATACAATATCGAAAACAATCCTTTGAATAACAGTTTAACTTTTTGGGGTCAGATCAAAATCAACCGCACTTTTCAAAAGGAAAATTAGAATTCGTAACCTACGCCCACTTTAGCGCCATAGTTATTCACTTTAGTATCGTCAAAGCTACCTAAACGGTTATATTCTAAACCACCGTTTGCATACACCTTTTCGGCTAATTTATATTTAGCCCCTGCTACGACACCATAGCCTACTTTAGTTTCAGAAGAGCTTTTATAGCGTTGATCTGCCCGTTCTTCAAATTTGAAACGGTTAGCCGCAAGACGAGCACCTACATAAGGTTCAATTTGAGAATTGGTATCGAAGTCATAGAACACTGTTGCACCTAAGCCTTGAACTTTAGTGCCTTGAAACTTACCGTGGTGAGTATAATCCCCGGCTACACGTACATTACCTAATTTGTAACCCACTGCAACACGAGGCTCAATTTTAGTTTTGCTTGAACCACCATTGCTTAATTTAGTTCTTGAAAGACCTAGATCACCTTCGGCATATAAACCAGCATTTGCAGTTGAAGCAATCGCTAATGCACCGACAACGATAGCTAATAATGATTTTTTCATTGGATAACCCCTGTTATTTGATTGAAAACACTGGAAATATATCATATCACTTACTTATTTTCATCATGAAAAAATAATTTTCCTCGGCATTTTCGACATAAATAGATAATTTTGTCGCGTTGAATGCGATTATGCCGACGAATCGTTAAATAATGGGTCTGACATTCACACTGATAAGCAAACATTTTACCTTGTACACTTTCCACATCAAATTGGTGACAAGTATCGGCAGGGAGATTAAATAACTGCGTCATCACCGCTTGCCATTCCTGTCCATGCGGTTTCACTCGCCCAAATACTTGATACACAATAAGGTGGGCTAATTCGTGTGGAACCACCTGACGAATAAATTCATCTGAGTTCTCGAGTAGTAAAGTGCGGTTAAATTTAATCTTATTCTTCTGCAAGTATGCAACGCCAGCCTTTACACCTCGCAAGTCATAACTGATTGTCGGAATAGGAAATTTCCGTTGAAAGTGATTTTCAGCGAGTTGTAATGTTTCTGCAAGTTTGCGCTGTACCTGCATTTTTAAATGCCGAAACTGAGTTTGAGATGAGATCATCATGTTAAGTAAACAAAAACCGCTAATTTAGCGGTTTTTATCATACACATTTTATTTACTTATTTAAGACCGGCTGCAGCTCGCAATTCTTCTGCACGATCCACTTTCTCCCATGGGAATTGTTCACGGCCAAAGTGTCCATACGCGGCAGTTTGGCGATAAATTGGTTGAATTAAATTTAACATTTTAATTAAACCATAAGGACGTAAATCAAAGAATTCACGCACTAACTTAACCAATAATTCGTTTGATACTTTTCCTGTACCAAAGGTTTCCACCATAATAGAGGTTGGCTCTGCCACACCAATTGCATAAGAAAGTTGAATTTCACAACGATCTGCAAGACCTGCTGCAACAATATTTTTCGCCACATAACGTGCGGCATAAGCCGCTGAACGGTCTACTTTTGATGGATCTTTACCTGAGAAGGCTCCACCACCATGACGAGCCGCGCCACCGTAGGTATCGACAATGATTTTACGCCCCGTTAAACCACAGTCGCCCATTGGGCCACCAATTACAAAACGCCCTGTTGGGTTAATGAAATATTTTGTTTGTTGAGATAACCATTCGCTTGGCAAGATTGGCTTGATGATTTCTTCCATCACGCCTTCATAAATTTCTTTTTGTGACACTTCTTCACTATGTTGTGTAGAAAGCACTACCGCATCCACGCCCACGATTTTATTATCTTCATATTTCAAAGTCACTTGGCTTTTCGCATCTGGGCGTAACCACGCGAGTTTTCCACTTTTACGCACGTCGGCTTGTTTTTCCATTAAACGATGTGCATAAGTAATCGCCGCAGGCATCAAGACTTCGGTTTCATTTGTTGCATAACCAAACATAATCCCTTGGTCACCCGCACCTTGATCTAATGGATTCTCACGATCCACACCTTGATTAATATCTGATGATTGCTTACCAATCGCATTTAATACAGCACAAGAATTGCCATCAAAGCCCATTTCAGAATGTTTGTAACCAATATCACAAATCACTTGTCGAGTGAGGTTTTCAATATCAACCCATGCTGATGTGGTAATTTCACCACCGACTAACGCCATCCCTGTTTTGACATAGGTCTCACAAGCCACACGTGCTTTAGGATCTTGTTTTAAAATTTCATCAAGTACTGCATCAGAAATTTGATCGGCAATTTTATCTGGATGTCCTTCTGAAACTGATTCAGAAGTAAATAAATAGCTAGACATAAGTTCTCTTCTTTTGGATGTATTGACGTATAGACGTCTATAATACGCTTTTTTGACTAATACGCAAGCATTCCTATCAAGTATTTTTGAAATTTAACCAATTTTGTAACATTTGTTCACCGAATTCTGACATGTAAGACTCAGGATGAAATTGCACAGAAAAAATAGGTAAATTTTTGTGCTGTGTTGCCATCACGATTTCATCATCACAAACAGCTGTAATTTCTAATGTCTCTGGTATACTCTCAGTTTGTACTGCCCAGGAATGATAAAGACCTATTTCAAATTCGGCTGGAAGCCCTAAAAATAAGCCTGAATTTGACCGCACTTTTAAGCGGCGTTTCTGCCCATGACGCACACTTGGCAAATTATAGAGTTCTCCGCCAAAGAATTCACAAAGGGTTTGATGTCCTAAACAAACACCTAAAATGGACTTTGTTTGATAAAATCGTTCTAACATCGCAAATAATTGCGGGTATGCGCTTGGAACATCTGGTCCTGGAGAAATTAAAATATGTGTATAACCTTCTACACAATCTAATGATAAATCTTCAATACTTACCACATCAAAACGTACCTGTAATTGGCGAATAAGATCCACTAAATTATAAGTAAAAGAATCATGGTTATTGATAACTAAAATTTTTTTCATACGGGCTAGTGCCATAATTCGGTAACTAAATTCATTTCAACATTATAGCGATTCTGCGTTAAAATCCTTTTTATTTTTTTATCTACAAGCTATGCAAACATTTATTCATCAAGCTAATGCTTATGGCGCATTACGCCAACCTTTTTTCTTCTTAATTGATTTTGAACAGAAGAAACCGCTTATTTGTTCTTTTGATGAAAGCACTGAAAAAGGGCTAATTTGGGATATTCAAAGCGTAAAAAATATCCCTGAAAATCAACCGCACTTTGCTTTGTCTATCATTGATAAAAAGCCCATTACATTACATCAATATGAACAAGGATTTCATCTTGTTCAACGCGAATTACAAAAAGGTAATTCCTATTTACTCAATCTCACTTATCCCAGTAAAATCGAATTAAATGGCAACTTAAGCCAAATTTTTCATTCAGTTGAAGCGCCTTATAAATTACTTTGTAAAGATCAATTTGTCTGCTTTTCCCCTGAATCCTTTGTGCAAATTCGACAAAACAAAATTTATACATATCCCATGAAAGGAACGATTGATGCGAGCCAGCCTAATGCCAAAGCGAATTTGTTAAATGATGAAAAAGAGCAACGAGAACATTACACCATTGTCGATTTAATGCGTAATGATCTTGCAATGGTTGCCAAAAATATCAAAGTATCTCGTTTTCGCTACATCGATAGTATTTACACAGAACAAGGCGAAATACTACAAACCAGTTCAGAAATTTGTGGTGAACTGGAGAATAATTGGCAAAATAAAATTGGCTCAATATTAGCCGCACTTTTACCTGCTGGCTCAATTAGCGGAGCGCCTAAAGAAAAAACGGTTTCCATTATCCAACAAGCTGAAAAGCAAGAACGAGGTTATTACACAGGAATTTTCGGTATTTTTGATGGCGAAAGTCTAAATAGCGCCGTCGCAATTCGTTTTATTGAACAAAAAGAGAATAAATTTTATTTTCGTAGTGGTGGCGGCATTACCATTCAAAGCCAACTTGAAGATGAATATCAAGAGTTGATTGCCAAAGTTTACCTTCCAATTCAAAAGGAAAAGTAATGTTCCCTTTATTTGAAACCATCGCCATTAAAAATGGCAAAATTAAAAATATTGCTCTGCATCAAGCACGCTATGAGCGTAGCCTTATCACTTATTATGGAAAAAGTGCGGTCACTTTTTTTAATCTTTTAGATCTAATTCAAGTACCTAAGGAGCTACATAATAAGCTTGTTCGCTGTCGAATTGACTACAACGCTCATCAAACCCAAATTTCATACCTTGAATATACACCTAAAACACATCGTGAATTCAAGCCCATAGTCTGTAATGAAATTGATTATTCGATCAAATATGCTGATCGTGAACTTATCAATACCTTATTTGCACAAAAGGGAGAGGCTGATGAAATCATTATTATTAAAGGGGACTTTGTCACAGACTGCTCTATTGGCAATCTCGCCTTTAGAAAAGGAACTCAATGGTTCACACCGAATACTCCTTTATTAAAAGGCACACAAAGGGAATATTTACTACAATCTGGTCAAGTTCAAGAAATTGAAATTAGACAAGAACAACTTGAGCAATTTGACGAAATTCGAGTTATTAATGCATTGAATGAACTATAAACGCCCATTCATTTGCCTCATTTTACTTGACTAAATCCAACATCTCTTGTGCATTCGCTAAAGCAAGATCCGTAATTTCACTGCCACCGAGCAATCTTGCAAGAGCAGGAACGCGCTCTTCTTGAGAAAGTGCGGTCATTTTAGTTTCTGTTTTATCATCAACGGTAAATTTCTCAACATTAAATTGATGATGTCCGTGGCATGCCACTTGTGGTAAATGGGTCACGCAAAGTACTTGGCATTTATCGCCTAATTGGCGCAATAATTTACCCACTACGCTCGCGGTTTTTCCACTAATACCAACATCCACTTCATCAAAGATTAACGTTGGAATCGCCGATTGATCTGATGTTAAGACTTGAATCGCTAATGAAATACGAGACAATTCACCACCTGACGCCACTTTTGCTAACGGCTGTGCTTGTTGTCCTAAATTACTGCGTAAAGTAAAGACGATATTATCTGCCCCATTTGCCGCTACTTTAGCTAAATCCGAATTCACTTCAATGAAAAACTCGGCATTTTCCATTGCAAGCCCTTTGATAGAATCTGTAACCTGTTGTGCTAATTTCTCTGCAGCTTGGCTACGGCTTTCATGTAATTGTTTTGCCGTATTTTGCATTTTCTCAAAGGCGGATTTTTCTTCAAGAATCAGACGCTCTTCACTTTCTGAAAAATCTAAAAGTGTGGTCAATTCTGCTTTTAATTTTTGATGCCATTCCACTAACTCTTCAGGTTTCACATTATGCTTGCGAGCGAGTTGTAAAGCTTGACCTAAACGCTGCTCAATCTCTTGTAATAACATCGGATCTTGCTCAATATGAGATGCAAGATGTTGGACTTCACTTGTCGCCTCTTGCACTTGGATAAGTGCATCATTCAACATTGTTTGAACGGAAACATAGCGAGGATCTAACTCACTTAATTCATCAATATACTGTGTCGCACGATAGAGCATAGAATCGATACTCACGGTCTCATTTTCACTGAGTAGCTGTAAGGCTGATTGTGATAACTGTGTCAGCTGTTCGCTATTTGATAGACGACGTTGATCCTCTTCTAATTCTAAATATTCATTTGGACGAAGGGCAAACTCATCCAACTCTTCTACCTGATATTGTAAAAGTTGTTTCTTCGCTTCATTTTCGGCCACTTTTTGTTGGAAATTTTTAACTTCCGTTTGAAGATTTTTCCATGCTCGATAATCTTCTCGCATTTGTGCGAGTAAATCATTGTGATGTGCAAATGTATCCACCAATTGAAGCTGATAATCATTTTTCAATAATAACTGCGAAGCGTGCTGCCCATTAATATGAATAAGATATTGTCCTATTTCTTTTAATTGGGAAGCCGATACTGGCGTGCTATTGATAAAGGCTTTAGAACGCCCATCTGCATTAATAACACGACGTAGAATACAATCGGAGGGATTATCAGGATCTTGCAATTCTTGCTCTTGCAACCATTGATAAGCGGGGTTAGTTGGTTCAATAAAAAATGTCGCGCAAATTTCAGCTCTTTCCTGCCCTTCTCGAACCATAGACGTTTCAATACGTTGCCCTAAGCATAACCCCAACGCATCAATAGCAATGGATTTCCCTGCACCGGTTTCCCCCGTAATCACAGACATTCCTTTCGCCAATTCAATCTCTAATTGACGAACAATTGCAAAATTATTGATGGTAAGTTGGGTTAGCATAAAAAATCTCCTTAACTGTATATCCATATATTATAACTGATATAATATACAGTAAAGAAATTTTTAACTTTTTGGATTAGAAATTTTTAAGCCAGCCTAATTTCGTGCTTAATACATTGTAATAATTATAATTTTTCAGGTGTAATAAACGCAGTTTATGCGGGCTTTTTTCAATATGCACCACATCATCTGGGCAAAAATCGAGTGCAATTTGACTATCACAGCCTAATTCTAACTGTGAAGTGTTATGTTCTGCAAAGCGAATTGAAATTTTACTGTCGCCATCAATCACCAATGGTCGAGAAGAAAGTGTGTGCGGGAACATTGGCACAAGGGCAATCGCATTTAAATTTGGCGTTAAAATCGGACCGCCAGCGGAAAGTGAATAAGCCGTTGAACCTGTTGGTGTGGAAACAATCAAACCGTCCGAACGTTGAGAGAAAGCAAATTTATCGTTGATATAAACATGGAAATCAATCATGTGCGCGATTTTAGCGGGGTGAATAACCGCCTCATTTACTGCATTACCGCTAGAAATAATTTCGCCATTGCGTTCAATTTTTGCTTCCAACAAGAAACGCTCTTCGACAAAAAACTCGCCGCGTTCCAAACAAGCTTCAAGCTGTGCATAAGCATTTTTCGGGTCAATATCAGTCAAAAAGCCCAAGTTACCTCGGTTAATACCAATCATTGGAATATGATATTTAGCCAAAATGCGAGCTCGCCCTAGCATATTGCCATCACCACCAATCACAATCACAAGTTGTGCTTGCTCACCGATTTGTTCAACTGTCGCTAAAACCTCTTCTGGTAAACCAAATTTTTCACCGACGTCTTTTTCCACTAAAACTTGATATCCTCGCTCTTTCAGCCATTGATACAAGTTTTTGTGCATTTGCAAATTAATATCGCGACGCGGTTTTCCCATCAAGGCGATGGTTTTAAATGATTTGACTAATTCATCCATAACTATGATTACTCCCAAGTGCAAACTCACCGATTTCTGACCGCACTTGAATTTAAAATTTTAGCCATTATATTACATAGCAATTCAGTTTTGCTAAAATAGCGCTAATTTTTGATTAATGGAGAAAAAAATGTCAGAACAAGCACAAAACATAAATGAAGAAGTTGTTGAAGAAGTACAGCAAGAAACCACCTCAACGGAAGATCCATTAGAAGAAGCGATCGCTCGTGTACAAGAACTTGAAGAACAATTAAAAGCACAAGTAGAAGAAACTTCTAAAAAAGAACAAGATTTATTGCTTCGTACTCGTGCAGAAATTGACAATATGCGTCGCCGTAGCGAACAAGATGTTGAAAAAGCACATAAATTTGCATTAGAAAAATTTTCAAAAGATATTTTAAATACCATTGATAACTTAGAGCGTGCGCTTTCAACACCTGCTAATAAGGAAGATGAAAGCATCAAAGCGTTATTCGATGGTGTGGAGCTAACCTTGAAAGAGTTACTCTCAACGGTAGCTCGCTTTGGTGTTGAACCTGTTGGCGCAGTGGGTGAAACCTTTAACCCGGATCTCCACCAAGCCATCTCTATGCAACCAGCTGAAGGGTTTGAAAGCAACCAAATCACCACCGTTTTACAAAAAGGCTATACCTTAAATGGTCGTGTGATTCGCCCTGCTATGGTAATGGTTGCAGCTTAATTTCTTTTCTATGACTTAAAGAGCGGACGATTTTTCGTCCGTTTTTTTATTGCCAAAAAACTTGATTCAGATCAAATTTTTAAAAAATAATTTGAGAATAATTCTCAACAAAAACACTCTTGCTTCCCAGATTTATCAAGGTTTCAACTCAATTTCAGCCATCAAAACACACAAAATAACACTATATATTGTGTGTTGATCTATTAAATGAAACTATATATAGTGCTTTCAATTTTTCCACAGCTACCTTACAGGAGTCATAAAATGAACGCTTTCTTCGTGATTAAGCGTGATGGTTCACGAATTGGATTTGACCTACAACGTATTAATAATGCAATCAAAAAAGCAGCAAGTGCGGCCAATATTGTTGATGAAATTTATATTCATGAGCTTAGCCAGCAAATTAATACTGAAATTTTTAGTCATTATCAGCATGAAATTGATATCAACCAGATTCAAAAAATTGTTGAAGATCACTTAATGACAAGCAAGTATCCCCAAATTGCACGTGCTTATATTGAATATCGTCACGATCGCGACCTGGCACGTGAAAAACGCAGCCAATTAACCAAAGAAATTGAAGGACTGATTGAGCAAAGCAACGTGGAGTTGCTTAATGAAAACGCAAATAAAGATGCGAAAGTTATCCCTACCCAACGTGATTTACTGGCAGGTATCGTGGCAAAACATTATGCCAAACGTCATATTCTGCCAAGAGATGTTGTTGAAGCCCATGAAAAAGGGGAAATCCACTATCACGACTTAGATTATGCGCCATTTTTCCCAATGTTTAACTGCATGCTCGTTGATCTAAAAGGCATGCTTTCACATGGTTTTAAAATGGGTAATGCTGAAATTGAGCCGCCTAAATCTATCGGTACAGCAACAGCGGTTACTGCACAAATTATTGCTCAAGTCGCTAGCCATATTTATGGCGGTACAACCATCAATCGTATTGATGAAGTACTTGCACCTTATGTTCAACTCAGCTTTGAAAAACATTTGAAAAATGCCGCCCAATGGCAAATTCCGGATGCGGAAGGCTATGCAAAAGCACTAATTGAAAAAGAATGTTTTGATGCGTTCCAATCCCTTGAATATGAAGTCAATACGCTCCATACATCAAATGGTCAAACGCCATTTGTTACCTTTGGTTTTGGCTTAGGTACAAATTGGCAAGAACGGTTAATTCAGCAATCGATTTTGAAAAACCGTATTCGTGGCTTGGGTAAAAATCATAAAACGCCCGTCTTCCCTAAACTGGTCTTTACCATTAAAAAAGGCGTGAACCAAAACGAACAAGATCCAAACTATGACATTAAAAAGCTGGCATTAGAATGCGCTTCAAAACGCATGTATCCAGATATTTTAAACTATGATCAAGTGGTTAAAGTCACTGGCTCATTCAAAGCCCCAATGGGTTGTCGTAGCTTCTTGGGTGCTTATGAGGAAAACGAGCATGAAGTGCATGATGGTCGCAATAATTTAGGCGTGGTAAGTCTGAATCTGCCTCGCATTGCTCTGGAAGCACAAGGAAATGAAGAAAAATTCTACCGCACTTTAGATGAACGCTTAGCCCTTGCGAAGAAAGCCTTGCTTACCCGTATTGCGCGCTTAGAAAATACCAAAGCTCGTGTCGCGCCAATTCTCTATATGGAAGGCGCTTGCGGCGTTCGACTAAAAGCCGATGATAATGTTGCCGATATTTTCAAAAATGGACGAGCATCAATTTCTTTAGGCTATATTGGTATTCACGAAACCATCAATGCGCTGTATAAACAAGGACATATTTTTGACGATGAACAACTGCGTGAAAAAGGCATCGCGATTGTGCGTCGTTTAAATGAAGCGGTAAAACAATGGCAGAAAGAAACGGGTTATGCATTTAGCCTTTATTCCACACCAAGTGAAAACTTATGTGATCGTTTCTGCCGTTTAGATACCAAACAATTTGGTGTCATTGACGGCGTTACCGATAAAGGCTACTACACTAACAGCTATCACTTAGATGTAGAGAAAAAAGTGAATCCATACGATAAATTAGACTTTGAAATGCCTTATCCTGAATTAGCGAGTGGCGGCTTTATCTGTTATGGCGAATATCCAAATATTCAACATAACCTGAAAGCACTCGAAGATGTATGGGATTATAGCTACGATCGCGTGCCTTATTACGGCACCAACACGCCAATTGATGAATGTTATGAATGTGGTTTTACAGGAGAGTTTAATTGCACAAGTAAAGGCTTTGTCTGTCCGAAATGCGGTAATCATGACAGTGCAAAAGTCTCCGTGACCCGACGGGTTTGTGGTTATCTCGGCAGTCCTGATGCTCGTCCATTCAATGCGGGCAAACAGGAAGAAGTAAAACGTCGAGTGAAACACCTATAATGCCGCGATATTGATTATGATAAAATAGCTCATCAAAAGTGAGCTATTTTTATTTCAATAAATAAGGAAGTACTATGCCAACACTTACTCAAATCACTCAATCCATCATGCAAGATCCCGACAATCAATCGTTCACCGAAAAAGGCATTGAACCGCTTTTTGCTGCACCAACGACAGCTCGTATTAATATCGTCGGACAAGCCCCAGGAATTAAAGCCCAAGAAAGTCGTTTATATTGGAATGATAAAAGCGGTGATCGCCTACGTGAATGGCTGGGTGTGGATCGCGATACCTTTTACCATTCAGGTATGTTTGCAGTCATCCCGATGGATTTTTATTACCCAGGCAAAGGCAAATCGGGTGATTTACCGCCACGAAAAGGCTTTGCAGAGAAATGGCATGCACCGATTTTAGCTAACGTACCCAACATAGAGCTCACCATTCTTATCGGGCAATATGCACAAAAATATTATTTACCAGAAAACGAGCTTAATGTGACTGAAACGGTTCACCATTTCCGTGATTTTCTGCCTCAATTTCTCCCGCTCGTTCACCCTTCTCCACGCAACCAAATTTGGCTCAAGAAAAATCCATGGTTTGAACAAGAGATTATCCCGGCATTGCAAAAGCAAGTGAAAGCGATTTTATCTCGTTAATTTATCTCGCTAAATTGATATTTAATTAATGAAGTGCGGTCAAAAAGCATCTAGTTTTGACTGCACCTTTCTTTTATTATAATCAATTTTTAGTATGCATTATTTCCTGACTGAGGCCTGTTATGCTAAAATCGCCGGCCTTAAAAATATAGGAAAAAATATGCAAGTAATATCTGTCACAAACTCTCAACGAAAAGCATGGAATAAACAAACTATTATATTCCTTTCTGATGTAGCTCTCTTTTTTATTCTACTCAATACACTTCCTTTTGCCCCTGCTGAGAATAAAGGATTATCTTTACTCGCATTTGTGGCCATTCTATGGCTCACCGAAGCAGTTAGTGTAACCATCACTGCATTATTCGTTCCAATTCTATCTGTTCTATTAGGATTAGCTGATAGTCGAGAAGCCCTCGTAGCCTTTGCAGATCCAACTATCTTTTTATTCTTCGGTGGTTTTGCACTTGCAACAGCATTAAATGTGCAAAAGATCGACCAAATGATCGCTAATAAAATCATGCAGTTAGCGCGGGGTCGGTTATCTGTTGCTGTACTCTATTTATTCATCGCAACAGCATTTTTGTCCATGTGGATGAGCAATACCGCTACTGCTGCAATGATGATCCCACTTTCAATGACCATTTTAAGTCAGTTAGACCGTAATAAAGATCACAATACTTATGTATTCGTATTATTAGGCATTGCTTATAGTGCTACCATAGGTGGTATGGGAACCCTTGTAGGTAGCCCACCGAATGCCATTGCAGCATCTCAACTTCATTTAGGTTTTGCAGACTGGTTAATGTATGGCACTCCAGTCATGCTAATTTTATTCCCTGTAATTATTGGTTGGTTATACCTTGTTTTTAAACCCAAACTTGGCCTTCGTTTTGATGCGGAATTTGCCAAAATTCACATAACGAAAAAACGTATTTTAACCTTAACTATCTTTGTGACCGTGGCAATTCTTTGGATTTTTGGTGGCTACATCAACCCTATTCTTTCTCAATTATTAGGTTTACCAAAACCCATTGGCAGCTTTGACAGTATGGTTGCGCTCTCAGCAGCAATTGTCATCTGTGTAACCGGGATCGCAAGCTGGAAAGAAGTACAAGAAAATACAGAATGGGGCGTGTTATTCCTCTTTGGTGGTGGCTTAACCTTAAGTTCTGTGCTTACCCATTCTGGTGCAAGCAAAATCATGGCGGATGGTATCGTCTTCATTATTGAAGGGGGACACTACTATGTGATGGCATTAATTGTTGCAGCCTTTATTGTCTGCTTGACTGAATTTACGTCAAACACAGCAAGTGCGGCCTTACTTGTTCCAATCTTTATTTCCATCGCACAAGCACTAAATATGCCACCGCTTGGTTTTGCGATGATTATTGGTTTGGGTGCCTCTTGTGCCTTTATGATGCCGGTTGGTACCCCACCGAATGCAATTGTGTACTCCACTGGTTTCGTTAAACAATCCGAAATGATCCGCGTGGGTAAATTTATTGATTTAACCTGTATGGTCATTATTGGAACCATTGCTTATCTATTCTGGATGTAGCCTTTAAATCAAGCAAGTACGGTTGAAAATCACGTAATTTTAACCACACTTTTTTATTCTCTTTACGCAAACGTTTGCGGTAAATAAAAATTAACGTATAATTCGCACAATTTTTTTACTTAGGGAAACCAAATGAATAACAACCTGCTCTATACGGTGGAAGACAAACCACCTTTCGGATTGAGTTTACTCCTTGCGGCACAACATTTACTTGCCGCACTCGGGGGTATTATTGCTGTACCATTGGTCATTGGTAACGTCTTAAAATTACCTACCGAAGATACCATTACGCTAGTGAATGCTGCACTCTTGATTTCGGGTGTGGTGACCGTTATTCAATGTAAAGGCTTGGGACCTGTGGGCATTCGTTTACCAAGTGTGATGGGAACCAGTTTTACTTTCGTTGCCGCCGCACTGGCCATTGGTTTTAGTGAATATGGCATTGCGGGTATCTTAGGCGCATCTCTGGTTGGCTCATTAGTAATGATTATCGGCAGCTTCTTTATGCCGTATATTCGTAAATTATTCCCACCGATTGTGACTGGTACTGTCGTTATGATGATCGGTTTAAGCCTGATTCCTGTTGCCGTTGACTGGTTCGCGGGTGGGCAACGTGGTGATGCGAATTATGCGACACCTGAAAATTTAATGATGGCGAGCTTTGTGTTGGTGATCGTGGTTGCGCTCGTACAATGGGGCAAAGGCATTTTCTCCGCCGCAGCGATCGTTATTGGCATGATGACAGGTTATATTGTTTGTTTGGCGATGGGTTGGGTGAGCTTTGAAGGTGTAAAACAAGCACAAACTTTCGCAATTCCACAACCACTACACTTTGGCTTAGCTTTCCCAATTTCAGGTATAATCGGCATGTCCATTGCGTACTTAGTCACGATCGTTGAATCAAGCGGTAACTTCTTAGCACTGGGTAATGCGACTCAAACAGAAATCACCGGTAAACATTTACGCGGCGGGGTTCTAGCCGATGGTTTAGGTTCAGCTTTAGCCGCCATTATGTCTACCACACCATTCTCTTCATTCTCACAAAACATTGGTGTCATCTCACTAACGGGCGTGGCTAGCCGTCACGTGGTTGCACTAACCGGTGTGCTTCTAGCGCTAGCGGGCTTATTCCCTGTATTTGGTGCATTAATTGTATCAATTCCATTACCAGTATTAGGCGGTGCAGGCTTGATGATGTTCGCGATGATTATCGCTGCAGGTATCCAAATGTTGGATAAAGTGGCACGTAGCAAACGCAATGGTTTAATTATCGCGATTTCAATTGGCTGTGGCTTAGCCGTGACGACTCGTCCAGAATTGCTTGATAAATTACCGCACTTTTTCAAAGAAGTACTCGGTTCAGGCATTACCGTGGGCTCACTACTTGCATTAATTCTTAACCTCATGCTTCCAGAAGATAAAGCGGAAGAAACAAAAGAATAAAAATAGATAGCGAATAAGGGCAGATTAACACTGCCCTTTTCTTTTCCTGTAAAACATTTCTAAAACTGACCGCACTTTGTTAAAATCAGACATCATTTTCCATTTATCAAGGAATAAAAATGGCAGATTTACCTTTTTTAGTTGAACTGAACGAACAAAATCTTACTGAAACGTTGCAACGTTCGGTGGAAACCCCGCTTGTCATTAACTTTTATGCGCCAAGCCATAAAGAATCGGCAGATTTTGCAAAAGTTCTACAACGTGTTGCAGAACAACACCAAGGACAATTTATTCTAGGCTTAGTCAATTGTGAAACGGAGCAAATGATTGCTGCCCAATTTCGTATTCAAGCGTTACCAACAACCTATCTTTTCAAAGAGGCACAAGCATTAGATGCGTTCCCTGGTGCATTAGATGAAGCCAGCTTATTACAACGTTTAAGCGCCATTTTGCCAAAAGAAGAAGATTTAAAATTCCAAAAAGCCTTGGATTTTTTACAAGTGGAAGATTACGACTCTGCTCTTCCATTACTGAAAGAAGCCTGGGAACTTTCGGATAAGAAAAACAGTGATGTGGCGTTACTTTATGCGGAAACTTACATTGCCATGAAGAAAACGGAACCTGCGGCAGATATTTTAGCGCAAATTCCGATTCAGGATCGCGACAGCCGTTGGCATGGCTTACAAGCACAGATTGAGCTTTTAATTAAAGCAGCCGATACGCCAGAAATTCAGCAATTACAAGCGGATTATGCGAAAAATCCAACGCCTGAAATTGCGTTGAAATTGGCAGTTCAGCTACATCAAGCCAATCGAAACGAAGAAGCATTAGATTTATTATTTAGCATTCTAAAACAAGATCTTTCTGCAGAAAATGGTGAAGTGAAACAACAGTTTTTATCTATTTTATCAGCCATTGGCAATGCAGATCCTATCACCAATAAATATCGCCGATTGCTGTATTCATTGCTTTACTAATACGATCAACTATTTTTTTATGCATGAAGGCTTTATAATGGACGAATTCCAAAAGCCTCATGCTTTATTTTATAAACAAAGGATTCTTTATGTCAGACGTTAAACACAGCAAATTATTAATTTTAGGTTCAGGCCCTGCAGGCTATACCGCCGCTATTTATGCCGCACGTGCAAACTTAAAACCTGTTTTAGTGACCGGTCTTCAACAGGGCGGGCAACTTACCACTACTGATGAAATTGAAAACTGGCCGGGTGATTTTGAAATGACCACTGGTCTAGGTTTAATGCAACGTATGTTGCAACACGCCGAAAAATTTGAAACGGAAATCGTGTTTGATCATATTAACAAAGTTGATTTATCTTCTCGCCCATTCAAACTTTATGGCGATATGCAAACTTTCACATGTGATGCATTAATCATCGCAACAGGGGCATCAGCACGTTATATCGGATTAGAATCTGAAACCGCTTATAAAGGCCGTGGCGTTTCAGCTTGCGCAACCTGTGATGGTTTCTTCTATCGCAATAAACCGGTTGCCGTTGTCGGTGGTGGAAATACCGCCGTTGAAGAAGCACTTTACTTGGCTAATATTGCTTCTGAAGTACATTTAATCCACCGTCGCGATAGCTTCCGTGCAGAAAAAATCTTAATCGATCGCTTATACAAAAAAGTCGAAGAAGGCAAAATCGTGCTTCATACTGACCGCACTTTGAATGAAGTGTTAGGCGATAACATGGGCGTAACAGGTGTACGTTTAGAAAACGTGAAAACCGGCGAAAAAGAGGACATCAAATTAGACGGTTTATTTATTGCCATCGGTCATGCGCCAAACACTGAAATCTTCCAAGGTCAGCTTGAACTTAACAACGGTTATATCGTCGTTAAATCTGGTCTTGAAGGCAATGCAACAGCAACGTCAGTGGAAGGCGTATTTGCTGCGGGAGATGTGATGGATCACAACTATCGCCAAGCTATTACTTCAGCAGGTACAGGCTGTATGGCTGCATTAGATGCTGAACGTTATTTAGATGCACAAGAATAAATTTCCTTATTTATTTTCCCCCTCTTTAGCCAAGAGGGGTTAAGGGAGATTTTAAAGAATCAATTTTGTATCAATAAACTCGCCCTTCAAGCTCCCTCTCAATAGAGAGGGAGAACTTTTTAAATACTAACTCTACAAATCTATGGACAAACTTCGCCAAAAATATTTACAAAAATGGCTTCGTGCGCAGCAACAACCTGTTAAAAAATTAATGCGCACCAATATTGCCCTTGCCACACTTTCTTCCTTAATTCTTGTGGCTCAAACCTATTTTCTTGCGACATTGCTCGACAAGCTGATTATGCAAAATGTCGATCGCACTGAACTGGTTCCATATTTTATTGCATTAATCATGACTTTTGCTTTGCGTTCGGTTATTTTATGGCTACGCGAAAAAATTGGCTTTAAAGCAGGTCGATTACTGCGCAATCATATGCGCCAAAAGATCTTAGACAAAATCCATCAAGTTGGGCCGGCCACCATCAATAATAAACCAGCCGGTAGCTGGGCAAGTATCATGCTTGAACAAGTGGAAAATCTGCATAACTTCTATGCACGTTTCTTACCACAGCAAAGTTTGTCTGCCATTGTACCAATGGTGATTTTAATTGCCGTATTCCCGCTCAACTGGGCGGCAGGACTGATTTTGATGTTCACGGCACCGCTTGTACCAATTTTTATGATTCTGGTGGGGATTGCGGCGGCAGATAGCAGCCAAAAAAATATGGCGACCCTTTCTCGCTTAAGTGCACAATTCTTGGATCGCTTACGCGGTTTAGAAACTTTACGTCTTTTCAACCGCACTTCAGAACAAACTCAACATATTGAAAGCACAACGGAAGACTTCCGAGAAACCACAATGGCTGTGCTTAAAATGGCGTTTCTCTCTTCTGCCGTGTTAGAGTTTTTCACCTCCATTTCCATTGCTTTAATGGCGGTATACTTTGGTTTTAGCTATTTAGGCCAAGTCGAATTTGGCACTTATGGCACCACGCTAACCTTATTTACCGGCTTTTTCTGCTTAATTCTGGCACCAGAGTTTTATCAGCCATTGCGTGATCTCGGGACTTACTACCACGATCGTGCAGCCGGTATTGGTGCTGCTGATGCCATTGTCGATTTCTTAGAGGCAGATTATTTAATTGCACATCAAGGCAATGAACAAATTCCAGTGCAAAGTGCGGTCGAGATTCTGGCTGAAAATTTAGTAGCGCTTTCTCCACAAGGTCAAGCATTAACGAAGCCGCTTTCATTCCATATTCCGAAAGAAAGCCATATTGCACTTGTGGGTCAAAGTGGTGCAGGAAAAACCTCTTTAATCAATGTATTACTCGGTTTCTTGCCTTATGAAGGCAGCTTAAAAATTAACGGTGTGGAACTGAATCAAAGCCGTTTAAGCGACTGGCGCAAACAAATTGCGTGGGTAGGTCAAAACCCATTATTGCTACAAGGTAGCATCAAAGAAAATCTACTTTTAGGTGATATTCAAGCCACCGACGCACAAATCGAGCAAGCCTTGATTTCTGCTCAAGCGAAAGAGTTTACCGATAAATTAGGCTTGGATAGCGAAATTAAAGATGGCGGCATTGGTGTATCTGTAGGTCAAGCTCAACGCTTAGCGATCGCTCGTGCTTTACTACGCAAAGGCAATTTATTATTACTCGATGAGCCAACGGCTAGCCTCGATGCTCAGTCTGAAAATCTGGTACTTGCTGCCCTTGCGGAAATGAGCCATAACCAAACGACCTTAATGATCACACACCGTATTGAAGATCTAAAACAATGTGACAATATTTTTGTGATGCAAGAAGGTGAAATTGTTCAACAAGGGCATTTCAACCAATTAAAAGATCAAGGCTTCTTTGCCGAATTATTGGCTCAACGAAAAGAGGATATTCAATAATGCGTGCTTTAATTCCCTTTTTACGTTTATTTAAATTCGCCAAGTTGCCTTTATTTTTAGGCTTGGTTTTAATGATTACAGGCCTCGCATCCAGTATTGGCTTGCTAACCACATCGGGTTGGTTTTTAGCAGCAACAGCAATTGCGGGTCTTGGCACGTTATTTAATTTCTTCTATCCATCTGCTTCTGTGCGTGGGCTTGCTATTAGCCGCACCCTTTTCCGCTATTTTGAAAAGTTAGTGACGCACGATGCGACTTTCCGCATTTTGGCTAAATTACGGGTACAAGTTTTTGAGAAGATTATTCCATTAAGTCCTGCAGTGTTAAATCGCTACCGTAACAGCGATTTATTAAACCGCTTAGTATCGGATGTAGATACCCTCGATAGCCTTTATCTTCGTTTAATTGCACCATTTATTACGGCTATTTTTGTGATTCTAGCCATGTGTATTGGTCTAAGTTTTGTCAATGTACCTTTAGCCTTAGGTCTAGGTGTGAGCCTGCTTTTATTAGTATTCATCATCCCAACCGTTTTCTACCAACTGGGTAAAAAATTTGGCGACAAACTCGTGCATTCACGTGCACTTTATCGCACGCAATTCTTAGAATTTATCCAAGCACAAGCGGAATTATTGCTCTTTAATGCCGAAGATAAATTGAAAGATAACATGGCTAAAACTGAAGCTAACTGGCAAGCCGATCAACAAAAAGAAGCCAATTTAAGCGGATTTTCGACTGCACTTTCACTCTTCTTAAATGGTTTAATTATTGCCGCAATGTTGTGGTTTAGCTCACAAGCGGAGTTTGGTAATGATGAATATCGCATGGCATTTATTGCGCTCTTCACTTTTGCGGCCTTAGCCTCATTTGAAATCTTAATGCCATTAGGTTCTGCATTCTTACATATTGGGCAAGTCATTGCGTCAGCTGAACGTATGACAGATATTATCGAGCAGCAACCATTAGTGGCTTTTAATGGCAAAGCGGAGTTCGATCAAAACGCCACAACATTAATTGAAGCCAAAGATCTTTCTTTTACTTATCCTGAACGTCAAAATCGTGCTTTAGAGAATTTGAATTTAACTATTCAAAAAGGCAAAAAAGTCGCAATTTTAGGTAAAACAGGCAGCGGAAAATCCACATTATTACAGCTTTTAGTGCGTAATTATGATGCTAATCAAGGAGAATTATGCCTTGCTGAAAAACCCATTGCTGATTATTCAGAAGACACATTACGCAACCAATTCTGCTTTTTAACACAACGTGTTCATGTATTTAGCGATACGCTTCGTCAAAATCTGCAATTCGCAAGTGCGGTCAATATTTCAGATGAAAAAATGATCGAGGTGTTAAATCAGGTTGGTTTAGGCAAATTATTGGAACAAGAACAAGGCTTAGATATTTGGCTAGGTGATGGCGGCCGTCCACTTTCTGGTGGAGAACAACGTCGTTTGGGCTTAGCGCGTATTTTGCTTAATGATGCGCCAATTTTATTATTAGATGAGCCAACTGAAGGTTTAGACCGCGAAACTGAGCGCCAAATTTTACGTTTGATTCTTGCCCATGCTGAAAATAAAACCTTAATTATAGTGACTCACCGGTTAACGGCGATTGAGCAATTTGATGAGCTTTGTGTGATTGATGAAGCGAAGCTAATTGAAAAAGGCACTTACGCAGAATTATTGCAATTAGAAAAAGGGTTCTTTAAACAATTAGTGGAGCGTATGTAAAATAAGGAAGGATAAGTTGGGTGGAAATCTTCCCAGCTTATTCTCGGCACACAGAAATTCCGACTTTGGCTGCTTTCTTCCGAACCTGACCGAGTAAACCGGACACCGTTGCGAGAGACCGAGAAGATTCCCATTGATATCGCAATGCGATTAGGTGGGCTATTATGCAAGAATTGACCCGGTATTGCAAAGGTTAATTTATCAATTCGGTGAATTTGACGAGAAAATCGACCGCACTTTTGAGGTAAAACCATGAACTATCTCCAATACTACCCTACCGATGTTGTAAATGGCGAAGGCACGCGTTGTACCCTTTTCATTAGCGGTTGTACACATGGTTGCCGTGGTTGCTACAACCAAAAGAGTTGGTCTTTTGATAATGGCGTATTATTTGATGAGGCGATGGAACAACAGATCATCAATGATTTAAAAGATACGCGTATTAAACGTCAAGGGCTCACACTTTCCGGAGGGGATCCGATGCATCCACGTAATGTTGAAGCCTTACTTCCTTTTATTCAGCGTGTCAAAAAAGAATGTCCCGATAAGGACATTTGGGTATGGACGGGTTATAAACTGGATGAACTTGATGATTATCAACGTCAAATGTTGCCTTATATTGACGTGCTTATTGATGGAAAATTTATACAAGAACAGGCTGACCCAAGCTTAGTTTGGCGAGGTTCAGCCAATCAAGTGATTTACCGTTTTAAGGTTTAACCGAATAAGGTTAAGCTATTCTGCCAAGCTGTTTCTTTAATCACTTCAGCATTTTCACTTCTTAAACGGCATAACACCTCAAAGGTGTGAACAATCAGCTCTGGTCGATTAGGTTGTCCTTGAAAGCCAAACACTGGCATATCTGGTGTATCCGTTTCTAATACCAACGCCTCTAATGGCAGCTTAGCAATCGCTTGGCGCGTTTTATTCGCACGTTCATAAGTAATCGTGCCGCCTACGCCAATTTTATAGCCTAAATCCACAAATCGTTTTGCTTGATCATAACTTCCAGAAAAACCATGCACCACACCACATTTTGGCAAATTAGCCTGTTTTAAAAAACGGAATAATTGCTCGTGAGATTTTCGACTATGTAAATTAACTGACAGATTATATTTCTTCGCTAAATAAAGCTGACTCTCCAGAAAGTACTGTTGTTTTTGCCATAATTCATCAGTCAATAAATCAGGAATCGCACACTCTAAGCCTATTTCTGCTACGGCTGTACAATTTTGATTACGAACAGATAATGCCGCATCTAATATCTCTAAATCATGCTCTTGATGTTCTTTGATATAAAGAGGATGTAGCCCAAGCCCACAATAAAGATGCTCAGGGAAAAGTGCGGTCATATTTTGGATCGTTTTAAAATCCGACTCTTTTACCGCCACAATCAAGATTTTTTGCACATCAGCTTGCTTAGCGTTCTCCACGAGCTGAGCTAATGGCTCACCAGTGTCATGATGAAGATAATCAAGATGGGTATGAGTATCGAAGAAAGGCATCGCGTTATTTCACTTAAGAAAAAGGTGTGTAGATTATGCATCCACACACCAAATTAATTATTCTACAGAAACGGATGTAATCACCACATCTTCTGTTGGTACGTCTTGGTGGAAGCCTTTATTGCCGGTTTTTACTTTTTTGATTTTATCAACCACATCCATGCCTTCAACCACTTCACCGAATACGGCATAGCCCCATTCTTGCACGACTTCACGGCCAAACATCTCTTTTGAACGGTAGTTTAAGAAGTCATTATCAGCCACGTTAATGAAGAATTGTGCCGTTGCAGAATGTGGATCAGAGGTACGCGCCATGGCGATTGTGCCACGTTTATTGCTTAAACGATTGTTGGCTTCATTTTGGATCGGTGCGTTTGTTGCTTTTTCACGCATTCCGCTTTCCATACCACCGCCTTGAATCATAAATCCATCAATAACACGATGGAAAATTGTGTTATTATAGAATCCGTTTTTACAATAATTTAAAAAGTTTTCTGCAGTGATTGGCGCTTTATCAAAATCAAGTTTAATTTTAATATCGCCGAAATTTGTGTGTAATGTAACCATGTTGTTTTCCTCTTGAAAATTAAGGCGTTCATTATTCCACAAATGGCAAGAAAGTGCCACAAGGAGCAGAAAAAGTGCGGTCGAATTCCAATCAGAAGAGAAAAAATATGTTAAAGATCTTTAATACCCTCACTCGTGAAAAAGAAGTGTTCAAACCTATCCATGAAGGAAAAGTGGGTATGTATGTGTGCGGCGTGACCGTTTACGATTTATGCCATATTGGCCATGGTCGTACCTTTGTATGTTTTGATGTGATTGCCCGCTATTTACGTTCTTTAGGTTACGATTTAACTTATGTGCGTAATATTACGGATGTAGATGACAAAATTATTAAACGTGCATTAGAAAACAAAGAAACCTGCGATCAACTTGTGGATCGTATGGTACAAGAAATGTATAAAGATTTTGATGCATTAAACGTATTACGCCCTGATTTTGAACCTCGTGCGACGCATCATATTCCTGAAATTATTGAGATTGTGGAAAAACTGATTGCACGTGGTCATGCTTATGTCGCCGATAATCGTGATGTCATGTTTGATGTGGAAAGCTTTAAGGAATACGGCAAATTATCACGCCAAGATCTCGACCAATTACAAGCCGGTGCACGTATTGAAATTAATGAAATCAAGAAAAATCCAATGGATTTCGTGCTTTGGAAAATGTCAAAAGAAAACGAACCAAGCTGGCCATCGCCATGGGGCGCAGGTCGTCCAGGTTGGCACATTGAATGTTCGGCAATGAACTGTAAACAACTTGGTGAGCATTTTGATATTCATGGCGGTGGTTCTGATTTAATGTTCCCGCATCACGAAAATGAAATTGCGCAATCTTGCTGTGCTCATGGCGGCCAATATGTGAATTATTGGATCCATTCCGGCATGATCATGGTAGATAAAGAAAAAATGTCGAAATCCCTCGGCAACTTCTTCACTATTCGTGATGTATTAAACCACTACAATGCTGAAGCGGTGCGTTATTTCTTATTAACGGCACACTATCGCAGCCAACTCAATTATAGTGAAGAAAACCTGAATTTAGCACAAGGTGCATTAGAACGTTTGTACACCGCTTTACGTGGCACCGATCAAAGTGCGGTTGCTTTTGGTGGTGAAAATTTTGTGGAAGCCTTCCGTGAAGCCATGGACGATGATTTCAACACACCAAATGCCCTTTCTGTCTTATTTGAAATGGCACGTGAAATCAATAAATTGAAAACTGAAGATGCAGAAAAAGCCAATGGTCTTGCTGCGCGTTTACGTGAGTTAGCGGGTATCTTAGGTTTACTTCAACAAGATCCAGAAAAATTCTTACAAGCTGGCTCTGACGATAATGAAGTCGCAAAAATTGAAGCACTCATCAAACAACGCAACGAGGCTCGTGCAGCTAAAGATTGGGCTGCTGCAGATGCGGCACGTAATGAACTTACGGCAATGGGTATTGTGTTAGAAGATAGCGCTAACGGCACGACGTGGCGTAAACAATAATCTCACGTTGATACAAAAACTGCGGTCAAATTGACCGCAGTTTTTCTTTTAAGCAGAAAGCATTACATTTTGGGGGCTTCCATTGTTTTTGCTTTTTTCTTCATTTCTTTTGCTTTCATTTCTTCTGACTTCATATTATCCATTTTCATATCCTGAGACTTCATCATGCTATCAGACTTCATACTATCTGATGCCATTTTACGGTATTATGTAGCAGTTGCATAAAGTCCGAAAATTGACTAATTTACCGCATAAATTTGAATGCCTTTCCAAATGAAAATTGTGAAAGGCATTTCTTTTACCTCAAATTCTAACTTTAACCTCGCAATTTTTCACATCAATTTTCCATTTTTTCAAACTCAAGGTGTAGCTATTCCGCTCAACCTTCATTCAGGTAACTCAAAGTATGAGTCGCCGAGGTAACTGTTGGGATAATGCTCCAATGGAGCATTGGTTTCGCAGCTTTAAATATGAATGGATGCAAGAGGGCGACTATCTAACCTTGGGGCAAGCGATAGACGATGTGAGAGCTTATATGATGTATTACAATTTTGTTCGCCCACATCGTTACAATCAAGGTTTGGCGCCTGTTTTAACAAAAAAACCTATCGGGGACTGTTGAATTAGCTGATCACTACATTAATCAGCAAAAGATAAAAGGGCGAAGATTATTAGAATCTTTGCCCTTAATGTTATCTGCATTTTTACAAAAAATAATATTTTCAATTTTTTGAAAAAAAGTGTAAGAAAAAAGGCTTATCTCCGACTAATAGAATAACTAGGAAGCATTTCCTACCATAATGAACTAAATAGTTTCATAAAATAGGTAATCAATCAGAGGAAAAAATGAAAGATTGTAAGATGCAAGGTATCAGCAGCGGCGTGAGTTTATTGATTTTACGCTTTTTTCTTGCGTGGGAATTTTTAGAGGCAGGGTTAGAAAAATGGAATGGTCAAAATTGGTTTACTGAAATACAAGATCGTTTTCCTTTTCCGTTTAATCTTATTCCTGCTGATATTAATTGGCACGTTGCAATGGGGGCGGAATTAATTCTCCCTTTCTTGCTAATATTCGGAGTACTAACTCGTTTTAGTGCATTAAGTTTAACGATTTTAATCTCTGTCGCGTGGTATAGTATTCATGCTGATTCAGGTTATAACGTTTGTGATAATGGTTATAAATTACCATTAATTTATGTGGTAACTTTATTAATCTTAATTACGCAGGGAGCTGGGAAACTCTCTTTAGACACGCTTATTAAGAAGGTTTATCCAACTAAAAGCTGGTTGAAATTCCTCTAACTATATTCAATATCAAATTCTAGGAGATTTAAATGAAAAAATTATCCACTTTAGCCGCATTAGCTGGAGCATTAACGATGACAGTAGCTACTGCTACACACGCTGAATCAAAATCAAGCAGTGCGGATAAAGCTGCAACACCTTGTGTAGGTGATAAATGTGTGAAAACAAAAGCTGCAGAAGGTAAATGCGGAGAAGGCAAATGTGGTGCAAACGAAACGAAAGCCGCAGAAGGTAAATGTGGTGCTAGCAAACCAAAAGCTGCAGAAGGTAAATGTGGTGAAGGTAAATGTGGCTCTAAATAATCGTATTTTAATCTAGATGCCATACATAACACTGGTGTAAATTTACACCAGTGTTGTATTAAAAGGAGTAAATAATTATGTTACAAGGTGCAGGATTAGGGTATCGTCGAGATTTAGCGGATGATTTTTTGAATTTATCATCAAATAATGCGATTCAGTTTATGGAAGTTGCGCCAGAAAATTGGGTAAAAATGGGGGGAGCTGCTCGTTATAAATTTGATCAAGCCGCTGAAAGATATCCACTTGCGGTACATGGACTATCACTTTCATTAGGCGGGCAAGCACCACTTGATCGCGAGTTATTAAAAAATACTAAAGCATTAATGACTCAATATAATTCGACATTTTTTTCTGAACATTTGAGTTATTGTGAATGTGAAGGGCATTTATATGATTTATTACCTATGCCATTTACTGAAGAAGCTGTAAAACACGTAGCACAGAGAATCCGCTATGTGCAAGATTTTTTAGGATTACAAATTTCATTAGAAAATACCTCTTATTATTTACACTCTCCCACCAGCACAATGAATGAAGTAGAATTTTTAAATGCTATTGCACAAGAAGCGGATTGTAGTATTCATTTAGATGTGAATAATATTTATGTAAATGGCATCAATCACGGTTTACTTGATCCTTATGTTTTTTTAGATCAAGTAGATGTGAAACGTGTCAATTACATTCATATTGCAGGACACGACGAAGAACATTCTGCCGCACAAGTTGTGGAGGATTTAGAAGGAGAATCATTTAATAAAATAAAAGGGGCATATCGCTATTTACCAGAGTTATTAATTGATACGCACGGTGAGGCAGTAAAAGGTACTGTGTGGGATTTATTAGAATATGCCTATCAACGATTATCCGTCATTCCGCCAACATTATTAGAGCGTGATTTCAATTTCCCTCCATTTGCAGAACTTTATGCTGAAGTTGAACATATTGCACAACTACAGCAAAAATATGCTCAAAAAGAGGTAATATCTTATGCAGCCTAAACCTTCGCTTATTGAAACACAAAAAGCACTTGCTACAGCAGTTCGATTGGCTCATGCTCAACCTTTAAATGGTTATGCTCCGAATCGCCTCGCTGTTTATGCTCGCTTAGTTCGAAATAACATCTTTGGTTTTATTGACCGCTGTTTTGTTGAAGCACCTAAACACGTTTCTGCTGAGAGTTGGTCTCAGACAAAAGAAACGTTTGTATTAACAGGAAAATCTCATTCGCCTTATTTTCAAGATATTGCTGGAGAATTTCTCTTATTTTGTCAAGAAAAAGAGAGTTTTGATGCCAATATACTGGCATTGATGGATTTTGAAAATACTCAGTTACTTGCAGAAGTTTCTTTAGCAAAAGTACCTGAAAAATTTGAGTGGAATAAGCATAGCGTAATGCAGTTATCTGATGCAGCTTATTTAAAAAGCTATGAAGTCGATTTTTTATCAAGCAATTTTAAACAATTTGATGAAAACCCTATGCAAGCTGTTATATGGCGGGATAGCGATTTTAATATTCTGCAACAACGCTTATCTGAACTTGACTTTTGGCTATTAAGTTATATACAAGAACAACCTTCGTCCTTAGAAGAGATATTATCTGCCTTAAATACTGTAGTTGAAGATAGCCCCCCCTTAATTCCATTATTGGAAAACACTTGGGTGAATTGGATTAATGCTGAAGTGCTTTATCCCAAAGTATGAGTCGCCAAGGTAACTGTTGGGATAATGCCCCAATGGAGCGTTGGTTTCGTAGCTTTAAATATGAATGGATGCAAGAGAGCGACTATATAACCTTGGGGCAAGCGATGGACGATGTGAGAGTTTATGTGATGTATTACAATTTTGTTCGCCCACATCGTTACAATCAAGGTTTGCTAGCTATTTTAACAAAAACAACCTATCGGGAACTATTGAATTAGCTGATCACTACATCCCTATTGAGTTAAAATTTCAATAGGAATTTTAAGGTTTTTAATCGGTTAAACCTTTGTGCAACTGCTACATAATACCGCCATTTTATCATTTTGCATCGGATCGACTCTTTGGTCATAGGCATGAGAGCTTTTGTCATTGACATCTCATTGGATTCCATATCTATCGCATAAAAGACTGGTTGCAAAGAAAAGTGCAGCAATAGCAGTAAAGGTTGTTTTTACAGTAATATTTTTCATTTTAAATCTTCCTTAATTTGTGAATAATTAGCATGATCTAGAAAGGTCTTTTCCTTTCATTATCATTAGACGAATGAGAACCTATTTCTTACACATTTTCCAAGGAAAAAATATGGAAACCGGAATTTCCGATAAAGAACTGATACAAATTAGAGAGCAAATGCTGAAGTTTGCCACATTACAGGTGAGTAATCCTGTATTAGCTGAAGATTTGGTTCAAGAAAGTTTTTTGAGTGCATTTAACAATCTCGAGCACTTTAAGCGACAAGCCGCATTTAAAACGTGGGTCTTTGCTATCTTAAAAAATAAAATCATCGATTTTCTTCGTCAGAAAGGCAAATTTGTACTAGAAACCGAAATCGAAGATGAAGAACAAACGAATCATTTCTTTGATGAAGGAGGGCACTGGAAAGCTGAACATTCCTCGCTTGATCTTGAACAGAGCGAAAGTGCGGTCTATTCTGAAGAGTTCTGGCTGATTTTTGAAACTTGTTTAACTTGCCTACCTGCCAAACAAGCCAAGATTTTTATGATGAGAGAGTTTTTGGAATTATCTTCTGAAGAAATTTGCCAAGAAAATCAACTAAGCATAAGTAACTTGCACACGACACTCTATCGTGCCCGCTTACAACTTCAAAACTGCTTATCTCATAAACTTTAAGGAGTGACTTTATGAAATGTCGCCAAGCGACTCGCCTTATTTCAGATGCCCAAGAACGACAATTAATGATCAAAGAAAAAATTGGGCTCAATCTGCATCTTTCCATGTGTACACATTGTCGTAAATTTCAACGAAACTGCAATACATTGAGAAAGTTAATGAAGGATTTCAAGGGATAAAAAAGCGGAAGAAAATTTCCGCTTGTAAGTCTATTACTTCGCCATTAACGCTGTTACACGTGAAACCACCTCTTTGACTTCATCATCCGTCAATTTACCTTCTTTCACAAATTGCACTTTGCCGGTTTTATCAAGCAAAATAATCACACTGTCTTTTTCACGCAATCCCCATGCATTTTTGACCGCACTTTTATCATCTAAAATCACTTGGCTGTGGGCATTTTCTTTTTTGCCTTTTTCTGCACTACTTTTCACAAACATGCCTGTGCCCACAACAGCATCATCAGCATTAATAATCGTCGTGGTTTGATATTTAGCTTGGTTAAAATGAGCGGCTTTGATAGCTTCGATCATCGCTTGATTTTTCTCTTTTGCCGCACTTCTGCCTGCAATATGCTGAATCACACGGACTTTGCCAGGTAATGCCGTTGAGCTCCATGATTTATAAGCCGTATCATTGCCATTTAAAGTGATTTCACCTTTATCCGAAACCGTTACATTGGCTAAAAGTTGGTTAGGTTGAATATTGTGCGCGAATGCATTAATTGAGATTAAACTGCCCATCATTGCACTCAAAAGCATAATTCTTTTCATAAATACCTCATAAATTTCGTGAAATTGCCCATTTTTTTGGCGAATAGTCACTTTTTTGTTATACTCCGTGCGCATTATACTTTGCTTAAATCAGATAAAGAAGGAAAAAGAAATGGATCAAATGCCAGCTTGCCCAAAATGTAAAGGCGAATATGTTTATCATGATTCTGTAAATTTTGTTTGCCCTGATTGTGGTAATGAGTGGAATGGTAATGAAACAGTTGAAGCCGATGACGATCAACTGATTGTTAAAGATAGCAACGGTAATTTATTAGCCGATGGTGATGATGTGCTTTTAATTAAAGATTTAAAATTAAAAGGCTCATCTGAAGTGTTGAAGAAAGGCACTAAATTCAAAAATATCCGTTTAGTTAACGGAGATCACAACGTCGATTGTGGAAAAATCATGTTGAAATCCGAATTCTTGAAAAAAGCTTAAGAATTCACAATAAAAAGAGCGGTCGATTTTAACGTTGTTTTAAATCGACCGCTCTTTTTTATTTTCGTTATACCTTCGCAGGTTTCACAATTTCACTTGGATAACAACCAAGCACTTTCAGATAATTACTGAATTGCTTAAGCTCTTCCAAGGCAATTTGGGTATCTGGATGATGAATGTTTCCTTCAATCTCCAAATAGAACATTTCTTCCCAAGGTTTGCCATAAATTGGACGAGATTCAAGCTTGGTCATATTAATACCGTGCTTTTTAAACACAAGTAAAGCATCCACTAGGGAACCCGCTTGTTGCGATGTTGTCATCAACAATAAAGTTTTTGTGTGAATTTGTGGTGAAACTTCACGAGCTTGTTTGGCTACCACAATAAAACGAGTAATGTTGTTTTCTTGATTCGCAATATTATGTTTTAACACATATAAGCCGTAAAGCTTGCCACCATCTTCATTACCTAATGCCGCAATATTCGGTTTATTCAAGCTTGACACAAGCTGCATTGCATGAGAGCTACTTTCGCAGTACTCGATATGCACACGCTCAAGACTTTGAATAAATTGACTACACTGCTGGATCACCTGTGGATGGCTATAAAGTGTATCAATTTTGCTTAAATCATCCTGCTCATTCACTAAAACACAGTGCTTGATAGGATAAGCCAACTCGCCCACCAAAGATAAGGTGGTATGTTGAAGCAAATCATAAACTTCATTAATTGCACCAGATGTGGTGTTTTCTAAAGGAAGTACGCCATAATCAGCTTCTCCGCTTTCAACTTTTTCAAAAATTTGAGCAAAGGAATCACAGCTGATTTCAGCAAATTGTTGATGGTAACGAGCCGCATAGTTACGCGCAGCCAAATTAGAGTAAGAACCACGCTTGCCTAAGAAAGCGACATGTAACGTTTCTTCTCGTTGCTCATTGAGTTTTTTCTGCAAATACACTTGCTGTGTGAGCACAGAATCTTCAATGATTTTTTGGAAGACTGACGTAATATACTGTGGTTCAAGCTGATAATTTTGACTTTCAGCAAATTGCACAAGCTCTTGTAAGAGCTGTTGTTCACGCTCCAAATCGCGCAACGCTTTTTGCGTCACTTCTTTACTTCTTACTACATCATATGCCAGGCGGTGACGCTCTGAAAGCAGCTTTAACAAGCTGCGATCAATTTGCGTAATTTGCTGACGAATTTCTGATAAATCTAATGCCATTTCATTCCTTATTTAAAGGTTATTTCATTATGAGGGATGTATTTTTTAGCATTAATAGGTGAATTTTTCTCAAAAAATTCTTTTAAAACATCCGCATCAATAAAACCAGTGTTTACGAAAGTTGGATTTTTTGTCATGACTGGATAACCATCTCCACCCGCCGCATTATAACTTGGTAAAGAAATACGGTAAGTTTTATTTAAATCCAATGGTTTACCTTGAATTTTCACATTTTCAACTTTCTTATCCGCACGATTTACTGTCATGCTGATACCTGAGTATTGTGCATAAGCACCAGAATCCACTTCTTTCAATGCGACTACATTTAAATAATCCAATAATTCTTTACCGGTTAATTCAAAATAGCTCACAATGTTACCAAATGGATGGATTTTTAAAATGTCTTTATAAGTCACATCACCTTCTTGGATAGAATCACGAATACCACCTGAGTTCATGATACCAATATCTGCTTTCGCTTTTTGACGTTGTGCTTCTGCAATTAAGTGACCAAGGTTAGTTTGTTCAAAACGGATGATAGTACGATCGCCTTCTAACTTACCTTTTAGTTTACCCACTTTTTGGCTTAATAATGCATCACCTTTATCTTGATAAGTTTTTAAAAGTTTTTCCATTTCAGGATCTTGTGGAATCTCTTCGGCATAGTTTACATATTCTGTTTTACCGTCTTCTTTTTTCACTTTTTTCTTCAAGTTCACTGGAATTAATTGATAATTCACTAATTTTAATTCACCATTTTTGAACTCAAAGTCAGCTCGACCAACGTATTTACCCCATTCAAACGCTTGCATAATCCAAGTACCATTTTGGAAATCTGGTTTACATGGCTGAGTTGGTTGATAATCTTTAATCCATACGCCTTTATCATCTACACAAATTGGATCATGGCTGTGACCACCAATAATCATATCAAATGCGCCTTTATCTAAATTACGTGCAAGACTTACATCACCCGGCGCATTTGAACCATGTTTCGCATCATAATAATAGCCCATATGCGTTAAAGCAATTTTTACATCTGGCTTAACTTTTTCATTTAGCTCTTTTAATGTGGCTTTTGCTACCGTTGTTGGATCTTCAAACTTCACATTATGAAGGTATTCTGGGTTGCCTAATTTTGCAGTATCCTCAGTAGTTAAACCGACCACTGCAATTTTAAGATCTTGTTTATTTAAAATCGTATAAGGCTTAACTAAGGTTTTACCTGTTTTCGTATTAATCACGTTTGCAGATAAGAATGGGAAGTTTGCCCATTTTTCTTGCATATCAAGAATTTGTAGTGGATTATCAAACTCGTGGTTACCTAATACAGTTGCCTCATAGCCCATTGCGTTCATTGCTTTAATATCTGGTTCTGCTGTTTGCATATCTGACTCAGGTACACCAGTATTAAAATCACCTGCATTTAATAAAATGAGTGAGCCACCTTTTTGCTCGACTTCAGCTTTTACGCGATTAACAATTGTTTTGTGAGCAGGAAAGCCATATTCACCTTTTGCATTCGGCCAAAAATGTCCGTGCGTATCATTAGTGTGCAATATGGTAAATTGATAGGTTTTATCCTGTTCATATGCCATTGCAGCAGAAGTTGCTAGCACAAGAGGAAGCACGGTAAATAATTTTTTCATAATAAAAATACCTCTATTTTTGACCGCTCTTTACCTTCGCTGAAAACAAAAATAACAGAGCAAGATAGGAAATAAAAAAGCTATACTCCCGAAAGAAGTATAGCTTTTCAACAAAACATTGTTAGATGAGTACCTGCGCAGGTGCAACATAACCTTGTGGAACTTGTTTCTTATCTTCAAAGGTAACAAATTCCCACGCTTCCTGATCGGCGAGTACAGCACGGAGTAGCTTATTATTTAAACCGTGACCAGATTTATAAGCTTTGAAATCACCGATGATGTTATAGCCACACATATAAAGATCACCAATTGCATCAAGCATCTTATGACGAACTAATTCATCTCTGAAGCGTAATCCATCTTCATTTAAGATTCGGTAATCATCTAATACGATAGCATTATCTAAGCTGCCACCTAATGCAAGACCTTGAGATTGAAGATACTCAATATCTTTCATGAAACCAAAGGTTCTTGCACGACTAATTTGATGTACGAATGCTTGTGCAGAAAAATCCATCACATAATTACATACATTTTTACTAATCGCAGGATGATTAAAGTCGATTGTGAAATCTAAACGGAAACCATTGTAAGGTTTAAATTCTGCCCATTTATCACCGTCTTCTACTCGTACATTTTTCTTAATACGAATAAATTTCTTCGGAGCATTTTGTTCCTCAATACCAGCATCTAAAAGCAAGTAAATGAATGGGCTTGCACTACCGTCCATGATTGGAATTTCAGGTGCATCAACTTCAATAATAATATTATCGATACCTAGACCAGCCAACGCTGCGTTTAAGTGTTCTACGGTTGAAACACGCACACCTTGTTCATTCACAAGTGCAGTACAAAGCATTGTATCGCGCACTGAATCCGCATTTGCAGGGAAAGTCACCGGCGGATTAAGATCAGTACGGCAGTAAATTACACCAGTATTCGGCATAGCCGGACGCAACGTTAATGTTACTTTTTTACCGCTATGTAAGCCTACACCTGTGACTTTAATGCTTTGTTTTAATGTTCTTTGTTTAATCATCTTTCTTACCTTATTGCTTCACAACAAGATTACTTATAATCTTACTTCTCATCACGACCAAATGATGCCGGATTGAAGAAGTTAGGATTATTTCTTAACTGTTCTAAACGGCTTGGATCAAGCGGTTTATTTAAGTTACCGTATTGTGGATTTTGCTCCTGTGCTGGTTCTGGTTGTGGATTATGTCTTAATGCATCTAAACCATGTAAACCAACTGGCGGTTGTGGCTGAATCGTTTCTTGCGCTACAGGTTGTTGAACTGGAGCTTGTTGTACTGCTGCTTGAGGACGAGCAATCACTACTGGCTCAGCCGCAACAACATCACCTAAACCTGTTGCAACGATCGTTACACGAATCTCATTGCTCATTTCAGGAACTAAACTGGTACCAACAACGATAGTAGCGTCTTCTGATGCAAAGCTACCTACTGTGTCACCCACCACGTTAAATTCGTCAAAGCCGAGATCCATACCTGAGGTAATATTAACAAGTATACCCTTAGCGTTAGAAAGATCGACTTTCTCTAATAAATCATTTTTAATTGCAAGACGTGCTGCTTCTTCTGCACGACCCGCACCTGGTTCACTTTGAGCTGAACCGAAACCAATCATTGCTTGGCCCATTTCAGACATAACGGTTCTTACGTCTGCAAAGTCCACGTTGATTAAACCAGGAGACGTAATCATATCAGAGATGCCCATAACAGAGTTACGTAATACGTCATTCGCAGCAGCAAAAGCATCAATTAACGTTGCATTTTTAGGGAGAACTTTTTGGATTTGTTGGTTAGGAATAATGATCATTGAATCCACATATTGTGAAAGATCTTTAATCCCTAATTCAGCAAATTGCATACGTTTTTTGCCTTCAAAGCTAAATGGCTTAGTAACAACAGCAACAGTTAGAATACCTAATTCTTTCGCAACTTTAGCGACGATTGGTGCGGCACCAGTACCTGTACCACCGCCCATACCAGCAGCGATAAAGACCATGTCTGCACCTTCAAGCATTTTACGGATTTCTTCTTGGTCATCTTCAGCCGCTTTACGACCTACATTTGGGTTTGCCCCTGCTCCAAGACCTTTCGTTGTTGCCCCACCGATTTGTACAGTTTGTTGAACTTGGCTTTTGCGTAATGCTTGCGCATCGGTATTCACCGCATAGAATACGATTTTACCGTGTTCTTCGCTATCAATTGCACTTTCGCCCAAGAAATTACCATTGAATTCTTGTTGCACCATGTTAGCAACCATGTGGTTAACTGCGTTACCGCCGCCTCCACCGACACCGACAACCTTAATCAGTGCACCTGTTTGCTCTTCAAAATCACCATACTCTGGGTATAACATTTGCTGTTCTCCGTTACTGCTAATACTCTGCTAGCATGTTAATAAAAGTTAAATCTTTCTTATTGTAAATGAAAAAGTCAAAATTATCAAAATTCTGATTTCACTTTGTTGAAAATATTTTTAAGGCCTTTCCAGAATTTTTTACCTAATGCTTCATCGCCATAATTACTATCCACTGGATCATTATCACTATTTTGATGATGATATTGTAGCAATCCCACGACTGTTGAATATTGCGGACGGTTTACATAATCTGTTAACCCCGTGATATTTAGTGGACTACCAATACGCACCTGGCAACCAAATACACTTGATGCACAATCTTTTAAGTCTTCAATCTGTGCACCACCACCAGTGATAACGACACCCGCAATTAATTCAAATTTAATATGTTTGGTTTCTAAATCTGCTTTAAGCTTATCTAATTCGTCCTTAACAACGCCTAATAGTTCAATATATCTTGCTGAAGTGATTAAAGATAAATCACTTTTTGTTAAAGCACGTGGTGCTCGACCACCAATACTTGCCACTTCAATTTTTTTATCACCATGTAAACGTGCCGGATATAATGCACTTGCATAGTTCACTTTAATGCGTTCTGCTTCTGCACGAGAAACGGTACATGCATGGGCAATATCATTGGTTACAATGTTCCCTGCGTAAGGAATAACTTTACTGAAACGCAATGAGCCATTGGTATAAACCATCATATTCATGGTGCCAGCACCGAAATCAACCAGGCAAACACCAAGATCCTTTTCATCTTCAGTTAAAACAGAATGTGTTGCTGCAAAGCCGGAAAACACAACTTTATCGACTTGTAATCCACAACGCTCAACTGCTTTTTTCAAGTTATTTTGCCAGTCTTGGTGACAAGCAATTAAATGCACGTTCGCTTTTAAACGTACACCTTGTAAACCTAATGGATTTTTAATATTAACTTGTTTATCTACGGCATATTCTTGTGGAATGATGTGTAATAAAGAAAGACCCTCAGGTAATTTCACTGAGCTCGCTGTATGTAAAGCATCATCAATTTCATCTTGAGTCACTTCATTTTCAGAAATAGCAACAAAGCCGCTCTCATTCAGGCTTTGAATATGTTCACCTGTAATCGCAAGAGTCACGCTCATAATTTGGCAATCGGCCATTGATTCAGCTGCCTCAATGGCACGTTGGATAGAATTAACAACGGCATCTAAATCAGTGATACTGCCACGATCAATCCCTTTTGATGGACAACTACCCACGCCAAGTACATTTACTACGCCATCAGGAAGCACCTCCCCAACGACAGCAACAACTTTTGATGTACCAACTTCAAGACCTACAATTACTTTCGGTTCCAACTCTTTTGCCATTTTCTTATTACACCCAATGAATTATTTTTTATTTCTCTGTCAATCCAACCGCTGCTGATGCAGATGCATAGCGCAAATCTACATAATCAATTCGTTTACCTTCAGGCACTTCAATTTGTGGATAAATCGTTACAAATCGATCTAATTTTGGTTTCCAATCTCCGCGCCCAAGTTTCAATACTATATCATTATCTAGCGTAACTTGCCACGCACCACGATCATCAATTGCCACACCTTTAACCACCAAATTTTTCGCTTTAAAATCAGCAAAAATTTGATTCCAAGCTTCTAATACTTTTAAGCTTTGATAATCCGGACCACCTAAATAAGGTAAAACCTTTTCTTTTAACTTATCCATCGGCAATTGGAAAACTGTTCCATCTTTTGTAACAAACTCTGTTTTGTTCCAAATGGCGACTGGCTGATATTCTGATAACCAGATACTTAAACGATTTGGCCAAATTTTACGAACCACCGCACCTTTTACCCAAGGAATCGTTTCAAGCTGCTCTTGAATTTGCTTAACGTCTTGCCCCCAAAAACCCTTGAGTGAACCCATTTTGAGCAATACGTCTTGCACATCCGGATAAGTGGTAAATTCATTTTGACCCACTAAGGCATAGGCAGTAATTTTTCTATCACCGTCTAAGCTTTCGAGCCAACTTTGCCAGTTTGAATAAACGAAATACCCTAACCCCGCAAAAAGTAACACCAAAGCAAGTTTAATCTGCAACATAAAATGGAATTTACCTTCTCCATTAGATGAACGACCAAATTGCGTTGGCTGTGTATTTTTGCGCTTAATTACATTCATTACGCACTCAACTCCAAAATTTTCACGACGAGTTGTTCAAATGAAATGCCGACTGTTGACGCAGATTTAGGGAACAAACTGTGACTTGTCATGCCAGGATTTGTGTTTACTTCGACTAAACGGAAATTACCTTGTGCATCAGTCATCACATCAATGCGGCTCCAACCACGACACCCTACGACGTCATAAGCACGTTTAACTAATTTCGCTAATTCTTGCTCACGTTCAGCTGAAAGGCCCGCAGGGCAAAAATATTGAGTGTTATCTGAAATATATTTCGCATCGTAATCATAAAACTCACCTTCTGGCACAATACGAACAGCAGGCAATACTTCGCCACCTAAAACAGGCACTGTTAATTCATCGCCAGCCAACCATTCTTCAATCAAAATGGTGTTATCAAATTTAAGTGCATAATCGACCGCACTTTTTAATTCTTCGACTGCTTTTACTTTCGTTAAACCGACACTTGAACCTTCAAGAGATGGCTTAACCATCAAAGGTAAACCTAACTTTTCGACCACAGCTTGTGGGTTTAGTTCGTGAGCGTTTTCTTTGGTTACAATCTCCATATCGGCAACAGGTAAACCAAAGGCTTTCCACAACATTTTAGTACGCATTTTATCCATGGTTAATGCTGAAGCCATCACTCCACAACCGGTGTAAGGCAAGCCGATTTGTTCTAATAAACCTTGCATAGTGCCATCTTCACCACCGCGACCATGTAAAATGTTAAAAACGCGATCAAAACCATCTGCTTTTAAATTCGCGACATTATATTCTTTAGGATCGATACCGTGTGCATTATAACCTTGGCTTACTAAGGCGTTTAACACAGCTGCACCAGAATTAAGAGAGACTTCACGTTCAGCTGATGTGCCGCCTAACAACACGGCAATTTTTTCTTGTTTTAAATTCATTGTTTTATCCTGTTTTCCTTTTATTCTTCATTGAAAAGTGCGGTTATTTTTTCGATGTATTTATGCTTTCCAACGTTCTGCTAAACCACGAGAAATTTTGCTTACACTTCCCGCACCTTGGGCAAGAATTAAATCGCCATCTTGAATAATTTGATCTAACACATCACCGAGTTGTTCCGTATCTGAAACTAAAATTGGATCAACTTTTCCTAGATTACGAATAGAACGACAAAGTGCTTTACTATCTGCACCAACGATTGGCGTTTCTCCTGCCGCATAAACATCTAACATAATCAATGCATCCACTTGGGATAATACTTGCACGAAATTATCAAATAAATCACGAGTACGTGAATAACGGTGAGGTTGGAAAATCATCACAATACGTTTATCTCCCCAGCCTTCACGTGCTGCTTTGATGGTCACGCCAACTTCTGTTGGGTGATGACCATAATCATCCACTAAGCGTACTTTACCATTTGGACGAATAAACTCGCCTAATTGGTCGAAACGTCTGCCTGCCCCTTGGAAATCAGCAAGCGCTTCTAAAATTGCTTCATTGCCAATGCCTTCTTCTTTTGCGACTGCTAGTGCCGCGGTTGCATTTAGCGCATTGTGTTTACCCGGTACATTCAATAATACATTAATGCGTTCACCACTTGGACAAACTACAGTGTAATGACCTTGGAAACCGGTTTGTTCATAATCTTCTATACGATAATCAGCATGTTCACTGAAACCATAGGTTAATACTTGACGTCCAACTTGAGGAACAAGTTCCATTAACACAGCATCATCAGCACACATAACCGCTAAGCCATAAAACGGCAAGTTATGTAAAAATTTCACATAGGTGGATTTCATTTTCTCAAAGTCACCTTCATAGGTATCCATATGATCCGGCTCAATATTCGTCACAACAGAAACCATTGGCTGTAAGTGTAAGAAAGAGGCATCGCTTTCATCTGCTTCAGCGATTAAATAACGACTTGCACCTAAATGCGCATTTTTACCGGCTGATTTAACTAAACCACCATTAACGAAAGTTGGATCCAGTTTCGCTTGAGTATAAATCATCGAAATCATGGCAGTGGTTGTGGTTTTACCATGGGTACCAGCCACCGCAATACCATGACGGAAACGCATAATTTCAGCTAACATTTGTGCTCGCTGAATCACGGGAATACGATTTTGCTTAGCGGCGATTAATTCTGGGTTATCTTCATGGATCGCGCTTGATACCACAACCACACTCGCCCCTTGCACATTTTCCGCTTGGTGACCAATGAAAATTTTTGCGCCAGCTTGAGCAAGACGCTGAGTCACGACACCATCTGCAATATCAGAACCAGAGATATCATAACCTTCATTTAATAAAATTTCGGCAATCCCACTCATACCGGCGCCGCCGATACCAATGAAATGAATTTGTTGAACCCGACGCATCTCAGGAATAATTTTTCTAATCTCGTCCGAAATATGTTTCATATTATTTCACCTTTATTTTTAACCGCACTTTTAGGTTAAGGGTTTTTATTTACTATCCCTCAACTTCTCTGTTCTTATTTCGCATTCTCTACAATGACATCAGCTACACGTTTAGCCGCTAATGGTGCTGACATTTCTTTTGCCTTAATCGCCATCGCTAGCAAGGTTTCACGATCTATTTTTTCTAAGAAATCGACCAACACATCCGCATTTAATTCATTTTGCTGAACGATTTTTGCTGCGCCTACATCGGCAAGATATTTCGCATTTAAATATTGCTGTTGATCTTTATGTTGGAATGGCACGAAAATTGCTGGTGTCCCTACTGCTGCTAATTCACACACTGTTAAAGCACCAGAACGACAAATCACCACATCGGCCCAAGCGTAGGCTTCCGCCATATCATCAATAAATTCTGTAATTTTGACCGAATCTGCATGTTCACCATAAAGTTCGGTCACACTTTCAACAGAACCTTTACCCACTTGATGACGCACGTCTAATTTATCCGCCAAACGAGCAACCACTTGTGGAATCGTTTGATTGAGTACGCGAGCCCCTTGGCTTCCACCCACGACAAGTACTCTCAATTTTCCACTTCTTTCTGAAAAACGCGCTTGTGGTGATGGCATTTCAAATAAATCTTGGCGAACTGGGTTTCCTACCACTTCGGCATCTTTGAATGCAGTTGGAAAAGCTTGTAATACACGTGTCGCAATTTTTGCTAACCATTCATTGGTTAAGCCCGCTACGGCATTCTGTTCATGTAAAATAACCGGCACGCCACAAAGTTTTGCAGCGATGCCACCTGGGCCAGATACATAACCACCCATACCTAATACCGCATTAGGTTGATATTCTTTGATAATTTTACGAGCTTGCAATACCGCTCTTAAAATAGCAAAAGGGGCACCAAGTAATGCTTTAATGCCTTTACCACGTAACCCTGAAATTTGAATAAAACGAATTGGAATACCATGTTTTGGTACAAGCTGTGCTTCCATTCGATCTTTGGTGCCTAACCAGCAAATTTCCCAACCTTCTTTTTGTAAGGTTTGAGCAACAGCGATGGCGGGGAAAACATGTCCACCAGTACCACCCGCCATAACTAATAATTTTTTACTCATAAATATTCCTAATCATCCCTCAAACGCGCTTGACCACCACGTTGTAATCTATTTTCATGGTCAATACGCAATAAAATTCCCACAGTCGCCGACATAATAATGATACTTGAACCACCGTAACTCACTAACGGGAAAGTTAAACCTTTTGTTGGTAGCATCCCTAAAGCCATACCAAGATTGACGAAACCTTGGAAGAAAATCCAGAAGCTAATACCTAAAGCAAAAAAACCACGGAAACGTTGCTCTAACATGAGAGATTCACGTCCGATTTTCATTGCGCGAAAAATCAATAAACCCAAGAGGATCACAACAACCAAAATACCAATAAAACCGAATTCTTCGCCAATAATCGCCATGATAAAGTCAGTATGTGCTTCAGGAAGATAATCAAGTTTTTGAATGGAGTTACCGAGTCCTTCCCCACTAATTTCACCACGACCAAAGGCCATCAAAGAATTAGTTAACTGGAATCCTGTTCCATAAGGATCTTTAAACGGCTCTAAGAAACCCGTAAAACGTTTTAAACGATAAGAGGCCGAAAGAACCAACCAAACAAAGAGAAGTATGCCTGTACCAATTAGCAAAATAAATTGCCAAAAATTTGCACCGACAATAAAAAGCATGCCAAAAGTAATCACAAATAGTACTACTGTACTCCCTAAGTCAGGTTGGGCTAGTAAAAATACACCTAATACGCCCATCACAATAAAAGGCTTAGCTGCACTGAATTTTTTACCTCGAACTTCATCATAACGACGCGTAAAATAACTTGCGAGGAAACAGGTTAAGGCTAACTTAGCAAATTCCGCTGGCTGGAAATTTAAAATACCTAAAGAAATCCAACGTTTAGCACCATTAACAGAAGTCCCAATACCGAGAACCAGTATTAATAAAACAATGGCTAATAAGAAAATTTTGGCGTGCCACTTTTCCCATTGAGAAGAAGAAATTTGGAGAGTCAAATAGCAGGTTGCAAAAGAAAGCAAAACATAAACGGCATCACGTTTTGCAAAATAGAATGTATCATTAAATACGCGTGCACTGTAAGGCATCGAAGCAGAAGTTACCGCCACTAAACCAATCAGCAATAGCACGATAAAAAGCCAAAACAATGCACGATCATAGAGCAATCCTTGTGGTGTTACCCTCGTCCATTGTTCATAATTCTGCTTAATTTTATTGATAAACTCCATTACTACCCTAATTTTCTAAGCTAATTTTGCTAAACGAGTAAACTCTTCGCCACGTTTTTCAAAAGAGGCAAACTGATCCAAACTTGCACAAGCGGGAGATAATAACACCATATCGCCTGATTTTAAACGTGGACGTAAAAATGAAATCGCTTGTTCCATGGTTTCAAATAAATGACTTTGGCTTGAAAGTGCCGCAAGTTGTTTTCCATCTCGACCAAAACAATACGTTGAAATATGAGGTTGGTTGATTAAATCAGCTAGTTCAGAAAAATCTGCACCTTTACCATCGCCACCTAATAAAAGGTGTAACGTTCCCTCAACATATAAATCCGCTAATGCTGCAACGGTGCTACCTACATTAGTGGCTTTGGAATCATTAATCCAACGAACGCCATTCGCCTGATAGGCTAATTGGAAACGATGATCTAGCCCTTTAAATTGACGAAGTGTGGTACGAATTGCCTCTAAATTTATGCCTACTGCTTGCGCTAATGCTGTCGCCGCTAAAATATTCATGTAATTATGACGACCAACTAAGGTTGCTTTATCACAAGGTAAAATTACTTCCTCTTTCGCCATTAAGTACTGTTTACCGTTTTTGGTTTTCAACCAGTAATCCGCTTGATTTTCAGCAAAAGACACTACCTTTTTAGCTTGGTTTTCTCCTTCGCCAAAAGTGAGTTTATCTTCTAAATTCACTACTGCTGTTTCAGCATTGTGATAAATACGTAATTTGGCTTGGCGATAATCTTCTAAATCCACATAGCGATCCATGTGATCTTCTGTCACATTAAGCACAGTCGCAGCTGTCGCTTTCAAACTGTAAGTGGTTTCAAGTTGGAAACTAGAAAGCTCTAATACATAAAGATCACAGTCTTCATTTAATAATGACAACGCAGGAATGCCAATGTTTCCACCCATTCCCACTTTTATTCCCGCTGATTTTGCCATTTCATAAACTAATGTTGTCACAGTACTTTTACCGTTAGAACCGGTAATCCCAACAATTGGCTTGGTGGCAGCTCGGCAGAATAATTCGATATCCCCAATCACTTCCACACCAGCTGAAAGTGCGGTCTGAATTTCAGGCGTTTTTACCGCGAGTCCTGGGCTAATGACAATAATATCGCTCTCAAGTAACCATTGTTGATTTAGACTACCCGTGTGTAAAGGAACATTTTTAGGTAATTGCTCCGCACCAGCTGGATGTTGGCGAGTATCAATTACACGAATGTTAGCTTGTTGAGATTGAAGATATTCAACGCAAGAAAGGCCTGTTTTTCCAAGGCCTATAATGGTGATAGTTTTATTTTGGTATAGAGTTGTCATGTTGTTTTTCTTCTCTCATATTCTGGGATCACGCAGGGTGCCACAAGTGCACCCTACAAAAATTATCTTAGTTTGAGCGTTACAAGCCCCATCAACACTAACATCAAGGAAATAATCCAAAACCGAATAATCACTCGAGGTTCTGGCCAACCTTTTAATTCAAAGTGATGATGAATTGGTGCCATCCTGAAAATACGTTGTTTTCTTAATTTGTAAGACCCCACTTGCAAAATCACAGATAAGGCTTCAACAACAAATACGCCACCCATAATCACTAATAAGAATTCTTGGCGAACCAGGATAGCAACGACACCGAGTGCACCACCAAGTGCTAGAGAGCCGACATCGCCCATAAAGACTTGAGCTGGATAAGTATTAAACCATAAGAAACCTAAGCCTGCGCCTACGATTGCAGTACAAAACACCACCACTTCAGAACTATATTTGATGTAAGGAATATGTAAGTATTCTGCAAAATTAACGTTACCAGTCGCCCATGCAATCAAAGCAAATGCACCTGCGACTAACGCTGTTGGCATGATAGCAAGCCCATCTAAACCGTCAGTTAAGTTTACCGCATTACCTGTACCGACAATCACAAAGTAAGACAACACAATATAGAATAGACCTAATTGCGGCATGATATCTTTGAAGAATGGAATCACTAAACGAGTTGCATCTGTATCATGACCTAACCAATACAACCAAATGATTGCTACTAATGCCACAGCAGACATCCAGAAATATTTCCAACGCGCAATTAAACCATCGGTATTTTTACGAGTGATTTTACGGAAATCATCCACAAAGCCAATTGCACCATAGCCAAACAATACAAATAAGCAAATCCAGACATAAGGATTAGTTAAGTTAGCCCATAATAACGTACTCACACCGATGGAGAATAAAATCATCACTCCGCCCATGGTTGGCGTACCTTTTTTCGCAAAGTGACTTTCAGGACCGTCATTACGCACTTCTTGGCCAAATTTTAAAATTTGAAGGCGCTTGATCACTTTCGGACCAATCCATAAAGAAATGAAAAGTGCGGTTAACAATGCCAAAATCGCACGTACAGTAATATAGGAAATGGCATTAAATGCCGTTTCATAGCGAACTAAATATTCAGCAAGCCAAACTAACATAAGCTATCCTTTAATGAATAAATCGTCTCTTCCATTTTCATTGAGCGCGAGCCTTTCGCTAATACGACGACTTTTTGGTTTTCTTGTAATTTCTGTTTAATAATATCTAACGCATAAGCTGTCAATTCAGCTTTATCTTTAAAATGTTTTCCCAAAACAGCCTCAGAAATGACCGCACTTTCCGTTCCGTAAGAAAGCACTAAATCTAATTTAGCTTGTTTTGCGTGCTCGCCCACTTGTTGATGACATTTTAGACTATCCTCGCCTAATTCTTTCATATCGCCCACAAGTAGAATACGGAAAGCATCGTAACCTTTTAAAACATCAATAGCAGCTTGTAAAGAATCAACATTCGCATTGTAGGTATCATCTAATAACAGCAAATTTTCATTCACTTGAATCGGGAATAATCTTCCTTTTACTTGGGAACGATGTTCAAGACCTGCTTTTACATCAGCAAGACTCGCGCCCACATTCATAGCAAGTGCGGTCGCTGCCAAGGCATTTTTTACATTATGTTCACCTAAATAAGGTAAATTAATGTCAATGCTACCTTTTGGTGAAACTAGCGAAAACGTCGAGCCATTTGATGAATGTTTTACATTTTCAGCTTTGTAATCGCCACCATTAAAATATTGAATGGAATGAGAGCCAATTTCTTTTTGCCACAATTCAATATAATTATGTTCGCTGTTAATAATGGCTACACCATTTGGGGTTAAACCACGATAGATTTCACCTTTCGCACGTGCTACGCCTTCAATTGAGCCAAAACCTTCTAAATGTGCTGCTGCCACGTTATTCACTAATGCGGCTTCAGGCTGTGCAAGATACGTTGTGTAATCAATTTCACCTAGATGATTAGCACCTAACTCAATAACAGCAAATTTATGCTGCTCAGTTAAGCGTAATAACGTTAATGGTACGCCAATGTCGTTGTTGAAATTACCATTAGTGAATAAGACGGCTTCTGGATTGCCAGATGTTTGTTGCAGAATGGATGCTGTCATCTCTTTCACCGTCGTTTTACCCGATGAACCTGTCATCGCCACGGTTCGAGGATTAATTTTTTCACGCAACCATTTTGCTAATTGACCAAGGGCTAAGCGCGTATCTGCAACAACTAATTGTGGTATTGCAATTTCGGTATTGGGGTGTTGTACAACCAAGGCTGTCGCACCTTGCTCAACGGCTTGGTCTAAATATTGATGTGCATCAAAATGCTCACCTTTTAACGCAAAAAAAAGCGAGTTGGATAAAGCTTTACGTGTATCAGTATTAATATTTTCAACAACAACTTGCCCATCTCCAATAAGACTAGCATTGAAAATTTGGGCAAGCTGCTGAGTTGTTAGTTTAATCATTCTGTTTTTTATTTTTTCGTTAAATAGGCTTCAGCCACTTCTTGATCGGAGAAATGAAGTGTCTTATCCCCAATAATCTGATAGTTTTCATGGCCTTTTCCTGCAATCACGATCACATCATCTTCAATTGCATTCTCAATGGTAAATCTAATGGCTTCTTCACGATCCGGAATTACACCAACATCTTCCATTCGGCTAAAACCAGTGAGAATATCCGATTCGATTTTATTTGGATCTTCTGTACGCGGATTATCTTGAGTTACGATCACTAAATCAGCAAATTGCTCTGCAGCTTTTGCCATCAGTGGACGTTTACCCGCATCACGATCACCGCCACAACCAAAGATACACCAAAGTTTACCTTTGCAATGTTGACGGGCAGAATTCAATGCTTTTTCTAATGCATCTGGAGTATGTGCATAGTCAACGATAACGGTTGGTTTTCCTGCTTTTTTAATTAATTCCATTCTTCCATTTACTCCTTTTAGCTGTGAAACAGTACGGATAAGATCATCGAAAGAATAACCTAAAGCCAATAAAACAGCCGTGGCTAACAACAGATTACTCACGTTAAAAGCACCAATTAATGGGCTATGTAATGTGCCACTCCCCCAACTTGATACAACATCAATCACAGCACCTTCATGAGTAAAACGAATTTGCGTAGCATAAAGCCATTGTTTAGATATTGGATGGAAATCTGGGTGGCAGCTGACTGCGATACCATTTGGTAATTCATTTAACCATGCGGCCCCAATTGGATCGTCAGCATTAAGAATTTGTAATTCAGATACTAAATCAACGAAAAAACGTTTTTTAGCTTCCGCATACTTTTCCATTGTTTCGTGATAATCCAAATGATCACGACTTAAATTGGTAAAAACAGCGGCTTTAAATTTGAGTGCTTCAACACGATATTGAGCTAAACCATGTGAAGACACTTCGATAGATGCAAAATCTGCACCTTTCTCTACAAAATCAGCGAGGTTTGCTTGAACTTCAACGGCTGAACCTGTGGTATTTTTGGCTTCTTTGACTTGGTCCAATAAACCATTGCCAATCGTACCCATGACAGCCGCTTTATGTCCTAATAGCGTAGCCCATTGGGCTAACAATTGAGAAACTGTAGTTTTACCGTTTGTTCCCGTGACTCCGACTAAAGTCAATTTTTCTGAAGGATTTTCATAAAATTGACCTGCCAATGCCGAAAGATTTGCAGATAAATGATAATAATGAATCACAGGCACATTATTTTGCCATTGGATGCTCAAATTCTCGTTTTCTAAATCTGTTTCTAAAATAACCGCACTTGCACCAGAAGAAATAGCTTGAGGCACAAATTGACTCGCATCAAAACGATGTCCCTTTACTGCCACAAACAAATCACCTTGGGTCACTTTGCGGCTATCTAACACCATCGCCTTCACATTAATGTCTGAAAGCACCGGAAGATCAAAAAGTGCGGTCAATTTTTTCATTGTTTTGCCTTTTCTTAATTCATTTTTTCAAATTTTTGATCGCTTAAGCGAACAGTGCGTCTTGCTGTTTTTTCTGTTGGTTCTGCATCTGGTGCAATACCGTTAGCACGCAAGGTATAGCCCATAATGCTAGAGAATACCGGGGCAGATACCGCACCACCATAGTACTGCCCTGCTTTCGGATCGTTAATCAAAATAACTAATGCATAACGTGGATCGCTAATTGGTGCGATACCCGCTGTAAATGCCACATATTTATTGACATAGTGGCCATTTTCAATTTTACGTGCAGTACCTGTTTTCACACCAACACGATAACCTTCAACCATCGCGCGTTTATTTTTAATTGCCACTTTCTCTAACATGCCCACTATATCTTTCGTAATTTTTTCAGAGAATACACGTTGCCCAATGACTGGAGGATCGACTTTCGTGATAGAAAGCGGACGATAAATTCCGAAGCTACCTAAAGTGGCATAGGCGCGCGCAATTTGTAATGGTGTTGAAGTAATCCCATAACCATAGGCAACTGTAGCTCGCTCAATATCCGCCCAACGTTTACGGTTTGCATTCAATACGCCACGTTGCTCACCGATTAAGCCTAACTCTGTATCTTTACCCAAGCCTGCATTTTGGTACGTTTCCATTAATGCTGAAGGAGGCATACGTAATGCAAGACGACTCACACCACGGTTACTAGAGTTAATCAAAATTTCATCTAAAGTTTGTTGTGGACGAGGTGCTACGTCGACAATTTCTTTACCACTTACGGTAAATGAACCTGTATTAATTACCTCATCACGTCTCACTGCGCCACGTTGAAGTGCGGTCAACACAACGAAAGGTTTTACGGTTGAACCGGGTTCAAATGTATCAGTAATGGCACGGTTACGTTTTAACTCGTCTTTTACATTAGCTAAATTATTTGGATTATAAGAAGGTGCAGTTGCCATGGCTAATACTTCACCCGTACGTACATCCACCAATACGGCAGTGCCTGATTCTGCGTTGTTCTCAGTTACCGCTTTTTTGATTTCACGATACACCATAGATTGTAACTTTTCATCAATACTTAGGGTGACATCTTGTGCATCGTATTTTTTCTCATCCGCAATATGCTCAACCACATTACCACGTTTATCTTTACGAACAACGCGAGCACCATCTTTCCCTACTAACATTGAGTTAAAGCTCGCCTCAACGCCTTCAATTCCTTTACCATCAATATTGGTAAAGCCGATTAATTGAGCCGCTTCTTCTACACGAGGATAAAAACGACGTGGCTCAGTCTCTAATGATATACCTTTAATTTTGAGGTCACGAATATAATTCGCTTTGCTCGCTTCTACTTGGCGCGCTAAATACAAGAAACCTGATTTTGCATTTTTCTCAATTTTCTTCACTAACTCTGCTGGAGTCATATTTAATTCGTTAGCAAGGGCTTTGATACGTTCTTTATCATCTAATGCATTTTCTTTTAGCATTAAACGCGGTTCTGCCACGATCGCACTCATCGGCACACTCACCGATAACAATTGACCATTACGATCTAAAATTGAGCCACGAACAGAAAGGACGTCATCTTTACGTAATGAGCGTTTGTCCGCTTCACCAGAAAGGATTTCAGAATTAACTGATTGCACATAAGCGGCACGAGCCACTAATGCGCCTAAACCTAAGAAAATAAAACTTGTTGCGATGAGATAACGCCCCCGAAGGAAGCATTTCTCAAATACCATCTTCGGTTTGTTTGGTTTTACTGACGCAGGTTGAGCCAATTTTCTAATTGTTTTCTTTGGCTTTCCTGCTTTCTTAGAGGAATTAAATCTAACCATTTTATTTAAAATCCCTATTCAAAAATAACCACTTCTTGTTCACTTTGAACTCGTTGCATTTTTAATGTACCAATTGCAATGGATTCAACTCTTGTATTATCACTTTCGGTTGCTTCTTGTAATTGCAAATTGCGATATTCGTTTTCAAGGGCTTGATGTTCTAATACTAACTGCCCGTTTTCAGAAATCAAGCCGCGTGTTTGATGGGTCATCCAAATCGTGCCCATTGCAGAAGCCAAAATTAATAAAAGTAGGACGACAATTAATTTATTAGAAGAAAAAATATCTTCAACGAGAATATGCTGTAAAGGATAACGTTCGCTATTTTCTAACATCTTATTTCACCCTTTCCGCTATACGTAACACCGCACTTCTTGAACGTGGATTCGCTGAAATTTCTGCCTTACTTGGCTGAATCGCCTTACCAATGATTTTTAATTTTTGATTACGTTGGATTTGATCTTCTCGTAATGGTAAACCTCTCGGGATATTCTCACCTTTACTCTGTTTACGCATGAAATGTTTTACCATTCTGTCCTCAAGTGAATGGAAACTGATAATCGATAAACGCCCTTCTGGTGCCAACATATCTAATGCAGAATTTAATACACTTTCTAATTCATCTAATTCCGCATTAATATAAATTCGAATGGCTTGGAAACTACGCGTCGCGGGATGCTTATGTTTATCTTTAAACGGTACGGCTTGAGCAATTAATTCAGCGAGCTGAGAAGTACGACTTAAACATTCAGAACCATTTTTGACCGCACTTTTATTAAATTCTACGATGGCTGTAGCAATTCGTTTTGCAAAACGCTCTTCACCGAAGGTTTTTAACACCCAAGTTAAATCATCAACAGATACTTGTTTTAGCCACTCTGCCGCTGATAAACCTTGTGTGGTATCCATGCGCATATCTAACGGGCCATCTTTCATAAAACTGAAACCACGCTCTGCTTCATCAAGCTGTGGAGATGATACGCCTAAATCCAGCAAAATGCCGTCAATTTTACCAACTAAATCGAGTTTTTGACAGATATCTGGAATGTGTGAAAAGCTATTATGTTCAATATGAAAACGAGGGTCTTGAATTTTTTCAGCTTCAGCAATCGCACGAGGATCGCGATCGATAGCAATTAAACGACCATGTTCAGAAAGTTGGGAAAGAATAAGACGAGAATGACCACCACGACCAAAGGTACCATCGATATAAATTCCGTTTTCTTTCAACGCCAAACCATTCACCGCTTCGTGAAGCAAAACCGTGATATGTTCAGGTGCAGAAAAGGAATTTTGCGTAGTCATAAGTAAAAAGTAAACGTTAAATCAAAATCGATAAAGAGAAGATAGAGCGGCGCAAGCACCGCTTATCCTGCTAGTGCTGCTGTTCTATAATGACAGCATTTTTAGTTCTTCAGAAGCACCGAATTCAGCACTTGAGCCAATTTCGATATCTTCATCAATTTGTGCGTACCACTCAGTATCGCTCCAAATTTCAAATTTATTCAACTGCCCTACCAACATTAAGCCTTTTTCTAATTTTGCGTGTTGACGTAATGGACCACTTAATAAGATACGACCTTGCGCATCCATTTCACATTCTGTGGCATAACCGAGCATTACACGTTGTAAGCGGCGTTGATTTGGGTCAAAGTTGGAAAGTGAAAGTAGTTTTTGTTCGATTTTTTCCCATTCATCTAAAGGATAAAGTAATAAACAAGGCTGACGAATATCAACGGTACAAACCATTTGGCCTTGGTTCTTTTCCATGATTTCAGCACGATAACGCGTAGGAATCGCTACACGACCCTTCGCATCTAAATTTACCGCTGCTGCACCACGAAACATTTCTCTACCTTTAAACGTTTATTTTTAGAAAATTTGGCAGAATTTTCCACAAAATTCCACTTTCCACCACTTTGCGTAAGTTTATCGATTGTAGCCTTAACTTGCAAGTAATTAAAACGTAAAGATTGGTAAATTTTGATAATAAAATAAACAAAAAAACCGTTTAAGGTTTCCCTCAAACGGTTTTTCAATTTTTAACTCAATTTAATTAGTTATTTACATACGCTTCTTCGTCACGATCACCTAATGGTTTAAGCTGTGTGAAGAATAATACCAAGCAAAGAACAGTTAAGCCTAAGCCGATATAAACAGATAATTGATAGTCTAAACCGAAACCAATTTTGTTGTATGCAAGGTAAGTGAAACATACAGTACTGATAAATGCCGCAGGGATTGTACATACCCAGTGGAATTTATTATAGCGATATAAGTACGCAGCCGCAGTCCATAACATAACCATCGCTGTGGTTTGGTTCGCCCAAGTGAAGTAACGCCATAAGATAGAGAAATCCACTTTTGATACGATATAACCAACCACGAATAATGGCACAGCAATAATTAAACGTTTAGCTAAGGTTTTTTGTTCTAAATGGAAAAATTCTGCAATAACAAGGCGTGCTGCACGGAATGCTGTATCGCCTGATGTAATTGGAAGAACAACCACACCTAACACGGCAAAAATACCACCAACAAGACCTAAGAAGTGGATTGAAGAATCATAAACCACTTTAGAAGGCGAACCCGCTTTAATCGCAGCTAACAAATCTGGTAAAGAATCATAGAAACTTAAACCAACTGCACACCATACTAATGCAATCACACCTTCACCGATCATCGCACCGTAGAAAATGAAACGCCCTTCTTTTTCGTTTTCAGTACAACGTGCCATTAACGGACTTTGTGTTGCGTGGAAACCAGATAATGCACCACAAGAGATAGTTAAGAACAAGAGTGGCCATAATGGTAAATCTGCACGGGTTTCAAAGTTTTGGAAGAATTTCTCAAAAGACATACCGTCCACAGAACGATAGAAAGAAATTGGATCTGCTGAGCTAAGATCTGCACTTACTAAACCATATACCATACCTACAGACATAAAGAGTAATAATGCACCGAAGAATGGGTAGATACGACCGATGATTTTATCAACTGGAAGTAATGTTGCAAGAATATAGTAAATGAAGATGATACCCGTCCAAACACTGATCACTGTCGCTTTATCCATACCCCAAACGGTAATACCACCTGCTTCTGCTACTTGATGGATTTCTTCTGCATTGCTAATAGAAATGCTACCTGATGCGGCACCGAATACATCCATTGTAATCGTACCCATTAACTGCGCTGGACTTGCCACGAATACCACACCCACTAATAATAAAAGCACTACCGCTAATACGTTAATGAATGCTTTAACTGGACGACCTAAGTATTTACCTGCAAGATTAGGCATAGATGCCCCGCCATTACGCACACTTAACATCCCGCAGAAATAATCGTGTACCGCACCAGCAAAGATACAACCCACTACAATCCAAAGCATTGCAACTGGTCCGTATAACGCACCAAGAATCGGACCAAAGATTGGACCTGTACCAGCAATGTTTAATAATTGAATTAACCAAATCTTAGTTTTAGACATTGGCATATAGTCAACGCCATCATTCATGGTATAAGCTGGCGTTTTACGATTTGGATTGATCACAAAAATGCGCTCAATTACACGACTATAAAAGAAATAACCTGCAAGCAATAACGCCACGCAGAAGAAAAACCACAACATAAAAAATACTCCTCAGGAATAAATGAATACCGAAATTTAGTCATATACTAGACTTCGTCGGCGGTATTCTAAGTGAAAATCATCAAAATCAAAATTTTAATTTTTACATTGTTTCAATTTTGTGATCCATGTCACGTTTATCATTCCGTTTTTTTCACTTACAATAGGCATATAAATTAAAATAATTAAAAAAGGATCATCAATGGCTCTCACCCGCTGCCCTGAATGTCGTAAAAAAATCAGCGAATCTGCTCAATTTTGTCCAAATTGTGGGTTCTCTTTTAAAAAAGAAGATCTTGAAATTTACAAACAAAAACTCGAACAACGACGCCAACAAAACGCCGAAATTAATCGAAAAAGTGTCAAAATTCACCTTATTTGGTTGGCTATTTTTACTATCGTTATCTTATTGGCAAGTTGGCTAACTGGAGAATAAAAAGTGCGGTCAAAAAACAATGAGAATTTTGACCGCACTTAAATTAGAACCCAATCCTCCTTGTCGTTGCAGAAAACGCTGGTTTCACTTCACATTCACCTTGTAATGCGCTCAGCCAATCTTGCACCTTTTGAAAAGGAGAAAATTGATGACGACGAGCCACTGCAGCAAAATCGCCTGGAGTCAGCAAATTAAGCGATTCAATTTGTGTAAAATCCTCTTCCGATAACAACGGCAACCCTAATATTTCCGCTTGTTGTTTAGCAAAATCTAAACGTTGTGGCAGCGTTAAATAATCAAACTTCAATTTTAAATCAAAACGGCGTAAAGCAGCAGGATCAAGCACTTCAATTAAATTTGTTGATACCACCATCAAACCCTCAAAGCGTTCAATTTGTGTCATCATTTCATTCACTTGTGAACGTTCCCAGCTACGTTCTGCACCATCGCGTGAAAATAGGAACGTATCCACTTCGTCTAGCACCAATAACGCATTATCGGCTTTCGCTTGTTCAAAGGCTTGAGCAATATTTTTTTCTGTCCCGCCTACATAACAATTAAGCAAATCTGAGCCTTGTCTTAGCAACAGCGGCATGTCCAACTGTTCCGCAAGCCATGCTGCCCAAGCTGTTTTTCCTGTTCCAGGTGGTCCATAGCAACAAATTCGCCCTTTTTTCGAGCGTTTTAACCCTTCACTAATACGATGAATATTGTCATTACAAGCCACATAATCCAAGTTATAGTCGGCTTTGCCTAAAACAAGCGGTTCGATTTTCGGTTTATTTTGCGACTTTAATGTTTGATTAAACATCATGAGTAAAGTCTCAGCAAAATTTGACGTATTGAGTTCCTTTGCCACCCGAATTGTGCGGCTTAAAATCGCCGGCGTTAATGACCGCACTTTAGCAAAATGTTGCACATAAGCCTGACTTAATTTTCCCTCAGTCAATTGCGTAATCAATGCTGACTTATTTTTCAACGGTAAATCCGGCATTTCTAAAATAAAATCAAAGCGACGTAAAAAAGCAGGATCTATGCCAAAAACAGAATTAGATAACCAAATCATCGGCACGTTATTGTTTTCCAATAACTGATTCATCCAAGCTTTATTCTGCTGTGCCACTGATTGCTCAAAGAAACTACCACAAAAAACATCTTCTATTTCATCAAAAATCAATAACGAAGATTGCCCTTCTAGCACCTTTTGCGCGAAACGACATTTATTCAAACGATCTTCAGCGCTAATCACATCCCCATCTCCATCCATATAGGTAATGTTATGTACAGAAACACTCAATGCTTTAGCCAATAAAGTGGCCAATTCCGTTTTGCCTGTACCTGGCGCACCATAAATTAAAATATTTACGCCTTTTCTATGAGTAACAAATGAGGACTGAAGATAATCCAGCATCATTGCTTTCATCTCTCCTAGATAAGCAAAGTCATCTAAATTTAAACTTGTTTCAATCGCAGGCTGAGTGCACGATTTTAATAGTGTTTGTTCATTTAATGGTTCTGAAATAAACTCATCAAAATCTAGCATTTTTCCCCAATCCAAATATTCATGGATTCGATCCGGATTATAATTTCGAGTGAGCAAGCCATAGCCTAATAGTTTTCCTTTATCTTTTAGGGCAGAAATAATGTCAGATTTAGGCAAATCAAATAAATTTGATAATACCTCACCTAGCTCTGCCAAATTAGATTTTGGTAATGCTCTACTCAATTCTTTCAATGCTTCATCTAAACGGAACTGAATAGCTAAGCGAAAAACTGTCTGCTCAGCCGTATTCAATGATAATAATTGAGTCAATTTATCGATATTTTGTTGAATAATTGAATTCTCGTTTACGCAAAGTGCGGCCAATTTTGGCAACGTTTTATTTCGTGCTTGTAATAATTTTTTCACTTTCACACGGAAATCATCACAACGCTCCATTTCACTCGGTAAACCTAAAGCCGCTGCAATATTGTCATATCGCCAAACATCTTCATGAAAAACCTCTGAAAATCCTCGATGCTCTAATAAAAGTTGCAACATTAATTTTTCGGTATAAGGGGAAATTGATGGTGGGTTAAGTTTGAATTTCGACATAATCATCACTCCAATAAAAATGCTCAAACCTAATAGGTTTGAGCATAGTTTAAGAAGTAGAGCGACAGATTGTGTCGTTAGGAATTTAAAGAAATATCATATCGTTCTTTTAAATACTTTATCATTAAGTTCTTACGATACTGGATAAAGTCTATGTGATTATTCCATACTTCATTTTCTAAATTAGGAAGAAAATCAAATTTCTCTTTAAGTTCTGGATGAGCTAATAAAAATTCTTTCGGAGATTTATTCCATTTATAAAGATTTACACCCGCAGGTAATATTTGGAAATTCCATAATACATCAACTTCATTTTGATACATTTCATCATCAATACCTCTATTCATTGGAAATATATGATCAATATGAGGTTTGTTTTCCGTAAAATTAAATGCTCTTCCTGGTTGTAACATTTTTAAAGCAAACCAAGGCTGCCAAGTAAAGTTATTTTCATTTAGTTCGCCTACACGATTTTTAGATACTGCGAACGCTTTGATTTCACTCAGAGGAAATTCACGTTGATTTATTGCAGATTCTGTTGCTAAACGAGAAAATTCATTTACCATTGTCTGAGTATTCCAATCCAAAATTTGTGAAGATAAGAAGTATTGATGAACAGCCTTCATTTGCTTTTTATGTTCATCATTATAATTATCACTCCATTTATAATTATGATTAATCTCGTTTCGTCTAATTAAATAAATTATCATTGGCAATATAGCTGCCCATCTAGGTATGATATAATTATGGTTTATATTAAACTCGCTTCTTAAATAATTAAAAAAATCAAGAAGAGGAATCTCTACATCTTCTAATTTACTATTAAATAGATCAAGTTCCTCATCAGTTCCCTTGAAGTAGCGATCATCTACGCGAATTGTCCCCTTAATCAAAAGATAAAGTAATTGCAATAACTGTTCTGAAGAAAATTCAATATCATATTTTTTAATTTTATTAGAAAGCTCCCATAATTTTTCTTCAAAATCATAATATTTTGCCTTTATTTTACTTAAAACCAATTCTACTGAAGTCAACGAAACTCCGCCAATATTTAATCGACGAAAAACTTCATTTGCTGTATCAGGACTACTTGCTTTAATTGGGAAATAAGCAATTTGTTTTTCATTATCTTTTACAAAAATATCCCATAATCTATTAAGATTTTGACGAACAATAGATCTTTTTTCTTTATCATTCTCATATAAAGGGACTAACCGATCCTCGATGGTATATTTTGCTTCTGACTCTTCTGAACAAGATATCGAACAAAGCTCTGTCAACTTTAAATAACGTAATTCAGGGGCTGCATCCTTATTTCTAAATAAGAAACCTGTTTCATCTGCATTTGAATTTTTAGCATCAAAAAATAAATCATAATGTGGGGTAGTGACAATATTTGCATAGAAAGAAACAAAAAAATTTGGCGCGAAAAAATGCGGTGAAGCCCCTGTTTATGGGGCTTTGTTGTTTTTAGGGGGTAGTAGTTATGCAAATAATGAAAATGGTGGTGATTGGTGAAAAATGGGCGGAATTTGTGTTTTTATTTGCATAGTTATAGTTGGTTTTTGAACGGTTTTTAAAAGGTTTTAAAATAGTTTTAAAAAAAAGGGATGTGGGCGAAGTGCCGGCATCCCGTTTTTTATTTGAACTGTCAACCAATAGCCGATTGTTGGAGGGGTGATCGTATGTCTTCGACATTGATGTCGGTGACATATTAGAAGTCCCGATAACCACGCACGACTTGCCCAATCACGACAAGGCTGTTTGCTTCTTCTGTATCTAGCTTTAATGGTCGATAGGAAGGGTTGTCACTAATTAGCTCTACTCCACCGTAGGTAAATTGTACTTTTTTTACCAACATTGATCCGTTGTGGTTTAGTACAAATATTTTCCCTTCTGTTAATTCGCGTTTAGAGCGGTCAACAATTATTTCTTCGCCATCCTTCAATGTTGGTTCCATGCTTTCCCCTTTTACGGTAAACATTGCACAATGCTTTGATTTATTGCCTGTTCTTTGAAACCAAGAGCTTTCAACCATTATGTAAGCTGAATCATATTGTTCTTCATTTTCTAAACCTAAGCCTGCAGAGACTCTGACACCTCTAAAATCATCAATAGGTTCGTAATAGTCTCTATTAATCTGTCTAAAATCAGCAAATCCATTCTCTTTTATAGCGTGTTCTTCCATAGCTTTGAGCGCATTACTCTTTATGGATTGAATGCTATCTCTTAGCCCTAAAGACATCTGCGCTTCTTTTGGCAATGTAGATATATGATATTCAAAACCACCCCCTTTTACACCTTTAGCTTCTCTAGATAGCCAATTTTCATTTTTAGCTTTCCTTGTGATGTTTGTTGCATGAGATGGCAACCCATTTAGCTTTAAAGCCTCAAGTTCTTTGGCTGTAAACCAAACTTTATCTAATGATTTCATAAATCACCTTTCTTAATCAAAATAATTTAAAAAGATTTAGTTGATTAAGTTAAATAAAATCAATGATTTAAATTCAGTGAGTAAAAGATTTTATAAAATTTACTAAATCACCTATTGATTAAGAAAATGATTTGATATATATTCTGAATCGTAGGTGATTAAGTACTTAATCAAGTAGTCGAACAATTAACTTTTAAGGATCGCACAAAATGAAAGAAAAAGGAAGATCTAATGATATGCACAGAGCTGACATTAGAGCTGAATTGATTAAGAAAGGGATTTCATTAGCTCAATTAGGGATTCAGCATGGATTAGCAAAAACAACACTGAGAAATGCGTTTGATAAACGCTATCCAAAAGGGGAAAAGATTATTGCTGATGCACTAGGTAAGGAACCAAAGGATATATGGCCTAGCAGATACTTAGACTAATAAGGAAGAATTATCGTGAAACTATGGTTTAGTGCGAAAGAATTAGCCGGTATTGGTGGGTTATCAAAACACCCTAGTAATGTAAATCGACAAGCAAGAAAAGAAAAATGGCAATCTCAGCCATTAAAAGGAGTTAAAGGTGGTGGTGTTGAATATGCACTTTCATCACTTCCTGAATCAGTTCAAATTGAACTGCAAAAGAAGTTTGTATGTGCTGTTTCAAAACCCAAACAACTCCCAACTGTTAAAAATCTGAACCTTGCCGACCTCACCACCAAACAGCGCGAAATCGCTGATGCACGCATGGCTTTAGTGGCTTATGTGAGCGAGTTGGAACAGGTGCAAAGCCGAATCAAAGCCATTACCCACCTCTGCAATGCAGCAAAGTGCGGTGAAATTTCGGAAGATTTGATGGCGTTGATCTCTAAGGCTAACAGCAAAAACGGCAATAACTGCGGCCGTGTGTTATCACCAAGAACCCTGAATCAGTGGGTGATTGATTATCACAAATGCAAAACAACGGAAGAAAGATTGCGTGCGTTAGCACCGGGTCAACGTCAGGCGCAAAAGTTGGAAGAATTGGCGTGGTTACCTGATTTTTTGGTGGCTTATCGCAACACCAACGGCGTAAACGTCACCGAGGCTTACTCAATTTTTAAAGCGCATTGGCAGGCGCACTATGCTGACCAGCCGTTAATGATGGCACGTTTGCCAAGCCTTGACAGAGTACGCCGCGGATTATCCAAGCTGCCACGTCATATCCGTGAAATCGGTCGTAAAACAGGTGCAAGCCTGCGCGCCTTAAACACTTACGTTAAGCGCGATTGGTCGGTGTTAAAGGCGAATGATGTATGGGTGGGTGATGGCCACTCCATGAAGATGAAAGTGCAACACCCTGATCATGGTCGCCCTTTTATCCCTGAATTGACGTTAGTCATGGACGCACCTAGCCGCTTTATCGTTGGTTGGTCGGTCAGTCTAGCAGAAAACGCGTTAGCCGTTGCGGACGCTATCCGAAACGGGATTGAGAACCACGGCATACCGGCTATCTATTATTCGGATAACGGTGGCGGTGAAAAAAACTGGACCCTAGATGCGGATATTACAGGGATTTTGCCCCGCTTGGGCATTAATCACCAAACAGGGATTCCGGGCAACCCACAAGGGCGCGGGATTATTGAGCGGGTGAACCAAACGTTAGCGATTCGCATTGCACGCCAGTTTGAGACTTACCACGGACGCGGTGCAGACCGCGACACCGTGCGACAAACCTCCACGGCAGTGATTTCGCTCGATAAAGCCATTCGTCAAGGGCGCACCGAACTAACCAACAAACAACGTTGGGCGGTGGGTAAATTGCCAACCTGGAAACAGTTTATTGATGCGGTGGAAGAAGGGATCCGTTGGTACAACAACGAACATGTGCACCGTGAAATCGGTTGTACACCGGCACAAAAACGCCGTGAGTTATTAGCCGACACTGAGTTGTTGTTGATTACCCCGATTGAAGCGCGCGACCTATTCCGTCCAAGTGTGCTACGCAAAGCACAACGCGGTTGGGTATCGGTGTTTAACAATGAGTATTTTAGTCAAAAACTGCTTGATGTAGATGGAAAAAGCGTACAGGTGGCAATTGATATACATAACCCAAGTGCGGTCATTATTCGCGACGAATCAGGCGCGTTTATTTGTGAAGCGATTTTAGACGGCAACAAGCGTGACGCATTCCCGATGAGTTTTGTTGAGAAATCTCGCCAAGAAAGACACCAACGCCGCGCGAAATTGAAACAAGAACAACTTGACGAAATTAATGCGGAATTGAATCCGGTCATCAGTATCGCTCACAACCAAGGCGCAGAACTGTTACACGGCTTACGCGCAAAACAAGTTAACCGCTTTGACGAGGACGAAGAAATTGCGTTGTTGCCAAGCGAAATGAGACGCCAACAACGCAAGATGGCAGGAGGTTAGATTATGACAAAACGAATTATTAAAAAAGTCCACTGCGGGCGAGTTGAATACAACAAGAAACCGCATTTTTCTTACCGCCTCATTGAATGGGAAGGGAAAGCGGTTGAAGTGAGACAAGCCCAAGACTTTTTAGCCGTTTATACCCTAAAAGGCAATCTTATTTGCCACGCATCAAGATTAATTACAAATACAGGAGCACTAGCATGAAAGAACAACTCGCAAGATTTATGCAACAGAAAGGGCTAACCCAAACGCAAGTGGCAAAAGCCCTCGGCAAATCGAATGCCGTTATTAGCCAGTATTTAAAAGGCATTTATAAAGGCGTGACTAAAGATATTGACGAAGCGGTGGAACGCTTAATCAAGCGCGAAAAAGACAAGGTGGTTGAGCGCAATTTTAACAGCGAATTTGTGCCGACTTATGCTGCAGAACGTTGCCTTGATGTGGTGCATATTGCCCACGTTGAAGGTGAAATTAGTGTGGTTTATGGCGCGGCAGGCTTGGGAAAAACCAAGGCATTAAAACAGTATGTCAGCCAAAACCCGGAAACGATCTTTATCGAAGTTGAGCCAAGTTGTAGCCCCAAGGTGCTGTTGAAAAACCTCTGCCACCAGTTGGGATTAAACGAAGTCGGGGCTAACCATGAATTGTTTACCCGTATCACCGAAAAATTGGGTGAAGGTCGCTTAATCATCGTTGATGAAGCGGAATTGTTAAGCACGAAAAGTCTTGAATATATCCGCCGAATCCATGACTTAACAGGCTGCGGTGTTGTGCTTGCCGGTATGCCTCGTCTGTTAGTCAACTTAAAAGGGAAATATGGCGAATTGGCGCAACTTTATAGCCGCGTGGGCTTGGCTTGCGACTTGGGCAACCAGTTAAGTGAAGACGACATCCACAAATTAGCCGAAAACGGCTTAGGTACGGACGAATTTAACCAAATCCTATTTAAAGCCAGCCACGGCAACGCCCGCCGCTTAACCAAACTTATGCGCGGTGTGATCCGTGTGGCCGAAATGCACGGCAAACAGATTGACGAGAAGTTAATCAACTCTTATGCAGGCATGTTAATCAATTAATCAGACTAAGGAGCAACAAAATGAGTGAACAAATGAACCGCGTGGCGTATGCGTTAAGACGCGAAGGTGTGCAAATCGTGGAAAGCAAAGACGGACGTTTCCCGCGCATGGTGATTTTAAACCCGAGCCGTCGTTTACAAGAAAAAGGCGTTCAAATGACCACCGTCAAAAATGGCGCGCATATTGTGCGAAACGTGGCAAATGAACAAGGCGTTATGGTCTATTGGGCTTAAGGGGGAGAGGTGCCTAAATATCGTCAAATCTACGCCGTATATCGCGGAGAAGAGAATCTAGGCGACGGCACGGCGGAAGAACTAGCAAAGAAATTTAATATTAGAAAAAAAACACTGTACGCAATGGGGTCAGAAGCGATCCTAAAGCGTAACAAAGGCAACAGATTAATCGTAATTAAATTAGATAAAGAAGAGGTTTAAACCATGAAAGTGATGATTGAAGGTAAAGAATATTGGCGTGATGCCAAAGGCAATTTAACGCCAGCTGAGTTGGTGAAAGAAATCGACAAAGCGCGTGATGCGCTCGTGCATGAATGGGTGGAACGTGGTCGTGATTTGAGCAAAGCAATTAGCCATTTTAAAGAAGGTATTTTTGGTGATGTACAAGCCTTTATTGAGCTTTCTGCCGAGAAATATGGCGCGAAAGTGGGGGGTAATAAAGGCAATGTGACCCTGTTTAGCTATGACGGTAAATACAAAATTCAGCGCGCCATCAATGAAAGTTTGCAGTTTGACGAACGTATTCAGGCTGCCAAAGTATTGATTGATGAGTGTTTGAATGAATGGAGCGAAGGCTCTCGCCCTGAATTAAAAGCATTAATTGAACGCGCATTTAATGTGGATAAGGAAGGCAATTTGAACACCTCACGTATTTTGGGTTTGCGCCGCGTAGAAATCCAAGATAGTCGCTGGCAAAACGCGATGCAGGCAATTAGCGAAAGCGTGCAAGTGGTAAGCAGTAAGGCTTATGTGCGACTTTATGAGCGTGTGGGCGAAACCGATCAGTATGTGCCGATTGCGTTAGATGTAGCGGGGGCTTAAAGCTTATTTAAATGCCCTTTAAATCTCCCCTAACCCCTCTTTACAAAAGAGGGGGACGGGATGAGGGGCATTAGTAATAGGTTTTAATCATTAACAACTAAGGAGCATGTATGGAAAAACTACGAACCTATAAAGATTTTAGCACGTTAGCCGTTGAAATGGAGCGTGCTGGTGCATGGGCAACCGCTGAGGCTGCCTGGCAGAGAGCAGCTATTGTTGCTCGAAAAAGCGAAAATGAAGAATGGGCATTAAACAGACAGAAGATGTGTGCGCATTATGTCAAAAATCCAAGCAGAAGACCGGAGGTGAAGCATGGCTAAGTATGTGGCACGTTTTTATTGTTTGGTTGAGGCTGTTGTTGAAGCCGAAAGCAATGAACAAGTGTTAGATATGTGTGATTTAAATGTGTGTGATGTCAATAAACTGCCGCACACCATTACAGAAATTGATGATGTAGTTGAGGTGGAGGAAGTATGAGTGAGCAAGAAAGAAGGGACGTTAATATAAAACTTGCACAAATCATCGAACAAATCGAGATGGCTCAAGAAATTTGGCTTGATGGTGATCGGAAGGAATGCTTGTTGTTATTGCAAGGAGCAATTAGAGAAATAAAAAGAGTGACATGGCGGATTACGCCGGTGTTGGGGTAAATATGGAACAAGACAAACTGCTCAGAAAAATTAAAAAACTGTTGGCGTTGAGTAAGTCAACCAACCCACACGAAGCGGCAAGTGCACTGGCAATGGCGCAAAAACTAATGGCGGAAAATCAGCTTAATCAGTCACAAGTTGAATTTAGCCAATCTCACGCTAAGCAGAAAACCGCCATGAAATCCGCCAGATATGTACACATGCTGATCTCTGTGATTACAAAAGCGTTTGGAGTTGAGGGTTATTTATCTAACGCTTACCCAGGCAACGATTACGGCGAAAACAAAATGCACGTTGTATTTTACGGCGCAGAAGAACGCCCTGAAATCGCATCTTACTGTTTTGATGTGTTATATCGCCGATTACAAGTGGCGCGCAAAGCGTTTTTAGACACGCAAAGTAAGCATCTAAAACGTAGCACGCTGATTGCTCGGGGAGATTCTTTTTGCGAAGGCTGGGTTGTCGGCGTGAATCAAAACGTGAAACAGTTTGCAATGACACCGGAAGAAAAGCAAAAAATGGAAACTTATAAAGCAGAAGCGTTTAAGGAAGAGAAATGGAGCGAAACCAAAATACGTGAGAAAGGAAACTCTAAAGACTACGGTTTGGCGCAAAGTGAAGGCTATAAACAAGGAAAAGAAGTTACGCTGAATCACGGTGTAAATGGAAAAGAGACGGTTAAGTTGGAGGTGAGAAAATGAGTGACAAAATTTATGAGTTTAGAAAAGTTGAAGACTTTTTGCAGTTAACCGAAGAACAGTTTAATCGTTTCTTGCCTGATTTTATCCATTGGTTTGCTATTCGCAAAACATTTATACAAAAGAAACAAATAGCTATCGAAGAGCTTGGTGTTTTTGTGCATGTTAATCCGGAACCGGTTATTAAGTGGAAGGATGATGGAAAAACTGGGGTTGATGGTTACGAAGTAACGATTAGACATCATCAAGATGGCGAAAATGATATAAAAATCAAGGTAAAAAAGGAGTAAAAATGAGCATATTTATCACACACGGCAACCGTTTAATCGACTTTGCTAACCCACAAAATAGCGACATCCATATTGATGACATTATTCATCATTTAGCAATGATTCCACGATTCGGTGGCAAATTAGATGTGCATTATTCCGTGCTTGATCACAGTGTTTTTGCCGGGGTAATAGCTAAAACGTGCTTGAAAGTTGATGATATGACCGCTTTTGCAGTTTTGATGCACGACGCCCAAGAGGCTTTTTTGGGAGATGTTACCAGCCCGTTAAAACAATTATTGCCGGACTACAAAAAAATCGAAAAAGCATTCGAAATGGTTATCCGAGATAAATTTAAGATACGCATCAAAGCCGAAATGGAGATTGTCGTCAAAACCGCTGATATTTTGGCATTAAAAGCGGAAAAACAAGCGTTTATCCAAACTCCTGCGGAGCTCGCTGAGCATTGGCGATTTTTGGACAAATTTCCGACCGTGCCAATATCGCCGCGGGAATATATCAATAGCAAAGCACTGTTTAAAGACGCGTTTAACTACTACAACAAAACTTTAAATTTGAGACTTGAGGAGATTAAATAATGAGCGAAAACAATGGATGGATTAAGTGTTCGGAGAGATTACCTAAATTATATCATACAGTTTTTAGTGGCATTATCTCAAAAGATGTACTGCTATATGGCATACCATATAACGACGGCGAAGAAGAAATGCGAGTTTTTGTTGGATACATGACAGAAGACAATGAATTTCACACGGATGATATTGGTAAGTGTGATGTTGTTACTCACTGGCAACCACTGCCACAACCACCTATCGACTAAGGATAAAATATGAAATATCAATGGGAATATATCGTTTTTGGTAGCAAAGAGCCAACAGTAGAAGATATAAAGGCGAAGATAAAACAAAGTGAAAGTAAAAAGTATGAAAGCGATCACGATGATGTTGATGGCCTTGTTGAGCAAATTGTTGAAGAAAATAATTGTGATTGGGAGCTGGAGGAAGATGAAAATATTTATATATCAATCTATCCGAAAGGAAAGCCAGAAGAACAAGAGTTATTTGATGTGCATCTTAGTTTAGTTATCCAGGCTACCGCATATCATGAGTGGTCAGGGTTAGATTGATAAAACCCATTTACAGCCCATTAAATCTCCCCTAGCCCCTCTTTACGAAAGAGAGGAATAAGTTAGATGAAGTGGGCTGAGTAATGTGTTTTAAACCAAGTTTAAAGGAGTTTTAAAAGTGAAATTATGCCGTTGCCCGGTTTGCCATAGTGACATCCACTTGGATGCGCTGTTGGAAGATGATGCGGGGCGTGAGATATTGGGGATTATTACCAATTTACGCGGCGATAATGCCCGTGCGTTGGTGAGTTATATTGCCCTATTTAGACCCGAGAAAGCGGCGTTATCTAACGGCCGTGCGCTTAAATTAATGCGTGAGGTGTTGGACATGTATCAGCCGAGTCCGTTGTTGTCCCATGCGCTTATAGAAACCGCCAATGGCGTGATGAAAAACCGTCGTGAGACCCGAAACGTGGTGGCGCTAACCAATCATAACTATCTTAAAAAAGTGTATGAGGGGGCTAAACCGTTATTTGCCGTGGTGCGTAACGAAGGAAAAAGTGCGGTAGAAAGTGCAGATAAATTAGCAGAAGACAAACGGACAGCGGCAATACAGTATATCGAACGTTATGCGGCTATTGGTAAATTGGAGTTTGTTAAGAATATGCCAGAATATTTAGTTTGGAAAGCATGGAAAGAGGAACAAAATGCAACCACAAACCCGTAAACAGATGATCCAAAAGATCCACATTGGCAAAGGCATGCTGAAAATGACTGATGAACAATATAAACGCTTTTTGTTGGACACGGTAGATAAACACAGTTGCACCGTGATGACAGATGCCGAGTTGATGCAAGTATTGCGCGCCATAAAAGCAAAAGGCGCGGTGTTTAGTGCGAAAAATGCGCCAAAACGTCCCGCACCAAGGGCGGATAAAGCGAAATATCTGGCAAAAATCACCGCACTTTTAACGGAATACGGCCTGCCACAGAGTTATGCAGACGGCATGGCGAAAAAAGCATTTGGTATAGATTTTGTGCATTGGTTGGAAGTGTGGCAGTTGAAAAAAGTGGTGCAAATGTTGGCGGTGTATGACAGAAGAAAACAGAAAGCTAAAAATTAGTTGCATAACAACAAATTAAGCGTAAATTAAAGGCTCCTATGGAGCCTTTTTTATTGGAGAAAAATAATGAAAAAACTATTAATTGCTATGGTATGTGGTTTAATTTCTGTTTCGGCCTTTTCAATGACAGATAAAGCCAAAGGAGAACTAAATAAAGCCTTACAGGGAGATTATCAAGCACTCCGTAATTCGGCATACTCTATGAAAAATGGATCTGCTGGCCATGATCTTAATCCGATTGCAGGCTGCGCATTGCGTAAAATAACATTAATTGTGGCACAAAATGAAACTGACACCAGTGATTATAGCAACGAATATGTAGATTGCAAAGCATTGTCGCCAGATGAATCTGAAAAAGCATGGAAGATGACATTGCAGCTACTGCCACAAGTATTGCAATTAAAAGAATAAAGTCGTAAATAATTATTCAGCCTCAGCAATTAAGTTGGGGCTTTTTAATTTTTTTAGGTGTAGAAACCTGCTTTTTGAAATTTCCGTGCGACAATCCGCCTAAATGGTCACAAAGGGGAAATTTTATGCAGTCTGAACTTGAAAGTGTTGCGGGGTATTTACCTGAAATCGTGTTAGAAATGGTGGAACTAGTCGGGTTTACGGATGTAGAGAAGATTATTAATCAGTTCGGTGGGGCTACGTTTCGCTTTACTGACGGAGCAGTGTATTTCCCGCGACTAAAAGCACTCATCGGGCTTGAAAGTGCGGTCAAATTGCGTCATTATTTTCAGGCGGAGGAAGTGTATATTCCGCGTTGTGAAGTCGCCCTGCGTTTGTTACGCAACGAGCGCCTAAAAGCGGATTTTGACTACATCACGCAAACCGAAAAGAAAAGCGGCCGCACGGCAATGTTAGAGCTTTGCCCGAAATATCGTCTTTCCGACCGCCAAGCGTGGGAGATTGTGCGCACGCAACAAACTCCGCAATATCAACAAGCCGCCTTATTTTAGAATTACAGGGTGTGTGGAACTGTCTCCTCCACCCATTCGACCTCATTTAACACAGAATACCCTCAATCATATCAACGATTGAGGGTATTTTTTTTATGTCTTTATCTTTCAAGCAAATTTTTGACCGGCTTATCGGGCATGAGGGCGGTTACGTCGATGATCCACGTGACCCGGGCGGCGAAACCAACTGGGGTGTCACTAAACGCACCGCGCAGGCGAATGGCTATACCGGCAACATGAAAACCATGACGCGCCAACAAGCCTATGAAATCTATTACCGCGCATTTTGGTTGCGTTACAACTGTGAGCAAATGCCGGATGCCGTTGCCTATCAATTTTTTGATGCAGCAGTGAATCACGGCTTTGGCAATGCGAGCCGTATGTTACAGCGTGCGGTTGGTGTGTTAGATGACGGCATTATCGGTAAATACTCTCTTGAGGCCATCAATCGCAATCCAATCTCTGACACGTTAATGGTGTTAAACGGCGAACGCCTGAATTTTTACACCCGATTAAAGAACTTTGACCGTTTTGGCAAAGGTTGGGTGAATCGTGTGGCACAAAACTTGAGATATGGAGCACAAGACAATGAAGTTTAGTTTTAAAAACATTTTTAATCTGTTTAGCCGGGTATTTAAACGCTTTAACCCGAAGATTTATCAGTATAAGAAACGTCCGAAAAAATACAGCAAGAATGCGTGGAGTTATATTGCAAAAGGCAAAGCCACGCCTGCCACTGCGTTATATGCGTATATCGGAGCATTATGATGCGTAAATTTTTTGAGTTATTTACTAATGATAATGGGCGCGCCAGTACTACAGGCTTTATTCAGTTTTTTGGCTTTTTAGTGCTTGCCGGTGTGCTCGTGTATTCGGTTTATCTCGGTCGTGACAATGCGACCGATCTCTATTTGTATTTTGCGTTTTTCTGCGGTGGGTCGGCAGCGACAAAAGGTGCAGTGATGGCATATCAGTCCAAAAACAAACGCAATAACAACAATCAAAACTATCAACCACGGCAACGTCAAGATGACGATGACGGGTATCAAAGACCAGGCTTATGAGGTTAAAAATGAATCTATTACATATTGCTATGACTGCTCTTAGCTCTGCCATTTTGTTGTTGTGGGTAATGTGGAGTCGGGCAAAAGCTAAAACGGCTAATTTAGAGCAAGCTAAAAAACAACTCGAAACACAAAATCAAGTGTTACAAACCCGTGTGAATAACCAAAAGGAACGCAGAAAAAATGAAGAAAACGCTCATAGCAGTACTCGTGACGAGCTTATTGACAGCATGCGGGAATCAAACGACTTGCGTGATTAATACGGCTTGCGATGGCTTTGGCAAAATCTATGCCAGTCGTCAAGATACTACCGAAACCTTACGCCAAATTAAAGCACACAACGACACATGGCGGGCAATCTGTGGGGGCGAGAATGGAACTACACATTAACGGCATCATGGTGTTTAACGCGTTAGTGTCCATTGCGGTATTTTTTATCGGTCTTTGGTTTAAGCGGCTGGATGGTGAATTTAAGCAGTTACATGACGAGGTTGATCAAGTGAAACGGGATTATCTCTCGAAAGAAGTGGCGGGCATCGTGAATAAAAACGTGATGGATAAACTGGACGCCATCACCAAGCAGCTTAACTCAATCACTGAAAAACTCGACAAGAAGGCGGATAAATAATGTCGGCAAGAGAACAAAAGCGGTTGGAGCAGAAGGCCGAACAAGCCAAAACCAACCAAAAGTTAGACCAAATTTTAGATTTAACCCGTGAAGTCAGCCGCAAAATCGACAAATTGGACGACCGCGTGGACGATATTGACGCCCGTTTGAAAATGTTGGAAACCCGCATGGATAAATTGGGCATTAAGTCTGTGATGGCAGGCGGTTTAGGTGGTTTAGTGGTGTCGGTTGGCTTTGAGCTCATCAAAGCAAAATTTGGGGGCTAATAATGGCACACGATGAAAAAACCAAGGCTTATGTACGTCGCTATTATGTGTTTGATTGCTTGACGTTAGAACAGGCTGCAGAAAAAGCCAAAGTATCCTACAACACCGCACGCCGTTGGAAGAAAGAGGCAGAAGCACGTGGTGACAACTGGGACACGGTGCGTGACGCCAATACGATGGCAAGCGGCAAAGTAGAAGACGTGGCGCGCGGTATGCTCACCACCTTTGTTATCTATTTTGAGAAAACCATGGAAGAGCTACGTCATGCGGAAGATTTGCCTGTAAGTGATAAAGCTAAACTGATCCAAGGTTTAGGTGATAGCTACTCGAAAATGGTGGCGAGCAGTAAGCGGTTATTGCCTGAAGTGTCGGAAATGGCGACCGCGATTAAAACCGTCAAAATGTTTGGTGATTTCGTACAGGCGAATAAACCTGAGCTTTTGCAAGAATTTCTTGAATTATTAAACGGATTTGCTGAAACCTTAGACAAGGAGTTCAAATGAATCTCTTTTGTTTCTTTTTTGTCATTATGGCATGCCTTTCCGCTAGAGATGGCGGAAGTTGGGGATGTTAGGTGTTGTTGGTATTACTGGTGAGTGATTAAAGTGCGGTCAATTTTTACGGTGTTTTTAAATGAAAAATAAAGAACTTTTAAATGAGTTGCGCGCCTATGCAGATAGCATGCGACAAAAACTCGAAGCGTCTTTTGACGGTTGGGACGACAGCCCAGAAGCAGTGGTTGACCGACGTAAAAAAGTATTTGACCCAGTGAGTGGTTACGATTATTTCGTTTCCCATTATTTCCCGCATTATGTACGTTCGGCATCACGTTCGGAGTTGCACGATTACTTGTTCAAAACTCTTCCTGAAATATTGCAAGATCCTAAATCGGTCAATATGGCGACTGCAGCGCCTCGTGGTGAAGCAAAATCCACGTTGGTGTCGCAGTTGTTTACGCTTTATTGCTTAGTAACTCAAAAAAAACGCTATGCACTCATTGTGATGGACTCTATCAATCAGGCTTATCCGATGTTGGAATCTATCAAAGTAGAACTTGAGTTTAACCAACGCCTACGCATCGATTTTCCAGAAGTCGCTGGACAAGGTCGCGTATGGCAGGCAACGACAATTTTAACGAAAGCAAATCAAAAGGTTGAAATTGCAGGGTCAGGGAAAAAATTACGTGGTTTGCGACATGGGGCTTATCGTCCTGATCTTGTAGTGTTGGACGATATAGAGAATGACGAACAAGTCCGCAGCGCAGAACAGCGCGATAAGTTGCACGAATGGCTTAAAAAGACCGTACTTCCACTGGGTGTCCCTGGCGAAAAACTGGACGTGGTCTATATCGGGACTATCCTACATTACGACAGCGTATTGAACCGCACTTTAGCCAGTAAAGCATGGAAAACCGCGAAATTCAAAGCGCTGAAGAAAATGCCTGACGATATGGCGTTGTGGGACAAGTGGGAAGATTTTTTCCTGAATGAGGGCGAGGCGGTTGCAGACGCTTTTTATCACGCTAATCAAGCGGCAATGGATAAAGGCTCAGAAGTGAGCTGGGCAGCACGTCCGTTACTTGCGCTGATGAAAATCCGTGCTCGTGATGGCCATGCCACATTTGACTCCGAGTATCAAAATGACCCATTAAGCAGTGATGACGCGATTTTTGCAAATGCCATTAAATATTGGACGGAACTGCCATCTGATTTGATTTATTTTGGTGCAGTTGACCCGTCACTCGGCAAAGCGGGCGCGAGCCGTGACCCTTCGGCGATTTTAGTGGGCGGTTATCAACGCGCCACAGGTAAATTGTATGTGGTCGAAGCGCAAGTTAAAAAACGCCTACCGGATTTGATTATTGAAGACGTGATCCGTTTACAACAGCAATACAAATGCCACCGTTGGTTTGTTGAGACCGTGCAATTCCAGGAATTTTTGAAAGATGAACTGGTTAAACGCTCAGCACAACGTGGGTCACCTGTGCCGGCAACGGCAATTAAGCCAAACACAGATAAAATGCTCCGTATTGAGTCCTTACAACCTCACATGGTGAACGGTTTGATTTTGTTACACAGCACACAAGCGACCTTGATTGCGCAACTGCGTCACTTTCCGAAAGCTGACCACGATGACGGCCCAGATGCACTTGAAATGTTGTGGAAGAATGCCATCACCAACGCCGCCCCGATTGAGTGGATAGGATTAAATGATGAAGATCTGGGGCATGATGATTTTGATGCGGAAGATGATCTATACAGCATTTGGCGAGGATAAAACATGAAAATTTTGGAAAAAATTAAAACATTGGTTGGGGTGAAAACTGAGCCAACCCAAACCGACGAAGCAATGGTGACAGCTAATGGGCGTGTTTTATCAGACCGCCCGAGCAACCGCATTACCCCGTCAAAGCTGAAAAGCATTTTAGAAGACGCGGAAAACGGCGATATTACGGCACAGCACGAGTTATTTATGGACATCGAGGAACAAGACAGTTCAATTGGTGCTAATATTCAGACGCGCAAGCGGGCGATTCTGACGCTGGATTGGCGCATTGCCGAGCCACGTAATGCGACACCGGCAGAAGAAAAACTCCAAACCGAAATTGACGAGTTGTTTTATCAATATCCAAACCTTGAAAACCTTCTTATGGATATGATGGACGCAGTCGGACATGGTTTTTCCGCCCTCGAAATTGAGTGGAAATTGGAAAACGGTAAGTATATTCCGCATAACTTTATCCCACGGTCACAGTCTTGGTTTAAGCTAGATAAAAACGATAATCTCTTGTTAAAAACCCCGAACAATACCATGGGGGAACCTTTGCGTCCTTTCGGCTGGGTGGTACATTCGCATAAATCCCGCTCAGTGCAATTAGCTCGAATGGGCTTATTCCGCACATTGGCTTGGCTTTATATGTTTAAGCATTATTCTGTTCGTGATTTCGCCGAGTTTTTAGAACTTTACGGCATGCCGATTCGCATTGGCAAATATGGCGCAGGGGCAACAAACGAAGAAAAACGCACACTCTTACGCGCACTTGCACAAATCGGACATAATGCCGCAGGGATTATGCCTGATTCCATGGCTATCGAATTGCACAATGCGGCAAACACCGGTGCGGGGTCAGGAAATAACCCATTCTTACAAATGGTGGACTGGTGCGAAAAATCCATTGCCCGCCTGATTTTGGGGCAAACACTCACATCAGGTGCAGATGGCAAAAGCTCAACTAATGCGCTTGGCAACGTACACAACGAAGTGCGTCGTGATTTGTTGGTGTCGGACGCTAAACAAGTGGCGCAGACCATTACACAGCAAATCATCCTGCCTTATTTGCAGATTAATGTTGACCCTAATATTGCCTTGCACAGAGTGCCATATTTTGAGTTTGACACCAAAAAATACGACGATTTAAGCACCTTTGCGGACGCTATCCCTAAATTGGTGGGGATTGGTGTGCAAATCCCCGAAAAGTGGACGCGTGATAAGCTAGGCATCCCCGAAGCGCAAGACGGTGAAGTGGTTTTAAAAGCTGTTCAAAGTGATTTTAATCCCGATTTAAAAACACCGGGGAAATCTACCGCACTTTCTGCCCACGTGGTGGGGTGTCAGTGTGCGGGGTGTTTGGGTAAAGGTGCGCATGTGGCGTTGTCGGCTGCTAACAAGGGGGAAACGGAACAGGATTTATTGGATAGCTTGTTAGATAACGGCATGACACAAGTGGATTTTAATCAACAATTAGATCCAATGGTGCAAAAAGCCGTTGCGGTGTTATCAGCCTGTAACAGCTTTGAGGAAGCCAGTGATAAACTGGCGGAGTTTTACCCGGATTTAACCTCAGAAGCCCACGAACGCTATTTAACCAGTGCCTTATTCTTGTCGGATTTATTGGGGGCATGTAATGCCGACCGCACCTAAGTTTGCTATCGGCATGGAGCCGACAGAAGCGATTGAATTCTTGCGTCAGAAAAAAATGCTGGCGGGGAAAGTGTTTATTAAAGACTTACAAGACAGCGCGTTAGCCCGTGCGACGACTATTGCGCGCTTGTCTAGTCTTGAAATGACCAAAGACATTTATCAGTCGTTGGAAACCGCTATGCGCGAAGGCAAGGGATTTAATCAATGGAAAAAAGAATTGCTCGGCGAATTTGAGCGCAAAGGCTGGGTGTTTGGCAAAGATAACGCTATCAGCCGAGGTATTGACGGCAATCTATTAGCTGACCCGAAAACGGGCGAATATTTCGGCACACCACGCCGGTTGAATACGATTTACCGGGTGAATATGCAGTCGGCGTATTCTGCGGCACGCTATCAACGCATGCGCGATAATGTGGACAATCGCCCTTACTGGCAATATTCTGCCGTAGGCGACGAAAGAACCCGCCCAGCTCACTTAGCATTAAGCGGCAAAATTTACCGTTATGATGATCCATTTTGGACGACATTTTACCCACCGAATGGGTTTAATTGTCGTTGCTCGGTGATTGCACTTGCCGAACGAGATTTACAACGTCGTGGCATGGATAAGCCGGACGATAGTTCTGAATTTTTAGTCGAAGTGGAACGCCCCGCCGATAAAGCGGGAAATCGTGAAAAAACCATTGGTTTTAAATTGCCCGACGGCACGATACGGGTGACGGATAAAGGCTTTGATTATAATGTAGGGCGATTGAACTATAAGCCGAATTTGGATCTTTACCCGGAAAAGCTGGCACATCAGTTTGCCAAGGTGGAGATGCGCGGAAGCGAATTTGTTCATGATTTTAATTTGCTTGCGAAACAGGTGGCAGAAATTAAGCAATCATCTAGCCATGAAGGGAAAAAACTCACCGCCGAGCAAATGTTACAAGTGCGTGATGGTTTAGCGAAAAACTTCAGGTTCGCCGCGGGTATATTGAGCGCAGAAAATAAAGGACTGATGAAGGCAAACACCGGCACAGTGTGGCTATCAGATGACACCTTAATCAAGCAGTTTAATAGCCGTGATGGGCAGAATTTCGGCGTGGATGAATATGCTGATTTACCTGATTTGATTCATGCGCCTGAACACCTATTGCAAGCGAAAGATTATCAGGATAGATACACCTTTATTCGACAAGGGAAAATGCTGGTCGTGAAATTATTACCTAAAGAAATCTTCGTGCTGTCGTTTCGACGGATTAAAGATAAGGAATTGAAAAAGTTGTTGGAAAAAGAAAATGCACTTAGGTAGGGCTCCCCACACCTACACACAGTCCCGAGTCTATTTCGCCTCATCGCCCGCGATCTGGGAGATTCATCGCTTTTCTAAGTGCATTTAGGTTTAACCATATTAACTCCCTTAATGTTTAAAAGCAACGCTTATGATAGAAATCGAAATTAATAATGCACAACAAATTGCCTCCATACTAAATAAACTAGCAAATACCGCTCAAGACCGTACGCCACTAATGCGTAGTATCGCCGGCACAATGGAATCGGCAGTGTTGCAAAACTTTGACGTAGGTGGCCGTCCGAAGTGGCTAGGACTGAAATATCGCCAAGGCACGCCGCTAGTTGATACAGAAAATCTGATGAACAGTATCACAAGTTATTATGATAATAACATTGCCATGGTCGGTACGAATGAGCCTTACGCAGCAATCCATCAGTTTGGCGGTAAAGCCGGACGTGGACGAAAAGTGGATATTCCCGCCCGTCCTTTCCTTGTTTTAACCCCGCAAGACGAGGACGATATTTTGGAGGATGTGCAAGCCTATTTTCGGAGCGTAGTTAAATAAAACATAAAACCGCTCTAAATCGCGCGCATTTGCGTTTTTATGATTATAGGGGCGATTTATCGAATGATTTTTTTTAAAACGATTTAAAAGGATTTAAAAAGGTTTTAAAAATGGTTTAAGATAAAATACAACATCAAAATTCATTTTTTCAAAAATTCTAACCTAGAGGGGAGTGTGGAAGACGCTCCCCTCTTTTCATTCCCGCCAATCCATTATTCTGAAATCCTAGATTAACTTTTCAGGATTTTTACGAATGAAACTCACCCTTGCAGCCTGTAGTTTTGAAATTGACCAAGCGAAGTATGGACGCATCCAGCTTTTGCCTTATGGCAAGTTTAGAGCTATTGACGGCAGACCGACAGATGTGGAGGCATGGTATGTAACCGATACAAACGGGGCTGATGTTGTGGCATTAGCTAACAGTCAGAAAAATCCCCTACCCATTGACTACGAACACCAAATCTTACATTCGCAGCAAAACGGCAAAGAGGCGCCTAGCGCAGGTTGGATGGAATATCTCTATTTTAACCCACAAGGAATTTTTGCTGACGTCCGTTGGACGGACAAAGCTGCGGAATACATCAAAAATGGCGAATATCGTTATATCTCTGCCGTGTTTGCTTATGACACGAATGGTTATGTTCGCAAAATCTTTCACGCTGCACTGACTAACAACCCCGCTTTAGACGGCATGGACGAAGTAATGGTTGCCGCCAGTGTGCAACTTTTAAATCAACAAAAGGAAAAGCCAGCAATGGACAAAAAATTACAAGCCGCCTTGTGCGCGTTGCTTGCATTAAAAGCAGACGCCAGCGAAGCGGAAATTACCGAAAAAGTGACCGCACTTTCTGCCGCTAAAGGCGATAGTCCAGTCGCACTATTAGATGTGTATGCCAAATTAGCGGAAAAAGAACAATCTGTCGCAGCACTCACTGCGCAGGCAGGCAAACCTGACCCAGCTAAATTCGTGCCAGTGGAACAGGTTGCAGCATTACAGGCTGATTTTAATGCGCTTAAAAACTCGGTAGAGACCGATAAAAAAGAGGCATTGATTCAGGCCGCCTTATCGCAAGGTAAGTTATCACCCGCGTTAAAAGATTGGGCTCAAAGCCTAAGCATTGAAGCGTTAACCGGTTATTTGGATAAAGCCGCGCCGATTGCTGCACTGGCTGGCGGCCATCAAGCGGAAGAAGATCCGAATAAAGGCAATGTTGCGGCATTAACCGCAGAACAACAAGCTGCCGCAAAAATGCTTGGCATTAGCGATGCGGATTACATTAAAAAATATCAGTCTCAGGAGGCTAAATAATGTCAATCAATAAAGCACAGGTGTTAAACCACATCACCGAAGCATTTCGAAAAGAATTTATCAAAGGCTTAGAAAACCACCCTACTCAGTGGGCCAAAATCGCGATGGAAATTCCATCTGCGACTAAAACCAATACTTACGGATTTTTAGGTAAATTCCCGAAAATGCGTGAATGGGTTGGCCAACGTCAAATCCAAAGCATGCAAGCCCAAGGCACAAGCATTACTAACAAAAAATTTGAATCAACCGTCGGTATTCTGCGCGAAGACATTGAAGACGATCAGGTCGGTTTATATACCCCAATGATGGAATTAGCGGGTCAGTCTGCTGCTGAATTACCTGATGATGAAGTATTCAGCTTATTGAAAAAAGGTAAAACTACACTGTGTTATGACGGTCAGAACTTCTTCGACACAGATCACCCGGTATTTGAAAAAGTAGATGGTACGGGTAACCAAACTACCCAAGTGAACTTGACTGTAGGTACGGATAACGATGCGCCAACGTTCTACATCGTGGATACCCGTTTACCGATTAAACCACTGATTTGGCAAAAACGCACCGCACCAGAAATTGAGCCGAAATTTGACCCGGCAAAATCCGAACACGTCTTCATGGAAGATGAATACTTATGGGGTGTACGCGCCCGTGGTGCGGCTGGTTTCGGCTTTTGGCAACTTATCCACCGCGTGGAAAAAACCAAATTAACCAAAGAAAACGTGCAAAAAGTCATTCAAACCATGAAAGGTTTGAAAGGTGACGGCGGTAAGGCATTAAACATTCAGCCGAATTTAATCCTGGTTCCAACTAACCTTGAATATGCGGCTAAAGAATTGTTTAAAACCAAACAAATCAACGGTACAACCAACATCCTTGAAAGTGAATTGGATGTGCTTGCCTCTCCGTTTATCAACGAATAACCAATCAGGGCGGGAAACCGCCCTAGGAGTTAATTATGGCTAAGAAAAACCCAAAAGACGAAGTAGCGCAAGACGTGCAAACATCACCGGATGTACAGGCGCAAAACCAAGCTGAAAACGGTGCAGATAACGCTGAAAGTGCGGTAGAAAATGTGGGCGAATCACAGACGGACGACAAAGAGGGACAAGTGATTGTGCCTATCGGTTATTCCGTGAAACTGCGTGAAATCCACCCACAGGCGAGTTATGGACGCTGTGGTTATCGCTTTAACAAAACCGATGCGGTTTACATCTCAGCGGATGACTTAACGGCAGAACAAACCTTAACCTTGGCGGAAGACCCTTGGTTAGAGCTTGTCCCGGTGTGTGAGGATTAAGCCATGTATGCAACGGTAAAAGATTTCGTTTTGCGCATCGGGGAGTTTCAAGCGATTCAGCTAACCGACCGTGACCGCGAAGGCGTGGTAAATGAAAGTGTGCTGACCATTGCGCTTTCGGATAGCACAAGCCAAATAGACGGTTATTTAAGTGCGCGTTATCGCTTACCGTTGCCGACAATCCCGCAAAATCTCACCCGCATTTGTTGCGATTTAACCCGCTATCGTTTGGCGAGTATGTCAGAAGTGACGATTACTGACGAGATTATCACGCGCTATAAATTGAGCTTAAAAGAGCTTGAGGACTTGGCGGCTGGGAAAATTTCGCTCGGCATTGATATTGAAGACGACCAACAAAGCGATGGCAATGTGGTGATGTTTACTAATCCGAACAATAGGATTTTTGGCCGTGATAACCGAAATTGAAAATGCACTGGTTGACCGCTTGACACGCGGCTTGGGACAGCTAGCCAATACCGTAAAAAGCTACGGTGGTGAGCTGGACGATGAAAGCCTTGGTGCGGGACGTTTGCCTATGGCGTTGGTGACGTTCGGCGGTGCGCGAATTGAGCCGATGGGCGTGCGCGGCACAGCGTTTCGCACCTCTGCTAAATTTGTGGTCATTGTGGCGGTGCGCTCATTGCGTAGCAACCAAGCTGCACGACAAGGTGGGGTGGATAAACGCGAGGTTGGTGCGAATCAGTTGATTTATGCGGTACGCCGATTGCTGGATACGCAACGCTTGGGCGGATTAGTTAAGCCGTTAAAACCGCTGGCGATTCGGACATTGTTTAACAATGCGCAGTTTTGCACTGCAAAAGTCACGGCGTATGCCATCGAGTATGAAGCCGTGTTTGATGATGTTGCACCACTTGAAGATGGTTTGTATCCGGAAAAAACACAAGACCCGACAAGTCCTGATTTTGTGTTTACCCATTATGCGGCCGAACTCTCCCCGGCGTCGCCAACCCTCGAGCAGGTGGACGGCAAACTGTATGACCCGAACAACAATGCCGAGGTCGGCTTTAGTGTAAAAACAAAGGATAAAAAATGATTGTAAAAGCAGCCCCAGGGGTGAAAGTCCCTTTAGAAAATCAGCCGTATGCCTACATTGAGCAGGAGCCGGTTGAAGTGGATGATTCTGTTTATTATCAGCGTCGTATTGCTGATGGTGACTTAATCGAAGTGCAACCAACCCGCAAGCAAAGAGGTGCAGGCAATGACTAACATTGAATTTGAAAAAATCCCGAATAGCTTACGCAAACCGGGTGTTTATACCGAATACAACGCCAAAGGCGCAGTAACTACACTGCCGACTAACGAGCAGGAAGTGCTAATTGTTGCGCCAATGGTGGGCGGTGCGACGGCATTTACCCAACCGGTGCGTGTGTATTCCGACCTTGACGCAGCGCAGGCATTTGGTGCCGGCTCATGGGCGCATTTAATGACGCGCATGGCGATTACTAACAATTCGCTCATCCGTTTATCTGTTATGGGGTTAGCGGATAGTTCTTCCGGTGTCGCGGCAAGTGGTAGTTTAGTATTGACCGGAACAGCCACCAGTCAAGGGGTTATGACAGCAACGATTGCCGGTATTGACTACAAAGTCGCTGTGGCAAACGGCGAAAAAGCCAAAGATGTTGCCGCCCGATTAAACGCTGTGATTAATGGTGCGACAGATTGCCCGGCAACGGCATCTGTGAGCGAAAGCACGATTACGCTTACGGCTAAATGCAAAGGTGCCATCGGAAATGAAATTAATTTAACCGCAACAAATACGGCTAAAGACATGACATTGTCCGCAACCGCTTTTGCCAACGGCGCAGAAAATGCGGATTTAGCCCCTGCATTAGCAAGTGTTGCCGGTACGCATTACCACGTCATTATTTCGCCGTTTGCGGACGATAAAAACGCCAAGGCCTTGCGCGAACATTTAGAGTCCGTGTCCGCTCCGTTAGAGAAAAAACCTGCTATCGGTGTGTTAGCGTGGCGTGGGTCAATGGCAACCGGCACAACTTATACCGAAAAAATCAACAGTGAGCGTATCACTTGCGGTTGGTATAAAGGTGCAGTCGAATCTCATGCCTTGATTGCTGCTGGGTATGGCGCAGTGATTGCAGGCGAAGAAGACCCGGCGCGTCCGTTAAATACCCTTGAAATTAAGGGCTTGACCGAAGTTGACCCTACACAAACGCCGTTATTGACCGAAGCGAATCAGGCGTTATATCACGGTTTAACCCCGATTACCGTTGTAAATCATCGTGTCCGCATTATGCGTGCAATCACGACTTACACCAAATCGGCAACCAATACGGATGACCCGAGCTACTTGGATTTAACCACCATCCGCACGCTGGACTATACGCGCAAAGCCATTGAACAGCGTATCGAATTACGTTTCCCTCGCGCCAAATTGTCTGCGCGTACACCGGATAAAGTGCGGTCAGAAATTCTGGACGTGTTGTTACGTCTGGAAAACGAAGAAATCTTGGAAAATGTGGCACAGCATAAAGCGAAATTGTTGGTGAAACGTAATGGCGTTGACCCTAACCGCTTAGATTGTGTCATCCCGACCGATGTGGTGAACGGATTACATATTGTCGCTAACCGTGTTGATTTGATTTTATAGGAGGCGTAAATGGCCCAAGAATTTGCCAGTTTAGGCATTGTCGAAGTGGACGGTCAAGAGATTGACTTAACCAAGTTAGATGTGCGTGTTACCACCGGTCGCAAACCGGTGAAAACTATCAACCGCAAAGGACGCGTGAAAGGCTTTGCAAAAGGCATTACCGAATATGCATTATCACTCACTGTTGTTGTGCCGTTAAACGCGGCAGAGCCTGATTGGGATAACGTGACAGATGCCAAAATTACGGTGGAAGAAGAAAACGGTAAACGAATCTCATACATCGGCTGTTTTACCACCGAAACCGGCACAAGCTATACCGTAGATAGTGAAGAAGTGCGCGATTTGCAAATGGTAGCGTTAGACAAGGTTGAGGAATAATGAAAATTCGTTTGAAACTTGGCGTGCTGTATAACGGCACGCTACATCATGACGTGTTAGTCAAAATTTTGACCGTGGGTGGTGAATGCCAAGCGTTGGAAGTTATCAGTGACCTTGGGTTAAGCGAAAAAGAAACGTTAAACACATCGGAACAAATGCTGGTTGACTTAGCGTATCTGGCACAGCAAGTCGAGTTTGATGGTATTCCGCGTGAGGCGGTGACTCCGGCATTCTTGTTGGATAACCTTGCCACTGATGATTATGTGTTGATTAACTATGCAATCAATCAATTGCGAAAAAAGCGCACGGGCGTTTCGGAAAACCCGGAGACGGCAAGCGAAGCGTAAAAAAACGCAATGTCAACGAAGTGTGGCAAGCGTACGAAAACTACCGCTCAGCAACGATTTTACTGGGTAAGTTTGGATTTACTGCGCAAGCCGTCTGGAATATGTGTCACGCGGAAGTCAGCGCATGGATTAACAGCTATTTAGCGAGTCAAGGCGCGAAAACCCAACATAATACCGACGAATCTACGACGTCCTATACATTTAAGCGTCGTAAAAATAAGGGGGCGTAAAGCCCCTTTTTTATTGCTTTAAATAACGTTTTAACAAGGTTTAAAAATGGCAAATATGGATGTCTCATTAATACTCAAGGCGAAAGATTACGCCAGTAGCGTAGTAAAAAGCGTTGAAAACAGTGTTAGCAAATCAACCAAGAATATCGAAAATCAAGCCCAACGCAGTGCCACCACGCAACAAAGAGCGATGCGTCAAACGGCACAAGTAACGGAGCAAAGCTACCGCCAAATCCAACAAGCGGCACGCAACCGCGAAATGCTGGGTGTGCGTAGTGAGCGCAGTATCCAAACCGAAATCAACCGCACCCGTGCGGCATACGACCAATTAAAAAGCAGTGGCATTGCTTCCGGGCGCGAATTAGACCGCGCCGCTGTGGCGACTAAACGCCGCATTGCAGAGCTGAACGCGGAAATAGGCAAAGTCTCCATGGGGCAACGTTTAGGCAATATTGGGCGAGGTATTGCCGGTTTAGCGGCAGGTGCGACCGCTGCTGGCATGGTGTTGGCACAACCCATGAAAAAACAAATGGATTATGACCGCTCTCTTGCGATGACCTCCAACACCGCATTCGCAGAGCGTGATGTGGCGGGACGTATTGCCGGTAAAGCAGAACTGAATAATGCCGTAAAAAGTGCGGTAGAAATTGGTGGCGGCACCAAGGAAGACGCCTTGGGTGCGTTAGATACCATGTTGGCCTCCGGTGCGGTGAAAGCCGATACCGCCATGAAATTGTTGCCAACATTACAAAAAGGAGCCACCGCAACAGGCGCAAATACCGACGACTTGGCGAAAATCGCCATTTCGGCAATGCAACAGTTTGACATCGGAGAAGACCAAATCGGCGAAGTGTTAGACAAAGCCGTAGCGGCAGGTCAGGCAGGTAATTTTGAATTGGCGGATATGGCGCGCTGGTTGCCTCAACAAATGGCAGCGGGTAAATCTGCCGGCTTAAAAGGTATGTCGGGGTTTGAGGCATTATTGGTCGCCAACCAACAGGCGCGTGTAACTGCCGGAACATCAGATGAAGCGGGAAATAACTTAGTCAATTTACTTGCAAAATTAACATCAAAAGAAACCTCAGACCGCTTTCGAAAACTCGACATAAAAGGCAAGGATGGTAAAGACCACGGGGTGGATTTTATCGCCTCAATGGAAGCTCAAAAGAAAAAAGGTAAAAACTCCATCGAAGCCTTTATGAGCATTATGGATCAGGTGATTGGTCAGGATGGTAAGTACCAAGCACTGCAAAAAAAACTTAAAAGCGCAAAAAAAGAAGATCAAGCTCAAGTCTTAAACGAAATGACTAACTTGGTGGAAGGCACGGCAATCGGGCAAATCATTTCAGATCGCCAAGCATTAATGGCGTTATTGGGTATCCGTAACAACGTGAGCCTCGGAAAAGAAGTAAAAGAAAGCCTGGATAAAAGCGAAGGTGCGGTGGATACCTCTCATGCGGTGATTAAAGATACCAACAGCTATAAACTGGAAGACGCAAAAAATAACGTAGATTTCGCACAAATGGAAGGCATGAAGGGCTTTAATGACGCGCTAGGTGATGTGAGTGTGAAAATTGCTGAATATGCCAAAGCTTATCCTGACTTAACAGGCAAAATTGTTACTGCAGGCACAGTAGTTGCATCTCTAAGTGCAGCCGCCATTACGGCAGCCGGGTCTTTGCGGTTATTGGGCGGTAAAGGCAGTTTAGGGCTTGGTGTGGGTGATGTCTTGAGTAAAGGTGCGGGTGTAACCGGTTCGGCTGGTGGCGTTGCAACTGCGGCGAGTACGACAAAAATGGGGCGTCTTGCTAAGTTTGGGCGAGGCGGCTTGCCGTTGTTGGTGTTCGGCGCAATGCTCGAAGGGTCGGAAAATTATGCGCCTTATATGGCAAAACAAGAAGAACGACAAGAAACCTTGGATGCCGCAACGAAAGACGCAAAACAGAAGTTCTACGCAGCAGCCTATCCAAGCAAATCGGTGTTTCAGTATGCCCCGCCTGTTCCCGCGCCTGAAAAGTCAGTTTGGTCTTTAGCGAGTGGCGGTTATGCACTTGGTGATGCCGCTAAACGAAAAGAGATTGCCGACGAACGCTTAAAGCGAGGCACATTAACACAAGAGGAATATAACCGTCGTGTGCAAGTGCCGGACTACAAAGCCGAATTTCAGCAATTAGGCACAACCATCAGCGAAGGGATGAAACAAGCGGTGGAAAGTCAGAACTTTACTATTCAGAATCAAATCCGCGTGGACTTAGACGGACGGACGATTGCGGAAAATACGTCCGAAAAACAATACCGAGAAATTAAACGGGGGTAAAAATGAAAGGTTGGACAATGCCAATCCAGCAGGCGTCTTATCGTGGCGTGCGGTTTGATGTGGTAAGTGTGGATGATAACTTAGAGCGCGCCACCATTACGCATGCGTATCCATTCGTAAACGGGGGCGATATTGAGGATTTAGGTTTAAATCCGCTCACCATCCAACTGCAAGCGGTGTTTTATGGTGAGGGGTATTACACCGATTTTAAACGCTTTTTATCCGCCCTGGAAAAACAAGGTGCGGCGGTATTAGTGCATCCGATTCGTGGTCGCTTGCAAAATATGCTTTGCACCTCGGCTTATTTTCACCACGAAGCGGATTTTGTGGACTATGTGACAGTTAGTCTTAGCTTTCAAGAGGCTACACCAGCAAAACCGATCTTTCTGTTTAATTTTTCTGTTTTTGGGCTGATTGATGAGCTATTAACCAAGCTCGAAGACTTGGTAGATGATGTATTGGAGCTATATGGCACCTTTATGGAGGGGATCTCTTTTGTCGCTAATGTCAAATCACGCTTATTAGGCTCGTTTGGCGCGCTTTACGGCTGTTTTGAGCAGGTGCGCGATATGTTTGACATGGACAAAAAAAAGCACGTGATTTCTGCTAATACACCGACTTCAAAAGAGGCGTTTAAACAACAAGGTGGCAAGGCTGTGCGCGACATGGCGAGCATGATTCGCGACGGCTTAACGGCTATTGCCAACCGTGACGACTTAACCGTGCGTGCAAGATTTGATGAGGTTACCCGCGCCGTGAAAAGTCTGCTTGAGATCGCACCAAATTTAAGCAATGGTAAAAACAGCAAGTCTAACAAATTGAAATCATTAACCTCATCTTTAACTGCTCAGGACACCAAGGAAATCTTCTGCGCCGTGCAGTTGTTGGCGACGGCGACTGTGTTGAAAATCGCTACGCAGTTTATTGAGGACGATTCGTTGATTCCGTCTGAAATTGATTACATTGTGACGGAATCTCGTTTACAAGCATTAGCAACGCTTAACACCTTGCGTGCGTTAGTGCAAGCGGAGCAAAACGCGATGACATTACATTACGTCAAAGATGATTTTGGTTTGATGTCATTAAGTGTGAAAAAACAAACAGGCGCAAGACAACTGCAAACACCGAACACGGGGCTTTATACACAGGCTTACAACACAGCGGAAAAACTGCGCCAACAAAGCCACAAATTGACCCAGCTTGCGTTGGCAGCGATTAACCGCAAGCCACCTTTAATTATTCGCACCGTGGAATTTGATAGCACGATTCAGCAAGTCGCGCATGCGTTTTATGGTGACTACACCCGCGCAGGTGAGCTGTTGCGCCTGAATCCGCACATTCGTTACCCGAATTTTATTGCACGAGGTGAGGTACTTAATGGCTACGCAAAATAACGGCTACCTGTTTAATAATGAGATTGTCGTTGAGATTGACGGCAAACAGCACAAAAACTGGAAAAGCTACGATATTGACAGCGATTTCTTGATTCCTGCGGACGCGTTCAATTTCAGCATTGGTGTGCCGTCAGACAATACCGTGCTGGCGGATTATTCCGGCAAAACGGCAAAAGTACTGATTAACGGCGAATTGGTGCTAACCGGCATTGTTGACACCACACAGCATTCCATTTCCAAAAACGACCGCACTTTTAGCCTGAACGGGCGCGATAAAGCCTCTATTTTGGTGGACTGCTCCGCGCCGATTACCAACGTGAAAGGCTTGACGGTGTTAGATGCGATTAAAAAAATTGTAGAGCCGCTAGGCATTAAAAAAGTCGAATTGCGAGCGGAATCTAACCCGACGTTAGATAAAGTTGACATCGACATAGGCGAAACCGCCTGGAATGCGCTTATCCGTTGCGCCAATTCGGCGGGGTTGCACGCATGGTTTGACCCTGCCGGCACGTTGATTGTGGGCGGTGCGGATTACAGCACACCGCCGGTGGCGACGTTATGTTGCATGAAAGACGGCAAGCGCAACAATTTCACGCAGGCAAGCCTAACCACGGATGTGTCGCAAAGTTTTTCGGAAATTACGTTTCTTGCACAACGGCACGGGCGCACAGGTGATGACAACAAGAACGACCTGAAATGGGTGTTTAAAGATGATGCTGTTGAGACCTACAAGCCGAAAACTGTGATTGTATCCGACGTGGAAAATTTGGAAGCCATGAAAAAATGGGCGAAAAAGTACATTGCGGACAGTATTTTAAACAGTTTTACTCTGATGATTACCGTGCCTGACCATAAAACGCAGGACGGTGTGTTATGGACGCCAGGGCAACGTGTGCATGTGATTTGTGAGGAATACGACATTGACGCGATTTTCTTTTTGATGGGCCGTCGTTTTGCCTTGAGCCGACAAGGCGGCACAACCACAGAACTGCGCTTAAAACAAGATGGTGTGTGGACGCCTGACGCTTATGCGAACAAATCGAAAGAAGCACGCAAGCGAAAAGGTAAAAAAGGCAAGAAAAAGAAAGGCGATTTGATTGTATTGGATGGGGATTAGTATGAGACGATTGGGACAAGCAATAAGACAACACACAGAAAGCGCCTTGGGTGCAGTACGCCAAGCCTTTCGCGGAAAGTTGAATTTAGTCAAAAGCGCGGACAATATCCAAAAAGTACAGGTGTCCGGATTAGCGGACGAAACCTTACAAGACGTGGAATTGATGCAACAATTTGGCTTAACGTCTGTGCCGCCTGCTGGTACGCAAGTGGTAGTATTGCCCATGGGTGGGGAAACGACACATTCTATCGTTATCGCTACCGAAAATGGATCTTTTCGGGTTAAAAATTTGAAATCGGGCGAAACTGCCGTTTATGATGAAAGCGGAAGCACGATTATTTTAAAACAAGGTCGATTAATCGAAATTGATTGTGATATATTAAAAATAACCGCTACCACAAAAGTTGAAATTAGTAGCCCAGTTGTAGAGACAGACCATGTGTTTACTGCACAAGGGCAAATCAACGGAAATGGCGGCATGGCCGTTCAAGGCGGTTCTGGCGCGTCATTTACCGGTAACGTAACGCAAACAAAAGGTAGCTTTACTACTGATGGCGACGTGACTGCTAATGGTAAATCCCTTATTAATCACACTCACCGCGGTGATAGCGGTGGCGTAACCGGGAAACCTCAATAATCCCAAATGAAAGGCGGTGTGGAACTCTCTCCCCGCCTTTTTCTTCCTCCTTTCTTTTACTCTGTCAGCATGGACAGAGAAATCAGCCCGCTTACCGGGGACTATACAAATTCGCATATCAGTACACTGCAAAATGCTGTGTATGTCAGACTGACTACACCTTTAGGCTCGTGGTGGGCAAATGGGCGTGTAGGTTCTCTGCTCCATACTATTCAACGGGAAAAAGACTTAAGCCGTGTTGGCATGTTGGCGCAACAATATGCCGAAGAGGCGTTACAGCCGTTAATTGATGACGGTCGCGCACGTGAAATCATTGTAACGCATGAACAACCGCACAACGGCAAAGTGCTTCTTTCAATATCTGTGACCGACAGCCGGGGCGAACAATACACGTTTAAACACCCCGTAAACGTCATTTAAAAGGTGTTTAAATCGTGTTTATTGTGCCAAACCTTGAAGAAATCCGCGCCAGTCTGTTGCGCGATTATCAAACGTATTATCCCAATGCCGACACGTCCGAAGACAGTGACGCTTATGCCCGTGCCAGTAGTTTGGCCGCATGCGCTGAAGGGATTTACGCCCATCAAAAATGGCTAATTAAACAGTTTTTCCCCGACACAGCTGACACTGAATTTTTAGAAAAACACGCAGGGTTACGCGGTTTGCGCCGACGAAACGCCACTTATGCAGCAGGTAAAGGCGCTACTGTTAGTGGTAATCCTGATGCAGTGATTGCCGTAGGGCTACAAATCAAAACCGAAGATGGACGTTTTTATGAGACAACCGAAAGTGCGGTAATTCCCGCTAGTGGTTCGGTGATTGTTGCGGTGCGCTCCCTTGCTACGGGGGCAGCGCAAAATATTAAAACGGCTACAAAAGGATCGTTTATGGCAGCGCCTGTTGGCGTGAGCACGGATGTTGTATTAAATGACGTGGTGGGGGCGACCAATGCCGAAAGCGATAGCTCATTGTTGGAGCGTTTGCTTAATAAAATCCGCCGACCCGCAGCAGGTGGCAATAAATACGATTACAAAGACTGGGCGTTAGAGGTGGATGGCGTTGAACAAGCGTATGTTTACCCGCTACGCCGTGGGCTTGGCACAGTAGATATTGCGATTACGGCCGATAATGGCGTGCCAAGTGATGACACGGTACGTCGCGCCCAAGAATATATCGACCAAGAGCGCCCGGTAACCGCAAAAGAAAGCAAAGTCGTTAAACCTGACGTGACGAAAATCAATTTTAATATTCAGGTGAAAATCAGCGGTGTGGCATTAAATGACATCAAAATCGCGATTAGCAATGCCCTGACTGATTATTTTAACGGTTTGATTCCGGGCGATGATTTGATTGTGTCGCAGTGCGAAGCTGTTGTAAGCGATTTAATTGGCGTGGTTGACCGCCGTTTTATTGCCCCGAATGCCAACCGCAAAGCTGATGTGATTAACAAAATTGAATGGTTCCGCTTGGGCGAAATCACCGTGACGGAGATGGCTTAATGCAGCACGCTAATGTATTGAAACAGCTTTATCCGCCCGTGAGTTACAACATCAATGGTAAACACTTTATCGCACAATGTGAAGTGGACGGCAGTGCATTTGACCGCTTACAACAAAGTGCAGAAGAGGTATTGGCCGCAATTGAGCCAGCCACCTCAAACCAAATGTTATCCGATTGGGAGCGTATTTGCGGGATTAAAACGGATTTAACGAAATCTTATCAAGAACGGGTTAAACGCGTCATCGTGCAGCTTAATGCCGTAGGTGGATTGTCTATTCCATACTTTACGCGCATTGCAGAAAGTATCGGTTATCAGATTCAAATCAAAGAGTTTTCGCCTTTACAAAAGGACCTGCCTAATCCTGGTGACCTGGTGCAATTTCGCAATGAGCCCCGCGAGAGCTTGATTTATATGTGGCGGGTGACAGTGTTAAACGGTGACGACAATATTGTGTATTTCCGCGCTGGAAGTTCGTTTGCCGGTGATCACCTAGTCGAATTTGGTGATCCGATAATTGAAGAGTTCTTCAGAGACTTAAAACCCGCTCATACATACTGTTACTTTGCATATCAATAGAGACCAAAAAAAATGAAAACGTTACTACCCGAAATTAATTCCGCTGACAAGCGCTTTCATGCCGGTAATCCCGCAACAGGTGAGCAAGGCACACGCGTGACAGACACGTGGCTTAACGACGTTCAAAACCGTGTGCGAGACGTGCAAGCGGAAGCGCATTATGTGTTACAAAAAGCGGGATTTACCCCGAAGGCAGAAACACAAACGCAGTTATATCAAGCGATTGTGAAAATCATTGATGATAACAGAAAGTCCGCCAGCACAACGCAAAAAGGCGAGGTGCAACTTTATTCCGGCTATGATTCGGAATCAGAAGAAATGGCTGCTACACCTAAGGTCATTAAAATCCTGAAAGGCTTTATTGATTCGGTTGTACGTAGTTTGACAAATTACATCCCCAACAGCAAAAAATCATCAGCCGTTAACAGTAATAGCTCAGACACAGTGGCAACAAGTGCGGCTGTTAAAATGGCGAATGATAACGCTAACGACCGCGTAGCCAAATCGGGCGATACGATGACAGGCAATTTGTCTCTTAAACAAGGCAATTATAGTGGCCTTAATGTATACAACAATGATGGCTATTATACTCGACTTGAGGGTAATCCTCACAATGCCAATAACTTATTGACATTTGTTTATCGAACACCACAAGGCGCCAACATAGCCTCCGTAGGTTTTCCCAAAAAAAATGGCACAATCGCTTATATTGATGATGTAGTTCTTAAAAGCGGTGATTCTATGACTGGTATTTTGTATTCCGTGGGCATTTCGTCCAAACATTATGGGTATGGCGACTATGCTCATCAATATACAAGCGGTGCCCCGTTTTTAGTTAACGCCGAAGGGTCGCAAAACCGTGATACATATCATCCATTTGTCAAAGGGTTGGTGCGGTCAAAAGGACGTTATGGCGCAGGGTTTTCTTTTGGTTACACAACTAAACAAGGTGCAGGTGATGGCTTTGGGCGAGGAATTATTAATCTCATTGAAGATAACGGTACAAGTAAAAATTGGGGCTTCGAACATAATGGCGACTTTTATTCTGCCGGTGATATTAGAACATCGAGTGGTAAGTCTTTAAATACTGCCGTACAGCTCAGTGATTATCGCTCTCAATGGGGACAGACAGGATGGGTTAAATTGCCTAATGGGCTAATTTTACAATGGGGGAAGACACCAGTAATTCATGATGAAAATAGCACCGATATTGTTTTCCCAATCGCATTCCCGAATAAGGTTTTAAATATTCAGTTGACCGAAAATCAAATGCGTACCGTTGCAGCACATGCCACACACTTGGCAGCGCTTAATGTAACTAATTCAAAATTCACATTCAAAATTAATTCCACTTTGCCTATTGATTCATCGGCGGATTGGTTTGCTATTGGATATTAATGAGGTTTAAAAAATGTATTTTTACGACAAAACCACAAATGGATTCTATATAGAGGGTTTACACGAAATTCCTCAAGGCGCGACGGGAATTAGCGAAGAAACCTACCGCACTTTATTAGATGGACAAGCCGCCGGTAAGCAAATTATTGCCAATAAGCAAGGTAATCCAGTTTTAGTTGACCCACAACCAAGTGACGCACATGAATTAAATCTTGATACGCTGACGTGGGAAATTTCAGGCGAAAAACAAACCGCACTTTTAACAGAAAAGCGCAACCGCCTAATCGAGCAAATTGACAGCCACGCGGCAGCAATTTATAGCACTTGGACACGGTTTGAAAGCGAATACCGTGAACGTCAAGCAGCAGCTGAAGCCTACAAATCCGCAAATTATGAAGGGGACTGTAGTCGTTATATCACCGATTTTGCTCTACGTGCTGGGTTGGATAATAAGGCTGCGACAAATCTTATCTTAATGCAAGCTGCTGGGCTGGAGAAACTACTGGTTGAGCTGGCTAACCAGCGCATGCGCAAGTATGAGCTCAAAGCACCTAATCTCAAACTTGAGCAAATGCAGTCAATCTATGATGACATCATCAAACAAATGGATCACTTAATGGAGGCGTATAACAATGGCTGATAAGGTTTATTTAGCACTTTACAAACACAAACGCTCTTTCCTTAAAGAACCGCTTAAAGCGATCGCAGATGCAGTAACGCGCTTTCTAACAAAAGGTAAATACTCCCATTGCGAGCTGGTTATTGCACAGATTAACTTCACTACTGGTCATCACTACGAATACGAGACAATATACCAGTGTTTTTCATCATCTGTGCAAGATGGTGGTGTTCGTCGCAAAGAAATTGACGTTATGGACGGCAAGTGGGATTTAATCGAACTACGCAACGTAGATCCAAATCAAATTGTGAATTATTTCGACTGGACAAAAGGCATGAAATACGACTGGTGTGGTGCTATCGGTATAGTACTTGGTATCAAACAAAAACGGTCGAAATATTTTTGTTCTGAATGGTGCTATAACGCATTAAATCAAGGTAACCAAGACGGATGGCGATTTAGTCCGAATGATTTGGCAGTGATTTTTAAAAGAGGATAAATAACATGAAAATCGGTGACACAATAAAATTACGTAACGGCAATGCTGGCACTATCGTCTATGAGAGCCCATTTGGCAAATTATTAATCGTTGAGCATAACGGTGATGAGTTACCACCAACTCATTGGCATAATGCGGATGGTACGTTTTATGCAGATTGTACAAGTGATTTAGATGTAGTTCAGGAATAAAGACGGCGACACTATCTGTGCGGGAACACGGATAATGCCAGCTAAGCAGAATGAGCCTGCATATAGCTATATGCCGCCTACCTCGCGAGGCAGGCGGTATTTTAACAAAACCGCTAAAAATGGGAAAGTATATGCAGAATTTAAAAGAGATCCGTTGCCAATGTTGCAACAAATTATTGGCAAAAGTCGGCACAGTGAAACATTTAGAAATCAAATGTAGTCGCTGTAAAACCATTAACCATATTAATTAACTTGATTTGAGTGTCGGAGTGTCAAGAACACCGGAACGCCATAGATAAGGAGGAAAAAACTATGGCAAATCAAGCTAAAAGAAACTTTAAGCAAGCCCCATTACCGTTTGTCGGTCAAAAGCGCAACTTTTTAAATCACTTTAAAGCGATTTTAAACGAGCAGATTCCGGGTGATGGTGAGGGCTGGACGATTGTTGATACGTTCGGTGGCTCAGGCTTGCTTAGTCATACTGCAAAACAACTCAAACCGCGCGCCCGCGTGATTTACAACGACTTCGACGGTTACGCCGAGCGCATTAAGCATATCGACGACATTAACCGCTTGCGGGCGCAAATTGCGGCGTTGTTAGTGGATATCCCACGTCAAAAGCGCATCACCAATAAAGCGCTCAAGGCGCAGATTATTGACACCATTAAAGCGTTTGACGGCTATGTTGACCTTGCCACGCTAACTAGCTGGCTGTTGTTTTCTGGGCAACAGGTCGGCACGTTTGAGGAGTTATGTGCCAAGGACTTTTGGCATTGTTTACGCCAGTCAGACTACCCATCTGCAGACGGTTATTTGGACGGCGTTGAGGTGGTGTCCGAGTCGTTTCACACGTTGCTCTCACGCTTTAGTGCCGACCCACAGGCGGTATTTGTACTTGACCCGCCCTATCTTTGCACTAAACAAGAGAGCTACAAGCAAGCGCACTACTTTGATTTAATCGACTTCTTACGATTAGTCAACATCACCCGCCCGCCGTATATCTTCTTCTCGTCCACTAAGAGCGAGTTTGTGCGGTTTATTGAGTACATGCAACAAGATAAGGTGGATAACTGGCAGGCGTTCGATGGCGCGCAGCGGGTAGCAATTAAGGCGGCTCTTAACTACCAAGGCGAGTATGAGGACAATATGGTGTACAAATTCTGATGTCGCCGACATTAATGTCGGAGAGATAATTCAAAGCCCTTTAAACATAGTTTAAGGGGCTTTTAAAAATAGTCGTTAAATTGCACGACTCATTGCTGACAGGCAGACAAAACGGTGGCATTTTGATGTTGCCGTTTTTGTTTTTAAGGTACAGTGATTGTACGTAAAAATTAGCGGTTAATAGCAGGTCTTTATTTTTAGATTTGACGTAGCGTTATCTTATATAATTGCATCTTTATTTGCATAGGTGAAAAAAATAAATCTATGCAAATAAAAATACTGGTTTATGCAAATAAATTTGCGCGCTTACAATAATGTAAAACCCGATCATTAAATGTATATTTCAGTACAGAATATAAAGTTTGTAATCGTTGCTGCCCATCATAAACTAACGATTTACTTTGCCCCCATCTACCTTCTTCAACTGACTTATTGAATTTATTTGATGCGTAATCAGTTAAGAATAGTCGGAAAGGTACTTTAGCTGAATTTTCCCATACAACAATCCCACCGATAGGATAACCTTGCAATAAAGAATCTAATAATAAGCACACATAATCTTCAGAATTATTGCGATTTCCCCAAACATACTGGCGTTGCACTTCTGGCAAATACCAACCGTTTGTATTGGCATTAATTTTATCTAAAACTTCACGAATGGAGATTCCTTGGTAAGACATAATTTTTCCTTATTAGAATGTTAAATCACAAAGTGAATTATAAAAGTTTCATTTAAGAATAACCACAGATAAATCATCATAAAATCCTTGTTTCGCAATTAATTTACGACACACCGTCAATCGAGATTTATCATTATCATATTGTTTCCAAATCTTTTCTCTCATTTCTGCTGAAAGACTATCTGTTAATCCGTCAGAACACAGTAATAAACTTTCCCCTTGTTGAATTTCAATTTCTTGATAAAAAATTTTATTTTGAAATTCGGAATAATCCGCGACTAAACAAGAAGAAACGCCGCCATAAATCGTGGCAAAGTCTTCTTCTTTTTTATCGGAGAAATCAGCCAATAATTCAGAAAGAATAGAATGATCTTGCGTAATTTTTTGCCAGTTTCCTTGGGCATCAATCAAATAAGCACGGCTATCCCCTACACTGAGAATTTTGGCTTTACGGGTTATTTGATCAATCTCTGCTGCCACAAAAGTGGTTGCTGAGCCAAAATAATCCTCCGCTAATTCTGCTGATAAACTGGATTGTAAATCGTAGATCGTTTGACGGCTTATGCTTTCCATTTGGCTTAATAATTGCATTGCCAACTTGCTCGCTTTTTCAGGTCGGTTGCTATTGGAAATACCATCTGCCACGCCCACAATAAAGTGCGGTCGGTTTTCAAGACGTTTTTCAGCCGTTTTGAGTTTATATTGAAACACCGCCTCGCCATTAAAAAGAGCATCTTGGTTGTGTCGCTTGTTGCTGCCAATTTGTTGGCAAAAGGTTATTTCGCAAAAATTTTCCATTATTCAACCGCTTGTTGAGAAAGATTTAGAAGGCGATCAATCGCTTTTAGCGCATCTAACGCTTTCATTTCGAGACTTAAAAAGTGCATTTTCGGCACGCCTGCATCTTGTGGGTTAATACGGATAAATCCACCCTTTTTTGCTTTCGCCGTACGTTCAGAAAATCGACGCACAGTTGGAATGGCTTTCCCCGCACCAAGTTCGATGACGACGAGATTTTGCACTTCTTTTAACCATAAATCGAGCTTATTTCGTTTTAAATTTTGATAATTACTGCTGTAAAAATAATCGTCAAACATAAGCACATTTTGTCTTGCTAAACGCTGACAATAAGGGCAACGAGGCGGCTCACTCAATAAGCGTAAGTTTTCGTTATCCACCACTGGTTGAAATTCTTTTGCTGACCAACTTAAATCGCGGCAATTATGCGCACACTGCAAACGCTCTAATGTGCCATGAACTTCATAAATGCGCCCTTCTTCAAACCCCGCTTTCTGAAAATGCCCATCCACATTGCTTGTAAAAACAAAATAACCATGCAGTTTGCTTTCTGCCCAACGTTTTAAAATTTGGTAGCCCTCATGCGGGATTGTTGCGCGATATTGCGATAAGCGATGCCCATAAAACCAATAAGCTAACTCTTGATGGGTTTCATAAGCCAATGGTGTCGCAATATCCTGGAAATTGATATTTTGCCCTTTAAACATTGGGTAGGCATTCCAAAATCCGCCAACGCTTCGGAAATCTGGTAACCCTGAATCTACACTCATTCCCGCTCCTGCAGTAATTAAAATACCATCCGCTTTGCGGATAAGTTCCACTGCATAATTTAAGTCATTTTTCATAATACTTTTCTCTGTCCATTTTTCATTGGTGAAATAATTCCAGCTTCTTCTAGTTGTTCTACAATTCTCGCAGCTCGATTAAAGCCTAAACTAAATTTGCGTTGAATCCGTGAACCAGATGTAAATTTTTCTTGTTGCACGAATTTTTTTACATCCTCAAAAAGCGGATCGCGTTTAAAAGTCACTTTCATTGCCATAAGTTTGCTCCTGTGTTGTTTATATAGAAAGGGCTTAAGAGCCTTGTAAAAAGTAAAAAATCTCTCTTTTATGGAAAAAATTATATGGAAGGAAGCGACAGTTCGTGTCGCTGCGAATATTACAAGCGGTTATTTTTAGAAAATCTTCACAAATCTAGAATAGATTTGATAATAAAGAGCTTAAAAGAATCAATTATCCGGAAATTCCGGATAGTTTAATGAAAGGATGAAAAGACAGGGTTAAACATTATAATGTAGATGACCCTTTTTAGAGATTAGTAGTTTATCTAAGGATCTCATTATGTATATGCTAAAGCAAGAGAAAGATAAATAGCGACCGAAGTCGCTATTTATCTATCAACGTTAAACTTAATAAAAAATTATTTACATAATTCTTTTACTGACTCTACTAATGCTTCCATTTTGTCGTAAGAATTGATGCCACTTGGGCCACCAAAAAATGGGCAAACACAAATTAAAGTATCATTGTACTTGCGATAGAAGATATTAAATTCTTTCAACGCTTTAGTTTCATATACGGCTTCTCCAGTAAAAAACTTAAAGAAGTTATCTTTTTCAGTGACTCCCGTACAAATAATAACTTTAGGATGACATTCATCTATAAGTTGACGATAAAAAGCACCACGATTTTCAACGCACCACTCTCTATATTCATTGAATGTTTCAAATCCTGTCATCTTAATGAATTGATCATTCCATTTAATTGATGATCTATTTTTAAAATTGATTGGTAGCATATTTAATTTGAAACCAATACCTTGTGGATAAAGCACATCGTATTTTTTAACAAAATGCTCCGCACTTTCTCCATTTTTCCAATCTAAATTGTAGTAGTACCACAAAACCAACATATTTTTCTATTATATTGAGTAGTCCAACTACCATCAAAATCATCCTCTACCCAAGAATGCGGTATTAATTTAGGACTTAAACTAAATTTCTCATAAAAATCATCTGGCGAGCTTTCATCACCTATTCCCCATTCTAATCCACAAAACCATACTTCTGATTTAGGATTTCCACCATCGCCTCCTGCGAAAGACACCGCTATTTTTTTAAATTCTTCTGTTACCATTATTCTTATCCTCATTATTTAAGTAGATTTGTCCAAATCCCTATGGTTTCTTCTTGAATTATACCTTTTTCTTGACCTAATTTTATTGCCAGTTGCTGTAAACTTTTAGCCAACTCAGGATGACCGCAATAATTTAAACTACGAATGATGCGGGAAATCTTCTTACTTTCATGCCCAATATTTCGTAGCCAAACTTTACGTTCAGTTAATTCAGGTTTAGGGTAAATTTTATTACACTCACGGTATAAACAGAAGTAATCCAGAATAAAATCAATAGAATGTAAAAATTTCTTTTGAATAGCTTCATTTTCAATAAAAAATATTCGGTCTTTCTCATTAAAAACTGGCACTGAACGATTCCATTTGGAACTTTCAGTAACGGGTAAAAGCCAAGGAATATATAAATAAGCATCACCAACCATTCTTTTTGGCATTGCCCACATATCTTGCAAAGATAAATTATGTTGGCTTTTTCTTTGTTCTAAATAAAATTCAATTACTGGATGCATACGTTTCTCATTAATTCATTAGCAATGAAATAGCGACCGAAGTCGCTATTTATGTAAAAAAGTGCGGTCATTTTTCTATGAGTTTTTGATGTTCTCTAATAACTCTGCCACAACCTTAGGTACCCCCTCGCCTGCTTTTTCTTTTATGGCAATCACTTGCTTACGAACAAATCCTGTATTGGGATTTGGATCGATCAAATAGATAAGTGAACCATATGGAGCGAGATTTACCAATCCATTAGCTGGATAAACTTGTAATGAAGTGCCAATAACAATCACAATATCTGCCTTTTTCACTAACTTTTCTGCTTTAGGAAACATAGGTACATTTTCCCCAAAAAAGACTATATGTGGACGCATTGGATGACCGTGATTATCCTTATCCTCTAACAGTTGATCACCCAAACATGGAACAATGTAATCGGTATTAAAACTGCTGCGAGCTTTATTCAATTCTCCATGTAAATGGAGTACGTTAGTACTTCCCGCTCGCTCATGTAAATCATCTACATTTTGAGTGATTATATGAACTTCATAAAACGCTTCCAATTCAACCAACGCCAAGTGTGCTGCATTAGGCTCTGCCGCTTGAGCATTACGACGTCGTTCATTATAAAACGCCAATACTTTTGCACGGTTTTTCTTTAAGGCTTCGGGCGTGCAAACTTCTTCTACTTTATGCCCAGCCCACAAGCCATCTTCCGCTCTAAAAGTAGGAATACCACTTTCGGCACTAATTCCAGCGCCCGTTAATACCACGCAAATTGGTTTATTTTTTTCTGTCATTTTTCAGGCTCCTTTTTGTTCTAAAATTTCATCAACCTGTCTATCTCTTCCCATCATACCTAAAATATTCCCTGCTTTATAAAGGGGTTGATAAGTATAGCTTTCAATATGCAAGAATGGCTTCTCTGAAAGGCGTTGGAAATATTGTTTTAGCTGTGATTTTGAGCGTAATAACACATCATATTCGGCTTGAATATGAGCACACATTGCTTCAATACGCATTTTAAATTCATCACTGAGATAAGGGCTGATAATTAAATAGACCGTTTTCTGTTCGGTTGCTGTTTCATCCGTATAAACACATGACAAATTAAACACTTGCCATTTATAGCGATCTGCAAAAGCACCAATGATTCGACTTTGCTCCTCATTTTCAACTTGCACAAGTGCGGTCGGCTTTTTCAAGCAATCTTGCAAAATATCACTTGGTGTAAAAGGCCCGCAATCTAAGTAAGATAGTACACAGTTCCAGTTAGCAAATTGTTCAGTACAAAAATGTAAGTGTTTGCCTTCGAATTTATCTGCTCCATTTTTAGTGCGATCATCAATTAAATAATCGCCTTGGTTCAGGTTTTTATGGTGAGATAAAATTAACCGCTTGTATAATGCCGAGCCTTTTTCTTCACCGAAATAATGCTGAATCCACTTAACTTTATCGCTCCAAGCGGATGGATTATGCCAAGGAGCGGTAGAAAGTGCGTAAATATGATATTTCTTCATCAATTTATGAACGGCAGAAATTGCGTTTGGCATCGGCTCCATTAAGCTAAAAATGCCCTCAACTTCATCATATCGACCTTCATACTCTTGCTTGGTTTTCTCATCTAATTTTGCAATTCCAGACGGGAAATCAACCATCACATTATCCATATCAATATAAACAATTTTCTTCATTTTAATGCCCTCTCTGTTGATGGCTTAATGATAAAAGATGAAGCGACAATTTATGTCGTTAGGCATTTTCGTCTAAATAAGTGCGGTCAATTTCTTGGTAATCTTCACCAAAATGGGCAATCCACCATTCCAGCATAGCGCTCTCAATCACGGTAGCGGAAATTTCATATTCTGTGCCACAATCTTTTACCGTTTGATCAGTTGATAATGGTGTTTCTGTTAAAAATCCGCCCGTTTGTTTATCAATGCGGAAAGTTAAGCGTATTTTCTTACCAGAACTAAAACCAAAGTTTTGGCTTTCTATATGCGATTTTAGGCTAAATTTCGGGCGTTCAAATTGCATCGTACTGACATCAACTGAAATAAATCGATGTAATGCAAGATGTCTAATCGCTCCACTCTCATATTGAACCACCAAATAAGTACTTGGACCTTGCTGCACTAATGCAAGGGGTTTAACTTGAGCATCACGTATATTTCCATCATTCTTACGATAGCTCATGTTAATGTATTTATTATGATAAAGAGCAATACTTACTTTATTGAATACTTCAGGATCAATCTTTGCTGGTAATAATGGCTGGCTAGTTGGAGCAATCCCGGCTTTATTCAACCACTCAGAGGCTTCCTTTTTCTGATTTTTGCCATAAGCCAAATTATATTCAGCCTGTTTAAAAAAACCGTCCATCGATTGCATAATATTGGTTGGCAAAATACCGGTTAAATATTGTTTTGCTAGCATCAACACTAACGATTGTTGTTCATTTAAAATAGGCATATCCAAGCCTTTAGCATCAGGCTTCCAGCGATAGCTATACGGTTTATCATTAGTATTGCAATCAATTTCAAACTGCTCACATAACGTATTTAGTGCACGCTGAATACTACGTAAATCACGCTCAATACCTAATGCGAGCAATTTCTCTCGCAATTCTAATGAGCTAATGGAATAGTTTTTCGGAATTAAACGTAATAGTTCGAGGTGAAATTTTAGGGAAGATGATTCGGACATAATTGCCTCATAAATAAAAATATTTTCTTTAATCATATAAAAAATCGGGCAATTTTTAAACTGCCCGATTAGTTTCTATTTTTGACCGCACTTTATGCTTTTACGGTATCAATACGTTCGAATGACAACACTTTATTTTCTAACTGACGAAGTAATAAAGTGGCAATGCCGGTAATGATGAGATAAATTCCACCTGCGATACCGTAGATAGTGAGTGCATCATATTCGGTACCGTAAAGTTGGCGGGCATATCCCATAATATCCATGATCGTGATGGTAGAAGCTAATGCTGTACCTTTAAATACCAAAATAATTTCATTGGTATAAGAAGGGAGAGCACGTTTTAATGCATAAGGAATTAGGATTTTTAACGTCTGCAGACGACTTAACCCTAATGCTGCACAGCTTTCCCATTGACCTTTAGAGATCGCTTTTACTGCCCCATGGAATAATTGGGTTGAATAAGCGGCACTATTTAAGGCTAAAGCTAACGCTGCACAGAACCATGCGTTGGAGAATAATCCCCATAATGGACTGTCCACCAACCATTGGAATTGTCCTGGACCCGCATAAATTAAGAAAAACTGCACTAAAAGCGGGGTCCCTGTAAATAAAACAAGGAATAAATTGACCGCACTTTTCACCAATTTATTGCCAATAGAAAGCAAGAAGGTTAGTCCCAATGCTAAGAAAAAGGCAATAAACAAAGATACGACTGTAAGCAACAGGCTAGTCGGAATGCCTTGAGCAATCACTGCTAAATACTCTTGAAACATTATTCGACTCCCCGTTCAAATCGAGTGAAACGTAATTCTAATTTGCGAATACCCGCTTGGCTGATCAACGTAATCACTAAATAAATCAACGCAGCAATACCATACCAAGTAAAAGGTTCATGAGTATTTGTATTGATGTACCCAGCCTGACGCATTAAATCATCAACACCAATTAATGACACCAATGCCGTATCTTTTAATAACACGAGCCATTGATTGCTTAAGCCCGGTAAAGCGTGTCGCCATACTTGTGGCATAATCAAATGGATGAAGGTATAAGGACGGCTTAATCCTAACGCTGCACCTGATTCCCACTGTCCTTTTGGAATAGCTTGAATCGCACCACGTAAGGTTTGTGAGGCATAAGAGGCAAAAATCAAAGACAATGCAAATACACCACAACCAAAGGCACTGAATTCAATATACTCGCCCGTTAGCATTTCCACGACTTGGGTTGAACCAAAATAAATCAGTAGAACCACCAAGATTTCCGGTAAACCACGCAATAAAGCAATCACAACAGAAGCTGGTTTCGCAATAAAGACATATTTATTCGCTTCTAAGGCGGTAAAAATAATACTGAGCAATAAACCGACAATTAACGAGCAAATAGCAAGCCCTAAGGTCATTAGGGCTGCATGTCCAATTAATGTAAGATAATCATAAAACATAGATTATTTTGTCATCCATTTGTCATAGATTTTTTGGTATTCACCATTTGCTTTCACGGTTTCTAAACCTTTATTTAAGCTTTCTAGCAATTCTTTACTTGATTTATTCACCGCGATACCTAAACCATTACCGAAATATTTTTTGTTAGTCACTTTCTCGCCAACAAATTGAATTTCAGGCTCTTTAGAAATCATATCAGACAATACGGCGGTATCACCGAAGATGATATCAATACGACCATTTTTTAAGTCTAAGATCGCATCTTGTAAGCTTGCATAAGATTTTGCATTATATTGCTTGGTTTCTGCGGCAGTATATTGTTGGAATGTTGTTCCGTTTTGAACACCAATTGTTTTTGCTGAAGCTAAATCTGCTTTGCCTTTTAGAGCCACATAACTTGCTGTGCTATCATAATACGCATTAGAAAATGAAACTTGTTTTGCACGCGCTTCAGTAATATCCATCGCAGAAATCGCTGCATCAAAACGTTTTGCTTTCAAGCTTGGAATTAATGCATCAAAAGATTGGCTTTTGAAATGACAAGTCGCTTGGATTTCCTTACAAATTGCATTCGCTACATCCACATCAAAACCGACAATTTCACCTTTTTCATTTGTTGTTTCAAATGGCGGGTAGCTCGGCTCCATCGCAAAAGTAATTTCTTGTGCATTCGCAGCAAAAGCTGAGCCCATTAACATTGCGCTTAAAAGTAATTTTTTCATGTTGTGTTTCCTTATTCTGAGTGTGAAAGATATTGTTTAAATTGTTCGGTTTTTGGATTATCAAAGCAATCTGCACTGCCCATTTCAATAATCTTACCTTGCTCCATATAGACGACCTTAGTCGCCACTTTTTGTGCCACGTTCACTTCGTGGGTCACAATCACCTGAGTAATACCTGTTTGTTGAAGTTCTTTAATGATATCAACAACTTGAGCTGTAATCTCAGGATCCAGTGCTGCCGTTGGTTCATCAAACAACAACACTTGCGGTTTCATCATTAATGCTCGAGCAATGGCTACACGTTGTTGCTGACCGCCAGATAAGTGAAGCGGGAAACGATCGGCATGCTCTTCCAAACGTAAACGTTTTAAAAGTTCTAATGCATCTTTTTTCGCTTCTTCCTCACTAATGCCTAACACTTTTTTCGGCGCTTCAATCAGGTTTTCAATCACCGTTAAATGTGGCCAAAGATTATATTGCTGAAATACCATGCCCACATCTTGACGAAGTTGACGAATAGCTTTTGGATTATTATTCGCCTGAGACAAATCAAAATGATTATTCGCAATATGCAATTCGCCAGAGGTTGGTACTTCTAATAAATTTAATGTACGGATTAACGTACTTTTTCCTGCACCACTTGGTCCAAGTAACACCACGGTGTCGCCTTCTTGTGCATCAAGATTGATATCAAACAATGCCTGTGATGAACCATAAAAGAAATTCAAATTTTTAACACTAATCGCCATACTAAGTTTACTGTTACCCTCTCTCGATTTCTAAGAATGAATAAATATTACTTTTAAATGATTAATTATGCAAGTGTTTTATAAAAAATCCCAAAAATTTTTTTGGGATCTTTAAATCATTGAATTTTAAACCGCACTTATTACGAATTAGGCCTCTTTCGCCATCTCAAATTCAACTAGCATCATTAAAATATGAATCACTTTGATGTGGATTTCTTGAATGCGATCTGCATAACCAAAGTGTGGCACTCGAATTTCAACATCCGCTAAACCTGTCATTTTACCGCCATCTTTACCTGTCATTGCAATCACTTTCATGCCTTTTGCTTTTGCCGCTTCAATCGCATTTAAGATATTTTTAGAATTGCCTGATGTCGATAATCCAAATAAAACATCGCCTTCTTTACCCACTGCTTCAACAAAGCGAGAGAATACATATTCATAACCAAAGTCATTACTTACACAGCTTAAATGACTTACATCTGAAATCGCAATCGCAGGATAACCTGGGCGGTTTTCACGATAACGACCAGTTAGTTCTTCGGCAAAATGCATAGCATCACAGTGAGAACCACCATTACCGCAAGATAATACTTTACCGCCATTTTTAAAGCTTTCTGCTAATAATTTAGCTGCTTTTTCAATAAGTTTGATGTTGTCATCATCTGAAACAAACTTGTTTAATACGTCTTGAGCTTCCATAAGCTCTGCTTTAATTTGATCAAAATACATTTTATTCTCCTTAAAAATTAAAATTCGAAATAGCGTTGGCATTGTATAGCGTTCATTTCAAATAATCTAGCGCTCTTTCTTATCTCTCTATTTTCCAGCCTACTTCTCATTCTTTTGCGATACTAATCACAGATTCAATTAAAAACACTTTAAAAAATGACCGCACTTTTTAAACTCAAACAATTTAAAAGGAGAGATTATGCGAGTAGTTTATTTATTACTTTGTATGTTATTCAGTCAAATAACTTGGGCGAACGATAGTGATTTAATGCTATTAGGTACCTATGAAAACCAAGATATCCAGGGTTGGGTGATGTCTGAAAAATTAGATGGAGTACGAGGTTATTGGGATGGCAAAACGTTATTAAGTCGTCAAGGATTACCCTTGCCTGCTCCAGCATACTTTACGGCTCAATTTCCGCCTTTTGCCATTGATGGTGAACTATTTAGTCAACGTAATCAATTTGAAGAAATTGCCTCTATCACAAAATCCTTTAAAGGAGATAATTGGGCAAAATTAACACTTTATGTTTTCGATGTGCCTAATGCCTCAGGCAACCTTTTTGAACGTCTCAAAACCTTAGAAGATTATTTGAAAGAACACTCTACGCCTTATATCAAGATTATTCCGCAAATTCCAATTCGAGATAAAACACATTTATTCGAGTATTTGCATGAAGTAGAATCGAAAAAAGGTGAAGGGATCGTGTTGCGTAATCCTAATGCGCCTTACGAAAGAAAACGCAGTACACAAATTTTAAAGTTAAAAAGCACTTATGATGAAGAATGTACCGTGATAGCACATCACAAAGGGAAAGGCCAATTTGAGAATATACTCGGCTCGCTTACCTGTGAAAATCATCGTGGAAAATTCAAAATCGGTTCAGGATTTAATCTGAGTGAGCGCGAAAATCCACCACCTATTGGTAGCACGATTACCTACAAATATCGTGGATTAACTAATTCTGGAAAACCTCGTTTTGCCACTTATTGGCGAGAAAAAAAATAAGAGCGGTCAAAAATATCGCTATTTTGACCGCTCTTAGATTTAATAACTCAATTATAGGTGTTGATTAATAAACGCCGCTAATTGATTTTTTGGTAACGCACCGACTTGTGTTGCAACAAGTTGGCCATTTTTGAAAAGTAGTAAAGTTGGGATACTACGTACACCGAATTGACCTGCCACTAATTGGTTGTCATCTACGTTGATTTTAACGATTTTTGCTTTACCTGCGAATTCAGGTGCAATTTCATCTAAAATTGGCGCAATCATTTTGCAAGGGCCACACCAAGGTGCCCAAAAATCCACTAATACAGGGATATCAGATTGCACAACGGTTGTTTCAAAATCTGCATCATTAATATGTAATACTTCGCTCATTTTTGTTTCCTTATTGAATGGCGCTGACGAATCAACACCTAACGTTAATTAATGTTGTGCATAATAACACAAGGTATATTGGATTGCACAGATTAGTCCGATTGATAAAAACTAATTACTTAAGCCGTGCAAATGCCTGTAATAAATCGGCTTTGATGTCTTCTACATCTTCTAAGCCAACAGAAAAACGCAATAATGTGTTTGTAATACCACGAGCAACACGTTCCGCTTCAGGAATATCCATATGGGTTTGGGTCGCAGGATAGGTAATAAAACTTTCTGTACCGCCTAAGCTTTCCGCAAAGGTAATCAATTTGATTGATTTTAAGAACGTATTTACCCAATTTTCATCTTTCAAACGGAAAGATAGCATTCCGCCTTTGTTTGGATATAACACGCTATCAATTTGTGGCTGTTCGCGTAAAAATTCCGCAATCGCCTTCGCATTATCTTGATGGCGTTTCATACGTAATGAAAGGGTTTTCATTCCACGCACAGTTAACCAAGAATCGAATGGCGAAAGTACTGCACCTGCACCATTTTGAATATAGGCGATACGATCACAAAGTTCTTGCCCTTTTGCAATAATCAAGCCAACTAAACTATCATTATGACCTGCAATATATTTCGTGCCACTGTGGATTACAATATCCGCGCCTAAATCTAATGGTCGAGATAGCACAGGAGTTAAGAAAGTATTGTCTACAATCATTAACAAGTTGTGTTTTTTCGCTAATTTTGAAATTTCTGCCACATCACACTCTTCCATTAATGGATTAGATGGCGTTTCAATAAAAATCGCTTTTGTATTCGCTGTAATCGCAGCTTCAATTTCAGCTAAAGAAGCAGTATTCACATAAACGGGTTTTACACTGTTGTTATTTTTATAGGCAAAATCCAATAAACGATAAGTCCCGCCATATACATCACTTGACACAATCCATTCATCTGGGCCTTTGAATAGATTCATTAACACTTGGATTGCTGCCATGCCAGAGGAAAAGGCAAAACCACGATCACCATTTTCTAATTTTGCTACGGTATCTTCCAAAACAGTACGCGTTGGGTTTTTCGTACGCGTATAATCAAACCCGGTACTTTCACCAATCCCATGGTGGCCATAAGCTGTTGAAAGATAAATTGGCGTAGAAACTGCACCTGTGCGCTCATCACTGCGATTTCCCGCTTGGGCTAATAATGTATCGATAGAATATTGTTGTGTCATAATTTACCTCTAAAACATGCAAAAACTTGACCGCACTTTTCTTTATTTAATGGCGAGCAAAGCGCTCCAATTTTGTCATAAAGCCACTCACGATAAAAGTAGAAATTGAAAACTCTGTGAAAATTATATTCTTGTGCTAAATTTTGCTGTAATTTCAACCGAAACGAAGATTTTTTCAACATTTGAATTTTTTTTTCAGATCTTCGATTGACAGAATTTCAAATTCCCGTAAAATGCACCGCACTAACAGCGTATGCGGGAATAGCTCAGTTGGTAGAGCACGACCTTGCCAAGGTCGGGGTCGCGAGTTCGAGCCTCGTTTCCCGCTCCAAACTAACGGCGTGTTAGCAAAGCGGTTATGCACTGGATTGCAAATCCATGTAGCTCGGTTCGACTCCGGGACACGCCTCCATAACCACGCAGTTAGTTAATCACTCGATGCCCGAGTGGTGGAATCGGTAGACACAAGGGATTTAAAATCCCTCGCCTTTCGAGGCGTGCCAGTTCAAGTCTGGCTTCGGGCACCATCCTTGTCAAATACTCAAATTAATCTCCAGTATTTTTCATAGTCTTGCTCTTGACAACGGAGTCTTGATATGGAAAATTCATCTCAAAATTCAGTATTTATCGTTACTGTTATGTCCACTAAAGGTGGCGTGACAAAATCAACTAATATGGCCAATATTAGTGCATTCTGTGCTGATTGTGGTTTACGAACATTAATGATTGACACTGATGTTCAACCAACTTTACCTACTTACTATACCTTCGACTACACTGCTCCACAGGGACTCTTTAAATTTCTCATTCAAAGTAATACAAACCCTGATCAGTCATTTCAAAAACCGAATATCAAAATCTCGATATTATCCGATCTACGATCCTACGGATGCAATTACAACACATTTACGTAATTCCCTGGATGGGATGTTACGCTTCAATGACCTTGTGCGTTCTTTAGAAAACTATGACCTAATTTTGGTTGATACAAGAGGCACAAAGGGAATCACTGTTGATATGTCTGTATTAGCTAGTGATTTAGTCATCTTTCCACTCAAACCTGAATTGCTTTCAGCCCTTGAATTCGTTCGAGGAACAATCCGCCAATGACAGATTGCTCAGCTTCAATATTACAAAATCACTGAAGGTTGATTATTCATCTTTCACCACTAATTAAAGCGCTTGAAATTTATCTACCCATTGTGGAAATAGTGAGGTGCACAGATTGCGAATATTTTCTTTTTCATCTTTGTTATGACGATGGACAGGAAGAGCAAGACTGTCCGCTTCACGGTAAGCAACGCGTGCAGGAATAGCTAAATCAAGCAATTCCATATAAGCGTCGTGACTTTCAGTGAAAAGTTTCCGCAGACTTTCAACAACGGATTTTCAGCCTGGCATTCGCACTTTTTTGCGCGCGAACTAAGGCTTGTTTAGCCGATTCTAGTTGTCTCATGGCTTGTTCTAATTCACTGGTTTCATCGGCATAAGCAGCCGTTGAACACACGAATGAAAAGAGAAAGAGAAAAACAAAGGCTGAGTTACGCATGAATTTCTTGCTCCAAAGGTTAATTTTATTGTGAAGAAATAATGCAAAATTTAGGAAAAGATTGTAATGAGAAATCCTATTGAGAACTGGGATAGTTTATGACGAAGGTCGATAATGTGAGATACCGACCTTAAGATGAGATTAGTGGGAACAATACCTTGTTTTAAACATGAATAAGGGGAGTAAAAAAATTTGCTCACTATTTAATAATTCAAACGATTTTTGACGAAGTGTGTCCCTAAGATTGTCCTGAATCGGGTCAAATAATCTACCGATATCAATTTCTGATAGGACATCGTTATCGTACAGTTCCTTAAGTTTAGTTTGATTGTGAGGATGCCAAACAACGAAGAAATAGCGAAACATAGCGCGGTCTGGTAAATTACAAATTTTGTCACATTCAGGATGATAAATCGTTTTTAATAGCAAATCTGTATCCTGAAATTTTTTAACAATTTCATTTAGAATGATCGCTAAGGGTTCCGCTTCTCTAATTCCTTGTAAAAATGAATGCTCATCTTCCTTTGATAGTGGAACGCTGCGTAATTGCTGTATTACACGTTTTACTTGAGTAAAGACTTTTAGTCCTTTCACTTCTTTTAGAAGCTCTCTCCGATCTTCACGAGGTAATTGTTCAATAAGCAATCGATTTGCCAAGCCATTTATTTTTTGGAACTTGGCGTCTCGGTCAATATATTGACGGTGTAGATCTGAAAATTCAATGCAGAAAAATTTTTGTTCGTGTAAATAAAAATAATCACAACTTTTTAGTCTAGGATTATCTTTTGTTTCGGGACAACAATGATCTCTAATACCTTCCGGCTTACCCTTCTTAGCATCAACCCGATATCCCTGTGCATCTATAGAAATAGGGCATGAATTGATTTCATGCTCTAATTTTTCTCTAAAAGAGTCCCAATCTCTTGTTGTCATTAAGGAAGTCTCGCTTTTAGTAATTCAACATAAGGACGTCCCAAACCTTCTTTTGCTCGACGGATATCAGTGATTAATCCTTCTGAAGGTATCGATGTACCTTCTTGAGTTAAGCGATTTAAGCTAAAGTGCTCTCTTTCTACAAGCTGCTTTTCCTGACTTACAACGTGTTCAAAGCGATATATCATATCAAGACTATGAGTGGCGATAACAACCATTACTCCTTGTTTGCTCAAATCAACCAATACATCCAACATATCATGCTGCCATGCGGTGTGTAGATTTACTTCAGGTTCATCAATAAATAAGTAGCTTCCTTTAGATAGCACATTCTGTTTTATTAATAATCCAATCAAACCTAAATTAGAGATACCAGAGGAAACCATATTTAATGGGATTTCAACATCTATTCGATCCTTATCAACAAAGGAAATTTCACCATTACTAATATTTAACGAACCATGAATACAATTTTCAATCTTATTCAAAATCGCACTAAACTCATTGCTAAGATCGCCCGATATTTTAGCTTCAAGTAATTGGTCTACATCATAAAAGTATTTAGGAACTTGATTCAAAAAACCTTTTCGTCTAAAACTCGCATTTGATAATCTCACGCCTCTTAAGGCATTTTTTAATTTAAAATAAATCGGAGATTCTAAATAAACGACATTATAGAGTTGTTGTAATTCAGCAATACTGTCTCTATGTAAATTAAAATCGATATTTTGATTTTTTAATTGAATCCGTCCAAAATCGGAAAAATCAAAGATATTTTCTTCATTCTGCGAATATAGTGCAGAAAGAGATTGAACTTGAAAGTTTTCTAAAAATTCTTGCTTTAAATCATTTTTAAAACGAGAAATATAAACGCTATCTCCTTCATCAACAAAAAGTTTAATATTTTTAATATCCATTTCTAAAAGACGCATTTCGTCTTCGACAGCCTTAAACTTTGAACCTACTCCGGTATTCAGTTGGTCTTTAATTGCCGCATAAGAGTCTTGAATAGGAATATAAAGTTCATTGATAATACTGGCGATACGTGATGTATCTAATATTGTTATGTCTTCATTAATATCATTAATAAAAAACTGAAGCTTTGATAAAATAGAGCGTAACTCAGTAAAAAGCAAAATATCTTTTTGTGAAATTCTAGGAATTCTATTTTCAATTATGTATGTCCAACGAAACGAATCTTCAACACTACTAATGAGAAAATCAGTACCAAAATCCTTATTCATTGAATGAAAGATGCTGTACAGAGCTTTCGTAATAAAACTTTTACCACTCGAGTTAGGCCCGACAATGACAGTAAAAGGGCGAAGGTGAATATCTGCGGACTTCACCTTGCCAAAGTTTTGAATGTGTAAATCAGTTTTCATCTTTTCTCAACAATAAATATACAAATCTAGTCGAGTTTATTCTATGCTTGTAAAGCCTTGAAGTAAAGATAAGACATCTCTGATCACAAATATTTCTTGAAGCTTGAAGCAGTAAATGAAATGGTCAAACCAAAGAAAATCGCTGATGGAATAAGAATCCAGTTAGGATGAATAGAAAAAGGGATCGACAAATAAAGCCCCCAAGCCAAAAGCATGACCGGAAAGACCACTCTTTTGGCATGATGGTATTTAAACACAGATTCACGCCCCACACCGAAACGACGTAAATCGCGCTGAACCAATCCATCTCCCCCCCCTACAAGGGCAACAAGTAAAAATAAGGGGCTAATGAGCACAATAATCATCAATCGAATAATAAAGGTGATGATGACATAAAGAACCGATTCAATGTAATCACGCAAATAGTGATAAATCCAAGCCCCCCATTCAGAATTATTCTGGTTATCAAGCCAACTTTGAATGCCAGTCTGCACAAAAAGCCAATGATGGGTTTGAATAATGACCCATTCAATAAATTATGCCGGCGCACTGTAAAGCAGGCTTTTTTTGAAATTCAGAGGAGAACCAATCAAATTTATTTTGCATCACCAGTTTGCTATGTAAATAGCCCAGCGGATCCCAATATTGAAAGGCAATGCCCCCCATTCAATTACAATACTGAGTAGCAATGAAAAAATGAGCGTTCCCATGATCTTATAGGGGAAAAACTCTTTTTTCTTTAGCTGGCGTGTTTCATTTTCGACTTCTGCCATTAATTCATCTTTTGTTGTGACTGACGAACTCACTGGACAAGGGCTTCACCAGGATATTGCTGAGTAAAACGTAACTAGAAACTAAAATAACCTTTCGGAAAAACGGTATAAATTGGCTCCCAAAAAAACCAAAGGTCGCCCAAGTATGAAACCCAAATACGCTAAAATGCCTCCAGCACCAAAAACAAAAGAAGGACGTTTAACGAAAGCCCGATAACTCGACATATTTCTTCAATGTCACGTAAGGCGCGTGAATCTGTACATTTATACAAATTGTATTTTGATTGCTCATTGTCTAAACTCCTTAATTGGTAAATATTGGCATATATCCATATTGTGTCATTTGACACAATTATTATCGATCTGTGTTCATTGAATTATAAGTGGATAGTCAAGGCTTACGGATTTGCGAAGAGAAAACTTCTTGATGAACATCTAGGAACGCCTCACAGCACGTTTAGTACTTGGGTTTCTCGTAGTTTTTTCCCTGCGGAATTAGTCATTCGCTGCGTGTCAGAAACGGGCGCAAGATTAGATTATGTGGCCTATGGAAATGAACCGATTTTCGATAATTCAGACTACCTGAAATATTTTCATACAATAAAGCTATAAAGCGGAAAATCTTTCATAATGGAAAATAAACCCTTTCTTTTGCCTTACTTACCGAATTTAGACAGCCGTGAAAGTTATGACAAAGTGTTTCGTATTGATGAAGACAATCACACCTACTTTGCCACTAGCGATTACGGCAATCTAGTGGATGGCGAATACTTCGTCATCGTCGAAAACTCCCATCTTATCCGTTATATCACTGTGCTACCTGCAGGAAAAATCCGTGTGGACGGCGGCAAGTTCAGTTTTGAATGTGAATTGAGTGATATTGATGTGGTGGGGAAGGTGATTCTTAAAATGGAGAAAATGTAATGAAAAAATTAATTTCAACAGTTTTAATTGCAAGCGCATTCTTTATGGTTGCAAATATGGCAGATGCACGTGGCCGCCAACCTTGTTCCGGCAGCAAAGGCGGCGTTTCGCATTGTTCCGGTGGCAAGTTTATTTGTAATGATGGATCGGTTTCTCGTTCTAAACAAATTTGTAGAAGATAGTTTTAATTAAATATTTAAATGGAAAATTCTTATGGCTTACACTTATAAAATGGTTCAAATTCCACCAAATATTGAAGTGAATAAAAAAGAAAAACACAATGCAGCGGCCTACTATTTGCAAAATGTTGTCAATGAATACGCTGAGGATGGCTGGGAGTTTTTACATGTAGATGAAATTGGTGTACAAGAAAAACCAGGCTGTTTAGCTGCGCTATTTGGACAAAAATCATTTCCTGTAAATTATTACGTGATCACATTTAGAAAACCAGTGTAATGGTTTGGCTTAGCATTCAATTCATTTTGTTTTATCAACGAATAGCACCGCGTGAACTTCGTGGTGCTTGTCGTTTTACGCCTAGTTGTTCAAACTATGCCATTTTAGCCTTACAGAAATACGGTTTTTGGAAAGGTTGGAAAATGGCGTTAAATCGTTTAGGACGTTGTAAATATCCTAACGGTGGGGAAGATTTACCGTAATGAGACATCTATTTAACGCATTAAAAGAACATTGGCAAATCTATGTAGGATTACTTTTAGGACTTATTATTGGCTTATTAGTTGGTATCGGTTTTGCTGATTGGAAATCTTTGGTTAAAGGGTTGGATTCTAAAGTTACGGATTGGATTTCGGCTATAAGTACAGTAATAGGTGTTTATGTTGCTTGGCGTGTTGCTCAATCTTGGAAACAACAAAAAGCACCGGATTTAAAGAAAAAACTACTGGATGACCTTATTGATTTTGGAAGAGTATGTTTTATTTATAACGATAATCCTCAAAAATATTTAGATTCTTTACCTGAAAGCAAAGTAGAAATACTTCGTCATGTGTCAATTATTGATATTGGTTTTAAATCATTAAAATTTTTTGATCCTAATTTAAGTGATGTTTTAATCAAAAAAATTGATGATTTTGAGATTGAGCTTCATAAATTATTTATCAAGAAAGAAACTGATAAAAGTAAGCTCACTACTATATTTGGTGACATTATTTCATTGGGTGCAGAATGTGAGAATATTATCCTAGGTAAAGATGGCAGTTCGTAAAGACACAAAAAACGGGAAATGGCTTGCGGAAGTTTATGCAAACGGCAAACGGTCACGTAAGTGGTTTTTAACTAAAGGCGATGCGTTGCGGTTTTACAATCAAGCCAAAGATGGTGCGCAAAGTGCGGTTGATTCAGTGACAGTTTTGGAATCAAACGACTTGCCGACGCTAAGTTTTTACGTGCAAGAATGGTTTGACGTGCACGGTAAAACATTGTCAGACGGTGAATCACGTTTTAGTTCATTACCAATTCAAAGGATAATACTTAGTCTAAAATAAGATAAGCTCATATTATTGAATTTCCCCTCCTCCTCTTTGCTAAACAACGCTCATAAAAAAACGACCGCACTTGCGGTCATTTCTATTTACAGCTTAAAGGATTATTTTAATTTTTCACCTTTAAATTCACCGGTCAAACTTTCTAAGAAAGAGGTGATGTCCTCTACATCTTTTTGAGCAGGCTGTTTCACATTACTTTGGTATTTCAACATTACGCTCACAGCGTCTTTTAACTCTTTTGCTGATGCATCATGGAAATATGGTGCGGTAAGTGCGATGTTACGTAAAGTTGGCACTTTGAAGCGATGCATATCGAATGGATCTTTAGTTTGCGCAAAGCGACCTTCATCTGCATCAGTTAATGGCGTACCACGATCTTTAAAGTAATCGCCGTAAAGTCCCATGTATTCATAAGATTGTCCGCCCATTGCTACGCCAGTATGACAAGTATCGCATTTATGTTGTTTGAATAACTCATAACCGCGAACTTGTTGCTCAGTCAAGGCTGTTTTATCCCCTTTCAAATAACGGTCGAAATCACTATTTGGTGTAATTAATGTTTTTTCATATTCACCAATCGCGTGAGTTAAGGTTTCTTTCGTCACTTGTGGATATTATTTTAAGAATTCTTTTTTAAACTCTTCATCCATTTCAAAACGTGCCACAATGTCATCCCAAGAGTGCGAGCCCATTTCTACTGGATTTGTTGGAGGACCTTTCGCTTGATCCGCTAAATCTGCCGCTCGACCATCCCAGAATTGAACAAAGTTGAATGCAGCATTGAATACAGTTGGTGCGTTAATTGGGCCTTTTTTACCATCAATACCTGTTGAAGTATCAAGTCTATCCACACCACCTTTGTCTAATTGGTGACAAGTATGACATTGAATAGAACCATCGCCTGATAAACGTCCATCAAAGTAAAGATCATGACCTAACGCGACTTTTGCTTCATCAGTCGCAATACTGTCTGGAATCGGTTGAACTAAACGATCGGCATCAACATTTGGTGTTTCTTTTGGTAAAGACATTTTACGTGCTTCACGAATCCAGTTAAGCAACGCTACTTTTTCTTGCTCATCTGGTTTGCTTCCCCAGTGGAGATGTCTGAATTTAGCAATTGGCATTTCGTTATTTTCTAGTACACGTTGTAATTTTGCTAAATCAGCTTGGGATAATTTGCTCGGATCTTTTAAGCCTTCAACTAAACGATCTAGGCGGAAGGCTCTAAGCCCATTCTGAATATCCGATTGCATTTGGTCACCCACAATCGGGAATTTTGAATAAAATGGAAGAGGTGTGTTTTGACTGTGGCAATATTGGCAGCTGTTATCAAACAACGCTTTTGCCACTTTTTCTTGTTCGCCCGTATAGCGATTTTCCATTAAAAGTTGGGTCGCGTTCTCTTTATCAAATTGATGTAGATACCCCACAACCCCCAAATAACCCAATACTGCAATGGCTGCTCCGCCAATAATCAGTTTTTTCATCTAATCCTCCAAATGATCAATAAAATATAAAAAGAAAGAAAAAGCTTAAAAAGCAAGGTGATTATGCCAAAAAATTGGCTTACATTTTATGTGGATTTGATTTGATTTGGCTATGGATGTGATTGATTGCATTACAGGTGTTTTTAACTTATAAATAGAGATCTCCCTAAAATTCAGCAATAAAAAATGCGGTTATTTCTAACCGCACTTTACGTTTTATTATCTCTCGTTTATTTCTTTGGCGCTTGCATAAAGCGGAAGAAATCACTATCTGGTTTCAAGATCATCATATTACCTGAACCTTCAAAGCTACTTTCATAGGCTTTTAAGCTACGAATAAAGCTATAAAACTGTGGTTCTTGAGCAAAAGCTTGAGAATACAATTTCGCTGCTGCCGCATCACCATTACCACGTAATTCTTGTGCAGTTTTATTTGCATTCGCTAAGATCAAGGTGACTTTACGATCCACGTCTGCTTGAATGAAGGCCGCTTTTTCTTTACCTTGAGAACGGTGTTCACGGGCAACGGCATCACGTTCTGCACGCATACGTTGGTAAATCGAAGAAGAAACTTCATCCGGTAAATTGATTTGTTTTACGCGAACATCGACGACTTCAATCCCTAATTCAGAGGTACTATCCTGCCCTGAATTTAACGCTTTTTTCGCCCCCGCCATTAATTCACCACGTGTACCTGAAACGATATCTTTAATCGTACGTGTACCAATTTCTGAACGCAGACGGTCATTCACTTTACGGCTTAATAAGCTTGCAGCTTGGTTATAATCGCCACCACCCGTTGCAGTATAGAAACGACCGAAATCGCTGATTTTCCATTTTACATAGGAATCCACCAACAAGTCTTTTTTCTCGACTGTCACAAAACGAGTAGCTGAACCATCAAGGGTACGAATACGCGCATCAAGCACTTTAATGCTATCAATTAAAGGCAATTTGAAATGCAAACCTGGCTCATACACCACCACTTTATTTTCTGCATCACGTTGCACTTTGTTAAAACTCAACATAATGCCACGCGTGCCCTCAGTTACAACCACGACGCTGGAATATAGCACCGCAGCAATCACCACAATAATCGGAAGTAAAAATTTACGCATTAGTTAAATCTCCCTTGGCGAATGCCTTCATTTGATTGAACCGGTTGAGCCGCTTGTGTTTCTACACGACGTTCCTGTGTTGAAACAGGCACAGAACTGACCGCACTTTCTGAAGTAGTGGTCACTGGCTTAGTCGTCTTTTTACCCATCAATTGCTCTAATGGCAATACGGTTAAATTGTTACCATTATTGCTATCTAGCATCACTTTAGGTGTGTTTGCCATCACTTTTTCCATGGTTTGAATATAAAGACGCTCTTTTAACAAATCAGGTGCCGCTTTAAATTCAGGTAGAAGACGTTGTAAACGTTCCACTTCCCCTTGCGCATCAAGCACAACACGATCTTTATAAGCCGTTGCTTCTTCCACGATACGCTGCGCATCACCACGAGCGATTGGCTCTTTCTCGCGCGCATAAGCCTCTGCTTCACGAATGTAACGTTGTTCGTCTTCCTGTGCTTTAATCGCATCATCGAAAGCATCTTTCACTTCTTCTGGCGGACGCGCGGATTGGAAGTTCACGTCAATCACTTCAAGTCCCATATCATAAGGTTTGATAATATCGTTCAACGCTTTCCAAGTATCTTCACGCACCACAGCACGACCGGTTGTCAGCACATCATTCATAGTCATATGACCAATCACATAACGAAGTGCACTGTCCGTCGCTTGTCCAAGGCTATTATCCGCATTACTCACGCTAAACAGGTATTTTTCAGGATTTTGCACGCGATATTGCACGGTCATTTCCACTTTAACCATGTTTTCATCTTTGGTTAACATCGCACCTTGTGTTTTAAGCTCACGAACTTGTTCCACATTTACTGGAATCACTTTATCAATAAAGGTTGGTTTCCAGTTTAAACCTGGTTGAACAATAGAATGAAACTCACCAAAACGTAACGTCACGCCACGTTCTGCTTCTTTAATGGTGTAAAAACCGCTTGCGCCCCAAATAATCCCTCCGATTATTGCGGCGATCGGTAAAATTTTACCTAAATTAAATGAAGGCACATTAGGCGAAGTATTATTTGAACCGCCTTTTTTATTCCCTCCACCTAATTTTTTCAACAGATTATTGAATACCTCTTCAATATCTGGCGGTGATTGCTCCTGATTCTTATTGTCTCTCGCGCCCCAGCCATTTTCATTTTGCTTATCTGATGAATTATCTGACTGTTTTGGACCGCTACTCTGTCCCGGTTTACCCCAAGGATCTTGATCTGAACCGTTTTGCGACATTACGTTCTCCATTTGTCTAAAATTTTTAGTGAGTTTAACGAAATAAATGGGGTTAGTCTATGAAAATACAAGTGACAATGCAAATTATTACAAAATAAAAAATCCTTGAATATTTTCAAGGATTTTCTTTTATTCATTTACTTGGTAAATCAAGGATTTTTTTATATTTTTTTCGAGTAATTTTTTTCTATCCCAGTGATAAAAGTGCGGTTGGATTTTTGACTGATTTATAAATGCTGCAAAGTAAAAAGGCAATTCATCCGTAAAGATCAACTCACCTTTCGGGCAATAATCTGAAAAGATCTGCAGTTGTTTTGGCAAGTGCATCACACTTGATAACTTCACTATTCCTACGCCTTGTGATTTCAACACGGCTTCACGCAAACACCAACAACGATAAAAAGCCTGCTCTTCGTCAGGTTGTTTAGCAAACCAATCTTGTTCTGCTTGTGGCGCAAAATGAGCCATGAGTGCAGAAAAATTCCGTTTTTTCGAAAATTCAATATCAATACCGACCGCACTTTTTTCTGATTCATTAATATGCAGCAATACGGCGACCCAATCACCAGAGTGACTAATATTAAAATCAATATTCTCGACAGGAAATTGTGGTCTGTCACTTTGTGTACGATAAATTTGTCCTAAAAGTGCGGTTGATGTTCCCGCTGTTTTTAACAACTGCCAAAGCAAAAAATGTGCCAATCGACGACATTGACGTCGTTGCGTTATCCGAGAATTTCCCTGCGGTTCCGTATGCAAATTCTCAGGGATTAGTTCCCTAGGAATTTCATCAAAAGGAAAAGGTTGTTGAATATTGGCGTAGGCAATAAAAGTTGTCATACAAATAATAAATAAACATATCACTTTAATTGCATTATAAAAGGAAATCCGCCACGCACCAATGCCCCAAAAAAATAAAGGGCGTTTATCCCGCCCTTTTGAATGACAAAACAAAAGTGCGGTCAAAATCAACCGCACTTTTTTATTATTTCAACAAATATGCACGTAATTGTGCAAAATCGTCATCCATTTCATCAGAAAGTAATGGCAATTTGTTGTGTTTATCTAACGCTTCTGGCAATGGAAGATCGAACGAAAGAATGCGCTCCACAGACTCTTTAAATTTCGCAGGATGTGCCGTACATAAGAAAATACCGGTTTCATCCGCTTTAAGTTGGTCTTTCAATACTTGATAGGCGATCGCACCGTGTGGTTCACATAAATAACCTTTTGCGTACATCGCTTTTAAGGTTTCTTCTGTTTCGCCATCGCTTAACATACCTGAACCTAAATCACTTAAATTCCAGCCATTGCGTTTAAATAACTCTTCTACACGCGGCCAGTTGTTTGGGCGACTGACATCCATCGCATTAGAAAGCGTGGCTACAGTCGCTTTAGGTGCCCAGTTACCTGATTCTAAATAACGTGGCACAGTATCATTCGCATTGGTTGAAGCAATAAAGCGTTTAATTGGCAAACCTAATGTTTTTGCAATTAAACCAGCGGTTAAGTTACCAAAGTTACCACTTGGTACAGAAACCACGACATTATCACGCTTTTCTTTTGGTAATTGAGCTACGGCTTCAAAGTAATAACAAACTTGCGCCAATAAACGGCTAATATTGATAGAGTTTGCTGAATTTAAACCAATCGCTTGACGTAGCTCTGCATCATCAAACGCTTGTTTAACTAATGCTTGGCACGCATCGAAATCACCATTAATCGCAACAGTGCGAATATTCCCACCTAAAGTACAGAATAACTTTTCTTGTAATGGGCTGATTTTGCCTTTCGGATATAAAATCACGACATTGATATTTTCCAACCCGTAAAATGCATGAGCAACTGCTGCACCGGTATCACCAGATGTCGCTGTTAAAATAGTAATTTTTCCATCACCACGCACTGCAGCAAGCGCTTGCGCCATAAAACGACCACCAAAGTCTTTAAATGCTAAAGTTGGACCGTGGAATAATTCAAGGGCATAAATATTGTCTTCTACTTTTTCTAATGGTGCTGGAAAAGTAAATGCATTTTTCACCATCGCATCCAAAGTGGCTTTCGGCAATTCTTCACCGATTAAGGCGCCAAGAATCTTTTGGCTACGTTCCACCAATGGCAAGGCTAATAACTCATCAATATTAGTTAAAGCGGGGATCGTTTCTGGAAAGAACAAACCTTGATCTTTGCCAAGCCCTTGACGTACTGCCTGCGCAAAATTCACTTGTTCTTCAGGGTGTTTGATATTGTACAAATTCATTGTATATCCGTTAATTATAGAGTTTTAATAAAATGTTATTCCCCTCTTACAAAAGAGGGGATAAAAGTGATTTGTTGTTTAACCTAGCTCTCTCGCGCCATCATTATCGACCTTACAAACGTGCACAAAACCTTCATTGTTTTGTAAATAATGATTTTCTAAATAAGTCGCCAGTTTTGTTGCGGTTTGTAAATCAGGTGCAATGGAAAAAATCGTTGGGCCAGAGCCTGAAATACCCGTCGCTAACGCGCCTAAATCACGAGTAGCTTGTTTCACTTCTGCGAAGTTTGGTAATAAAGCCTCACGATAAGGTTCTGCAATCACATCTTTCATCATCATCGCTGCAAGGTTTTCTTGATGCGTGTGACATGCGTGCACAAAGCCACCTAAATGACGACCATGAGAAATTACATCCTGACGCGTATAGCTTTTCGGTAAAATTGCACGCGCTTCAGCGGTTGAAACCTCAATGCCTGGATAAGCTAAGACCCAATACCAATTATCAAAAAATGGCAGTTTTTGGCAAATGTTACCGAGGGATTGTACCATAAATTGCACACCGCCTAGGTAACAAGGTGCCACATTATCATAATGGATTGAACCTGAAATACGACCTTCCAACTCCCCCATCATTTCTAACAGTTCCATTTTTGAAAATGGTTCATCGTGGAATTTATTTAATGCCACTAATGCAGCCACGATAGAGCACGCACTTGAACCCAATCCCGAACCAATCGGCATATTTTTCTCAAGGGTCAAACGCAATGGTTTAACTCTCACATTGCGTAATTTTAATTGCTCACTAAACAGTACATAGGCCTGATACACGATATTTTTTTGTGGCTCTTTTGGCAATTTACGCACAAAATAGCCCGCACTTTCTAGCTCAAAACCACTTGGAATAGACTCAATCTGTACGACATCACCTAATAATGAACCATCAATCGGTGAAATGGCTGCACCTAATGTGTCAAACCCTACACTAATATTGGCACTCGATGCTGGCGCATAAATTCTTAACATATTATGTCCCTTTTAGTGGTGTAATGTTCTTAAAATATCAGCAAAGATACCGGCTGCTGTCACTGCGTTACCCGCACCATAACCACGTAATAACAACGGAATTGGTTGATAATAACGAGTGTAGAATGCAAGTGCATTTTCACCATCTTTCACCTTATACAATGGATTATTTTGATCCACAGCGATGATTGATACTTTGCAGTGACCATCTTTAATTTGTCCTACGTAACGCAATACTTTGCCTTCTGCTTTCGCAGCTTCAACGCGTGCTTTAAATTCCGCATCTAATTGTGGCAACATTGCCATAAATTCATCAGCAGATTTACCTTCAGAGAAGCCTTTCAGTAATACTCCTTCAACTTCTACATCGGAAAGCTCAAGTTCTAACCCTGCTTCACGCGCTAAAATAAGCAATTTACGTGCCACATCTTGTCCTGATAAATCATCACGAGGATCTGGTTCTGTAAACCCTTTTTCACGTGCAAGTGCGGTCACTTCTGAAAGAGAAAGTCCCTCTTCTAATTTACCAAAAATGAAAGAAAGTGAGCCGGATAAAATGCCTTCAAAATACTCAAGCTCATCACCTGCTGCCAATAAGTTCTGTAAATTTTCAATAACCGGTAAGCCTGCCCCTACGTTGGTTTCATATAAGAATTTATGTTGGCTTGCTTGGGCATTACGACGTAATTCGTGGTAATAGGCTAATTCACGAGTATTCGCTTTTTTGTTTGGGGTTACTACGTGGAAACCTTCTTTTAACGCTCGTGCATAAAGCCCTGCGACCGATTCAGCCGTTGTACAATCAACAAAGACTGGGTTCACTACGTGATGCAACTTAATGAAAGATAACAAAACATCGAAATCAGAAGGTTGGGTTGCATTTTCAAGATCCGCTTTCCAATTATCTAAATTCAACCCGTTTTCATCCAAAAGCATTTTTGTTGAATTCGCTAAGGCACAAACACGGATTTCAATGTCCTTCTTTGCGAGGTATTCTTTTTGGTGTTTAATTTGTTCAATTAGCTCACCACCAACACCACCGACGCCTACTAGAAACATATCAACAACTTTTTTGTTATTAAAAAGCGCTTGGTGAGTGGCTTTCACGGCTTCAATCGCTTTATTTTGCGCCACTACCGCTGAAATTGAACGCTCAGAAGAACCTTGTGCAATTGCCACTAAGCTAATATTCGCTTGAGCCAATGCAGAGAAGAAACGAGCTGCGATACCCTTAGCTTGTTTCATACCATCACCCACAACAGAGATAATGGAAAGATCTTTTGCTACTTCAATAGGCTCTAAGTCATGGGCTTTTAATTCTGTCGCAAATTCTTGTTCTAAAATCGCTTTCGCTGCATCTGCGGATTTCACTGGCACACAGAAACTAATGCTGTATTCAGAAGAAGATTGAGTGATTAAAATAACTGAAATCCCTGCTTTTGACATAGCTGAGAAGACACGAGCAGCCATCCCTACCATACCTTGCATACCAGGCCCTGAAACATTGAACATTGCTACGTTATCAAGGTTAGTGATCCCTTTCACTTGTAACCCTTCAGATTTCACATGACCATCAATTATTGAACCAGGCGCAGATGAATTACCAGTGTTTTTAATCACACAAGGGATTTGTTTTGGTAATAATGGACCAATTGTACGTGGATGGATCACTTTCGCACCAAAATAAGAAAGCTCCATTGCTTCACGATAAGAAAGGCTTGGTAATAAACGAGCATCTGGCACTAAACGAGGGTCACACGTATAAACGCCATCCACATCAGTCCAAATTTCACAAACAGACGCATCTAAACAAGCCGCTAAACAGGCCGCTGAATAGTCAGAACCGTTGCGACCTAATAGTACTAATTCACCTTTATCATTACATGCGGTAAAACCTGCCATTAAAACAACCTTATCTTTACCGATACTTTTCGCATCAACGCGTTTTGTCGATTCATCAATATCAACTGAAGATTCTAAGTAACCGCCTTGTGCTAATAATTGCTTAACCGGATCAACAATGTGAACACTGTATCCACGTGCTTCAAACCACGCTTTCATCATGGCAATCGATAATTTCTCACCACGGCAGTCAATGGTCGCCTTAACTTTATCTTCTACTTTGCCAGCTTGGCGGATTTCTTCTAGTAATCCTTTAATTTGAGCAAATTCTGCATCAATGAGGGCTTTAGTCCCCGCAAGATCAAATTTATTATTTTCAGCGTGTAAACCATTAATGATGTTATAGAAAATTTCAATGGCTTCGTTAAAGTGGGTATCGGTTGGTTGGTTTAATGCGGCTTTTTCAGAGAGGGCGACAAGATGATTAGTAATTTTAGCAGGAGCGGATAACACACCGGCTGCTTGTTCTTCTAAATGAGCTTTTTCGATTAATTGAGCTGCTTGCGAGAAACGCTCTGGGTTGGCTAATGAAGTGCCACCAAATTTTAATACGCGCATGATAATATCCTCAGATGTTGTGATTTTTAAATATTAAAAAACCCGCACTAGACTGAATGCGGGTTTTCCTGATCCTGTTTGCTACGCACTAACCCGCCCCATTAATTGTCGTAATGGTCATAATAATGGTGGTAATCGTGAAAGTGCGGTTATTTTTCATGGTGTTTTAAGCTTGAAAAAAAGATGTGATTAGAAATACCGAAAAAGCGCGGGCTTGTCAAACACAAAATCAAAAAAGTGAAGATTTTTTCTAAAAATCATCGCTTTGGTGTAGAATGAAGAGAGTTTCATATTGGTCAGGAAGGAAATGATGACAATTCAACAAGCACTCGAAACCATCCATCAAAAAATTCAAGTCTCCACTCAACTTGCTCATCGTCCTGAAAGTGCGGTCACTTTATTAGCCGTTTCTAAAACTAAACCCAATGAAGCGATTTTAGAAGCCTATCAAGCCGGACAAAAAGCATTTGGGGAAAACTATGTTCAAGAGGGCGTAGATAAAATTCAGTATTTCGAAGCACAGAATATTCAACTTGAATGGCATTTTATTGGCCCATTGCAATCTAATAAAACCCGTCTTGTAGCAGAACATTTCGATTGGATGCAAACGTTAGAACGTGCCAAAATTGCTGATCGTTTAAACGAACAACGTCCTGCGAATAAAGCCTCTTTGAATGTTTTGATTCAAATTAATATCAGTGATGAAGCGAGTAAATCAGGTATTCAACCGAGTGAAATGATTGAGCTTGCAAAACACATCGAAAATCTACCGCACTTACGTTTGCGTGGATTAATGGCGATCCCTGCTCCAACAGATAATGTTGCTGAACAAGAAGCGGCCTTTAGCCAAATGGAACAATTATTTGAGCAGCTTAAAGTCGCTTTCCCTCATCAGCAAATTGATACGCTTTCTATGGGGATGACCGATGACATGCAAACTGCCATTAAATGTGGCTCGACCATGGTGCGTATTGGCACAGCCATTTTTGGGGCGAGAGATTATTCGAAAAAATAATGAATAGAAAATAAAAAAGCGGTCAAAATTGACCGCTCTTTTTTATCTGGATTTAACTAAACTTCTTCGCTCTTTTCAGAGAAACGTTCAATCTTCGCACCTAAGCAACGAAGTTTATCTTCAACGTGCTCATAACCACGATCGATATGATAAATACGATCTACGATGGTTTCACCACTTGCGATACAACCCGCTAATACAAGGCTGATTGATGCACGTAAATCTGTTGCCATCACTTCTGCACCAGAAAGATGCTCAACACCATGACAAACCGCGGTGTTACCTTCGATTTCAGCTTTACCACCCATACGAATTAATTCTGGAATGTGCATAAAGCGGTTTTCAAAGATGGTTTCAGTGATAATACTTGTGCCTTCTGCCACCATGTTTAACAAAGTGAACTGCGCTTGCATATCTGTTGGGAAACCTGGATGTGGTGCAGTACGAATATTGACAGCTTTCGGACGATTGCCATGCATATCTAATGTAATGCTATCTTCTGTGACTTCAACTTCCGCGCCTGCTTCACGAAGTTTATCAATTACCGCATCCATGGTATCCGCTTTGGTATTTTTACATACCACGCGACCACCAGAAATAGCACCTGCAATTAAGAATGTACCAGTTTCAATACGATCTGGCACAATGCTGTGCTCGCAACCTGTTAAGCGGTCAACACCTTCAACCACAATGTGATCGGTACCTGCACCTGTAATTTTTGCCCCCATTTTGTTGAGAAAATCAGCTGTATCGACAATTTCAGGCTCACGTGCGGCATTTTCAATGGTTGTTGTACCTTCAGCAAGCGTTGCCGCCATCATGATAGATAAAGTCGCACCAACGCTCACTTTTTCCATCACAATACGTGTACCTACAAGACGCTCTGCGACAACTGCTTTTACATAACCTTCGTCAAGCTCAATAGTTGCGCCGAGTTTTTCTAAGCCACTAATATGAAGATCAACCGGACGTGCACCAATTGAACAACCACCTGGTAAAGAAACTTGACCTTGATGAAAACGAGCCACCAACGGTGCTAATGCCCAAATAGAGGCACGCATGGTTTTTACTAATTCATACGGCGCAACGAAGTGATCAATTTTAGAGCAATCTAGTAATACTGCACCTTCAGCATCACGCTCTACTACCACGCCAAGTTTACGTAAGATCTTTAAGGTGGTATCAATATCTTTGAGTTCCGGTACATTTGTTAATTTAACCGGCTCAGTGGCCAAAATTGCGGCAAAAAGAATGGGAAGTGCAGCATTTTTTGCACCAGAGATGGTTACAGTACCACTTAAGCGAGATTGCTCGCCATAAACACGAAATTTTTCCATAGAAAATCCTAGCTAGCTTGATGTAATAAACGATCCATTTTCCACTTTTCAGTGGTATAGGTTTTAATAGTTAAAGCGTGAATTTCGCCAGTTTGAAAGTAAGGCATTAATGGCGCGTAGATGGTTTGTTGCTGTTTTAATTTAGAAAGTGCCGAGATCTCATCGCTCACTACAATCACACCAAAGTGTGCATTTTCGCCTTGAGCATAAACCTCATCTACATTCAGGCTTTCTTTTAAAATACGTTCAATTTCTTGCAGTTCCATTAGGATTTCCGTTTTAATGATGATCAATAAAAGTGCCAATCCAATGAGATAAATTCACTAAATCAGCAAGGGTTAATAACTGTTCCGGCGGATTTATCAACCGCACTTTTTTATTTGGTAACTGCTCACTATCATGTAGAAAATCGCACAATAATGCAAAACCAGCAGAATCAATTCGTTTAATATTCGTTAAATCAAATTCAATGATACTTTGATTCGCTAGCTTTTCTGATAAAAAAGAAGCACGTTGCTGCCATAATGGTAACAACGTGTTGCGGGATAGCTCCCCCGATAATTGGAGAGCTATCTTATCATTATTTTGGATTAAATCCCACTTTAACGCAGTCATTCGCTTATTTGCTCAATGTCACAGGTGCTGCGGCAGATTTTTGAATTTGAGCTGTTAATGCCTCAATACCTTGTTGACGTAAGATGCCACTCCATTCGTTTTGTTTGGTGACAACCATGCTCACGCCTTCTGCAACCATGTCATAAGCTTGCCATTCACCGGTTTTGCTGTTTTTACGCCATTTGAAATCTAATTTGATTGGCGCTTGTCCACTATTTTGCATGATGTTTACACGAATGCTTACAAGGTTTTTGTCGCCCACTTCTTTAGCCGGTTCAATTTGAATATTTTGATCGGTATAAGCGGTTAATACTTGTGCATAAGCTTGTTCGATAAAATCGCTGAATGCTTTAAAGAATTTTTCACGTTGTTCTGGTGTGGTTGATTTAAAGTGTGAACCTAACACCAAAGAACCTGCATAGTTTACTTGCACGTAAGGTAATAAATCGTTACGCACGATAGTACGTAAATAGTTTGGATCCTTTTTAATTTTTGCCTGATTGTTTTTGATATCGGCAAATAACTTATCTGATGCTTGTTGCATCAACACATAAGGGCTCGTTTCTGCACGTACAGTTTGAGTCACAAAAAGTGCTGTCACTGCAAATGCCATTACGCTAAACCATTTTTTAAACTGAGTAAATTTCATCATAAATCTCCTAAATAAAGATTATTATTTTACATCTAATTCTGCTTTGTCAGCATTACCGTCTGCTTTTTTATCACCGTAAAGGAACTGGCCGATTAAATCTTCCAATACCATTGCGGATTTTGTGTCTTGAATTTGGCTACCGTTTTTTAACATCGCGGTTTCACCATCATCAAAGCCCATTGTTAAGGCGATATATTGCTCGCCCAATAATCCCGATGTTTTGATCGATAACGAACTGTTTTCCGGAATTTCTTTATATTCTTCATTAATCGCAATGCTTACTTTTGGCAAGTAAGATTTTTCATCTAACGTAATATCAGAAACACGACCGATTACCACTCCTCCTAGCTTAAGTGGCGCACGGATCTTTAGTCCACCAATATTGTCAAAAGTTGCAGTGACTGTGTAAGATTTTGTTTCACCAAAACCTTGCACATTTGCTACACGTAAGCCTAGAAATACTAACGCTGCGATACCGAGTAGTAAAAATAAGCCTACCCAAAATTCATATTTAATTGTTTGTCTCATAAAAATACCCTATTAACCTGCCCCAAACATAATAGCAGTTAAGATGAAATCGAGCCCAAGTACCACAAGTGATGCGTGGACAACCGTTCTGGTTGTGGCTTGACTGATACCTTCAGATGTTGGAATACAATCATAACCATTGAATAACGCAATCCACACCACTGCAATGGCGAAAAATACGCTTTTAATAAATCCATTTAAAATGTCATAGCTCCAGCTGACGGCATTTTGCATCACTGACCAGAAGCTACCTGCATCGACACCTTTCCAATCTACACCAACAAGCGCACCGCCCCAAATACCAATCGCGGTAAAGAGAAGCGCAAGAATTGGCATTGCAATCAAGCCCGCCCAAAAACGCGGTGCAATCACTCGACGTAATGGGTCGACTGCCATCATTTCAAGGCTGGAAAGTTGTTCTGTGGCTTTCATTAAGCCAATTTCAGCCGTTAACGCTGAACCTGCACGACCCGCAAATAAAAGTGCGGTCACTACTGGGCCTAATTCACGTAATAAAGACAGCGCTACAAGTTGTCCAAGGCTGGTTTCTGCTGAAAAATCAACTAAGACCACATAACCTTGTAAGCCCAACACCATTCCAATAAATAAACCTGAAAGCAGGATAATTAATAAAGACTGTACACCTAATACGTGTAACTGTTTCACTAATAAAGGAAAATGTTTACGAACTTGCGGTTTACCTACGAGCGCACCGAACAACATAAAGCCTGAGCGGCCTAATGCGCGGAAAAATTTGATTACGCTTCGTCCAAGTGAAGAAATCATATCAACAATCATTTAAATAATTCCTCCACATAATCACCTGCCGGATAATGGAATTTTACCGGACCATCTGCTTCACCTTTCAAGAACTGCACAACTTGAGGATCTTGGCTCGCGAGCAGTTGTTCTGATGTTCCTTCGGCAATCACATGTTTATCCGCAATGATATAGGCATAATCTGCAATGCTTAATATTTCATTCACATCATGGGAAACCACAATAGAGGTTAAATTCAGTGCTTCATTCAAACGTTTAATTAAGCTCACGATCACGCCCATGCTGATTGGATCTTGCCCCGTAAACGGCTCATCAAACATAATTAAATCCGGATCAAGTGCAATCGCTCGCGCCAATGCGGCACGACGCGCCATCCCACCAGAAAGCTCAGAAGGCATTAAATCTGCCGCACCGCGTAAGCCCACTGCTTCTAATTTCATCAACACAATTTGACGAATTAGACTATCCGGCAAACGGGTATGCTCGCGAATCGGAAATGCCACGTTATCAAACGTGGAAATATCCGTAAATAATGCGCCTGATTGGAATAACATTCCCATGCGTTTACGCACTTCGTAAAGCTCGCGATTTGAAAGATGACAAATATCTTGTCCATCAAACAAAATCTCGCCTTGTTCAGGATATAACTGACCACCGATTAATTTCAGTAACGTGGTTTTCCCGATCCCTGATGGCCCCATAATGGCCGTAATTTTACCCTGTTGGACTTTCAAATTCAGGTTATCGTAAATCACACGCTCACCTCGTTTAAAGGTCAGGTTTTTGACTTCGATTAGATTTTTATTCATTAAAATCTCATTGGTTTTACAAGAGGAAATTTATTTTCCTCTCACGTTAAAAAAGTGCGGTCGTTTTGACTGCTATTTTTGTGAAAGGTTCAAGTGGCGTTTTAATAACGTCGTGAAGCCACGTAATAACACAAAAATCAATGACAACACATAAATAGGTAAATTACCCAGTGCCGCATAAGGCGTTTTGCCTTCTGTTGGCACCATTTTATGTGTCAGTGTAGTTTCCTCAAATTGCGGTGCTTGCGCTTCAATCTTGCCTTTTGCATCAATAAACACTGAAATACCTGTATTAGTTGCCCGAATTAATGGTTTGCCTAATTCAAGCGCCCGCATTCTAGCCATTTGTAAATGCTGCCAAGGGCCGATGCTGTCGCCAAACCACGCATCATTGGAAATAGTCAGCAAATAATCCGTCTCTTTTTTCAGATTTTCACGAAGTTGCTCACCGAAAATAATTTCATAACAAATAGCCGGTGCAAAAGCATGTTGTTTTGCCATAAATGATGGCTGTACCGCATCGCCACTTTGGAACGCAGACATTGGCAAATTAAATACAGAATTAAGTGGACGCAACAAACTTTCTAATGGCACGTACTCACCAAATGGCACGAGATGATATTTGCTATAACGATTTTTTGTCATCAACTCATAAGGAAAATCAGGATTCCCTGCTGTCACAATGGAATTTAATAATTTACCGCTTTGCTCATCACGATACACGGTGCCAATCATCACTTCCGTGTTTTTCTCTTTTGCGACTTTATCTAAGGCTTCAAAAAATGGCGTAATCGCATTTTCCAAAGTTGGCAATGCCGACTCAGGCAAAATAATCAAATCAGACTTGCCTAAATGTGCCAAAATTTGTTTTTGATAGATATCTACCGTGGCATAAAGATATTCAGGATCCCATTTTAAATTTTGCTCAATGTTACCTTGTGCAAGTGTAACGGTGAGACCTTTCTCTTCTTTTGGTTGGACAAAATTCACCTTACCGGCATAAGCACTTAATCCACCCACAACCAATAATAGCAATACATTAACACCGACTAAATTCCATTGTTTTTTCGATAGTGAAAAAACAAGATTAAAAATGACCGCACTTGCCCAAACGGTAAAAAATGTTAGCCCCGTGACACCAAAGATCGGGGCGATGCCGAAAAATGGACTGTCGATTTGGGTATAACCAAATTGTAGCCACGGAAAACCGGTAAACACCCATCCACGCAAGAATTCAGTCAATGTCCAAATCGCGGCAAAAATGACCGCACTTTGCACCTTAAAACATTGCACTAAATAAGTGAAAAGCATTGGATAAAGTGCAAGGTAAGCAGAAAGTAAGCCCACCAAGAGATAGCTCACGCCAAGGGATGCCCCACCAAATTGATGAATACTGACATTTAACCAACTGACACCAAAACAGAAAAAGCCCATCGACCACAAAAAAGTGGCCAAAAGTGCGGTTGATTTTTGGGCATTTTTCGCCACAAACAGCAATCCGCCTAAGGATACATAGGCCAATCCCCAATAATCAAACGGTGAAAAGGCAAATACGCCAATCACACCAGAAATCAGGGCAATAAGATAAATCACTAATTTATTCATTTTATCCATACTATAAAAAAATATTCCCCCTCTTTAGCAAAGAGGGGGCTTAGAATACAGCGAAACGATATGCCTTATTCAGCTTGTTCTTCCACGCCTTCCATATCCGATAAATGTTCATCCTGCACAGTTACACGCACCTGAATTAAACGACGGCTATCGGCAGAGGTCACTTTAAATTGAATATTTTCTAACGTGATTTCTTCACCACGCTTAGGCAAATACCCAAAGGCTTGCATGATTAAACCGCCAATAGTATCCACTTCTTCATCATCAAAATGCGTGTTGAATTGCGCATTAAAATCATCAATATCTGTTAGTGCACGCACCGCATAAGTATGACGAGAAAGCTGACGAATATCTGCGACATCTTCCTCATCAAATTCGTCTTCAATATCACCCACAATTTGTTCGAGAATGTCTTCAATGGTCACCAAACCTGATACAGCTCCAAACTCATCCACCACAATCGCCATGTGGAAACGTTCAGAACGAAACTCTTTTAACATACGATCGACACGTTTACTTTCCGGCACAATCACAACTGGACGTAACAACTTGGAAAGCTCGAATTCTTCTGCATCTTCACGTAAAAACTTAAGCAAATCTTTCGCGTGCAAAATCCCTTCAATATTATCGCGGTCATCCGTATCTGCAATCACAGGAAAACGAGAGTGAGCGGATTCAATAATCGTATTCAAACAGGCATCGAGATCTTGATTCGATTCAATAAATACGATTTGCGAGCGAGGAATCATGATATCGCGCACACGAAGCTCGGCGATTTCCATTACCCCTTCAATCATCTCGCGAGTGTTTTGATCAATTAAATCGTTTTGTTCTGAATCGCGAATCACTTCCACGAGTTCTTCACGGTTTTTCAGCTCACCTTGGAAAAAGCGGCCAATAAGCGATTGAAAAAAAGATTTTTTAGTTGTTTCAGTTTGATTACTCGAATGTTCTTCGTTCATAAAATTAAATGTGTTACTGTCGGATTGACTGTGTAAAAAGTAGCATATTTTGACAAAAATCGCAAAAAACTTAAGCTAAATGGCTGAAAATAAAGTGCGGTTAAAAACATAACAATTTTTAACCGTACTTCAATTTTAACTGTTGTTATGATTCCTTCTGCAGGTAGAAGGAGCTTCCATAACTCACGCTTATTTATAAGCATCCTCTGAATCAATAATTTCTTGGTAATCTGGCTGCTTTAACTCTACAGGTCTTTGAATGAAACGATACCACCGTCTAGCTAAATACGTTAATTCCTCTCTATCTACAATATAATACTTTTCCTCACTAGGATTATAATCTGCTGGTCTATCTTCGGGTAAATACAAGGAAAATCCCAAATATACCTTATCTTTATCTATTACTGCATCCATCACATCCGTACTAACATAATCTTTATTTATAGATAAATCAGCTAATTTGATACTACTATCAAATTTTAAAGTATCTAAATATATACGTACATATTCATCTCTCCAGGAGTGATTTTCATCATTTAAAAACACACAAGTTGATTTATAAAAACTTGAATCATCAAACTTAAATAATAATTTCATATACTTTTCCTAATTATAACTAGGAGCCTTAGGATTAATAGTGTCGATTTTTCCATTTTCCTTAACATACCAACGAACTTCAACTCCTGATTTTGTCACTCCTTTCCACTTAGACTTAGTACTAGGAACTTTGCTAGCATTTTTAAATGCATGCTCCAATTCAACCCTCAATCTATCCTGAGTCCAAGATCTTGGAAACATTGTTGATACACGGTCTTTTTCCCTACCTGCTTTTTCTAAGAATGGTTTCGCATTCGGGTCTTTTAAAGCCCTAGGATTTGGAATAGAAACTTTAGTCTCATAAACACCGTTTGCATATTCTTTAATTACTTTTTCCAATTTTACATTTCCGAGTGTAGTATGAGTATGTCCCCTTTAAAAAATTACCTTTAAGAATTAGTATTCATATGCTTTACTATTTAATCAATTTACTAGCAACATTTCTCTTGGTATATAGATCTGTTTCCACTCCCATCTCATTTTCAAATAAAATTAATAAATCTACAATATCATCAATATCAATATTATCTCTCTTTAAGTAACCAAACATACTATTAACATAATTATCATATTCATCAATTAACAATTCATTATCACCTATTAGAATAGGATCCCAATATTTTAAAAAGATTGTTCTTATTTCATTTATTTCCATTTTTTGTCTCTCCCGTGATGGCCTGCGTCTCCTGACGCGTGCCTAAAACATCAATTTCGTTTAATTCAAATTTTCACTATTTTTATTAACAGCTTCAGTTTGTTTATTTTTTGATAGATACAAGCACGCGTCAGGAGACGCGCGCTGGGGGAGAATGTCCACCGATCATGACTGCCACAAAATACCTCTACTCTAAACTGAAAAATAAACTTCATTGCTTATATTGGGTTCAGATAATAAGAAGTCATACTAATTAGATAAAATGATCTTAAATTGGTCAAACTCAAGATAATCATCCGGATATTCTTCATCCCCCCAATAAATAGTTACTTTATCTAACGAGATTAGCGCACCTAAAGTTTGTCCCCACATATCATATTCAGAAATTTCTTTTTTAGATATTTTATCAATCTCTTCAAGACCATTTTTTATCCACTTTTGCAAATGACCTATACCTAATCCCTCATCATCAATTAAAAAATGAGTTATATTTAAATCTTCATTTATATTTAGAATAGAGCAATGTGGTTCTAAAGATCCATCTTTCCACATATCTATCCAACTAAACTTAACATTTATCATATGCTACTTACTTGTCTCCCATAACTGGATAAATTGCAGTTTTAGGTTCTTTGTATCCTTTTACTTCTACATAGGGTGGGATGTTTTCCAATATTCATTTTATGGATAATATTTTTTACCCAACAAATTAATATTTTCTAATATTTCATCATTTGTCATATAGAAACCTGGTTCTATTATACTAATCAAATCTAATGCAAAATCACGAAACTCCTCTCTCCAATCAATTGATGAATTCATCAATTCTAAGGCTCTATAAGAAATCTCCTGTTCTGATGCATTATTACTTACCATGGTTCTAATTTCATTTATAAAGTCTTGTTCACTATATCTGATCATTTTTATTTCCCAATTAAACTAACATATCAACGAATGAGCATTAGTATGCTGAGATTATCGATAAGCTATTACCTAATACATTCAAATATACATTAAATACTCTATTCATAAGAATAAAAAATGCGGTTAAAAACACAATAGTTTTTAACCGCACTTTCAAAGATTACCTATTTAAACCTAAACGCTGTCCACTGGTAATAGCGTTCACCAGCTTTTTGAATACCGCCATAATTTTGCCATTCTGGGTGGTTAGGGGTATCGGGAAGGCATTGGGTTTCAAGGGCTATGCCGCTGAAATCTTGATAAGTACCACCTTTACGAGTTGGAGTGCCGACAAGATAGTTTCCCGTATAAACCTGTAATGCCGCTTGGGATGTGAGCACTTCAAGGCTTAAATCTTCATTAGGGGAAGTCAATAATACACAAGGCTTTTGCCATGCTTTATTGACAATAAAGGAATGATCGTAACCTTTTATCACCGCTTGATCGCCTTGCTGAAAATCTTGTGCGATTGGTTTTGCAACACGAAAATCAAAGCTGGTATTCACCACATGCTTAAGTGGTGAATTTGGGATGCCTTCACCATCAACCGGTAAATAGAAATCCGCATTGAGGCGTAATGTATGATTTCTCACATCACTACCCTGCTCAGCATTTTCCAAATTGAAATAAGCGTGGTTCGTTAAGTTAAGTGCGGTATCTTTATCGCTTTCTGCTTCATATTCAATTTTTACGCTATTTTCATCGTTTAATGTATAAATCACATTGACTTGTACATTACCTTCAAAACCTTGATCACCATCGGGAGACACAAGGGAAAAACGCACAAAATTCTGACCGCACTCTTCGACTTTCCAACGGCGTTTATCAAAGCCTTCTTTACCACCATGTAATTGATGTTTGCCTTGATTAGCGACTAGCTGGATTGTTCGCTCACCTAATTCAAATTGGGCGTTAGCAATACGATTTGCATAGCGTCCTACGCTTGCACCCAAATAAGCAGTTTGATGAGGATAATCCTCCACTTTGCAGCCGAGTAACACTTCTCGCACCTCACCATTCACAGGGACTTTACAAGAAAGCCAAGTGGCGCCCCAATCCATAAATTGCACTGTCATGCCATTTGAATTGGTGAGTTGAACAAGTTGATAAGGCTGTCCATCTGGTGCATTGAACGCCGTTTTTTCTAGCATAGGCTCACTCCTTGTGAGGCTGTGCAAACGTAGAAATCTTCTTTTAAGCCCGTTTGTTTTTCATAATTATCGGCAATAATTTTACGCACTTCTTCAACTTTATCATGAGGAGCAAGGGCAACAATGCAGCCACCAAAACCACCGCCAGTCATTCTCGCGCCACCGGTTTTACCAATGACTAATTGAGCGAGTTCAACAAGATAATCGATTTGTGGCACGGTAATCTCGAAATCATCACGCATTGACACGTGAGATTGCCCCATTAATTCGCCTAATTTTGTTAAATCGTTATGTTTTAATGCTTTAACAGCATCAAGTACGCGTTGGTTTTCGGTCACCACATGGCGTGCACGTTTAGCCACTAAAGCATTAAGTGCGGTCAATTCTGCTTCTCTTTTTTGGAATTCTTCTACTGACACATCACGTAACGCTTTTACGCCAAAGAATTCTGCAGCTTTTTCACATTGCCAACGGCGTGTGTTATATTCGCCCGTGACCAAATCATGGGGTACATTTGAGTTCACAATAATGACAGCAACATCTTTCGGCACAGGCGTTGGCTGTGTTTCTAAGCTACGGCAATCAATCATTAAGAGATGATCTTTTTGTCCTAAAGCCGAAATTAATTGATCCATATTCCCGCAATTCGCACCTACAAATTTGTTTTCAGCTTTTTGACCAATTAAAGCAATTTCTGTATGAGTTAAAGGTAAATCACTGAGTTGTTGGCAGAATTTTCCAGTCGCCACTTCAAGGGCGGCGGAAGAGCTTAAACCAGAAGAGTGGGGCACATTTCCGGAAATCACCAAATCAGCGCCTTGTTTAAATTGCGGGCAACGTTCCTGAATAAATTTCACAACACCACGCACATAATTCGCCCATTTTTGCTCACTTTGAGGGAAATCTTCATTAAGAGAAAAGGTATCCTCAAGATCAAGATCTGCGGCATAAACATTCCAAATATGATCAGCACGTTTTGATCCCGCAATAGCTGTACCATAATTGATCGCACAAGGCATTACAAAGCCATCATTGTAGTCAGTATGTTCGCCGATAATGTTTACACGACCTGGCGCATACACAGTCAGTTCAGGTTGCTTGTTATATTTTTGCGTAAAAATGTGTTGGGATTTTTGGACTGGAGTCATATTATTTTCCTTTATCTTTCACACTCCCTCTTAACTCAAGAGGGAAATTATTGCTTAACGTTCTTTATAATGTACTTCGCTTAACGCACGTAATCTTTCTGCGGCTTGTTCTGCGGTGAGGTCACGTTGGCTTTCACCTAACATTTCATAACCCACCATAAATTTGCGTACTGTAGCTGAACGCAATAATGGTGGATAAAAATGCGCATGAAGCTGCCAATGTTCGTTATCTTCTCCATTAAATGGCGCTGCATGGAAACCCATTGAATAAGGGAAAGAAGTTTCAAATAAGTTATCGTATTTTGTTGCCAGCTTTTTCAATATCACGGCAAGATCTTTGGCTTGAGCATCGGTTAATTCTGTTAAGCGTTTGACATGCACTTTTGGCAATAACAAGGTTTCAAACGGCCACACCGCCCAATAAGGCACTACCGCAACCCAATGCTCGGTTTCCACCACAATACGTTCTTTTTTCTCTAATTCTTTTTGAACGTAATCCACTAAAAGCACCGAACCGTGTTTTTCATAATAATTTCGTTGAGCAACATCTTCACGTGCGACTTCATTCGGTAAAAAGCTGTTTGCCCAAATTTGTCCGTGCGGATGTGGATTGGAACATCCCATTGCCGCACCTTTATTTTCGAAAATCTGTACCCACTGATATTTTTGACCCAGTTCACGCAATTGTTCTTGCCACACTTTAATCACTTCTTCAATTTCAAGTGCGGTCAATAATGGTAATGTTTTACTGTGATCTGGCGAAAAACAAATAACACGGCTTTCACCACGCGCTTGGCTCATTTGGAAAAGCGGATCGGCAGATTGCTCTGGCGCTGGTGTATCTTCTAATAAAGCCGAGAAATCATTTTTGAATACATAAGGTTTATGATAATCCGGATTAGGTTCGCCAGTGATACGTTTATTACGCGGGCAAAGATAACAATTTGGATCGTGGCTTGGCTTTTGCTCCTCACTCACTTTTTCTTGTTGCCCCTGCCATGGACGTTTAGCACGATGTGGCGAGACTAAAACCCATTGATCAATTAACGGATTATAACGACGATGTGGATGATCTGTCGGTTCAAATACGGTTTCGCTCATATTTTTGCTCCAAAATGTAAACGATTACAAAAAATTTTCTCATAAGATAACAAATTAAAAAAAATAAACCGTGATCATTATCACAAAATCAGGAAATAAGCCGCTCGTCCAATCACTTTTTTGTGACGAATGTAGCATTTTTGAAAGTAACCGCTTTCAATTTTATTCAAATTTACTATGATAATTGCTATGAAAAAATGAATGAGAGCCCTGTTATGCCTACAATTCGAGATGTTGCTGAATTAGCTTGCGTGTCGGTTGCCACTGTTTCCCGGGTGATTAATCGCTCCCCATCTGTGAGTGAAAAAACCCGTTATTCGGTACAACGTGCAATGGAAGTCTTAAATTATCAACCCAATGCAAACGCACAAGCTCTAGCCGTGCAAAATACCGATACCATTGGCGTGGTGGTTACCGATGTAACGGATCCGTTCTTTGCTATCTTGGTTAAATCGGTCGATAAAGTCGCTGAAGAGCATCAAAAAACGATTTTGATCGGCATTGGATACCATCATGCAGAAAAAGAGCGTGAAGCCATTGATACCTTGCTACGCAAGCGTTGTAGTTGCCTGGTTGTTCATTCCAAAGCCCTTTCTGATGAAGAGTTACAGCATTATTTAGAAAATGTACCCGGTATGGTTGTAATTAACCGTGTGATTGCAGGCTATGAAAATCGTTGCGTCAGCCTTGATAACCGCCAAGGTACCTATCTTGCAACTGAGATCCTGATTCGTTATGGCCATAAGCACATCGCCTATATTGGTTCCAATCACGGTATTTTAGATGAAACAGAACGTAAGGAAGGCTACTTAGAGGCCTTAGAAGCGCATAACTTCCCCATTGTAGAACAAGCCATTGTGCATAATTCACCTGATTTTGAAGGTGGTGAAAAGGCCATGATTGATTTATTAAGCTACAACTCCAATTTAACCGCTGTGGTAGCCTATAACGATACCATGGCAGCCGGTGCAATTTCTGTTTTAAATGAAAACAATATCAAAGTCCCGAAACAATTTTCCATTGTGGGATTTGATGATATGCCGATTGCTCGATATTTAATTCCGAAGCTCACTACTGTTCGATATCCAATTGATTTAATGGCAAATTATGCAGCAAAACTGGCATTAAGTTTAGTCGATTCATCTATTGTCACACCTACTGTTGTCCAATTTAATCCAACATTGGTGAGACGTTTTTCCGTAGAAAATGCAATAAAACCGTGATGGAGATCACAAATTTAAACATTGCTATGTAATCGTTTTCATTTATGTGAGTTTGATCACAGATTAACGGTTTTGATTTCGTTATGATGGATTCAGTTGCAATAGATGTACGCAACATTCCTCTATTTGATATATAAAAAATCAACAATAAAATCTCTTTCTCTACATAGGAGCGTTTTTATGAAAAAAACAGCAGTATTAAGTGCAGTCGCTTTAGCAATCGGTTTAGGTTCAGCAACTTCAGGTTTCGCAGCCGATAACCGTATTGGTGTTACCATTTATAAATATGATGACAACTTCATGTCATTAATGCGTAAAGAAATCGATAAAGAAGCGAAAGCGCTTGGCGGCATTGAGTTATTAATGAATGACTCTCAAAATGCACAATCTATTCAAAATGACCAAGTAGATGGTTTGCTTTCTAAAGGTGTAAAAGCTTTAGCGATTAACTTAGTAGACCCAGCAGCAGCTTCAACTGTTATCAAGAAAGCTAAACAAGATGACATTCCTGTTGTTTTCTTCAATAAAGACCCAGGTGCAAAAGCAATTGGTAGCTACGATCACGCTTACTATGTTGGTACAGACCCTAAAGAATCTGGTTTAATCCAAGGTGACTTAATTGCGAAACAATGGAAAGCAATGCCAGCCTTCGACTTAAACAAAGACGGTAAAATCCAATATGTATTATTAAAAGGTGAACCAGGTCACCCAGACGCAGAAGCGCGTACTAAATATGTGATTGAGCAATTAAATGCTAAAGGTATCCAAACCGAACAATTATTTATTGATACCGGTATGTGGGATGCAGCAATGGCTAAAGATAAAGTGGATGCATGGTTATCTAGCTCTAAAGCTAACGAAATTGAAATGATTATTTCAAACAATGACGGTATGGCGTTAGGTGCATTAGAAGCAACCAAAGCACACGGTAAAAAATTACCAATCTTTGGTGTGGATGCATTACCAGAAGTGCTTCAATTAATTAAGAAAGGCGAAATTGCTGGTACTGTGTTAAACGATGGTGTTAACCAAGGTAAAGCAGTTGTTCAACTTTCTGCAAACCTTGCTAACGGTAAAGCAGCAACAGAAGGTACACAATGGAAATTAGAAAACCGTGTGGTGCGTATCCCTTATGTTGGTGTAGATAAAGATAACCTAAGTGAATTCTTAAAATAAGAAAATCTATTGCTTTTCTTTAATTTTAGGGGAAAGGAAACCCAAATTCCCTTTCCCCTTTTTTGATGAGGTTGGATATGACAACTCAAACCCAAGACAGTGATGTACTACTGACAATGACGGATGTCAGTAAGTCTTTCCCCGGTGTAAAAGCCCTTGATCACGCCAATCTAACAGTTCGTTCTCACTCTGTTCACGCCTTGATGGGCGAAAACGGGGCAGGTAAATCTACATTATTAAAATGCCTCTTCGGAATTTATGCAAAAGACGAAGGTGAAATTTTATTCTTAGGCAAACCTGTTGATTTTAAAACATCAAAAGAAGCCCTTGAAAATGGGATTTCAATGGTTCACCAAGAACTTAACTTGGTGCGTCAAACCAGTGTAATGGATAACCTATGGTTGGGTCGCTACCCACTTAAAGGTCCTTTTGTGGATCACGCCAAAATGTATCGTGATACCAAAGCGATTTTCGATGAATTGGATATTGATGTTGATCCAAGAGAAAAAGTGGCCAAACTTTCCGTTTCACAAATGCAGATGATCGAAATTGCGAAAGCGTTCTCTTATAACGCTAAAATCGTAATTATGGATGAGCCAACATCCTCACTTTCAGAAAAAGAAGTGGAACATCTTTTCAAAATTATTCAAAAATTAAAAGATCGCGGTTGTGGCATTATCTATATTTCACACAAAATGGATGAAATCTTCAAAATTTGTGATGAAATCACCATTCTTCGTGATGGTAAATGGATCAATACCGTTCAAGTTAAAGGCACCACCATGGAAGAAATTGTTTCAATGATGGTTGGCCGTGAATTAACACAACGTTTCCCTGAAAAAACTAACGTACCAAAAGAAGTCACGCTTGAAGTGGAACATTTAACTGCGGTGAACCAACCTTCTATTCAAGATGTTTCCTTTAATTTACGCAAAGGTGAAATTTTAGGTATCGCAGGTCTTGTTGGTGCAAAACGAACCGATATTGTGGAAGCCATTTTTGGTGTACGCGAATTAAAAGAAGGGACGATCAAGCTCAACGGAAAAATCGTGAAAAATCATACCGCACTTGAGGCGATTAACCACGGTTTTGCTTTGGTGACTGAAGAACGTCGTTCAACCGGGATTTATTCAAACCTAAGTATTGAATTTAACTCTTTGATTTCAAATATGAAATCTTACCTCACTCCTTGGAAATTGCTCAGCAACAAAAAAATGGCGAGCGATACACAATGGGTGATTGATGCGATGAACGTAAAAACACCTTCTCACAAAACAACAATTGGCTCGCTTTCTGGTGGTAACCAACAAAAAGTCATTATCGGCCGTTGGCTTTTAACCCAACCAGATATCTTAATGCTCGACGAACCAACTCGTGGTATTGATATTGGGGCAAAATTTGAAATTTATCAGCTCATTCAAGAACTCGCTAAAAAAGATAAAGGCATCATTATGATTTCATCAGAAATGCCGGAATTATTAGGCGTAACAGACCGAATTTTGGTCATGAGTAATGGTCGTGTTGCCGGCATCGTTGAAACAGCAAAAACGTCTCAAGAAGAAATTTTGCAACTTGCCGCAAAATATTTATAAATCATAAAGGAACAAATTATGAGTGCCTTACCAAAAAATAAATCATTCGATTTCTTAAAACAAAATGCGATTTATTTTGTGTTGTTGATTTTACTTGGCATCATCATCGCACAAGATCCAACATTCTTGAATGTTCGCAACTTTAGTAACATTTTAACTCAATCATCCGTCCGTCTCATTATCGCCCTTGGTGTTGCAGGCTTGCTTGTCACTCAAGGTACCGACTTATCAGCCGGTCGCCAAGTAGGTTTAGCAGCGGTTATTTCTGCTACCCTCTTGCAATCAATGGAAAACATGAACCGCGTGTTCCCTGATTTAGGTGAAATTCCTATTCCAGTAGTTATCCTGACTGTTTGTGCAGTAGGTGCTGTAATCGGCTTAGTGAATGGTTTAGTTATCGCTTATCTCAATGTAACCCCGTTCATTGCAACCATGGGTACCATGATCATCGTTTACGGTTTCAACTCACTTTATTATGATGGCGTAGGTGGCTCACCAATTGCAGGTTTCAGTGAATCTTTCTCTAACTTCGCACAAGGCTTCTTCAGACTTGGTTCGTTCAAATTATCCTACATCACTATTTATGCGGCGATTTGTGCATTCTTAGTTTGGGTAATGTGGAATAAAACACGCTTCGGTAAAAATATCTTTGCTATCGGTGGTAACCCTGAAGCAGCAAAAGTATCTGGCGTAAACGTAGCACGTAACCTTGTTGTGATTTACATGATTGCAGGTATGTTCTATGCATTCGGTGGTATGTTAGAAGCTGGTCGTATCGGTAGTGCTACCAACAACCTCGGTTTCATGTATGAATTAGATGCGATTGCTGCCTGCGTAGTAGGTGGTGTATCTTTCGCCGGTGGTGTGGGTACTGTTATCGGTGTAATCACGGGTGTTATCATCTTCACCGTTATTAACTACGGTTTAACTTATATCGGTGTAAACCCTTACTGGCAATATATCATTAAAGGTAGCATTATCATCCTCGCGGTTGCTATCGACTCCTTAAAATACGCGAAGAAAAAATAATTAAAAACAACCATAAAAATAACCTCACTTTAGCAATAAAGTGCGGTTCATATTTAATATAATCTAAGGATTTAAAATGTCAAACAACGTAACTAAAGATAATTTAACTGTCTATTTCAGTACTGACTGGTTTACTCATAATATCCCTTCTCTATCCTATATTTTTGAACAATTTACACCTCAACGGATCTTAGAAATTGGTTCATTTGAAGGGCGTTCTACTCATTTTTTTACTGAAGAAATGCTTAAATACCATAATGAAATAGAAATTCATTGTATTGATTCTTGGGAGGGCGGATTAGAGCATCAAGGAAAATGGGATATGAGTTCCGTTGAGCAATCTTTCAATGAGAATATTCAAACATTAATGATTTATGCTAAACAATGCGGAAAATCCCTTAATATTATCAAACATAAAGGATATTCCCATACTAAAATGATTGAACTATTAGCAAAAGGCGAAGCTGGAAAATTTGATTTTATCTATGTAGATGGTTCTCATGAAGCCCCAGATGTACTGTTCGATGCTATTTTAGCCCATAAATTAGTAAAAAATAATGGGATTATTGCTTTTGATGACTATTTATGGAGCCCAGAAGAAAATGGAAAACAAAACTACTACCACTTAGTAAAACCTGCTGTTGATGCTTATGTCAATATCTATCAGCAAAAACTCCATGTTTTACAAATGTTGCCAGTTTACCAACTTTATATACAAAAACTATCAGATTAACTATTAAAAATATAATAAGCCTGTGTAATCAGGCTTATTCGTATTCATCTAACCATTTCAACAAAATTGCTTCGAGAATACTCTCGTTAGATTTCATTGGATCATCATCAAAATCTTTTAGTTCACAAATCCATTTATGTAAATCCGTGAAACGTACCGTTTTAGGATCTAAATCTGGATTACGATCATACAGCTCTTCTGCAATAAGTTGGGCATCAGTCCATTTCATTAGTGAGCCGCCTCATTTGCATGGTTAATATTATATTTGGGGATTTCCACCACTAAATCTTCATCACCCACGACACATTGGCAAGAAAGGCGGCTATCCATTTCTAAGCCCCATGCTTTATCTAGCATATCTTCTTCTTGATCGCTGGCTTCATTTAATGAATCAAACCCTTCACGAATGACTACATGGCATGTTGTACAAGCACAAGAACCATCGCAAGCATGATGAATTTCCACACCCGCATTATGTGCCACTTCTAATAAGTTGTCGCCTGCTGCAGCATCAACCACCATACCCTCTGGACAGAATTCTTCATTCGGTAAAAAAATCACTTTTGGCATATTACTTTCCTCAATATAAAAAACTCGTTAATTTATAACCGCACTTTATTGCTCAATATCTGATACAGATTTGCCTGTCAGCGCTTGATTAATGGATTTATTCATCCGTCTTGCCGCAAATTCTTGAGTCGCGACATCAAGGGCTTTGATTCCCTGAACGATAGCATGACGCTCTGTTCCTTCTTTTACATCCATTAATTGTTTCAATGCATTTTCAATTTGGTGAAATTCCGATTCGGTTAATAATTCCGCTCCATCTTGTTGTAATGCCACAATCACGCTTTCAATCACACGCTCAGCCTCAACACGTTGCTCGGCTAATTCACGTGCTTGCATATCATCTTGTGCATTATCAAAAGAAGCTTTAATCATTGCTGTCACTTCTTCATCGGTTAAACCATAAGAAGGCTTAATTTGAATCGATGCTTGGACTTTTGTGGATTTTTCCATGGCGGTCACACTTAATAAGCCATCCGCATCCACTTGATAAGTCACACGAATATGGGCCGCGCCTGCTACCATTGGCGGAATACCACGCAACGTAAAACGACCTAAAGAACGGCAATCATCCACTAATTCACGTTCACCTTGCACTACATGTACCGTCATCGCAGTTTGACCATCTTTAAAGGTGGTAAATTCTTGTGCACGAGCCACTGGAATCGTGGTGTTGCGTGGAATAATTTTCTCCACTAAACCGCCCATGGTTTCAATGCCTAAAGAAAGCGGCACAACATCGAGTAACAACATATCACTGTCATTTTTGTTCCCCACTAAAATATCCGCTTGAATTGCCGCACCTAGTGCTACTACTTTATCTGGGTCGATAGAGGTTAATGGCGTTTTACCGAAGAACTCGCCTACTTGCTCACGTACGTAAGGCACGCGAGTTGAGCCGCCAACCATAACCACTTCTTGCACGTCTTCAGCTTCAACATGCGCATCTTTTAATGCTCGACGGCAGGTTAATAAAGAACGTTTAACCAATGAATGAATTAATTCATTGAATTGCTCACGACTTAACTCACCTTCAAATCCGCGCCAAGAAATGACCGCACTTTGTGCACTCGTTAAGGCAATTTTAGTTTGTGTAGCTAAACTTAAAAGTTCACGCTGCTCATTTACATTTTGTGGTTGAATACCCGCTTGCTCAACAATCCAATCGGCAATTAAATGGTCAAAATCATCACCACCTAAGGCGGTATCTCCACCTGTTGCTAAGACTTCAAAAACGCCTTTAGATAAACGTAAAATCGAGATATCAAAGGTCCCACCACCTAAGTCATAAACAGCGATAACACCTTCTTTTCCACTATCTAAGCCATAAGCTACCGCAGCAGCAGTAGGTTCATTTAATAAACGTAATACATTTAACCCCGCAAGGCGTGCTGCATCTTTCGTACTTTGACGCTGAGCATCATCAAAATACGCAGGAACGGTAATCACTACACCTGAAAGCTCACCTGCAAGGCGTTGTTCAGCAATATGATTTAAACGAGATAAAATATCTGCAGAGACTTCAATCGGGCTTTTTTTGCCTTGGTGTGTGACCAATAACGGCAACCCATTTTCACTTGTCACAAACTCATAGGGTAAGTTTGTGTAACGTGATTGCACATCTGCAAGACTACGACCAATCAGACGTTTAACCGAAATAATCGTATTTTTAGGATCCATTGCAGCTTTGGCAAATGCTTCAGTACCCACAAGTTTTTCATTTTCACCATAATACACGACTGAAGGTACAAGGCTTCTGTCTTGTTCATCATTCAAAATGGTGGCTTGACCACTACGCACTGCGGCAACTAAAGAGTTTGTTGTACCTAAATCAATCCCTACCGCAAGACGATGTTGATGTGGTGCAGCCGTTTGTCCTGGCTCTGCAATTTGGAGTAATGCCATATCTCTTTTTATCTCTAATAATTAATTCGTTAAGGGCTCGTTATGCCACTGAATAAGCTTGTGCAAATTTATCTTGTTCGGTGAAACTTGCGTTGTAATGGGTTTCAATGTTGACTTCACGTCGTTCACGCTGATTAATATCAGTCGTCTTATCTTCTGAAAGCTCGGGTGTAAAAACAATCATGTGGTTACCATCGAGTTGTTTTACATCTTCTTGCCAATTTTGCCAAAACAGATTTTGGTAAAATGCTTCAATGTCACCATTTAATGCCCAAGCCAAGAAATCTGTATAGGTAAAATTTAAATCATGCCAAGTTAAGTCTTTTGGCGAAAAATAATAAATCTTGCCAAGATTAGAACCTAAAGAACCACCATTTAAAGCAAAATAACCACCAATGACATCATCTGCAACAAGCAAATATTTGGGTTTATCGCCTGATTGATTAAAGGATTTGCTGAAATTCCAGTCCATTAATCCACGTGGTAATTTAAAACTGCCTGACCCCAATATACGCAACCAACCATGATGGATTAAAATGCCACCGGTTTCATAAATGACCGCGCCCATTGGAGAAGAAGTGGGCATTTGCATGGTGAAAAGCTCACGTTCTGCACTAGATTGATCTTTTTTAATCACCTCACAATGATTACGAGCATGCTCAATCCATTGGGAAATGGTTCCCCAAGCAGATTTTGAGGCATCAGTCAGTTGTTCTAAAGTTTGCATAATCGAGTTTCATTAGTATGAGGGCAATTACCCATTTATCAATAGCGAAAAGGGCGTATTAAACGCCCTCAAGATTATAATTCAAATAGACGTTCTTCTACTTGGCTAATTTCATCCGCCAATTTTTTTAGAAAACGTAATTTATCACAGAACTGTGCAGCAGTTGACCATTGTTGCTCATTTAGTTGTTCTTCAAGTGCGGTCAATATTTCTTTTGTTTCTTTTTTAACGCGTTTCGCAAAGGATTCTAATGCATTTTCATCCTGGCTTTGCTCAATATTTTCGAGCTCTTCTCGCCATTCTAATTGCTGCATTAGGAATGCCATATCTTGTGTGCTCTTTTGTTCTAAATCCTGTGCTTCTCCCGTATTTAATGCAATAATTGCTTCCGCACGTAAAATTGGGTCTTTCAAGGTTTTTAATGCATCATTAACTTCTGTTGATTTTTGCATTGCAATGCGTTGTTTTTGTGCATCTGCCGTAACAAAATTATCCGGATGCAAACTCTTTTGAAGCACTAAATAGCGTTCAGACAAAAGCGATTGATCAACATTGAAAGCAACGGGCAAATCAAAAATAGCAAAAGGATTTGTCATCTTTATTCCTTAAACATGGAAACTTTCACCACATCCACATGATTCTTTCACATTTGGATTGTTATATTTAAAGCCTTCGTTCAAGCCTTCTTTGACATAATCTAGCTCAATGCCATCTAAATAAACCAAGCTTTTTGGATCGACTACTACTTTCACGCCATGCTGCTCAAAAACAAGATCGTCATCATTGAGCACATCAACGAATTCAAGCACATAGCCTAAACCCGAACAACCTGATGTTTTTACACCTAAGCGTAAACCGATGCCTTTTCCACGATTTTCAAGAAAAGTACGAACTCGTTCTGCCGCTTTTTCAGTGAGTGTTATAGACATATTCTGATCCTTAAATTGATAAAGTGCGGTCATTTTCAACCGCACTTTGATTACTTACCTTGTTTATTTTTATAGTCAGCAATGGCGGCTTTAATTGCATCTTCTGCTAAAATTGAGCAGTGAACTTTTACCGGTGGTAATTCAAGTTCTTCCGCAATTTGGCTGTTTTTGATTGCACCTGCTTCATCTAAAGATTTGCCTTTTACCCATTCAGTAATTAAAGAGCTAGAAGCAATCGCAGAACCACAACCATAAGTTTTGAATTTTGCATCTTCAATAATGCCGCTGTCATTTACTTTGATTTGTAACTGCATAACGTCACCACAAGCTGGCGCACCCACCATGCCGGTTCCCACAGAATTATCTTTTTTGTCCATTGAACCAACATTGCGTGGATTTTCGTAATGATCGATAACTTTTTCGCTGTATGCCATATTCTTTTCCTTTCCTAAATAAGTTGCTATCAGGCGGCCAAGCCGCCTTGAAAATTAGTGGGCTGCCCACTCAATAGTGTTTAAATCAATGCCTTCTTTGAACATATCCCAAAGTGGCGATAATTCACGAAGTTTCGCTACTGCACCATGCATTAAATTAATGGTGTAATCAATTTCTTCTTCAGTGGTCCAACGACCAAGCGTGAAACGAATTGAGCTATGTGCTAATTCATCATTACGACCTAATGCACGTAATACATAAGATGGCTCTAAACTTGCAGACGTACAAGCGGAACCAGAAGATACCGCAATATCACGTAATGCCATCATTAACGACTCACCTTCTACATAGTTAAAGCTGATGTTCAAATTATTCGCTACGCGGTGTTCCATTGAACCATTTACATAGGTTTCTTCAATGTCTTTAAGACCATTGTATAAACGATCGCGCAATGCTCGGATACGTGGCATTTCAGTATCCATTTCTTCTTTTGCAATGCGATATGCTTCACCCATACCAACGATTTGGTGTACAGGTAATGTACCTGAACGCATACCACGCTCGTGACCACCGCCATGGATAATCGCTTCTAAACGAACACGCGGTTTACGGCATACATATAATGCACCAATCCCTTTTGGTCCGTACAATTTGTGGCTAGACATTGACATTAAATCAACCTGTAATTCCGCAAGATTAATTTCTACTTTACCGACACTTTGCGTTGCATCTACGTGGAAAATGGTTTTGTTTGCACGGCAAAGCTCACCAATTGCTTTAATATCTTGAATCACGCCAATCTCATTATTCACATGCATAATTGACACAACAATTGTGTCTGGACGCAATGCTGCTTTAAATTTCTCAAGATCGATTAAACCATCTTCTTCTGGATCTAAATAGGTGACTTCAAAGCCTTCACGCTCTAATTGACGGCAAGTATCCAATACAGCCTTATGTTCAGTTTTGCAGGTGATAATGTGCTTACCTTTTGTTTGATAAAAGTGCGCCGCACCTTTAATTGCAAGGTTATCTGCTTCTGTTGCACCTGAAGTAAACACAATTTCACGTGAATCTGCACCAATTAAATCCGCAATTTGATTACGTGCAATATCAACCGCTTCTTCAGCTTGCCAGCCAAATTTATGTGAACGAGATGCTGGATTACCGAATACACCATCAATGGTTAAATATTCCATCATTTTTTTAGCTACACGTTCATCCACTGGACATGTTGCTGCATAATCTAAATAAATTGGTAATTTCATTTTCACTCCTAAATAACTACTAAAAATGCTATCAATTTGACCGCACTTTAATCTACTTTCCCATTATTGGTTGACTACAATTAAGTCATCAAAATCTTTGTGAGCTTTATGCTTCCCAGCTTTTTTCTCCACAAGCTCGGCTAATGTAATCTCATCTAAAAAATCAGAAATACGATCACTTAAATCTTGCCATAAAGTATGAGTTAAACACTCTACTCCACCTTTGCAATTTCCTTTGCCAAGGCATCTTGTGACATTAATATTCTCATTGACGGCTGAAATCACCATGCCGATAGAAATTTGATTAGTTGGTAACGCTAAACGATAGCCACCACCTGGGCCGCGAACGCTTTTTACTAATCCACCACGACGCAATTTGGCAAATAATTGCTCAAGATAAGAAAGTGAAATATTTTGACGCTCTGAGATATCCGCTAAACAAACTGGATTTGTTCCTGAGTGTAGTGCGATATCTAAAATTGCGGTAACCGCATATCGTCCTTTAGATGTTAGTTTCATAAAGCATCCCTATAAATCGTCATCTAGGTAGTTTACCTATCTGACTATGATAGTCAATTTTACTCTTTTTGCAGATTAAGGCGTTTTTCAACCGCACTTAACATTCCTCGCAAAATATTTAATTCATTTTTTTCTAGAGAAGAACGGTTATAAAGTCGTCTTAACTTTTGTATAACCCCTTGATTTTGAATAAAACCAAGAGACTGATACACCTGTTCCGTATGAGCAAAAAAATATTCCATTTCTTGTGCTGTTGGATAGATATTTTCTATTGTTGAAAGTGTACTTTCCGTTTTATCTTTTGCTAAAAATACCATTCGCATTTCATAACTTACCAACTGAACTGCCATCGCTAAATTTAGCGAAGAATATTCAGGATTAGCAGGGATATTTAAATGATAATGACATTTAAGTAATTCTTCATTTGTGAGTCCAACACGCTCACGACCAAATACGATCGCCACTTGGCCTTGATGTGCACAGGCTTTCTCCGCACATTCTCTTGGCTCAATCAGTGTACTCTGTAAATGGCGTAATCTCGCACTGGTCCCAATTACTAATGAGCAATCTTCTATTGCTTGTTCAAAAGTATCAACAATGTGGGCATTACGCACAACATCATCAGCGCCTGCAGCTAATGCAATAGATTGCTCATCCACTGATTTTGGCGAGACCAAATAAAGATTGGATAATCCCATTGTTTTCATTGCACGCGCCGCTGAACCGATGTTCCCGCTATGTGATGTTTCAACCAAAACAATTCGAATATTCTGTAACATTTTATGCCCGACTTAAATTTGTGGATATTCTATCATAATAACCGCTAAATATAGTCAAGAATTTAAAAAAAATTTTACTTTTTTATAAATTTATTAACACATGGAAAGAAGATGTGATTGGTGGGCTGTGAGAGGCTCGAACTCTCGACCGACGGATTAAGAGTCCGCTGCTCTACCAACTGAGCTAACAACCCAACCGGTTAAATAATGATCTGTAAAATAGATGGTGGGTCGTGAAGGATTCGAACCTTCGACCAACGGATTAAAAGTCCGCTGCTCTACCGACTGAGCTAACGACCCATTTAGGAATTCTTCGAAATAAAAGTGGTGGGTCGTGAAGGATTCGAACCTTCGACCAACGGATTAAAAGTCCGCTGCTCTACCGACTGAGCTAACGACCCACATCATTTCGTAACAGGTGCGTATATTACCGATTTTATTTTCTGACGCAAGAAAAATCTGAAGAAATTGTGTTAATTGCGTGAATACTCGTCAATTTCTGACAAGATCTTAAAACAAATAAAAAAGGAGAGTATTTCTACTCTCCCTTCTTCTAAGAATCAAAATTCTCTAAAAATATTAGTATGCTAACACTGCACGACGGTTTTTAGAGTATGCCGCTTCATCGTGACCTAACACTGCAGGCTTTTCTTCACCGTAAGAAACAGTTGATACTTTACCAGCATCAACACCTTTACCAGCTAAGAAACCTTTAACTGCATCAGCACGACGTTGACCTAAAGCGATGTTGTATTCTGGAGTACCACGTTCGTCAGTGTTACCTTCAACAACAACTTTAGAAGCTGGAGTTGCATTTAAGTATGCAGCGTGAGCATCTAAGATTTGAACGTATTCACCTTCGATGTTGAATTTATCGAAACCGAAGTAAACGGTGTTGTAACGTTGTTGAAGATCTTCAACAGAGTAACCACCGAAAGTTTGACCGTTGTTAGCACCGTTGCCTGCTGCATCGTTGTTTGATGAGCTACATGCTGCTAATGCAGCTACTGAACCAGCAACTAATAATGATTTAACAAATTTGTTCATTAGATTTCTCCTCAATGAGTTTTTTTATTTAGTCAAGTATGGAGACCAAGCTGGAAATTTCACTTGGCCATTACTTCCTGGAAGACTCGCTTTAAAGCGACCATCTGCAGAAACTAATTGTAACACCTTTCCTAGCCCTTGTGTAGAGCTGTAAATAATCATGATACCGTTAGGAGAAATACTTGGGCTTTCACCTAAGAAAGATGTACTTAATACTTCAGAACTACCGCTGGTGAGATCTTGTTTCACCACGTTGTTATTACCGTTGATCATCACGAGAGTTTTACCATCACTACTGATTTGCGCACTACCGCGACCACCAACTGGTGATGCACCACCACCACTTGCGCTCATGCGATAAACTTGTGGTGAACCACTTCTATCTGAAGTAAAGAGAATTGAGCTACCATCTGGAGACCATGATGGTTCTGTATTATTACCTGCACCGCGAGTTAATTGAGTAGGTGTACCACCATTTGAGCCCATTACATAGATGTTTAATAAACCATCTTGTGAAGAAGCAAATGCGAGTTTAGAACCGTCCGGAGAGAATGCTGGCGCACCGTTATGTCCAGGGAAAGAAGCAACTACTTTACGAGAACCTGAACCTAAGTCTTGTACAACAAGTTGTGATTTTTTGTTCTCAAAAGATACGTATGCTAAACGTTTACCATCTGGAGACCAAGCTGGAGACATAATTGGTTGTGAGCTACGATTTACGATAAATTGGTTGTAGCCATCATAATCTGCTACACGAACTTCATAAGGTTGTGAGCCACCATTTTTTTGCACTACGTAAGCGATACGGGTTCTGAATGCACCACGAATACCGGTTAATTTTTCGAATACTTCATCACTCACGGTATGTGCACCATAGCGTAACCATTTATTTGTCACTGTATAGCTATTTTGTGCAAGTACCGCACCAGGTGTACCTGATGCACCTACAGTATCAACTAATTGGTAAGAAATGTTATAACCGCTACCAGTTGATGTCACTTGACCTACCACAACCGCATCAATACCTAAAGCAGTCCAAGCCTCTGGTTTCACTTCTGCTGCAGTCGTTGGTTGTTGTGGCATTTGACTTACTGGAATAGGGTTAAATTTACCACTATTACGTAAGTCATCTGCAACGATTTGACCAATATTTTCAGGTGCAGAACCTGCGAAAGGAACAACTGCGATAGGACGAGCGCCATCAACACCTTCATCAATCACAATTCGAACTTCATCTTCTGCCATTGCTGTGCTTGCAAATGCAAACATCACCACAAATAGCCCCATAACACGTTTGATCAATTTCATTTAATCACCTTATTTTAACGTTGTTACTTTCCTAAAACCGATTATCGAGCATTGATATCAAAATCGATAGTCGGCGCTTTATATTTCTCATAAATAGCATCAGATGGTGCTGCTGGAACTTTTTTCGTTCTCGCTACCGCACTTAATGCTGCAGTACAAATATCATCAGGTCCTGAAACGCGTTGGTAGCCTAAAATCGTACCATCTCGACCGAGTTGGATTTTAATGCTACAAACTTTACCGGCAAAGCTTGGGTCTTTTAAGAAACGGCGTTGAATTTCACGTTTAATGACACCTGCATATTGGTCACCAACTTTACCACCATCTCCAGCACCTAGTCCTGCACCACTACCTTGTGTACCGCCTTTATTTGCATTACCACCTTTAGATGCACTACCACCACCGACATCTCCGCCGTTCATGAAGTCATCTAAAGCCGCTTGATCTGCTTTACGTTTTGCTGCGTCAGCTTTTGCCTTCGCATCAGCCTTCGCTTTTGCTTCTGCATCCGCTTTAGCTTTTGCTTCTGCCTTCGCTTTCGCCTCTGCATCTGCTTTTGCTTTAGCATCGGCTTCAGCTTTTGCCTTAGCCTTAGCATCCGCCTCAGCTTTCGCTTTAGCATCTGCTTCTGCCTTGGCCTTCGCTTTTGCTTCAGCATCGGCTTTCGCTTTTGCCTCAGCCTTCGCTTTAGCATCGGCTTCAGCTTTTTCTTTGGCTTTTTGAGCTTCGGCTTGTGCTTTAGCTTTTGCCTCTTCCTCAGCCTGTTTAGCTGCTGCCGCTAAACGTTTCGCTTCTGCATCAGCTTTTAACTTCGCTGCTTCAGCAGCTTGTTTTGCTTTCGCTTCTTCAGCTTGTTTCTGCTTTTCTAACGCCTCTTGACGAGCAAGTTCTTGTTGCTGTTTTTGCTTTTCAATTTCTTGCTGCTTTTGTTTTTCAAGTTCTTTTTGACGTTGAATTTCCTGCTGACGCTTAATCTCTTCTTGTTTCGCAATTTCTTGCTGATTTGGTTCAGGCTCTGGTTTTTTCTCTTCGACTACAGGTTCTGGTTTTTTCTGTTTATCAGTTTGACCTTTTTTCTGTTGTTGAATACGTCCCCATTCTTGCGCTGCGCTGCCAGTATCGACCATCACAGCTCCCATGGCATCACCTTCACCTTCTCCACCACCCATTATTTCAACGGTTTGATAAAGAGAGCTCCAAATCAACAAACCAAACAATGCAAGGTGCATCGCAATAGAGATGACAAACTCATTTGCACGTTTTTTTCGTCGATTATTCTGCACGGTTTTACCTACTTATCTTAAATTGGATTGGTCATTAAACCCACAGACTTAATGCCGGCAAGATGTAGTAAATTCAGTGCTTTAATCACTTCTTCATAAGGTACATCTTTTGCTCCGCCCACTAAGAACATTGTGTTATTGTCTTTATCAAATTCTTGTTTTGATAATTGGGTTACCATTTCTTCGTTAAGTCCTTCTTGGCGTTGACCACCAATAGAAATCGAATACTGCCCTACACCTGCTACTTCTAAGATAACCGGTGTTTTATCTTCATTTGATACATTTTGACTTTGCACCGAATCAGGGAGTTCCACTTGAACGCTCTGACTGATAATCGGCGCGGTTGCCATAAAAATTAACACCAAAACTAAAAGAACATCGAGAAATGGCACAATGTTAATTTCAGATTTAATGTCTTTACGCTGACGACGAGCCATAATTTCCTCTAAAACTTCGCTAAAATCCACCGCACTTTTCGTCTGATTAATCAAGTGCGGTCAATTTTTCATTGATTTTTAATGGGGCGCTTTACCAAAAGCTTGACGATGTAAAATTGTGGTGAATTCATCAATGAAGTTACCATAATTTTGTTCAATCGCATTTACACGTAAGCTTAAACGGTTATATGCCATTACAGCCGGAATCGCCGCAAACAAACCGATTGCGGTTGCGATCAAGGCTTCTGCGATACCTGGAGCAACCATTTGTAATGTTGCTTGTTTTGCACCACTTAATGCCATAAATGCGTGCATGATCCCCCAAACGGTACCAAATAAACCGATATATGGACTTACAGAAGCAACTGTTGCTAAGAAAGGTACACGGCTTTCAAGCGCTTCTACTTCACGATTCATCGCAAGGTTCATTGCACGAGTCGTACCTTTGATGATCGCTTCTGGAGCATCTGCATTCACTTGTTTTAAGCGAGAGAATTCTTTAAAGCCGACAAAGAAAATTTGTTCGCTACCCGTTAATACTTCACGACGATTAGATAAACCATCATAAAGTTTGTTTAAATCTTCACCAGACCAGAAGCGATCTTCAAAAGTGTTCGCTTCTTTTAACGCGCTCGTCAAAATACGGCTACGTTGAATGATGATTGCCCAAGAAATAATTGAAAACGAAATTAAGATCACAATTACAAGTTGAACAACGATACTCGCTTTTAAAAAAAGATCTAAAAAGTTCAATTCTGCAGTCATTGCATACTCCGAAAAGTTATTTACTTTAAAAATGCCGCTTTTAATTCTTCAGGAATTGCGACAGGTTTCATTTTGCCTAGATCAACACAGGCTACCTTAACAGTAGCCTTCGATAACACCACTGTCTCACGAACTAACCGCTGTTCAAAGAGAATTGTTGCTCCTTTCACTGCTGTTATTTCAGTTTCGACAATAAGATAATCATCCAATTTTGCCGGAATACAATAGTCAATAGACATGGTTTTGACCACAAAAGCTAACTGTTGTTCCTGCAATAATGATTGTTGGGAAAAATTAAGCGTTCTTAAATATTCAGTTCGCGCACGCTCAAAGAAATGTAAGTAACGTGCGTGATACACTACTCCGCCTGCATCCGTGTCCTCATAATAGACACGAACCGGAAAGGTAAAACATTGGTTATTCAAAATAATGCTCAAATTATTAGCCATAACAAGCCGCTTATTTTAGAACCTGTTCATTAGATGTGCAAGCGCCAAATAACAATATTTATCTAGAGTTTCTATAGTAACCAATGCTGAACAATGGCAATTATTGTGGTGAAATAACCAATAAATGGCAAGAAAACAAGCTGCCATATTGCTCGGCGAATTTCAAATCCGATACCGTGAATCCACAAATTAATCAATCCCCAAAAAATCACAAGAATCCAAGCGGGATGTGCAGTACGAAGTGCGGTCGAAAATTGATTTAAATTTAAAAAGAAAGCCGCGGTCAAAAATAACGCCAAAATAAACGAAAGGGTTCGCAAGGAACCCTTATTACTTAATTGATAGAGCGAATTAATCATCATTACTCGTCAAATTTACCTGACTTTTCTTTACCAATGGTTAATTTAGCACTCACCATAATTGCAGCCAACACACCCACTACCCAAATTACATATAACATATTGTTTCTCCTTAGTATAATGAGTTTTTGTTGTCTTCAACAAAGCTTTCATCCAAGCGACCAAACATTTTGTAGTATGACCAAATGGTGTAAAGCAATGAGATGGAAACAAATACTAATGCCAAGTAGAACATTAAAGTTAATGTTAATTCACTTGACGTTGCATCCCACATTAACAAGCTTTGTTCTGGATGAGTACTTGAAGGCATTACAAATGGGAACATTGATACTGCCGCAGTAATAATCACACCTGCCATTGTTAATACAGAGAAGAAGAACGCAAAACCACAACGATTTGCTTTAGATGCAACCACATTTAATAATGCACCTACCACAGCTAATACTGGGAATGCCCATAAAGCTGGATTTTCATTGAAGTTTTTGAACCATGCACCTGCTTCAACTGCCACTTCTTTACCTGAAGCTGGCGCTGATGCTGCAAAGTGATCGATAGTGCTAGTTACAACATAACCTTCTTTGAAAGAAAGCCACACACCGGCAAGTATAAAAGTAATTAATGTTACTAATGCACCAATTTGTGTAATCGCTCTTGCACGATCACGCAATGCTGCAGTGGTTTTCATTTGTAACCAGTTTGCACCGTGAGTCACTAACATTGCAAGGCTTAACACACCACAAAGTAATGCAAATGGGTTTAATAATGCAAAGAAAGAACCGGTGTAAGTTGCTTGTGAAAGCTCATTTAATTCAAATGGCACACCTTGTAATAAATTACCAAATGCCACACCGAATACTAATGCAGGCACAAACCCCCCCGCAAACAAGCCCCAATCCCACATCGCACGCCATGTTGGATTATCAATTTTCGCACGATATTCAAAACCAATTGGACGGAAGAATAACGCAGCTAACACAAGGAATAAGGCAATATAGAAACCTGAAAACGCTACAGAATAAACAATCGGCCATGCCGCAAAGATTGCACCACCAGCAGTTAATAACCAAACTTGGTTACCATCCCAGTGTGGAGCAATAGAGTTAATCATAATACGTCTTTCTACTTCTTTCTTACCTGCTACTGGTAAAAGTGCGGTTACGCCCATATCGAATCCATCTGTTACAGAGAAGCCGATAAGCAATACGATAACTAGCACCCACCAAATAATACGTAGAATTTCATAATCAAGCATAATTCATCTCCTGCTTATTTAGATGATTGCTCAAAATAGTATTTGCCGGTTTTCAATGCACTCGGACCTAAACGTGCATATTTAAACATCAAATACATTTCCGCAATAATGAAGAAGAAGTAAAGTACACAAATTAAACCGATAGAGAACCATAGGTCACCTACACTCAAGTTAGAAGCAGACACACCTACCGGTAATACTTCATAAATCGCCCACGGTTGACGACCAAATTCAGCTAAGAACCAACCAAATTCAATCGCTAAGATTGGCAATGGGATACCCCAAAGCAATGCTTTAAGTAATAAGCGAGAGGAAGTCACTTTGTTACGTAAATTTTGAACAAATGCACCAAAGGTCAGTAAAATAATTAAACCGCCTGCTGCTAACATACCACGGAACGCCCAGAAGTTAGGACCTACGTTTGGAATAGTATCACGTGCTGCTTGTTTAATTTGTTCATCCGTTGCATCTACAACTTTATCTGTGTAACGTTTTAATAATAAACCGAAACCTAAATCACCTTTAACTTCATCAAATTTTGCTTTAGTTTCTGGATTTACTTGGCCTGCTGATTTTTTCTCTGCTTTTAATTGTGTGAATAAATCATAAGCAACCATACCGTTACGAACACGGCCTTCATTTTTTGCTTGAATTTCTTTCAAACCAACGATTTCAGTGTCTAAAGAACGCGTTGCAATTAAACCACCTAAATATGGGATTTCAATCGCAAAATCATTTTTCATTTCTGCAGTATTTGGAATCGCCACTGGGTGGAATGGGGCTGGTGCAGGATGAGTTTCAAACTCAGCTTCCATTGCAGCTAATTTCACAGGTTGTGCTTTACCGATGTCGTAACCTGATTCATCACCCATAATTAATACTGCTGATGCTGCGATAAAGCCAAAGGTTGCTGCTACAGAGAATGAACGTTTAGCAAAACCAATATCACGGCCTTTTAATAAATAGAATGCACTAATACCTAATACAAACATAGCACCAGTTGAATAACCTGCTGTTAATGTATGTAAGAATTTACTTTGCGCAACTGGGTTTAACCAAAGATCTAAGAAGCTGGTCATCTCCATACGAACGGTTTCAAAGTTAAATTCTGCTGCTACTGGATGTTGCATCCAACCATTTGCCACTAAAATCCACATTGCAGAAAGGTTTGAACCAAAGGCTACGCAGTAAGTTGCGAGTAAGTGTTTACCTTTAGTTAAACGATCCCAACCAAAGAAGAATAGACCCACGAAAGTGGATTCTAAGAAGAATGCAAGTAATGCTTCGATCGCTAATGGCGCACCGAAAATATCACCTACATAGTGAGAATAATAAGACCAGTTTGTCCCGAATTGGAACTCCATGATAATACCGGTCGTTACCCCTAGAGCAAAGTTAATACCAAATAACTTACCCCAGAATTTAGTCATATCTTTATATACTTCTTTGCCCGTTTTAACATAAATGGTTTCCATGATCACAAGAACGAAAGATAAACCTAATGTTAATGGTACAAAAATGAAGTGATATAACGCAGTTAACGCAAACTGCAAGCGTGAGAGATCAACAACGTCTAACATCTCAACTCCTTGTATAAATCTACAAGATTTTCACTTTATGATTACCAAGGATAATCCCAAATAATCACCCCAAACTACTCAACAAAAGTCGTTAAGAAACATTGAATTATTTACGTAATAATTGCCTTTTCTATTCTCAAAACAGAATGCAGTAACCGATTACAATATAAACATTCAAAATTTTGCCATATTCTACTACTATTTATGCGGATAAAAAATAGAAAAAACCGTTATATTGATCACATTTTTTGATATAAGTTACAAAATACCCTATTTTGCATAACAATGACAAAATTGATCCACATCAAATTCTGTATTTTTTGCTCAAAATGGAAAAATTTATCTATCACAAGGAAACTTTATTTAAAAAAAATGGACAAAATAATCACTAGACAGGGCTGCAAGATTTTGCTATTTTTTAGCCTAATAATATTTGGAGAGATTTGTAGGGATTTACAATGAAAAAAATTTGCGTAATTTTGACTGCACTTTTCGGTTCTATGGCATTATCTGCCACCGCAGCACCTCTTACAGAAAACAAAGCTGCTCTTCCACAACAATGTACACAGTTATTTAAAGAAACAGAAAATTTGATTGCTCAAGCAGAAAAACAGCCTGGCACTCATACTCAAGTAGGTAAAATCAAAAGTAAACTTAATCAAAGCAAACAGCAAATTCTCGAGATGGAATTAGCGACTCAACAAAAAAGCTGTGATGTGGGTTTAGCAAGATTAAATAGCATGAAGAGCTATACTGAAGGAACTAACTAAGCAGGTTTCAAAAAGAAAGGACATATTGATATCAATATGTCCTTTTTTCTATCTCTTATTCTGACGGCTTCTGAAGTCCGAAGTGTCGATAAGTTAACGAGGTCGCAATTCGGCCTCGAGGCGTACGCTGTAAAAATCCTTGTTGAATCAAGTAAGGTTCTAAAACATCCTCGATAGTGTCTCGTTCTTCACCTATTGCTGCAGCCAAGTTATCTAACCCAACTGGTCCACCATCAAAACGTTCAATCACTGCGGTAAGCAATTTTCTATCTAAGTAATCAAAGCCCGCATCATCTACATCTAACATTGAAAGCGCTTGTTTCGCAATATCTGCCGAAATAATGCCATCATTACGCACATCAGCAAAATCTCGAACGCGACGCAATAAACGGTTTGCAATACGAGGGGTGCCACGTGAACGACGAGCCACTTCAAAAGCGGCTTTATCTTCTAATTCCAGATTTAAGCAAGAGGCACTTCTTGTCACAATAGAAGTTAAATCTTCAACGGAATAAAATTCTAAACGCTGAACAATACCAAAACGATCACGTAGTGGCGAAGTTAAAGAACCCGCTCGAGTTGTTGCACCAATTAATGTGAAAGGTGGTAAATCCAATTTAATTGAACGTGCCGCTGGTCCTTCGCCGATCATAATATCTAGCTGATAATCTTCCATTGCGGGATAAAGCACTTCTTCAATCGCAGGAGAAAGACGGTGAATTTCATCAATAAACAACACATCATGGGGTTCAAGATTTGTCAGCATTGCTGCCAAATCGCCGGCTTTTTCAAGCACAGGCCCCGATGTTGTGCGAATATTCACACCCATTTCATTTGCCACAATATTAGCTAGCGTCGTTTTTCCTAAACCTGGAGGGCCGAAGATCAAAAGATGATCTAAGGCATCTTGACGCAATTTTGCCGCCTTAATAAAAATATCCATTTGCTCTCGCACTTGCGGCTGTCCCACATAATCAGCTAAAAGCTTTGGACGAATCGCACGATCGATAACATCTTCATCCATCTTTGCCTGACTGCTAATAATTCTATCTGCTTCGATCATATCTATTTAATCTTTATAATGCGGCTTTTAAGGCTTCACGAATTAATTGCTCACTGCTTAAATCCGCTTTAGCGACTTTTTTCACCATTTTTTCAGCATCGGTTGGTTTATAGCCTAACGCAATCAGCGCAGCAACCGCTTCATCAGCTGAGCTCTCCGCTTGACGTAATTCTGAAGTTGAAGGAATATGCTTGCTCTCCACAAAGAAATCACTTTGGCGAACATCTTTAAACTTCCCTTTTAACTCCACCAATAAGCGTTCAGCCGTTTTCTTGCCCACACCAGGAATTTTAACTAATTTTGACAGTTCTTCTCGCTCAATAGCGTAAGCAAACTGCTCTACTGACATTGCAGATAAAATTGCGAGTGCCAATTTAGGACCAACACCATTGGTTTTAATTAATTCACGGAATAAAGTGCGGTCAGTTTTTTGGGCGAATCCAAAAAGAAGATGAGCATCTTCACGCACAACAAGATGGGTAAATAAAGTGGTTTCTTGCCCGATTTCTGGTAAGTCATAAAAACTGGTCATTGGTAACAATAATTCGTAACCGACGCCTTGTACATCAAGCAAAATTTCAGGAGGTTGTTTTTCTAATAAGATGCCTTTTAAACGACCAATCATAAGATTTCCATGTAAAAAAAATTTTGCATAGAATAAAATAAAACTGGATATTAATCCAGTTAAATTTTTAATCTAAATCGACCTCGGCTGTATCTTGTTTTTAAAAGTGCGGTCATTTTTTCATGTGTTTCTGTGGTTTTGACCGAGCCAGCAATATGCAAGGAATGTTGAATGGTATGAGCATGAGTGATGGCAATAGCTAAAGCATCTGCCGCATCTGCCTGAGGTTTATCTGAGAGCTTCAAAATTCGTGTCACCATATCTTGTACTTGAACTTTATCTGCAGAACCAATCCCTACGACAGTCTGTTTCACCAAACGAGCCGCATATTCAAATACAGGTAAATCCTGATTCACAGCTGCCACAATCGCCGTACCACGTGCTTGCCCCAGTTTTAAAGCTGAATCCGCATTTTTAGCCATAAACACTTGTTCAATAGCAAACATATCGGGCTGGAATTGTGTGATGATTTCTGTCACGCCAGCATAAATTCGTTTTAAGCGTGTAGGTAAATCCTCTACCTGCGTGCGGATTGCTCCACTGCCGAGATATTCTAAATGTCGACCATTTTGTCTAATCACACCATAACCCGTTACACGAGAACCTGGGTCAATGCCTAAAATAATACTCATAAACTCTCAAAAATAAACGGCCGGTCAATGCCGGCCGTTTTTAGCGTTAATTATTGGTTTGCTTTTGCAGTTGCTTTTGCATCTACATCACAGTTTTTCACAACAATTTTATCTGCTTTTTTGCCTTTGATTAAAAGATTCACTGGCGCAACAGAATCAAATTTATCTAAAGTTAAACCACTGTCTACGTTCCAAACATATTTGCCAGAAGTAAATGAAGTGAAGTCTTTTTGAGCTGCATCACGAGCGAAATCTTTCGCAACAACTTTGTTGCCTACCATTACCATTGCCGCTGTTGGCTCTTGGTTTTCGAATTGATAAACTGCAGTTACAGTTTTCTTGTTACAAGTATAAACTACTGTTTTATCCGTTACAGTAGTTGCTGCAGCTTGCTCTGCTTTGTTTTCTACTTTTGGTGCTTCGCTTGCACAAGCTGATAAAACAACAAGAGCGGCCATTGCAGGTAATACTTTAGCTAATTTCATTCTAAATCTCCTTAAAATTACAGCTGAGCTGCAACTTCATCACTAATTTCACCGTTATGATATACGTTTTGTACATCGTCACAGTCTTCTAACATGTCAATTAAACGCAACAATTTAGGCGCAGTTTCAAGATCAAGATCAACTGTTGTTGATGGAATCATTGTCACTTCTGCGTTATCAATTTTAAATCCTGCTGCTTCGATTGCATCGCGCACAGAACCTAAATCTTCCCACGCGGTATAGATTTCAAATGATCCATCATCTTGCGGTTGAACATCATCTGCACCGGCTTCAATTGCTGCCTCCATTAACGCATCTTCTTCACCTTGGCTAATTAAAATCAAGCCTTTTTTGCTGAATAAGTAGCCCACAGAACCTTCAGTCCCTAAGTTACCACCACATTTAGTGAAACTTGGGCGAACCTGTGAGATGGTTCGGTTTGCGTTGTCACTTAGACACTCAACCATCACAGCAGTTCCACCCGGACCATAACCTTCGTAAATTCTTGTTTCCATATTGGTATCATCACCACCACCCACACCGCGTTCAATCGCACGGTTAATGGTGTCGCGAGTCATATTGCTCGATAAGGCTTTATCTACTGCCGCACGTAGACGCGGGTTCGCACTGACATCACCGCCACCAATTTTTGCCGCAGTGACTAATTCACGAATTAATTTTGTAAAAATTTTACCGCGTTGCGCATCTTGTGCTGCTTTACGGTGTTTAATATTTGCCCACTTACTATGGCCTGCCATGTTGTTTTCCTTCTTATCTTAAAAACGTTTTTAAATGAAATCCTCTTCTATAGAGGAAAGCCGTTCATCAAATATTTTTTGATGGCCTCGGCATTATTCGGCGATTTTGTCATTTGGATCGCATGTTCTGGAGAAACCCATTGATACGCCAAATGCTCACTTAATATCGGTTCAAATTCCTGCTCAACTGCCAATAAAAACCAATGTTCATGACAGTGAGTTACATTCGGTGCGTATTTATAGCGGAAATGCGGAAAAATTTCAAATTCTATACTCTCTTTACAATCAAAAAGTACGGTCGAATTTTCTTCTATTTTTAATCCTACTTCTTCCCAAACTTCTCGAATTGCTGTTTCTCTTGGTGTTTCATTGGTTTCCAGTGTCCCCGTAACGGATTGCCAAAAAGTGGAATCATCTTGGCGTTGAAGCATAAGAACACGATGCGTGCTTTCCGCATAAATTACCACGAGAACCGATTGATTATTTTTATATTTCAAGCTCGTCATCTACATAATTGAGAATGGGCAGCATCATACCTTTTCTACTAAAAACTTTCAAAAAAATTACCGCACTTTAAAACTAAAGTGCGGTAATTATCTCAATTATTTTAGTTTAACCAGCCAGCTTGTTGGGCGATAAACAAGCCTGCAAAGGCTGTTAAGTAGAATAACCCAATAAGGGATAACCACAATAATCCGCCTTTTACACTGTGTTTCGCGTGCTTAGTCAGAGATAAATTCAACCAAGCAAAGATTGGTGCAGAAACAAATGAAGCAATCATCGCGAATTTCAGCATTGGACCTACTGCATTATTAAAGTAGAAAATAATCGCTAAACCAGATAACGCCGCAAAAATCATACCGATATTAAGAATTCTCACAGAGCTTTCCTGTTTACCGAATAAGATACGCAAAGATTCAACGTTGGTACGAGAGTAACCATCAATTACTGTAATTGTTGTACCAAACATACACATGAACGCAATGACTGCAATTAATAAGCGAGACCATTCACCGATAGTACTTGCATACATATTGATAAGTTGTGCAATATATTTTCCGCCAACCATCTCGACGGTTTCAGGAGAACCATATTGCACCAATGCACCAAGCGCTAAAAATACGACAGCTAAAATTGCTGTACCGATATAACCCACGTTGAAGTCAAATAAACCATCTTCATAAGATACTTTCGTTAGACGACGTTTTGCCACCACCCACATAGAGTTAACAGCAGAAATTTCAATTGGTGCAGGCATCCAGCCCATTAAGGCCACTAAAAACGCTAATTTACTTAATTCCCATGGAGAAGGTGCTACAAAATCAGGTGTGGCTACGCCATTGATACCATTACGCATAAAAGCAATCACGACTGCGCTCACGGTTGTTACCGTTAAAGCAATCATGATGATTTTCGATAAACTATCTAATAAACGATATTTACCCAACAATAAAATGCCGGTTGTCACAAGAATCACTAATGAGCTTAATACTGGCATTGGTAGAGGAATTGGCGTAATGAAGGTTAAAATTGCAGCTGTTAATAATCCCACTGCAGCAGTATTAATTACTGTGGCAAAAACGTTTAAAGCAAGGAATAACCAAAGGTAGAACTTCCCTTTTTGACGGTAACCCTCTAACAAAGTATTACCGGTATCTAAGGTATATTGAACACCGAAACGGAAGAAAGGATATTTAAATAAGTTAGCAAGAATAACAATACTCACTAATTCCCAACCATAGATCGCACCAGCTTGGGTAGATGCAATAATATGCGAACCACCAACAGCTGCTGATGCCATCACGATGCCCGGACCTAAGGCAGAGAATTTACTCGCCCACGTTGATTTTTCTACTGGAGTTGAAACTTCACTCATAAAATGTTCTCTTATAAATTAATCATAAATCGAAAAAGGTCTTATTTATAATAGAATTTTATCCTTGAGTAAAGTAAATAAAGTTCCATTTAAAGAAGAATAAAAGATTAAAAATCTAATTATTTTGAAATTTCAGGATATAACTTCAAAACAAATAGAAATACATCATATTCATACCAAAAAAGTGATGTATTTAAGTGAATAAAATTTTTTCAATAAAAAGAAAGTGCGGTCAAAATCAGTTGAATTTTTGACCGCACTTTATCATAAGATATGCATTACACATTCGATCTTCGATAGTATCTTCTCAACTTAACTTCACCAGTAAATGAATGCTTCTAAGTGTACCTTACCTTCTTTACAATTATTTCTTTCTATTAGATGATATAGGCTGATTTGCAGATAATTCATCAAGATTTATACAATCCCCAAATTTTGCAAAAACTTTTCCTTCAACTATAGGAACCCCAAAACCCTTATCACTTTTTTTTCTTAAAAATCTATATCTATCGTAGACTAATGAACATCCATCATTTTTATAAAGACCAGAAGAACAAAAAAAGATATATCTAAATGGACAATTTTTCTTCTTAAGAATTCTCTCAAGATGGCTGAACATAGCATTAAAACATTCATTTTTTATACCAAATCTTTGGCTGTAAATAATTAAAACACAATCTTGTAATACGGATTCCTTCTTATATTTTTTGTATAATTGAATTTTTTTAAATATATTTTTTACGATAGTTTTAAGCTCTTTTTCAGGATAAAAAAAATTCTTTTTTATTAATGTAGAAGGAGTATCTTCATCTATCGATTTTCTAAATTCTTTTTCAAATCTGTGAATTGGGTTGAAATAAGCCAAATGAGATTCTGAGTCAATTTGTGTTATTCCAACTCCAATTTTTTTATTGTTTACTACAATAATTTTATCTGGTTTGTCAGTATGCTCTAATAAGAGGCTACTATTGGGGTAATATTTTTGTAAAACAGGAATAACTGATGAAAAAATAGTATTCTCTTCCAACATTTGGAGTTCTTTATTAGTTTTCATTCAACTCTCCATAAAAAAGTGCGATCAAATTGACCGTACTTTTTGATTCAAATTTCAAACTTACTCGGCTTTTAAAACCTGAATGCTCAACTCCGCTAGCGCCTGCGGATTCGCAAAACTTGGCGCCTCTGTCATTAAACAAGCTGCGGCTGTTGTTTTCGGGAATGCTATCACATCACGGATATTTTCAGTGCCAGTTAAAAGCATGGTTAAACGGTCTAAACCAAATGCTAAACCTGCATGTGGAGGTGTACCGAATTTTAATGCATCTAATAAGAAACCAAATTTTTCACGTTGTTCCTGTTCATTGATACCAAGAATGCGGAATACGGTTTGTTGCATTTTCGGATCGAAAATACGCACGGAACCACCACCTACTTCATAGCCGTTGATCACCATATCGTAAGCATTTGCTACCGCATCGGTTGGATTCGCTTCTAATTGTTCTGGCGTAAAATCTTTTGGTGAAGTGAATGGGTGGTGCATTGCTGCAAGATTACCCTCTTCATCACGTTCAAACATTGGGAAATCAATCACCCAAAGTGGTTGCCATTCGTCTAAACGAGTTAAACCAAGGTCACGACCTAATTTCAAACGTAACGCACCCATTGCATCAGTGGTGGTTTGCCATTTGTCTGCACCGAAGAATAAGATATCGCCAGTTTGAGCTTTCACACGTTCAGCTAACGCTTTCCATACCTCTTCATTTAAGAATTTCGCAATCGGGCTTTGTACACCTTCAAGGCCAGCATTGATATCATTCACTTTCGCCCAAGCCAAACCTTTCGCACCGTAGATGCCTACAAATTGTGTGTATTCATCAATTTGTTTACGGGTAATTTCTGTACCATTTGGTACACGAATCACTGCAACACGGCCGTTTGGATTGTTTGCAGGCTCATTAAATACTTTAAATTCAACATCTTTAACGATATCTGCCACATCAACTAATTCAAGCGGGTTACGCAAATCTGGTTTATCTGAACCAAAACGAGTCATTGCTTCTTGCCAGGTCATTTGTGGGAATTTACCTAAATCCACACCAATGATGTTTTGCCATAAACCGTGCACCATGCGCTCCATGATCTCACGCACTTCTGGTGCAGTTAAGAAAGAGGTTTCCACATCAATTTGGGTAAATTCAGGCTGACGGTCTGCACGTAAGTCTTCATCACGGAAACATTTCACGATTTGATAATAACGATCAAAACCAGACATCATGAGAAGCTGTTTGAAAAGCTGTGGTGATTGCGGCAATGCATAGAATTTGCCTTTATGCACACGACTTGGCACTAAATAGTCACGCGCACCTTCTGGCGTTGCTTTGGTAAGCATTGGGGTTTCAATATCAAGGAAACCATTGTCATCCATAAAACGACGCACAAAGCTGGTGATTTTTGCACGGGTTTTCAAACGTTGTGCCATTTCTGGACGACGTAAATCTAAATAACGATATTTTAAACGTTGTTCTTCGGTGTTATTTTGGTTGAAGTCTAATGGTAAAACGTCAGAAGCGTTGTAGATGCGTAATTCTTTCGCTAATACTTCTATTTCGCCTGTCGCCATATTTTTATTAATTTGATTGTCAGGACGCGCGATTACTTCACCTTTAATTTGAATACAAAATTCATTACGTAAGCCTGAAGCTGCGGTTAAGGCTTCTTGATATTTCGGGTCAAAACAAACTTGTACGACACCATCACGATCACGCATATCAATAAAAATTAAACCACCTAAATCGCGACGACGGTGAACCCAACCGCTTAATGTTACTTCTTGTCCAATATGGTTGCGGTTTAATGCACCGCAATAATGTGTACGCATCATTTCTATATTCCTTTCATTTTTCTAAAAATGGATAATTAACGCGTTGATTATACGGAAAAAGACATGTCTTTTAAATTGAAAAGCGAAATTTATTTGATCCTTTAAAAACTTTCACTAAAATGACCGCAGTTTTTTGCATTTTATCTAAATAAATGCCCTCTCAATACAACAACAGAATTCAATCATGATGAAAGATACGATTTTTGCAGCCCCGATCGAAAAACTGGGCGATTTTACTTTTGATGAAAGCGTGGCGGAAGTGTTCCCCGATATGATTCAACGCTCGATTCCGGGCTACTCCAACATTATCACGGCGATTGGTATGTTGGCTGAACGTTTTGTGACGGCTGACAGCCAAGTCTATGATTTAGGCTGTTCACGCGGTGCGGCAGCTCTTTCTATGCGACGTAATATTAAACAACCGAATGTGAAAATTATCGGTGTCGATAATTCTCTGCCAATGGTGGAACGCTGCCGTCAGCACGTTGCGGCTTATCATAGTGATGTACCCGTAGAAATTCTTTGCGATGATATTCGTCAAATTGAAATAAAGAACGCCTCAATGATAGTGCTCAACTTCACGTTGCAATTTTTACCACCGGAAGATCGTGTAGCCTTGCTCACCAAAATCTACCAAGGTTTAAACCCAAATGGTGTATTAGTGCTCTCTGAAAAATTCCGTTTTGAAGATGAAAAAGTGAATGAGCTACTGATTGACCTCCACCACCAATTCAAACGTGCTAACGGTTATAGTGAACTTGAAGTGAGCCAAAAACGCACCGCACTTGAAAATGTAATGCGTACTGACTCGATTAACATCCACAAAGAGCGGTTAAAAAACATCGGATTTTCACACATCGAATTATGGTTCCAATGTTTTAATTTTGGCTCAATGATTGCAGTGAAATAATCATAACCTAATCAATCATCTAAAAAATAAGGGCGTATCAAATACGCCCTTATTTGTCACCAATGCTTTATAGCCCTTTTAAATCCTTATCTAATAAACGAGCTAGCAACAAAATACCGTCTTTAAAGCGATATTCTGCATATTCCGCTTGTGCATAATATTCACCTTTCCCTTCCGCAAAGAAATAATCTTGGCTTGGTAATTCAGGTGACCAACCTTTATAGCGAATTGGTAAATAAACATTTGGTGTGCAATGTTTAAAATCTGTTGGTATCTCTGATTGCGCCTCACAAAGTGTCGCGACATGATTTTTATCAAGATGAACAAGTATATAAGCTTTTTTTCCCGAAGGACTTAATTCATCTATACCTGTGGTTTCATTAGATTCATTCGATTCAGATGAAAACTGACTTTGCTGTAATTCAGATAAAATAGCATAATTCAATACCATATAGTCTCCTTGCATTAATGAACGAGGATCCGCGGGAGCAATTTTTAAGACAACAGGCTTACCGGTAGCCAGCACATCTTCAAATTGCTGCACTTTATAATTCACTGCCCCCAATAACACAATCAAAAATACGCCTACAAGCCCAATCGGTGCTTTAAAAACGGGATAGTTTTCGATCGCACTTTGTGAAGGGGATTTATAACGTGCATGTAAAAATAAGGTGACGATCGCAAAAATAACAGCAAAACTTACTAACAATACTCCTTTATAGAGCAATGGAATACTCAATTGGTAATAGAATCCACCTAAATAAACAATAAAGGCAAATACCAAAAGACCAAAAAACGCGCGGCTATCCGTCCAATAAATGAGCAATAATAACGCTGTTAAATATAAAATGACGGGTAGTCCAATAAAGCCTAATGCAAACAAGCTTAATGCTAATAAAATTAACAAAACTTCTATATGTTTAGCTTTGCTGTGCTTATTCATTAGTGCATAGACAATTAATGGTAATACACAAATAAGTAAATATAAGATATGGTTAACATCAAACTGGAAGTGGGACCAAAATCGTCCACTTAAAACTTGCAGTATATTATTAAGGCTCATAGCGTCTGATAGCATGACATCACTTAAAACATCTGTATCAATAAGACCATAATCTACCAAAGGAAGCATCATATAAGATGGCAAAGAGCTCCATAGAGAGAATAATACCATTCCCCAGGCAATCGGCTTTAAATGAATTTGCTCTGATTGATGAGGTCTCATGCTCCAATAAAAGAAGACAATCGAACTCAGTAGCTGGATTTTATTAAACCATGTGTTATTCAAGCTGTAACTATGGAAATATATATCATAGGAAATTTGCCAATAAACGAGAAGTTGGATAACCAGTAGAATCCTAACCAAAGAATTTGGCATCAATTTGTAGCTAACAATAATAATGGCTGAAAAAATCAGTGTGGAAATAAAGATACCGAGATTTGAATCTTCGCTAAATTCATATCCTAATAAAAGAAAAAGATTATCAAATTTAACAAGCAAATAGAATCCTAAAAAACTGTTTGCGATTAGAAAAAATAAACCCGCTAAAATTGTAGTGTATTCATTTTTATCTTTATTTAAGGTAAGCGACCAAGCTATGCCAAATAAAATAATACCAATGATTAATGTACTAGACTCATCTAAACCTAAAGAAAAAAATAGCCAAGCGCCTATCGTCACTACCGCTATCAATAAAGCTATCACCCATAATATTGAAGTCGCCCAATGGGATTTCTTATTATTTGGATGTTCTCGTTTATAGAGTTTCACCAACCAATTGATTGCCATAACAGTAAAAATAAAGCCAATTAATCCTAAAACCAATCCATCTTCGAAAGCTTGAATAAACTCAGAACCCCAAAAGCAATAAGCACCTAGAAAGGCAACAACTGAAATAATTAAATTAATAAAATCAAAGCGGTATTTTTGATATATGTAAAATGCAACCAAAGAAGGAATAGCAATCTGTAAAGAACTGAGTGATGAACGACCAAGCTCCCCCCAAGCATAAGCATGAAAGTACACATCATAAATTACAGTTAAACCAAATAAACTGGCAAAAGTCAGTACTAAAAATACTTTAGGTAAAATTCGCCAATGTTGATCATGAAAAGTTTTACTGAATAATTCAGATACCACGAGGAATCCAGTATTAATTAGCACGGCATAACCCATTGAGTTATAGGAGTTTTGTTCATTAAATAAATAAAATGTAACATTGGTAGTGGTGGCAAATAATAACGCAGAAGCCACATTCGGAAACAATAATAAAAACGGAAGTTGGCACAGTGTCCAAACAGCAAATAACTGCCATAAATCAGCTCCCGTTTGATAGGTTTGTCCGACTAAGGCAAATAAACCGCCAATTAACACAGAAACAACAAAAAAGATACTATATGTCTTCCACTTTAATTTTTCTTTGGCTTGTCGACGACTTTCTCGAATAAAACAATAAAGGCCTAATACCAGTGTCACCACAAGCAGTGTTTGTAAGCCATAAATTTTGGCTAAATCAGAAAAATAATCTAAATTGGCTGCAATTAACGTGACTACTCCACTCGTTAAAAATCCCACGGTTAATAATAAAAACAGTAAATTTAAATAACGTTGCCAAGAAAGATTAAAAAGGCCAGTTGTATTCATTCATTTTTTCCTTTTTATAAAAATATTCGTATTATCTTAGCATAATAGTCAGGTAAATAAATAACAAAAAAATGTGGCTAAATAATACAATTTAGCCACATTTTAATTTAGGTAAAATAATATTTATTACGCTGCATTCGGCTTATGGAGTAAGGTAAAAGCAATGAAACCAAATCCTAAGAAGCAAGAAACGATCAAGGCATAAAAACCACCATCCCAGCCAAATAAGTCGACCAATTTACCCATTACATAGCCTGCACTCGCAGAACCTAATAAGTAACCGAATAGCCCGGTTAGACCTGTCGCTGTACCTGTTGCCACACGTGGCACAAGGTCTGCCGCTTGAAGCCCGATCATCATTACTGGACCATAAATTAAGAAACCGATAGCAACAAGACAAATATTATCTACGAGTGGATTACCTTCCGGGTTTTTCCAATAAACAATAATCGCGATTAACACACCAGTTAGGAATAATAACATCGGCGGTGCTCGGTGGCCTTTGAAGACTTTATCGCTTAAATAACCACTAGCAAGCATACCAAAGATACCTGCGTATTCGTAAAGGAAATACGCCCAGCTTTGTTTGTCTACAGAGAAATGTTTCACTTCTTTTAGATACGTTGGGGCCCAGTCAATAATGCCGTAACGAATGAAATACACAAATACGTTCGCAAGTGCAATCGCCCATAAGAACTTATTATTAATGATGTATTTCATGAAAATATCTTTAGAAGAAAGCGTGTGAGCTGATTCGACTTTCTCTACAATTTTTTCACCTTTCCATTCATCTACCGGTGGTAACCCTTGTGATTCTGGAGTATCGCGCATTAAATAGAACATGATGAATGCCAATACAATGGCGATTAAGGCTGGTAAATAGAATAAAGATTGCCATACCCCGAAAATCGATAAACCGAGGATCGCTAATGGACCGATTAAACCACCACCTAAGTTATGTGATACGTTCCACCAGCTCCACCACACACCACGTTCAGAAACCGAGAACCAGTTGGTCATTGTTTTTGCACCTGGTGGATATCCCATTCCTTGGAACCAGCCATTTAATGCAGCTAACACAATCATCAATGGAATAGAAGAAAGCACGCCTGGTACTAAACCGAAAATTAAGCTCACTAATGCAGAACCTAATAAACCAATAGTAATAAAATATTTAGGATTACTTCGGTCAGAAATATTCCCCATAATGAACTTACTAAAACCGTAAGCCAGTGATAACGCTACCCCAACTGTACCTAAATCAGCTTTAGTAAAGCCATATTCATCAATAAGATAAGGAATTGCTAAAGAAAAGTTTTTGCGGATAAGATAATAAGCCGCATACCCGATAAATACTCCAGCAAATACCTGCCAACGTAATTTTTTATACTCGGCATCTGTTCTAGAACTTTCAATTCTTGGTGCTGGAGGAGATGCTTTTAAGAATGAAAACATCTTTGTTCTCCTATAATAATTTACAACTTGTCGTATCCTTGTAATAGCTAGGCCACTACAACGAGAAACAGATTACCAAAGCCGAATATGAAACAGAGCTCCGACCACTCCAAATGATTAGTTCATTTTCGTTATTTAAACGACTCTAATTTCTGGGATAAATTACGTCCTAAGTCTATTTAAAAATTTCTATGTTATAATACCGACCAACCCAATAAAAAAGGATAATAAGATGAGAATTTTACACACCATGCTTCGAGTGGGTGATTTAGACCACTCTATTAAATTTTATCAAGACGTTTTAGGTATGCGTTTATTACGCACAAGTGAAAACCCTGAGTATAAATATTCACTAGCCTTTTTAGGTTACGAGGATGGTGAGAGTGCAACTGAAATTGAATTAACATACAACTGGGGCGTGACTGAATATGATCTTGGTAATGCTTACGGTCATATTGCTATTGGTGTAGATGATATTTACGCAACTTGTGAAGCGGTACGTGCTAATGGCGGTAAAGTAACTCGCGAAGCCGGCCCTGTTAAAGGTGGCACAACCGTGATTGCATTCGTTGAAGATCCAGATGGTTATAAGATCGAGTTTATCGAAAATAAAAGTGCAAAATCAGCTTTAGGGAATTAAGGAATACATTGTGTCAGATACACCTGAAATTCCTTATCACCACCAATTAAAAAATCGGTTTCGCGGCTACTTTCCTGTCATTATTGATGTGGAAACGGCTGGGTTTGATGCCAAAAAAAATGCGCTTTTAGAACTTGCGGCAATCACCTTAAAAATGGATGAGAATGGCAATTTACACCCCGATCAAAAATGCCATTTTCATATTGAGCCATTTGAAGGTGCGAATATTAATCCGGAATCACTCAAATTTAACGGGATTGATATTCATAATCCATTGCGAGGTGCCGTATCTGAATTAGATGCCATCACAGGATTGTTCCAAATGGTGCGTCGAGGACAAAAAGATTCTGAATGTCAGCGTTCTATTATCGTGGCACATAATGCGGCTTTTGACCAAAGTTTCGTGATGGCAGCTGCTGAACGTACGGGTGTAAAACGTAATCCATTCCACCCTTTCGGGATGTTTGATACCGCAACGCTTGCCGGTTTTATGTTTGGACAAACGGTTCTCATTAAAGCATGCCAAGCGGCAAAAATTCCTTTTGATGGTAAACAAGCACACTCTGCGCTATATGACACCGAACGCACTGCGGAATTATTCTGCTATATGGTCAATCACTTAAAAGATCTTGGTGGTTTCCCGCATATAGCTCAAACCGATGAAACGGGAAAAACTACTGAAAATCAGACCGCACTTTAATTTTCAAAATTTTTTAGAAAAAAGACTTGCAATCGTTTTCGGTTTACCGTATTTTAAAAATTAATTCAATTTAGTTATCTAAATAAGAGAGTTTCAAATGAACTTTATTCTTCGTCACCATCATCGTCATTCAACTGAATAATCTTTCAGGCTGTTGGCGTGCTTGGAAGATTTCTTCCGAGCTGACAAGATAAAGATCCAAAAAATCTTACCCCTCGGAAGGCAACTTTCGAGGGGTTTTGTTTTATTATTAATTACAGGAGTTTATTACTATGCGACATTTAGCCTTAAATCAATTTTCTTTTATGCGACCTTTTAAGTTTAATTAATCAATAAGGAACAACAATATGCTATCTAATCCCGTTGTTATTTCAATTGTCGTGCTACTGGCGTTAAGCCTACTGCGCGTGAACGTGGTTATCGCACTTGTGATTTCTGCTCTTACAGCTGGCTTATGCGGAGACCTAGGTTTAAGCAAAACCATTGAGGCCTTTACAGGCGGTTTAGGTGGTGGTGCTGAAGTTGCCATGAACTATGCGATGCTCGGTGCATTTGCCATTGCGATTTCAAAATCTGGCATCACTGATTTGCTTGCCTACAAAATTATTACCCGAATGAACAAAACACCAACTGGTAAAAATTTAGCGTGGTTTAAATATATGTTGCTTGGTATTTTGCTTTTATTCGCCATTTCATCCCAAAACTTGCTCCCAGTGCACATTGCGTTTATCCCCATTGTAGTGCCACCTTTACTTTCTATTTTTAACCGTTTAAAAATCGATCGTCGTGCAGTCGCTTGTATTATTACCTTCGGTTTAACCGCAACCTATATGATCTTACCGGTTGGTTTCGGTAAAATCTTTATCGAAAGCGTTTTAGTAAAAAATATCAATCTTGCTGGGGCTCCACTCGGCTTACAAACCAGTGTTGGTGAAGTTTCTTTCGCTATGCTTATCCCTGTTATTGGTATGATTCTTGGTTTACTCACTGCCGTATTTGTTACCTATCGCAAACCGCGTGAGTATGTTGTGACAACGGCAGAACCAACTACAACTGAAATTGAACAACACATTGCGAACATTAAACCTATTCAAATTACCGCAAGTGCGGTTGCTATTGTCGCCACTTTTGCCACACAGCTTTTCACAAGCTCTACAATTATTGGTGGTTTAGTCGGTTTAATCATTTTCGGGGCATTCGGTATCTTCAAACTCAAAGAAAGTAACGACATTTTCCAACAAGGTTTACGCTTAATGGCGATGATCGGCTTTGTTATGATTGCTGCGTCTGGTTTCGCTAATGTGATTAATACCACAAGCGGTGTGAAAGAGTTAGTTGATGCACTTTCAACGGGTGCGATTCAAAGTAAAGGCGTTGCGGCATTCTTAATGTTACTCGTTGGGTTATTGATTACCATGGGTATTGGTTCTTCTTTCTCAACTGTACCAATTATCACCTCAATTTATGTACCACTTTGTCTCTCTTTTGGTTTCTCACCACTTGCGACAGTAGCTATCGTAGGTGTAGCAGCAGCATTAGGAGATGCGGGTTCACCGGCTTCTGACTCAACACTTGGGCCAACATCCGGTTTGAATATAGATGGTAAACACGACCACATTTGGGATTCTGTTGTGCCAACCTTTATTCACTACAATATCCCATTATTAGCGTTCGGTTGGATTGCAGCCATGACACTTTAATCGTTATAATCCCTGCATTCATTATGCGGGGATTTTTTTATGTCTATTCAATCATTACTCAATACGCTCGAACAAAAAGTACAGCAACTGACTCAAGCCTATCAGGCTAACTCTGATAAAAAAATCAACGCGAAATTTAACCGCACTTTATTTACCGAAGATTTTGAAACCGTCGGTTTTTATCTCAAAGAAATCGAGCAAAGCTTAACTAAGCTATGTAAAATTCCTCATCAAAATGAAGAACAAATTGTATTTATGGCAGAACATCTTTTAGGGCAATGTGCCGCCTTGACCGAAGCCATGAATCGCAAGCATAAAAAGCCCATTCAGCCGAAAATAACAGAGCCACAAGTTGCAAGTAGTAAATCACAACATAGCATTCATCGTCTCCCTCCTCGAGAGCGTCTAGAAAAGTATTATGAAGCCTTGCAGCAACTCACGGAAAAATACGAAGAAGCCAAAGCACAAGCTAATACGGCTCAAACAGATATTCAACGAGATATGCATAAGCAAACAGCAGCAATTTATTTAACGCGCCGTCAAAAATGTTTAGAAGCGATTGAGACCTTAGAAGAATACCTTGCCTTTAAAGAGGCCCAAGAAAGTGCGGTCAAAAAATAAGATATTTTTAAATAGACTGAAAAGCAAAAATCCCTAAATCTTTCGACTTAGGGATTTTTTGAATTTGATGGCGGAGGAAGTGAGATTCGAACTCACGGAGGGCGTAAACCCTCGCCGGTTTTCAAGACCGGTGCCTTCAACCACTCGACCATTCCTCCGTGATTTAAGCGAGGTGAATAATACGTTTTTTCCCCCACCCCGTCAAGCAAGAAAATAAAAAAATTATCTGACTGACTACTTTTAAATCACTATGTTTTAAAAATACACAAAATAAAAACGGAACCTACTGGTTCCGTTTTTATGGTTAAGATATTACTCTGATTTTGCTTGTGTAGGTTCAGAGTAAATGTGACTAATTGCACTATGATGACCTGCCGCGCCTTTACCGTTAAAGTAATAACGAGACTCTTTCCATTCCACAATTGGGAATGGTTTAGACTCTTCATCTGGTGCTTTCGCTAGTGTCATCGCTGCTTTTGTATGCGGCACGGCTGAAATAGTACCTGCACGACCTGTGAACACATAAGAACGAGCAAACTCAGCTTTTTCTTGTGGTTCAACTTCTGCCGTTGCAACTTGAGCAACAGGTTCTGATTTATGATGCAAGCGTTCTAATGACTCTTGCACTTTCTGTTGAACCGCTTCATTCGCCGGTTGAGTAATGAAATCTAACGCAGGTTGTGCTTCAACTGATTTTTCTTCCACGACAATACCCGTTGCCGGGGTGATCACACCCTTTTTCGTTTTCTCTTGCTCAAGCAACTCATCCACTGATAAGAAATTATTTTCTTTCGGTGCATTCACTGCAGAATAATCGATACATACTTTACCGCTTGCTAATTCTGGTGAAGCAACTGCCGCAAATAATGGCATTGGTGACTTCACTTCAATACGACGACGGCGTTGATTATTTGATGCACGTAAATGACGAGGTGTACGGCGCTGACGTTCTTGACGTGGTTTATCTTCTGTATTATCAACAGTGTTATTTTCAACTACTTCATTTTTAATCACAGGAACTTCAACGGCCTCAATAACATTCTCGTTGATGTTATTTGTATTATCCTCAATACGAACACGTTTACGTAAATCACGACGTTGACGACGCTCTGCTACCGGTTTCTCTGCTTTTTCTTCTTGACGATTATCATCAGAAACATTAGCAAAATTAACCGCACTTTCAGATGTCACTTCTTCATTCGCGTTACGACGATTGCGACGATTATTTATACGCTCGCGAGTTGGACGTGCATTTTCTTCATCTGTATTTTTCGCATTATCGTTGTTTTCGTTGTTGCGAGAACGACGATTATTACGACGATCTTGATTGCGGCGATTATTACGGTTGTTGTTACGATTGTTGCGGTTGTTTTGGTTTTTCTCTTCTTCTTTTGGTTCAGAAGCAAATAAACCTTTAATTGCGGCAACAATTTTCGCAAACAATGACGGTTCTTCCGATTTACGCTCAACTGGTGCTGGCGCTGCCGTTGGGATCGATAGAGATACTGCTGCACTTTCCATCACTTGCTCAGAGGTCACTGCTGCAGTTTCGATATTGCGAGAAACAAGAGACTCTTCTGGTACAAATGTATCGTCTTGTGCATCATGGAATTTCGTTAAGTTATAGCTTAATTCATTTAGCTCTTCGCCTTCACGTACACGGAATACGCTGAAATGCGGCGTTTCCATTGCTTCATTTGGTACCACGATAATATCAACATCATGGCGTTTTTCGATGCTATGAACAGCTTTACGTTTTTCGTTAAGTAAGTAAGACGCAATTTGTACAGGCACGATAGTGTGTACTTGTTTGGTGTTTTCTTTTAACGCTTCTTCTTCGATTAAACGTAAGATAGAAAGAGATAAACTTTCGTTATCACGTACTTTACCCGTACCTTGACAGCGTGGGCAAACATGGTGAGAAGACTCACCTAATGATGGGCTTAAACGCTGACGAGACATTTCCAATAAGCCGAAGCGAGAAATACGGCTGATTTGAATACGCGCACGGTCTTGACGCACCGCATCACGGATACGATTTTCTACTTCACGTTGGTGACGAACCGGTGTCATATCGATGAAATCGATGACCACTAAACCACCTAAGTCACGTAAACGTAATTGACGAGCAATTTCATCCGCCGCTTCAAGGTTGGTATTTAATGCGGTTTCTTCAATATCACCACCACGAGTTGAACGCGCCGAGTTGATATCGATCGCCGTTAACGCTTCTGTCACATCAATGACAATCGAACCACCAGAAGGTAAACGCACTTCACGTTGGAAGGCGGATTCAATTTGTGACTCAATTTGATAGTGACTAAATAACGGCACTTCACCTTGATACAATTTCACACGATTGATGAAATCTGGACGTACAAGTTTGATGTGCGCTTTCGCTTTTTCAAATACTTTCGGGCTATCAATTAAGATCTCACCGATATCACGACGCAAGTAATCACGGATCGCACGAACGATCACATCACTTTCTTGGTGAATTAAGAACGGCGCCGGACGGCTTTGTGAAGCTTGTTTAATCGCTTCCCAATGATGTAATAGTACTTTCAAGTCCCATTGTAATTCTTCTGGTGATTTACCCACACCCGCTGTACGCACGATAAGGCCAACGCCTTCCGGTACATCTAAAGAACTCAATGCTTCTTTTAATTCGATACGTTCATCGCCTTCAATACGGCGAGAGATACCACCTGCACGCGGATTGTTTGGCATAATCACCAAATAACTACCGGCAAGGGAAACAAAAGTGGTTAAGGCCGCGCCTTTATTGCCACGTTCTTCTTTATTCACCTGAACGATCACTTCTTGGCCTTCGGTCAAAATATCACGGATATTTGGACGACCTTGGAACACATAATCAGCAGGAAAATACTCACGGGCAATTTCTTTTAAAGGAAGGAAGCCATGACGCTCTGCACCATAATCCACAAAGGCTGCTTCTAAACTCGGCTCTACGCGAGTGATTTTCCCTTTGTAAATATTGGCTTTTTTCTGTTCATGACCCGGACTTTCAATATCCAAGTCAAATAAACGCTGGCCATCGACCAACGCAACGCGCAACTCTTCTTTTTGAGTCGCATTGATTAACATTCTTTTCATTGTCAATTTCTCGTTTGAATTATCTAAAATACCTTGAAAATTAACCGCACTTTACAGATTTACTGACCTTAGCCATCGACCTCGTGTTTCTCGCGAACAGTCAATCTCACGACTGTGTGTTGCTGGGTGCATTGATAGCATACTCAATTGTTATCTAATACAATTTTCGTAAAACAATGCGGTGTGTTAATTACGCATTGCAAGGAAGCGTTAACCTTCAAGAAAAATATGTTGATTATCAATGTCTTATGCCATTCGCCGCATTGAGTTTTGACCAACATACAAAATCGCTTTCTAAATGCCAAATTTTAGGCGCAGAAAGACGCTCTATTATCCACATTCGGGGCTAAATTAGCAAGGCATTCTTGCTATTATCACCTGGGATATTGTGATATGATTCAGCCCAATTTTTAAAGGACAGATTCAATGACTGAAAAACAAGAAAAAATCATCAATCAATCCGTCAAAATGCTCACCATTTCTGAGGACGAAGCAGGACAACGCATTGATAATTATTTATTGGCTAAATTAAAAGGCGTACCAAAAAGTTTGATTTATCGCATTCTGCGTAAAGGCGAAGTACGTGTGAACAAAGGGCGAATCAAACCTGAATATAAATTACAAAATGGTGATGTGGTGCGTGTGCCTCCAGTTCGTGTTTCTGAAAAAAATACTGCACCGATTTCTAAAAACTTGAATAAAGTCGCTTCCCTTGAAAGCCATATTATTTTTGAAGATGATTGTTTATTAGTATTGAATAAACCTTCCGGTATTGCGGTTCATGGCGGGAGTGGTTTGAATTTTGGTGTGATTGAAGCCTTGCGTGCATTACGCCCCGAAGCACGTTTTTTAGAATTGGTTCATCGCTTAGACAGAGATACATCGGGTATCTTATTAGTGGCAAAAAAACGCTCTGCCTTACGCAACTTACATGAACAACTTCGTGTTAAAAACGTACAAAAAGATTATCTCGCACTCGTACGTGGACAATGGCAATCTCATGTAAAAGTCGTACAAGCGCCTCTATTAAAAAATGAGTTAGCCAGCGGTGAACGCATCGTTAAAGTCAGTGAACAAGGCAAACCTTCAGAAACGCGATTTGCCATTGAAGAACGCTATCAAAATGCGACCTTAGTAAAAGCGTCGCCTGTAACGGGAAGAACCCATCAGATCCGAGTTCATACTCAATATGCAGGTCACCCAATCGCGCTGGATGATAAATACGGTGATAAAGAATTCGATAAATATATGCAAGATCTCGGACTCAATCGTTTGTTTTTACATGCATTTTCTATTCGCTTTGAACACCCTAAAACGGGCGAAACATTACGTTTCAATGCACAACTAGATGAAAAAATGAAAACAATTCTGAAAAAACTGCGTGAAAGCAAAGAGATAAACCCATAGACAAGAAAAATGTTTATTGCTATATTTGGTGACGGAGACAACTCGTTTCTATCATTAATTAACATATAACAACAAAGGATAGCAAAATGGCAAAAGGACAATCATTACAAGATCCTTATTTGAATGCGTTACGCCGTGAACGTATTCCTGTTTCGATTTATCTCGTTAATGGGATTAAATTACAGGGTCAAATCGAATCATTCGACCAATTCGTGATTTTATTAAAAAACACTGTTAATCAAATGGTGTACAAACACGCTATTTCAACTGTGGTTCCAGCACGTTCTGTTTCTCACCACAATAATAACGGCGGTCATCATGCAGCACAAACTTCTGACGCTGCAGCGGAAGTAGAAACACAAGCAGAATAATTCTGTTCAATGAATGATTTCATCAATTTAAGTGCGGTTGAAAATTCACCAGAAATTTCAACCGCACTTTCGTCATCTAAAACAGGCGACAATAACCAATCGGCGAAAGATAAAGCTGTCGTCGTGCATGTTTTCTTTTCTCAAAATAAAAACATTGAAGATCTGCAAGAATTCCAACTTTTAGCAGAATCTGCCAATGTTGAGATTTTACAAATCATCACCACAAGCCGAGCTACACCACAAGCAAAATATTTTATCGGTGAAGGGAAAGCACAAGAAATTGCTGATGCGGTGAAAGCCTTAGATGCCGATGTTGTTTTGGTGAATCATCAATTAACCCCTGCACAAACCCGTAATTTAGAAAGCATCTGCCAATGTCGCGTAGTGGATCGCACTGGGGTAATTTTAGATATCTTTGCCCAACGAGCTCGCTCACACGAAGGGAAATTACAAGTTGAATTAGCCCAACTCAAGCATTTATCGACTCGATTAGTTCGCCGAAAAACAGGTTTAGATCAACAAAAAGGTGCAGTTGGATTACGTGGTCCAGGCGAAACGCAATTAGAAACGGATCGCCGTTTAATCAAGGTGCGTATTGCGCAGTTGCAAAATCGTTTGGCAAAAGTCGAAAAACAACGCAACCAAAATCGCCAAACCCGACAAAAATCGGATATTCCGACCATTTCTTTGGTTGGTTATACCAATGCGGGAAAATCGACGCTATTCAATTTTATCACGCAAGCCAATGTCTATGCGGCGGATCAGCTTTTTGCCACCCTTGATCCCACATTAAGACGTTTACAAATTCAAGATGTTGGTACAGCCATTCTCGCGGATACTGTTGGTTTTGTTCGCCAACTCCCCCATGATTTAGTGTCCGCTTTTAAATCTACCTTGCAAGAAACGGTAGAAGCCAGTTTGTTATTACATATCATTGATGCAGCTGACGCTCGAAAGATCGAAAATATTGAAGCGGTAAATTTAGTATTGGAGGAGATTAAGGCTGATAAAGTGCCAGCTTTGCTTGTGTATAACAAAATCGATTTATTGGAAAATGTGGCGCCCCATATTGAATATGATGACGAGAATAAGCCCGTTGCCGTTTATCTTTCCGCGCATTCAGGTGAAGGATTAGAGCTGCTACTTGAAGCCATTAAAGTGCGGTTGAAAAATGAGATACTTTCTTTCACTCTCACGCTGCTCCCGCAAGAGGGCAAAATTCGCCATGCGCTCTATCAATTAGATAGCATTCGTCACGAACAAATTTCGGATGAAGGTGAATTTATCCTCAATGTACAAATTGATAAAGTCGAATGGCTCAAACTTTGTAAACAATTCCCTAAACTGTCAGAAATTATTTACTAATACCGTATTGTTTTAATTTATTGGCAATCGCCGTATGTGATACACCTAATCGTTGTGCTAATTTTCGAGTACTTGGATACTGAGCATAAAAAGCACGGAGTACACTCGCCTCATATTGTCCCATGATCTCATCTAGGGTTTGCTCTCCAAAATCATCCACAGAAATGACCGCACTTTGTACGGGTTTTAAATTTAAACTTTCAATATCAAGCTGGTTATTTTTCGCTAAGGAACAGGCACGATACAAGACATTGTAAAGCTCTCGCACATTACCTTGCCAAGGCTGCCCTTTCAAATAACTCAAAAAATCAGCATTATATTGCGGCATTGGAATCTTAAGCTGCGTGCTAATTTCTTGTAAAAAACCGTCCGTTAAAGGTTGAATGTCTTCCACTCGTTCACGCAAGGGCGGCACATTTAGCGCCAAAACATTTAAGCGATGGAATAGATCACTGCGTAATTTCCCTTGCTCTAACAGCTTTTCCATCGGTTCTTGTGACGTACAAATCACACGAACATTTGCATGATGTTCTTTTTCTTCCCCCACTCGGCGGAAAGAACCATCGGTTAAAAAACGCAATAATTTTGCTTGTAAACTTAATGAAAGCTCGGCAATGCCATCCAGTAACACCGTGCCTTCGTTAGCATATTCAAAAAAACCGCTGGTTTCACTGTCACCCACTTTACGCCCAAACATTTCGCTTTCCGCATCTTCATCCGGCAGGCCTGCACAGTTTACTGCAATGAATTTTTTCTCACGACGCAAGCTCGCAAAATGGCAAGCTTTTGCTAATAAATCTTTACCTGTGCCCGTTTCACCCTGAATTAAAAGCGGCACATCAAACATCGCAAAACGTTGTGCATTTTCGACCGCACTTTTCATGGAAAGGCTTTGAGTGACAAAGCAAGAGAACGGATCTTGTGGATTAAATGTCAGCATAAAATAAGCTCAAATTTATTGAATGATGCCGATATGATAGGAAGTTTATTGATATGTGTAAAGATTAATTTACATATAAAAAGGGCAATCCTTGACTGCCCTTTTAGATGGTTTTTCGTATTATTTTTTCACTGCACGATCAAGTTCTTGTGCGATGATTTCCATGCTTTCTAAACCACCAAACGCAAGATACCAATTGGCCGCATCAAGATACACAATGTGTCCATCTTTATACGCTTTGGTTTGTTTGATGATATCGTTATCCAATACTTTTTGTGCATTGTTGGCTTTTTCTGTAATGGCCGCTGTACGATCCACTACGAGTAAAAAGTCTGGATTTTTTTCTAAGATATATTCAAAACCAACACTTTGTCCATGCGTAGACGATTTGATGCTGTTATCAATCGGTTTAAAACCAAATTTTTGATACACCATGCCATAGCGAGAACCGTCACCAAAGGCACTGATTTTACTTTCATTAACCAATACCAACAAAGCTGTTTTGTCTTTCGCATCTTTTGCGACTTGGTCAACCTTGCTTTCCAATGCTGAAAGTTTTTCTTTCGCGACACTTTCTTTACCAAAAATCTGTCCAAGTGCGGTCACATTTTGTTGAAAACTTGGATAATAATTGGTGTAGTCATAATCCACATTCAACACGGGTGCAATTTCCTTAAACTTGTCGAGCATTTTTTCTTGACGTTTAGAAGCAATGATCAAATCCGGATTGAGCTCATTAATTTGCTCTAATGATTGCTCTTTCAAATCACCAACATTCTTATATTTTTTGTCTGCAAATTCTGCAAGATAAGCAGGGATTTTGCTACTTTGAGGAAAACCTACGACTTTATCTTGTACACCTAATGCACGAAGCGTATCAGCTGCACCAAAATCGAGAACCACCACACGTTGTGGATTTTGTGGCACGACTTGTTTTCCAACGGAATTTTCCACCGTAATATCCGCAGCTTGTACAACACCAGAAAGTGCGAAGAGTGAAAGTGCTAAAGTTGATAATGTTTTTTTCATAAAGATTTCCTTACTTATCTAAAATAAACGGCAATTTTATGGTCGTCGATATCCTGAATCGGAATCGTCATATCATAAATATCTTGTAATACGGTTGATTGCATAATGTGGTTAACTTCACCTTGTTGGACTAATTTTCCATTTTTCATGGCAACAATGTAGTCTGAATAACAAGAGGCGAAATTAATATCATGAATCACAATCACCACGGTTTTATTGAGTTCTGTCGCTAATTTACGCAAAACTTGCATGATCTGCACTGAATGCTTCATATCTAGATTATTTAATGGTTCATCCAACAAAATATAATCGGTATCTTGTGCAAGTGTCATCGCAATATAAGCGCGTTGTCGCTGCCCACCACTTAAGTTATCGATGTATTGGTGACGAATATCATCTAAATTCATATAGGCAATGGCATTATCAATAAAAGTACGGTCAGTTTTGGTTAAGTTTCCTTTGCTATAAGGAAAACGCCCAAAAGCGACTAAATCTTCAATGGTTAGACGCAAATTAATATTGTTAGTTTGCTTTAAAATCGCAAGTTGTTTCGCAATATCGCTACTTTTCTTACGATTGAGCAATTCACCGTTAAGATAGATCTCGCCACTATCAGCATTCAACAAACGGCTCATAATAGACAGTACCGTACTCTTCCCCGCGCCATTCGGCCCGATAAAAGACGTAATTTTCCCCGTAGGAATGGTAACGGACACATTATCCACCACCTTTTTGCTTCCGTAACTTTTAGTAATACTGCGAATTTCTATTGCCATTTTTTGTTTGCTCTTAATAACAAATAAATAAAGTACACACCGCCGACAAAATTAACGATGATGCTTAATGTCGTGCGGAAGGTAAAAATATGAGTAACCAATAATTGCCCAAAAACCAAGGTAATAATGGAAATTAACATCGCAGCAGGAATAAGCACCTTATGGCGATAATCACGAACAAATTCAAAGGTCACATTCATCACCAATAACCCAAGGAAAGTAAGTGGGCCAACAAGTGCGGTCGACACTGACGTTAAAATTGCCACGAGAATTAACAGGACTTTTAAGGTCTTTTGATAATCGATACCTAAGTTAATGGCATTTTCTCGCCCTAACGCCAACACATCAAAGCAATGCCAATATTTTAAACTGAAAACAATCGTCGTCACTAAAATGGCTAATGCGACCCACAAGATTTTAGTATTGATTCGGTTGAAACTTGCAAAGCCAATATCTTGTGCGATCTGAAATTCATTTGGATCAATCAACACTTCCATAAAGGTCGTTAAGCTACCAAAGAAGGTGCCGAAAATAATCCCGACAAGCAACAAGAAGAAAATATTTTGGTTTTCTTTCTTAAACAGGAAGTGATAAAGCACTAATGAAAACGCCATCATTAATCCCGTACACAAGACAAACAATGCAATCGAATTCATAGAAAGCAATGTGCTTGAACCGAAAAGGAAAATAATCGCCGTTTGAATCAGTAAATACAGCGAATCTAAACCTAAAATACTCGGCGTGAGAATTCGGTTATTCACAACCGTTTGGAAAATCATTGTAGCAAGTGCAATTGCCGCGCCTGTAATCACAATCGCAATTAAGGATAAGGCACGATTTTCCAAGGCATATTGCCAACGGTTTGGTAAGTTGTAGCCTAAATAGAGTGCAAGAGAAACAATGGCTAACAACGACAATACAATCAGTTGAGAAGAAGATTTCTTAGCCATTTCTATACCGTTTTAATAATAAAAACAAGAAGATACCACTGCCAAATACGCCAACTACGGCATTAATGGAAATCTCATAAGGATAAATCACACTTCGACCTAAAATATCGCAGAATAAAACAAATACGGCACCCAACAAGGCGGTATGAGATAACACTTTCTTCAAGTTATCCCCTAAATAAAGCGTGACGATATTCGGAATAATTAACCCCAAGAAAGGGATCACGCCAACAGACACGATAATAATCGAAGAGACCACTGCCACAATGAGCAATCCGAGATAAAGTACCTGGTTGTAATTTAGACCTAGATTAACCGCAAAATCTTTCCCCATCCCGACAATAGAAAAACGATGCGCAAATAAATAAGCCACAATGAGTGTAGGAATACTGAAATACAACAATTCATAGCGACCAGACATCACAAGAGAAAAGTCCCCTTGTAGCCACCCGGATAAGTTTTGCAATAGATCTTCTTTATAAGCGATAAAGGCGGTAATTGAACTGATGATATTACCGAACATAATCCCCACTAAAGGCACAAAAATCGTGTCCTTGAATTTCAAACGGGACAGAATCGTCATAAATAATAATGTGCCAAGGAAAGACACGATGACCGCAATGGCGGTTTTTAACAACATTGAAGCTGTTGGGAAAAACAGCATGGCCATTAAAATCCCTAATCTTGCACTATCCATGGTGCCCGCAGTGGTGGGAGAAACAAATCGGTTTCGACTGAGTTGCTGCATCACTAAACCACAAATACTTAGGGATGCGCCAGCAATTAAGATACTAATTAAACGAGGCACGCGACTAATTAAAAAGATCTGCCATTGATTACCTTCAAAATTCAGTAACCCTTGCAAATTAACGGTACTTACCCCGAGAAAAAGTGAAATAAAGGAAAGCACTATCAAAAGAAAAATCAGATAACGTCTCTTAATCATAAAAATGAGAATAATTCTAAAATGCAAAGAGAATAGCATATTGAGGAAAAAGAGAAAAGATGAAGTGCGGTCAGTTTTCAGCTAATTTTTTAGGCCTATAAAAAATGCGGTCAAATTTGACCGCATTTTATTCACTATAATTTTAATGTTCTTTCAACTTCTTTCGCTCGGACTAAGAATTGCTTACGCTCTGCAGTTGCCATACCGCTGCTGGTACCTGGTAATTTCACCGTAAGCGGGTTCACCGCTCGCTCATTGATATGAAACTCGTAGTGCAAGTGAGGCCCCGTTGAAATACCCGTATTCCCTGTTAATGCAATACGTTCCCCTTTCTTCACAGCTTGCCCTGCTCGAACTAAAGCACGACTTAAATGCATATACACCGTTTGATATTCACGACCATGACGTATCACAACATAACGTCCTGCACCACCGGCTTGGTAAGCCACTTTTTCCACCACACCTTCTGCTGGCGCAATAACTGGTGTACCTGGTGCGACAGCAAAGTCTACCCCTTTATGTGGGCGAACACGTCCCGTTACTGGATGGCGGCGATTTGGGTTAAATGGTGACGAAATACGTGCTTGGCGTTGTAATGGATAACGCGCAAAGCCTTTACCAAGAGTTTCACCTTGCTTATCGTAGTAACGACCATTCGCCGCTTGAATACCATAATAACTCTTACCATCGGCTATAATATGAATCGCTTCAACGTTACCTTGCCCCGTTAATTTATCGCCTAAATATTCGCGAGACACTAAAATCGCAAATTTAGTCCCTTTACTGAGTTTTTGGAGACTCACCTGCCACTGTAACGCAGAACTTAATTGGCTGATTTGACGACCATCCAAACCTAAATCACGTAAACTTGAAGCAAAGGATCCGTTAATCGTGCCTTTTAGCACTTCTTTCTTCCAGATACTTTTCTTCTCTAGAATTTGGCGTTTAAACTTACCGTCTTCCGTGCGTTCATAAATACGTTCTTCTTTTTCAGACACCAACCAGTTTAAATACTCCAGCTGATCTTCTTTATCTAAAATCCAATAGAACTGCTGACCGGCGCGTAAGTTTTTTAATTCAGGATATTCGGCAATTAAATTTTTCGCCGTATCATCTTCTAAACCAGAAAGCTCTAACACGTCTTTTAAAGAGTCGCCACGCACCACGGTATGACTAAATTGATCGGTAATACGCAATGCCTGATCAGCTACATCTAAAATGCCACTGAGCGCATCTTGTGCATCTTTTGGCAAATCAGTTAGCTCATCAAACTGTGGTTTAATTTCATCTACTTCATCATCTTTGGCTTGAAGATCATCATCGTAAGAAGTCGCATCTTCCGTATTCGCATTCTGCTTAGTTTCAGGATGTTCGCCTGCTTGAGTTTGTTGCTTATCTGATTCTGTTTTTTCAGGTGTAAGGGATTGATATTGAACGTTATCCACCATCTCTGGCTCAAGATTACTTTGCAAAGAAGGATCATAATCAGCGGTATCTTTAAAAGCGAGGAAAATACCCGTTAAAATAAGCAAAAGTGCGGCAAAAAAAATCGCCGCTTTTATACGGGATTTTCGTTTCCGTCGATCTCTAGCTAATTTAACGTGTTGCAAAATAGATACCTTTAAAATGAATAAAAAGCTTTTCGCTCTTCAGACTACAAACTCTAAAAAAAATTCATTTTACCCTAAAAATGTCAAATCTTATGCCTAAATATTAGGCATAGTCAGAATTTCTTGAGAAAAACAAGGAAATGAGCTATTTTAGTGAGCCATTTTTAAAGGGGGGATTATGCAGATTCACGCCATTCAACCAGCCCAACCAACACCATTAATTACGCTGAAAAATATCAATGTGGTCTTTGAACAAAAGACAGCATTACGGGATATTAATTTCAGCATTTATCCTAATTCAATTATCACCATTGTAGGCCCAAATGGTGGGGGGAAATCGACCCTCTTGAAAACCTTATTAAAATTACAACCGCCGACATCCGGTGAGGTGATTTATAGCACCAATGTCAGAATTGGCTATGTCCCACAAAAAATTCACCTCGATCACAGCTTACCAATGACGGTTGAGCGTTTTCTGGCACTCAAAAAAGGTGTTAAAACGCAAGAAATATCAACCGCACTTGAGCAACTCTCTATCACTCATTTGAGAAAAAATAATATGCAAAAACTCTCAGGTGGGGAAATGCAACGCGTGTTATTAGCTCGTGCGATTTTGAACAAACCCAATTTACTGGTGCTAGATGAACCAACTCAAGGGGTCGATATTAATGGTCAAGCTGAACTTTATCAGCTGATTCACCGTACTCAACAAGCCTTAAATTGTGCGGTTTTAATGGTTTCCCATGATTTGCATATCGTGATGGCGGACAGTAAAGAAGTGTTGTGCATCAATCAACATATTCGCTGTGCCGGCACACCCGAAAGTTTATCGAATGATCCAACATTTATACGCCTTTGGGGCAACCAAATCTCACAAAATGTGGGCTTTTATACGCACCATCATAATCATCATCATAATATGCACGGTGATGTTTGTAGTTGCAGTGCCAATCCATCTGAATGCCAACAATAAGGAAAAATCATGTTTGAGATTTTATTTCCCGCCTTGCTTACGGGATTACTGCTTTCCTTAATTACCGCACCACTGGGTGCTTTTGTGGTGTGGCGTAAAATGGCTTATTTTGGTGATACCCTTTCCCACTCGGCCTTGCTTGGTGTGGCGTTAGGGATTTTCCTACAAATTAATCCTTATGTTGCCATTGTAATTTTGACGATTATTCTCGCTGTATTGATGGTATGGCTCGAAAGTAACACGCAATTTTCAGTGGATACCCTTTTAGGGATTATCGCACACAGTTGTCTTTCTCTTGGTGTAGTCACAGTTGGCTTACTTAAAAATGTCCGTGTAGATTTAATGAGTTATCTTTTTGGGGATTTGCTTGCCATTAATTTTAACGATTTACCTTATATTGGCGCGGGTGTTGTTATTGTATTAGGCACACTGCTTTACTTCTGGCAAGCCTTACTCTCCACCACAGTTTCACCTGAACTGGCTCAAGTGGAGGGCATTAACATTAAAAAAATGCGATTCATCTTAATGATTTTGACCGCACTGACGATTGCCTTAAGCATGAAGTTTGTTGGAGCCCTGATTATTACATCGCTATTAATTATTCCCGCCGCAACAGCAAGACGTTTTGCCAAAACACCTGAACAAATGGTATTTATTGCCATTTTAATCAGTATGCTTTCCGTCGTTGGCGGGTTATTCCTTTCCGCCTTTTATGATACCGCTGCGGGGCCTTCTGTCGTGATTTGTTCCGCATTTTTGTTTTTGTTATCATTACTAAAAAAGGAATATTTATAATCCGCTCCAACCAGTGAAAACCATTTGCACCGCACCTTAAATCTTGATAAAGTGCGGGCAACTTTTGACGATATTTTAGGATAAGAAATGAGCCAAGAATATTTAGATTTTGAATTACCTATTGCTGAACTTGAAGCCAAAATTGAAGCGCTACGTTCAGCATCTGATGACAAAATTGATTTACACGATGAAATTAAACGCTTACAAAAGAAAAGCGATGAATTAACCAAAAAAACCTTTGCAAATCTTGATGCATGGCAGGTTTCTCGTATGGCACGTCACCCAAATCGTCCATACACGCTTGATTATATCGAACATATTTTTACTGATTTCCAAGAACTTGCAGGCGATCGTGCCTTTGCAGATGATAAAGCAATCGTAGGTGGTCTTGCTCGTTTAGATGGTCGCGCGGTAATGATTATCGGTCACCAAAAAGGTCGTACAGTAAAAGATAAAGTAACACGTAACTTTGGTATGCCAGCACCTGAAGGCTATCGTAAAGCATTACGTTTAATGCAAATGGCTGAGCGTTTTAACTTACCTATCATTACCTTTATCGACACACCAGGGGCTTACCCGGGCATCGGTGCGGAAGAACGTGGTCAATCTGAAGCCATTGCTCGTAACTTACGTGAAATGTCTACCTTAAAAGTGCCTGTTATCTGTACGGTAATCGGTGAAGGCGGTTCTGGTGGTGCATTAGCTATTGGTGTCGGTGACAAAGTGAATATGTTGCAATATTCAACCTATTCTGTTATTTCACCAGAAGGCTGTGCTTCTATCTTATGGAAAAGCGCAGAAAAAGCGTCAACCGCAGCAGAAGTCATGGGCTTAACCGCAACTCGTTTAAAAGAGTTAGGTTTAATTGATAATATCGTTCAAGAGCCATTAGGTGGTGCACATCGTAATTATCATGAAATGGCACGTAATTTAAAACAATGCCTTGTTGAAGAACTAAACGAACTCGATACCTTCGACAAAGATGGCTTATTAGAAAGACGTTATGAACGTTTAATGTCTTACGGTTATTGTTAATAAAATAGAAAAAGAGCGGTTAGTTTAACCGCTCTTTTTGTGTTTTGAGAATAAGGCATAGATACGAGCAAAAGTATCAACACTAAAATAAAAATAATGTAAAAGGAGTTCAAAATGAAAAATGTATTAGCCATTCAATCTCACGTGGTTTATGGTTTTGCCGGCAATAAATCTGCCACCTTTCCAATGCAGCTATTAGGCGTAGATGTATGGGCACTCAATACTGTGCAATTTTCTAACCACACCCAATATGGCAAATGGACAGGCATGGTGATTCCACAAGAACAAATTGGTGAGATCGCTAACGGTTTAGATGCCATTGGAAAACTGCAAGAATGTGATGCATTGCTTTCTGGCTATTTAGGTTCAGCTGAGCAAGTTGACAAAATTATCTATGCTTTAGAAAAAATCAAAGCACGTAACCCAAATGCACTTTACTTGTGCGATCCTGTGATGCCAAATGCCGAAAAAGTCTGCGTAGTAGCTGATGGTGTACGTGAACGCTTAATTGAAAAAGCCATTCCACGTGCGGATATCATGACCCCAAATCTTTCCGAACTTCGTACGCTTTCTGACTTCCCTATCAATACGTTTGACGATGTGCTGAAAGCCGCCAATGCATTAGTGGCCAAAGGTGTGAAAAAAGTGTTGGTCAAACACCTAGGAAAAGCAGGTAAATTAAATGATCCTGATACCTTTGAAATTATTATGGCGACACCTGAAGGTGTATGGCATTTAAGCCGTCCGCTTTATAAATTTAACTTTGAACCTGTTGGTGTGGGTGATTTAATTGCGGGGACTTTCTTGGCGCATTACTTAAACTGTGGCAACGATGTTGAAGCTTTTGAAAAAATGAATAATGCTGTTGCAGGCGTAATGAAAACCACCTTTGATTTGAAATCTTACGAACTCCAACCTATTGCTGCACGTTTTGAGATCTTAAATCCAAGCACAAACTACAAAGCTGTTAAAGTTGCCTAATGGATCTTTTTTCATTATTCCAAGCACAAATTCCAACCACCGCCAATAAGCTTCTCACCGCTTTTAGCGGTGGTTTGGATTCAACTGCACTGCTTTCTTTAGTTAAAAAACTCAGAGAAAAACGACCGCACTTAAGCCTGCGAGCTATCCATATCCATCACGGATTAAGCCCGAATGCGGATGCTTGGACTGCACATTGCCAACAACGCTGTAAACAATTTGCCATTCCACTTATTATTGAAAAAGTCAAAGTGGAAATGCATGATGGCATTGAAGCCGGCGCTAGAGAAGCCCGTTATCAGGCGATTTTAAAACATATTCAGCCAGATGAATATCTGGTCACTGCGCATCATTTAAATGATCAAACTGAAACCTTTTTCCTGGCGCTCAAACGAGGCGCGGGATTACAAGGTTTAGGTGCTATGCAAAAAGAAAGCCAATTATTTGGGATGCCTATTCTACGCCCGCTCCTTTCTTTTAGACGAAGTGAATTAGAAGATTACATTCATCAAGAAAATCTGTCTTGGGTCGAAGACGAAAGTAATCAAGATAATTATTACGATCGCAATTTTTTACGCAACCAAATTTTGCCTGAAATATGCCAACGCTGGGGGCATTTTGATCATGCAGTTCAGCGTGCCGCACAACATTGTTTTGAGCAACAACAACTAATTAATGAATTATTACAACCTTGCTTTGAGCAGCATCTTCTTGAGGATCAAAAACAGTTTTCACTCGTAAATTTTCTAGGCTATTCATCGCAAAAACAAACCGCACTTTTACGAATGTGGTTGGCAAAAAATCAGATTGCCATGCCTACGCAGGTTCAATTAATGCATATTATTGATGATGTGATTAAGGCCAAAATTGAGGCATCTCCACAATTTCAACTTGGAGAGCATATTATTCGCCGCTATCAACAATGTCTCTATTTAACAGGAAAATTCGTTGATTTGTCGCAAACTTGTATTGATATGCCATTAAATCAACAGATTACCTTGCCTGATAATCTTGGAACAATTTGTGCAGCCCACAACGCGAAAGGCATTTTAGTCAATTGGAACGAAAAACAGGTTCAACTTGCCGATACACAAGAACCGATTCAAATACGATTTGCTTATACTGGCAAAGTGAAACGACAGCATAATCGCCCTGCCGAAACCATGAAAAAAATCTGGCAAGAGCTCGGTGTTCCGCCTTGGCAACGGAATCGCATTCCACTCATTTTTTATGGTGAGACTTTACAAAGTGCGGTGGGTTTTTTCCGTGTTTTTCAGAACTTAGAGAAATAAAAAAATGGGTGATGATTCACCCATTTTTATTATCTAGAAACGCCTTCAAAATACCTGCAGTAAACTCTTTACGTAAATAAAAGCCCAAAGGCAAGGTATCAATCACTTCCCCATTTTTACCAATGCCTTTTGTAATGGCCTTACTGTTTGCGCCTTTTGGACGCAGTTGCATGACTTCACCAATACGTGCCGTAATCTGATCTAACTTTCCGAGCACAATATAATCCATCAACTCTTCCCAATCTTGGCGTAATTGATGTTCTTGTTCAGTCGAAGGTTGCCATAAGATAGGTTGGCCAATATGGCGCTCACGCAAAGGAATATCTCGACTGCCTTCAATGGGAATCCACAAGACTTTCGATAATTTATGACGAACGTGTGAATTTTCCCAATTTACCCCAGCGTTTTGAACCAAGGGCGCAATGCTCACAAACGTGGTTTCCAACGGAAAACCTTCGGTATTAATGGGTAACGTTTTTAATTCAATGCCTAAATGGGAAAAGTCCTGTTCTGCTTTACTGCCGGCAGTCGCTCCTAATGCGGTTTCAAGCAACATTCCAACCCAACCTTTATCGCGTTTTAAATCAGGCGGAACAGGAATATTTAACTCATCTGCAAGTTCGCCAAAGGTTAACCCCGCAATAGATTGCGCTTTTTCTAATAAGGCTTGTTCGGTTTGTGGGATCATGCGTGGTATTTCTTCAATAATTTCGGTTTAACGTATTCTACGCCTTTGTCGATGTAAGGAATATTTTCTAACTTCAATAAAAAGCGTTTTGCTGGCAATCCACCACCAAAACCAGTGATTTCACATTTTTTCCCTAATACACGATGACATGGAATGATAATACTAATGGGATTACTCCCAACAGCACCGCCAACTGCTCGCACCGCCTTAGGGTTATTAATACTTTCGGCTAATCCACCATAACTGGCTGTTTTACCATAAGGAATTTGACGCAATGCTTTCCAAATCGCTTGTTGAAATGCGGTACCTTTAGGCGATAAAGGAATATCGGAGAAACTTTCTGGCTCGCCATTAAAATAACGCCTTAAAGCGCACCGCACTTTTTCAAAAAGCGGTAAATCTTCTCGTAAAATCCAATTTGGATTTGGCGTGGTTTGTTCTAACTCACAATCTAAATTTGTAAGGTTTTCACCATCAGAAAGCATTAATAACCGACCGATTGGTGAATCCATATAAGCATAAAAAAGTGCGGTCATTTTTCTCCCGTTTTTTATGGGACCATATAAGAAAAAAGCACACCGAACCTGCATTCGGTGTGCTGCGTATTATGCTAAATTTTTAACAAATTAGAAACTGTAGTTTAAGTTTAAACCATAAAGGTTAGCACTTGCTTTAGAGGTATAATTCGCTGTTACTGTTGCTAAACCACCAATTGGTTGGCTTTCGGTGAAGTGAATTTTTTTACCACGTAAGTGCGCAAAGCCCGCATCAATAGAAAGATTCGGGGTAAATTTATAAGTTGCCCCTACGCTATACCACATACGATCTGTATCTGGAATAGATGCACTCACATGTTCTGTTGGTGCTGCCGCTTCATCATAAGCTATACCGGCACGAAGCGTTAATTTATCATTTACATTATAGGTTGTACCTAATGCATAACGAGAATTGCTACGGTATTTTTCATCTTTATGGAAAGCAAGTTCACCGTCATTAAAGGTGGCGTGTAACTCTTTGAAACGGCTCCAATGTGTAAATTTGTAGCTATAGTGCAATGCCAAATTATCTGTCACTTGGTGGAAACCTGATAATTCTAAATAATCTGGTAAGTGTAATGTTAATCCACCTGCAGCAGGGCCTTGACCACGAATAGTACGACTCGCACTCACAGCATTATCATCTTCAAAGTCAATATCGACTTTTGAATGATAGGCTAAACCAACACGGTTATTTTCGTTAAACTCGTACACTAAACCTGCATTCCAACCGAAACCCCATGCATTTTTATCTTGTAAGTGGGTTAGTACAGTTTCTTTATTCACTCCTTGTAAGCGAGCTAAAGATGCGGCAGCACTTTGAGGAATTTTTCCTGCTTTAACTAGTCCAGGAACTAATGGTGCAACATTTTTTACTGCATCACTTAAAATACCAGCACGACGTTCAATTTCTGCTTTGGCATAAACTGCATTTAACCCCACACCAGCAGTTAAACCTTGAGAAACACGATATGAACCGCTTAAATTTAAGTTAATCGCGCTTAAATCGGTTTTACCGCCGAATACACCTGCATTGTAATCTGATTCATATTCACTTTTTAATCCAAAATTCACATTCATACCACCACCAATGGCAAATTTGTCATTAATTGGTGCCACAAAATACATATTTGGAATCAATGAACCAGGAACAACACTATTATGAGCTGCAGAACCAACAGCAACGGTACGACCTAGTGCATTAACTGTAACTGGACCACTCATGTGAATTTTAGAATCCACATAAACGCCACCCACAGAGAATTGATTAGTTTTGAATAAACTCATTAATGCAGGGTTAGTTGCAACTACTGCAGCATTATCAACAATTGCTGCTTCACCGGCATAAGCACGACCAAGACCGGATGTAGAAACTTCTGCTAATTGGAATGCGGCTGCATTTGCACCGCTTGCTGCTAACAATGTGGTCATTGCTAATAGCGTTTTATTAAATTTTGTCATTTGGAACCTTTTGTTATTAATAATAATGAAAAAATCCGCGAGATTCTAAAACTCCAATAAATGGAGTGCAAATTATTTTAGATTAATTTAAAAGTGTTCCGACCAGTGATAAATAAATGATATTTAAATTAAAAAAATGCGGTACTTTGGCAGAGCATTTTAAAAATGCTAGAATAGAACCAATCTTAATTTTAAATAAGGAAATCCTATGACAGTAACATGCAAAGCAGAAGAATCTCTCACTTGTAGTTGTGTTGATGTGGGTACGATTATTGACGGTTCAGATTGCTCTGTTGATATTCATCAAACCTATGCGAATAAAGCTGAAGCTGAAGCGGCACTTAATCGTTTCATTGAAAAAGCACGCAAAACAGAAAGCGATCCTTGCGACATTAAAAGTGAAATCACAGAAACTGAGAATGGCGCCAATTTAACGGCGCGTTTTACATTTAGCTGCCAAGCTGAAGCGATGATTTTCGAATTAGCAAATCGCTAAAAATATTTTAGAAATTGACCGCACTTTATCATGCAAAATAAAGTGCGGTTATTTTTTTGCTTAAATCCTAATTAAATCACTATCGCAAACGTTTGCTTAATCTGATACAATCACGCCGTTTTATTATTGAACCTAAAAATATAGGATAGCATTGTGAGCAAACCATCATTAAGTTATAAAGATGCAGGCGTGGATATTAATGCCGGTAATGAATTAGTTGAACGTATTAAACCACACGTGAAACGAACTACTCGTCCTGAAGTCATCGGGGGATTAGGTGGGTTTGGCGCATTATGTGCTATTCCGGGCAAATATAAAGAACCGATCCTCGTTTCAGGTACAGACGGTGTAGGAACAAAACTACGTTTAGCCATTGACTTAAAAAAACACGATACCATTGGTATTGATTTGGTTGCGATGTGTGTTAACGATTTAGTGGTTCAAGGCGCCGAACCATTATTCTTCTTAGACTACTATGCGACAGGAAAACTTGATGTGGATGTTGCATCCGATGTAGTGAAAGGCATTGCAGAAGGCTGTGTACAATCGGGTTGTGCATTAGTGGGTGGCGAAACCGCTGAAATGCCGGGTATGTACCACGCTGGCGATTATGACCTAGCAGGTTTCTGTGTGGGTGTCGTCGAAAAATCAGAAATCATTGATGGTAGCCAAGTTAAAGTAGGAGATGCTTTAATTGCACTAGGTTCAAGTGGCCCGCATTCAAATGGTTATTCTTTAATTCGTAAAGTCATTGATGTTGCTGGCGTCAATCCAGCCACTGAGCAATTAGATGGTCGTCCATTAAGTGAACAAGTGCTTGCACCGACAAAAATCTATGTAAAATCTGTTCTCGCTTTAATCAAACAAATGGAAGTCCATGCTATCGCACACTTAACGGGTGGCGGTTTCTGGGAAAATATCCCTCGTGTATTACCGAAAAATACCAAAGCTGTTATCGATGAAAGCAGTTGGGAATGGCAACCCGTATTCAAATGGTTACAAGAAAAAGGCAACATTGAAACCTATGAAATGTACCGTACATTTAACTGTGGCGTTGGTATGGTGATTGCATTACCACAATCGCAAGTGGAAACCGCTTTAGCGATTTTAAAACAATCCGGTGAAAATGCCTGGTTAATCGGTCATATTGAAAATGCGACAGATAACGAACCACAAGTTATTATTAAATAATTTCTCTTTTCCATTTCAGGGCGAAAATTTCAGAATGAAAGGTTCGCCCTTCTTTTATGTAGAATAATATGAAAAAAATTGCCGTCCTGATTTCAGGACAAGGAGCAAATCTTCAAGCAATAATTGAGGCTTGCCAAACGGGGGTTATTCCAGGAAAGATTGTGACCGTCATCAGTAATAACATCGATTCATTTGGCTTAGAACGAGCTGAAAGTGCGGGCATTCCTAACCGCGTTTTTTTACGTCAAGATTTTACGTCCAATCTCGATATGGATAAGGCTATCGGTGATTATTTAGAAGATCTCAGTATTGATCTCATTGTGTTAGCCGGTTATATGAAAATCTTAACGAAACCATTTACACAACGTTTTGCTGGGAAAATTTTAAATATTCATCCTTCCCTTCTGCCAAAATATCCTGGGTTACATACTTATCAAAGAGCACTTGAGAATGGCGACAGCGAACACGGTACAACTGTGCATTTTGTCAATGAAGAGATCGATGGTGGTGCCATTGTGTTACAAGCTAAAGTGCCTATTTTCCCTGGTGATACCGTCGAGGAAATTGAACTTCGTACGCGTGAACAGGAATATAATATTTATCCTTTAGTGATTAAATGGTTTATTGAAGAGCGATTAAAACTGATTGAAAATCAAGCTTATTTAGATGGTAAGTTGCTACCGCCTAATGGCTATGCTTATGAATAAAACGATATTCTCTCTTGAAAATGGTAAATGAAATCACCATTAAATAACCTGATTTTATGAAAAAAACAATAAACCCTGTATAATCGGGGTTTTATTATTGTGGGATATAGTATGCAAATTAATTTTACTCAGATTTTTCAAGATAGCCTCAACTTTATGCGTAATCAGCGAAAAACCGTGCTGATTTTCATTGGTATTTTCGTCATCTCACAATTGATTAATGCACTAGTCAGTGTCCCAATGCCGAGTTTGGGTGATAATCCTAATCCATCACAACAGGATATTATTGATGCATTGAGCAAAGTGGAGCCAACTGCACTGATTGGATCTTTTTTATTCCAACAATTATTGATGTCTTTTATTGCGACCTTCGGTATTGCAACCATTCATCATATTAGTCTGCAAAATGAAAATCCGATTAATCAAGGTCTCATGCTTACATTGCGTCGTTTTTTAGGTGTGGTCGTTTTAGATATTTTTATGAGCTTGCCACTTCTCTTTGGCATAGCGGATGTCATGAGCTCATTTTTAAGCAAAAATGCCCTCTCCCCTCTAGCCTTTGTTTCAATGGTATTTGGTTTATTTTTCTTTGTTCGCCTATGCTTATCGCCTGTGCATTACATTGCCGCAAATCAATCTATCGGGCAAAGTGCTTTACAGGTGTGGCGTGCAGGTATTAAACGTAATGGCGTATTAATTATTTATGCCTTGCTCACTTATTTATTTCTTCCTTTAGTGGTGAATACCATTGGTGCAATCTTGGGTTCATCATTTTTAAGTGCTATCGTTGGTATCTTGGCTGCATTATTTCAACTATTTATTTTGGTATTTACTTACCGTTTTTACAGTTTATTTATGAAGGCATAATATGAAGCAACTTCTTGAATTTATTCCTCTTGTTCTCTTTTTCATCACCTACAAAATGTTTGGGGTGCGTGAGGCGGCGATTGTCTTAGTTATCGCGACCATCATTCAGATGGTTGTACTAAAACTGAAATATGGCATGATTGAGAAACAACAAAAAATCATGGCGATTGCTGTCATCTTTTTTGGTTTGCTCACTGCCTATTTCAATGAAATCAAATATCTACAATGGAAAGTTACGATTATTAATGCTCTCTTCGCCATTGTTTTATTGGTTGCACAATTCCAATTCAATACGCCACTGGTGAAAAAGTTATTAGGCAAAGAAATCCAATTACCGGATAATGTGTGGAACAAATTGAATTTAGGCTGGGCAGGATTTTTCATTCTGTGTATGCTTGTAAATATTTATATCAGCCAAAATATGTCTGAAGATGCTTGGGTTGATTTCAAATCTTTTGGTTTACTTGGTATGACCTTTGTTGCAACAATCGTCAGCGGTGCTTATATTTACCGTTACTTACCTAAAGATGATCAAAAGAATGATGAGGATAAATAATGGTTACAAATCTTACTGATAAAAACGGTCGTCAATCTAAAGGCGTATTATTACTACGCACCTTAGCGATGCCTTCAGACACCAATGCGAACGGCGATATTTTTGGTGGCTGGATTATGTCACAAATGGATATGGGCGGCGCAATTTTAGCGAAAGAAATTGCCCATGGCCGTGTCGTCACCGTTGCAGTTGAAAGTATGAACTTCATTAAGCCTATCTCGGTAGGGGATGTGGTTTGCTGCTACGGACAATGTCTTAAAGTGGGTCGTTCTTCTATTAAAATTAAAGTAGAAGTCTGGGTGAAAAAAGTCTCTAGCGAACCCATTGGTGAACGCTATTGTGTCACCGATGCGGTATTTACCTTCGTTGCAGTCGATGCGGATGGAAAATCTCGCAGTATTCCGCGTGAAGGTAACCATGAATTAGAGCAAGCCTTAAAAACGATTGAAGAATTACACTTAAGTTGCTAACAGGAGAAGCTATGTACTATGTAATTTTTGCCCAAGACATTCCCGGCACCTTAGAAAAACGTCTTGCTGTACGTGAACAACATCTTGCTCGTTTAAAACAATTACAAGCAGAAGGGCGCTTATTAACAGCAGGCCCCAATCCCGCCATTGATGATGAAAATCCAGGCGAAGCTGGCTTTACCGGCTCGACAGTGATTGCTCAATTTGAAAGCCTGTCGGCAGCAAAAGACTGGGCGGCACAAGATCCTTACGTAGAAGCGGGTGTTTATGGGGATGTGATTGTGAAGCCCTTCAAAAAAGTTTTCTAAATAAAACGAACTCTATACTCAAAGACGGATCTAAATATCCTTCTTTCTCTTTATATGGAATCTCCTATGCGAGCACTTAAACACACGACAATTTCGTTATTGATTTTAACCGCACTTTCAGGCTCAGCTTTGGCTAATCAGCATGCTCATAAAAGCAAAAATGAAACTGCGCCACAAATTAACCTTGCTGAAGAACAAGCCAAATGGGCACAACAACAGCATGCTCATGAATTAAAGCTGATTGAACAACGCGCCACTTTTCTGCAATTAGAGTCGCTACTTAAAAGTGCGGTCAAAAATAATCATGTTTCTAATAATGCCAAATTATTTCTTGGGCTTATTGATTCTTTAAAAGGTTATCCATTGCAAACTGATGCTATAGTGGCTTATTTGGATGCGCGTGTAAAAACCGTTAATCGCGATACGCCTCGTGAAGAAGTAAATGCATTGAGAACAGACATTGAACAATTTATTCAGCAACATTCCTCTCATTTTCTACGTGGAAAATTAGAACAAAGTATTTTTACCTTGTTCATCAATGCTGAAGATACTCAAGCTCTCGCCAAACTCACGCCTAATAATTTGGAAACACAAATTGCCGTGCTCACGGCTAAATATCAAATAGAAGCAGCCAATACTAATCAAACGGCAGAAAACCAATCAAATGACAAGAATAAATCGGCTATTTTATCTGAGTATGAACAACTTTGGCTCAACAACGCTGAGCTTCCTAATGATGCTCAGCTATGGTTAGCTTGGTATTCACAAGGTGGACGCACTGAAGAGAAGATCTATCAAAAAGCGGAAATGCTTTTTAGTAAAAATGACGCGAAAGGTCTCGAAATACTCGCTAAAGAATTAGAAAAAGTTGATGGTGCGAAAGAAAATGCTCAGGTAAATATCGATTTGGCTCTTTATTTGGATCTCTTAAAAAATCCAGCAAATCTGAAAACACTCGCTGAGAGCCTGCCATTAATTGATGGTAATACGAATAAAATTATCCATAAATTTGCCGTAGTGCTAGGTTTTGCTCGTTATTTACGAACCATTCCGGAAAATATGGATGAGCCAACCTTCACCCCTTACGAGCAATGGGCTAAGACTTGGCAATTAAACGAAACTGAATTACGTGATTGGAAAATCGCCTTTATTAGCCGTTTCTTTGATAATGAAAGTCCTAATTTTGTGCAATGGCGCGATCAAGAACTTCTCAAACTCAATGCAGATAATCTCATTGAACGTCGTTTGCGTACGGCTATTTGGCAAAAAACGGATTTATTAGGTTGGTTGAATACCCTTTCCAATGAAGCGAAGCAAAAACAAGAATGGCGTTATTGGATGGGGAAAGCACTCGAAAAAGAGAATGTCACAAAAGCCAAAGAAATATTCTCTGAATTAAGCAACGAACGCGGATTCTACCCAATGTTAGCGACAGCAAAATTATATCCTGAAAATCGTGGCGCAGGATATGATTTCGGTCAAGCAGAATTATATGTCGCGCGGAGTATTTCCGATCCCTACTGGGCACATGAATATAAAAAATTTCAACCAGAGCTCGCAGAAATTGCTGAATTACGTCAATTAGATCGATTAGGCGCTGCCAAACAACGTTGGCGTTTTCTGTTAGAAAAATTATCGCAAGAAGAACAACTACAGATTGCTTTAAGCCAATATGCGAATGAACAAAATTGGTTTGAATTAGGTGTGGATGGGTCGATTATTGCGAAAGCATGGGATTATATCGGATTACGTTTACCAAATGCTTACAGTCAATATTTTGATATCGCCCTCAGCAATGTGAATCTCAGCGCAACGGAACCTCAAGCTATTGTGGATAATCGTGTCACCAAAACTTTTGCCATGGCCATTGCTCGCCAAGAAAGTGCGTGGAATCCAATGGCACAATCTTCCGCAAATGCGCGAGGATTAATGCAGTTATTACCGAGCACTGCACAAAAAACGGCAGAAAATCAGCAACTTCCTTATAACGGTGAGTTAGATTTATTCAAACCGCTTAATAATATTTTACTCGGTACGGCGCACTTAAATGAGCTGAATGCTAAATATCCAAACAATCGCATTTTGATCGCCTCTGCCTATAATGCGGGAGCAAGCCGTGTAGAAAAATGGCTTGCGAGAGCCAATGGCAAATTGGCTATGGATGAATTTATTGCGTCCATTCCATTCTTTGAAACTCGGGGTTATGTTCAAAACGTATTAACTTACGATTTTTACTATCAACACCTACAAGACAAAGAAAAATTACAAACCTTTAGCAAAGAGGAATACGATCGGCTATACTAGTTGCACTAGTTTAATAGTATAGGATTGTTGATATGTATATTAGTCGCAATTTAGAACAATGGAATGCTTTCCTCACAACCTTGCAAACCGCATTTGAACAAGGGAAAGCACAAGATTTCTTAACGCTTCTGCTCACGCCTGATGAGCGCGATGCAGTGGGTTTGCGTTTACAAATCGTGGCTCAGTTATTGGATAAAAACCTCTCTCAACGAGAAATTCAACAAAATCTCAATACCAGTGCTGCAACCATTACGCGTGGTTCTAATATGCTCAAAACAATGGATCCGGATTTTATAAACTGGGTGAAAAGCCAACTCGATGAGCAAGCTGAAAAAAACTAAGCGAATTCTGACCGCACTTTTACCTCTTTTTCGCCCCTCTTGGTGGAAAAAAAATTGGCAACGGGTTGCGTGGCATTTTTCTCTCGCAATCCTGGCGTTTTTCGTTTGTTTTCGCTTTATCCCAGTTCCCTTCTCCGCCTATATGGCACAGCAAAAAATCGGGCACTTATTACAGTTAGATTTCAGCTATTCAATCAAATATGATTGGGTGAGCCTTGATGAAATCTCACCGAATATGCAGCTTGCGGTAATTGCTGCTGAAGATCAAAAATTCCCCCACCATTGGGGCTTTGATTTTGAGGCAATTCAAAAGGCCTTTAAATTTAATGAAAAATCTCACCGAACCCGAGGTGCTTCAACGATTTCTCAACAAACCGCGAAAAACCTCGTTCTCTGGCATGGACAAAGTTGGTTTCGTAAAGGATTAGAAGTTCCCACAACAGCATTAATGGAAATCTTTTGGTCCAAAGAACGCATTTTAGAAGTGTATTTGAACATTGCCGAATTCGGTAATGGTATCTTTGGTGTGGAAGCTGCCAGCCGTTATTATTTCAAAAAATCGGCGAAGAATTTAACTCAATCCGAAGCAGCATTACTCGCTGCGGTTTTACCAAACCCTATCATCTATAAAGTAAATAAGCCTAGTGCATTAGTTCGTAAAAAACAAAGTTGGATTATGGGACAAATGAATGGATTAGGCTTGAATTATCTAAAAGAAATGTAGATTTCCATAAAGAAAAAAACCTTGAAACTCACTTTTAAGTTTCAAGGTTTTAAATTTGGTGGAGATAATCGGGATCGAACCGACGACCTCTTGAATGCCATTCAAGCGCTCTCCCAACTGAGCTATATCCCCAAATAACGCAAGCTATGATAAATTTCGGCTGATAAACTGTCAATATTGAAATAATCAAATCCCGCTTATCAGCCTAAATATTAAGCGTTTTGAGATTTAATAAAATCAATAGCACGTTGGATGCGCGCTAACACACGTTCACGACCGATACCCATTAATGTCACATCCATTGAAGGTGATTGACCTGAGCCTGTTACAGCCACGCGTAACGGCATCCCAACTTTACCCATCCCTACTTCTAATTCAGCAGCCGTTTGTTCAATCGCTTCATGAGTAGAATGTAAATCCCAGCTAGAAAGTGCGGTCAATTTTTCTTTTACTTTTTCAAGAGGTTCAATAGCCGCCGCTTTAAAGTGTTTTTTCACCGCAGCTTCATCAAAACTTTCAAACTCTTCGAAGAAATAACGGCTTGCTGATGCCATTTCTTTTAAAGTTTTGCAACGTTCGGCAAGCATCGTCACGATTTCAGTTAACGCTGGACCATTTGAAGTATCAATACCTTGATCTTTATAGTGCCATGCTAGGTGTTTTGCCACATATTCAGATGGTAATTCACGAATATAATGGTGATTTAACCACAATAATTTTTCCGTGTTAAACGCACTTGCAGATTTACTCACGTGATCTAATTCGAAGAATTTAATCATTTCTTCACGTGTAAAGATCTCTTGGTCACCATGACCCCAACCTAAACGAACAAGATAGTTGATTAAGGCTTCTGGTAAATAACCGTCATCACGATATTGCATTACACTTACCGCACCATGACGTTTGGAGAGTTTTTGACCATCATCACCATTAATCATGGAAACGTGCGCATATACTGGAATTGGTGCGCCTAACGCTTTTAAGATATTAATTTGACGAGGAGTGTTGTTAATGTGGTCTTCACCACGCACAACGTGAGTAATGCCCATATCCCAGTCATCCACTACCACACAGAAGTTGTAGGTTGGTGAACCGTCTGTACGACGAATAATTAAATCATCTAATTCGCTATTGCTGATTTCAATGCGACCACGCACGGCATCATCAAACACGACTGAACCTTCTGTTGGATTTTTAAAACGTACAACATGTGGCTCATCGGCTGAATGATTGTGATCATGTAAACAATGACGGTCATAACGTGGTTTTTCTTTGTTTTGTTCTTGTGTATGACGTAATTCTTCTAGGCGCTCTTTAGAGCAATAGCAACGATAAGCCAAGCCTTGCTCAATCATTTCATCAATCACTTGGTTGTAACGATCAAAGCGTTTGGTTTGATAATAAGGACCATGCTCCCAAGCCAGGTTTAACCACTCCATCCCTTCAATGATTGCCGCTGTTGCTTCCGGTGTAGAACGCTCTAAATCAGTATCTTCAATACGTAATACAAACTCACCGTTGTTATGTTTTGCAAATAACCAAGAATAAAGGGCTGTACGTGCGCCACCCACGTGCAAATAACCGGTTGGACTTGGGGCAAAACGTGTACGCACTTTGACATTCGGATCTAATTCAAAAGGAGGATCAATTTTCATTTTCTTAATAACCTATTCATTTACAAAAATTACCTTTATTTTACTACGACTTGCGTGACTTCTAAATAAAAAATCTGATTTTATGCCTATTTTTGCAACAACTAGACGCTTTTTCATAAAAATATATTGACTGAAATCTCATTATACTTATAATGCCAATCCACAACATTAAGGGCGATTAGCTCAGTTGGGAGAGCACCTCCCTTACAAGGAGGGGGTCACTGGTTCGAGACCGGTATCGCCCACCACTTTTTCCAAAGTAGACTTTAATGTTGTAAAAGTTTGACCAAGCGGGCGATTAGCTCAGTTGGGAGAGCACCTCCCTTACAAGGAGGGGGTCACTGGTTCGAGACCGGTATCGCCCACCACTTTTCTAAAGTGTTCTTTCCGCTCAAACTTTCCCATTATTTAAACGCTTTTCTTATGTGGGCGATTAGCTCAGTTGGGAGAGCACCTCCCTTACAAGGAGGGGGTCACTGGTTCGAGACCGGTATCGCCCACCACTTAATTTTAGTGTTTAAATAAATCCGAATACCTTTTCAGGTGCATCGGGCGATTAGCTCAGTTGGGAGAGCACCTCCCTTACAAGGAGGGGGTCACTGGTTCGAGACCGGTATCGCCCACCACTTTTCTTAAAGTCTTTTTTAAATCAGTCAAATTAGCATTATTTCTGTTTTATCTTATAAATAAAAACGGCCACAAAATATTTCATTTTATGACCGCTCTTTTATCAATTTTTGGGATTAAACCGGTTCTAAACCTAACACTTTACGTCCGTTGATACTGGCTATATCAACCATCGCATCAAGATGTGGGAAACGACAGCCCGCAGCAAGTAAGCTTAGTTCTTGCCATAAATCCCCTTCACAAAGGGGCACCATGTAATCACAAATATTATCCGTACCTAACGCGACTGTAATCCCTTCCGGAATCATTTCATCTGCCGGAGTCAATGCATTGTGGAAAGGCATCAAATCTTCTTTGCGGTTACTATCAATCCATGCCATTGGGCAAGCAATCATCATCATTTTTGCCTGACGCATTTTTTCATAAAGTTTATAACGATATTCTCTGCTATGTGCACCGATAGAAATACCATGGATCGCCACGACTCGACCTTCCATACCATGTTCGATAGTTTTATCGCAAAGCTGTTCGGTTTCTTTTTCTTTTGGAGAGTTGAATTGGTCCACGTGTACATGACACATAATGCCTCGAGACTTAGCTGCATCAAGTAAAATATCCATTGCTTCAAGGCCACGACCATAGTCAAGCTCATCGCGATAAGGTAAACCACCAATCATATCCACCATATCAGAGCCAATATCAAACCATTTACGTGCTTCTGGCTCAATCACTCCTTTTAAGGTCTGATTCGCAAATTTTAAAATAATGTCATGCTTATAGACTTCGCGCGCTTTATGCGCAGCAATAATGGCTCGGTCTTCACAAATCGGGTCGATATCTACAAAAGTCCCAAATGCCGTCACCCCTTGGGAAATCATCAACTCAATCGATTGACAGAAACGGGCGTAATAATCATCAACACTTGATGTACGTTTAACTTCGTCCACTAAATCCCATTTTTGTTGAAGATTACTGTTGTGGTAAATGCCAATTTTTTCGGGTGTCATTGTAAAAGCACGATCTGCGTGAGCATGAGCATTAACCCAGCCACCTTTTTTAATAATTTCGTCTCGAATAAACGTTTTAAAGCTACGAACGTGATTTCTCATAATAACTCCACCAAAAAAGAAAGGAAAAGAGAGACGAGAAGTGTATTAATTGAAAAGCAAACCCAATAAGGATCTGGTCTATTGTGAATTGTTTGCAATGTTATGAAAAATTCGCAGATTTTAATTAATAACATCTTTTCAGTCTTTCAACTGAGTGCAAAGTATAAAATTTTAAGCACAAAAAAGCTATCTATTTATTGACAAAAGAACGCTCTTGTTTAAAGACATCTAAGAACAAGCCGAGCGGTGGGCGGCTTGAAGATTGCTCGGTATAAGTGCGGTCAAATTTCTTATAGTTTCCTTTGCGATCAATATGATACTGTGTGCCATCCGGCTGAATAATGACATTCCAACGGAAATTCGATGCCAACACCCAAGAATCACCATTAAGTTCAAATAAATTGCGACCTTGTGCATAATCCGAAACTGGATTTTTCACTTTAAAGATCGACGACATCAATGCCGGTAATAAATCAGTATGGCTTGTTAATTTAGAGACTTCTTGCACCGGCAAATCTTTCCAGTAAACAATAAACGGCACTTGGATTTCATCACGACCGAAATAGTTTTCTTGTGCTTTTTCATTCAGTTTATTAAACGTTTTACCATGCTCTGCCGTAATAATAACAATCGTATTATCTAAGGAAACTGATGTTAACGTGTCATCAATTTGTTGATCAATCTCCGCAAGCGATTTTGTGTAATTTTCTTCCGCTTGATCCGCAACATCTAAATCCACATAAGCAAACCAAGGTTTATCCTCTTTTAAGAGAGATAAAACGCTATTTATCGCTTCTTTTGGTGAAGAGGCTTTCACTTTAGGTAATTTCACATTACGGAACAAGGCTTGTTTAAATAAGCTGTCTTTAAATGCTGTAGACGAATAAGCGACAAATTGATATTTCTCGTCTTGTAACTTTTTAATTAACACCGACGGTGTGTGATTACTCAAAATACTGTCCGTATAATTTGCATTCAGTCCATAGAATAAGCCCACTAGGCCGGCATTGTTCGTATTGCCGCTACTGTAATGATTCGTAAATTGAGTAGAACTTGTGGCAAATTCAAACAATTTAGGCATTTTCTCGCTAGTCAGTGCGTCATAACGTAAACCTGAAACGGTAATCACGAGGATATTTGGTTTGTTCTCAACTTGCTCAAACTGAAGGTCTTTTTTCGGATAATCAAGTTTTAATGCATCTAAACGCCCTTCTTGCTCTAAGCGCTGAGAGTATGTTTCCGCATTAATAAATCCTTGTTTTTCCAAAAAAGTTCGAGCAGTCATTGGATAAGAAAGCGGGAAATTAGAACGCTGCATGGTAATCGGACGATATAAAAAGGCATCCGCCCAAGCGTAAATTAAGTGTGTCGCGACAAACGTGGAAGTCAGCACTAATCCCACTTTCTTCAGCCATTTCTGACGTTCTAAGCTACGTAATTTTTCCCAACTCCAACGGGAGAAAAGCATTTGGATTAGCAAAATAATCGGCATTGGCGCAAAGAAAATTTGCCAATCCCGTGAGAGATCGCCCTTTTCAGGGTTCACTAACAAATTCCAAACAATAGAAGAAAGGTGGATATTAAAGCGGTTAAATACTTCTGTATCAAACAGCAGTAATGTGGTGCAAATTGTCGCAATAATCACCGTTAGGCCACGGAAAGTGCGGTGATTTTTGATGATAAAACTCAGTGGAAAAATAACCAGCAAATACAGGGCAAAAACACAAAAGCTGAAATGGCCTAATAAGCTGATGAAGAAATAAATTTTGCCGAGTAATGTGTCGGGCCAGTCAATGAGAAAGGCATAACGACTGCCAATAAGAATTGCGATGATAATGTTAAAAAAAGCAAACCAATGTCCCCACGAAATTTTTCGTGAGGTTTCTTCACGGTATTCACGCCCGTTGAATTTGCTCTTTTTAAACCAAAACATTTTATTTTATTTTTACCGAATTCATTAAAGAGTTGGCAAAGGCTTGAGCTAAAGCTTCACGCTGTGCGGCTGGCACGCTAGTGGTCAATAAATTACTGGCCATATTGCCTAAAGCGATAAGAGAAAGATCAACGGGTGCTTTGTGAGTTTCAAGTACGCTAATCATGTCGTTAATGATGGCATTAACTTGCCCATCTGAATACTTTGAATGTTGAGCCATTTGGAATGTTTAAGCCTGTTCTAAATACAAAAAACTTCTCATATCATACCCGATAATTTGTCCAATCTGAATAATTTCTTTTTTCTTGCTTAAAAAGTGCGGTTATAATTTAAGGTAAATTTTACGAAGGAAAAAATTATGAGCATTACGGTTAATCAAATCGTGCTACATCAACTAGTTAAGCACGCTGAAAATGAAACCACTATGATGGAAAGCGTGTTGCGTGATGAACTTCTCACTATTACGCCAGAAGTCGAACAAATGATGTTGCAACTACATCAAGGCTATCAAAATAAAGGTAAAGCATTTGGTGTCTTCCAAGAAAATTCCATTTTCGCACAAGATCTGAATCGTTTATTAGAAAATGAAATCAATTTTTTAAATTTCAGCCAACAATCCACAAAATTATTAGCGCAAGAATTGGGCAAATATAATTTTGCTGATAGTGGCACACTAATCCTATGTCAATACAACTTTTTAGCAACTGACTACCTATTCATCGCACTATTAGATAGTCGTATCAGCATGTTAGTTGACGAAAATCTTGAAATTCGCCGTACGGAATACTTAGATATCACACAATTTGATATTGCTGCACGTATAAACCTAACGGATTTGCAAGTAAACGCAAACTCAAACCGCTACCTTACTTTTATTAAAGGTCGTGTTGGCCGTAAAATCAGTGACTTCTTTATGGATTTCTTGGGGGCGGAAGAAGGTTTAAATCCACAAGTTCAAAACCAATGCTTATTACAAGCAGTAAGTGACTACTGTGAACAGGGTGAATTGAATAAAGAACAAACTCAAGCAGTGAAAAAACAGGTATTTGAATACTGTAAAGGTCAATTAGCAAGCGGTGATGAAATTGCCTTAACTGAACTTTCAGCGAATTTACCTACTCTAAACGAGCGCCCTTTTGTTACCTTTACAGAAGAGCAAGATTACGGCTTGGAAGAAACAATTCCGCCAGTACGCTCAGCCTTAAAAACATTAACGAAATTTTCAGGTTCAGGTAAGGGGGTAACATTAAGTTTTGATGCGGATTTATTGAATAACCGTATTGAATGGGATCCACTCACAGATACTTTAACAATCAAAGGGATACCACCAAATCTGAAAGATCAACTTCAAAAAGCATTAAAGTGCGATAATTAATTTGGCAAGATCATAAAGTTTCGGTATCATTCGACATAACTTTGCAGTAAAAGGTAAAAAATATGCAATTAAGAACATTTTTAGGTGTAGTTGTTTTAGCATTAAGTTTAACTTCTTGCTCAACGGTACAAAAAGTCGTTTATCGTATTGATGTTCCACAAGGTAACTATTTAGAAGCATCGACGGTAGCACAAGTAAAACCGGGCATGACAGCGCAACAAGTACAATATTTACTTGGCACACCGGTTTTAATTGATCCTTATAGTAACTTAACTTGGTATTACGTATTCTTACAACAACACTCTTACCAAAAACCTGAACAACACACATTTACGGTGAAATTCGATCAGAACGGTTTAGTAAGCAGTGCAGAATTAGATAAGCCATTACCAGAAGTGGCAAAACAAGATGAAAATAATACTATTATGAGCACACCTGAAAATGCAGGTAAGAAAAGCTGGTGGAAATTCTGGTAATCATTAAAAAATAACACCTGCTTGTCATATCAAGCAGGTTCGTTGTATTACAAGGGAATGAAAATGTCAAAAATTCTATTGGTTGATGATGATATTGAACTAACAGATTTACTTGCTGAAGTTTTACGACTGACAGGTTTTGAAGTCGAGGTCGCCAATAATGGCCAAGAAGCGCTAGATAAGCTAAATGAAAGCCATCAGTTAGTGTTATTAGATATCATGATGCCTGTATTAAACGGGATTGAAACACTCAAGAAAATTCGCCAAACATCAAATGTCCCTGTGATGATGCTTACCGCACGTGGTGAAGAGATCGATCGTGTTCTTGGCTTAGAACTTGGTGCCGATGACTATTTACCAAAACCCTTTAACGATCGTGAACTGGTTGCTCGCATTAAAGCCATTTTACGTCGTGCTACGCCAGTAGAAAAAGAAAATACTCAAAATTCGACTGCACTTTCATCAGAAGAAAACACATTGGAATTTTGTGGTTTAGTGCTTCACTTAGGCCTTCAACAAGCCTCTTATAACGGTCAAGATCTTGGTCTAACCGGCTCTGAATTTGCTCTACTTCATAAACTGGTACTTCGCCCTGGACAAATTGTCTCTCGTGAAGAATTAAGCATGAATGTACTTGGCAAACACCTTTCTCCTTTTGATCGCTCGATTGATATGCACATGTCAAACTTGCGCAAAAAACTTCCAGAAAGAGACAATGGCTTACCATGGCTGAAAACGCTACGTGGTCGTGGTTACTTATTGGTTTGTGAATAATGCTTATCAAAAAATTCAGCTTAAATCAGCTTACGATACGCACATTTACTGTCTTTTGGTTGGCATTCTTTGCCATGACCGCACTTTTAGTCGCACTCCCTTATTTTGATAGCCGCTTGTATTCTGACTTGAATCAAAATGAAATATCGAGCTATCAAAAGAAGCTCGTTGAATCAATTCGTAACAATAGAATCAATGGTATTCTCGCAGGCGTTCCTGTACTTCCAACTGATAAATTCGACTCTGCTCGCCCAGTCATCATGACGCCTGAAAAAGAAATCTTCGGCGCTTTAGGCGAAGAAAGAATACATATTGCTCAGTTCGCCCAAGAATCAAGTAACTTCGCCCAGCCACAACGTAAAACCTTTAAAGATATTCAAATTTCAGGACCTTTTAAAGTCTATATTGGGGATGCGGAACAATCCTCCGAATTATTCTTTGTGTCTCGAGCAAATGGTCAACAAGAAATTTTACGATATATGCTTGACCACCCTTGGGTCTTATTGCTCTTAACCTTAATTATTACAACGCCTTTACTTTGGTGGTTTACGCATACCATCGTCAAGCCTATTACCAATTTACAAAAGGCGGCTAATAGCGTGGCGTTAGGAAACTTTAAGGTTGATAATGAATTAGCGAATCATGGTCCAGCAGAATTACGAGAAGTAGGACAAAGCTTTAACAAGATGTCGATTGCGATTGATAATCTGATTTCAAACCAACACAATCTGCTTTCATCTATTTCTCATGAATTAAAAACACCGTTGACGCGTTTGCAACTTTCCACTGCCCTGGTTCGTCATCAAACAGGGGATATTGAACCAGTTAAACGCATTGAGAAAGAAATACAACGAATGGATAAAATGATCAGCGAGTTGTTACTCATTTCTCGCCAACAAATGCATTCTCAAATGGAGCACAATTTATTTTCTATTGATCAACTCTGGGACGATATCATAAAGGATGCTCTATTTGAAGCTGAGCAACGAAAAATAACTTGTGATGTGAATATCTCTATCTTACATCCTGAAAAGCACATGATTTATGGTAACCTTAGCTTACTTACCAGTGCAATTGAAAACATTGTTCGTAATGCATTGAAATACACCAAAGACCGTATTTTTCTCACTATTAACTTACAAAAAAATGAAGAGGATGAGAACAGCCTACAAATTAGAGTGGACGATAATGGCTTAGGGTTACCACCTGAAGAATTTGATAAAATCTTTAAGCCATTCTATCGTGTAGATGAAACACGAACACGAGCCACCGGCGGAATAGGATTAGGGTTAACCATCGTTTATAACGTGGTTAATGAGCACCATGGAAAAGTATGGGCAGAATCCAGTAATTTAGGTGGGCTTGCTGTCACGATTCAACTTCCATTATGGAAACAAGACTAATCCAAACAAAAGGCGATATTTTCATATCGCCTTTTTCTTATCTAATTTTCACTCGTTTTAATCGCAATGCATTGGACAGCACAGAAAGCGAACTCATCGCCATGGCTGCACCGGCCAGGACAGGACTTAAATAGCCCAATGCGGCAAGTGGAATACCTAGCACATTGTAAATGAGAGCAAAGAATAAGTTTTGCTTAATATTCTTTAATGTTGCTCGGGAAATCATTAATCCATCAACTAACTGATTAACCGAATGCTGCATGAGTGTCGCCGATGCAGTTTGCTCTGCAACATCAGAACCCGATTTCATCGCAAAGCTTACGTTAGCCATTGCTAATGCGGGTGCATCATTTACACCATCACCAACCATTGCAACCACTTTTCCTTGCTGACGTAATGTTTCAACATAGGCCGCTTTGTCACGTGGACTACAATTACCCCGTGCGGTTTTCACACCAACTTGCTGAGCAACATAATCAACGACAGATTGCTGATCGCCACTCATTATCACCACATCAATATTATGTTGATGTAAACGCTGAATCGCTTGCAAACTATCCTCTTTTAGACTGTCGGCTAGTGCAAATGCACCTATTGGGTTGTTATCTACAGATACCGCAACAATACTCGCAATTTGCCAAATTTGAGGCATATTATCTGGTAAGATTAATTCACAATAAGCCGGCTTACCGACTTTAACCAAACCTATTCTATCAATATGAGCAGAGATGCCCTGCCCGGCTTCTGAATGAACTGAAAGTGCGGTCGGAATTTCAAGTGATTTTTCCTGCGCCGCCAAGACAATCGCTTTAGCTAAAGGGTGATTGGCGTTTTGTTCGACGGAAGCCGCAATGCGATATAAATCCTCCTCAGAATAGACCGCACTTTGAGGTTGCCAAACAGCAGAGATTTTGAGGTCTCCATGAGTTAGCGTACCTGTTTTGTCTAATACCACCGTATCCACATGGGCCGCCTCCTCCATGGATGCCGCATCCTTAAACCAAATCCCTGCATTTACTGCTTTGCCCATACCGACCATAATGGCAGCCGGTGTGGCAAGCCCTAAAGCACAAGGACAGGCAATGACTAACACCGCAACAGAATGAATTAAGGCGGTTACCCAATCTCCTTTTATCCACCAAGTCAATCCAAATGTTAGTGCCGAAATCAATAACACGGCTGGTACAAAGACAGAAGCGACCTTATCAGCAAAACGAGCAATCGGCGCTTTTGTACCTTGCGCCTCAGAGAGCGCTTTCATCATATCGCCTAATAGTGTTTGCTGGCCGAGTTGATTGGCTCGATAAATAAGGCTACCTTGTGTCACCATTGCTCCCGCAAGTACAGGGCTTTGAGATATTTTTTCTAATGGTTGAGATTCACCGGTTAAATGACTCTCATCGCACCAACCACTTCCTTGTTCAACAATGCCATCCGCAGCAATACGTTCACCTTGATTAGCCCGTAAAATATCGCCTATTTTTACTTGGTCTAGAGGAATCGTTTCCCAACGATTTTCACGTTGAACACTCACTTGTTTTGGGGTGAGTTGTAATAATAATCCTAAACTGTTTAAGCTTTGTTTCTTCGTTCTTTCCTCAAGAAATTTCCCTAGGCTGACAAAACCAATTACCATCACCGATACTTCAAAATAGACATGAGATGTGCCATCATGCCCCATTGACTGATGATAAAACAGCATAAAGACCGAATAGAGATAAATCACCAACGTACCAGTACTTACCAGTACATCCATATTGGCCAAACCACCTCGAATACTACCAATCGCACCTTTATAAAAAGGAATGGCTAACCAAAGTTGCACAATGCTCGCAAGAACAAATTGCCACATTGGTGGAATCATCCAAGAATGATGATTAAACATCATCCCGATCATTCCGATTAAAAAAGGAATGTTAATGAACAAAAGCAACCATAAACGCGGACTAATCTTCGTTTCATTAGGTGCGCTAGGCAGCACATTTTGCTTTAGAATGCCATTAAATCCCGCTTTTTGAATAATTGTCAAAATATCTTGTTCTGAAGCCTGAGATGAATCAAATACTACGTGCGCTTCCTCTGCCGCAAAATTCACGCCCGCGTCAGAGACAAAATCATTTCGATTCAATACTTTCTCAATCCTATTCGCACAGGATTGGCAGGTCATCCCCTCGATTTGAATGACTATTTTTTTATTCTGTTGCATCAAAACCTGCCTCTTCAATTGTTTCAATTAATTGTGCAATACTAACCGCACTTTCATCAAAGGTAATCTCTGCTTTACCGTCATCAAGTGTTACAACCGCTTTTTCTACACCATTGAGCTCTTCCAACACTCTTGTAACGCTTTTCACACAACCACCACAAGTCATTCCTGTTACATGTAATGTAATTAATTTCATATTTACTCCTTAATTATTGATATAGATTGAAATTGAGCTTACTATAAACATTAACACAAGGTTAAGGTCAAGGATTTTTTTATGAACATTAGTGAAGTGGCAAAATTAGTGGGTTTATCAAGTAAACAAATTCGGGATTATGAGAAGTCCGGCTTATTAAAGCCAGCACAGCGAAGCCTTTCTGGTTATCGCCATTATGAAGAAAAGGATTTAGAACGACTACGTTTTATTCGTCACTCTCGAGATGTAGGGTTTTCACTCCAACAAATTCACCAGCTTTTGCAATTACAGGATAATCCCAATCGCAGTAGCCGAGAAGTTAAAGCACTCACGACGCAGCATATTAAAACATTGAATGAGCAAATTCATCACTTGCAAAAAATGGTAGAGGAATTGGAGCGATGGCATAACGCTTGTCAGGGCAATGACTGCCCTGAATGTAGTATTTTGGAAGGGTTAAAAGGATAAAATTAATATTCCCAGCTTTCAGGATCGATGCCTAAATCACGCATAATCTCTTTGGCATTTTCAGGAATCTCATCATGGCGTTCTTTCATTAAATCTGCATCAGTCGGTAATGGCTGACCAGTAAAAGCATGCAAGAATGCCTCACAAAGCAATTCACTATTTGTTGCATGGCGCAAACTTTTTAACTGACGACGAGTACGCTCATTTGTCAGAATTTCCAATACTTTAATCGGAATAGAAACTGTAATTTTTTTGACTTGTTCACTCTTTTTGCCATGTTCTGCATAAGGGCTAATATATTTGCCATCCCAGTTTGCCATAATGCACCTTAAATAACCTGATAATTTGTCTGTATTTTAATGAAAAATAAGCAAAATAACAATCTAGACGGCTAAAAGTATAGCAATCTAGATAAGATAAATAAAAACCACCTTTCGGTGGTTTCAATCAATTATAAGGTTTTTGCAAGATCTTTTAGGAAAGCTTTAAACTCTTTGCCTAATTTATCATGACGAAGACCATATTCTACAAAAGCTTCCATATAGCCAATCTTATCACCACAGTCAAAGCTTCTTCCAGTCATATGGAATGCTTCAACGATCTCTTTCTCTATAAGCATATCGATCGCATCCGTTAATTGGATTTCATCCCCCACACCAACAGGTGTTCTTTCTAATAAATCCCAGATTTCAGCAGAGAATACATAACGACCTACAACCGCAAGATTTGATGGAGCATCTTCAACAGAGGGTTTTTCAACAATGCTGTTAATTTTGACGCTATCACCACCTTTTAACTCTACGCCACCACAATCAGCAATACCATAGCTACTCACTTCATCAGCGGAAACAGGCGCTACCATAATTTGGCTCGCTTTGGTTTCTTTGAAACGTTTAATCATCGCAGAAAGATTTTCTTTCTTTTGATTTGCCGTAAAATCCGCTAAAAGCACATCAGGTAAAACCACTGCAAATGGTTCGTTTCCAACGACAGGACGACCACATAACACCGCATGACCTAAACCTTTAGCATTGCCTTGACGAACATGCATAATAGTTACATCTTTAGGGCAAATAGAACGAACCTCTTCCAAAAGTTGACGCTTAACACGTTTCTCAAGCATGGTTTCCAACTCAAAAGACGTATCAAAGTGGTTTTCAATTGCATTTTTAGAAGAATGTGTGACTAACACGATTTCTTTAATTCCTGCTGCGACACACTCATTCACAACATATTGAATCAGTGGTTTATCCACAAGCGTTAACATTTCTTTTGGAATCGCTTTTGTTGCGGGTAACATTCGAGTACCTAAACCTGCTACGGGAATAATGACTTTCATTGATTTTCCTTTTTATTTAAATATGGAATGACCACACTTCTCTGAAAAAGTGCGGTCATTATTTATTAAACTTTGATAGATTTAAGTTGGAAAAGTTCCTTCTCTACCCTTTATCACTGAAATTTCCGTTATTTTAAATTTTGCAAACCAATGGGTTTAATTTTTGAAAAAACGTTAATTAAAGTATAAACAGAATGTTAAAACATTCATAAAACTCGTAAACCTAAGATGTGCCGTCTACATGTTCATCTTTTGACTGCAGAATTCGTTGGTAAATTTCCTCTCGGTGAACAGATACTTCTTTAGGCGCTTGCACACCGAGTTTGACTTGGTTTCCACGTACACTCAAAACCGTGATAGAAATATCGTCCCCAATAAGAACACTTTCGCCAACTTTTCGAGTTAAGATTAACATCTTTTATCTCCTTAGTTTGCATTTATTAGATATCCCTATCAATCAAGTAAAGATCGGCATCCCACCGACCTGCTTGTACTACAGATTATTGCTTAACCAGTTTTTTGCGACTGTTAATGCTAAACTCACATTTTCTGGTTGGGAGCCTCCTGCCATTGCCATATCAGGGCGACCACCGCCTTTTCCACCAACTTGCTGAGCCATTAAATTCACTAGCTCACCGGCCTTCACTTTAGTAGTTAAATCGCTTGTTACGCCAACGACAAGGTTGACTTTACCATCTAAAATAGATGCAAATACAATTACGCCTGAACCAAGTTGATTTTTCAAATCATCAACCATCACACGTAACGATTTAGTTTCAATTCCGTCTAGTTGATGTACGATTACAGAAATATCGTTAATTTTAACCGCACTTTTCACTAAATCGGAACCCGCCTGCATTGCGGCTTTTTCTTTTAATCCCTGTAATTCTTTTTCAGCTTTCTTCGCTTTATCTTGAAGTTGCTGAATTTTCTCAACAAGGGTATTAACGTCAGATTTAAATAAATCTGCACTTTGAGTAAGAATACGTTGTTGGTTATGTAACCAATTAATTGCATTTTCACCCGTTACCGCTTCAATACGACGAACACCTGCTGCAACTGCAGTTTCCGCCACAATTTTAAATAAACCGATATCACCGGTACGTTTAGCATGAATGCCACCACAAAGTTCAATGGAGAAATCTCCCATTGTTAAAACACGTACTACATCAGCATATTTTTCACCGAATAACGCCATTGCACCTTTTGCTTTTGCCGCTTCGATATTCATCACGTCCGTTTGAATTACAAAATTCTCACGTACTTTTTGGTTTACCAACGTTTCAATTTCGTTAAGCTGTGCTTTGGTAATCGCTTCCGGATGAGCAAAGTCAAAACGTAATGCGGTATCGGATACTAATGATCCTTTTTGCACTACATGGTGACCTAAAACTTGACGCAATGCAGCATGTAATAAGTGTGTTGCAGAATGGTTAAGTGATGTTTGATGACGTCTTTCTGCATCTACAACCGCATTGACTGTTTGTCCGACTTTTAAAGTACCTTGTTCTAACTCACCAATATGACCGAACACTTGACCATATTTTTGAGTATCTTTTACATTAAACTGAACACCTTGAGAGATTAAATAACCACTATCGCCAATTTGACCACCTGATTCTGCATAGAATGGGGTATTTTCTAAAATAACGACAGCACTTTGACCTGCAGTAATATTGTCTACTGATTTACCATCATGGAAAAGTGCGGTCACTTTGGCTAAAGATTCTGATTCAGTATAACCTTCAAATTTCGTTTCACCTTCTACGCGAATAACATTATTGTAATCCATGCCGAATTGGCTTGCAGATTGAGCACGTAAACGTTGTGCTTCCATTTCACGCTCAAAACCTGCTTCATCAATTGCAATATCACGCTCGCGACATACGTCAGCGGTTAAATCAAGTGGGAAGCCATAAGTATCATAAAGTTTAAAGGCAACTTCACCTGACAACACACCATCTTTCACTTGAGCAAGCGCATCGTCTAATAAGCTTAATCCGCGCTCTAATGTACGAGCAAATTGCTCTTCTTCTAAACGAAGTAATTTTTCGACATTGGCTTGTTTTTCTTTAACTTCTTTGCCAGCTTCCGCCATGACTTCAATTAAAGTCGGCACAAGTTTGTAGAAGAACGCTTCTTTAGCACCTAACAAGTGACCATGACGTACCGCACGACGGATAATACGACGTAATACATAACCACGACCTTCGTTTGATGGAATCACACCATCTGCAATTAAATATGCACAAGAACGAATGTGGTCTGCAATTACGCGTAATGATTTATTGGTTAAATCTGTTGTCCCTACGATTTCTGCTGTTTTCGCAATTAATTTTTGGAAAATATCGATCTCATAGTTAGAGTTTACGTGCTGTAATACGGCAGAAATACGCTCTAAGCCCATCCCGGTATCAACAGATGGACGTGGTAGTTTTTCCATTGTACCGTCTGCTTGACGGTTAAACTGCATGAACACCACGTTCCAGATTTCGATATAGCGGTCACCGTCTTCTTCTGGTGAGCCTGGAGGTCCACCCCAAATATGATCACCGTGATCGTAGAAAATTTCCGTACATGGACCACAAGGACCTGTGTCACCCATTGCCCAGAAGTTATCTGATGCATAAGGCGCACCTTTGTTATCACCGATACGAATAATACGTTCTGGTGGCACACCAACTTCTTTATGCCAAATATCATAAGCTTCATTATCAGTTTCATACACGGTTACCCATAATTTTTCTTTTGGTAACCCGAGCCATTGTGGAGAAGTCAAATACTCCCAGGCAAAATTAATCGCATCATGTTTGAAATAGTCGCCAAAACTGAAGTTGCCGAGCATTTCAAAGAAAGTATGGTGACGAGCTGTATAACCTACGTTTTCTAAATCATTATGCTTACCACCTGCGCGCACACAACGTTGTGCAGTTGTCGCACGTGAGTAAGGACGTTTATCCATACCAAGGAACACGTCTTTAAATTGGTTCATCCCGGCATTGGTAAAAAGCAATGTCGGATCATTTTCAGGCACAAGTGAACTACTTGCGACGACCTGATGCCCCTTGCTATGGAAAAAATCAAGGAATGACTGTCTAATTTCTGCTGTTGTTTTCATTGATAAAACCTTGTGTCTCTATCTCGATCACGATTTATAAAATAAGCTTACTATTCTTGCATATTTTGACCTAGAGAAAAAGGCTTTTTCACTGATCTTAAAAAAGAAAACCGCACTCTACTGCATTGATTGAGAAGTGCGGTTAAAATTTACGTTATTTTAATAGAGCTAAAATAATTTTTGATCACTATTCGTCGCGAAGTGGCACAACCAACATATCAATTTTAATGGTATTCATCACTTGACGTGTTGAAGACATTAATTTACTCCAGAAATCTTGGTGATGACCTGTCACTAGTAGATCTACATCATACTGATCAATAGCATCCGTCAAAACTTGACCTAAATCACCGCTACCGCTCAATTTTTCTTTTATTGGATAACCAGCATGTTCGGCTAAATTAATTAGCGCTTTTTGGGTTTCGCTCGAGATTCTATCTTGCATTGATGACATATTGACATCAATTAAACCAGTATAGAGATCCGAGAAGTTTACATCTACATGAATAATGGAAAGTTGCGCATCATTACGTTTTGCAATTCCCACGGCTTTTTTGAGTAGAAATTCACTTTCATCAGAAAGATCTACCGCCACTAAAACGTGTTTGTACATAATCGACTCCTTACTGATTTGATTGGTCTTTTTTATCTAACAGTATATTAGCACCTTAACTGCACAAAAAACTTGCACTAGATCACAATTTTGAGAATTCTTCTCAATTTTTCATTAAATTTTCAATGTCATCGATTTCTTTTGGTGCCGCCGCGGTCAGATTTTTATTGCCATATTCAGTCATTAGCAAGTTATCCTCAATACGCACACCAATGCCTTTATATTGAGCAGGCACATCCGCCTCTTCTGAAATATAAATACCTGGCTCAACAGTGATGATCATCCCCACTTCAAGCGTGCGGCTACGATCATCATCATAGCGGCCAACATCGTGCACATCCAAGCCAAGCCAATGGCCTAAACCATGCATATAAAATTGGCGATAGGCTTTTTCTTCAATCAGCTTATCTACATCCCCTTTCAGGATACCTAAATCCACCAAGCCTTGAGTTTTAATACGGATCACTTCATCATTCGCCAGTTTAATTGAATTACCTGGCACTAATAACTCAATCGCGCGTTTTTGTGCTTTTAAAACTAATTCATAAATCTCACGTTGTGGCTGAGTAAATTTACCATTTACAGGGAATGTACGTGTGATATCGCCTGCATACATAGCAAATTCACAACCTGCATCAATTAACACAAGATCGCCATCTTTCAAAGGTTGATCATTTTCGGTGTAGTGCAAAATACAGGCATTATCGCCCCCGGCAATAATGGAATTGTAAGACGGAAATCTTGCCCCATGACGATTAAATTCATGCAGAATTTCGCTTTCAATTTCATATTCAAAACGATTTGGGCGAGTCACTTGCATCGCTTTAATATGTCCGAACGCAGTAATCTGTCCCGCTTGTTGCATTAAGCGAATTTCGTTTGGAGATTTGATTAAGCGCATTTCACTTAACATCGGCTGCCAATCAAAAACAGCGTAAAATTTCACCGCACTTTCGGCTAATAATTTATCACCCCAAGGATGACGATCGGCCACATGATAAAGTGCGGTCAATTTTTCCGTTAATTTTGGAAATTCTGTTTTAAAATCATCGATAGAATAGGCTTCATCGACATTAAGTTTTTGCGGTGCGCGCTCAACACCTAATCGGCGACCATTCCAGGTTTCAAGTAAAGGATCTCGCGGACGAAGAAATACCACCGCCTTTTCAGCCTCTTCCGTTTTAATCAATAACAACGCTGCATTTGGCTCATTAAAACCCGTTAAATACCAGAAGTAACTGTCTTGACGGAAAGGAAAATCGCAGTCGTTATTACGACGTTTTTCAATTTCGGAAAATAGCAACAAAGCAGAATTTGGCTGCATTTGTGCTAACACTTTTTGACGACGTTCAGTAAATTCTTCTTGCGGTAATGCCGCCATATATGCGAGATCCATGTTTCGCTCCTTTTAATGTAATATCGGTTTTATTTCTTGCGCATCATCGTTGAAATGGGTGTAAAACAACATCGCAATGGTGCGAACATATTCAATAATTTCTTCTAATGCTTCGGCAAGTTCTTCTTCATCATCTTCTTCATCATAACCAAGCTGACAAATATCTTGTAAATCATCTACCGCTTCGCCAATTTCGCCTTTTTCCTTATCCAATTCTGTCTGAACAAGACCTAAACCCAGTAAAAATTGGTTTGCCCAATCTGATAAACTGTCTGCACGGGCAAACACGCTCTCATCTTCTGTTAATCCCAATTCAAAATCAAACCCTTCTACGTCCCCTAAGGTTTTACCAATCTGCTCATAGATTTCGGTAATCGGCTGAATTAATGCGGTTGGATAAGCGTGGTTATCGTTACTGAATTGATATAAAAGTGGTAACCAACTTTGGTCTTTCAGTCCACCACAAATTAAGCCGCTTAAAAAACCATGTAATTCAGTTGCATTAATACCAATACCGGCAGATTTGAGTTGTTGATTAAGTTCAGTTTGGGAAATTGTCATTGTTATACCTATAAAATCATCGAAAACCATTAAAGTGTAGCACCACACAAATAAAAATGCGATCGCATTTCTATAAAGAAAAACGATCGCACTTTCTTTCGCAAAGGGGAATTACATCATTCCGCCCATGCCTCCCATACCGCCCATTCCAGCAGCACCTAAATCGGCTTTATCATCTTTTGGAAGATCGGTAACCATACATTCTGTGGTAATCATTAAGCCCGCTACAGAAGCTGCGAATTGTAACGCAGAACGCGTTACTTTAGTTGGATCTAAAATACCCATTTCGATCATATCGCCGTACTGTTCAGTACCTGCGTTATAACCAAAGTTTCCTTCGCCATTTTTAACCGCACTTGCTACAACTGATGCTTCTTCACCTGCGTTAGTGACGATTTGACGAAGCGGCGCTTCCATTGCACGTAATGCAAGTTTAATACCTACATCTTGTTCTTCGTTATCACCTTTTAAGGTTGCCGCTACTTTGCTTGCTGCACGAACTAAGGCAACTCCACCACCTGCAACGATACCTTCTTCAACCGCAGCACGAGTTGCGTGTAACGCATCATCTACACGATCTTTTTTCTCTTTCATTTCAACTTCAGTTGCTGCACCAACTTTGATTACAGCCACACCGCCAGCAAGTTTAGCTACGCGTTCTTGAAGTTTTTCTTTATCATAATCAGACGTTGATTCTTCGATTTGTTGACGAATTTGAGCCACACGACCTTTGATTTGAGCTTCATCACCCACACCATCGATGATCGTGGTATTGTCTTTGTTGATGACTACACGTTTTGCTTGGCCTAAATCTTCTAATGTCGCCTTTTCAAGTTCCATACCGATTTCTTCAGAAATTACGGTACCAGCAGTTAAGATCGCAATATCTTGTAACATTGCTTTACGACGATCACCAAAACCAGGTGCTTTCACTGCTGCCACTTTCACGATACCGCGCATAGTGTTCACTACTAAGGTTGCAAGCGCTTCACCTTCGATATCTTCAGCGATAATTAATAATGGTTTACCCGCTTTTGCAACACCTTCTAATACTGGAAGTAATTCACGAATGTTTGATACTTTTTTATCTACTAAAAGAATGTATGGATTATCTAATTCAACAGTTGCCGTTTCTGGTTTGTTGATGAAATAAGGTGATAAGTAACCACGATCGAATTGCATCCCTTCCACAACAGCTAATTCATCATCAAGGCCTGTACCGTCTTCTACGGTAATCACGCCTTCTTTACCCACTTTTTCCATTGCTTGAGCAATTAATTGACCCACAATGCTGTCAGAGTTAGCAGAAATTGTCCCTACTTGCTCAATTTCTTTAGAGGTTTCGCAAGGTTTGGATAAATTTTTAAGCTCAGAAACAACCGCACTTACCGCTTTATCAATACCGCGTTTTAAATCCATTGGATTCATGCCCGCAGCCACAGCTTTTAAACCTTCATTTACGATAGCTTGAGCAAGAACTGTCGCAGTCGTTGTACCGTCACCCGCTGCATCATTGGCTTTAGAGGCAACCTCTTTCACCATTTGTGCACCCATATTTTCAAATTTATCTTCTAATTCAATTTCACGTGCGACAGATACACCATCTTTAGTGATTGTTGGTGCACCAAATGATTTATCTAAAATGACATTACGACCTTTAGGGCCAAGGGTCACTTTTACTGCATCTGCTAATACATTCACGCCTTTAAGCATTTTTACGCGTGCATCGTTACCAAATTTTACATCTTTTGCTGCCATTTTCTTTTTTCCTTAATTTAAATTATTCAACTATCGCCAAAATATCGTTTTCAGAAATGATTAACACTTCTTCACCATCGATTTTTTCACTTTTCACGCCATAACCATCATTGAAAATGACTGTATCGCCAACTTTCACATCTAAAGGTTGAACGGTACCATTTTCCAAAATACGACCTTTACCCACGGCCAATACTTTTGCACGGGTTGATTTAGTCGCTGCTGAGCCGGTTAATACGATACCGCCAGCTGAACAAGTTTCTACTTCTTCACGTTTAATAATTACACGATCGTGTAAAGGACGAATATTCATGATTAATTTCCTTCTTAAAATTAGTTAATGCAACCTCTATATAAGGAAGATTTTTATGATTTCAAGGGGCATGATTAAAAAAATCGAATAAAATATTTTTCCTATTTCATTTTTTTACGTAAAATTCAGCGCATTTTGCATAATACTAAATTAAGGAACAACAATATGCATTTAACATCAAGAGAACAAGAGAAATTGATGCTCTTTTTAGCCGGTGAGCTCGCAGCAAAACGCAAAGCTCGTGGCGTAAAATTAAACTATCCTGAGGCAATCGCGTACATTGCAAGCCATTTACAAGAAGCAGCGAGAGATGGCATGAGTGTCGCGGAAGTCATGCAATATGGTGCAACGCTGCTCACTGTTGAAAATGTGATGGAAGGTGTTGCCGAGATGGTGCATGAAGTACAAATCGAAGCAACTTTTCCAGATGGCACGAAGCTTGTTACCGTGCACAATCCGATTAGATAATTAGATAAAAGAAAATTCCCCCCTCTTTAACAAAGAGGGGAAGGGGAGATTTGGCAGAAGAAAATTCTGCTTTGTGCGTAAAGTTATAACGAAAAAATCTCCCCCAGCCCCTCTTTTTCAAAGAGGGGGGACTTTCCATGAAAATTTTAAAATAGAAGGATTTAAATAAAATGATCCCAGGTGAATACCAATTAGCTGAAGGCGATATTATTGCCAATGTTGGCAGAAAAACGGTCACAATCGAAGTAACCAATTCAGGCGACCGACCAATCCAAGTCGGTTCCCATTACCATTTCTTTGAAACCAATAACGCCCTTAAATTTGACCGCACTTTAGCGCGTGGAATGCGCTTAAATGTCCCGTCTGGCAATGCAGTACGTTTCGAACCGGGTGAAGTGAAATCAGTCGAGTTAGTGGCTTTTGGAGGCTCGCAAACCATTTACGGTTTCCATAATCAAATTGATGGCAAATTATAAGGTAGGGCAAAATGGCATTAACAATTTCAAGAGTGCAATATGTAGCAACTTATGGCCCAACCGTTGGCGATAAAGTCCGTTTAGGCGATACCAATTTATGGGCAACCATTGAACAAGATTTATTAACCAAAGGTGATGAGTGTAAATTTGGTGGCGGTAAAAGTGTGCGCGACGGCATGGCGCAAAGCGGCACCGCAACTCGCGACAATCCTAATGTATTAGATTTTGTGATTACCAATGTGATGATCATTGATGCCAAATTAGGCATTATCAAAGCCGATATTGGTATTCGCGATGGTCGCATCGTCGGCATCGGACAAGCGGGCAACCCTGATACCATGGATAACATCACGCCCAATATGATTATCGGTGCGAGCACAGAAGTGCATAACGGTGCGCATTTAATTGCAACAGCTGGTGGTATCGATACCCACATCCACTTTATTTGTCCGCAACAAGCACAGCATGCGATTGAAAGTGGGGTTACGACTTTAATTGGTGGCGGAACAGGCCCGGCTGATGGTACACACGCGACCACTTGTACGCCGGGTGCATGGTATATGGAACGTATGTTCCAAGCTGCAGAAGCATTGCCTGTAAACGTAGGCTTTTTTGGCAAAGGAAACTGTTCAACTTTAGATCCGCTACGCGAACAAATTGAAGCGGGGGCATTAGGTTTAAAAATCCATGAGGACTGGGGCGCAACACCTGCGGTAATTGATTCTGCCTTAAAAGTTGCAGATGAAATGGATATTCAAGTGGCCATTCACACCGATACGCTAAATGAAAGTGGCTTCTTAGAAGATACCATGAAAGCGATTGATGGACGTGTCATTCACACCTTCCACACGGAAGGTGCAGGTGGCGGCCATGCGCCAGATATCATTAAAGCAGCGATGTATCCAAACGTATTGCCAGCCTCAACCAATCCAACTCGTCCATTTACTAAAAACACCATTGATGAACATTTAGATATGTTGATGGTTTGCCATCACTTAGATAAGCGCGTGCCGGAAGACGTAGCATTTGCTGATAGCCGTATTCGTCCTGAAACCATTGCTGCAGAAGATATTTTGCATGATATGGGCGTCTTCTCGATTATGAGTTCTGACTCTCAAGCAATGGGACGTATTGGCGAAGTGGTAATTCGCACATGGCAAACCGCAGATAAAATGAAAATGCAACGTGGTGAGCTAGGCAATGAAGGAAACGATAACTTCCGCATTAAGCGCTACATTGCAAAATACACCATCAACCCGGCAATTGCACATGGTATTGCGGATCATATTGGCTCGTTAGAAGTGGGCAAAATTGCGGATATCGTGTTATGGAAACCGATGTTCTTTGGGGTAAAACCTGAAGTAGTAATTAAAAAAGGCTTTATTAGCTACGCGAAAATGGGTGATCCAAATGCTTCTATTCCAACACCGCAACCTGTATTCTACCGTCCAATGTATGGTGCACAAGGCTTAGCAACAGCACAAACAGCAGTATTCTTTGTTTCACAAGCCGCTGAAAAAGCCGATATTCGTGCAAAATTCGGTTTACACAAAGAAACCATTGCTGTGAAAGGCTGCCGCAGCGTGGGTAAAAAAGAGCTCGTTCATAACAACGCGACACCTGAAATTACGGTGGATCCAGAGCGTTATGAAGTACGTGTAGATGGTGAGCTAATTACCTGCGAACCCGTGGATACGGTGCCATTAGGACAACGATATTTTATGTTCTAAGCAGAAAAGAGCGGTCAAAATTTAAGGAGAATTTACAATGAAACTTTGGTACTCCACCACCAGTCCATATGTACGTAAAGTGCTGGTAACGTTGAAATATCAACAACTATTAGACAAAACAGAACTGATTAAAATTGGTTCATCATTTGATGCAAGCTCTCCGCATAATCAGGCGAATCCTCTTGGTAGAGTGCCAGCGTTAGAACGTAATTGTGGTAATTGGCTTTATGGCAGTTTGCTGATTTGCGAATATCTCGACCAAAAAGGCAAGGTAGAGCCTAAACTCATTCCAGAAAGTGGTAAGCCACGTTGGGCGGCGCTCGCCTTACATAACTTAGCAGATGGCATTATGGAAAACACCGTGCCGATGATGGCTGAAAAAATGCTTCGCCCTGAAAGTGAATGCTGGACAGCTCGCCATCAACAACTGATTGAGCGCAATCGTCAAAGTTTTGCAAGACTAGAGCAAGATTTAAAATCGTTTGGCACGGAATTAAACATTGGTACGTTAACGGCTGTTGCAGTCATTGATTGGTTCTTGTTTAGAGCAGAAAAAATTGGGTTAGATCTTGCAAAAGAATTTCCAAATTTAACCGATTGGGCAGCAGAGATGAATAAAAAATATGAGGTTTTAAGAGAAACAAAGCCAACTTTGTAACCATTTTTGTTGCGTCATGAAATTGATCTAAATAACCTAATTTCTCTGTTTTTTATTCTGCCAAATCTCCCCTTCCCCTCTTTGCTAAAGAGGGGGGAAGAATGAGCGAGATTTTATATCATTGTTCTACTTTGATATGGCAAATATAAATTAGTCAGATGACAGCAAATTTATAAAGAAAATCCCCTCTTTAGCAAAGAGGGGAAGGGGAGATTTGGCAGACTTAATTAACGAAGAAAATAAGTAATATAAAAATGAAAATCCTCAACCCCATTCTGCCTATTATGGATACCATTTTAGGCGATTTAACTAGTCTTCAATCAGAAGGCAAGATTACACATCAAACCATTGAACGTGTTGCATTGCAGTGGTATGAGAGTGAGCGCAACATCCTGCGTAAAACTACAAATACCGGGCGTGAAGTGGCATTTCGCCTACTCAAAGAAGGACAACGTTTAAAGCACGATGATGTGGTGTTTATCAGCGATGAGTTAGTCATTGCGATTGAAATTTTACCGAGTGAAGTGATTGTGCTATCGCCGAAAACCTTGCCTGAAATGGCTCGGGCTTGTTATGAGATCGGTAATAAACATTCGCCACTCTTTTTAGATGGTGATGAAGTGACATTACCTTACGATAAGCCGATGTTCGAATGGTTACAAGCCGCGGGATTTCATCCGCAAAAAGCAGAACGCCGTTTAAGCCAAGCGTTAAGAGCAAATTCTGCACAAGGGCACGGGCATTCGCATGGTCATTCGCATGAGCATCATGGCTATCACCACCATGGAGACGGCAATTGGCACCAGCATTAAACCGAAGCCTGGCAGATTTAGGCGCATTGTTGCACTTGGTTGACCCCACTTTGCCAATCGGGGGCTTTAACCATTCAAACGGTTTAGAAACCTTTGTTCAACAAGGTGTTGTTGCGACAAAACCAAGCCTAGAAGAATATGTACAAACCCAGCTTTTTCAAAACTGGGTGTATAATGATGGCGCTTATCTTTCGCTCGCATTTGAAGCCATGGCTACCAATGATTTTGACCGTCTGTGCGAATTAGACCATTCGCTATCTGCGACCAAAATTGCGCGAGAAAGTCGCGAAGGCAGTTTTAAACTCGGCGTACGGTTATTAAAAATTTTTATCCGCTATGAACAACACCCAATGTTGAGCCAATTTCAGCAAGCGATTCAAAATAAAACCGTACAAGGCTATTTCCCGATTGTGTTTGCGATGGTGGCGCAAGCGATGGGGCTCAGCAAAGCGGATACCCTGTATGCGTTTTACTACAATGCGGCAGTCGGCACCATTACCAATGGCGTGAAACTCATTCCGCTCAGCCAAATGGATGGGCAAGATATTCTGTTTGATTTGCGTAGTGCGCTCTTGCAAGCTGTCGAATTAAGCCTTGAGCCCAATCTTGAGTGGCTGGGTGCAGCAACTCTCGCAAATGACATCCGTTCCATGCAGCACGAAGTGCTTTATACGCGACTTTATATGTCGTAAGAGCGGTCATTTTTGATTGAATTTTTACTTATCGTTGAGGATATAAAAGCACCTCTACGATAATCAACACAAAAGGAACATTATGCGTAACTACATTAAAATTGGCGTTGCTGGCCCTGTTGGTGCAGGCAAAACGGCGTTAATTGAAAAACTGACTCGTGAAATCGCAAGTCGCTACAGCGTGGCAGTAATTACTAACGATATCTATACCCAAGAAGATGCGGAATTTTTAACGAAAAATAGCCTACTTCCGCCAGAGCGTATTATGGGCGTGGAAACAGGCGGCTGCCCACATACGGCAATTCGTGAAGATGCGTCTATGAACTTAGAAGCTGTCGATGAAATGGTTGCACGCTTCCCTGATGTAGAAATCGTCTTTATTGAATCTGGTGGTGATAACTTATCTGCGACTTTTAGCCCCGATTTAGCCGATGTGACTATTTTCGTGATTGACGTGGCGCAAGGCGAAAAAATTCCGCGTAAAGGTGGACCAGGTATTACCCGTTCAGACTTATTAGTGATTAACAAAACTGATCTCGCCCCATTTGTTGGCGCTGATTTAAGTGTCATGGAACGTGATGCACGCTGTATGCGTAACGGTCAACCATTTATCTTTACCAACTTAATGAAGAAAGAAAATTTAGATGGTGTAATTGGTTGGATTGAAAAATACGCCTTATTGAAAAATGTGGAAGAGCCAAAAGCATTAGTGAGATAGGTATGCTCCCCTCTCTTCTTTTGAGAGGGGAATTTTACAAATTTAATCAATTATGAACAGTACGCTAAAACTCTCAACTAAACTTTCTTCAAGCGGTAAAACTCAGATTGCGGAGTATTTTGCCACTCCACCTTTTAAAGTGATGACGTTACCTGCTTATGCCGATTCTTGGACAAATGGACTTAATGCCATTCAGATGTCTTCTTCGCCTGGGCTCTTATCTCGGGATTGTATCAATATTCAAATAACGCTCGCAGAATCAACCGCACTTTCTTTAAATACGCAAGCTTTTACCCGTGTTCAGGCGATGAATGAAGGCGATTTTGCTGAACAAAACACGTTCATTCAGCTTGAAGAGAATAGCCGTTTATTTTATTTGCCCCACCCATTGGTATTGCATAAGGATTCTGCACTTAAACAAAAAACATTCATCAATATGCTGCCCAATAGCACTCTGATTTACGGCGAGATTGTAGCTATTGGTCGAGTAGCAAATAATGAACGTTTTGAATTTCGTCAATTTTCTTCTCATCTGAAAGTTCAGCTTTTGCAAAACAATGGGCAAACTAAACCGCTTGTTTTGGATTGTATTCAATGGCAGCCAGCACAAATGAAATTGACCGCATTAAGCCAAATGGAAGATTTTTCACATCAAGGCTCATTGGTTTATCTCAATTTACATAAAACGCAAACTGATATTAAGCAAATCGTCCAAACACTTCAACAGCAGGAAAGCGAAAAATCGCTACTGATTGGCATTTCTCAATTAAATGAAGGTGGACTTATTCTACGAGTGCTTGGCTATCGTGCAGAGCTCATTCAAAAGCTCTTTGAGAAGATCAGTGAGCAACTAAAATTAGTATAAAATTAATATTACTAAGTGATGTTTCCCCTAAAAAAATTTATGCGAGAAATGAAAATATCTCTTATACGTCTTATTTGAAATGTGATCCACGTCAAATTTATTTTCAATTTAAATTCCTATAATTACCTCAAATTAATTAACAACCAGGAAAGGTGATTAAAATGACTCAATACAGAAAAGAAGTGGATTTATTAGGTGAACGTGATGTGCCAGCAGATGCATACTGGGGTATCCATACCTTAAGAGCGGTCGAAAACTTCAACATTTCTAATGTGACCATTTCTGATGTACCAGAATTTGTACGCGGCATGGTAATGGTGAAAAAAGCAGCTGCATTAGCTAACGGTGAATTGGGTGCGATTCCACAAAACATCGCAGAAGCCATTGTAAAAGCTTGTGATGAAGTATTAATAAACGGTAAATGTTTAGATCAGTTCCCATCTGATATTTATCAAGGTGGCGCGGGTACTTCTGTAAACATGAATACCAACGAAGTGATTGCAAACTTAGCATTAGAAATTTTAGGTCACAAAAAAGGGGAATATAAATACCTTGACCCAATGGATCATGTGAATGCGAGCCAATCAACTAATGACGCATACCCTACCGGTTTCCATATTGCGGTTTACAACAGCGTAGCTAAACTTCTTGAAAAAGTTGCTTATTTGCAACAAGGTTTTGAAAATAAAGCGAAAGAATTCGAGAAAGTATTAAAAATGGGCCGTACCCAATTACAAGATGCTGTACCAATGACTGTGGGTCAAGAATTCAAAGCTTTTGCTGTATTAATGGCTGAAGAAGTGAAACATTTAAAAGCAGCTGCGGCACACTTACTAGAAGTAAACATGGGCGCAACTGCAATTGGTACTGGCTTAAATACTCCACAAGGTTATGTACCTTCTGTTGTTAAACACTTATCTAATGTAACTGGATTACATTGCACGGGTGCTGAGAACTTAATCGAAGCAACTTCAGACTGCGGTGACTACGTTTCTGTTCACGGTGCATTAAAACGCACAGCAGTGAAATTATCAAAAATCTGTAATGACTTACGTTTACTTTCTTCTGGTCCTCGTGCAGGTATTAAAGAAATTAACTTACCTGAATTACAAGCGGGTTCCTCTATCATGCCAGCAAAAGTAAATCCAGTTGTGCCTGAAGTGGTTAACCAAGTATGCTTTAAAGTAATTGGTAACGATACAACTGTGACCTTCGCATCAGAAGCGGGTCAATTACAATTAAACGTAATGGAGCCAGTTATCGTACAAGCAATGTTTGAATCTATTGAGATTTTAGGCAACGCATGTGTGAACTTACGCGATAAATGTGTTGATGGCATTACCGTAAACAAAGAAACTTGTGAAAACTACGTTTACAATTCTATCGGTATCGTGACTTACTTGAACCCATTCATCGGCCACCACAACGGTGACTTAGTCGGTAAAATCTGTGCTCAAACAGGTAAAGGCGTACGTGAAGTGGTATTAGAAAAAGGTTTATTAACGAAAGAACAATTGGATGACATCCTTTCTGTAGAAAACTTAATGAACCCAACTTACAAAGCGAAATTAAATAAATAATCTCGCTGAGAGATAAAAAGAGCGGTCAATTTTGACCGCTCTTTTATTTATTCACTAAAAAATTCATGGTTTAATATAAAAATTTCTATATTTTTCAATACAACAATAGGAAAAATTAACTTTCTCACCTATTTAAAGGTCTATAAAGTAACAGTAATGTTCGTAATAAAAATATGATTATCTATATGTATAAAGCTCTGCGGAGAAACAAACACTAATATAATAACTAATAAATGCTTAATATATCTTTTCATAATCACTCCTTAATCCCATTTGGAACCTACTTCTAACATTCTTTCAGCTAACTTTGTATACAATCCTTCTTGAATAGTATCTTTTAATTTATGAATCGCAATAAAAGGATTAATTAATAAAATATATTGAAATTCATTTTCTAAACCTTTTTTGATTTCAATAAATCCAAATTTTTGTAATAACTTCATTCTCGATTTCCATGTTGAAACAGCTCTTTCACCACTAAATCCTGATTCAATAGCTAAATCTTTTTCGTTTTTAATATTTATAAATCCATCATCATTCCCTCTAAACCATAAACTTAGATATGTAGAAGATAACGGTTTACCATTAGATAACTTATCTTGTATTAATGTTATTAATGGCAAAGCTCTTGGCAATGTCGCAAACCCATGATTAATTTTTCTGTTCCATCTAGGGATTTTCTTTAATTCTTCTTCCGTCCATAAAGTTTTCATTAACTCATTATTTCTTTCATCCACTGATTTACGTCTATTAGTAATTGTTTTTTGTGTAGTCATAAACTCCTCCTTATTAGATATGACAATCAACGTAGTAATACTATCAAAAAAACCATATATATCAATGATTTATTCAATAAAAGCAAAATGTTACACCTCAATCATTACCACGATAAATAATATCGAATTGAAATATATATTACAATTAACAATATTGAGATTGTATATATATTTCAACAAACTGCTATTTTTTCATTAAAAAACAAATTGTTACAAAAAACACAGGGTGCTCACTGTGCTCTTTGTGCTAATTATTCTTTTGGTGCTGAATATCCTGATAGGATAGGATTGTTAAGGAAAGGGAAGAAATTAGAAAAATGATACCTTATTCTTGCAATTACTAACAAAAAATTTGTCCCTTTCATAGGGAGAACTCTCAAAAATGGACTACTCTTTTAATCAAAATGGAAATAATATTGGCACAATAAAAACAGTCACTAACATAACAATTAAGGTAAAAGGTACGCCAATTTTTATAAAATCAGCAAATTTATAGCCACCTGGCCCCACCACCATGGTATTCACCGGAGAAGATACTGGAGTCATAAATGCAGCTGAAGCCGCAATCGCCACGACCATTGCAAATGGCACGGGAGACACATTAAGCTGGGTTGCGAGAGAAATCGCAATGGGTGCCATCAAAATTGCAGTAGCTGTATTCGAAATAAACAGTCCAACTAATGCACAAAATATAAAGAGCACAATCAATACAGGATACATTCCCCATCCATCAATGATTTGTGTGAGCCATTTCACGGCAAACTCTACTCCTCCAGTTTTTTGAAGTGCGGTCGAAAATGGCATCATTCCGATAATCAAAATAAGGCTCGGCCATTGAATGGAGTCATAAGCACTTTTAGCATCCACACAGCGAAAATAAGCCAACATTAAACAACCAATTAAGGCTGCCACAACATTTGGCACGACACCTGAAACCATTAATACTACCATGGTTAAAATAGATAATAAGGCAAGCGGTGCTTGACGTTGAGCTGGCACAGCACGCTCCATTTCTTTCGGATAATTCAATACCAGGAAATCTTTTCGACGATCACGCATCGCTTGAATAAGTCGCCAATCACCAATCACTAAAAGCAAATCACCTGAGCGATATTTTTCTTTAAAGGCATCACTCAATACCAGGCCATCTCGCTTAATCCCAACCACATTTAAACCGTATTTTGTGCGGAATTGTAACTCAGCAGTGGTTTTACCAATACAGGCTGAGTTTGGCACAATAATTAACTCGGCCATCCCAATAGAACGAGCTTGCTGATCAAACGATTGAGATTTAATTTCGGCTGGTTCTAAATGAAACTCTTGGCAAAACATATCAAAATTGAAATCACAGCGTTCCAAATCCACCATGAGGATATCTTTTGCTTTTATCTCTGAGGTGCCAAGAGGCATGATGTAACTTGGACGGAAATGTTTCCAACGCTCAATCGCCAACACATTAAGTTGATAGCTAGAACGTAAATGAAGTTGGTCTAAGGTTTTACCCACGAAAGGGGATGTGCTTTTCACCACCAAACGCTTGGTACGATCTTTCAAACCATATTCATTAATTAGCTCATTCATGGAGCTCTGCGCCATATCTTGATTACTTTCATCACTATTATCCGAAAGCCATCGACGAGCGATAAGCATATAGCCCATACCTAGCACTAAGATTAGCAATCCGATCGGAGTGAAATCAAAAAACTCAAGACGAAGGTTGGTGTCTTTTACTAATTCCGCATTTACCACAAGGTTAGGCGCTGTCGCGATTAATGTCATCATCCCGCTGATTAACCCTCCCACACTTAATGGCATCATTAGTCGTTTTGGTGAAATATTCATTTGACGGCAAATCATCATCACAACAGGAATAAATACAGCAACCACACCTGTTGAGCTCATAAATGCCCCTAATCCAGCCACTGAAAGCATCAGTAAAATGAGTACTTTAGCTTCACTATTTCCCGCAACTTTCAAGATGCCATCGCTCACACGATAAGCAATACCCGTACGGACTAAACTTTCCCCTACAATGAAGAGTAAAGCAATGAGGATAATATTAGGATCACTAAAGCCAACTAAGATCTCTTGAATACTGAGAATACCGCTTAGATAAAAGGATAGCATCACCAATAATGCCACCACATCCATACGAATTTTATTATGTACAAATAAAATAATGGCAGCACCAAGCAGTATTAATGTCCAAAACAACGGACTCACCCAAAGTGCATGCTCAAAAATGGTGTTCATACTCTATCCTTTAATCTTACGACCTTCACTCTAACTATTCTTCTATGCCTAATGCTTTCTTCACTGGCGAAAAACTACGACGATACTCAGGTAAAGGTCCCAGTTCCGCTAACTTTTCCAAGTGTAATTTGGTCGGATAGCCTTTATGTTGAGCAAAAGCATATTCAGGATGCTTTCTATCTAATGCTTCCATTTCCTGATCCCGTGCGACTTTTGCTAAAATAGAGGCTGCGCTAATTTCAGCCACGATTGAATCCCCTTTCACTACCGCTTGAGCTGGTAAACCAAGATTAGGCGGAATACGATTACCATCCACCAATACAAAGTGCGGTTGAATTTTTAAGGCTTTTACGGCTCGTTCCATGGCTAACATAGAGGCATGAAGAATATTTAGTTCATCGATCTCAGCTGGCTCTGCTCGTCCCATTGCCCAAGCTAAGGCCTTCTCTTTAATTTCTGCTGCGAGTGCAAGGCGTTTTTTCTCGCTGAGTTTTTTAGAATCTGCCAAACCAGCAATCGGCTTATTCGGATCTAAGATCACTGCAGCCGTTACAACTGCCCCCACTAAAGGCCCTCGGCCTACTTCATCCACTCCTGCAACTAATTGATAACCTTCAGGATAAACAAAATCAGTCATGTTTTTGCTCCAATAAATCAATCACAGCTTGAGCGGCTTGAGTGTCCGCATCACATTGAATTAATTTGTGTAATTCAGTAAAACGTTGAATTAAAACACTGCGAGATTTGACCGCACTTTCGTCATCGCCCAAATACTGAGAAAGTTGCTCTGCTAATTTTTGCGGTTCGCAATCTTCTTGAATCATTTCTGGCACAAGCATTTCATCCGCTAACAAATTAGGCAATGAAATATATTTTGTTTTGACCAATCGTTTTGCCAAGAAATGCGTGAAAGGTTTCATTCGATACCCCACTACCATTGGTGATTTACACAACATCGCCTCAAGGGCTGCAGTACCCGAAGCAAGTAAAGTCGCTTCGGCGGCAATCATCACTTGGCGTGCTTTACCATCAATTAAATGCATATCGAGATCAGGGGCAATCTGAGCCTTTATTTCCTCAAATTGCTGACGACGTTTTTCATTCACCAAAGGAACTAAAAACTGCAAGTCTGGATATTTTTCTTTTAATAACAAAGCGGTTTTTAGAAATGGTTCAGTAAGAAACCCGACTTCGCTACCACGGCTTCCCACTAAAATGGCAAGATAATGTCCCTTTTCATCAATACCTAAGGTCTGGCAAGCTTCCGTTCTATTTGGTTTTAATGGAATCGCATCTGCCATGGTATGGCCAATAAAACGACAAGGCACATTAAAACGATCATAAAAGGCTTTTTCAAAAGGAAGAAAAGCTAAGACTTGGTGGGTCGCTTTAGCAATTTTATAAATACGATTTTGACGCCAAGCCCATACCGATGGACTTACGTAATGAATGGTTTTAATCCCTTTTTCTTTTAATTTCAGTTCAACGGTAAGATTAAAATCCGGTGCATCAATACCGATAAATACATCAGGTTTAATGTCAGAGAGTTGGTCGATGATACTACGACGAATTTTTAGCAATCGCGGCAAATGTTTGAGAACTTCCACTAGCCCCATGACAGAGAGCTCTTCCATATCAAAAAAGCTTTCAAAGCCTTGAGCAATCATTCGCTCCCCGCCAATCCCGACAAACTTAGCTTGCGGATAGTGGCGTTTAAGTGCTTTAATGAAACCGGCACCAAGAATATCACCAGACACTTCACCGGCAATAATTGCAATAGTCGGATTTTCTTTAATCATTAAATTTATCCTAAAAAACGACCGCACTTTGAACAAATCATCGTGCGGTCTCTTTGTTATTCATCATTTTCTCTTAACGAGAAAAGAAACGTTGATTAACGAATAATGCCACGGGTAGAACGTTTGAAGAATTCCACAAAGAAACTAATTGCAGATTCAGTTTGTGCAATTTGTTCAATTTCCGGCAATACTTCTTCAAGGGTTTTACCACTGCGGTAAATCATTTTATAAACATTACGGATAGCATGCATAGTTGGTTTATCAAAACCACGACGTTTTAATCCTTCAAGGTTAACACCGAAAGGTTGCGCATGGTTACCTTGAGCCATCACATAAGGCGGAACATCTTGACTAACCATAGAGCCTCCACCTAACATAACATGTGCCCCTACAATCACAAATTGGTGAATCGCAGACATACCACCAACAATTACAAAATCATCTAATTGAACATGACCAGCAAGTGTTGCGTTATTTGCTAAGATACAGTTATTTTTGATTTGGCAGTCATGGGCAACATGTACGTTTACCATGAGTAAATTGTTATTACCAATATATGTTACACCACCACCTTGGATAGTGCCGCGATGAATCGTCACATGCTCACGAATACGGTTTCCATTACCAATAATGGTTTTTGTTGCTTCGCCCTTATATTTTAAATCTTGATTTACTTCACCAATGCTAGCGAATTGATAAATCTGGTTATCTTCACCAATCACGGTGTCGCCTTTCACGACAATGTGAGAGTTTAAAACAGTACGTGCTTTAATCTCAACGCTTCCTTCAATAATACAAAAAGGACCGATAACAACATCTTCGCCAATAACTGCGCCATCAGCAACAAGCGCGGTTGGGTGAATTTTTGCACTTGGGTGGATCATACTTACCCCTTAATTTTCTTTAATTATCGACGAGCACACATTAATTTGGCTTCACAAGCTACTTCACCGTTTACGGTTGCAATGCCAGTGAATGCTGTAATACCACGACGTTCTTTAATCACTTGAACGTTCAATTCCATTTGATCTCCAGGTAATACTGGGCGTTTGAAACGCGCTTCATCAATACCTGCGAAATAGAATAATTCGCCACCTTTTAATTCATGAGTTTTAAATGCAAGTAATCCCATTGCTTGTGCCAAAGCTTCAAGAATTAACACACCTGGTAAAATCGGCTCACTCGGGAAATGACCTGTAAAGCAAGGTTCGTTTACACTGATATTTTTAATTGCTTTTAACCACTCACCTTCTTTATAGTCCAACACGCGATCCACCAATAAGAATGGATAACGATGTGGCAATAAGGTCATAATTTCTTTTGCTTCAATTACTTTACTTACTTGATTCTCTGACACGTCTAATACCTTTACAATAAATAATAATAAAACATTGAGATTATACGATATTTCTGTATAAAAATAAAACGCACCCTAAGGTACGTTTTAAAATCTTAGCCAAGTTTTTTCTCAAGGGCTTTCAATCGTTTATTCATACTATCAATTCCCAAGGTAAGTGCGGCTGTTTTTCGCCACTCTTTATTGGTTTGTAATGGAATACCCGATGAGTACACGCCTGGTTCAGTAATCGGGCGCATCACCATGCCCATGCCTGTCACGGTTACTTTATCGCAGATTTCCATGTGACCATTAATCACACTTGCTCCGCCAATTAAACAATAACGACCGACTTTTAAGCTACCCGCCATAATCACACCGCCAGCAACGGCTGTGCCCGTGCCAATATGAACGTTATGGGCTATTTGACAAAGGTTATCAATGATGACGTTATCTTCAATGACTGTCGCGTCTAAGGCACCACGGTCAATACAAGTGCAAGCGCCGATTTCGACATGATTACCAATAATCACTTGACCTACCTGTGGAATTTTCACCCAGCGACCACGATCATTCGCATAGCCAAAACCATCACTACCAATGACAGCACCTGATTGAATTAAACAATTTTGTCCAATCTCTACTTCATGATAAACGCTTACGTTTGCCCAAAGCTGAGTACCCGCGCCAATTTTTGTGAATTTACCTACAAAACAACCTGCGCCAATAATCACGTTATCGCCTAATACAACGCCTTCTTCAATAACAGCATTTGCACCAATTGATACATTTACACCAATTGAAGCTTTTTCAGAAATAACTGCACTTGGGTGGATATTTTGAGCGGCTTTCGGGGTAGTATCCATATATTGAGCTAATACTGCATAAGCAACATAAGGATCTTTAACGATAAGTAAATTACTTTCAGGTGAGCAAAATTCCACATCCGCTTCTGACACGACAAGAATACCTGCTTTAGATTCAGCTAATAAAGGACGAAATTTTGCATTAGAAATAAACGTAAGCTGGTTAGGTTCTGCTTTTGACAGTGCGGCGATATTATTAACAACAACGTCGGCGTTACCACGAAGGGTACCGCCGACTTTTTTTGCTAATTCCTGTAAAGAATAGGATTTTTGCATTATGAGAACCTATTATTTTTTCTCTTCAGTTTTTGCTGGAGCTGCTTTTTCAGTTGCTGGAATAGATTTTAATACCTCTTCAGTAATATCTTTACCATCTACCGCAAATACTACAGAATTTGCATCTAAAACATAAGTATAACCTTTTGCTTTTGCCAAGTTATTAGTTGCCACTTGGATACTTTCTAACAATTTACCACGCTCTTCTGTTTGGCGTTTTTCATTTAGCTCTTGAAACTCAGCAACTTTTTTGTCTTGTTCTTCCATTAATTTATTTAATGCCGCTTCTTCATCAGAACCAAATTTAGTGATTTCCTCTTGGCGTTTTTGGATTTCAGCTTGACGTAAACGTGGCGCATCCTTTTGCAGAGCTGCTATTTTCTCTTCCACTTTTTTACGAGATGCCACAATTTTAGCATCAATTTCTTTCTTACTTGCAGCAAGTTTATCTGCCATTGGCTTAAATTCTGCATCTAATTTGTTTGCTACAGCTTGGCGATCTGGATGATTCTGGAATAAATAACCCGCATTAATAAATGCGATATTTTCATCCGCAGCGGCTAAACCTGATGCAAGAGCAAGACCTAAAGAAAGTGCGGTCATTTTTACTACATTTTTCATATTTAAATTTCCTTAAATTAGTTTAGTAAATTTTTCTGTGTCAGCTAACATACTGACACAGAACGAAGATTTTGACTTAGATTAGATGTAAAAGTTCAACTTATTAGAAAGATCCACCGATACTAAATTGAAATTGTTCTACATCATCATTTTCATATTTTTTGATTGGTTTAGCATAAGAGAAAACTAACGGTCCTATCGGAGATTGCCATTGGAAACCAATACCCGCAGAAGCTCGAATGCGGCTAGCTTTACTATAATCAGGTAAGTTAACTAAAACACTAGACGGTAACCCTTCTTTATCCGATTTCCATTTTGTGTTCCAAACACTTGCAGCATCAACAAACAGTGAAGTTCTTACATTATTCTGACTTTTATCTGATACAAAAGGAGTTGGAACAATTAATTCTACGCTTGCGGTAGCCATTGCATTACCACCAATCACATCAGTGTTTGGTATCCAACCTTCTTTACCATTACGATCTTTTTGCCAATATATTGCATTAGGTCCTACTGCCCCATATGCAAAACCACGCAATGAACCAATACCACCTGCAGTATAGAGCTGATAAAATGGCACTCTTTTACCGCTTAAACCATTCGCATAAGCGGCAGTAGCTTTACCAGATAATACCCAACGATGATCTCTATCTAATGGATAGAATCCCTGAAGCTCAGCACTTAACTTATAGTATTTATTATCGGAACCAGGAATTGTTACACGTCCACCTAAACTTGCTTTTACACCTTTAGTTGGGAAATATCCACGATTTAAGCTGTTATAATTCCAACCAAATGAGAAATCAAAGTCATTAGTTTTAACAGAATTACCAAGCAAATCCATTGATTTCATATACAAAGTACGATTATATTCATACGCAAAATTACTGATTTTGTTATAAGTATAGCCTACACCTATATAATATGAGTTATTTTCATTTACAGGAAAGCCTAATGTAATATTGCCACCATAAGTGGTACGTTTATAATTTGAGGCTGTATCACTTTTTGAATTATCGTAAGTCTCATAGAATACGTTTCCACCTAAACTTACCCCATCTTTAGTAAAGTATGGTTCTGTATAACCTAGATTTACACTTGTACCATAGTCATTACGTGTACCAGCCAAACTTACTGCCGCGCCTGTACCCAAGAAATTATCTTGTTTTACACTTGCTTGATAACTTATACCGCTCTCAGTCCCATAACCGATACCAAAGTTGATACTACCTGTATTACGTTCTTTTACTTTATATACTACATCCACTTCGTCATGAGAGCCTTTAATTGGCTCAATACGGTTTTCTACACTTTCAAAGAAACCCGTTCTATCTAAACGAACTTTACCTAACTCAACTAATTGTGAGTTATACCAAGTGCCTTCTTGCTGACGCATCTCTTGACGCAATGTGCTATCTGCAGAAACCGTATTACCTTCAAAGCGGACTTGACGTACAGATAAACGACGCCCAGCATCAACAACAAAGGTTAACGCCAATGTTTTATTCGCATCATCAAAAGTAGGAACAGTATTAACTGTTGCACTACCGTAACCTCGTTCACCTAATTTATCTTTAATTAAGCTTTCTACATTTTGCACATCTGCACGACTAAACGTATCGTTTAAGTGAAGTTCACCTAACAATGGTTGCAATTCATCAGCCATACCACCTAAGTTACCGACAATACGAGCTGAACTTAAATTGTATTTTTCACCTTCATTTACATCAATGGTAACATCTGCTTTTGTATGATCTTCATTTAGTTGAACATCTGTTTTTGTCACTCTTGCTTTTGCATAACCATTATTATGATAGTAATCTTGGATGGTTTGTATATCTTTGTCAAACTGCGTTCCATCAAACTTATTACCCCAAAGTTTCCACCAAGCATCTGGTTGGAGCTCCATTTGCTCCTGTAACTTGCTACTAGAAATCGCTTCATTTCCATTAAAAGTCACTGAACGAAGTTTTGCCGTATCATCTTCATCAATTTGAAGCGTAATTTCTGCGCGGTTATTGGGTAAAGTTGTCACGATTGGATCAACTTTCGCATTATAACGGCCTACACTCTTATAATGTTCTCTTAAGGTTTTCGCAAACTCTTCTAATTTCGCACGATTTAAGACATCACCACTTTTGAAACCATTTGCATCAAGATTTTGTTTTAATGCTTCTGTAGGAATAACTGAGTTACCTTTAATATTCACTTCAGAAATGATTGGTTTCGCAATAACACTCACTACTAATGCATCACCATCTTGGAAAGCTTTAACATCATCAAACTGTCCACTTACGAATAATGAACGTACAATATTGGCTACATCTTTATCCGTTACTCGCTGACCACTACGAACTGGAAGGCTTGCTAGAATTTGCTGTTCTAAGTCTCCTTGAGCGCCGTCAACACGAATGTCTTTTGCTACAAATGGTGCCGCAAATACACTCGTTGTAGTACCGAATAATAAACTTGCGATTAGAAGTTTTTTCATCGACTTTATCCTATAAAAAACAATAGTTATAAACGTAAGAAATCATTAAAAAGCACAAAAATTGTTTCAATTAACAAGATTGTTAGCCCTATACGATAACTTAAATTTTGCACCCGTTCTGAAACAGGTTTTCCTTTGATAGCTTCCGCCGCCAAAAATACGAGATGTCCACCATCTAAAACTGGCAACGGAAATAAATTCATTATGCCTAAATTCACACTAATCAACGCAAGAAAACTTAAGAAATAAATCACACCTGCGTTAGAAGATGCGCCTGCACCTTGTGCTATTGAAATTGGCCCAGCCAAACTGGAAAATGAAAGTTCACCACTAAGCAATTTCCCGATTGCCTTCACAATAAACCAAGAAATTTGGCCTGTCTTTTCCACACCTTTTTGTAGCGCATCAAGAATACCATATTTTAATTCAGTTCGATACTGTTCGCCAACTTTTAAGAACGTCGGACTTAACCCTACAAACCATTTACCATCTTGATTCTTCTCCGGTTGCAAGGTTTTGTCAAAAATTTCCTGATTTCGCTCCACCTTGATTGTAAAAGGTTGACCTTGTTGTACCTGTGCGACAAAAGCTTTCCAGTCAAGTGCGGTCGAATTTTCTGCTAAAATTTTATCGCCAATCAATAAGCCCGCTTTTTCTGCTGGTGAGTTTTCCACTACTTTTGATAGTGTCATCTCCACTTTACTTGAAACGGGATTGATCCCTAATGTTTCAAATGATGTTTCTTTATCTGGTTCAAATGTCCAATTTTGCAGATTAATGGTTCGTTGATAAGGTTGGTCTTCACCAAAAGGTGTTAATGTGAGTTCAACCGAATCAGAACCTAACTTATCAGTAAGCAATAAATTAATGGTTTCCCAATCGGGTGTATTCTTCCCATCAATTGCCAAAATCTGGGTATTCGGTTCAATTTGAGCCATTGCAGCCGGAGAATTGGGTGTTATGTTTTCAATAACCGGTTTAACACTCGGAATTCCAACGGCATAAATGACCCAATATGCCAAAATCGCAAAAATAAAATTAGCAAGGGGACCTGCAACAATCACAAAAGCACGTTGCGCAACAGATTTACTTTCAAATGCCTGCGATTTTAATTCTGCGGGAACTTCTTCATTTCGCCCGTCAAGCATTTTTACATAACCGCCAAGCGGAATGGCTGAAATCGCAAACTCTGTGCCTAATTTATCTGTACGTTGCCAAATTACTTTACCAAAGCCAATCGAAAAACGATGAACTTTAATACCGCACTTTCTTGCGGCCCAAAAGTGACCGTATTCATGTACAGCAACCAGTACGGCAATTGCAACAATAAATGAGCCAAGCGACCACAAAAACGACATGTTCTATCCTATAACACAAAGAAATAGAAGTATGTGAAGAATGGTACTGCGGCCGTTAAGCTATCAATACGGTCTAAAATACCACCATGGCCTGGAATTAACTGACTACTGTCTTTAATGCCTGATTCACGTTTAAACATACTTTCTGCTAAGTCACCCAATACAGAAATAGCCACAGTTGCCACAGAAAGCACAACAAAACCAGTCATTGCACGACTACCTAATAAGGTTTCACCTGAGAAATGAATAAATACAAATGCCAATACCGCCGCGGTGATCATGCCGCCAAATACGCCTTGCCATGTTTTTCCCGGTGATACTTTCGGCGCAAGCTTGTGCTTACCAAAGGCTCGTCCGGCAAAATAGGCACCAGAGTCCGCTGCCCATACTAATACAAATACATAGAGCAATAAGAACAAACCATGATGTGGATCAGCCGTATAATTATCTAAACGTAAACGTAAGACGGCGGCAACAAAAGGAATCAACGTAGAAAACGCAAACAGGAGTTGTAAAGGAATATTTTTACCCCAAAACTTCGCTGAGCTTGGATAAGTTACCACTAACACCAATGCAAGTGCCCACCAACCGACAGAGTTTAGTAATAACAACGGTAAGTAGTTTTCAAATACTCGACCCGCATCTAAATAATTACCTTCGTTATAAAGCCAAAGGAAGATAAATGCACCTAAAAATGCCGCGATACAAAGGCGTGCTAAAGGATTTTTAAAACGAGCAAATTGAGCCCACTCCCAAATACCAAGCGTCGCCACAAAGCCCAAGGCTAGGGCAAAATAAAATGGGGTAAATAAGAACAAGGCACATAATACCAAAGCAATCAACACAATGGCTGATAATACACGTTCTTTAAGCATAAGTTCTCCGCTTATTCTGTCCCGCCAAAACGGCGATGACGTTGTTGATAGCAGGCAATTGCCTGATTAAAATCTTTTTCACTAAAATCCGGCCAAAGCACATCTAAAAAACACAATTCCGCATACGCAATTTGCCAAAGCAAGAAATTACTAATGCGTTGCTCACCACTCGTCCGAATTAACAAATCGACCGGCGGCTCATCTTGTGTGACTAAATGTTGCTGGAAAAGTGATTCATTAATATCACTCACCGAAATCTCATTATTTTTTACTTTTTCAGCTAATTGTTGAGTCGCTTGAACAATATCCCAACAACCACCGTAATTAGCCGCAATATTTAAAGTCAGTGCGGTATTATTTTCCGTTAACTTTTCTGCTTTTGCGATCTTCTCTTGCAATTTTTCACTAAAACGAGAAACATCACCGATAATCTTTAAACGAATATTATTTTTATGTAATTTTTTGACTTCTCGATCAAGCGCTTGCATAAAGAGCGTCATTAAAGCGCTCACTTCTTGCTCGGGACGATTCCAGTTTTCGCTGCTAAATGCATATAACGTCAAAAATTTAACACCAGTCTGTCGTGCATAACTCACCGCTCGGCGTACGGCTGACACCCCATTTGTATGGCCAAAAATACGCAGCTTATTTTGTTGCTTCGCCCAGCGCCCATTACCATCCATAATAATGGCAACATGTTCGGGAATATTATTGTTATCAAGTTCTTTCATTCTAAAATATTCGAATTTTATGACCGCACTTTTACGTATTCTACATCAACTTTTTAATCAGCGAATCGGCTAATTCACGGGCTTGGTTATCTACGGCTAATACATCATCAATGCTTGAAATGATAGAAGATGGCATTTGTTCAACCGATGCTTGGTTAATTTTCGCAATATCCGTAAATTTAATATATCCATCTAAAAAGGCTTGTACTGCAATTTCGTTTGCTGCATTCATTGCGGTTGTCGCATACTGCCCTTCTGCAAACGCATCGATTGCTAATTTTAAATTTGGATAACGATTAAAATCAGGTTCGATAAATGTCAATTCTTTGATTTTAAAGAAATTTAATGGTTCTACACCACTTACGGTACGATTTGGATAAGCCATGGTTTCTGCAATGGGTGTACGCATATCCGGGTTACCCATTTGAGCAATGACCGAGCCATCTACATAACGCACCATCGAATGAATAATAGATTGAGGATGAATAATCACTTCCATTTCATCCGCTGATGCATTGAAGAGCCAGCGCGCTTCAATGTACTCTAGGCCTTTATTCATCATCGTGGCAGAATCCACGGAGATTTTTTTACCCATTGACCAGTTTGGATGAGCGACGGCTTGTTCTGGCGTAATATGTTCAAACTCGTTTAATGGCGTATAACGGAAAGGCCCACCAGAACCAGTTAAGACAATTTTACTGACCCCCAATTCTTTCAAAGGACAAAATCCAACCTTTTCTTGTGCCTCAGGCGGTAAGGATTGAAAAATCGCGTTATGCTCACTATCAACAGGCAATAATTTTGCTCTTGACTGTTTCACTGCATCAATAAAGATCTGGCCACACGTCACCAAGGATTCTTTATTCGCAAGCAAGACTTTCTTACTCGCTTTTACTGCCGAAAGAGTCGGTAGTAATCCCGCCGCCCCAACAATGGCTGCCATAATTTGATCTGCATCTGGATGTGCTGCCAACTCACAAATGGCTTTCTGTCCAGCTAAGACTTCCGTTTTAATGTGGTGTGAAGCTAATTTTTCTCGCAATACCTTTGCTGCATTTTCATCATCTAATGCAGCAAAGTGCGGTTGAAATCTCACGCACTGTTCAAACATTGTCTCAACATTTTTGCCCCCCACTAACGCAAAGGCATGGTATTTGTCGGGATTATGTTCGATAACAGAAAGGGTGCTATGACCGATAGAACCTGTTGATCCTAAAATAACAAGATTTTGTTTTTGCATAAAATTTCGACCGCACTTTGTGCTTTTATTTCTTCATCAGAATAGAACAAGGGCAGACACTTGGTCTGCCCCAAAACATGGTTCGACAATTAGAAATCCATTAATTCTTTTTCTTTATCAGCTAAGATCTCATCCACTTTTTTGATATAGCTATCAGTCACTTTTTGAATGATTTCTTCTGCTTTGTGTTGATCGTTTTCGCTGATTTCTTTGTCTTTTAATAATGCTTTGATTTTATCATTTGCATCACGACGTACGTTACGAATCGCGACTTTACCTTGTTCACCTTCGCTTTTTACGATTTTGATTAAATCACGACGACGTTCTTCAGTTAATGGCGGAAGAGGCACACGAATTGTTGTACCTGCTGAAGATGGATTTAAACCTAAATCAGAAGTTAAAATTGCTTTTTCTACTGCACTGATTAAAGAACGGTCAAATACTGTTACCGCTAAAGTACGCGCATCTTCTGCAACCACGTTAGCTAATTGACGAAGTGGTGTCGCTGCACCATAGTATTCCACTTGGATCGCGTCTAATAAGCTAGGTTGAGCACGACCTGTACGGATTTTTGCAATATGCCCACGCAACGCTTCGAGGCTTTTTTCCATGCGAGCTTCAGCATCTTGTTTGATTTCATTAATCATTCATCTGTCCTTTTCAATAAATAAAGATAAAACACAGTGATTTTACTGGATTTTTAGGGAGTTTTGAATAAATTTATTCATAAAAAAGGCGAGATAGTCTCTCGCCATTTTATTCGTTTAAAAAATTAACTAATCGTTGTGCCTTCTTCTGTACCGAGTACCACTTTGCGTAACGCACCAGGTTTACACATATTAAATACACGAATTGGCATACCGTGATCACGAGCAAGCGTGAATGCTGCCAAATCCATTACTTGTAATTCTTTTTCAATCACTTCTGCATAAGATAAATTATGATATAACACGGCATCAGGATTTTTAGCAGGATCGCAGTTATATACACCATCTACTTTAGTCGCTTTTAATACGATATCTGCTTCAATTTCAATACCACGTAAACAAGCTGCTGAGTCTGTTGTAAAGAATGGGCTACCCGTACCGGCTGAGAAAATCACCACGCGTTTTTCACGTAACATTTTAATTGCTTCAGACCAGTTATAGGTATCGCAAATACCATTTAATTGGAACGCAGACATTAATTTCGCATTGACATCTGCACGGTGAAGTGCATCACGCATTGCCAAACCATTCATTACCGTTGCAAGCATTCCCATATGGTCACCCACCACTCGATTCATGCCGGCTTTAGCTAATTTTGCGCCACGGAATAAGTTACCACCGCCGAGCACAACACCAACTTCCACGCCCATTTCAATTAATTCTTTAATCTCTAAAGCCATACGATCAAGAATCGAAGGATCGATACCGAATCCCTCATCCCCTTGTAATGCTTCACCACTTAATTTCAATAAAATACGTTTGTAAATTGGTTGGCTCATTTGTCTTTTCCTTTGTCGGTTACAAAATTTGGCTTATTCTAGCAAAAGAGCGAAAAAGTTAAAAATGGAAATTGGTCAGAAAAGTGCGATAAAATATCGCCGTTTTGATTTTATAGGTAAACTTTATGAAAATTTCAAAAACCTCACAAATTTTAACCGCACTTTTTTCTTTGGCTTGTGCCATTGCTGCCGGTTATTTGATTTTACGTGGTTCAGGGATGTTTCCTGAGCCATCCATTAGTCTGATTTTACTCGCGGCTATTTTCATTATTCTATTAAGTAGCAGCCGAAAATCTTTCTATTTTATTTTATTACCCTTAGTTTGCTTACACGCAATTTATACGCCGACAGGCTTAAATTTTGGTGCACCAAGCTATCAATATATTGCATCGGTTCTCGCGACAGATATGTTAGAGACCAAAGAGTTTCTTATGCAAATCCCTGTGAGCAGCTATTTAGCGGCATTGTCTATTCCAATTTTAGTCTTTTTACATTACAAAAGTGCGATCAAATTTGGGGTGAAATTTTATCGTAATAAAACATTTATCGCGCTGTCAACCCTATTAATTGGTTATAACTTACCGATTGCTGCGCCATTAAAAGAAACAATAGATTCGAGCGTACAAATCGTTAATGAATGGCAAAAATTGAAAAAAATGTCACAGGAAAGTAGCTGGGGACAATCTACATTAGAAAATTCTAAATACCAAGATTATGTGATTATTTTGGGGGAAAGTGCGAGAAAAGACTACTTACATGCTTATGGCTATCCTGTTAATGACACGCCATTTATGTCATCAGCAAACGGTACACTGATTGATGGCATGACATCTGCTGGAACCAACACGGTTGCCTCATTGCGCTTAATGTTAACGTTACCTGATAAAGAAAAATGGGAACCAAACTATGATTTAAGCTTGGTGGATCTCATTAAGTCTGCAGGTCTAAAAACCTACTGGCTTTCTAATCAAGGTTTCTTAGGTGAATATGACACGCCTGTCGCCTCTCTAGCCTCAAAATCTGATGAAACCATTTTCCTGAAAAAAGGCGGGAGCTTTAATTCGACAAACTACAGCGATTTTGATTTAATTCCTAAATTTGCCCAAGTTTTAGAAGATCCAACACAAGGTAAACGCTTTATTGTTTTACACATTTATGGTTCACATCCTCTTGCTTGCGATCGCGTTGAAGATTATCCGAAAATTTTCAATGATAATGACATTGAGAAAAAGAACGAGTACTTAAATTGCTATATTACATCCATTAAGAAAACCGATGATTTTATTAAGAAAGTGTATGAAACCCTCAAAGAAAACGAGCAAAAAATGCACCGCTCTTTCTCGATGATTTATTTCTCTGATCATGGTTTATGTCATCAAGAAGATGATAAGCATGGCGTCACTTTGTTTAACCAAAACTGTCACAGCCAATTACATCATAATATTCCGCTCTTTAAGATTTCATCTGATGATACGGCACGTAAAGAATACAAAGCCTTTAAATCTGGTTTGAATTTCTTAGAAGGCATCGCTAATTGGATAGGGATTAAAAATCCGAAGCTGACATTAGAAGAAGATTTATTCTCTGAACAAGCTGACAAAGACGATTATGGGCTGAAAAAACTGATTGAAGAAAAATATCGTAAAGATGCAGACCCCGCCATCGATATTCGTCCAAAGAAATAAAGCATCTCAAATTTAAGATAACAAAAAAGCCGATATTGAATATCGGCTTTTTTATAATATCTCAATGGAGAAAATTAAGCGTTACCGCCAGTGATTTTTGCAACTTCAGCTGCGAAATCTTCTTCTTTTTTCTCGATACCTTCACCTACTTCTAAACGGATGAAGTTAGACACTGAAGTATTTACTGATTTTAAGAAGTCGCCTACAGATACAGAAGGATCCATTACGAATGCTTGACCTGTTAATGAAACTTCACCAGTGAATTTCTTCATACGGCCTTCAACCATTTTCTCTGCAATTTCTTTTGGTTTGCCAGAGTTAACTGCGATATCAATTTGGATTTGACGCTCGTGTTCAACTACTTCTGCAGGTACATCTTCTGGGTTCACGAATTCTGGTTTAGATGCCGCTACATGCATTGCCACTTTTTTAAGTTCATCAGCTGAACCTTCACCCGCAACTAACACACCGATTTTCGCACCGTGTAAGTATTGAGCAATCACTTGACCATCTAAGTAAGCAACACGACGGATGTTCATGTTCTCACCGATTTTAGCCACTAATGCAGCACGTTTTTCTTCAAATTGTGCTTGTAATGCTTCGATAGTAGTACCTTTGTTTGCTGCTGCGAAATCAGCCACTTCGTTTGCTAAGCCTAAGAAGCCAGCATCTTTTGCTACGAAGTCAGTTTCACAGTTCATTTCAACTAATACACCGAAACCATTTTCTACACGAGCAAGGATAACACCTTCAGCTGCAACACGGCCTGCTTTTTTAGCTGCTTTAGCTTGACCAGATTTACGCATGTTGTCGATTGCTAACTCGATATCACCGTTTGCTTCAACTAATGCTTTTTTACATTCCATCATACCGGCACCGGTACGTTCACGAAGTTCTTTTACTAATGATGCTGTGATTTCAGCCATTTTAAAAATCCTCTGTCGAAAATGCGATTTATTTTGACCGCACTTTTAGATAAAAATATAGGGGCTAAATTTTAGCCCCTATGCCAATTAATCGTTTGATTATTAAGGGCTTCGCCTTATTGCAAAACTTAAATTATTCTGCGTCAGCTGCTAATTCTTCAGCAACTTGAGCTTCGTTACCACGACCTTCTTTAACTGCTGCTGCAGCTGCAGAAACGTAAAGTTGGATAGCACGAGTCGCATCATCGTTACCTGGGATAACGAAATCTACGCCAGCTGGAGTTGAGTTAGTATCAACGATAGCAAATACAGGAATACCTAGGTTGTTTGCTTCTTTAACAGCGATATGTTCGTGGTCTGCACCGATAACGAATAACGCATCTGGTAAGCCGCCCATATCTTTGATACCACCAAGACTTAATTCAAGTTTTTCCATCTCACGGGTACGCATTAACGCTTCTTTTTTGGTTAATTTGTCAAAAGTACCGTCTTGAGATTGAGTTTCTAAATCTTTTAAACGTTTAATTGATTGACGAACGGTTTTCCAGTTAGTCAACATACCACCTAACCAACGGTGGTTTACGTAATATTGTTGACAGTCTAATGCTGCAGCTTGTACTGCTTCTTGAGCCGCGCGTTTAGTACCAACGAATAATACTTTACCGTTGTTGCTAGCAATGCGAGTTAATTCCGCTAAAGCTTCGTTGAATAAAGGTAAAGTTTTTTCTAAGTTGATGATGTGAACACCATTACGAGCACCAAAAATGAAAGGTTTCATTTGTGGGTTCCAGTAACGAGTTTGGTGTCCAAAGTGTACGCCCGCGTTGATCATGTCGCGCATTGAAACTTGTGCCATAATATTTTCCTTTTGTTGGGGTTGAGCCTCCACATATCAGCTAATCGACCGTTTGGCACCCCGATTAAGCCTTAATGATATGTGTGTGTTGTTAATAATTAAAAACGCTGCTTTTGAAACCCAAAAACAGCGGTGCGATTTATACCATAAAGTGCGGTCAAAAACCAGTTTATTTTGTTAAATTCATCACTTTTCTTGCTTTAATAAACAATAAAGGGGGACGATGCCGCAAATCTTTAAATTCATCATGCCATTGTGGCTGCTCGGCTAACATTGGTTCCGCCATTTGTTCAATTTGAAAACCTGCGGCAATTAAATCATTAATAATCGTTGCTGTCGTGCGGTGATACGTTTTAAAAGGTTGTTGAAACCAATTTCGTTCTCTCAGTCCTTCATCACGGTAATGATTTAAACGATAAGCGACTTGCTGTTTTTGCTCATTTTTTTCCCAGCGTTCCCCTTCTTTATGGCAAGTCGCAATCGGATGCTCTTGGGAAAAAACTAATGTGCCGTTAGGCTTAAGCTTATTGGCTATCATCGCTAATAAAGCGGGAAAATCCTCAATATAATGAAAAGCAAAAGAGCTAGTAATGACATCAAAATCACTTTCTGGCAATTCCGTTAATTTTTCCATCGGTAACTGATATAACGAAAAACGTCCTGAAAATTGACCGCACTTTTGCAGATCTTGTTCAGCTTGTTCTAGCATTTTAGTTGAAAGATCTGTTCCCACTACGCTCTCCGCATTGCGTTCTAAATAGAGTTGTAAGTGTCCGCCCGTTCCACAACCTAGATCGAGCAATTTTTTTCCTTGTAAATCAGGTAACAGGGAAAGCATAGTCGGCTTTTCCACTATTTCATTGAGACTGATGGGGTTAGATCGAAGTTTTTGATAAAGTGTAAAGAAGTTTTCTTTATCGTAAACGCTCGCTTGGTTACTCATCTCGTTTCCTATGTAAAATTAAAAAGGGCGTATTCGATACGCCCCTACAATATTAACGCGAAAACTTATCCTGCGAAACTTGCAAACCATCCTAAGTTTGCGCCTACTTGTGCCACAATATTTAACACACCGAATAAGATTACAAAGCCAATCATAAAATTACCGCCATACACTTTATAAGTCGCATTTGGGAATTTTTGGCGACTTGCTTTAGCAAGCAGTGCTGGCACGATTGCAGCCCAAATTGTTGCAGCTAATCCGGCATAACCAATGGCAATCACGAAACCATAAGGAAATTGTAAACTTAACAATAGTGGAGGTAAGAATGTTACCAATGTGGTTTTTGTTCTGCCTAATACGCTGTCATCAAATTTAAATAAATCGGCAATATAATCAAATAAACCTAACGTTACCCCTAAGAATGAGGTTGCAATAGCCATATAAGCAAAGAAATTCAATACAACCGCAATGTATTCCACTTCAATATATTTGTGTAATGCTTCTAATAATGCCGATACATCGCCGCCTTTTTCAATTACGGGTGCAAATTCTGTACGAGGTAAATTACCTTGCACCGCAAGCTGCCATAAGATGTAAATCACTAAGGCTAAGCCTGTACCAATAAAGATTGATTTCATTACACGACGACCATCACGATCGTAATATTTTACGAGACTCGGTACATTTCCGTGGAAACCAAAAGACACTAAGCAAACAGGAAGTGCGGTCAATAAATAAGGTAAATAGGTTTGCTCGCCTTCTGCAATACTATTGAATAACACTTCTGTTTTTACAGAGCTCAATAAACCTGCGGTAGAAAGGAAGAAAGCGACTACCATTCCAACAATCAATACCGTCGTGAAACGGTCTACAGCTTTAGTGGAAAGCCATACAAAAGCCGCAAGAATAAAACAGAAAATTAAGGAACCAGAAGTACGTCCAATATCGACCGCACTTTCTGCTGAGCCAAAAGCTTGATTAAGCAAGTTTTGTGTAATACCACCACCAGAGGTGATATAAGCATAAGTTAAAATATATAAGACGAAAGCAACAGAAAGACCATTGATAATATTCCAACCTTTCCCTAACAAATCTTTTACGATGGTGTCAAAGCTTGAGCCGGTAGGATAATGTAAGTTGGCTTCTAGAATCATCAAACCTGATGTGGTCATACAGAACCAAGTGTAAATCAAAGCCAGAATAGAGCCGATAAACCATACACCTGCTGTCGAGGTTGGGTTAGCAAGCATGCCAGCACCAATCGCGGTACCCGCAATAATCATAGCGCCGCCTAATAAAGAAGGAGATTTTTTTATTGTCATCGTTAAGTCCTAAAATAAAAATTTGCACTATTTTAATAGTACAAAATTAAAAGACAATCTTTTTGTATCGACAATATGCAATAAATTTATATAATCAGCCATCTCAACAAAAGGATAATTTATGAAAAAACAACTCAAAAGTTTTGCTTTTGCTGTTTTAGCAGGGGCGGTTATCACGTCTTGTGCGGATTCTGCCTCAATCAATCAAGAAGCAGCAAGCAGCTATACACAAGAAATGGGGAAAATTCGCTCACAAGGTGCGATTGATACCACATCAAATACCGCAAGACGTATTCATCATGTCTTTAACAAAATGGTGCCTTATGCTAACCAAGAGAATGAGACAGGCTTGGAGTTTGACTGGCAAATTAATGTCATTAAATCTAAAGAACTCAATGCTTGGGCTATGCCTGGCGGGAAAATGGCTTTCTATACAGGTTTAGTGGATACCTTACAACTAAGCGATAATGAAATCGCGGTTGTAATGGGTCATGAAATGGCACACGCCTTAAAAGAACACGGTAAAGCCAAAGCCAACTTCGGCACCATGAGTGCGATTGCTGGCGCTATTGGTGGAACAGCTCTATCTGTTGTCGTTGGAGCCGACGTGACTGATTTAGTTACTCTTACTAAAGACTTTGCTTTAGATAAGCCTTACTCGCGTAGTGCTGAAACTGAAGCGGATGAAGTTGGATTAATGCTAATGGCTCGCTCAGGTTACAATCCTCAAGTCGCACCAGGTTTATGGCAAAAAATGGCTAAAGCCTCTGGTGGTTCTAAAGGGGCACTTGATGTGTTAGCTTCTACTCACCCGAGTGATGAGTCCCGTCAAGAAAACTTACAACGCTTATTACCAGAAGCAATGGAACTTTACAAAGCCGCTAAAAATAAAAATGGCTAAATAAAACAGTCAAAAAATTGACCGCACTTTCATAAATAAAAAGCGAACATCATGTTCGCTTTTTTAATCTCAAAAAGAAAACCGCACTTGAAAAATCAAAGTGCGGTTTGTTTTTATCGTATTTTCAATTAATGTTGTTCGTTAATGTGACCTTCAATTGGTTTTACATTTTCATCAAACACTGGTAACGGTTTGTGTTCGCTTGCAATGTAAGAATAAATTACTGGCAACACGAACAAGGTAAACAATGTACCGATTGCCAAACCTGCCACGATAACGATACCAATACTGAAACGAGATACCGCACCTGCACCTGTTGCATAAAGCAACGGTACAAGACCTGCAATCATCGCAGCGGTAGTCATCAAAATTGGACGTAAACGTACTTTAGCCGCTTCAGTGATCGCTTCAATACGCGTTTTACCGTGGTTTAACTGCTCTTCTTTCGCTACTTCACACATCAAAATACCGTGTTTCGTAATAAGACCAACCAGGGTAATCAAACCCACTTGTGAGTAGATATTGAGTGTCGTTCCAGCAATCCCTACAAATCCAAAGGCATTTAAGGCTAATAACGCACCACTCACGGCTAACGGTACGGAAATCATAATCACGATTGGATCGCGAATTGATTCAAACTGAATCGCCAAGACTAAGAAAATAATCACTACCGCAAGTAAGAACGTTACAGCAAGTGCATTACCTTCTTGTACTAACTGACGCGCTTCACTTTTAAAGTCATAGTTATAACCCTGTGGTAACGTATTTTTCGCATTGTCCTGTAACCATTGGATCGCATCACCAATTGAAGTACCTGGCATCGGTACAGCACTAATCACCGCAGAGTTTAACTGGCTGAAACGAGGCAATGTACTTGGTTGCGGTTCCAATGTAGCCGTTACCAAGCTGCTTAATGGAACAGAGGTACCATTTGCTGCGGTGATGTAATACTTATTAAAACTTTCCGGAGATAAACGATTGTCACGTTTTACTTGGGAAATAATTTTGTAAGCTCGACCATCAATATCCACACGTTCAATAGTTGCGGCAGATAAGAAACTCCCTAATGTACGGCTGATTTGTTGCATTGTAATACCGTAAGTCCCCGCTTTTTCACGGTCGATCTTAATACGCATTTGAGCGGTATCAAATTTAAGATCGAGATTGGTATAAACGAACTTGCTGGATTTTTGCATATCCTCTAAGAATTTACCCGCCACATTTGCTAAATCACCGTAGTCTTGTGATGTGCTGATCACAAAACCAATTGGAGGACCTTGCTCCCCTGTATCAATTTCTGGGAACGCAAAGCCTTGTACAGACACTTCAGGAATAGATTTCGCTTTTTCATTCAACTCATTCATGATAGCTGTTTGGCTTTTTGAACGTTCTTTCCAGTCTTTTAACGTAATGACGTTTAAAGATTGGTTAGAAGTTGGTGCGCCTGAAATTGTCATAGCAAACTGCACTTCTGGCGTATTTTTTAAAATCTCTTGATAAGGTGCCATCGCATTTTGCACATAATCCACGTTTACGTTAGACGGTGCTGAACCAATCGCTAAAAATGCCCCTTTATCTTCTGCTGGTGTTAATTCACTCGAAAGCGATTTAAACAACACGGGTAAGGTTGCAAAGATAATCGCCGCAAACATCAACATACATTTACGGTTTACCATCACCAAATCAAGTACATACGCATAAGCTGCATTCACTTTACTAAGGGTATGCTCTACTCGTTGTTCCAATTTACTTGGAGCCTCATTGGATTTTAGCAATTTACTGGTCATCATTGGTGAAAGCGTTAATGCTACGATACCGGAAATAAATACTGCTCCAGCAAGGGTTAAAGCAAACTCTTTAAACAACGTACCCGTAATACCGCCCATTAACGCCATTGGAGAATATACCGCAATCAAGGCTATAGTCATGGAAATAACCGGAACGGCAATTTCACGCGTACCAATAATCGCCGCACGGAATGGTGTTTCACCTAACTTAATGTGGCGGTCTACGTTTTCCAATACCACAATCGCATCATCCACCACCAAACCAATGGCTAGAACCAATGCCAGCAAAGTCATCAAGTTAATAGAGAAATCAAATGATTGAAGCAACATGATTACCCCAATTAATGAAATCGGAATGGTGATAACCGGGATTAACATCGCACGGAATGAACCAATAAACATGGTAATCACCACCAACACGATCAGCGTTGCCTCAACAATCGTTTTGATTACTTCATTAATGGAGTTATTAATCGCAATTGTACGGTCATATAAGATGTCAGATTCAATAGCATCCGGCAGATTATTTTTAATACTGTCATATAGCGGACGCACTTTCGCAACTACCGTTAATGGGTTTGCTGACGAAGTTGGATTAATCGCTAATACAACGGAATCTGCGCCATTCGCTACCGCACGTGAGCTATCACTTGATTTATTTAATTCAATATCAGCGATATCGCGTAAACGTACTAACTTATCACCGTTAGACGTCACAATTAAGTTACCTAATTCTTCAACCGATTTTGTCGTGGTTTCTACTTTGTTTTTATAGGTTACAAAATAGCCATTATCATTACCTGCTGCTGTTTGAATGTTATTCGCTGATAATGCGGACATCACTTGTGTGGCAGAAAGGTTTTGAGCCGCCATTTTTTCTGGATCTAACCAAATACGAAGTGCGTACTCAGATGCACCAAAGATCTGCACACTCGCCACCCCTTCTACAGTAAAGAACTGAGGTTTGACTACGCGTTGAATATAGTCAGTCACTTGGCTTGCATCAAGCTTGTCAGAACGGAAACTAATATACATAATCCCCGAACCACCGGTTGATGAAGAAATCGTTGGATCTTCAATACCACTTGGTAATTCAGAACGAACTGAGTTAACTTTAGCTAAAACATCTGCCAAGGCCGCATTCGGATCCGTATTTAATTTCATTTTTACGGTGACAGTTGACGTACTTGGGCTAGAGCTTGAAGACATATAGTCCACATTATCTGCTTGCGCTACCGCCTCTTCAATTTTGGAAGTAACAAACGCTTGAATTAAGTTCGCATCCGCCCCTGGATATGCAGTGGTCACCGTAATCACCGTCGTGGTCATTTTCGGATATTCGCGCACAGCCAATTTCGAGATCGCTTGTAATCCTAAAATAATGATTAACAAGCTAATCGAAACCGCCAAAACAGGACGACGAATAAATATATCGGTAAATTTCATTCGCTTTTCCTAATTAAAGATTCGTTTTATTCGCAGGTTGTTCAGTACCTACGCCCGCTTTATCTGCAACAGAGACTAATGCACCGTTACTTAAGTTTTGCTGACCGCCGGTCACAATTTTATCGCCGACTTTAACTTCATCGCCTTTTAATTGTGCATAAATACCTTGACGATCTTTCGTAAATACAGTGATTGATTTTGCACGGTACATATTTGCTGCTTTTTCTGCGCCGCCTAATTTCTCAATATCTTCATCGGAAAGTGCGGTCAAAATATAAAGCGATTCGCCATACATGTTGTAGCTCACCGCTACTTGCGGCACGACGATTTGGTTATGTTCAGTTGGTAACGCGACATTTAATCGAGTAAACATACCGGATAATAATTTTGCACCATCTTCCGGCTCAAATGTTGCTTGAACATCCACTAAACCGGTTGAAGAATTAATTGCCGGTTCAATTGCTGTAACTTTTGCGGCAAAAGTTTCACCTTTACGCGCATCTGCGGTAGCCGTTACTTTTTGACCGATATGCAATTTATCTAATAGATTTTGCGCAATGGCAAAATCTACTTTCATGGAAGAACGATCTTCAACACGCACAATCTCAGCACCGTTTGAAACGTATTGACCGACATTTACTTTTACAATACCCGCTTTACCATCAAATGGTGCCACGATTTGGCGACGTTCAATGGTTGCTTTTAATGATTCAATATTTGCCGCTTGTGCTTCATAAGCTGCTTTTGCATTATCTAATTCTTGACGAGAAACTGCCCCACTGCCCGCAAGATTTGCATAACGTTGATAAGTTTGACGTAATGACACCACCTGAGCTTGTGCGGCTTGTAAGCTTGCACGCTCAACTGAGCTATCTAACTCAACTAACAAATCCCCTTTTTTCACGCTCTGACCATTTTGTACGAGCACTTTAGACACCGTTCCTGCACTTTGAGCGCTTAACATCGCCCCTTGATTTGGACGAACAAGACCTGTCGTTTCAATGATTGGCGTCCATTCTGAAGCCTTAACTGTCATTGCAGTCACAGGAGAGGCTGTTTCTGGTTTATTTGCCAAGAAATCAGCAATGCCTTTTGCCTTCATTTGATTAAGAAAAATCATTGCTGCAAAAATTAACACAAATACGCCTAACGCTAATTTCAAAAAGAAAACGTGTGAACGCTTTGGTCTATTAGTTTGAGTTATACTCATTTGGAAAACTCCATTAAGACAATAAAATGACTACTTCTGAATTGCACGCCAAGAGCGTTCAATGACAGATTCTAACATCGCATCGGTTACTGCCGTACCGAGAAACTTGATATCTGAGGCTAAAACTATTGCCGTTTTAAGACTCAGCAAAAATAACATGTGAGGATCTAAATCAGCTAACACATTTGCGGCTTGTCCCTTGAGACAAAACTGATCCCAACACGAATGCTCCATTTCTTTGCAGGTTTCAATAAACTCTGGTAAAGATCGATATTGGTTCATGTTTAACAGAATCGTTGGATTTTCTTGAAGAAAATGCCAAATATTCCACCACATTTTTCTGTATTGCTCGAAAAAAGATTGGCTTTCATCAAAACCTTCTTCAATCGCCACAGCAAACTTATTGAACACTCGACGAGCAAATTGTGCTAATAACTCGTCTTTACTCTTAAAATAAAGATAAATCGTACCCGCTGCGATGCCAGCTTCCTTGGCTAACTTATGCATAGAAAGATAATGTAATCCTTCTTTTGCCATAAGACGATCTGTTGCATCAAAGATCTGCTCGCTGACATCAAGCTTCGTTTTAGAGGCTTTTACTTGTCGCATAATAAAAAATTAAATTCTTAGGGTTATATATGAGAAAGGTCATTTAAGATGAACATCAAAAATGAATGAATGTTCATTTTATTGATTTTTCGTTTTTTGGCAAGTGAAAATATAAAAAAAGTGCGGTTATTTTTAACCGCACTTTTAAACTCTGAATTACATTCCAATCACAACGCAACTCGCTACTGATTTTGCTTTATCTTGTGCTGCTGTTGCTGCATCTCGACTACCAAATGGTCCTACACGTACGCGGTTCCATTCTTCACTTGTCGCAATTTGTGCATTTACGCCTGCCATCGCAAGACGACCTTGTAAGCTTTCTGCCTGTGCACGATTTTTAAATGCACCACATTGTAAACCAAATTTTTTACCGCCAGCCTGTACTTGCTGTTCAGCGGGTTTAGGTTCTACTTTTTTCGGTTGCTCCGTTTTAGCGGGTTCTGTTTTTACCGGTTCAGCTTTTACCACTTCCGCTTTTTTCGGCGGTTCAGGCTTTTTAACTGGCTCAGGATTTTTCGCTTCTGGTTTTGCTGTTTGTTGAGCTGGCTGAGCTTGAGCTGTCTGTGTTGGTTGAGCTTGTTGTGCTTGAGCTACGGCTTTTTCTGCATTCGCTGCTTCTTGCTCTTTACGTTGAGCTTCTAATTTTTTCGCTTCTTCTGCTGCTTTTTGCTCTTTTTCCATCTGAATCAGCACTTGACGTTGTTCTTCCGTCAAACGCATATTTTTTTCAACAGAAGAGGGATTATTGTCCACTGGCACTGTGCGGGTTTCTAATTCTTTAATGTAGTGCCACACTTCTTCAGGACGATTTGGCAACACACTTTTCGGTTGTGTTTTTTCTGGTTGGACCGTCGTCGCAACTACAGGTTCAGGTGTTTTGTTTTTTAAGAAGTAAAGCCCTAAACCAAATCCCAATACCACGACCAATGCAAGACCAATTAAGGTATTACGATTAAAACTTTTCTTTGCTTTCTTTTTATTCTTTGAGCCGCTTCGACCGGCAAAATCTCGATGAGCCACGATAAAATCCTAAAATATTCGATAAATTAAACTTAAACTTTGAGTATACAAAACTCTTAATTCTACTGAAAAGTCGTGCATTTTTCTAGGGAATTTTTGCTAACTCAAATCCAATGGATCTACGTCTAAAATCAACCGCACTTGAGAAGACTTTATCAGCTCTGGTGAATATCGACTCAATGCTGTCTGTAATTGTTTCCGAGAGGCATGTTGTAATAATAACTGCCAACGATACTGCCCTGCTTTTTTGCTGAACGGAGCAGGAATTGGACCCAACACTTGCAAACCTTCAATTTTTTGTTCATAGAAGAAAGAGGCCAATTGCGACAATGCATTTTCCGCCTCTTCAGAATGACGACATTGTGCTTTAAACAACGCTTGGAAACTAAATGGAGGCAAGCCCATATTATGACGTAGCTTCAAGGTTTCTTCTGCAAAGGCTTGATAACCTTTTTCAAGTAATGTGGTTAATAACGGGTGATCCGGATAATGCGTCTGCAAAACCACTTCCCCCTGTTTTTCTGCTCTGCCTGAGCGCCCCGCCACTTGAACATAAAGCTGTGCTAAACGCTCTTCGGCTCTGAAATCAAGGGAAAACAAGGCATTATCAACATTCACTAAAGCAACCAAAGTGACATTCGGGAAATGGTGTCCTTTGGCTAACATTTGGGTGCCAATTAAAATCTGACTTTTACCTTGCTGAATATCCTCTAAATAACCTTCAAGCTTGCCTTTTCGTGCTGTGCTATCACGATCGATACGAGCAATATTATATTGTGGGAAACGTGCTTTTAGGGTTTCCTCCAGTTGTTCAGTGCCTAACCCCGTTGTGACTAAATGCGTTGAACCACAATGACCACATTGCATCGGCACTGTTTTTTGTGCGCCACAATGATGGCAGCGTAAAACACGCTGATGTTGGTGATAAGTATAAGGTTTTTCGCAATGATGACATTCATCAATCCAGCCACATTCATGACATAACAACACAGGCGCAAATCCACGTCGATTAAGGAATAACAATACTTGGTTGCCTTTTTCTAAGTGTTCTTGCATACGTTTCAATAGCGGCTCGGATAAGCCGTTTTGAATTCGTTGATGTTTTAAATCAATCACAAACTGGCGAAGTGCGGTCGCATTTCCAGCCCTTTTTGATAGCACCAAATGATGGTATTTGCCATTTTGTACGTTATTCACACTTTCCAAACTTGGAGTCGCAGAACCTAACAAAATAGGAATATTGAGTTTTTGCGCTAAAACAATACCTAAATCTCTCGCATGATAACGCCAACCATCTTGCTGTTTAAACGAGCCGTCATGTTCCTCATCTAAAATGATTAAGCCAAGATCTGAAAACTGGGTAAAAAGTGCCGATCTCGTCCCTATCACGATTGCACTTTGCCCTGTTCTTGCACGTTCCCAAACATTTAAGCGCTGTGTATCATTCAAGTTGGAATGCAATACATCAATTTCCACATTAAAGCGAGCTTGGAAACGTCTCACGGTCTGAGGGGTAAGTCCAATTTCAGGAACAAGCACTAAAACCTGTTTGCCTTTCTTTAAAACTTCCTCAATATACTGCAGATAGATCTCAGTTTTGCCCGAACCGGTCACCCCTTCTAACAACCACACATTAAAGCCTTCTTGGAAAAGCAACTGGCTAAATGCGAGGGCTTGTTGCTTATTTAAGATGAATCGATTATCAAGATTAACTAAAGGATTATCCCCTAGAGCTTGTTGCCAACTTTTTTGTTCAGTAGTCACAATAATCTCTTCCACATAATCTTTGCCCTTTAAGGCTGACCAAATTGCGGAACTGATTTCATTGTTACCTTTTTCTAAATCTTGCGTTAGCAATAAATTTAAGGCTTCAATTTGTTTTTTGGCGCGTTTTAATTCACCCGATTCTAACGCTTGTTTTCCAAGGTCCGTAATACGCCAAAAAGTGCGGTCATTTTTAACCGCACTTTCTCCATTGCGGAGTTTGACTGGCAACGCTTGAAACAACACATCGCCTAATGCTGCACGATAATAATTAGCCGACCAAGCTAACCAATCCCAAGTTGTGGAATTAAAAAGTGATTCAGCATCAAGTACATCAATAATCGGTTTTAACTTTTCTTTTGCGACATCCGAAGAAGCGGGCAAATCCACCACGATCCCGACTCGTTTTTGCGAACCAAAAGGCACCAACACGCGTCCACCAACGATTAGCATCAAGTCTGGCGAATAGAGATAATCAAAAAATCGGGGAAGCGGTACGGCTAATGCAACTCGGACAATATTCATAACAAAAAACAATTAAAAATTTTCGCTATTATACGGGAATTAGGTGGAAAAATCCCGCAACCTTGCCTTTTAGTGTATAATCGCCGCCAATTTTAATTGAGCGAATAAAAACCATGACAGAAGAGCAAAAAACCTTTGCTGATCAAAAACGTAAAACCGTTGAAACGGCTGAATTTACAGAAGATGGTCGTTATAAACGTAAAGTTCGTAGCTTTGTGTTGCGGACAGGTCGCTTAAGTGATTTTCAAAAAAATATGATGAACGATCACTGGGCTGATCTTGGATTAGATTATCAAAACGCCCCTTTTGATTTTGCCGTGATTTATGGCAATACCAATCCCGTTATATTAGAAATTGGATTCGGGATGGGTAAATCTTTAGTAGATATGGCGGAAGCGAATCCTGATAAAAATTATCTCGGTATTGAAGTGCACACGCCTGGTGTGGGAGCCTGTATTGCTTATGCAGTAGAAAAAGGCGTGAGAAACCTTCGCGTGATTTGCCATGATGCTACTGAAATTTTACGTGATTGTGTGAAAGATGGAGAATTGGGCGGTTTACAGCTTTTCTTCCCTGACCCTTGGCATAAAGCAAAACATCATAAACGTCGTATTGTTCAACCGCACTTTGTGGAACAAGTCGTGCAAAAATTACAACCCAATGGCTTTATTCATATGGCAACAGATTGGGAAAACTATGCGGAACAAATGCTCGAAGTGCTTTCAGCGAATGAAAACTTAATCAATACTGCCGAACAAGATTATATTCCACGTCCTGATTTCCGCCCTCTCACAAAATTTGAGGCACGCGGCCATCGCTTAGGTCACGGCGTATGGGATTTATACTTTAAGAAAAAATGATTATCAATGATGACTATACCCATTACCTTAACATAGGAGAACATTGAAATGACAACTCGTAATCAACGTCAACGTAAAAAACTTCACTTAGCAGAGTTCCAAGAATTGGGCTTTTTAGTGAATTGGCAATTTGCTGAAGACACCAGCATCGAAACTATCGATGAAACCGTTGATCGTTTTATTGCTGAAGTGATTCAACCAAACGGCTTAGCTTATGAAGGTAGCGGCTATTTACATTGGGAAGGCTTAGTTTGCTTAGAGAAAATCGGTAAATGTGATGAAAGCCATCGTCAATTAGTGAAAAAATGGTTAGAAGAAAATAAATTACAACAAATCGAAATCAGCGAATTATTCGATATTTGGTGGGATTACCCAACCAAAAACGCATAATGTTTTAAATATTTTTAAGGGCGGGCTTTCCGCCCTTTTTAATAATCATTTTCACTTATTTCTTAACAATTTATTTACATTAATAACATATTTTAAAAATATCCTTGATCTAACTCAATAAAAGTGTATATTTTTTAAAAATTACTCCTTTTAGGTAGTTACTATTTTATCATTAGAACTAGATAATGCACCCCCTGAAAATACCGAATTTTAAAGAAAAATATGGCGATTGAGAACCCTTCTCGCAGACAGTTATTACGTGGGCAGTTTTTGCAATCGTTACATTCTGAAAGCGCTAAAATTCAAGGTATTAATGCTATACGTCCACCTTGGTCGGTAAACGAAGCAGACTTTACAGATAAATGTACTCGATGCGGTGATTGCATACTGGTATGCGAAACCCAAATTATCGTAAAAGGCGATGGCGGCTTTCCTGAAATACAATTTGACAAAGGCGAATGCACTTTCTGCCAAAAATGTGTTTTAGTCTGCGAACAACCGATTTTTCTTTCATTAGAAGAAGAGCCTTGGGCACATAAAGTTGAGATTACAACGCAGTGCCTAACCGAAAATCGAGTGGAATGTCGAAGTTGCCAAGATAGCTGTCCGATGAATGCCATCCGTTTTCGATTACAACTTGGTGGCGTAGCAAAACCCGTATTGGATTTAGAAAGCTGTAATGGTTGTGGCGCTTGCCTAAGTGTTTGCCCGACAAAAGCAATAAAAATTCTTAATTTTGAAACAAATACAGATGAGTCAATTTAGCGAAAATGAAAACTGGTATGTATGCAGTATTGTTGTGCAAGCCAGACCTGAAAAACTCAGCCAAGTCAAAGAAGCTATTTTAGCTATTTCAGGTGCTGAAATTCATGGTGAAAAATCTGAAGAAGGCAAATTGGTGGTTACCCTTGAAAGTAACCGTCAATTAGCTTTAGCGGATCTTATGGATGAAATTAAAGATATCCCAGGAGTAATTGTCGTGTCTTTAATTTCTAATTACTTAGATGAAAAATAAATAATTTAGGTATACATGCCATTTTGTATATTCTAAAAAATTCAACAACGAGTGGGGAAAACTATGGAACTTAATCGTAGAGATTTTATGAAAGCCAACGCTGCACTTGCAGCTGCAGCGGCTGCTGGTATGACCATCCCTGTTAAACAGGTTGATGCGGCAGAAGATATGGGCATCAAATGGGATAAAGCGCCATGTCGTTTCTGTGGTACAGGATGTAGCGTATTGGTAGGAACCAAAGATGGTCGAGTTGTCGCAACTCAAGGTGACCCAGATGCAGAGGTAAACCGTGGTTTAAACTGTATCAAAGGTTACTTCCTTTCTAAAATCATGTACGGTGCAGACCGTGTACAAACTCCGTTATTACGTATGAAAGATGGTAAATTCCATAAAGAAGGTGACTTTACACCAGTTTCTTGGGATCAAGCTTTCACTATCATGGCGGAAAAAATTAAAGACATCTTGAAGAAAAAAGAACCAAATTCAGTTGGTATGTTCTCTTCAGGTCAAACAACCATCTACGAAGGTTACGCAAAAGTAAAACTTTGGAAAGCTGGTTTCCGTTCTAACACTATCGACCCGAATGCTCGTCACTGTATGGCATCTGCAGCGGTTGCGTTTATGCGTACATTTGGTATGGATGAACCTATGGGCTGCTATAACGACATCGAAAAAACTGATGCGTTTGTGCTTTGGGGTTCGAACATGGCAGAAATGCACCCTATTTTATGGTCTCGTATTTCTGACCGTCGTCTTTCTTCTGATAATGTGAAAGTGGTGGTTATGTCAACATTCGAACACCGTTCGTTTGAATTAGCTGATGTGCCTATCGTGTTTAATCCACATTCAGACCTTGCAATCCTTAACTACATCGCAAACTACATTATCCAAAACGATAAAGTAAACTGGGACTTCGTTAATAAACATACTAAATTCAAACGTGGTGAAACTGATATCGGTTATGGTCTACGTCCAGAACACCCACTTGAAGTTGCAGCGAAAAACCGTAAAACTGCAGGTAAAATGTATGACTCTGACTTCGAAGAATTCAAGAAAATCGTTGCACCTTATACATTAGACGAAGCTCATCGTATTTCTGGTGTACCAAAAGATCAGCTTGAAACCCTCGCGAAAATGTACGCCGATCCAGAACAGAACTTAGTGTCTTACTGGACAATGGGCTTTAACCAACACACTCGTGGTGTATGGGTTAACCACATGATCTATAACGTCCACTTATTAACCGGTAAAATTTCTAAACCAGGTTGTGGTCCGTTCTCATTAACTGGTCAACCTTCAGCTTGTGGTACTGCACGCGAAGTCGGTACTTTCGTTCACCGTTTACCTGCGGATATGGTGGTAACCAATCCTAAACACGTTGAAATCGCTGAGAAAAAATGGAAATTACCAAAAGGTACCATTCCAACTGTACCTGGATACGCAGCTGTACAACAAAGCCGTGCATTAAAAGATGGTAAATTAAACTTCTTATGGCAACTTTGTACCAACAATATGCAAGGTGGTCCAAACATTAACGACGAAATTTTCCCTGGTTGGCGTAACCCTGAAAACTTCATCGTTGTTTCAGACCCTTACCCATCCGTTTCTGCAGTTGCAGCAGACCTAATTCTCCCTACTTGTATGTGGGTAGAAAAAGAAGGGGGCTATGGTAACGCAGAACGTCGTACCCAATTATGGCGTCAACAAGTGAAAGGTCCTGGTGAGTCTCGTTCTGACTTATGGCAAATTGTGGAATTCTCTAAATACTTCAAAACAGATGAAGTATGGGGCGAAGAATTATTAGCTCAAATGCCAGAATATCGTGGTAAGACTTTATATGAAGTACTTTACGAGAATGGTGAAGTAAACAAATATAAAGTACCAACGGATGTTCCAGGATACATCAATGATGAAGCAGATCACTTTGGTTACTACCTACAAAAAGGCTTATTCGAAGAATACGCAAGCTTTGGTCGTGGTCATGGCCATGACTTAGCACCATTTGATACTTACCACCAAGTACGTGGTTTACGTTGGCCGGTTGTTGACGGTAAAGAAACCTTATGGCGTTACCGTGAAGGCTTTGACCCGTACGTTAAAGCAGGCGAAGATGTTGCGTTCTACGGTTATCCGGATAAAAAAGCAATTATCTTAGGTGTGCCTTATGAAGACCCTGCAGAATCACCAGATGAAGAATATCCATTATGGTTATGTACTGGTCGTGTACTTGAACACTGGCATACCGGTACCATGACTCGTCGTGTACCTGAATTACACCGTGCGTTCCCGAATAACTTAGTTTGGATGCACCCAGCGGATGCGAAAAAATATGGCTTACGTCATGGGGATAAAGTGAAATTAATTACACGTCGTGGTGAAATGGTTTCTTACTTAGATACCCGTGGTCGTAACAAATGTCCTCAGGGCTTAATTTACACCACCTTCTTTGATGCGGGTCAGCTTGCTAACAAATTAACATTGGATGCAACCGATCCAATTTCAGGTGAAACCGACTTCAAAAAATGTGCGGTAAAAGTGGAAAAAGCGTAGGATTTTCCTTTTGTTTCTAGTCGCTCCTCTCTTTAAAGAGAAGGGAATTTAAAATAAGAGCGGTCAAATTTTGCAATATTTTCACAAAATCGGGCCGCTTATAAAAGGAAACGCAGATGAGACTTGATCCTAACCGTCGTCAGTTTTTAAAAAATGTGACAAGAACGGCTGCCGGAGTGTGTGGGGTTGGTATTATTCTTGGCTTACAGCAACAACAAGCTAAAGCTAAAGAAGGAATCGCCTTACGCCCACCTGGTGCTTTACCGGAAAAGGATTTCTTGGCAGCTTGTACCCGTTGCGGACAATGCGTCCAAGCGTGTCCATATGATATGTTGCATTTAGCTTCGCTGATTTCACCAATGGAAGCTGGCACACCTTATTTTATCGCTCGGGATAAACCTTGCGAAATGTGTCCGGATATTCCATGTATGAATGCTTGTCCAAGTGGCGCATTAAGTGAGGAACTTAAAGACATCAATGATGCGAGAATGGGGTTAGCAGTATTGCTAGACCATGAAACTTGTCTTAACTGGCAGGGGTTGCGTTGTGATGTGTGTTACCGCGTTTGTCCATTAGTAGATAAAGCGATTACACTTGAACGTATCCACAATGATCGTACAGGGATTCATGCAAAGCTTATTCCAACTGTTCACTCTGATGCTTGCACCGGATGCGGTAAATGCGAACAAGCTTGTGTATTAGAAGAAGCGGCAATTAAAGTCTTACCAATGGATATCGCCAAAGGACTACTCGGTCGCCACTATCGCTTAGGCTGGAAAGAAAAACAAAACGCCGGAAAATCCTTAATTGAGGAGCAACATCCAGATGGCTTACGTCCAGCAATGGATGCTCGTATGCCGGAAGGCTCACATGAGCCGGTTTATCAGCCAATGCAAGTTCAACCGAACCAAAAAGTTGCAACACCAAACCGTGCAACAATGGATTATGTACCAAATCCAACAACAGTTCCGGAAGCAGAGCAATTCCCAAATCTGGACTTAAACATTAAGGGGGTTAAATAATGGCTGAAAAATATACCCCGAATAAGCCTAAAGATGCAGGCTTAGAAGCTCGCCAAAAACTCGGTTGGTGGCATGCTTATCGCTTTTTAATTCTACGTCGAATCAGTCAATTAAGTATTATTTTAATGTTCTTAAGTGGCCCGATTTGGCAAGTTTGGATTTTAAAAGGCAATTACAGCTCAAGCATGCTTTTGGATACTGTGCCATTGACAGATCCATTGATTACCGCTGAAAGTTTAGCGACAGGTTACCTACCAGAAATCACAACGATTATTGGTGCCTTAGTGATTGTCATATTCTACGCCATTGTTGCGAGCAAAGCCTTTTGTAGTTGGGTTTGCCCAATGAATATTGTGACTGATGCTGCAGCTTGGTTACGTAGAAAATTAGGTATTCGACAATCATTAAAAATTTCACGTCAACTTCGCTATGTGATTTTAGCCGTCATTTTAGTTGGTAGTGCAATAACGGGTACGCTCTTATGGGAGTGGATAAATCCTGTCGCGGCACTTGGACGTATCTTTGTCTTTGGAACAGGCGCAACCCTTTGGTTGGTTACAGTCATCTTTTTATTTGACTTACTTGTTGCTGAGCATGGCTGGTGTGGTCACCTTTGTCCAATTGGTGCGATATATGGTGTCATTGGTGCTAAAAGCCTGATAAAAATTAATGTAGTCGATCGCGATCGCTGTGACCGCTGTATGGACTGTTATAATGTTTGCCCAGAGCCGCAAGTATTAAGACTTCCTTTACATGGTGGACCTGAAGATAGCCAAATTATATTGGCAAAAGATTGTATTACTTGTGGACGCTGTATTGACGTTTGCGCAGAAAATGTATTTACATTTGGCTCTCGTTTTGAGAAACAAATAAAAATTAAAAATATTTAATTATTTAATGGAGTGGATTTCATGAAAAAATCATTTATTTTCATGCTGGCTTTATGTAGTGGATTGGCATTTGCTGATGCACCGCAAGTTGCAAACAGCATTGATAAAACAGCAGAAAGTGTTGCACCAGCATTTACGAATCCTTATAAAGATGTTGGTAATATTCCTGTAACCTTCCCTCACCAACCACCACTTGTTCCACACAGCATTCGTGGTTTACAAGTGACTAAAAATGCTAACCAATGTTTAGGCTGTCACTCTCCGGATGTTGCACCGACAACGGGTGCACCTCGCGTACCTGAAAGCCATTTCTTAACACGTGATGGACAAAAAACAGAAGGCACTTCGCCACGTCGTTATTTCTGTTTACAATGCCACGTTCAACAAACTGACGTGAATCCAATTATTCAAAATAAATTTGAAACTATTCGTCAAATGCAAGGTAAATAAGGAGCTAAACCATGATTAAATCAAGCATTCAGAAAGTTTGCCGTTGGTTACGCTCTCCGAGCAAAATGGCAATTGGTGGGGTTATTTTATTAACTATCATTGGTACTATCGTTGGCACTAACCTGTTTAATGCTGGAATGGCGACAACTAATACAGAGCAATTCTGTTCAGACTGTCATACTAATGACGTTGTACCTGAGTACCAAGCGTCAATCCACTTTAGTAACCGTTCAGGTGTGAAAGCAATTTGTTCAGACTGTCACGTTCCACATGAATTCATTCCAAAAATGGTTCGTAAAATGCAGGCATCGACTGAAGTTTATGCTCACTTTACAGGTAAAGTCGATACTAAAGAAAAATTCGAAAAACATCGTTTAGAAATGGCTGAACGCGAATGGGCGCGTATGAAAGCGAATAACTCACAAGAGTGCCGTAACTGCCATAACTTCAATGACATGGACTTTACTCAACAAAAAACTGTGGCACAACAAATGCATGCTCTTGCACAGGAACAAAACAAAACCTGTATCGATTGTCACAAAGGTATTGCGCATAACCTTCCACACATGGAAAAAGTACAACAAAGCTTTATTCCTGCGGATATGTTAAAAGCAAATGAAAAACCTGCTGATAACAAAGATGCTAAATAATCTTATAGCAAAATAATAAATCGGCACTCATTTTGAGTGCCGATTTTATTTTTATTTTTTAAGGAAGTCTTTATCAGATAATACCCTTAACGGTTGCATATCGCTATTTCCCATGATGACCAAACTCGGGTCTGAGCGTAAACAGCTACCACCATAATGACCGCCCACAGTAAAAGTACAGACCTGAACATATTGGTCTTCCACTTTTGGTAAACACCAAAGTTGTTGGTAGATACTCTCCTGCTTACCAAAACGCCCATCTTTGCTATCAAGCACCGACTTACACTCACCAATCAATTTCACATTATCACCACGGCGACCTGCAATTGGCTTTTGTGCGTAACCATTTTTAATCAGCTCAGGCGTCAATTCAAATCCTGCTTCTAGTAGATAACGATGGTTTGGGAATAGTGACCACAACACTGGTAAGATCGCTTTATTACTCGGAATAGCCGTCCACAGTGGCTCATAAACTAGAACTTCTGGACGAAGTAACACATCAATCAACCGCACTTTGTCTTCTGGATATCCCGTACGAATTGGTGGAGCCACTTCCATACCTGTTGCATCTTCACGAAGTTGCTCCAACATGGTTTCCCAGGCCCACGTTTTCCATACGGTTTTGACCTGGTTATCTTCATCATCAATCAAACGACCACGGCTATCCCAATGCAATCCCTCGGTCCCATGAATAATTTTGGCTTGAAATCCTGCTTGAACCAGTGCGTTACGCATAAACAATGAGTGGTAATCTTCTTCATCATCATGATCCTGCATAATATGAACAAGCGGCGTTGCTTCACTGTGTTTCCAACAATCCGCTAATGCATTACGTAAACCATCAGCAGGATTTTCACCTATATTCAATCCGCCTTGGATTGCCCATCGATTCATAAACTCACCGGCTTCCGCATGGCAAGAGGCTGAATCTGCGTTGTATTCATACACTTTTAATCCACGACTATCCATGCAGAAATCTAAACGCCCCGTAATGGTTTGATAACGGCGATTTTGCCAAGATAAACGTAAGCGAGGCCATAATAATTTTGGAATATTAAAATATTCTAATAACTTATCGTCTTTTAAAACTTTATCTGTGGCATGCAAATACATTAAATGTAATTCATTGGTTGCACGAATCAACTCATGCTGTGCTGTTTCAGACATCGTAAAGTAACGATATTGATCAGAATGACTGACTTTATGCCCTCCCATGGCTTTCACATAGGCAGCTTCAAATTCATTGTTCTCATTCAGCCATTTATGTTCAAACTGACCGTTGTTTTCAATATGTTCTGCATGAATTTCAAGTTTCTCTTTTTCAGGTGTTGGCTGTGGCAGACTGTATTCGGTGTCTTCCGTTTGGATCATCCAACCTAAAATTTCGGTATCATCAAAGGTATCATGCAAAAAATAGCCTGTTTCAGAAACTGTCATTGGTAATTCACGCGTCCATTGCTGCCCGCTAGGTAAGCGGGAGTGAATCACGTTTTGCTCAGCAATGCGGATTTTATCCTCTAAGACTTCGGTAATAATCGCCACATGCCCCGTATGTTTAAATTCGCCCCCCTCTTGCCAAATTAAAAGGGCGCCAGCTTCAGGCTTACGTTTGCAACCATTTGCAAAGGCTTGTAAGGGTAATAAGGCATCATTCACCACTTGACGTAAAAATCGTAGAGAAAAGATCTCGTAAGCCATTCCTACATCAGTAAACACCATGCCATGATTGAGATATAAATAACGGCGCGCAAATTCTACACACTGCCATTTGTAGCCCATGTACTCTCTTCCTAAATAACTGCGAAAGGCAGCATCATCCGGATACTCTTTCTCATCTGCGGTATGATAATCTGATGAATAAATCGCAATCCCACCCGGTGCATAACCTAATAAACTTCCGAAAGGATCATGTGTACTAATATTGGCTGAACGTTCAGGCATAAAAACTCCCTGGTAAATAACTACTCGGAATAGTATAGATCTTTTGTCTAGCTTCCCCCAAAAACTTTATGAAAGAAAGATGAAAAATTGACTGAGTCATCATTTTAAAAAAGAAAAAGGCTGACATCTGCCAGCCTTGAAAATAAGTGTAAAAATAACCGCACTTGAGGTTATTTCACATACCAATGTGCTAATAAAATCCCTGTATTTACCGCAATATTTAATCCTGCTTTTAATGGATTACTTAAAGAAAGACGCACATTTACATCTTCTTTCTCACGAATATCATCCGTACTACCTTCACTCAATACCAACGCGACTTTCTCGGCAAATTTAAGTTGTTCCAACGCAACGCCTTGTTTATTGGTTGAGACATGAATAATCTGATAACCCGCCTTACGTAAAGCCTCTAACGCAATTTCAGTACTTTCTGTTTCTAAAATACGAATATGCTCCATTCCGCCTTCAGCTACACGCATCGCAGCCGGTGCATAAAGCTGTTCAACTTGATTTGTTACCACATTTTTAATGCCATAGAAGGCGCAAGTACGCACAACGCCACCTAAGTTCTGCGCATTGTTGACTTGATCAAGCACCACTAAGCAGTCTTCTTGACGCGGGACATCTAAATAACCTTGTAAAGAGAAAGTACGTTGCTTCTTCACTAGCATACAAATGCCACCATGATGCTCAGTGCCACTTACTAAGCTTAGCTCATCGCTGTCCACCACGTGATACACTTTTTTATTCGCGGCTAAATAACTGAAAATCTCGCCAATTCTATGCGCCATTTGCACCGTTGCCCATACGCGAACAATGCTCTCTGGACGTTCAGCAAACAATTCTAAGCACGCATTTTCACCATACACTTTCATTTCTTCAGCACGGTTCTTTTTAATTTTCTCCGGTGCTCGTGGTGATAATGCGCCCGTTTTCTTTTCTTTCGGTTTATAACTCACGCCAGTACTTTTCACTGTTACTTTTACCGAGCCCCTTTCACCATTCGCTTTATTTAATGAAAGTTCAGCAATTTTCGGTTCTCTCACTTCTTGCTGTTGGAAGCCACGAGAAGGTTTGCGATCATCCCGTTTTTTATCGAAGTGCGGTCGATTTCCCCCACGTTTTTCATTATTACGACGATCATCAAAGCGACGTTCTTTGTCATTAAATGTACGTTTTGGGCTACGCTCTTGAAAAGATTTGGCGGAATTTGTTTGGAATGATGGTTTGCGTGAATTGCTCATAATTTGCTTCTCGAAGGAAAAATTGGATAATAATTCGCCAAAAAATGCGAAAATTTGTGAGCATTATAACGAAAAAAAACCTTTTTTCTATCAATCCACAAGGGAAATATTGTAAACTAGAGCATTAATTTTTAGTGTAGAGATCGATTATGTTAATCAATAAAGCTAAACGAGCAGAACAAAATTTAAAAAATTTGCCTTTTCTTCCTTTACAGGCAGAACAGGTTGAGTTTCTGTTTAGTCCGCTTGAATTCAAAGCACAAATTATAGAATTAATTCGCCAAGCTAAAAAACGCATTTACGTGACCGCACTTTATTGGCAAAAAGATGAAGCGGGACAAGAAATTCTCAATGAAATTTATCGCGTAAAACAAGATCATCCAGAATTGGATGTGAAAATTTTAGTGGATTGGCATCGCGGACAACGCAATTTACTCGGTGCAGAAAAATCTGCTACTAACGCTGATTGGTATTGTGAACAACGCCAAACCTATCAACTTCCCGATGAACCGAATATGTTCTTCGGTGTGCCAATTAATACCCGTGAAGTCTTCGGCGTGTTGCATATTAAAGGCTTTGTCTTTGACGATACCGTGCTTTATAGCGGCGCAAGTATCAATAATGTGTATTTACAACAACAAGATAAATACCGTTACGACCGCTATCAAAAAATCCATAATGCTGCATTGGCAGACTCTATGGTTAATTTCATCAATGATTATTTATTGGATTTCAGCGCGGTTCATCCATTAGATGTAGCTAATCGTCCTCGCACCAAAGAAATTCGCAGTGCAATAAAAGCTTATCGTAAAAACTTATCTGCCCATGCTGAATATCAGTTAGAAAGTGCGGTTGGTTTTTCCGATGTTTTAAGCATTTCACCACTTTTTGGTTTAGGTGCATCCGGCAATGAATTAAATCAAGTTATCGAAGATTTATTCTTACAAGTGCAGGAAAAATTGGTGATTTGCACCCCTTATTTCAACTTCCCGCGCACGTTAAGAAGTAAACTTGCCCGCTTATTAGAGCAAGGAAAGCGTGTCGAAATTATCGTGGGTGATAAAGTCGCGAACGATTTCTATATTCCACCAGATCAGCCGTTTAAAATGGCAGGTGCATTGCCTTATTTATATGAAAGCAATCTTCGTCGTTTCTGCGAGAAATTTGATGCTTACATTAAAAATGGCCATTTAACTGTGCGTTTATGGAAAGATGGCGATAACACTTATCACCTCAAAGGTGTTTGGGTGGACAACCAGTATATTCTTTTAACGGGAAACAACTTAAACCCACGCGCATGGCGTTTAGATGCGGAAAATGGATTATTAATCCACGATCCAAAACAAGAACTTCTGCCTCAAGTGGAACAAGAATTGTCGCACATCCGCCAACATACCAAAGTATTGCAAGATTATTCTGAATTAGAAGAATTGACGCAATATCCTGAACCGGTGCAAAAACTGCTGAAAAAATTTGCTCGGATTCAAGCAGACAAATTAGTCAAAATGATTTTATAAACGCAAAAAGAGGCCGACAAATGTCGGCTTCTTGCTTGTATCTTACGCAAAAACATCAACTAACATTGCACAAGTGAAATAAGTTGTTATAATCGCCCGACTTTTAAATCTTATTGGAGAAATCAATGAACCCAATTTCTTATTGGCAACGCCTAAAAGTTGCATTTCAATATGTGATGCCTCAAATCTATATGACACAAGCAGCAGGTTGGTTAGCTAAACAAAAATGGGGCGCAGTGACACATTTTGTGATTAAAGCGTTTGCAAAAAAATACAACATTGATATGAGCATTGCTGAAAAAGAAAAATTCAGTGATTACGCTAGTTTTAATGAATTCTTTATCCGTCCATTAAAAGAAAATGCACGTCCAATTAACCAAAATCCTACCGCACTTTGCTGCCCTGCGGATGGCCGTGTAAGTGAATGTGGACACATTGAAGATGACCGCCTATTACAAGCAAAAGGTCACTTCTTCAGCTTAAACGATTTATTAGCGGAAGATAAAGATTTAACCGAGACCTTTAAAAATGGGGAGTTCGTCACCACTTATTTATCACCACGTGATTATCACCGTGTGCATATGCCATGTGATGGTACACTTCGCAAAATGATTTACGTACCGGGTGATTTATTCTCCGTCAATCCATTTTTAGCGAAACATGTGCCGAACCTCTTCGCACGTAATGAACGTGTGATTTGTGTCTTTGATACTGAATTTGGCACCATGGTACAAATCTTAGTAGGTGCAACAATTACTGCAAGTATCGGCACTGTTTGGGCTGGTGTCATTAACCCACCACGTCATAACGAAGTGAAAGTCTGGACTTATGAAGGTGAAAGTGCGGTTAAATTAAGCAAGGGTCAAGAAATGGGTTGGTTCCAACTTGGTTCTACCGTAATTAATTTATTCCAAGCCGGTCAAGTGCAAATTGCCGATCATTTAAGTGTTGATGAACCTGTTCGCATGGGTGAAATCTTGGCATTGAAAAAATAGTTTTACAACAAAGGAAAAAACAATGACAGCTCAAATTTTTGAACAAGTAAAATTAGAAAGTATTTCTGAAAAAGGCAGCTACGGTATCGGTTTACAAATCGGTCAACAATTAGCAGATAGCCAAATGGATATTTCTGTTGAAGCGGTAGCAAAAGGCATTTTTGATGCATTAAATCGTAATCAACCTGCATTAGAAATTAATGATTTAATGCATTCTGTTCAAGCGCTTCAACAACAAGCGGCTGAAGCACAACAAGCGCAATTTAAAGCGATTGAAGAAGAAGGTAAAAAATTCTTAGAAGAAAACGCGAAAAAAGCGGGCGTAAACGTGACTGACAGCGGTTTACAATACGAAATTTTAACTGAAGGTAATGGAAACAAACCATCTGCGACTGATAAAGTACGTGTTCACTACACAGGTACATTACCAGATGGTACCGTATTCGACAGTTCGGTTGCTCGTGGTACACCAGCTGAATTCCCAGTAAATGGCGTAATTCGTGGTTGGGTCGAAGCATTACAAATGATGCCTGTTGGTTCTAAATGGAAACTCACTATTCCACACGAACTGGCTTACGGTGAACGTGGTGCTGGCGCATCTATCCCACCATTCTCAACCTTAGTGTTTGAAGTCGAATTACTCGATATCCTTTAAAACGAAAAAGTGCGGTTAAAATTAACCGCACTTTTTTTATTCTTCCCCGTCTTCGCTATAACGATCATCATCGTCATAATCATAGGTTAAGATCGCATCCCCATCATAACTCTCTATATCAACCTGAACACCATTTGAACCTGCATCAAAACCATTAAACCATGCGGTTCGTAGTTCTTCAGGTATTCGTCGGCCACAAAAGTTAATTCGTTTATTCAATTGAGATTGGCTTTGTGCTTGGAAATCTTTCCCGACACGATAACCATCTAAATACCAGTCATCTTTATCATGACAAGCCGTCGTATTTAAACGCTTTACGTGTTTACTCACTGAAATGGGGCTACGATGTTTTACATAATAGCCCTGCGTGCAAGCACTTAATAGCCCAACAGCTAAAATGGTCGCTATTAATCTCATGTTGTCTCCTTTTACTACTTAATGTCGGGCTATCACCCTTTTTATAGTTTTATAGACCGACAAAATAAAAGGAAGGTTCAGAAAATATGAGAGATCCGATTTCTATTACAGGCTATAGCACAATCATATCATCACGATGTAGCGCAACTGCACCATACTCATAACCAAGAATTTGCTCAATGTCTTGAGATTTTTTCCCTTTGATTAATTCCAACGCATCGCTGTTATAACGAGGCATACCGAGTGCAATCACTTTGCCTGAGGTATTTTTAATTTTGACAACTTCCCCCCGAGAGAAACGCCCTTCCACAGCCGTAATTCCTGCAGGCAGCAACGATTTATTCTGTACTAACATGGCATTTTCAGCACCTTCATCAATCGTCAGCATGCCCGCTGATGGTGCGGCAAATAACCACTGTTTACGGCTTTCTAAACGATCTGAATGATGCGCAACAAATTTAGTGCCAATTGGTTTATCGTAAGCCAAATCCACAATGACATCAGGTCGGCTACCTGGTGCAATAATCGTTTCAATACCTGAACGCGTTGCCACATCTGCCGCAATAATTTTTGTACTCATCCCGCCAGTACCAAGGTTTGTACCGCTACCGCCTGCAATAGAACGAATATGGTCGGTAATTTGTTCAACCACAGGAATTAATTTCGCATCTGGATTTTTACGAGGATCGCTTTCGTATAAACCTTGTTGATCTGTTAATAAATAAAGTTGTTCCGCTTGCACTAAAATCGCGACTAGCGCCGATAAATTATCGTTATCCCCTACTTTAATCTCAGCCGTTGCCACCGCATCATTCTCGTTAATCACTGGAATAATGTGATTGTCCAACAGCGCATGTAATGTATCGCGCGCATTTAAAAAACGTTCACGATCTTCAATATCGGCACGAGTTAATAAAATTTGTCCAATATGAATATCATAAATCGCAAATAATTTTTCCCAGGCTTGAATAAGCTGACTCTGCCCTACTGCAGCTAGAAGTTGCTTTGACGCAATGGTTGGCGGAAGTTGAGGATGATTTAAATAATGCCGTCCTGCTGCAATCGCACCTGATGTCACAATCACGACACGAAAACCCGCTTGATGAAGCTGGGCAATCTGGCGTACAATATCGACCATGTGAGGCGCATTCAATTTTGGGGAACCATGTGTTAATGTGCTAGTACCAAATTTTACGACGATTGTTTTGCGATTTGCCGACATAGTTTGTCCTCAGTGAAAAAATAGAAAAGTGCGGTTAAATTAGCACTAAAATTAATAAAAATCACGAAAAAAACCATCTCAAATTCAGATTTTCTGAATAGCTATGATATAGTGCAAAAAAAGAAAAATAGGATAGAAAATATGACATTAAGTTTGATCGTTGCGATAACAAAAAATAACGTCATCGGAAAAGATAATCAAATGCCTTGGCACTTGCCTGCTGATTTAGCCAGGTTTCGTAAAAACACTACGGGAAAACCGGTGATTATGGGCCGTAAAACTTTCGAAAGCATTGGTCGCCCACTACCGAAACGGACTAATATTGTCCTTTCACGCACGCCTTACGAACATGAAGGTGTCATCTGGAAAAATAGTTTTGAAAGTGCGGTCGATTTTGTCAAAGAATTTGATGAAATTATGTTGCTCGGCGGCGGAGAGTTATTTAAACAATATTTACCTAAAGCCGATAAATTGTACCTCACGCAAATTCAAGCAGACATTGACGGTGACACCTTCTTCCCTGAAATTAATTGGGCTGAATGGAACATCGAGTTTGAAGAATATCGCCAAGCTGATGAAGACAATCCCTATGATTGTCGTTTTTTAATTTTGCAACGTAAGAAAAATAAACTAAAAGCCTAATCTAAGCATATAAAAATCGGGCTAAAACAATGATTGCTTTAGCCCGATTTCTTTTGTTTTAAATAACCTTTAAAAGATTATTCTAAGCGTTTAGCCATTTCTAACCAATCTGCTTTAAATTCACGACGCATATTGTTGATTGCATCAATAATATCATGGTGAACTAATTTTTCATTTTGAATACCCACACAGTAGCCACCTTTACCTTGTAGCAATATATCTACCGCATATACGCCCATACGTGAAGCTAAAATACGGTCGAAGGCACAAGGCGAACCACCACGTTGAATATGGCCTAATACAGTTGCACGGGTTTCATGGCCTACGCGAGCTTCGATCTCACGAGCAAGAGAATGTACGTCTGTGATTAATTCAGTAATCGCAATAATGGCATGGCGTTTTCCACGAATAATACTGCGTTCAATTTGACGAATTAATTCTTCACGATTAAATTCCACTTCTGATGCCACAATATATTCACAACCACCGGCAATACCTGCAGAAATGGTTAAGTCACTACAGTGACGTCCCATGATTTCCACAATAGAAATACGTTGGTGAGAACTTGAAGTATCACGTAAACGGTCAATGGCATCTACCGCTGTTTGTAGCGCCGTTTCGTAACCGATTGTGTAATCCGTTCCCGCCACATCGTTATCAATTGTGCCAGGAATACCTACGCAAGGGAAACCATGCTCTTCAGTAAGCAATTTTGCCCCCATATAAGAACCATCACCACCGATAACAACTAAAGCATCAATGCCATGTGAACGTAAAATTTCTGCACATTTTTCACGTACTGCTGGATCTTTAAATTCTGGGAAACGCGCAGAGCCTAAGAATGTACCGCCACGGTTAATAATATCGGATACACTATAACGGTTTAACTGTTTGATTTTATTGTTATATAGACCTTGATAACCGTCATAAATCCCAAATACTTCAAGCCCTTCTGCAAGAGCTGCACGAACAACGCCACGAATGGCAGCATTCATACCTGGTGCATCACCACCACTGGTTAATACAGCAATTTTTTTAATCATATTTACCTACTTTGAACTCTAAGAATAATTGGCGTCAAGATTACACCATCCATTATTTCTGCTCTAGAAAAATTTTTAAAATTTACGTGGAATTTGATCTAGTATAAGTTTTAGTGATGGAAATAACTTTCACATTTCCAAGAAAGATCGGCTTTTTGTAATGTCTTGCTTTCTTTCGCCACCAAATACTTTTGTAAGTTTTTCACAATTTTTACTGTGTTTAAACGCTGAAATTTCTTACCTTGTTCCACTTTTTGGGAGTATTGATATTGCACAAAGCCACAACGTGGCACATTTTTACCCTTAGCTATGTCCACTTGCCAAGATGGATTTTGTTCTGTCGGAGCATAAATGACATAACCATTTAACTCAGTAGCGGGCTTTTTCGGATTCGTTGAATTCGCAAGAATTTTGAAATCTGTCACGCCTAAATTACGGTATACCTTCTCACGCAATGCTACGCGTTGCTCAATAGAACGGGATAAATCACGATCAAGCAACACTTCAATTTGAGATTGCCAATTTTCTAAGGTATCTGGCTCGGCAAGATAAACATAGCGCGCAATCGTATCCAAATCTTGGCTTGCAGTAAGTTTATAAGTTTTGCCGTTGTACTCAATTTTTTCAGGAGTTTGAAGCTGACTCACTTTTGCCGCACAACCTGAGAGTAAAAGTGCGGTCAATATAACCAAGATTTTATTCATTGATATCTCGCTTAAATACAAATTCTTTTTCAGTTGAGGATGTCGCATCAAACCAATAACCACCTAGGTCAAACTCTTTCAGTTGTTCAACACGTTCCAAACGATTTTGAATGATAAAACGACACATTAAACCACGGGCTTTTTTCGCATAAAAGCTGACCACTTTGTATTTACCATTCTTATTATCTAAGAAAACAGGCTTAACAATCTGTGCCTCTAATTGGCTTTCTTTCACTGATTTATAATATTCATCGGAGGCTAAATTGATCAAAATACGATCGCCTTGCTCATCAAGCGCTTGTTGCACGGATTGAGTGATGATGTTACCCCAAAAAGCATAAAGATCTTTCCCTTTTGGATTCGTTAACTTCGTGCCCATTTCCAAGCGGTAAGGTTGCATTAAATCAAGGGGTTTAAGTAAGCCATATAAGCCAGAAAGCATACGTAAATGGCGTTGTGCGAATTGCACATCTTCATCAGATAAGCTATCCGCATCCAAACCGGTGTAAACATCACCTTTGAATGCCCAAATGGCTGCGCGTGAATTTTTTTCGTTGTGAGATTTTGTCCATTCAGCAAAACGAGCGGCATTTAAGCCCGCAAGTTTATCGCTGATAGACATTAAGGAAGAAAGATCTTGGGGAGATAATTGACGACAGATTTCAATCAGTTGCTCACTATAATCCGTCAAGTGCGGTTGAGAAACAGGAAGATTTCTGACCGCACTTTCAAAATCTAAGGTTTTTGCCGGGGAAATAATGGCTAACATAGGTTCTCCTTTCTAAACACTGAGCCGTATCTTAGCACAGGATAGTCTCCTTACTCTACCCCGTTTATGCTATCCGCTTGTAGAGTCCATTCTCATTGACGATTAAATCTTGTAACTCCAAATCCAATAACTGTACTAAAAGCGAATCCACCGGCAAATTCAATGCTGCAGATAAATCATCGAGGCTTATTGGTGTATAACTGATATGTTGATAAAGTTCAGGATGACTCGGCTCCACAGCTGGTGTTTTTGCAGTGAGTGGTTGAGCTATCGACTTATTAATTTGCGTATTATGTACTGGAGGCTGAAAAACAACACTATGGTTGAGGCTATCTAAAATATCTTTAACATTTTCCACCAACATCGCCCCTTGCTTAATCAATTTATGGCAGCCTTGACTGTATTCACTTTGAATATTCCCCGGCAGCGCAAAAATATCGCGATTTTGTTCCAAGGCATAACGTGCTGTAATGAGTGAACCGCTTTTCTCTGTTGCTTCAATGACTAATGTTCCTAATGAAAGCCCACTAATAATACGATTACGACGAGGAAAGTTTTCGGCAATCGGTGCTTGCGTAGGGATAAATTCAGAAACTAATGCCCCATTATTTTCGATAATTTGCTCGGCTAATCGGCGATGCTTAGCGGGATAAATGTGCTCTAATCCGCTGCCCAATACGGCAATAGTTTGCCCTTGAATGTCCACCACCGCTTGATGACTAAATCCATCGATACCTAATGCAAGTCCACTCGTCACCGTCAAACCTGCAAGAGAAAGTTCTGTCGCAAAATATTTTGCCCAATATTCCCCATAAACTGAACAATAACGGCTCCCAACCATGGCGATTTGTTGAGCAGAAAGTGCGGTCAAATTGCCTTTCAAAAATAATAAGGGCGGAAAACCACTGATTTGTTTGAGTAAAAAAGGATACTCATCTGAAAAACAGTGAATCAAATGATGCCCTTCTTTTTCGGCCCAACTCAAAGCTGGCTCAATGAATTTCATTTCAGGCTGAAACCAACGACGAATCTGCAAAGCATTCCAACCCATTTGTTGAAATGCAACTTCATCATAATTTAATAATTCATCTATATTCACATGGGCTAGAATTTGTTGAATTCGCACACTGCCCAATTTGGGTACTTGTGACAACCGCAATAAAATCGACGCAAAATCACTCATTTATTCTCTCCTTTAAAAAGAGAATTATGACGAGATTGGTGTCAAAAAATGAAAGATTTGTCTTAATTTTGCGATTCAGATCGCAAAAAGCGAAAAAATTTAGAAAAAATCTGCATACCAGAAACTAGGAATAAAACAGGACAAAAACAACTTCTTAAAAGCTATTTTTAGATATTAATTCCAATAAAACTATTACACTTAGATAAATAAACTTTTAAGATTATATCGAGATATTCATTTTAGATATAAATCACTAAAAAATGGTTTGACAGCAAAACTTTTATCCGTAATATGAACATCGTTTTACAGAATTTTTTATAGGATTATCTTTTTTATGTACCAAGCTGTTTCTTTATCTCTCAACCTTCTGCTCTCACATTCTTTGTGCGGCTAAGTTGTGGATAAAAAACACCTTTATGTAAAAGATCTATTATCAACCCGCACTTTCAAGATTGCGGGTTTTTTTGTTTCAAAAACAGGGCTAAAAGCGACCGCACTTTGAGTGACAACAGAAGGAAATTATTATGTCAGATCGCGTTATTATTTTTGATACCACCTTGCGTGATGGAGAACAAGCATTAAAAGCAAGCTTAACCGTAAAAGAAAAGTTACAAATTGCTTTAGCACTTGAACGTTTAGGTGTGGATGTGATGGAAGTGGGTTTCCCGGTTTCTTCTCAAGGCGATTTTGAATCTGTTCAAACCATTGCACGCCATATCAAAAATAGCCGTGTTGCAGCACTTTCTCGTGCGGTAAATAAAGATATTGATGCAGCTTACGAAGCCTTAAAAGTGGCAGAAGCTTTCCGTATTCATACTTTTATCGCGAGCTCTGCATTACACGTTGAAGCTAAATTAAAACGTACCTTTGACGATGTGGTTGAAATGGCTGTAGCAGCAGTAAAACGTGCACGTAATTATACAGACGACGTAGAATTTTCTTGCGAAGATGCGGGACGTACCGGTATCGACAATATTTGTCGTATTGTTGAGGCAGCAATTAATACGGGGGCGACTACAGTAAACATTCCAGATACAGTTGGTTTCTGCTTACCAAACGAATACGGCAATATCATTGCTCAAGTACGTAACCGCGTACCAAATATTGATAAAGCAATCATTTCTGTGCACTGCCACAATGACTTAGGTATGGCAACGGCTAACTCCTTAACCGCAGTACAAAATGGTGCTCGCCAAATTGAATGTACCGTAAACGGCATCGGTGAACGTGCGGGTAATACATCACTTGAAGAAGTCGTGATGGCAATGAAAGTTCGCCAAGAATTTATGGGCGTGGATACACGTATCAACACGCAAGAAATTCACCGTGTCAGCCAAATGGTGAGCCAACTTTGTAATATGCCAATTCAACCAAATAAAGCGATTGTGGGTTCAAATGCTTTTGCTCACTCTTCTGGTATTCACCAAGATGGTATGTTGAAAAACAAAAATACCTACGAAATCATGTCGCCGGAAACCATTGGCTTGAAGAAAGAGAAATTAAACTTAACCGCACGTTCTGGTCGCGCCGCCGTGAAAGGCCACATGGCAGATATGGGCTACACCGAACAAGATTACGATTTGGATAAATTGTATGAAGCCTTCTTAAAATTAGCAGATAAAAAAGGCCAAGTGTTCGATTATGACTTGGAAGCGTTAGCGTTTATCGACATGCAACAAGGTGATGAAGATCGTTTAGTATTAGATAAACTTTCTGCACACTCCACTAAAGAATATCCAGCCACTGCATTTGTTCAAGTGGAATTGGATGGCAATAAATTAAGTACCTCTTCTATCGGTGGTAATGGTCCGGTTGATGCAGTTTACAATGCTATCTTGAATTTAACCGGCTTAGATATCAAAATGTCCCACTATAACTTAACCGCAAAAGGCGAAGGTGCTGAAGCGTTAGGTCAGGTGGATATCGTGGTTGAACACGAAGGCCGTAAATTCCATGGTGTTGGTTTAGCGACAGACATCGTTGAATCTTCTGCTCTTGCCTTAGTTCACGCGATCAACGCGATTTATCGCGCGCATAAGGTGGCAGATATTAAAAGCCACAAACATCATTAATTGATTGATTGAATCCCCCTCTTTAGCAAAGAGGGGAGAAAATTAACCGCACTTTGGTGTGAAAGAAATAGGAAAAATAATATGCAATCATACAACATCGCTGTTCTACCGGGAGACGGTATCGGTCCGGAAGTCATGGCTGAAGCCATCAAAGTATTAAACAAAACCCAAGAAAAATTTGGTTTCAAACTTAACTTCAACAAGTTTTATGTCGGTGGTGCTGCTATTGATCATTGCGGTTGCCCATTACCAGCAGAAACCTTAAAAGGTTGTGATGAGGCTGATGCGATTTTGTTTGGGTCTGTAGGCGGCCCTAAATGGACAAATTTACCGCCCGATCAACAACCGGAACGCGGTGCATTATTGCCTTTGCGTAAACATTTCAAATTATTCTGCAATCTTCGTCCTGCAACCCTTTATAAAGGCTTGGAAAAGTTCTGCCCATTACGTGCAGATATTGCTGCAAAAGGCTTTGATATGGTGGTAGTGCGTGAATTAACGGGTGGGATTTATTTCGGTCAGCCTAAAGGCCGTGAAGGCGAAGGTGCACAAACCAAAGCATTCGATACCGAAGTTTATTACAAATATGAAATCGAACGCATTGCACGTGCGGCTTTTGATGCGGCAATGAAACGTCGTAAACATGTGACTTCTGTGGATAAAGCGAACGTATTACAAGCGTCAATCTTATGGCGTGAAACTGTGACAGAAGTGGCGAAAGATTATCCTGAAGTCACCTTAGATCACATTTATATCGACAATGCGACCATGCAGTTAATCAAAGCGCCTGAATCTTTCGATGTACTCCTCTGCTCTAATATTTTCGGTGATATCATTTCTGATGAAGCGGCGATGATCACCGGCTCTATGGGAATGTTGCCATCTGCTAGCTTAAATGAAGAAAGTTTCGGCTTATATGAGCCGGCAGGTGGTTCTGCACCAGATATCGCAGGCAAAGGCATTGCTAACCCAATCGCACAAATTCTTTCTGCCGCGATGATGTTGCGTTACAGCTTCAACTTAAACGAAGCTGCGGATGCCATTGAAAATGCCGTGCAAAAAGTCTTAGCAAATGGCCACCGTACCGGTGATTTAGCCGATGACTCTGCCCCGGTTTCAACTGCGGAAATGGGTACGTTAATCGCTAACGCAATCTAATAAAAAACAATTAAAGTGCGGTTTAAAACACTGTCAAATTTAACCGCACTTACTACTCTAACGAATTGAGAAAAATTATGGCAAAAACTCTTTACGAAAAATTATTCGATGCCCACGTGGTGTATGAATCCGAAGGCGAAACGCCGATTTTGTATATTAACCGTCATTTAATCCATGAAGTGACCAGTCCACAAGCCTTTGATGGTTTACGTGTGGCAGGCCGCCAAGTACGCCAAGTGAGCAAAACTTTCGGTACCATGGATCACAGTATTTCTACTCAAGTACGCGATGTGAACAAACTTGAAGGCCAAGCAAAAATTCAAGTATTGGAGCTTGCAAAAAACACGAAAGCGACCGGTATTCAATTATTCGACATGACCACGAAAGAACAAGGTATCGTGCATGTGATGGGGCCGGAACAAGGCTTAACCTTACCGGGCATGACTATTGTTTGTGGTGACTCCCATACTGCTACTCATGGTGCGTTCGGTGCTTTGGCATTTGGTATTGGCACCTCGGAAGTAGAACACGTATTAGCCACACAAACCTTAAAACAAGCTCGCGCGAAAAGTATGAAAATTGAAGTGCGAGGCAAAGTGGCACCGGGCATCACCGCCAAAGACATTATTCTTGCCATTATTGGTAAAACCACTATGGCGGGCGGTACAGGCCATGTCGTGGAATTCTGTGGCGAAGCGATTCGTGATCTTTCTATGGAAGGCCGTATGACAGTTTGTAATATGGCGATTGAAATGGGCGCCAAAGCAGGTTTAATCGCACCGGATGAAACTACTTTCGAATACTTAAAAGGTCGTCCACATGCACCAAAAGGTAAAGATTGGGATGATGCAGTTGCTTATTGGAAAACCTTAAAATCTGATGTCGATGCGAAATTTGACACAGTCATCACATTAGAAGCCAAAGATATTGCGCCACAGGTAACTTGGGGCACCAACCCAGGTCAAGTAATCGGTATCGATCAGCCAGTGCCAAATCCAGCAGAAATGACGGATCCCGTGACTCGTGCTTCAGCAGAAAAAGCCTTGAATTATATTGGTTTAGACGCTAACACTGATTTAAAAGATATCCCTGTAGATCAAGTATTTATAGGTTCTTGTACTAATGCTCGTATCGAAGATTTACGTGCAGCAGCTGCTGTCATGAAAGGCCGAAAAAAAGCCGATAATGTAAAACGTATTTTAGTGGTACCAGGCTCCGGTTTAGTGAAAGAACAAGCGGAAAAAGAAGGTTTGGATAAAATCTTTATCGAAGCTGGGGCTGAATGGCGTAATCCTGGCTGTTCCATGTGTTTAGGGATGAACGATGACCGTTTAGGCGAATGGGAACGTTGTGCTTCTACTTCAAACCGTAACTTTGAAGGTCGCCAAGGTCGTAATGGCCGCACTCACTTAGTGAGCCCTGCTATGGCTGCCGCAGCGGGAATGTTCGGTAAATTCGTTGATATTCGTGACGTCACATTAAACTAAGGAGCAGAATATGGCAGGATTTAAACAACTTTCAGGCTTAGTAGTGCCATTGGATGCAGCAAACGTGGACACGGATGCGATTATTCCAAAACAATTTTTACAAGCGATTACGCGCGTAGGTTTCGGCAAACACTTATTCCATGAATGGCGTTATTTGGATGTAGAAGGCACTAAACCAAATCCAGATTTCGTATTGAATTATCCACAATATCAAGGTGCGACCATTTTATTAGCACGTAAAAACCTTGGTTGCGGTTCTTCTCGTGAACACGCTCCTTGGGCGCTTGCCGATTACGGTTTCAAAGTGATGATCGCACCAAGTTTTGCGGATATTTTCTACAACAACAGCTTAAATAACCACATGTTACCAATTCGTTTAAGCGAAGAAGAAGTGGAAGAAATCTTCCAATGGGTATGGGCAAATGAAGGCAAACAAATTCATGTGGATTTGGAAGCCATGACAGTGACCGTAGGCGACAAAGTTTATACCTTTGAACTGGATGAATTCCGCCGTCACTGTTTATTAAACGGCTTGGATAACATCGGTTTGACGTTACAACATGAAGATGCCATCAGTGAATACGAAAAAAATATTCCGGCATTTCTACGTTAATCTGTTTTTTTACTCGGACAGCAAATATTGCTAACCATTCGGCGGACAATTTGTCCGCCTTTCTTTTTGAAAACATTCCATTTTTTTACCGCACTTTCTCCCCTTTTATTTGACAGTATCCATGCTTATCCCTATTATTCCGACCAATATTGATTGATTTTAAAAAGAGCTGTCTATGTCACATAATCAAACCGAATTACTGAAAAAATCCCTCGCTGAACGCATCCTTATTTTAGATGGTGCGATGGGGACGATGATCCAAAAATACAAACTCACCGAGGCTGATTTTAGAGGCGAGCGTTTTAAAGAAAGTGCGGTTGATTTACGTGGCAATAATGACTTGCTCACCTTAACCCAACCGCTGCTAATTTCTGCGATTCATGAGAAATACTTACAAGCGGGCGCCGATATTATTGAAACCAATACTTTCAGTTCTACCACCATTGCGCAAGCGGATTATGATTTACAGTCTATTGCCTACGAACTGAATTTTGCAGGCGCAAAATTAGCACGTTTAGCCGCGGATAAATACAGCACACCAGAAAAACCTCGCTTTGTTGCGGGTGTATTAGGGCCAACCAACCGCACCGCCTCTATTTCTCCTGATGTAAATGACCCGGGTTTCCGTAATGTGACGTTTATGGAATTGGTCGATGCCTATGCCCAAGCAACCAAAGGCTTAATTGAAGGTGGTGCTGATTTAATCATGATCGAAACCATTTTCGACACGTTAAACGCAAAAGCTGCCATTTTCGCCATTGAAACCGTATTTGAAGAATTAGGTGTGGAATTGCCAATTATGATTTCTGGCACGATTACCGATGCTTCCGGCCGTACGCTTTCAGGGCAAACCACCGAAGCGTTCTACAACTCGCTTCGTCACTCTAAACCACTGACTTTTGGTTTGAACTGTGCGCTAGGCCCGAAAGAACTTCGCCAATATGTAGAACAACTATCTAAAATCAGCGAAACCTATGTTTCCGTTCACCCAAATGCGGGCTTACCAAATGCTTTTGGTGGCTATGATTTGGGTGCAGAAGAGATGGCGGCACATCTTAAAGAATGGGCTGAAAGTGGCTTTGTGAACATTGTCGGTGGTTGTTGTGGTACGACGCCAGAGCACATCAAAGCCTTTGTGGATGCCATGCAAGGCATTGCGCCGCGTAAATTACCTGAAATTAAAACCGCAATGCGTTTATCTGGCTTAGAGCCGCTCAATATTGATGATGAAAGCCTATTCGTAAACGTGGGCGAACGTAATAACGTGACAGGTTCGGCGAAATTCAAACGCTTAATTAAAGAAGACAAATTTGCTGAAGCCATTGAAATTGCTATCGACCAAGTAGAAAACGGCGCGCAAGTGATCGACGTCAATATGGACGAAGCCTTATTAGACGGCAAAAAATGCATGACTCGCTTCCTCAATATTATGGCAACCGAACCAGATGCAGCCAAAGTGCCAGTGATGATCGACTCGTCTAAATGGGAAGTAATTGAGGCGGGTTTGCAGTCGGTACAAGGTAAACCGATTGTGAACTCTATTTCGCTTAAAGAGGGCGAAGAAATCTTTATCGAACACGCTAAACTGGTGCGTAAATACGGTGCAGCTGTGGTGGTGATGGCATTTGACGAAGTGGGGCAAGCCGATACTGAAGATCGCAAAGTTGAAATTTGTAGCCGTGCTTATGACATTTTGGTGAACCAAGTCGGGTTCCCGCCAGAAGATATTATTTTTGACCCGAATATTTTTGCTATCGGCACAGGGATTGAAGAGCACAACAACTACGGTGTAGATTTTATCAACGCCACTGGTCGTATTAAACGCGCGCTACCGCACGCGAAAATCTCGGGCGGGGTGTCGAATGTGTCTTTCTCCTTCCGTGGAAACAACGTAATGCGTGAAGCCATTCACGCGGTCTTCCTCTATCATGCCATCAAACAAGGCATGGATATGGGGATTGTGAATGCAGGACAACTGGCTATTTATGACGATCTCGATCCTGAATTACGTGAAATTGTAGAAGATGCGGTATTAAACCACAGCCCTGATGCCACCGAAAAACTACTCGATATTGCAGAAAAATATCGTAACCAAAGCAACGATGAAAGTGCGGTCGATTCTGTGGCTGAATGGCGTACTTGGCCGGTTGAAGAACGTTTAAAACACGCGCTTGTGAAAGGGATTACTACTTACATTGTGGAAGATACGGAAGAAGCTCGCCAAACCTTGCCAAGTCCATTAGATGTGATTGAAGGCCCGTTGATGGCAGGCATGGACGTAGTCGGCGATTTATTCGGTGACGGTAAAATGTTCCTGCCACAAGTGGTGAAATCTGCGCGCGTGATGAAACAATCCGTGGCGTATTTAGAGCCGTTTATCAACGCCACCAAACAAAAAGGTTCAAGTAACGGTAAAGTGGTGATTGCAACCGTGAAAGGCGACGTACACGATATTGGTAAAAACATCGTAAGCGTAGTAATGCAATGTAATAACTTTGAAGTGATTGACTTGGGCGTGATGGTGCCAGCGGACAAAATCATTCAAACCGCCATTGATGAAAAAGCGGACATCATCGCGTTAAGTGGTTTGATTACCCCGTCTTTAGATGAAATGGAATACTTCCTTGGCGAAATGACACGTTTAGGTTTGAACTTGCCTGTTTTAATTGGCGGTGCGACCACCTCTAAAGAACATACCGCGATTAAACTGTATCCAAAATATAAACAACACGGCGTGTTCTATACCTCGAACGCCTCCCGTGCGGTAACGGTGTGTGCCACGTTGATGAATCCGGAAGGCCGTGCAGCATTGTGGGAACAATTCAAGAAGGATTACGAAAAAATCCAACAATCCTTTGCCAACCGCAAACCATTGCGTAAACAACTCAGCATTGAAGAAGCGCGCGCCAACCGTTTTGATGGCTTTAGCGGTGAATGGGCGGATTATGTGCCACCAACGCCAAAACAAACGGGCATTGTGGAATTTAAAAACGTGCCGATTGCCAAACTGCGTAAATTTATCGACTGGTCGCCATTCTTCCGTATTTGGGGCTTAATGGGCGGCTACCCTGATGCCTTTGATTATCCGGAAGGTGGCGAAGAAGCACGCAAAGTGTGGAATGATGCACAAGTGGTATTGGATGAATTAGAGCAAAACCACAAACTCAACCCAAGCGGTATCTTAGGTATTTTCCCTGCGGAACGTGTGGGAGATGACGTGGTGCTTTTCGCTGACGAAGAACGTACGCAAACCATTGGCACCGCTTACGGCTTACGCCAACAAACAGAACGTGGTAAAAACAGCAAAAGCCCGTTTAACTTTGCCTTAAGCGACTTTATTGCCGATCGCGAAAGTGGCAAAAAAGACTGGATGGGTATGTTTGCCGTCTGTGCCGGTATTGAAGAAATGGAGTTAGTAGAAGGCTATAAAGCAGCAGGCGATGACTACAACGCTATCTTGCTACAAGCTGTGGGCGACCGCTTAGCCGAAGCCATGGCTGAATACCTGCACTTTGAGCTACGCACCCGCATTTGGGGCTATACGCAAGAAGAGTTCGATAATCAAGGTTTAATCAATGAAAACTATGTTGGCATCCGACCTGCACCCGGCTATCCAAGCTGCCCGGAACATACCGAAAAAGCCTTGATTTGGGATTTGCTTGAAGTAGAACAACGCATCGGCATGAAACTCACCGAAAGCTACGCCATGTGGCCGGCAGCTTCTGTCTGCGGTTGGTACTTCACCCATCCTGCAAGCAACTATTTCACTTTAGGTCGCATTGATGAAGACCAAGCTCAAGATTATGCCAAACGTAAAGGTTGGGATGAGAGAGAGATGATGAAATGGTTGGGTGTGGCGATGAAGTAAAAACTCATCAGAAATTGACCGTACTTGTAGGGTGGGATTTATCCCACCTTTTATTAAGTGGACAGCTAATATGAAAAAACTTCCTAATATATACCAGCATCTATTTCCTCTAAGTAACTTTCAAACTATAAAGGAATATTTTGAATATTTTATTTTTAGAAAGAATATTGCTGACTTAGATAAACCCTTGTTTAATTCTAGTAATAGAAAACTCTGGTTAGAGGATTATCCCACACTTGATTGTTTCCCAAAAACTTTAAGCTACATTGATGATCCAAATTCCTTTCCTTTATCAGAAGTAGCTAAGGAATTAGCCAATGTAGAATTGTATTTACCTAAAAATGAAATCCTGTTTCACTCAGGTAACTTACCGAATAAAGTTTCTTTAGCTATAGGACAGGAATTCCAATTAAAGGAAATCTTCTCTGCAACATTAGACCCCTATATTGCAAATGTCCACGATAGTGATGATGATATTTACTGGTATATACAAATCAAAAACGAGAATATTAGATGTTTACCTATTCCAGATGAATATGGAGAGTATGAAGTTATTATCTTAGATTCTCCAATAGCAAAAATAGTTGATATAAAGACTGCTCAAAGAGATGCTATGTGGTTAGGAGATATACATTACAAACCAGAAAACAAAACTATCGTTTATGTTAATTTATATTAATAAACATTAGGAGAAATTTATGGGAAATAACATTAAAGCCCAAATTGGCAAAACTAATATTTCTGGTGATGGAAATAATATTAAGCAAATTGGCTACGGAAATCAGAATAATAGTAATAACATTGTACATAATCACTATCATCAAACCAATCAAAATTCATCATCAGATGGAAATGAGCTTATTCTATTTGGAATTTTTATAACTGGATTCATAATATTTATGAATTATATTCTATTTAAGCATGCATATTATATATCAAATATAATTAAGTACATTCATGCAAGCCTAGCATTAATACCTATAGCCTTATATAATATTTATAAAAAAGAAGCATTATCAAAAAACAATATTTTTAAAGCATCATTTATATTAATTATAGGAGCGCTATCATTTATATGCGCAAAAGAATTATTCACAATGAATGAGTTTAAGGCATTAGCTAATCACGCATATAATAAAAACCTTTCAGAATATTGGAATATGCAAAGAGAGTGGAAAATAATATCTATTTATTTCCTTATTGGAGCAACATTAGTTACACTATTAATTGGCATAAATATACTTTTCACAATTTTATTCTTTAAATATTCATTAACATTAGAAAAAGTCATAAATTTAACAGGTATAATCATCATTTTTTTATTAGCAATTCTTATTTTCTATTTTATTATTTTTGATAAAACTATATTGCTTAACCTTATTAATAAAATACCATTAATAAAATAATCTAAAACGACGATGCACATATCTAGCGGCCCTTGATAGGCACAAGCGTCCACGCTTGTGCCTATCAGCTAAAAGTTCGCTCAAAAAATCCAAAGATTTTTGAATATTGGTTTATGGGTAAAATCAGCAATATTTTATTAAATATCACGAGTGTGGACGCTGGCGCCATCTTGTTTTATTTGTACCATTCTGTTGCGCACGCTTCCCAGCGTGTGCTTAATTTCACTAAAAAACACCTCAAAAGCTCACCGCACTTTAATTTCTAGGGCACGCGTTGCGAAATACGCGCCGACATATAAGTTTAATGAATAATTTTCTCCCTAGTTTTTTAATCTCTAACGCTCACATTGTGAAAAGCATATTCTAAAAATAAATAGCAAAATAATTTTTAATTAAGTAAAATCTTTGAAATTTAGTCACTTGTAAGGAACTTATGAAAAAATTTATCTCTTTGCTTAGCATTAGTAGCTTGCTCTAGTAACAAGACTCCCTCTTCTCCTGAAGAAATAACATACATTTCAGAATCTTCAGGAATGCACCATATCAGTGATGATATCGTGTATATTCGAGATATTATCAAAACCCCAGATAACAAAATTTATTTACTTGGTGATACGGAAGATTACGAGTTTTCAGGGGCTGAAATAGAATATCTTCGACCTTTGTTACAATCTGAATACATCACGCCGATGTTAAAAAAGGAAGACAAAAATTACGACCTTAGTATCAGTATTTATGCTAATCGCAGCCATAATAATGTCCAGTTAACATATCGTTTAGATATGCCGGTTAAGCATGTGAAAACGTTACGCCAAAGTCTTCAGGGGCTAAAACCACGCTGGACTAACTATTACAACGATGGAAGATGCAATACAAATGATTTCTTCTATCCAGCACCTGCTGACTGCAAAGGAAAAGAACGCCCAACTCAACTTGTATTCGAAATAGATGCCAAAGAAGATAGACTCAATGGGAAAATCGTAAAACTAAGTAAGCGAGATGATATTCTGAAAAAACCATCTCTTCCTATTGCAATAAGATCGTATGTATATAATTACCGTTTAAAAACAGATAAAGAAAAACGTTCAGAAAAATGGGAGGATACAAAAGAGGCTGCTAAAGACGGGGTTAAAGATACGCTAATGATTATTACCGCACCAATATGGCTGCCTGTTATCTACTTTGGTTTCAAAAACAGAATTGGCTAATTCAAAGAACACTATTATCAATAGCACCACCCCAAGTGTTGGTGCTATTTTTTCTTTCATCTCATACCTTCTCGACATTTAGCAATTCCTATAAAAATAAATAGCAAAATAATTTGCTATTCACTAAACTAATTCCAAAATCCAACCACTTATAAGGAATATTATGAAAAAAATCATCTATTTGCTTTGCTTATTATTAGCGGCTTGCTCTAGTAACAATACGCCACCTGCTTACGACAGCACGACGCCCTTTTACAAATATATGACTCGCTTAGAAAGTGAAGAAATATTGATTCGAGGTGCTGTTAAAACACCAGACAATAAAACTTATTTGCTTAGTGATAAAGAAGATTATGAGTTTTCAGGCGTTGATGCGCATTACCTACAACCATTGTTCCAACCTGAATACATGACAAAGCTGTTAAAATCCAATAGAAGTGATGATAAATTTTCTTTAACGCTTGCCTTTGCTGCTGACCGTAGTAATAACAATGTTAAAGCATATTATAGAATGACCGTACCGATTAAATACCTTAATACGCTTCGTCAGAGCCTAGAGGGATTAGAGCAACGTTGGCAGGTATTCTATGAGGCTGGTGATTGTGTGGCAAACGATTTTTTCCATAAAGAACCTTCAGAATGCAAAGGGAATAAACCTAGAACCACAATTACCCTCTATATGGAAAAGGGAGATACGCCAATAATCAATGGGCGTATAGTGAAATTGAATAACCGTGATGAAATTTTGAAAAAATCCTCACTCTCTATACCAATACCTGCGTATCTTGATAATTTTCGTCTAAAAACAGACGACGAAATTCGAACAGAGAAACAGGATGAAATGAAAAAATCAACCCAAGATGGAGTAGAAAAAGCCGTAAGCATCATTACTGCACCAATCTGGTTACCTATAATGATATGGGCAGGTCCTGTTATGGGCAAGTAGTTAATACCATATTTTAGTTTCTTTTAATGGCGCACACCAAGATCTGTGCGCCTAATTTCAATCAAAATGCCTTAAAAACTCACCGCACTTTATCCTTTCTCGATTACTCAATTTCCGCTATTATAGTTTCTTTCTCATTCACTCTACTCTCGGAACTTTATCGATGAATAAATTTAAAATAGCATTACTCACGGTGGCATTCGTAGGTTTGTTTGCTTGTACCACAACACAACAACCAAAGAAAACCGTTAAAACGCGATTCCTTAAAAATAATATTAGCCAAACGGAATTAAACAATCCGAAAGACTACAAACGTTATTACTATTCTTGCCGTAATTCAGAAACGGGTTCAAGTTCGTATTTAACCACTTACTTCCCGCTTTCAAGAGAAAGCCGCATGAAAGATAACTTTGGTATTTATTTCCAATTAGACGGTGGAAAAGCGGTGCCATTTGATCATGTGGAAAATCGTACCTTAAACGCACGAGGAAATCGCTTTGAAGTGATTTATCGTTCTTATGAGCCGATTGATGGCAGTTATGTTGATTTAATCGCACGTGAAAATGATTCCGTGTATTACAAGAATAATCAAGGCATGAAAAGCACTTGGTTAAACTGTCGAGAAGGCTAATTATCGCTTAAAGTACGGTCGTTTTTAGAGGCATTTTTCCAAACAAAAAAGCACGAGCTTTAACTCGTGCTTTTTCTTTTTTATTTTGATTAGGCTTTTGCTTTTGCACGTTTCACGAAAATCACAGAAAGCGTGAATGCTACTACAAATGAAATCACCATACCAATGCTGTACATCGCAAGGCTATCCGGTTTGATCGATGGAATACCTAAGAAACCTGCTGCACCTAATGCAATGGCTTTTACATTAAAGAATGCGATAAAGGCACTTGCAAGGCCTGAACCAATCATCGCCGCAAAGAAAGCTTGACGATAGCGTAAGTTCACCCCGAACATCGCCGGTTCAGTAATCCCTAATAATGCAGAGATACCTGATGGTACCGCTAAACCGCGTACTTTTGGATCTTTTAATACCACTGCCACACCTAAACAGGCCGCACCTTGTGCGATATTTGACATTGCCGCGATAGGGAAAATAAAGGTACCGCCTGTATTTGCCATTTCAGCCAATAATTGTGTTTCAACCGCAATGAAGGTTTGGTGCATACCCGTGATAACAATTGGTGCATAGAATGCCCCGAAGATCGCGCCGCCCACGAAACCTAAGGTGTCATATAACCAAGTTAAACCTGATGCAATTAATGAACCCGCTTCACGACCGATTGGACCAATTACAGTAAATGCTAAGAAACCCGCAATAAAGAGCGAGAATAAGGGGGTAATGAGGTTATCTAAATAAGAAGGCACAAACTTACGGAAGGTTTTTTCTAAGGTTGCTAATACCCAAGCAGAAACTAATGTTGGGATGACAGTGCCTTGATAGCCGACTTTTTCAATTTCAAGACCGAATACATTCCAGTATTGGATTTTGCCTTGAGCAAGGGTTAACGCATAGTTCCAACCATCTGCTAATGCAGGGTGAACTAATAACATCCCAAGAGCCGCTCCTAAGAATGGGTTACCGCCAAATTTACGAGTCGCAGAGAAACCAAGTAATACCGGTAAGAACACAAATGGAGCATTCGCAATAGTGTTAATAAAATCCACCAAATCCGCAAGACCTGGATGCATATCAATCACACTCAACTCATCAACGAAGAAACCTTTCGCTGTCAGCATGGAGTGAATACCCATTAACAAACCGCCTGCAACAATTGCCGGAATGATTGGCACGAAAATATCCGCTAAGCCTTTTACCAAACGTTGTAATAAGTTTTGATTTCCAGATGCTGCTTCTGCCACTTCGGCTTTGCTCACATCGCCGATACCAAGCAATTTGATGAGTTCAGCATGGACTTTATTCACCGTACCTGAACCGAAGATAATTTGATATTGACCGGCGACAGCAAACTGCCCTTTCACGCCTTCAATATTATCAATACCTTCTTTGTCTACTTTGCTTTCATCGTTTAACACAATACGTAAACGCGTTGCGCAATGTGCTGCTGTTGCGATGTTTTCTTTGCCGCCAAGTTTATCAATCACTTGTTGGGCGATTTGAGGGAAGTTCATTGTGCTCTCCTAATGGATCTCTAAAGAAAAAGAAATTGACCGATTGTAACCAAAACAGGGGATAATAACTAGTTATTCAAGCAAATTTTAGGCGAAAAAAAACCGACTTGATTAAGTCGGTTTATAGTTGGTGCTCTGGGCGAGACTTGAACTCGCACGGCCTGCGGCCACTACCCCCTCAAGATAGCGTGTCTACCAATTCCACCACCAGAGCGTTTATTCTGTTTTTATTCCTTATTGCGGAATATCATTATTTTTGTTTTCAACTGCTGGAGCAGCTTGTTGTTGCTGTTGTTGAACTTGTTCAGCAGTTTGAGACAAATCGTCAAATGAACCTTTTTGCACGTTACCACGGTGAGAGTTGATATTACCCAACACTAAAGCAATCACAAAAAAGCCAGTTGCTAAGATTGCGCTGGTACGGGTTAAGAAGTTACCTGCACCTGCAGAACCAAACATAGTACCTGATGCACCGCCGCCAAATGACGCACCTGCATTCGCACCTTTACCTTGTTGAACAAGGATAAAGCCGATTAAGGCGATACAAACTAATACATAAATAAATAATAAAATATTGTACATTATTCTTTCTTCTCTAAATTGCGATTTCGCAAGAAAACTGGGAGCAAATGTTATATAAAATTCATGCTTTTCGCAAGCGCTTTCCCATTTTTTTTACTTAATTGTATTAAGTTTAATCAATTTTCAGCGTTTAAATCTTCCGATTTTTTGACCGCTCTTTTTCGTTTCGTTGCTGGTGAGCTTAAACCTTTTGAAATCTGACTTAGACGACGTAATGCGGTGAAATCAACAAAACGTACTAAATCCGGCAACATTTGATTAAGCGTAAACATAAATTGCTGATAACTCGCCTGTTTTTGACTGATATCCGTTAACTGCGCTTCCCAATGTGCCGTCATATCAGGTTGTGTGGCAATATCCGGTAGCGCTGAAATGAGGATCCGCCCAGTTTCTGTGCTGTGAATATTACGCCCTTTTTTCGTTAAAAAACCGCGTTTAAACAGCAATTCAATGATGCCCGCACGCGTAGCTTCTGTGCCAAGTCCATCTGTTTCACGCAGAATTTTTTTCAATTCTTTATCTTGCACAAAGCGCGCAATCCCTGTCATGGCGGAAAGCAATGTCGCATCGGTAAATGGTTTCGGCGGTTGTGTTTTTTTACTCACCACTTCACCTCGTTCGCAGTAAAGGATCTGTCCTTTCTTCACGATCGGCAATAGCGGCTCTTGATTTTCATCTTCGTCTTCTTTACCAAGCAATTCTTTCCAACCAGCCGTTTGCAAGTTGCGCGCTTGCGCCACAAAAGTACCGCCTGCAATATTTAAGGTAATTTTGCTTTTACGATATTCCGCATCTGGGCAAAACTGCAATAAATACTGGCGTGCAATCAATTCATAAATACGCTGTTCATCAATACTTAAATTGATCGAACGTGTGTTAGCCGTTGGAATGATTGCATGGTGCGCTTCTACTTTTTTGTCATTCCAACAACGATTACGCTGCTCGCTATCCACCACCGATGGCAAGGTTTGATAAGTCTGACAATGCTGTGAAATGGCATTCATCACTTTATGTCGTTCAGCAAAATGCTCTTCTGGTAAATAACGACAATCTGAACGCGGATAAGTAATCAAACGATGGGTTTCATATAACCGCTGACAGGTATCCAACACGCTTTGCGCTGACATGCCAAACCGTTTTGCCGCATCAATCTGCAATGCTGACAACGAATAAGGCAAAGGCGCCGTTTCTTTTTCGCGCTTGTCCACATATTCTGTCACTTCAGCAGGTTGATCGGTAATGCGTTTCACCACATTTTCGGCTAAGCCTAAAGACAGCACGCGACCATCTTCATCTTGGTAATCTTCACAAGCCTTACTCGGTTGCCAAAGTGCAGAAAAAAGTGCGGTCGGATTTTCAGACGTTTTTTCTTCTTTTACCCACGCCAACACTTCATAGAAATCTTTTGGTTGGAAATTTTCAATTTCCAAATCACGGCGAACAATCAAGCCTAATACGGGCGTTTGCACTCGCCCAACAGAAAGTACGCCGTCGTAACCCGCTTGTCGACCGCGAATGGTATAAGCGCGAGTCATATTGATACCATAAAGCCAATCGGCTCGAGCCCGTGCCAATGCAGAGGTAGCCAATGGAATAAAATGACGATTAGGTTGGAGTTTTTGTACCGCTTTTTCGACCGCACTTGGGTTAAGATCGCTAATCAAACAACGCAAAATACCATCACGTTTTTCGGCGGATAAATTGGCATAACTAAACACTTCATCCACTAGCAACTGCCCTTCTCTATCCGGGTCACCCGCGTTAACTAAAACATCGGCTTGATGAATAAGTTTTTCCACCACGGAAAGTTGTTTTTTGACTTCTTTTCGCGGCAACAGAATCCATTTTTCAGGAATGATGGGTAAATGTTCTAAACGCCATTGTTTGAATTTAGGATCGTAGGCATCCGGTTCTGCTTGTTCGAGCAAATGCCCCACGCACCAAGTCACCACATCATCATTGCCGCATTTAATAAAACCATCACCCCGTTGATGAGGTTTTGGCAATACATCGGCAATCGCTCGCCCAAGACTGGGTTTCTCGGCAATAAACAGGCGCATAAGATTAGTCGATCTGACGACGACCTAAGAAAGAGTGGGTTAAGGTAGTGCCGTCCACGGTTTCTAATTCCCCACCGACAGGGATCCCATGGGCAATACGGCTTACTTTAATATTATGTTGATGACAAATTTCAGCAATATAATTGGCTGTCGCATCGCCTTCTACCGTTGGATTGGTCGCTAAAATTACTTCATGGAAAGATTCTTCTACCAGACGTTTTTGCAATAAATCTAAACCAATTTCTTTCGGACCAATACCATCTAAAGGCGATAAATGCCCCATTAAGACAAAATAGCGCCCAGAAAATTGGCCAGTTTGCTCAATCGCTTGAATATCCGCCGGCATTTCCACCACGCAAAGTAAGCCTGAATTTTGACGACGAGGATTGTTACAAATATTGCACGTTTCCTCTTCGGTAAAATCACGACATTGTGAACAATGCCCAATTTTAGACATTGCTTCCGTTAACGCGCGTGCTAAGTTCATCCCACCGCTACGATTGCGCTGTAAAAGATGATAAGCCATGCGCTGCGCTGATTTCGGGCCAACACCCGGCAAGCAACGAAGGTTTTCAATAAGATGTTCTAAAAGTGGACTGCTTTGCATAGTATTTATGATGGGAGAAAATGGATGGTGTGTGAACCTATAGATTCACACACCCGATGAATTAAAATGGAAGTTTCATTCCTGGCGGTAATGGCATGCCTGCGGTTACAGAAGCCATTTTTTCTTTTTGTAATTCTTCTGCACGACGGACTGCATCGTTGAATGCGGCAGCGATTAAATCTTCCAACATTTCTTTATCGTCTTCCATTAAAGAAGGATCGATCTCAATACGACGGCAGTTGTGCGCACCATTAATCGTGATTTTTACTAAACCTGCACCACTTTCGCCTGTTACTTCTAATTGGGCAATTTCTTCCTGCATTTTTTGCATTTTTTCTTGCATTTGTTGGGCTTGTTTCATCAAGCCGCCTAAACCGCCTTTTCCGAACATGGGATTTTCCTTCTTAAATTAACTAAAACGAGCCGCATTTTAGCGAAAAAATTTGCCTTTGGGAACAGAGAAATTTATTATTCCACACTTCAAAATTGGGTCAAAAACAACCGCACTTTTATTTAGGAATTGCAGATGGAAACTCGTTATTACTTTATATTTACGGCAGCTATTATTTTGTTACAACTGCTGATTTATATTTTTAATAAAACGCTTATTTGGTGGCTTAACAAACCACTCTCCCAAAAGGCAAGACGAACTATCACTTTTACCAGTTTTTTGCTTCCTAATGTCTTAGTTATTTGCCATTTTTTAAAGCTTTTTACGGCATTTCGACTTATTGCTTTAGTGCTCGCACTGCTCCTTTTTTCAGCTTTTGCGAGTATCGCCGTGGGAGGTATTCACTTTCTTTTCCGAAAAGCTAAATCCATCACCAAAATCGACCGCACTTTGCGTATTGCTTATCCCGTTTTATTTATTAGTACCATTACCTTAAGTGTGTATAACGCCTATGTAACCCGTGTTATTCATTATGAAATTACGCTAGATAAACCGATTAAACCATTGCGAATTGGCATGGCCAGCGATCTCCATTTAGGCAAATTATTTGGTGGGAAAGAATTGGATAAACTGGCTGATATTATGCAGCAAGAAAAGGTGGATATCATTTTATTGCCTGGCGATATTATGGATGATAACGTCAATGCTTATTTAGCCGAAAAAATGCAACCCCATTTAGCGAAACTCAAGGCCCCAATGGGCGTTTATGCCACACTAGGCAATCATGACTTATTCGGTGACCAAGATAGAATTGATCGAGAAATTCGCAAAGCGGGTATCACCGTGTTAAGAGATGAAACATTAACATTAAATAATGAATTGGTACTGATTGGACGAAATGACAATCTTGCTCACGATAGACCAACTACCGAGACGTTATTAAAACAAGTGAATACTGACTTACCGATTATTCTATTGGATCACCGTCCAACAGATATCGAAAAACATGCTTCACTCCCGCTTGATATTCAAGTTTCAGGGCATGCACATAAAGGGCAAGTATTCCCCGCCAGTTTAATCACAAAAATGATGTATCGTTTGGATTATGGCCATGAAAAAATTGGCAACCCACATTTTTTTGTCACTTCAGGTTACGGCTTCTGGGGCATTCCAATGCGTTTAGGATCTCAATCGGAAGTAATCATTATCGATGTGAAAGGAAAATAAAAAAGAGCGGTCAAAAATGACCGCTCTTTTATTATCAATTAGCTCTTAAGAACACACTACCTTCACCGCTAAGCCACCTTTCGATGTTTCGCGATATTTAGCATTCATATCTTTACCTGTTTCATACATGGTTTCGATCACTTTATCCAAGGTTACGCGAGGATTCGTGGTTCGGCGTAATGCCATACGGCTTGCGTTAATCGCTTTCACTGAAGCAATGGCATTACGTTCAATACAAGGTACTTGTACTTGACCTCCAACCGGGTCGCAAGTTAAGCCGAGATTATGTTCCATCGCAATTTCTGCTGCAATACATACTTGTACTGGTGTACCACCTAAGATTTCAGTTAAACCTGCTGCAGCCATTGAACATGCCACGCCCACTTCACCTTGGCAACCAACCTCTGCCCCTGAAATAGACGCATTCATCTTATAAAGAGAACCAATCATACCTGCAGCCAATAAGTAGCGTTCAATAACTTCTGGCGTTAAAGGTGCGACAAATTTTTCATAATAAGAAAGCACAGCCGGCACAATACCACATGCACCATTTGTTGGTGCTGTTACGACGCGACCACCTGCCGCATTCTCTTCATTTACTGCAAGGGCAAACATATTCACCCAATCGATCACATACATGGGATCATGGGCTAAACGGCCACTATTCGCCTCCAAGAGACGATAAAGTGATGGCGCACGACGAGCAACTTTTAAAGGACCTGGTAACACACCTTCTGTTTTAATACCATGTTCAATACAATCCTTCATGGTTTTCCAAACATTCTGTAAATGTGCTTCAACCTCTTTTTTATCACGCAATGCTAATTCATTTTTCATCATCACCGTAGAGAGCATTAAGCCACTCTCCTGACAATGTTTCAAAATATCTTCAGCATGTTGATAAGGATAAGGCACAGTCGCCGGATTTTTTTCCTCTTGACCAAAATGTGCCTCATCCACGATAAAACCACCACCGATAGAGTAATAGGTTTGGCGGTAAAGCACGTTATGATCAGCATCTAATGCGGTAATGGTCATACCGTTTTCATGCAATGATAAAAAGGAATTATGGAATACCATATTGGCATCCCAATCGAAATTAACCGTTTTCTTACCCTGTGCAATCGACAGTTTTTTGGTTTGTTTAACCTGTTCAATAAAGGTTGGGATTAAATCAATGTCCACATCATGCGGTAAATAACCGGCTAGTCCCATAATGATCGCAATATCTGTATTATGGCCAAGCCCCGTCATTGAGAGAGAGCCATACACATCAACGTGCAAGGTTGCTGCATCATTAAATTTACCTTGCTCGATTAAATCGTCAATAAACTGTTTGCCTGCTTTCATCGGACCGACAGTATGGGAGCTGGATGGCCCAACCCCCACTTTAAACATATCAAATACACTAATCATATTATTTTAAATCCTAAGCTAAACTAAAAAGCCGCTTATAATAATCCATATACGACCGCGGAGATAGCAATTAATCCCATAACTGTAACAAATACATTGCTAAAGCGACCTTGATAGCGTTTCATTGCTGGAACATTGCGGATCGCATACATAGGCATAATGAAAAGGATCATCGCAATGATTGGGCCGCCAAGGGATTCAATCAAACCTAAAATACTTGGGTTAATAATCGCTACGCCCCATAAAGTCAGTAAGAAGAAAACTGCAGTACCGTAATTTAATTTTTTACGATTCACACTTTCACCTTTCATTTTGAGGTATAAACCTTCTAAACCTTCACGCGCCCCTAAATAATGACCAAAGAATGAACTTGTAATCGCGAAGAAAGCGACTAATGGTGCGAAATAAGAAATGTATGGGTTATCAAATTTGTTCGCAAGATAAGACAAGATACTAATATTTTGCGCTTTTGCTTCTAATAACTCTGCTGGTGTTAAGGTTAATACACAGCTAAACACAAAGAACATCACGAAGAAAAGTAATACAGTTGAAGTCCCTTTTTCTGTACGACCGATATGATATTCCGTTGTATTAAAATCTTTATATTCACGTTGTTGAGAAAGCGTGAAAGAAGAAATTGCCGGAGAATGGTTAAAAGAGAAAACCAAGACTGGGATAGTTAACCACAATGTCGTGATAAAGCCACCAGCCGTCGGAAGTTCATAAAGCATTGAAGCATTCCATTGCGGAATAAGATAAATCGATAGCGCAAAGAGAATCAACACCAATGGATAAACCAGTAACTCGGTGATTTTCAACATCACTTTTTCACTGAACAACATGACTGAAATCAAGATCGCAATCAATACAAAAGAAAGAATAACACGGTTTGGTGAAGGCATGCCTAATTGGTTAACGATAAAAGAATCAACCGTATTGGTGATCCCATTTCCATAAATCAATAAAATTGGGAAGATCGCAAAGAAATATAATAAGGTAATTAATTTCCCTGCAGTCGGGCCGAAATGTTCTTCTACTACTTCGGTAATATCACTGCCGGGTTTAGAAGAAGATAAAACGAAATAAGCCAAACCACGATGCGCAAAATATGTCATTGGTCCGACCAAAATCGCCATCACAACCAAAGGCCAGAAACCGCCCATCCCTGCATTAATTGGTAAAAATAATACCCCTGCGCCCACCGCAGTACCGAATAAATTTAACACCCAAGCCGTATCAAATTTATTCCATTTTTTATTAATTGTAGTGTTCATATATTACCCTCTAAAGTTAAATTATAAAATCTTTACCTAATGAATATTCATTCATTAAATTAATAGTGGCATTATGGTGACGTTAGAGATTGATTGCAAAGTGCAAAATAATAAAGTGTGATCTTGTTAACAATTTTATGTGACTTTTTTACATAAATATTTATCTAGATCAAAAAAGTGCGGTGAAAAATTAGAGGAAATTTTAAAGAGAGGAAAATAACAGAATAATGACTGAATTCTAAAAAGCAAAAAACCGCTAAATTTCTTTAGCGGCTTCTTAGAATTTGGCTCCTCCTGCGGGACTCGAACCTGCGACATATGGATTAACAGTCCACCGTTCTACCGACTGAACTAAGGAGGAAATGGTGCCTCGAGGCGGAATCGAACCACCGACACGGGGATTTTCAATCCCCTGCTCTACCGACTGAGCTATCGAGGCGTTATCGTTATTGGCTACTGCCTGACAACGGAGCGTATTAAACTATTTTTTCGGGTATCGGTCAACAATTAAATTCAAAAAAAGTGAAAAATTTAGTGTATTTGAATGGTTAATAACCAAAACGTCTATAAAAAGAACGTATTTTGAAAAACTCAACTAAAAATAACCGCACTTTATAGAAAAAATAATGCCCGAGAGAAAAGTCTTTCGGGCATTATATTTCATTACTGAAATTATCGTCTTACACGGAATTTCTTCTGTGCTGCATCCACTTTCAACAAGTAGTTTCTTGCTTGTGAGGATGGATGTGCGGTCGTTAAGATACGATATACTTGTTCAGGATACATCTGATTAATCTTATAGATCGCCTCATCTTTATCCTCATCGAATACGCGTAATACTGCACCTGCACCACTATTGTAAGCAGAGATCATTGCAAAACGTTTAGAGGTAGGGTTCGTAATACCATCTAAATATTGATTTTGTAGAATCCATAAATAAGAAACACCTGCATCAATGTTATTTGCTGGATCATAAAGGTAACGTGCAGATGGTTGTCCACCTTTACCTTTCATCGCAAACACATCGCGACCCGCTGTGCTTGGTACCACTTGCATTAAGCCGATTGCATTCGCATAACTGATCGCATATGGGTTGAAGCTGGACTCTGTTTGTATAATACCTAAAATCAAGCTTTCATCAATGCCATAGCGTTCTGCCGCTTTACGGACTAATGGAATATATTTTTGTGCACGCACTTCAACGTGGTTTGCAATCATGGAGATCACCACAAATTGTACGGTGTTACCATTTTGTAAGCGGCGAGTTTGTAATTTATTTTGGATTAAATAAGTCGCAAAGTTACTTGCAATCACTTGGTTAGCAATTTGCTGACCATTGTTATCCACAACCTGACCTAATAAGAAAGGACGCGTACTAATCGGTACATCACCAGAAGCAAATAAGTCGATCCCTTTCGCATCGGAACCCATCAATAAAGTATGGACAATCGCATTGTGTAAACGGTTAAGATCTTGTTGTGTTTCAACAATAATCGTACCTTCATCAAAGCTTACGTGGCTACGAGTATAAAAAGAATCCGTGTATTTCACGTAGTCTTTACGGCTCGCGACTAGAAGCTCATTCACCCCCCAAATACGATCGATATTATGGGAGAATTGACCAGTTAAAATATCTAAACCTTGCGTGTCTTTTGAAAACACTTCGTCATAATTAATGCCACGTCGATGGGTTGGCGAGTCACTACAAGCATATAAAAGCGGAAGTAGCGCCAATAATAAATACTTTTTCATAATCTTTTGTTATTTAGCTGGGGGAACGTAACCTTCAATATGCACATCTTTGCCTTCAAATAAGAAATTCACCATTTCTTCTTCTAATAATTTACGATGTTCGGCATTCATCATATTGAGTTTTTTCTCGTTCACCAACATGGTTTGCTTTTTGATCCATTCACCCCATGCTTGTTTACTAATTGAATTAAAAATACGTTTACCTAATTCACCGGGATACAGTTGAAAATCCAACCCTTCTGCATCTTTTTTCAAATATTCGCAAAAAACGGTTCTAGCCATAATAATTCCTTACAAATTGCGTTAATAAATTTTTCACAGGCTGAGCTAACCCGATCTGTTCAGGTGACGTTGGATCATACCAATATTTGACCGCACTTAATAGACCAGATCGAGATTCTTTTCCTTTTTCTGACAATTTTTTCCAATCTGAACGATCGCCCTCTTCCGGTTTTCGATCAACTTCAACATAAATAGGATGAATGTCTAAGTGAAAATGACTAAACGTATGACGGAAAGTTACCCATTCTTGATACTCGGCAATCCCTAGTTCTTTCAGATAACTCAGCAATGTTTGTTTATCATCAAACTGAGGAAAACAATACAACCCGCCCCATAAGCCTTTGCTTTCACGATGTTCCAACCAGACTTTTCCTTGATGAGATAAAATCAAAAAATAACTCTGCTTTTCTGGCAACGATTTTTTTGGTTTCTTTCCAGGAAATTCTGTCCACTTTTCGAGTTTATTGGCTAAACAATCGTTACTTAGAGGACAAAGATCGCATTTAGGTTTTGTTCGGGTACAAATCGCCGAACCAATATCCATCATTGCTTGATTAAATTCTGCGACTCTCGTTGTTGGTGTAACCTGTTCGCTCAACTGCCATAATTGATTTTCGACTTTCTTCTCGCCAGGCCAACCTTCAACAGCAAAATAACGAGAAAGCACACGTTTCACATTACCGTCTAAAATCGGATAAGGTTGATTTTGCACAGAAGATAAAATTGCCCCCGCTGTAGATCGCCCTACACCCGTTAACGCCAAAACTTGCTCAAATTGTGTAGGAAATTCGCCTTGATATTCATCTCTAATGGTTTGAGCGGCTTGATGTAAATTTCTCGCACGTGCGTAATAACCTAGTCCCGTCCACAAATGCAATACTTCATCTTGTGACGCATTAGCAAGAGCGGTCACATTAGGAAACGTTTTGATAAATCGCTCAAAATAAGGAATAACGGTAGAAACTTGAGTTTGTTGTAACATCACTTCGGAAAGCCAAACACCATAAAGAGTTTTATTTTGCTGCCAAGGCAAATTTTTACGCCCAAACTTTTCATACCATTGTAAAACAGAATGGGCAAAAGGGGCATCAACAGAGGATTGGGCTAACATAACTTTCCTAAAGTGCGGTCAAAAATAAGCAAAAATTTTGAGATGATTCTATCACTAAAGCACACCTCTTGATCAATTTGATTTTTTCAGTATAATTCGCAGTCTATTTGGTGCCGGATTGTCGGCGATTATTAACTCACGCGGTGTAAGTGGAAAGCATTTATAGCGGCGTGGCTTCAATTTGAGGTTTTCTATGAAACAAGGTATTCATCCAGAATATAAAGAGATCACTGCAACTTGTTCTTGCGGTAACGTGATCAAAACTCGTTCAACTTTAGGCAAAGACATCAACCTTGATGTGTGCGGTAGCTGCCACCCATTCTACACTGGTAAACAACGTGTTGTTGATACTGGTGGTCGTGTTGAACGCTTTAACAGCCGTTTCAAAATCCCAGGTACAAAATAATTTGAATCTGTGTGAAGAACCCTGTCAATGCAGGGTTTTTTATTATCTGAAATTCACTATTTTCCAATATTCAATCAATAAAAAAGTGCGGTCAAAATCGACCGCACTTTTTCTATCAGTTCTAAATGCTCAATTAAAATGAATATTTCACTGTTGCGTAATAAGCACGACCAGGTTCGTTATAAGTATGAGCATTGTAATTTGTACTGCTTGATGAACGATAAATGCGTTTATCAAATAAGTTACTTACGCCAACACGAATGCTGATTGTATCTTTCCAATTATAACCCGCACTTAATCCCCAAACTGCATAGCCACCAATATCTTCTGAGCCATCAAGTTGATTAACGTGTGTATTGTTACCATTTTCCATACGGTTTTCCGGATTTTTACGGGATTTTTGTTTACCGTATTGCGTATAAGTTAACATTGCATCCAAACTATCGGTAATTTGATAACTTAAGCTTGAATTCAAGGTATATTTCGGCACGATAGAAAGTGGGTTACCTGTATCTTTATTTTTGGTTTTATGCATATAAGTGAAGTTATTCACCCAGTTTAATTTATCTTGGATTAGTGGTAATGTCAGATTACCTTCAAAACCTTCAATCACTGCGCGGTTTGCATTACCCCATTTATACACATAGTTACCTAAGTTAGTTAAACCGATAAATTCACCATCAGACACGATTTTATTACGATAATCATTACGGAAGTAAGCTACAGAAGCAAGAAGTCCATTTTTATCATATTCAATTCCGATTTCTTTATTCCAGCTAGTTTCCGGTTTAATGTCGCTATTACCTTGGAAATAACAAGTTTTATTATTTGGTACATTCGTTGGACAACCTTGACCTAAGGTAAATAGCAAGTAATTTGGGTTAGTTTGATAAAGGTTCGGTGCTTTATAAGCTCTTGCAATCCCACCTTTAATTCTCCAATCATCGTTGAGGCTTTGTAAGAAGTTTAATCCACCGCTTACATTAGAACCAGAATAACTGTTGTAATCATAACGTAAAGATGGCGTTAGGATAGTAGATTGGGTTGCTGAAATATTATCTTCAATAAATACAGCCCATTCAGTTTGACTACTATGACCTCCTCGTACATTTGAGATACCGCTTGGTAGGCGTTCTTTCAAATCATAAAGCACCTTCCCTGTTTTTTTATCTCGTCGTCCACCAAGTAACTGTGTCATAGAAGCGTCATCATCTAAACTGCTATGTGCACCTTCAAAACCAACCGTCAGCATATGATCCACGCCCAAGGTAAATGGAATATAGAATTCTGAACTAAAGCGTGTATTTTTAAGAATGGAATCACTAAAAGCTGATGTACTCGAATAACTGCCTTCTGGACCACCTGCTAAGTATTCTGGTAAACGGCTGTTTTTGGTTTTATCAAAAGTAATATAGGTTTTATTGTCGAAATGATCGAATTTACCTTCATAGGTTAAAGCATAGTTTTGACGATACAAACGAGCAGTTTCAGCTTTGCTTCCTGCCAAGGTTTTGGTTTCAGGATAATTTTTATTATTGTAAAGCCCTGCTGAGCTATTTTGTGTATCACCGTTATAAATATTACCTTGACGGCTAAAACCAGAATCCAAGGTTAATTTATTTTTCTCATTGATATTCCACACTAAACGGCCATTAATATCTTTATTACGTACACCTTCACGACCGGCAATAGCAGGATCGCCATTAATACCGACTTCATCCGCTTGCGTTTTGTTCCAGTTACCATATAAACGGAATTGCAATACATCTTTAATTAATGCCCCGCTTAGATTAAAACCGACACGATTCGTTGCGCCTTCATCGCTATCTTCCGGTTGGTTAGTGTAGTAGCTTAAGCTACCGTGTAAATCATTGGTAACAGGTTTAGTGATGATATTCACCACCCCACCCATTGCACCTGAACCATAGCGTGCTGCTGAAGGACCACGTAATACTTCAATTTTTTCAATCGCTTCAACCGGCACCCAGTTGCTGTCGCCACGAGAGTTACGTTCACCACGCACACCATAACGTTCGGCATTACGAGAGGTGACAGGTTTACCATCCACTAAAATCAATGTATTTTCTGGTCCCATACCACGAATATCAATTTGACGTTTATTTCCGCGTTGTCCTGTAGATGAGTTACCCGTCAAATTCACACCTGGCATGGTACGTAATACTTCAGAAATATCATTTGTCGCTGGGCGTTTCTCTAAATCTTTTGCTGTCACAAGAGAAGAACCAAGTGACTGTTTTACCTGATCTTCCGCAGTAACTTTAATTTCCTCAAGTTTCTCTTCTGCATAAGAATAGTTTGAAAAAAGGGCGATTGTTAACGCACTTAATGCGAAGAATGATGTTGTTTTTAAATGATTGGATTTATACATTGAAATGCTCTCCTGGCATATGTGGAATAAATAATGCCCGAGAATTCTAGTACAATATAATTTTAGTGTAAATAACAATTCTTATCATTTTTTATTGAATTTAAATAAAATACCTAATTTTTTAACCGCACTTTCTTGCAATCCCAATAAATTCTAGTATTATTCACGGCTCGCCAATTTGGCGGATTTATTTCTCATGTCGGGTTCCCTACCCCCGATTAACCAACTAAAAAGGTCTTAAAATGAAAATTAATACTCCGATCTTCAATGATCAACAAAAACGTTTTGCTTTAATTTTATTAAGCTTATTTCATATCTTCATCATCACAGCCAGTAATTATTTCGTTCAAATTCCCTTTGAAATCAATTTAAAATTGACCGCACTTGGTTTTGCTGATGATTTTTCCTTCCACAGTACATGGGGCACACTCACTTTCCCATTCATTTTCTTAGCCACTGATTTAACGGTTCGTGTATTTGGGGCAAAAGAAGCGCGCTGGATCATATTTATTGTGATGCTCCCCGCACTTATCGTGAGTTACATTGTTTCTGTTGTTTTTTCTAATGGTCAATATCAAGGCTTGGGTGCATTAAGTGAATTCAATATGTTTGTTTTCCGTATTGCATTCGCCAGCTTCTGTGCTTATGTTTTCGGACAATTATTAGATGTGTTAGTATTCAACCGCTTACGCCAATTAAAAACGTGGTGGATTGCGCCGAGCAGCTCCATGACATTTGGTTCCCTTGCGGATACCTTTATGTTCTTTTGTGTCGCGTTTTATAAAAGTAGTGATCCATTTATGGCAGAACATTGGTTTAGCCTTGGATTTGTCGATTACTTATTTAAATTATTTGTCGGTATTATCTTGTTTGTTCCTGCTTATGGTGTGGTACTCAGCATGATTTTACGTAAACTTCAATCTCTCGCAAGCTCTCGCCAGTTTGCTTAACTTAAGGAAATAAAATGACCGAAACGCTTTCTCTTAGAGCCAAAATAGAACAAAGCCCAATGGGGGCTTATCAATGGATGATTGTGGTCATGGCTGCCATCATGAATTTACTTGACGGCTTCGATGTATTAGCCCTCGCCTTCACCGCAACAGCCATTCGTGACGAATTTGGCCTCACGGGAATTGAGTTAGGTTATTTATTAAGTGCCGGCTTATTTGGGATGACTGCCGGCTCGCTTTTTCTTGCACCACTTGCGGATAAAATTGGTCGCCGCCCATTGTTATTAATGGCAGTATCACTCTCCGCTATCGGGATGTTAGGCTCGGCATTTATTTCACAATATCAGTGGCTCGGTTTTTGGCGCGTTATCACTGGTCTTGGTGTCGGCGGTATTTTAGTGGGAACAAACGTGATCACCAGTGAATATTCCTCTCGTAAATGGCGTAGCTTTGCGATCAGTGTCTATGCTGCTGGTTTTGGTATCGGTGCAGTATTAGGCGGTATGTTCGCGGTAATGTTGCAAGGTGAATATGGCTGGCGTTCCGTGTTTTTAGCGGGCGCTATCTTAACCGGTTTGCTTTTAGTGGTTTTATTTATTTGGTTACCGGAATCCATTGATTTCCTCACCTCCAAACAACCTAAAAATGCAGAGGTGCGGTTAAATTTAATCGCAAAAAAAATTGGTTTAGCCGGTGATTGGAAACTTCCAGAAAAAATGGAAAAAGTTAAGACTAAATTACCTATTAGCCAATTATTCAGCGAAAAATACTTACACTCCACTCTGTTAATTTGGACGGCTTTCTTTGCGATCATGTTCAGCTTCTATTTTATTAGCTCATGGACACCAGCCTTATTAAAAGAAGCCGGCATGACGACAGAGCAAAGTGTAAGCGTTGGAATGATGATCTCATTAGGGGGCACTTGTGGTGCCTTAATCTATGGCTTACTGGCAAGCCGTTGGACAGCACGAGGCGTGTTAATTTTATTCACTGTCTTATCTTCTGCAGCAATCATTACCTTTATCTTATCCTCGTCCGTTTTATGGATTGCAATGGTATTCGGTATTTTAGTTGGTGCACTCATGAATGGCTGCATCAGCGGTCTTTATACCTTAAATCCCCTTACTTATGATGCCGATATTCGTAGCACTGGTGTGGGTTGGTCGATTGGTATCGGTCGTATTGGTGCAATTCTTGCCCCTACGATTGCCGGTCAATTATTAGATATGGGCTGGGACAAACAGAGTTTATATGTTGGCGTTGGCTTCGTTATGCTGATCTCAACAGTCGCACTCTTTTTCTTAAAAAGCCGCTCAGAAATTAAAGCATAATCTTAAAAAAAATATAGCAAAAGGCGTGATAAACACGCCTTTTTTATTGCCTTAATAAAGTTCTCATCCCTAGTCTTCAGATCAGAAAGATTCTCAAGTTATTTTATGTAACATTTTCTTCTAAAAATCCTTTGTTATCCATCTTGAATTTCAACGCATTATGGTGTTAAATCAGCACACATTATAAGGTTATAAAAATATAAAAATAAGTTGTAGGAATTTATGTGCCAATTACTCGGAATGAACTGCAATACGCCGACGGATATTGTCTTTTCTTTTGAAGGTTTCCGTCGTCGTGCTGGTCTTACTGATTGCCATTCAGATGGCTTCGGTATTGCTTTTTTTGAAGGTCGTGGAGTGCGTATTTTTCGCGATAACCACGCAGCATCACAATCCCCTATTGCAGATTGTGTAAAACAATACAAAATTAAATCACTCAATGTGATTGCTCACATTCGTAAAGCAACGCAAGGCGGTGTAACCATTGAAAACACCCACCCCTTTATTCGTGAAATTTGGGGACAAAACTGGGTGTTTGCTCACAACGGTAATTTAAAAGACTTGCCGGATATGTCTGAGAGTTTCTGCCAACCGATTGGCTCAACTGATTCAGAAACGGCATTTTGTTATATGGCGGAATATTTGAAAAATCGCTTCCGTCGTAAACCGTCTGAAATGGAAATTTTTGAAGCCATTCAAGACATTACCAGAGAGCTCTCAAAAAAAGGCACCTTTAATTTCATTCTTTCAAACGGAGAATGGATGATCGCCCACTGCTCAACCAATTTGCATTACTTAACGCGCAAAGCTCCTTTTGGTAAAGCTCACCGCATTGATGATGATGGTGTCATTGATTTTAATGATTATGCAAAAGATGGCGACAAAGTCACCATCATTACGACGTTCCCTCTCACCAAAGATGAGCCTTGGGTCAAAATGGAACATGGTGGTTTCGTCTTCTTCAAAGAAGGAGATAAAATTGCTGAGGTAGTAGGCGTGGCAAAAGAAATGGAAGATGACGGTACATTAGGCAATCGTGCAGCAGCCTGATAACAAATCAAAATAAAAAGTGCGGTCAAAAACATCAGAGATTTTGACCGCACTTTTTTATCTACAATTAACGCATTGTGACAAATTCTTCTGAACCTGTTGGGTGAATCGCCACTGTATTATCAAAGTCTGCTTTGGTTGCACCCATTTTGATTGCCACAGCAAAACCTTGAATCATTTCATCCACACCAAAACCAATGCCGTGTAAGCCCACGATTTTCTCTTCTTTGCCAACGCACACTAATTTCATCCGGCAAGGCTGGCGATGTTCAGTGACAGCGGTATACATTGCCGTGAAAGAGGACTTATACACTTTCACATTTTCTTCACCATATTGCTCAATCGCTTGTGGTTCAGTTAAACCGACTGTACCAATTGGCGGATGGCTAAACACGACAGTTGGCACAAGATTGTAATCTAAATGCTCATTCGGTTTGTTATTGAATAAACGCTCGGATAAACGACGACCTGCCGCCACGGCAACTGGTGTTAATTCAATACCACCTTCGATAATATCACCCACAGCATAAATGCCAGGTACGTTTGTATTTTGATATTTATCGACAATAATTTGTCCGCGTGAATTGGTTTTCACACCGGTTACTTCAAGATTAATCACATCCGTTGCTGGTTCACGACCGATTGCCCAAATTAACGTATCCACTGTGGTTTTACGGCCATCTTGTAATTTCAAGGTAAGTGAACCATCCGTATTTTTCACTACTTCTTCAGGCAACGCTTTGGTGTGCAGTTGGATACCATCTTGTGCTAACACTTCAACTAAAGTCTCGACAATCAATGGATCTTGATTACGCAATGGGGCATGTTGGCGTACAAACAAATGTGTTTCGCTGCCTAAGCTATTTAAAACACCCGCTAATTCAACAGCAATATACCCTGCGCCTACTACTGCGACACGTTTTGGTAACTCATTTAAAGCAAACACACCATTTGAATCAATCCCGTATTCTGCGCCTTTTACCGCTGGAATACTTGGACGACCACCCGTAGCAATTAAGATATGATCTGCAGTCACTAATTCTGTTGAACCATCTGCATAGCTCACTTCAATCGTTTTCGTATCTTTAAAACGTGCAAAACCATTAAGCACATCGACATTATTTTTCGCTAATACATTATTGTAAGAGGTATGAATACGACCGATGTAAGCTTGACGACTTTCGACTAATTTCGCGTAATCAAACTTTTTCACTTCTACATCAAAACCATAAGCCGGCGCATAACTATTAATCGCTTCTGCAATTTGAGCACCATAAAACATCACTTTTTTCGGTACACAACCCACATTTACACAAGTACCACCGAGATGTTTTGCTTCAATAATCGCACATTTTTTGCCGTAGCTTGCCGCACGGTTAATTGAGGCTATCCCGCCGGAACCACCACCGATAGCAATATAATCATAATGTTTAGTCATTGTAATGATCCTTTTTTTACTTACTAGAATTTTCTCCTATTTTGCCTAAAACTAAAGAAGAAAGCTATAAATTGATTTAATTGGGATTGTCTATATGAAAAGAAAGATCCTCATTTTCAGCATAAATATCAACATACAAAGTAGATTTTCGTTATAATGCCAGCTTACCTCCAGCAAAAAACAAGCATAAATCATCTTAAAAACTAATCAGCTTACCAAAGGAAAAACCGATATGGCAATCTGGAAAAAAGCATTCACACTTAAGCAGCTCAATGAAATGGGAAAACATTGTGCCGTTGGGCATTTGGGGATTGAGATTTCGGCTTATGGAGAAAACTGGATTGAAGCAAAAATGCCCGTTGATCATCGCACTACTCAACCTTTTGGCTTATTACATGGTGGTGTGTCTGTTGCTTTGGCTGAAACTATTGGTTCATTAGCGGGATTTCTCTGTATAGAAGAAGGTCAATCTGCCTTAGGATTAGATATCAACGCCAATCACCTTCGCCCAGTAAAACAAGGCGTTGTGATCGCTAAGGCAATGCCTATCAGTTTAAGTAAAAATATCCATGTCTGGCAAATTGACATTCGTGATGAACAAGATAAACTCTGCTGCGTTTCTCGATTAACGCTTTCTATCAAATATTTATGACTATAACTCAAAAAATTGGCATCATTTTAGCAAACCTTGGTACGCCTGATGCCCCGCAACCCGCTGCGATCTCCCGTTATCTGGCCGATTTTTTAATGGATCCCCGTGTGGTCGATTTACCTCGTTGGAAATGGTATCCCCTTTTAAAAGCCATTATTTTACCTATGCGTTCTAAACGCATTGCACAAAATTATCAATCTATTTGGACAGAACAAGGTTCTCCCCTGCTTGCGATTACAAAGCAACAACAAGCCGGTTTACAAGCTTATTTAAATGAAAAAGGCATCAATGCACAGGTCGAAATTGCTATGACTTACGGCAATCCATCGATGCAAAGTGCGGTCAAAAATTTACTTAAAAATGACGTGGAACGCATAATTGTGTTGCCACTTTACCCGCAATATTCCAGCACAACAACCGGTGCATTGATTGATGCGTTCAATCGTGCCATTGCACAAGAACGTAATATTGTGCCTTTTGAGTTTATTCATTCCTATCATCTTAATGAAAACTACATTAATGCCTTAGTGGATTCGATTAAAGTGCGGTTAAAACCGGATGAGTTTTTGCTTTTTTCTTATCATGGCATTCCATTGCGTTATGAGAATATGGGCGATTATTATCGCCAGCACTGTAAACAAACCACGATTGCGATTGTGGATAAACTTGGCTTAACAGAAAACCAATGGAATATGACATTCCAATCACGCTTTGGGCGTGAAGAATGGTTACAACCTTATACGGATCACTTTTTAGAAGAAGCGGCTTCTCAAGGCATTCAGAAAATAGCTGTGATCTGCCCGGGCTTTTCGGTGGATTGCTTAGAAACCTTAGAAGAAATAGAGGTTGAAAATAAAGAGAAATTCTTGACACATGGCGGCGTTTCTTATCACTACATCCCTGCATTAAATGCAGAAAAAGCCCATATTGAAATGATGGGAGAATTGATTTTGGATAAGTTGCAGTAGTAAATCTCCTTTAATTAAATCTCCCCCTAGCCCCCTCTTTACTAAAGAGGGGGTATTTTATTGGCAAATAAATGCTCTATGTTCTATGCTCTATGCTCTATGCTCTTAGTCCTCTCAAATACTCCCATAAAATATTAAAAGTAACTCATAAAAAAGCCCCTCTTTTGTAAAGAGGGGTTGGGGAGATTTAAAAAGATAAACAAAAAGGCGAACCTTTCGATTCGCCTTTTAAGATTTCTTTCTAATCAAAGATTAGAAGTATACACGCATACCTACGCCGATAGCTCTGTCTTTAACTTTACCAGTATAAGCATCGTCTTTGTAAGATTTAGTTGTTACGTATTTACCTTCTAAGAACACTACAACTTGTTTATGAAGTTTGTAGTCTGCACCAAGTAAGAAACCGTGAGTTTTATCTTTATTAACGTCACCTTTCACACGTTCGTATAGGTAGTTACCATACACTTTAGACGCTGGCACAACTTGATATGCGAAACCAGGAGACACATAGAATTTGTTTGTTTTTGCATCATTCAATTTTTCATGTGCGTAACCGAAGTCACCAGTTACTGTGAAATCAGCAAATTTATAACCTAATGATGCTAAAACACCATCTAAACGGTGAGCATATGACGCATTAGTTTCAAAGTTTGTGTGACCATAAGCTAAACGCGCATCTAAGTCACCCACTGTGTATAATGCACCTACAGCATAAGCATTTTTGATACCTGGATCAAGCGGTTTGCCTTTTTCATTATTTTTTTGACCAAAGTTATAGTTTGCACTTAATTGTAAACCTTCAATACCTTTATAGTCATAACGAATTACGCCTGTACCTGCAGTTGGAATATATTCTTCTTTTGGAATTAAACCATATTCATAATCAACTGCTTGACTTAAATCATCTGCAATAGTTAATTGACGACCAAATGTGATATCGCCAGTCGCTTTGCTACCTAAACCTACATAGGCACGTTTAGCGTAAAGTCTACCAAATTTATCACGAGAATCAGTATCATCAAAACGGAATTCTAAACGACCTAATGCATAGAAATCGTTATCTAAGTTATGTTTTACAGTGATGCCGAAACGTGAACCTGCATTACGTAAAGCAGAGTTAGCTTTTTTAGTTGATTTACCAGCGCGGTCGTACTCTTTTTTATCCGCTTTTTCCATAATTAAACGAAGAGAACCGTTTAACTCAACTTTAGTACCTTCGTTATCATAAACTACTGCTGCGTTTGCTGCTGAAGCGGCAAATGCAGAAACAATTAATGCTGCTAGTGTCTTTTTCATAATTGTTATTCCTTTTGGTTGTTACCGATGATTTTTGATTGAAGCAATTTTTAATAAAAAGTTCAATCTCCGAAATAGACGTCGCAAATATTACAAAATAAACCTATAGTGTCAATGGAGGATCCCGACCAATGTTCTAAAATCCGATCAAGATCACATTTTTTGAACAAAAAAGGATATTTTTTGAGCAAACTAAGCGCATTCCACCGAAAATGAAATCACCTCTTTAATGCTTTTAGCGCCTAATGCAATCATAATTAAACGATCAACACCTAAAGCAACGCCTGACGTATTCGGAATGCCCGCTTGTAATGCAGCAAGAAAACGATGATCAATTTCACGTTGTGGCAAACCAGCTCTTGCACGTAGGCGATTATCTTGCTCAAAACGATGTTGCTGTTCACGAGCATCTGTAAGCTCATGAAAACCGTTGGCTAGCTCTAATCCTTTATAATAGAACTCAAAGCGTTCTGCTACTCGGCTATCTTCAGGACTAAGCTGCGCAAGTGCCGCTTGGGAAGAAGGGAAATGATAAACGGCGACTGGCGTCTCCTGACCAATTTTAGGTTCTACCACTTCACTGAATAGAAATTGTAATAAAGTATCACGATCCTCATCTTCATCTGCCATAAAGTTGTATTTACGTGCAACTTCCACCAATTCTTGACGAGTCGCTGATAATGGATCTAATCCTACATATTCTTGGAAGACAAATTGATAACTTAACGTTTCTGCGGGTTTACAATCGAGAATCTGTTGTAGTAAATCATCGACTTCATTCATCAGACGGTACATATCAAAGTGCGGTCGATACCATTCGAGCATAGTAAATTCCGGATTATGGCGATTGCCCGCTTCTTCATTACGGAATACTTTACCAATTTGAAAGATCGGTCCACTGCCTGCCGCCAGTAAACGCTTCATGTGATATTCCGGACTTGTGGAAAGCCAGAGCGTTTTCGACAGTTCATCAAAAGGGGCAACAAATTCTGTATTAAAGGTGGAAAGATGAAGATCCGTCACGCCAAATTCACTTAAAACTGGAGTTTCTACTTCTAGTAATCCACGTTCAGTAAAGAACTGGCGAATATCAGCAATAATTTTGGCTCTCGCCAATAAGTTTTTAATTGATGCGGAAGGTTGCCATTCTATTTTTTTATCGCTAAGTGCGGTCATTTTTTTCTCCGTTTTCACCTTTAAAATGAATTAGGCTATTGTAAACAAGAGTAATTTTTAACTCAATAATCCGACTAAATCATTCTTAAACGAAAACGGTTATCATCTAAAAATATATAAAAAAGTAACTTTTTTGAGTTAGATCACACTTTTGATATTTTATCCGTTTATTCAGGAAAAAAGGTTACTAATTTGTGAACAAAAGTGGCAGAATGACAGCGTATCACCTATTTATTTAGGGCATCTTATTTTTTTACTTTCTATTGATTGGAGGACATCGTGCAAACGGTTAATGTCGATATTGCTATTGTTGGCGCTGGTGGTGGCGGTTTACGTGCCGCAATTGCAGCAGCAGAAGCAAACCCTAACTTAAAGATCGCATTAGTTTCTAAAGTTTATCCTATGCGTAGCCATACGGTTGCAGCAGAAGGCGGTGCGGCCGCAGTAATTAAAGAGGAAGATTCCTACGATAAACACTTCCACGATACCGTTGCCGGTGGTGACTGGTTATGTGAACAAGATGTGGTGGAATATTTCGTTGAACATTCTCCAGTGGAAATGACTCAACTTGAACGTTGGGGCTGCCCTTGGAGCCGTAAAGCCGATGGTGATGTAAACGTGCGTCGTTTCGGTGGGATGAAAATCGAACGTACTTGGTTCGCAGCAGATAAAACCGGTTTCCACTTATTACATACTCTTTTCCAAACATCCATTCAATATCCACAAATTCAACGCTTTGACGAGCACTTCGTTTTAGACATCTTAGTTGATGATGGTCATGCTCGTGGTATGGTTGCGATGAATATGATGGAAGGTTCACTTGTTCAAATCAACGCAAATGCGGTTGTGATTGCAACGGGTGGTGGTTGTCGTGCATTTAAATTCAATACCAATGGCGGTATCGTAACTGGTGATGGTTTATCAATGGCATATCGTCACGGTGTCCCTCTTCGTGATATGGAATTCGTCCAATACCACCCAACCGGCTTACCGAACACCGGTATCTTAATGACGGAAGGTTGTCGTGGTGAAGGCGGTATCTTAGTGAATAAAAACGGCTATCGTTATTTACAAGATTATGGTCTAGGCCCTGAAACCCCAATCGGCAAACCTGAAAACAAATACATGGAACTTGGTCCACGTGATAAAGTTTCACAAGCATTCTGGCAAGAGTGGAAAAAAGGTAACACCTTAAAAACAGCAAAAGGTGTTGATGTGGTTCACCTTGACTTACGTCACTTAGGTGAAAAATATTTACATGAACGTCTTCCATTCATTTGTGAATTAGCCAGTGCTTATGAAGGTGTAAACCCAGTTAATGAACCAATTCCAGTTCGTCCGGTTGTTCACTACACCATGGGTGGTATCGAAGTGGATTTCAACAGCGAAACTCGTATTAAAGGTTTATTTGCTGTGGGTGAATGTGCGTCTTCTGGTTTACACGGTGCAAACCGTTTAGGTTCTAACTCGCTTGCTGAATTAGTGGTTTTAGGCCGTGTTGCCGGTGAATATGCCGCACAACGTGCAGCGGAAGCACAACCAGCAAACCGTGCAGCAATTGATGCTCAAGCGCAAGATGTTGTGGCTCGCCTTAAAGCGCTTTATGACCAAGAAGGTAATGAATCTTGGTCTGAAATTCGTGATGAAATGGGTACCGTGATGGAAGAAGGTTGTGGTATCTACCGTGACCAAGAAAGCATGCAAAAAGCAGTAGATAAAATTGCTGAGCTTAAAGAACGTTATAAACGTATTCGTGTTGCAGACCGTTCAAGCGTATTCAATACCGATGTACTTTACACCGTAGAATTAGGTTACATCCTTGATGTAGCACAATCTATTGCCAACTCTGCGATTGAACGTAAAGAGTCTCGTGGTGCACACCAACGCTTAGACTACACTGAACGTGATGATGTGAATTATTTAAAACACACCCTTGCTTACTACAATGGCGATGATGCACCGCGTATTGAATACAGTCCGGTGAAAATCACTAAATCTCAACCAGCAAAACGTGTTTATGGTGCTGAAGCAGAAGCGGCAGAAGCGGCTGCGAAAGCTAAGGAGCAAGCAAATGGCTAATTCACCAGTAATGACTGTAGAAGTATTACGCTACAACCCAGAAAATGATCAAGAGCCACATTTAAGCTCTTATCAAGTACCTTATGATAACCAAACCTCTCTTTTAGATGCGTTAGGTTACATTAAAGATAAACTTGAACCGTCTCTTTCTTATCGCTGGTCTTGCCGTATGGCGATCTGCGGTTCTTGTGGGATGATGGTGAATAACAAACCTAAATTGGCTTGTAAAACGTTCTTACGTGATTACAGCGGCCATATGCGTATTGAACCATTAGCAAACTTCCCGATTGAACGCGACTTAGTGGTTGATTTAAGCCACTTTATTGAAAGTTTAGAGGCGATTAAACCTTATATTATTGGTAACGAAGCACCACCGTTAGATGGTAAACCACATCCATCAAAAGAATTGCAAGTAAGCCGTACTAAACAAACGCCGGCACAACTTGAAAAATATCGTCAATTCTCAATGTGTATCAACTGTGGTTTATGCTATGCGGCGTGTCCACAATTTGGTTTAAACCCTGAATTCTTAGGCCCTGCAGCGATTACTATGGCACACCGTTACAACCTTGATAACCGTGACCATGGTAAAGCACAACGTATGCCATTATTAAATGGTAAAAACGGTGTTTGGAGCTGTACTTTCGTGGGTTATTGTTCTGAAGTGTGTCCAAAACACGTGGATCCAGCTTCTGCAATTAACCAAGGCAAAGTGGAAAGTGCCAAAGATTATGTTATCTCAATGCTAAAACCAAAAGGCTAAGGGGAAGAATATGTCAGTAACAGTAAGTAAACGCAAAAAATATGTTCGCCCAATGACGGCTACTTGGTGGCAAAAATTGGATTTCTACAAAGCTTATATGGTGCGTGAAGCAACCTCTATCTTTGCTGTATGGTTCTGTGTCGTATTGCTTTATGGTGTACTTTGTCTTGCAAGCAATCCTGTACCGGGCTTAGGCATTGTTGATTTCATTGCCTTCTTAAGAAATCCAATTGTAGTGTTCTTAAATATCATCACATTAATTGCGACTTTATATCACACTGCAACTTATTTTGTGATGACACCAAAAGTGATGAACATCATTGTTAAAAATGAGCGTTTACCACATCACGTGTTAAGAAATGCACTTTGGGCAGTGACGGCAGTGATTAGTGTTATCGCATTAATTTTAGTTTATATGTAGGGAGAGAAAAAATGGTCGATCAAAATCCAAAACGCTCTGGTGAACCACCAGTATGGTTGATGTTTGGTGCTGGCGGGACTGTCAGTGCGATTTTCTTCCCTGTTGTGATCTTAATCCTTGGTTTATTGTTACCATTCGGATTAATTGATCCACATAACCTAATTACATTCGCTTATTCTTGGATCGGAAAATTAGTTATCTTAGTTTTAACAATTTTCCCTATGTGGTGTGGTTTACACCGTATCCATCATGCGATGCACGATCTTAAAATCCACGTGCCAACAGGCGGATTTATCTTTTACGGCTTAGCCATGATTTACACAATCTGGGTATTATTTGCTGTATTAGGTTTGTAATTTAAAACACTAAAGTGAAGAAATAAAAGTGCGGTCAAAAATGACCGCACTTTTTTATTATCGAAGAATAACCCAAATATTTTCTTAATCCAGAAAAACAAAAAACCCGACATTACGTCGGGTTTTCTTTTATCAAAAACTTTGATAATTATTCTGCAACAACGATAACATCTAATGTTGCAAATACTTCGCCGTGAAGTTGGAAACGAACATCGTGGTCACCAAGAGTACGGATTGGACCGTTTGGTAAACGAACTTCGCTTTTCGCAATTTCAACACCAGCTGCAGTTACTGCTTCTGCTACATCACGAGTAGTGATTGCACCGAATAAACGACCTTCATCACCAGCTTTAGATGCGATAGTTACAGAACCTAATGCAGTCACTTGTGCTGCGCGAGCTTGAGCTGCTACAAGACTTGCTGCTGCCGCTGCTTCTAACTCTGCACGACGTGTTTCAAAGTGTTCAATGTTAGCTTTAGTTGCCATAACTGCTTTACCTTGTGGGATTAAGAAGTTACGAGCGAAACCAGATTTAACATTAACTTGATCACCTACGTTACCTAGGTGAACGATTTTATCTAAAAGAATTACTTGCATTTCCTAACTCCTTCTTAATTGTGATGAGAATCAGAGTAAGGTAATAACGCTAAATAACGAGCGCGTTTGATTGCGCGTGCTAATTGGCGTTGGTACTTCGCACGAGTACCGGTAATGCGGCTTGGTACAATTTTGCCGCTTTCAGAAATGTAGTTCTTTAATGTAGCGATATCTTTGTAATCGATTTCAACAACATTTTCCGCTGTGAAACGGCAGAACTTACGACGACGGAAATAACGTGCCATTTGGCTGTCTCCTAATCTATAAATTCGATTTGCTCGGCATGCAATACTAATTGCGTTAAACCATTTGAGGTTTTATGTGAAGTAATAAACCCCACCACAAGAAGTTTACTGCCGACCGTAATGCTTTGAGTTTTTTCTATTAACTGATTGCCACTGACTTGAACCGGCATCTTTAACCACGCTTGGCGTGACAAACCACTTTCGACTTGTTCGGAACGATGTTCCAGCCAAAACTGGCAATGCGCAATCCCGTTAGGGCTTTTGCTTCGCTTGGGTAATTGACACACAGTGCCGATTAACGAGAAGCGATTATCAAGTTTTGAATTACTCTTCAGCATCCTCAAAATCGTTGTTTTCAACTTCAGCTAAAGGTTTACGTTCTTCTTTAGCCGCTTTCATTGGGGACGCTTCGGTTACGGCGTGCTTAGTATGGATAACAAGACTGCGTAATACAGCATCGTTATAACGGAAAGTCGTTTCTAGCTCGTCGATGACTTGTTGAGGCGCTTCTACATTCATAAGCACGTAGTGTGCTTTGTGTAATTTGTTAATTGGGTACGCTAATTGACGACGACCCCAATCTTCTAGGCGATGAACTTGACCACCAGCTTCTTTAACAGAACCTGTGTAACGTTCGATCATACCTGGTACTTGCTCGCTTTGGTCCGGATGAACCATAAACACGATTTCGTAGTGACGCATTACTGCTCCTTACGGGTTAATCAGCCTTTGACGTAGATTAGCCACCAATCTGCAAAGGCAAGGAACGAAAAAATGAACGTGGCTAAGAGCGCTGATTATACAGATTTTTTTCCAGACTTCAAATAATTTGTACGCTTTTCAAACAAAAAAAGCCGATATCAACATATCGGCTTTTCTTTAATTTCTAAATTAACGGCTACGGAAAATGATACGTCCTTTGCTCAAGTCATAAGGTGTCATTTCTACAGTTACTTTATCGCCCGTTAAAATACGAATATAGTTTTTACGCATTTTGCCAGAAATATGTGCAGTCACCACGTGACCATTTTCTAACTCAACACGGAACATGGTATTTGGTAAGGTTTCCAAAATTGTGCCTTGCATTTCAATGCAATCTTCTTTTGCCATTTTATCCTCTAAAATTATGATTTTTTTGACCGCACTTCTTACGGTTATAAATGAAAAACGGGCGAATTATAGCCGTTTTTAATGTTAGACGAAAGATTAAAATGGTATTTTGTTGAAATGCACATTATTTTTTTAATAATTCGATTATAATGTTCCACTAAAGTCGATTAGATAAAGAATTTAATTTAGCATACGAGGCCAAGATGTAGCCTTATGCGGTATCACCTTTCCCAAGATGGCACCCTACCTAAAAAGCTAAAGCAAACTTTACTATAATGTTCGTTAATCTGTATGTAAAACAATAACTTCAACCCAAGGGTTATTTATGGCTATACCTAAAATAATTGTAATTAGTTTAAAACATTCAACAAGAAGAGAAAATATTGCTAAGCGCCTTTCTGGTTTGGGGTTAGACTTTAGTTTTTTTGATGCGACAGATGGGAAAAAACTTCCTGCTTCCGTATTAGAATCTGTCGATTATGATTTCTATCCGAAACACTATTTATCACCTAAACCCTTAACGCTCGGTGAAATTGGCTGTGCAATAAGTCATATTAAAGTTTATGAACACATGGTAGAAAACAATATTAAGAGTGCCATTATTCTTGAAGACGATGCGATCGTTTCACAGCACTTTAAGGAAATTGTTGAAGATACGCTCAATAAAATTAATAAAAATCATGAGTTGATCTTTTTTGATCACGGAAAAGTTAAATCCCATTTCTTTAAGAAACGGATTGTGGAAGGATATAGACTTGCACATTACAAGGCACCTTCAAAAAATTCAAGAAGATGCATTATCTATGCAACCGCTTATTTAATTACACTATCTGGTGCAAAAAAATTACTTAATTACGCTTATCCAATAAGACTGCCTGCAGATTATCTAACGGGATTAATCCAAAAAACACGCGTTGATACCTATGGTATTGAACCACCATGTGTATTTAGAGGATTAAACAGTGACTCAGAAATAGACAAAATTGAGCATCGATATGAATAAGCTAAAAGCCCTAAGATTAAAAGTGGGGAAATTGATGCTCGATAAATCCTCAAGATCCAACAATCCCCAAAGTTTAGAACATCCTAAGAGTTTCTTATTTTTGCGACAAGATGGGAAAATTGGCGACTATATCGTGAGTTCTTTTGTTTTTCGGGAAATAAAGAAATTTAACCCCTTGATAAAGATTGGTGTCATCTGCACGAAACAAAACGCTTATCTGTTTCAAAGAAACCATAACATTGATGAGATTTATCTTGTAAAGAAAAGAAACATTCTCGACTACATCAAGACGGCACTGTTTATTAGAAAAGAAAGATACGATGTTGTCATTGATCCAACTCTTGTACTTAGAAACCGAGACTTGTTGCTATTGAGAATACTCAATGCCCGTAGTTATATCGGCTATAGAAAAGCAGATTATAATATTTTTAATATAAATATTACTAAAGACGGCCATTTTTCAGAAATTTACAAAGAAGCTTTAGCTCAGTCAAATATCAGTCTAAGTGATGATCGCTATGACGTTCCGCAAGATGACTTAATTAAAAAAGAAATTCTTCAGTTTATTACGGACAACAAGTTAAATAACTTTATTACCATTAACTTCTATGGAAATGGCAAAAATAGAAAGTTTGATGACTCCCACATTGTAGATTATTTAACATATATTAGAGACTCGAATAAACATCAGCTAATCTTACTTGCAACACCTGATACTTATGAGCATTTAAGTAGAATCGCTAATCAATTTAATGATGTATTTGTTTATCCAAATCCTCACACAACGATCTATCATACAATTGAGTTGATTAGAAACTGTGCTCTACTTATTTCGGTTGATACATCAACGGTTCATATCGCTTCGGGGTTAAATAAACCTATGATTTGTTTTTACTCGCAAGACAAAGAAAATTTTACGCACTGGCATCCCAATTCTAAGAATGTATGCCATATTATTCATTACTACGATAATGTTAATGAGATCTCCCCGAGAGAAATAAAACCAGAATGGCTAGATATTTAAAGATGCCTGCCACAAACTTTATCATTTATTAGATTATTTTTATGAATTCAAAAAAACACTTAGGTCATACCGCCCGTAAACGCTTTGGACAAAACTTTTTACACGACACCTCTGTCATTCAAGGGATCGTGTCGGCAATTCACCCACAACCCAATCAATTCTTAGTAGAAATTGGCCCAGGGCTTGGTGCATTAACGGAGCCTGTTGGAGAGCTTGTCGATCATCTTACGGTGGTCGAGCTTGACCGAGATCTTGCCGAACGTTTACGTCATCATCCATTTTTACATCAAAAACTGACCGTTATTGAAACAGATGCGATGCAATTTGATTTTGGTGAGCTTTATACAAAAGAAAATTTAGCAGAAAAAGGTCAGAAGTTACGCATATTTGGTAACTTGCCTTACAACATTTCTACCCCATTGATGTTCCACTTATTTAAGTATCACGATGTGATTCAAGACATGCATTTCATGCTACAAAAAGAAGTGGTAAAACGCTTATGCGCAGGCCCAAATAGCAAAGCTTACGGGCGTTTAACCATCATGGCGCAATACTTCTGCCAAGTGATGCCTGTACTTGAAGTGCCACCTTCGGCCTTCAAACCTGCACCGAAAGTAGATTCAGCTGTTGTGCGTTTAATTCCACATAAAGAATTGCCGCACCCTGTAAAAGATTTATATTGGTTGAACCGTGTTTGTTCTCAAGCTTTTAACCAACGCCGTAAAACATTGCGTAATGCGCTTTCAACATTATTTTCAGCTGAAAATCTGACCGCACTTGGTATTGATTTAAATGCACGTGCAGAAAATTTGGCTATTGCAGATTATGCGCGCTTAGCGAACTGGCTGGCAGATAATCCACCAGCAGATATCAATACTGAAGACATTTTTGAGCCGAATGATGAATAATCATAGCGTATAGCATCTAATATCCTGTCTAATGAGTAATAAAATAATGAAAGAAAAGTATGACTCAACGATTACAATCGTTACTGCATTTTTTGATATTGGCAGAGGAAATCTTCAATCAAAAGAAGAATTACCTGACTATATGACGAGAACAAATGACACTTATTTTGAGTATTTTTCTAATTTAGCCACATTAGACAATCCAATGGTTATCTTTTCTGATAATGAACATATTGAAAGAATAAAAAAGATCAGAGGAAATAAGCCTACTAAAATTATTCCATTTAATATTAATAAATTTGATAAAATATTACTAAGAATTAAAGAAATTCAAAATAGTAAAGAATTCAAATCTAAAGTAAGACCTGATCTATTAAAAAACATTGAATATTGGAATCATAAATATGTGTTAGTAACAAATTTAAAATCTTATCTCGTTAATAAAGCAATTAAAGATAAACTGGTCCATACTGAACTAGTCTCTTGGGTTGACTTTGGATACGTAAGAGATTTAGATACATTAAATAATATTAAAAAATGGAAATACCACTTTTCTGACGATAAAATTCATTTTTTTACAATAAAAAATAACCACGTACTACTAAATAAATCATCTGATGTTTACCACGCAATATTTAATAACATTGTATTTGTAATAGGTGGTGCTATTGTTAGTCACAAAAAGAATTGGAATCTGTTCTTTAAAGCGAATCTATCCAGTCAGAAGCTTTTATTAAAAAACAATATTGTTGATGACGATCAAGGTGTTTTCTTAATGACGATAATAAAAGAAAAAGATAAATTTAAATTTAATTATCTAGGTAAGGATAAGTGGTTTCATCTCTTCAAAAAATTTGATGAGACCGCCAAAGTATCACTAAAAGAAAGAATAAAAGACTTTTTTCTCTAATTTATTGATGTTTATATTTCTCTTTTAAATAAGCATAAAAGCTACCAGACAAACAATCCTTAATATAAGTAAGTTTATGCTGATTACACTGCGCTAAAATGTGATCTAGCTTATCTTTATCAAAAGGATTTTTTAACTCCGCAAATAGTAAATGTGGGAAAGTATCATCAATCGCTTCAAATTCTTCAATTAAGCCTTCTTTTTTCAATTCATCAAATAGAATTTGAAAGAAGAAGTAATGCGGGATATGTCCTTGAGTTTTCCAGAAGAAAAGCATTAGTTGGAGTAAATTATTTATAGTTCCATTTTCTTTCCTAGCAAACATAATGCTACTCAAAAATTTGATTCTATGCTCTTCTTTCCAAGAGAAATAATCACCATTTAATCTCTGCCACCTTTCTTTATCTTTAGTTTTTGTGGTGCGTTCAAATACAAAGAAATCTATTTCACTCAAATGAGCAGGTATTGGACCTGTAAATAAAACTGTCGCATCAACCCATACACCACCATAGGCTTTTAATAAGGCTAATCTCAGTAAATCAGAAAAGAAAACATGACGAAATTCAGGATTTTTTCTCTTTTCACCAATAAAATGAGGGAGATCAATATATTCACCGATGTTCTTATCATCTAAATAAATAACCTCATACTCTCCTTTATTCATCTGGACAGAACGAGTGCAAATTTGGACAACCTCAGGTAGTGACTCGCTATTCCAACCTTGCCCCCAATATTGCCAAATAATTTTTTTATCTTTTAGATCTTTTTTAGGTGCTATAACAATTTCATCCAATTCACCATCCATATAAAGAGAAATAACCTCTTTCCAACAAGTAGCCACATGATTTTGTTGAGCTAAATCCGCTTTTTTAGCAAGCCATTTACGAATAGGCTTTGGAATTAAACCTGTATAAAATATTTTATAAGGTTTATTACTCACCGTTTTAATAAAATCAAAAAAAGTGGAGTGAGTTGAAAACAAAGTTGAGAGTGATGAATATTCTTCTTTCATAGGCTTATCTACATAAAACGAACAATTTCTTTACCTTGCATTTCTTTCAGGTGTTGTTGTTCTTTCCATTTTTCTTTATTTAGCGCTCGTATAATATTTTCTTTTATCCGAGTTAAACGCTGTTTCAATGTTTTCTTGGTGTGCACTGCCGTATTTTTTTTACGCTCTTGCTGCAAATCACTTACCAATAAGCTATTTTCTTGATTTAACTGCAATTCTTGAACACAAATGGCAGGATTAAGTTGATATACTTGATAGGCACCAACATTAATCTGTTCATTAAATATGATCTCATCAATTGCTTTGACTTCATCTACTGCGAGGTTTTCAAATAAATTAATGAGGTATTTCGCTGCGCCATTAGAGATAATATAACCAGCTGTACCAAAATGCTTTGATTTTAAAATATCAATATTTCTTTCTTGGAAAGGTAAAATTTGTTGCTGTTTTTCCAGTTGAACAGGCATTAAAAAGGTTTCTAAACGCAAAACAAAAATCTCTTGAAAATTGAACCGCACTTTTAGCCATTCATCATTCGCAAGAAATTGTTCAGCACTCTCACCAAGCAGAATATCATCCTCAAAAATAGAAATATAATCTAAATTATCGTTAATACACTTTTTCCATAGCATGAAGTGGCTCATCAAACACCCCTTCTCTCCTGCCGTAAGCTTTGATGTGGCCTTGACATTTGGAAGGTAACGCTGTAAATGAGCATCAAGTCGATCAGAAGGTGTGAATGCATCAAAAAATTCAAAGGGAATTTGTTTCTGACCGAATTGAGCGATAATGTGATTTCGACGTTTATCCGCCGTTGAAATACTAATCACTACATTTTTATGTTCAATAGAATACATAGAAAAACATCATATCTGCCTTAAATTGCAGGCTATCTTACTATTTTAAGATCATGAAATGAATAGTATCTTCACAAAAAATCTATGCTAGAATTTATGGTAAATTTTTAGCATAAAGACTGCCAAAACCTAATAACCATAACTGGAGCATTGTAGAAAGAATGGCTACCTATTTCGTCGGTGATTTGCAAGGCTGTTATGATGAATTACAGCTTTTATTAGAACGTGTAGATTTCAATCCTACGCAAGATAAACTTTATCTTGTGGGGGATCTTGTGGCTCGTGGGGATAAATCACTTGAATGTCTTCGTTTCGTAAAATCACTTGGTAATGCGGCGCAAACCGTACTAGGTAATCACGATTTACACTTAATTGCGACCGCACTGGGTATAAAAAAAGTAAAACCGCGTGATCGTGTCGATGCTATTTTTAATGCACCCGATTTTGATGAACTCATTGACTGGTTACGCCATCAGCCATTACTTGTGCATAATGAAGAGTTAAACTTCCTGATGGCGCATGCGGGCATTTCGCCAGATTGGGATTTGGGAACCGCAAAATCTTGTGCAGCTGAAGTTGAACAGATTTTACAGCAAGGCGATTTTCATGATCTCATTGAAAATATGTATTCTGAACAGCCTGATCGCTGGTCGCCAGATTTGCAGGGATTAGCGCGTCATCGTTACATTATTAATGCTTTCACTCGAATACGTTTTTGTTATTTGGACCATCGCTTTGATTTTGCCTGTAAATCCCCTTTAAAAGATGCACCAGCGGAGCTCACGCCTTGGTTTAATTTAGATAATCCACTTTATAAACAAATTCCAATTGTCTTTGGGCATTGGGCAAGTTTAGTGGATGAGCCCACTCCGCCAGGTATCTATGCCTTGGATACAGGATGTGTGTGGAATAATCGAATGACCCTATTGCGTTGGGAAGACAAACAACTCTTCACGCAAAGTGCGGTCAAAAATTACAGTGATTTTTAAGGAAACACTATGCTCTCGCTTACAGCTGAATCTTGCGAATTGTTCAATATTCCTTTCTATCAATTCGCCCAGATGAAGAAATTCTGCCCGGAAGATATTCCGGCAATTAAAGCAGATTACAAATTACATTGGGATAACTGGAAAGCGATTATTCAAGAAGTCTCAAAGCAGCTTGGCACACCTTTTGCGAAACCGCATATCGAAAGTTGGACCAATGGTTGGCAAGTACGCGCGCATTTCTTCGCTTATTTTAAATATGAGTTCAACCAAAATTCTGCAGCAATCTTTTCTGTGCTATTAAATCGTCGCCGACTAAGAGTGTGTTTAGATTGGCATTGCTATCGTGCAGATCGCTCACAAATTAATGTGAAAGAATATAATCAGTGGCTTGATCAATTTGATTTCAAACAATTTGCTGATTTTGATATTTGGCGAGAAAATGAAAGCGAATATGATGATTTTCGCCAAGTGAAAAGTATTTCTGAAAAAGATCTTCTCTTGCGTTCAGAGGATGATTTTTGGTGTATTGGGAAAAGTATTGAAAAAGATCAACTAAGCCAAATTGATCCTGTTTTATTTATCACGCAAACCATCCAACAATTACAACCGCTTTACGAGCGCTGTCATCAATAAAGTGCGGTCATTTCCATTAAATTTTTTCGTCTTGTTTATTTGTTATGCTATTATTACATTAGTTTAACATTTTTAACAATTTTGCTTTTAGGAGTACTTTATGAAAAACGTCGTGATCGTTGGCGGGGGCGCCGGCGGCATAGAGTTAGCGACATTTTTAGGCGACAAATTAGGTCGCAAAAAACAAGCTAAAGTGACGCTTGTGGATCGCAATGCGACCCATTTATGGAAACCATTATTACATGAAATTGCCACAGGTGTCATGGATGATGGTATGGATTCCCTGAGCTATCGTGCACACGGGAAAAACCACCATTTTAGCTTTGAACAAGGTTCGATCACGCGCATCAATCGTGAACAGAAATATGTTGAACTTGCCCCTGTTTATGGGCAAGAAGGCGATATGCTCGTGGTTGCGCGTCGTATTCCTTATGATTACTTAGTGATTGCGATCGGTAGTAAATCGAATGATTTTAATACAAAAGGCGTGGCTGATAACTGTATTTTCTTAGACAGTTCTGATCAAGCACTTCGCTTCCAACAAAGAATGTTGGAATTATTCCTTAAATTCTCTGAAAACCGCGCGTTAGATGATATCGGAGAAGAAGAATTTAAACAGAAGTTAGTGGATGAAAACAAAGTCAATATTGCGATTGTTGGCGGAGGTGCTACTGGCGTGGAATTAACTGCTGAGCTTTATCATGCGACGGAAGACTTGTCTTCTTACGGTTACGGTAAAATTGATAATTCCTGCTTACAAGTCACTTTAGTTGAAGCGGGTCCTCGATTACTGCCTGCTCTACCCGAAAATTTATCTGCAGCGGTATTAGATGAATTGCAAGAAATGGGGGCTAACGTGAAATTAAATACGATGATCACAGAAGCCCAGCCAAACACGCTTATCACCAAAGATGGCGAAGAAATCAAAGCTGATCTGATTGTTTGGGCGGCAGGTGTTCGCACCTCAACGGTGACACAGCAATTCGATGGATTAGAGCTTAATCGCATCAATCAATTAGTGGTAAAAGATACCCTTCAAACTACGGTGGATGACAGTATTTTCGCGATTGGTGACTGTGCAGCATTAATGCAACCAAACGGTAAATTAGTTCCGCCAAGAGCGCAAGCTGCACATCAAATGGCAAAAGCTTGTGCGAAAAATATCTTTGCACTTTTTGAGCAAAAACCATTAAAAGCGTTCAAATACAACGATAAAGGAACTTTGGTTTCTCTTTCAAGCTTTACCGCATTAGGTAGCATTTCAAATAAATTTGGGAAAAACCCACTGACTGTTCAAGGTAAATTTGCACAGTTTGCGTATGTGTCTTTATATCGTATGCACCAACATGCTTTGCATGGATGTATTAAGATTGGCTTGATTATTTTAGTGGATAAACTTAACCACTATTTAAAACCAAAATTGAAATTACATTAAGACAAAAAGTGCGGTCAAATTTAACCGCACTTTTTTCATTTCTTAAACCAGTTGATTGTTATGCTCATAAGCATAAAGTGTATTAAACATCAGCATAGCAACCGTCATTGGCCCTACTCCACCCGGTACTGGCGTAATATAAGCCGCTTTTTGTCGCGCCACATCGTATTCCACGTCACCCACTAATTTGCCATTGATACGATTAATCCCCACATCAATGACTGTTGCCCCTTCTTTAATCCAATCTCCCGGAATAAAACGAGGTTTACCAACAGCCACTACTAAAACATCCGCCTGACGGATATGATGTTCTAAATCTTTCGTGAAACGGTGAGTCACCGTAACCGTTGCACCAGCCAACAATAATTCGAGTGACATCGGGCGCCCTACAATATTTGATGCGCCAACGATCACTGCATGTTTACCATGTAAATCAATGCCTGTGGTTTCTAATAATTTCATTACGCCATAGGGGGTGCAAGCGCGTAAAGTTGGAATACGCTGACATAAACGCCCAACATTATAAGGGTGGAAACCATCCACGTCTTTTTCAGGACTAATTCGCTCAATAACTAATGAACTATTAATCTGCTCTGGTAATGGAAGTTGAACCAAAATACCATCAATGGTTTCATCAGCATTTAAAATATCAATCAGTTGAAGTAATTCAGCCTCCGTGGTTGTTTCAGGCAAATCATAGGATCTTGATATCATCCCAATCTCTTCACAACTTTTACGTTTACTGCCCACATAAACTTGAGAAGCTGGATCTGCCCCCACCAAAATTACTGCGAGCCCGGGTGCTCGTTTGCCTTGAGCACGATAATATACGATTTTACTGGCAACATCTGATTTAATTTTTTTTGATAGTTCAGTACCTGAAATAATTTGAGCAGTCATGCGTTTTTTCCTCAAGATGGCATTAAGTAAACGTTTGCTATTTTAACTGACAATGTCTTATATTACAAAGACAACAAAAGTGCGGTTGAAAAACTGGAATAATTTTGAGCAATTGAAAGAGGAATCTAAAAAATTAATTGACTGGAAAGAAAAGCTCACTATAATTGAGCCCAATCGTCGGCGAGTAGCGCAGCTTGGTAGCGCAACTGGTTTGGGACCAGTGGGTCGTAGGTTCAAATCCTATCTCGCCGACCACTTCTTTTATATTTCCCTCGAAATTCCATACAAAAGATGTAACCCTTGAAATGCGCCCTTAGCTCAGCTGGATAGAGCAACGCCCTTCTAAGGCGTGGGTCAAAGGTTCGAATCCTTTAGGGCGTGCCATAACTCATCTCAATCTGCCATTATTTTTCTAACTGGCTTTTTTAAGCGAAAGTAATAGTTTAACACTTAGTTTAGGCAGACAAAAATAGCGTAAATTCTAGATCTCAAAATAAATTAGTTTAAAAGATGATTTTAAATTCAGAAAAGACAATATTTGAATGGCGGTGAGAGGGGGATTCGAACCCCCGATGCACTTTCGCACATACACGCTTTCCAGGCGTGCTCCTTCAACCACTCGGACATCTCACCGTTTTGAAGTGCGTGAAATATAAAGATTTCTACAAGATTAGTCAAGTTTTTTGAGCTAGAACATAAAAAATCCTTTTTCTTTTAGTTAAAATATAAACTCATTCTTTTTTATCGTTGTTTTTTATGCAAATCAAATTACTCTTTTCTAAAAATGTGTTTTTAGCTGTAAAACCATTCAGCGCATTGAAAGAATCTTTCCGTGAAGGTTACGGGAAACAAAAATTGATTAAAGATATTATCGCAGGACTCACCGTGGGAGTCATTGCGATTCCTCTCTCCATGGCTTTAGCTATTGCCAGTGGTGTTCCACCTCAACACGGTCTTTATACCGCTATTGTAGCGGGTATCGTGATTGCATTAACCGGTGGATCGCGTTTCAATATTTCAGGTCCAACTGCAGCATTTGTCGTCATTTTATATCCCATCACACAACAATTTGGGCTTAGCGGATTACTCATGGCAACGCTGCTTTCGGGAATTATTTTAGTCATCATGGCCCTATCGCGATTAGGGCGATTAATTGAGTACATTCCTCTCCCCGTTACACTTGGCTTTACCTGTGGAATTGGGATCACCATCGGCACCTTGCAAATCAAAGATTTCTTAGGTTTAGACATTGCCCAGATGCCATCTCACTATATTGAAAAAGTGCAGGCTATTTTGACCGCACTTCCTACGATTAGCTGGGCGAATACAGCTGTTGGTGTGGTCACCTTATTTATACTTACGCAATGGCACAAACTTCGTTTACCTGTGCCAGGCCATTTACCAGCGGTCATTATTGGAACACTCATGGCATTAGCCTTAGGACAATTTGGCTTCTCGGTTGAAACCATTGGTACAGCATTCCAATATACCTTATCCGATGGTACAACAGGGCATGGCATTCCAAATGTACTACCTGAATTTGCCTTACCTTGGAATATTCCGAATGCGCAAGGTGAAGTCATCAATTGGAGTTTTGATCGCATACAAGATATCTTACCTGCAGCCTTTTCCATGGCGGTATTAGGCGCGATTGAGTCGCTACTTTGCGCGGTCATTTTAGATAATATGACGGATACCAAACATCATTCCAATAATGAATTACTCGCCCAAGGTTTAGGTAATATTATTTCACCATTCTTAGGCGGCATTACGGCAACCGCGGCAATTGCACGTTCCGCAGCCAATGTAAAATCTGGAGCGGTATCACCAATAGCCAGTGTAATTCATGCACTCTTAGTTTTATTCTCGCTATTATTCTTTGCGAATGCCCTGTCTTATTTGCCACTCTCTTCTATGGCTGCATTGCTATTAATGGTAGCTTGGCATATGGCTAATGTACCTGAAATTATTCGTTTAGCTCGTCGCTCCACAAAAAACGAAATTGCTGTGTTGTTCACCTGCTTAATTCTCACCGTGTTATTTGATATGGTGATCGCCATCTCTGTCGGCGTATTATTAGCGAGTCTTTTATTTATCCGCACTATTGCAGAAATGACAAAAACGATTGAACAACCCGTGCCAGAAGATCTCGATGATGTATTAGCTTATCGTATCAGCGGTCCATTATTCTTTGCAGCGGCAGATAAACTCTTTGCGGATTTACACGATAAAACCGTACATACCGATCACGAGATTAAACATATCGTGTTGCAGTGCGATGCCGTGACCGTGCTCGATACGGGGGGCATTCACGCTCTCACTCACTTTGTACAACATATGTTGCCACATCAACAAATCTACTTGTGCAATATGCAATTCCAACCACTTAGAATGTTAGTAAAATCTAACTCTATACCTGAATTGCAAAAAATTAATTATGGTACGGATTTACAAGATGTCTTTAATAAAATTCGTGAGTTTGAACAAGCAAATCCATAAAACACTAAAAAGCGTGCTAAAATAAGCGCGCTTTTTTTATCAATAAAAATAAAGGAATTCAGAATGCGTCCAAATAATCGTGAAAATCATCAGCCTCGTCCAATTAAAATCACCCGTAATTACACTAAACATGCGGAAGGCTCTGTATTAGTGGAATTTGGTGATACTAAAGTTTTATGTACGGCGAGTGTTGATGAAAGCGTACCGCGTTTCTTAAAAGGACAGAATCAAGGTTGGGTGACAGCAGAATATGGTATGTTGCCTCGCTCTACACACAGCCGTATGCAACGTGAAGCCGCAAAAGGCAAACAAGGTGGACGCACCATGGAAATTCAACGCTTAATCGCGCGTTCACTACGTGCTATGGTTGACTTAGAAGCCCTTGGTGAGCGTTCTATCACCTTAGACTGCGATGTGATTCAAGCGGACGGCGGTACAAGAACAGCCTCCATCACCGGTGCCGCAGTGGCATTATGTGATGCCATCAACGGTTTAATCGCGAACGGCACATTAAAAACTAATCCAATCAAAGGTCTGGTTGCTGCAATTTCGGTTGGAATTGTTGAGGGTGAGGCTGTATGTGATTTGGAATATGTAGAAGACTCAGCTGCCGAAACAGATATGAACGTTGTGATGATGGAAGATGGCCGCATGATCGAAGTGCAAGGTACCGCAGAAGGCGAACCATTCAGCCACGAAGAATTACTCACCTTATTAGGCTTAGCAAAACAAGGCTGCGAACAAATCTTCGCTGCACAACGTGAAGCATTAGGTTTATAGGAACAAAAAATGGAAAGCTACAAAATCGAATTTATTAAATTTGCCTTGAGCCGTAACGTGCTTAAATTTGGCGAGTTTGCACTAAAATCAGGTCGAAAAAGCCCTTATTTTTTTAACGCAGGATTATTCAGCACGGGTGCAGATCTTGCTCGCTTAGGTGAATTCTATGCGAAGGCAATTCAGTCAAGTGCGGTCGATTTTGATGTTATTTTTGGACCTGCCTACAAAGGCATTCCAATTGCGACGAGCGTTTCCATTGCACTATTCAATCAATTTAATCGTGATACACCGGTTTGCTTTAACCGCAAAGAAGCGAAAGATCACGGTGAAGGCGGTAATTTGATCGGTAGCCCACTAACCGGCAATGTGTTGTTAATCGATGATGTCATTACAGCTGGCACAGCCATTCGTGAATCCATGGCGCATCTTGAAGCCAATAACGCGAAATTAGCAGCTGTATTTATTGCATTAAATCGTCAGGAAAAAGGCAAAGGGGAACTTTCTGCAATTCAAGAAGTGGAACGCGACTACCAGTGCCAAGTGCTTTCCATTATTGATTTGGATGATTTAATGCAATTCATTGAAAAAGAACCCGATTATCAGCAATATTTACCAGCGATGCGTGCTTATCGTGAAAGTTATGGTGTGTAATCCATCACTTGAAAAATAAGAATAAAGCCATATTAATGTAGGGGCAGACATTTACATCTGCCCATTATTGTCAAAGACCTTTTTGACCGCACTTTAGGGGAAGAGAATGTATTTTTTTGGAAAGATTATCGGCGTTTTTCTCGGTTTTAAATGGGGGGGCTTTTTCGGTGCCATTGCTGGACTCATTTTAGGCTCCATCGCTGATAAAAAACTCTATGAGCTTGGTTCGGTTAACTCTAGCTTTTTTAAGAAAAAAACGACCCGACAAGCGCTCTTTATGCAAACTACCTTTGCGGTACTTGGGCATTTAAGTAAATCCAAAGGTCGTGTGACAGAAGAAGATATTCAACTGGCGAATCAGTTGATGAACCAAATGCAATTAGATGAGAGTCATCGCAAACTTGCTCAAGAGGCCTTTCGTCGCGGTAAAGAAGCGGATTTTCCATTGCGTCAGGTGATTCGCGAATTCCGCATTGGATGTGGACAACGAGCTGACTTGCTGAGAATGTTTTTACACGTGCAAGTGCAGGCTGCCTTTGCTGATTCTCAATTACATGACTCAGAAAAAGAAGTGCTTTATGTGGTAGCCGAAGAGCTTGGTCTTTCCCGTATGCAGTTTGAGCAAATGCTCGCTATGGAAATTGCAGCTCGCCAATTTACCCAAGGTGGATTCTATCGCCAATACCAACAAGGCGGTTATCAACAGCAAGGTGGCTACCAATACCAACAACAAGGCGGATATCAACAATCTTCAAGCCCAACATTAAGCGATGCCTATAAAGTATTGGGCGTGAGTGAAAGCAATGATCGCAATGCTGTAAAACGTGCATATCGTCGTTTAATGAATGAACATCACCCAGATAAATTAGTCGCTAAAGGCTTGCCACCAGAAATGATGGAGATGGCTAAAGAAAAAGCGCAACAAATCCAAGCCGCTTACGATTTAATTTGTAAAGTGAAAGGCTGGAAATAGTGCGTGTTATCCTCGCCCCCATGCAGGGGGTGCTTGATCCTTTCGTTCGCCAACTTTTAACCGAAGTGAATGAATATGATCTCTGTATCACCGAATTTGTCCGCGTGGTGGATCAACTCTTACCCGAAAAAGTCTTTTATCGTCTTTGCCCTGAACTCAAAAATCAAGGCTTTACCCTTTCTAGAACACCTGTTCGTGTCCAACTTTTAGGTCAACATCCAAACTGTCTTGCTGAAAATGCCAATCGCGCCATTGAACTGGGCTCACATGGTATTGATTTAAATTGTGGCTGTCCATCCAAAACCGTTAATGGGAGTAACGGAGGCGCGGCACTTCTCAAGCAACCTGAATTAATTTATCAAGCGACACTAGCCTTGAGACAAACAGTGCCTAACCACTTGCCTGTCAGTGTGAAAATAAGATTAGGTTGGGATTGCACTTCACAAGCTTTTGAAATTGCCGACGCAGTACAACAAGGCGGCGCCACTGAAATCACCATTCACGGCAGAACCAAAGTCGATGGCTATCGTGCCGATCGCATCAATTGGGAAAAAATCGGTGAAGTGAGATCGCGCTTGACGATCCCTGTAATTGCTAATGGTGAAATTTGGCGTTGGGAAGATGGTCAAGCCTGTTTAAAAGCGACAGGTTGCGAAGATCTAATGGTCGGGCGTGGTGCATTAAATATCCCGAACCTAAGTCTTGTACTCAAACAAAATTGTGAAAAAATGTCTTGGACGGATATTCAAAAGATCTTGCAAAAATATGCGGAAATGGAAAATTTCCATGATTCCGGTTTTTATCATGTTGCCCGAATCAAACAATGGCTACGCTATCTTAATAAAGAATATCCTGAAGCAGATATCGTTTTTGAGCGAATTAAAACCAGCAAAACTGCAGAAGACCTGAGAGAACGACTCTGTCAGGGCTAAAAAAGTGCGGTCAAAATAGACGGCTTTTTTAGCATTATCCCCACTCGTACGATGAGTTCAACACTCAAACAAAACTTGACCAAAATCAAAAAGTTATCATACAGAACCAGTAGAATCGATGAGGCATATACCACAAAAAAGGAGAGGTGCCTTATGAAGACTCGTCTATTGCTTTCTAGCTTACTTATCGCATTAAGCACAACATCATTTGCCCAAATACATAAAGCGCATTGGTCTTATAATGGAAAAGAAAGCCCTGAACATTGGGGTGATTTGCTCACCGAATATCAAACCTGTAAGATAGGGAAAGTTCAATCGCCAGTTAATCTTGAAGCAGATAATGGCATGAAAGTGGCAAATAAACCACTTAAGATGAATTACTTCCCTGCTGCTTATCAAGTAGAAAACAACGGACATACCGTGCAAGTCAGTGTTGCACAAGAAAATGCACCATTTATTACTCTCAACAATAAACCATATTATTTAAAACAATTTCACTTTCACACACCAAGTGAACATACCTTTAAACGCCAACATTATCCTTTAGAAATTCATTTTGTCCATCAAAGTGAAGATAAAGCTTTGGCGGTTGTTGCTGTAATGGTCAATGAAGGTGAAGCGAATCCGGCATTAGCGCCAGTAGTTGAGAAAAAACTCACCGTTGGACAAAAAGAAAAATTGGCTCAACCGCTTGATATTCAAGCGCTAATGCCAAAAGAGATGGCTCGCTTCCGCTTAAATGGATCGCTCACTACTCCACCTTGTAGTGAAAACGTGGCTTGGACCATTTTTAAAGCACCAATTCAAGCAAGCAAAGCACAAATTGCCGCGATAGAAGAAATGGAAGGGAAAAACAACCGCCCAACGCAACCATTAAATCAGCGTGATGTGGAAGTTGAACAATAAATAAAAAATGCGTGGATAGCCTCCACGCATTTTTATTCAGATTAGAAAAGATTAAAGGTGAATATTACCATCATAAATATGAGTGGCATCACCAGTCATATAAAGCGGTGAGCCTACGCTTTCCCATTCAATAAGTAAGCTACCACCTGGTAGATCAACTTGCACTTTGTTATCCAGTAAACCTTGCATAATCCCTACAGCCGCTGCCGCACAAGCGCCACTGCCACAAGCTTGCGTTTCACCAGCACCACGCTCATATACACGCAACTTAATGTGGTTACGATTGACGACTTGCATAAATCCAGCGTTTACCCTTTCAGGAAAACGTTCGTGACTTTCTAAGAGTGGACCTAACTCTGCTACATTGGCCGTTTCAATATCGTCCACTTGAACAACACAATGTGGATTACCCATTGATACTGCACCACAAAGCACCGTTTGAACATCTGTACGTAGAATATAATTTTTTTCAAATTTGTTTGCTGTAAAAGGAATTTTATTCGGTTCCCAAATCGGCTCGCCCATATTGACGCGAATTTGCCCATCTTCTTTTATCGTTAAAACCATCTTTCCTTTTTGCGTGCTTACTGCAATATCCTTTTTATTAGTCAGCCCTTTTAAGGTGACAAAACGTGCAAAACATCTTGCCCCGTTTCCACATTGCGATACTTCGCTGCCATCCGCATTAAAAATACGGTAATGGAAATCCAAATCCGGATCATAAGGTGGCTCAACAATTAAAAGCTGATCAAAACCAATGCCACGATGACGATCGGCTAAGCGTTTAATAGTTTCAGGGGTAAAATAGGCATTTTGTGTCACAGCATCAACAACAACAAAGTCATTGCCAAGGCCATGCATTTTGGAAAACTGCATGTTTCCTTCCTTGATTTGAAAACTTTTTGGCATTATAGAGAGCAATAAGCCGAATGGCAAATAGCCATAATAGACAAAGTGCGGTCAAAAAACACTTTATTTTCCTACCGCACTTTCATCATTACATCCAAGCGTTATTGCGGATAATCCCTACTGCAATACCTTCAATTTCAAAATGAGGCTGTTCCTCAAGATTCACCACAATCGGTTGAAACTCTTCATTTTCTGCATGCAGATAAATAACAGAACCTTTACGCTCTAAGCGTTTTACTGTCACTTCATCTTCAATTCGTGCGACAACAATCTGTCCATTTCGCACATCTTTTGTGCTATGAACAGCAAGAAGATCGCCGTCTAAAATACCGATATCTTTCATGGATTGGCCATATACTTTTAATAAAAAGTCAGCTTGTGGTTTGAACATATTAGCATCAACACGATAAGTACCTTCAATATGTTGCTCAGCCAAAATTGGTTCCCCAGCAGCCACGCGACCGATGAGCGGTAAGCCTTCTTCTTCCTCATCATTTGCACTGTCATCAACAATGCGAATACCGCGAGAAGCCCCCGCCACAATTTCAATAGCGCCTTTACGAGCAAGCGCTTTTAAGTGTTCTTCCGCCGCATTAGGGGATTTAAAGCCTAATTCACGAGAAATTTCTGCACGAGTTGGCGGCATACCCGTGGTTTCTAAATGTCGTTTTAAGAGTTCCAGCACTTCTTGTTGTCTGGCAGTTAATGGTCTCATATACACTCCTGTTACTTTATACAGAATAACTGTTAGTATATACAGAAAGATAACGATTGCAACAACTATTTTCTGGAGGTAAAAGTGCGGTCAATTTTTTTCATATTTTTGAGTGTTCATCATAAATCTCAAATGTAAATTTTTAGAATTTGACTGGTCGAATGTGTTAAAATGCCTGATAATACCTAGAAATGTCTAACAAAAAGAGAATATTAATTATGTCTGGCATCGTAAGTACTTATCGTAAATTATTAGAATTACCGCTTTCGGTTTTAGTAAAAAATAATCCTATTCCCGCTCAACCCATCGAAGAGCTTCAACTCAATATCAATCAACCTATTCTTTATGTTTTACCTTATACCTCTCAAACTGACTTCGTGATTTTCCGTCGTAACTGTTTGAGCGTAGGTTTACCTGATCCGGCTGAAAAGAATGTGATTGATGGCGTAGCATTACCACGTTATGTCTATTTAGACGAAGGTCGTCGTTTTTTTAAATCAAAAGGCGCAAAAGATGAAACGGTCAAGGTGTTCAATAAGTACTTAGAATTGCATCGTGATATTGCTGATTTAGATGTGCAACTGATCCCGGTTTCTGTGCTTTGGGGGCGTTCGCCTGGTAAAGAAGATAAAGCAAGCTTACCAAATCTGCGTCTATTGAATGGCATTCAAAAAACCTTTGCAGCAATTTGGTTTGGGCGTGATACCTTTGTACGTTTTTCTCAAGCGCTCTCTTTGCGTTACATGGTAAATGAGCATGGTTCAGATGAAAAAATCGCACAAAAACTTGCTCGTGTGGCTAAAATACACTTCGCTAAACAACGCATTTCGGCAACAGGCCCTCGCCTACCAAACCGCGAAGCAATGTTTAATAAACTCTTAAATTCCCAAGCGATTCAAAATGCGATTGAAGATGAGGCAAAATCAAAAAATATCAGCCGTGAAAAAGCCTATGCTGAAGCTGAAAAAATTCTTCATGAAATCGCTGCAGATGTTAGCCATTCAAGCCTTCGTGCAGCGGATCGTTTCTTACGTTGGTTATGGAACAAACTCTATTCAGGTATTAATGTACAAAATGCGGACCGTGTGCGTAAACTGGCACTAGAAGGACATGAAATTGTTTATGTGCCTTGTCACCGTAGTCACATTGACTATTTATTACTTTCTTATGTGCTCTATCACCAGGGTCTTGTACCGCCACATATTGCAGCAGGTATTAACTTAAACTTTTGGCCTGCGGGACCTTTATTCCGTAGCTGGGGAGCATTCTTTATTCGCCGCACCTTTAAAGGCAATCGCCTTTACTCTGCGATTTTCCGTGAATATTTAGGGGAATTATTCCACCGCGGTTATTCTGTCGAATACTTTATTGAAGGAGGCCGTTCTCGTACTGGCCGCTTGCTCGCACCGAAAACTGGCATGATGTCGATGACACTACAAGCGCTTCAACATAATCAAACGCGTCCAATTTCTATAGTGCCAGTATATATCGGTTATGAGCACGTATTAGAAGTAGATACTTATGCGAAAGAATTACGTGGCGCGGCAAAAGAAAAAGAAAATGCAGGCTTAGTTTTACGTGTGATTAAAAAATTGCGCAATTTAGGCCAAGGTTTTGTGAATTTTGGTGAGCCAATCACACTGTCAAATTACCTTAGCCACCATTATCCTGAATGGAAAGAACAACATCATGAAGATAAACCGCTGTGGTTTAACCAAGCAGTGGGTTCTATTTCTAATCAAGTGATGATAAATATCAACAAATCGGCAGCAGTCAATGGGATGAATTTAGTGGGGACAGCACTCCTATCTTCTCGTCAGCGTGCACTTTCTCATGAACAGTTATTAGAACAACTCTCTAGTTATCAAGAGATGTTAAAGAATGTCCCGTATTCTACTGATGTGGTGCTTCCAACTGATACACCAAAAGCGATGCTTAATCACGTATTAAGCTTAGATCGTGTTGGCGTGTTAGTTGAAAAAGATAACTTTGGGGAAATTATTCGTTTAGAACGTAATTCTGCTGTTCTCATGACGTATTACCGAAATAATATTCAACACTTATTTGTGTTACCTTCACTTGTTGCGAGTATCGTTTTACATTATGAAGCAATCCAAAAAGATTTATTATTGGATGCGGTACGTAAAATTTATCCATTCTTAAAAGGTGAACTCTTCCTTCATTTCAATGAAGAAGAATTAAATACACAAATTAAAGCCATTATTGATGAATTTGCGCGTCAAGAGGTTATCCAAGCCAATGATAATTTCTTATCTATCCACCGCTCTAAAGTGCGGATTTTACAACTTTGGTCTGCCGGTATGCGTGAAATATTACAACGTTACTACATCACTGTGAGTATTTTACGTAAAGATCCTGGAATTGCTCGTGGCTTATTAGAAAAAGAAAGCCAATTAGTGGCACAGCGTCTTTCTGTATTACACGGTATTAACGCACCAGAGTTCTTTGATAAAGCTGTCTTCTCGGCCTTCATTGCTAACTTAAAAGAAGAAGGTTATTTCGATGATGACAAAGAAAAATTACACGAACTTGCTACAATCTTAGAGCATTTAATTTCTAGCGAAGTTTGCTTAACAATTAACAGTGCTGCAGACAAAGCAGATGACGTTGAGATTGAAGTAGAAGAAGAGGATAAATCAAGTAAAGATGAATAATCTTTACTTGGAATAATAAAGGGCGTGTTGAATATTCTCAACACGCCCTTTTCTTTACACGACTAATTATTTAACCAGAAATAATATCCTATTGTCGCAATAACGAGTATACACACAATATTTAAGATAAATCCAGCTTTAACCATATCACTTTGACGAACTTGTCCCGTACCGAATACGATCGCATTTGGTGGTGTTGCCACCGGTAACATAAAGGCACAAGATGCACCTAAACCGATGATTAAAGCAAGACCAATTTCCGGCATACCAAGAGATTGTGCAATAGAAATAAAGATTGGCACTAATAATGCCGCACTCGCGGTATTAGAAGTAAATTCAGTTAAGAAAATAATGAAGGTTGCGACCAATAAACCAATGAGGTAGTAATGTTGCCCTTGAACTAAGAACACAATACCATCAGCTAATACTTTACTTGCACCAGAATCTTTTAAGACTGCACTTAAAGTTAAGCCGCCACCGAAAAGCATCAATACGCCCCAGTCCGTACTTTCTTGGATTTGTTTCCAATTTGCCACTCCAGTTGAACAAATAATGACAGCTGCAAGTAATGCGACCACACTATCAAAACTACCAATATTTTTAGCAAGGCCAAATACACCTGAAATGATTGGATTAATATAGCTACTAAATACCCAACAAAGCGCAATGAGACCAAAAATTACAAGCGTTAAAACACGTTGGCCATTCATTTCAATACGTTCAAAATTTTGCTCAAAATGTAAATGAAGTTTTGGTTTAAACACAATGAAAAGTGTACCCACCATCAATGGCATTAAAATCACCATAATTGGTAAGCCATACCATAACCAATCAGAGAAGGTTAAATGTAAGTTACTTGCAACGATAGCATTTGGTGGGCTACCTACTAATGTACCCATACCACCAATACTCGCACTATATGCAATCCCTAATAATACGAAGACATAAGTATTATGTTCTTTTTCTTTATCAAGCTTACTTAAGATCCCCATCGCTAGAGGCAACATCATGGCTGCTGTTGCTGTGTTACTCATCCACATGGAAAGGAAAGCAGTAATGGAGAAAAGATACATAATAGCTACAAATAAATTTCCACGAGCCATTGCCATGATTTTATTGGCAATCATTTTATCGAGCTTTTGTATATGTAAAGCTGTCGCTAAAGCAAAGCCACCAAAGAATAAGAAAATGGTTGGATCGGCAAAAGCTACTAAAGCTTGTTTCGTCGACACTAGATCAAGTGCAATCGCAATCAATGGTACCAATAACGCAGTAACTGTTACATGCAATGCTTCAGTTAACCAAAGGATCGCCACAAAGGCTAATAGTGCTAAACCAGCATTTTCCTTAGGTGCGAAAGGTAAAGATTTTAATAAAATGAAAAAACATGCTATTGCCAGCAGAAAAATAATACCACTTTTATAATTTTTTGTTGTGTTTGTTTCGTTCATGAGTCCCTCCAAACTGATTACAAATGAACTATTTTTGATGTTAAATGAATGTTACAAACTTTCAACTAACAAATGTTTAAAATGTGATCTTGTTCAAAAAAATTTTAACAAAAAAAGTGCGGTTATTTCTAACCACACTTTAAAAAGTGTTAATAATTTCAAAACTATTCTTCTTCAAAATCGCCTAAATCTAATGCTTCTTGTGAAAGAATAATACCCGTTAAATCAGCGTAAATATAATCTTCAGGGAAGAAAGTCACACCACCAAAATTCACAGGAAGATCACTTTCTCCATGATTATTTTCTTCTGCGCCAACTGGAATTGGTGCGAGTGCATGAATACCAATATCAATATTTTCAAGTTGTTGAATTTGGCGTACTGCACCATAAACAATAATGCCCGCCCAGTCATTATCTGCAGCAAGTTGCGCAAGTTCTGCGTCAATTAAAGCTCGACGTACCGCGCCGCCGCCATCTACGACAAGCACTCTGCCATTACCATTTTCTTCGAGAATTTCGGCAATTAATCCATTATTTTCAAAACATTTTACTGTCGTCACTTTGCCGTAGAAATTGCTTACACCACCGAAGCTAGAAAAAATAGGTTCAACTACATCCACTTGATCAGCATAGATATCACAAAGTTCTGAAGTATCAATATACATAATGTTCCCCTTGTCGTTAAAATTTTTTCTCTAGTATAAGCCGATTTAGCCGATAAGCAAGCCTAAACTAAACAAGATATTGATAAATAAAGAAATCATCGACATCTGAGCCAACATCGGACGCAACACTGCGGGCTCTTTGCTGCGATAAACAAATAAGGCGTGTTTTAATAATAATGGAAATGCCAATAAAAATAAGAAATGCCAAGAACTAAATGCTGTTGATGTAACAAATAGTACATAACATAAAGCAGCAACGCTTAATAAAATACAATGATAAATACGTCCTTTCTTCGGACCAATACGCACAACCAGGGTATTTTTTCCTACTTTCGCATCTTGCTCAATGTCTCGTAAGTTATTGATATTTAAAACCGCTGTTGCTAATAGACCAGAGCCAAGCGCAGGTAAAGTAATTAAGCTATCAATGCTGTGAGTTTGGAGATAGTAAGTTCCACCTACACCTAATAGTCCAAAAAAGAGCAGCACTGACAGATCGCCTAAACCTAAATAACCATAAGGTTTCGCTCCAACGGTATAAGTAATGGCAGCAATAATGGCAAGAATGCCCAAACCTGCAAAGGCCAATAAATCTGTTAGGTTTTGATATGCGATACCAATTAAGAATGCACCTGAAAAAAATGAACTCACTGCCATTAAAATTAAGCCCCACTTAAGCTCATTCGCGGAAATTGCACCTTGCTGAATACCACGTAAAGGCCCAATACGTTCTTCGGTATCTGACCCTTTTTGATGATCGCCATAATCGTTAGCAAAGTTGGAAAGGACTTGCAATAAAAGGGTGGTGAGCAAGCAAAGTAACATCACGGTGAGATTAAAGCTTTCTTTATCAGCCCAATATGCCAACGCTGAGCCAGTAAAAATAGAAGCCAATGCCAAAGGCAAGGTTTTTGGGCGAGCGGTTTCCCACCACATTTTCAATTTATGATTTGTCATTTTTTTTGACCGCACTTTTGATTACAATAAAGGGCGTATTCTACACGGAAATTGCCTTTTTATGAATGATTTAACACTGATGCTTCACCCAATTGCGGTAATTCACACACCTTACAAAGAAAAATTCTCGGTGCCACGCCAACCAGATTTAGTACAAGATGGTATTGGCATCGTGGAACTGCTCCCTCCGTATAATTCGCCAGAAGCGGTACGAGGCTTAGAACAATTTAGCCATCTTTGGCTTATTTTCCAATTCGACAAAATACCACATGGGAAATGGCAATCCACTGTTCGTCCCCCTCGTTTAGGCGGCAATCAACGTGTCGGTGTATTTGCTTCACGCGCTACACATCGCCCAAACCCGCTAGGCTTATCCAAAGTTGAATTACGCCAAGTGGAATGTATTCATGGACGTGTTTTCCTGCATTTAGGCTCCGTGGATCTTGTCGATGGCACACCTATTTTTGATATTAAGCCCTATATTGCCTATGCTGACAGCGAGCCAGAGGCAAAATCAAGTTTTGCACAAGAAAAACCACCTGCAAAATTAAACGTAGAATTTACAGAAATCGCCCAAAGTGCGGTAGAAAAATATCACAAAAATCGACCGCACTTAGCAAGATTCATTACGGAAGTGATCGCTCAAGATCCCCGCCCGGCTTATCAACAAGGCAAAGAAACCGATCGTATTTATGGCATTAGTCTGTACGAATTTAATATTAAATGGCGCATTAAAGTAGGGACAACAAATTGTGTGGAAATTTTGGATATCCAAAAATTAAAAGAACAAAAAAGCTGACTTTCGTCAGCTTTCTTTTAATCGTTTTAATTCTGTCTAATCCGGTAATGCATTCAGCACAGCTTTCACAAGCGTTGCCAACGGAATAGCGAAGAATACGCCCCAGAACCCCCATAATCCGCCGAAAATCAACACCGAAATAATGATTACTAAAGGATGTAGATTAACGACTTCAGAGAATAAATACGGCACCAACAAGTTTCCATCTAGAAGTTGACTCACCGCAAAGGCCACAATTAAATACCAAAACGTTGGGGAAATGCCAAACTGGAACATGGCGACTAAAGCAACGGGAATCGTCACCAATACCGCACCAATATAAGGGACTAAGACAGAGAGACCTACGACAACAGAAAGTAACAGCGGATAATTTAAACCAAAGCTTAAAAAGATAATATAAGTCACCACGCCAACAATCAAAATTTCTAACAATTTGCCATGAATATAATTCGCAATTTGTTGCTGCATCTCATTCCATACTTTAGACGCTAAAAGACGGTTTTTAGGTAAAAAGCGACTCACTCCAGCAAGAAGCTCAGTTTTATCTTTCAGCATAAAGAACATCATTAATGGCACTAAAAACGCATAAATTCCCAGTGATACAAGGTTCATTAATGAGGTAATCGACAATTTCACCGCAGATTCACCGAAGCCCAAAATCTTCGCACGAGCAGCACTAAAAAAGGTGTCAATCATGGTGTAATCAATGAGTTCAGGATAATGCTCAGGAAGGGCTAACAACCATTCATGTAACTTATTGAACATGGCCGGCAAATCACTTAATAAGGAAATCGTTTGATTCCATAATGTTGGCACAAGCCCGAAGAAAATTAATAACGCCAAGGTTATAAATCCACCAAAAATGACTAACGTAGCGAGCATTCGAGGAAATTTTAATTTTTTCGTTAGAAAATTAATCGGCATTTCCAATAAATATGCTAATACAATGGCAATCAGCAACGGGGCGATTAAATCACTAAAGAAATAAATCGCAATAAAGCCAAACAACAAAATGGCAAGTAGCCCCATCGCCTGCGGATCGCTTAAGCGGCGGCTATACCAATTTTTTAGCATTTCTAACATAAAGTCTTCCTAAACAAGTATTTTTTGTCATTATAAGTTAAAATTTAAATCAATCCTATATCCACTCATTCAACATAAAATAGAAGGAAACGTTATGTCTGTTAAGATTTATCATAATCCGCGCTGTTCAAAAAGCCGTGAAACTCTAGCTTTATTAGAAGAAAAAGGCATTCAACCGACTATCGAACTTTATTTACAACAACACTACTCTGTTGAAGCATTACAGCAACTGGCTAATAAATTAGGATTGGATGATGTCAGAAAAATGATGCGTACCAAAGATGAGCTTTATCAATCATTAGGGTTAGATAATCCTGCATTAACTAATGATGATTTATTAAAAGCCATCAGTGAAAATTCAGCCCTATTAGAACGCCCAATTGTGGTAAAAGGTGAAAAAGCCAAAATTGGACGACCGCCTGAAAGCGTACTCGCCATTTTGTAATTCTATTCATTTTCGCTATAATGACTTGCCGTGAAATACTTCACGGCAATTTTTTAGAGGTAAATATGACAAAAAAAACAAAAAGTGCGGTTGAAAATCAGCCCATTTATCAACACACCAAAGGTGTCGTGAAAGATAATGCCGTGATGGTACTATTACACGATAAATTATTTCGCCAACGCATTGAGAGAAAACGTAAAGGCAAAGGCAGTTATCAACGCAAAGCAAAATATGCGAGCAATTGGTTTGAAAAGCCCGATGATAAAGTTTTTAATTTCAGAAATTTTATCATCGGTTTTTTCGTTTCAATTTCAGTATAAAAAATAACAAACAGAGGAAGTCTATATGTCAATCAAAACAGAAGTTTTATTTAACAATACTTGGAATGTCCGTATCAGTGATCCAGGTGAAGAAGGTGCTCAAAGCCACTTTTTTGAAACCATTTATCTCACGCTCACGGCTTATTTTGAAGGCGAAAATGTGCGTTATGAATTTGTGCGTAAAGTAGAAGATCAAGTAAAAATCAAACGCTCATTTAGGGAATTAGGTGAGTTATTCAAATTCTTAGGTGATTATTTGGATCCTGTTTCTCTTGGTAACCTAGGCGTAAAAATTGGTCACTTAGGCGTGAAAGCCGAATAAATCTTTTCCAATAAAAAAGTGCAGTCAAATTGAACCGCACTTTTTATTTCTCAACTCATATTATTGTGCAAGCAATACACTTAATGCTGAATACAAGGATTGAGCCGCTTCATTTGGTAGTGTCTTGCCGTCTTCATCAGTGATCACAACCGCACTTTGTTTACCCACTGCGGAAATTTGCATTCGATAAACACCTTTTTCTAGATTAGGCGGATTCACACCTAAACGTAACCACTCTTGTTTATCTAATGGTTTATATTTCAATTCGCGATAACCACGACCGGCTGATTCAGATGTTGCGTTAAAGCCTAATTTCGGTAAAGTTGAACCTAAACGTTGCCATGCTTGGCCAAAACTTGCATCCATACCTAATGCCATTCTACCATTCGCATCAGTAATTAAACCTGATTGGAAAGGCCCCGCTGAGGCGTTATTTAGATCTTGTTGTTGCTTGTTATAAGCGCTGGTTAGAGCAGAAACAAAGCGATTTAAACGATCAGATGCATAGCGCTGTTTATCTGCTTGATTTGGTGTGTAAATCACACCATCACGACGCATTTGCTCGACAGAAACCGCTAACGCACTTGCATCTTGCGCCGTAACTTGTTCAATTTTATAACGGATCTCTGTATTGGCTTTATCATCTGCACGACCTGTTGGCGCCCAATCGCTAATTAATACCGCACCATTTAAAGTTGAATTCGTGCCTTCTTCTTTCAATAAACGCTCAACTTGCTTGAGATTATAAAGCTCTGCTTGTGCATCCGTATAAACAATCAATGCACGTTCACCATCAAATTGTGTTAAAGAATTTTTAATAATCGCTAATGGGGTTGAAGGTGGGCGAATATCTACGCGTTCTTTTTTCGCATTAAGCTGAGGAAGTTCATAAGTCGGATCGGCTTGCGGCAATGTTATACCGCCGCTTGCTAAAGGTGAAAAGCTCGGTATTTCACGATCAGAATTTTGATAAGTGTCGTTAGCCGTCTGCATTTTTTCTACGCTGTTTGAACACGCCGATAACAATGCTGAAGCGACTAAACTCAGTACGATTTTTTTCATTCCTTAAATCCTTCAATAAAAATAATTAAAATAATGACCGCTCTTTGACAAATAAAAAAGTCGAAAGTTTAAAGGGCTGTAAAAACAACCCTTTAATTCATTAAATTAAGCCAGCAACTTTTAATGCTTCTTCTACTTTTACTTGAGCGCTTTCGCTTAACACAGTAAGAGGTAAACGTAAATGTGGAGTCTTAATTAAACCTAAACGATATGCTGCCCATTTGACAGGGATTGGATTTGATTCAATAAATAAATTCTTATGTAAAGGCATTAAACGGGCATTAATTTCTTCTGCTTTCGCAAAATCGCCCGCTAAAGCATAACGACACATTGCCGCCATATCTTTTGCTGCGAGGTTATTCGTCACCGAAATAACACCTTCACCGCCTAATTTCATGGCTTCTAAACCTGTTGCATCATCACCGCTTAACACGATGAAATCTTTACCTGCTAATTCTTTAATAGCAGTAACACGTGAAACATCACCCGTCGCTTCTTTAATGCCCACAATGTTATCAATTTGAGCTAAACGCGCCACGGTTTCAGGTTTCATATCACTACCGGTACGACCTGGTACATTATAAAGAAGTTGTGGTAGGTCCGTACATTCGGCAATGGCTTTAAAATGTTGGAACATGCCTTCCTGAGTCGGTTTATTGTAGTAAGGCACTACAGATAAACAACCGGCCACGCCACTATCACGTAATAATTTTGTCATCACGATAGCTTCGCTTGTTGCATTGGCGCCGGTGCCTGCGATAATTGGGATACGACCTTTTGCTAACTCAACTGTCTTTTCTATCACTTTCACATTTTCTTCAATGCTTAATGTTGCAGATTCTCCTGTTGTGCCTACCGATACAATAGAATTAGTACCAGCATCGATATGAAATTCAATGAGTTTTTTTAATGTTTCAAAATCAATATTCCCGTGGTTATCCATCGGGGTTACTAAAGCAACAATACTGCCTGAAAATAAAGGTTTTTGCGTAGTCATAAGTACTCCATTCACATCTATTCTGCATTTAATAATATTTGAAAATACTCAGTTATAATCGCTAAAATAGTCTGAATTTACAAATCATTTTTCTCATTTTTAAGGATTTTTTATGAAAAAATTACAAGTGGGTGATTTAGCGCCGCAATTCACACTCTTAAATCAAGACAATCAACCTATTTCACTCAGCGATTTCAAAGGTAAAAAAATCCTCGTGTATTTTTATCCAAAAGCCTTAACACCAGGCTGTACAACCCAAGCCTGTGGTTTGCGTGATGCCAAAAGTGAACTAGAAAAATTAGGTGTAGTTATTTTAGGCATCAGTACAGATTCCCCTAAAAAACTCGCTCAATTTGTTGAGAAAAAGTCACTCAATTTCACTTTACTTTCTGATGAAGATCACCAGGTTGCCGAGCAATTTGGTGTATGGGGCAAGAAGAAATTTATGGGGCGCACTTATGATGGTATTCATCGTATTAGTTTCCTCATTGATGAACAAGGTAAAATTCTGCACGTTTTTGATAAATTCAAAACAGGTGAACATCATCAATTTGTCCTAGATTACTTACACTCTCTTTAAAATACTGCTCAAACAACCGCACTTCTGTGATTTATCTCAAAGTGCGGTCAAAAAATCGTTCATTTTTCTAATTTATATTTACGCTCTATTTTCCATTTGGTAAAATTCCCAATCTAATTGAAATTCATTCTCAATTAATTTTGAGTTTTTATTAAACATTCAAGGACTATCAAATGCTACAACTTTTTGAGTTTTTACAACAATACAGTGATTACATTATTATTGGACTTCTACTTGTTATGAGTGTAATCATGCTTGCAGCCGTGATTGAGCGTTTTATCTTTTTAAAGCGTGTGGACGTAGCAAAATATTCCAATATTCACGCACTTGAAATTGATTTAAATCGCAATATGACGGTGATCTCCACTGTCGGTGCTAACGCACCTTATGTTGGTCTATTAGGTACGGTAATTGGAATTTTATTAACTTTCTTCCAAATTGGCCATGGTGATGGCGAAGTCGACGCAGGTGCTATTATGATGCACCTTTCTCTTGCATTAAAAGCAACCGCACTTGGTATTTTAGTCGCTATTCCGTCTATGATGTTCTATAACGGCTTAGGTCGTAAAGTAGAAGTTAACCGATTGAAATGGAAAGTATTAAACGCTCAGAAAGATAAGGAATAATCGTGAAAAAATTTGATGAAATCAACATTATTCCTTTCATCGACATTATGTTGGTGTTATTAGCGATAGTGTTGGTCACCGCATCCTTTATTTCCCAAGGAAAAATTAAGGTAAATGTGCCCAAAGCGAGTTCAACGGTCGCATTCAAGTCAGATGAATTAACAAAATTATTAACGGTTACAGCTGACAAGCAACTTTATTTTAACGATAAGCCTATTTCACAAGAAGCGCTTGAAAAAGAAATTATGGGTTGGAATAAAGATCAAAAAGTAACGTTAAAAATTGATGCTGAAGCTTCCTTCCAAGATTTCGTAACCATTACCGATATGTTATCGAAAAATGAAATCAAAAATGTTGTTATTGTTTCCATGAAAGATAAAGGCGCTCCAAGCAAAACAACTCAAGGAAATGAATCAAAAAATACGCCTGAAGTAGGTGGAGTTGCAAGCGGAGGCGTTGGAGTAGGACGTAGTCAATGAACAGCCAACAAACCAAACGATCATTATTAGGTTTGCTTATTTCTTTATTGATTCATGGTAGCATCCTTGGTGCGTTATTTTGGAACTGGCATACGCCACATGAAGCTGCGAGCGATGCGCCAGGTGAAATATCCACAACGATTTCAATGGAAATGATTCAAGGAATGCGAGTGGAAGAACCCACTCCAGAACCGGAACCTGAACCTCAACAGGTGGAACCAGAGCCTGAAAAACACGACATCGTTGAGGATCCAACGAAAAAACCAGAGCCTGAAAAGAAAAAAGAACCTGAGAAAAAACCAGAAAAACCAATAGAAAAGCCGAAACCAAAACCTAAAGAGAAGCCAAAAGAAAAGCCTAAAAATGAGGTAAAAACAGAGAAACCAGTAGAAATGCCGAAAAATTTACCGATTGGTGATAAAAATATCAATTCAACGGCTACAGCAAATTCTAAAGCAACAACTACAGGACAACCTGGTACAAATGGTGTTCAAGGTGGCTCAGGTGCCAATACGGATGAGCTAAATGCTTATCGTGCGGCTATTCGACGTGAAATTGAACGGCACAAACGCTATCCTGCTCGTGCGAAGATGATGCGTAAACAAGGTGTTGTGAGCGTGAGTTTTAGCGTAGGGGCAGATGGCTCCTTATCAGGAGAACGAGTAACGAATTCCTCTGGAGATGAAAGCTTAGACAACGCAGCACTGGAAGCGGTGAGAAGTGCGAGACCTGTTGGTCCAAAACCAGCTGGATTTACCTCTTCAGTCAGTGTACCAATTAGCTTCACCATTCAATAGATAAATAAAAAGGCGAACATCATGTTCGCCTTTTCTTTTGCTAATCTTAATTAGCCCATACCGTATTTTTTCAATTTCTTACGCAATGTACCACGGTTAATGCCGAGCATGTTTGCTGCACGGGTTTGGTTACCGCGGGTGTATTGCATAATCATATCTAACATCGGGTGTTCAACTTCCGCTAATACTAATTCGTAAAGATCATTCACATCTTGACCATCTAATTGTGATAAGTAATTGCGTAAAGCTTGTTTTACTGAATCACGTAATGGTTTGTTTGTTACTTGTGATTGAGAGTTTAAAACTGAAACGGTTAACGCTTCAGACGGACTACGTTGTTGTTCTAACATTTTTCTTTATCCAAAATTGAATTTAAAAAATCTTCCAGCACAATTAACTGCTCTTTCGGTTCATTAATTGCGTTAAAAGTCTGTCTAAAAACGGAATCGGGTTGAATTCCCTGTAAATACCAAGCCACGTGCTTACGGGCTATTCGATAGCCTTTTTGCTCACCATAGAACTGATGAAGTTCCTGAATATGACGCAAAATATGACCGCACTTTTCACGCAAACTTGGAGTTTGAATTATCGAATCATGTTCCACTAAGGCCTCGACGGCTTGAAAAAGCCATGGATTGCCTAGTGCGGCACGACCGATCATTATTGCATCGGCACCTGTGTACTCAAGTACCTTTTTCGCTTTCGATGCAGAATCAATATCACCATTCGCAATAACAGGAATTGAAATTGATTGTTTGACTGCTCGAATATTGTCGTATTCCGCTTCCCCTTCAAATAAGCATTCTTTCGTCCGCCCGTGAATGGTTAAAGCTTGAATACCAGATTGTTCTGCAATTTTGCCGATTTGCACACAGTTTCGATTTGCCTTATCCCAACCTGTGCGAATTTTTAACGTCACAGGCACATCAACGGCATTCACCACTTCTTTTAAAATTTTTTCCACTAAATCAGGAAATTGAAGCAGTGCAGAGCCCGCTAATTTTCGATTTACTTTCTTTGCGGGACAGCCCATATTGATGTCGATAATTTCAGCACCATAGGCTACATTAATTGCTGCAGCTTGGGCCATTTCTAAAGGATCAGAACCTGCGATTTGCACCGCATTTAATCCCAACTCTTCACTATGTGCTAAACGAAGTTTCGATTTCTCTGTATGCCAAACTTGTGGATTAGTGGACATCATCTCTGAAAACGTTAATCCTGCACCATAATGGGCACATAAACGTCGAAAGGGCTGATCCGTGATACCTGCCATGGGTGCCAATAAAATACGATTTTTTAATTCGTAAGAACCAATTCGCATTTTATGTTATCCCCAATTACAAGTCCTATCTCCAGCAAGTCAGGCCACAATAGCAACCGACAAGGGGTGCTATATTACGCATTTTTCTTTTTTTTGCAAAGTGAATTTTGTTCAAAAAATGCACTTTTTTTAATTGACAAAAAGAAATTAAGCCGATTTTAATTTACCTGTAATACGGCACCATTCCTCTTTCACTGCAACAGGATCTAAATCAAATGATTGTGTATAAGCATCACATACCGATTGTGCTTGTGTTTCTAAAATACCAGATAATCCTAGATCTCCGCCCTCTTTCACTAATTGAGAAATAATTGGGTAAAGTTCTTTTAATGGCCCAGCAAGAATATTCGCCACGACGACATCTGCTTTTAAATCGGCAGGTTTATCATCGGATAGGAAAAGCTGAAGACGATTTGCCACCCCATTTTGTTTCGCATTATTACGACTTGCGAGAATCGCCTGTGGATCGATATCAATACCAATCGCATTTTTTGCGCCTAATTTAAGAGCCGCAATAGCAAGAATTCCTGACCCACAACCAAAATCGATGACAGTTTTGCCTGTTAAATCTAAACCATCTAACCACTCTAAACAAAGTGCAGTTGTCGGGTGGGTACCTGTCCCAAAAGCTAAACCAGGATCAAGCATCACATTCACCGCATTTTGATCTGGCACTTCACGCCAGCTTGGGCAAATCCATAAACGTTGACCAAATTGCATTGGGTGGAAGTTATCCATCCATTCACGTTCCCAGTCTTTATCCTCGATTTGCTCAATTTTGTAAGCGGTATGTTCATCTAAATGATGTGCTTGTTTAAGCAAACTCACAATTTCATTCATATCGGTTTCTGCATCAAACAAGGCAATCACATCGGTGTTTCCCCACAAACGTGTTTCGCCCGGAAGTGGTTCAAAAATCGGCGTATCCTGGCTATCCATAAATGTGACCGAAACTGAGCCAATTTCTTCTAAAAAATCGCTAATTTTCTCAGCTTTTTCATTTGTACTATTTAAGCGAATTTGAATCCACGCCATCTTCTTTTCCTTTTAATTAATTTCTTTATGTAACCATTTCGGTAATAAACTTACGCCTAGGGCTGAAACCACAATAATGATAATCCCAAGCGCTGAAACAAGTGAAACCTCTTCGTTAAGCAATAACACCGCCAAAAAGACACCGAAAATCGGCTCAAGTGCGGTCAAAATTCCAGAGATTTTTGCATCCACTGAATTTAAACCTTTATTCCATAACCAAAAGGCAAACCAACTACATGCTACACCGAGATAAATCAAACCGAAGAAACCAAGCCAGTTAAAATGGATATCCCAGTTTTCAGTCATCAATAAAGTAAATGGCATCATGGTGATAGTTGCCAACACAATTGAAATGGATGTATAAGCTTGTGCTGAAACCGTTGCCACCACTTTTTTCGTCCAACGTAAACAACAAGCAAATACAATACTTGCCGCTACTACTAAGGAGCAACCCAATAAACTAATTTGACTTGAGCCTTCATTGCCATGCCCACCTAAAATTAAAATGGCCACGCCTAAAAAGGCAAAAGCGCCACACAACCAATGATACCATTTCGCACGATCTTGAAAGAAAAAATGCCCAATAAAAATCACACATAACGGCTCTAATCCAATCATGGTCGTTGCGCTCGCCGCGCTCGTATATTTTAAGCCAATAAATTGCAGCAAAAAGGTGGCAGTATAATTAAAAAAACCTAACCACCAAAGCTGTTTTCGCATAGGTTTAGACACGCCTTTCCAACGACGAAAAAAGAGTGGCATCACAATAATCGCCGCCATGAATAAACGGACTTGGATCATCAAAATGGTGTCCATCATTGTAAAGGTGTATTTAGCGGCAACAAAGGCACTACTCCAAATAAACAATGCTAGGATTTGATAAACCATAAAGTGTGGTCCGTTTTTACTGTTTTTTTGTACCGAATTGGTTACCCAAGATGAAAGCTATCAAACCAAATACAAGTGCAGGCACAATCGCATTAAAACCAAATAGTTTGACACCAAATTGAGTCAGAAGCACATAACTGCTTAATCCCACCACCATTGAGCTTATTGCCCCTGCTGCATTTGCTTTATCCCAATAAATGCCTAATACAATCACCCAAAGGAATGCCGCTTCTAATCCCCCGAAAGCAAATAGATTCAACCAGATAATCATATCTGGTGGATTCAGTGCCGCAAGAATTAACAACGCCGATAAAATCAGTGTGATGACTGATGAAATACGGCTAATTCGTTTTTCATTCTTCGCTGCTTCAGGTTTGCTTGCAAGATATAAGTCTTTCACAAAAATTGAGGAGGATTGAATGAGTTGTGCATCAACTGTGGACATGATCGCAGACATCGGCGCCGCTAAGAAAATCCCTGCAACAATAGGTGGGAGCACTTCCAACATTAAGGTTGGAATGACTTTATCTGATACGGTCAAATCAGGCACAACGGCACGTCCTAAAGCACCCGCCAAATGCATCCCTAACATAATCACAGAAAGGACAATCGTCCCAATGAGCATACCTCGATGTAAGGCTTTACTGTCTTTGAAAGCCATACAACGGACAGCTGTATGTGGTAAACCAACCACACCGAAACAGACTAGGATCCAAAACGATGCCATAAATTGAAAATCTAGCATCTCATTCGGGCCGTAAGGACTCACTAAACTCGGATCAATTTCAGTTAATTTATTGACCGCACTTTCTACGCCACCGAGATGGTAAATAACGCCCACTAATAGCACGATTGTGCCAAAAATCATTACCGTACCTTGAATCGTATCGGTTAACACGACCGCTCGGAAACCACCAATAAACGTATAAATGCCAACCGTTAAGGCAAAAATAAGCAAGGCGTGAGTATAAGGAATCCCTATCGTAGTTTCGAGCAATCTTGCCCCACCAATAAATTGCACAACCATAGCAGCAAAGAAGGCAAGCAACAATGCTAGACTGGAAATCCAAACGAGATATTTATTTTTATAACGATAGAGAAATAAATCATTGATAGTAAGCGCATTGGTCTCGCGAGAAAGTAATGCAAACTTTTTGCCCAATGCACCTAAGGCTAACCAAACAGCCGGTACTTGGATCATGGCGAGTAATACCCAACCTAGCCCATATTTATAAGCTGCCCCAGGTCCACCAACAAAAGAACTGGCACTAGCATAAGTGGAAGCCGTTGTCATCGCAAGGACAAAACCTGTCATCGAGCGATTTCCTACATAATATTCCGTAAGAAAATCCCCTTTACTGCGTTTTACATAAGCAAATAATGCCGCGCCAAAGATGAAAACTAAGTAGATAACTAAGGGGAGAATAATACCTAAATTCATTATTTATTCTCCTTTGACTCAACGTCTAGTGGAATATCTAAAAAGACAATTTTGACAATCCAATACCCAATGACTACAAACAAAATGGGTAAATAAATGCAGGATAATTCAAACCACAACGGAAAACCTATCGGCCCAGACGAGTTTTTTGGTAGATAAGCACAAACACACCACCCAATCACGTAAAGAATGGCTAACCCTAATGCCCAGCGCGCCTCCTTGGCAGCTTGTTTATATCGTTGTGACAACCCCATTATTAACTCCTTTTGGTTAGAAAGTTGTGCCCATTTCTAGAAAAATACGATTTTTATCATAACTATAAAATGGATGATTACTTGAAACTCTTTGATAAGACCATGTAATTTTAGGCGTAATTCCCCAAAAGTAAAGATCACGATGCCATAATGTTACTGCTGATTGATATTCATTATTTTTTTGACGAATATTAAATAAATCAGCACCTTTATAAGTTCTATGTGCATAGGCAAGGGAAACTCGGGTTGAAATACCCCAGCCCCACTCTTGCCCCCACCCTAAACGCAGATTTTTACGTTGGTAAGCATTGTCTTCGTCTCGTGTATTTTCACGATTATAATCAGCGCCTATGAACCAAAATTGACCACTCTTAGGAAAATAAGATAACGTATTCGACCAAAGATAATTATTGCCATTCAAATGCTTACGAGTGTTGTAACGCTGTTCACCATGCTCAAGTGCGGTTGAAATTTGCCACTTTTCATTCAGCCAATAAGTTAGATCTAAACGAGCACCTGAATTTTTCGAATACTGTTTCATTGACTCGTTACCTGAGGAGCCACCTGCATACCATCGTCTTTCTATAAATGGCATCAATGAAATCTCAAAACGTGCTGTTTGATAACCTACTCCAGCACCGACTCTACCATTAAATTCATTATATTTTTTATTATCCCAGTAATATTTCCCACTTCCCTCAATAGAAAATTGAGTGAAATAATTATGGAGCAATGACCATTTTTTCTCTGCTTCTGCAAAATAAGAAAAACCTCTTGCACTTTCACGTTCCCAGGCATTCCAATTTCCAATGCGAGTGCCAGCTTTTGGCGCATTGTTAATATTACTTTCATTCAAGAAACTCAAACCACCTCGAAACTTCCACTGATCTCGGCGGTTAAGTGCTGAAAGATATTGGTCGATCATGATGATAGACTCTGATGAAACTTGTTCAGCTCTCAGTTTTTGGAATTGATCTTTAGCAGCCTCATTATCATTGTTTAAAAAGAGAGCTTGTGCTAACTGATAACGTAACGGTAGAATGGTCGAATCTTGAGAAAATAGCGTACGATAACGAGTTACCGCCTCCGAAAAACGCCTTTCTTCGCGAGCATTAATCGCATTCGCCCATTCAAGTAAAAATGGATCTTGTTTAGGCAGATTTTGATACAACGGCAATAATAGTTGAACGGCTTCACCGTTATTTTGCAACACCGCGGTGATCAATCCACGCACAATCAAATCTGGATGTTTCGACAATTCTTCTTTCGCAATAGAAAGCGTATGTTTATCTTTCCGTTTATCTGATACTTGTGGATTTGCAGAGGATAAACTAGGTTTAGCAAATTCAAGTTGATCATCAAATCGTTCATCACGAGGTTTAGGAGACTTCCCTGCTGCAAAAGAGAAAGAACTCAGCAATAAAGACGAGCTTAAGAATAAAACAAGTTTAGATTGTGGAATCATTTTTTATTCCCATAAAGAAAATAAAGCAAGCACGAAGCTTGCTTTAAATAATAATGAAATAGAATTTCTTATTGTGCTTTTGCACCGTAGGCTCCAACCCAAGAATTATCTTTAGCTTTTACCATTCCACCTAGTTCTTTAGCTCCATCCCCATAAAACTTGCCCTCTGATACAGCTTCTGAAACAAAAGAGGAGGATTTTGCAGTACCGTAAAATTTATTGCCTGAAATATCGGCATTAATGTCAACTTTGACGTTATTAAATTTACTTTCCCCTGATTCAACATCATATTTAGGACTATCAACGTTTAAACTTCCTGATAATTTTTTGTCACCAAAATTAACCTTAAATTCAGAGGTACCTTTTCTATAACCACCAAATACATGATTCCCTTTATCCGCCATTATACTTTCACCTTTGTAAGTAACTTCCCCTGATTCTGGCACACTGTTTGAAGGATTTCCATTATAAAAAAGAATATCATCTTGCCCAAATGAATGACTTGCAATTGCACCAAAGCGAACATCTGTGTATTTTCCACAACAAATATGTGGTGCTAAATTCAGCTTCTCGATAAACGCCCCTTCTTTTGTCCAATCTTGACTTGGTTCAAGTTTAAAATCAATAGGAATATTTTTGCCATCAACATTGATACTAGCAAAATTATTAGTAGCAATGAGCTCCTGTTCATTCTTAATTGTATTAATATTTCCCGCAATATTTCCCTCATCTTCTGTTTTTATAGAAAATGCTAAACCAGTATTAGTTGGCAAACGTTCAGGCATTCCAGGAGTTGGCTGTTCAATTGGTTTTGATGACTCAGCTGGTTTGGATTCCTCAGTAGGTTTGGACTGCTCAGTGGGTTTGGACTGCTCAGTGGGTTTGGATTGCTCAGCAGGTTTGGATTGCTCAGCAGGTTTGGATTGCTCAGCAGGTTTGGATTGCTCAGCAGGTTTGGATTGCTCAGCAGGTTTGGATTGCTCAGCAGGTTTGGATTGCTCAGCAGGTTTGGATTGCTCAGCAGGTTTGGATTGCTCAGCAGGTTTGGATTGCTCAGCAGGTTTGGATTGCTCAGCAGGTTTGGATTGTTCAGCAGGTTTGGATTGCTCAGCAGGTTTGGACTGCTCAGTGGGTTTGGGTTGACTCACTAATTGATTATTACCACCGCCACCACTTCCACAGGAAGCTAGCATTACCGTTGTAAGAATAGTTAAGCTGAATTTCGAAAGATTAAATTTCATTGTTTTTCCTTAAGCAAAAAAATAGTCACAAATTATATAGGGATTTTATATCATTTCAAATACATTTTATAAATCATTGAGATAAAATTAACTAGACTTAATAAAAAACGGCCAATCCATCTTGAATTAGCCGTTTCATTTTAATCATACATTCCTAATTTCTTCTCTAAATAATGGATATTTGCGCCACCTTTTTGGAAGTTTTCATCTTCAAGAATAAGTTCATGAAGTGGGATATTTGTTTTGATACCATCAATAATCGTTTCAGATAATGCATTTTGCATACGACGAATAGCTACATCACGAGTATCACCGTATGTGATTAATTTTGCGATCATAGAATCATAATGCGGAGGAACGGTATAACCGCCATACACATGAGAATCCCAACGAACGCCTAAACCACCTGGTGAGTGCAAGTGTGCCACTTTACCTGGAGATGGTAAGAATGTTTTTGGATCTTCTGCATTGATACGACATTCAATTGCATGACCTTTCACTTTAATATCTTCTTGTTTATAAGAAAGTGGTAAACCAGCCGCAATACGCAATTGTTCTTTCACCAAATCCACACCGGTAATCATTTCTGTTACTGGGTGTTCTACTTGAATACGGGTATTCATTTCGATGAAATAGAATTCGCCATTTTCATACAAGAATTCAAAGGTACCTGCACCGCGATAGCCAATTTCAACACAAGCCTTCGCACAGCGAGAACCGATATCACGACGGACTTCTTCGGTAATACCTGGTGCGGGTGCTTCTTCTACGACTTTTTGGTGACGACGTTGCATAGAGCAATCACGCTCTGCAAGATAGATTGCGTTACCGTGTGTATCCGCTAAAACTTGGATTTCAATATGGCGTGGATTTTCTAAATATTTTTCCATATAAACCATATCATTGTTAAACGCTGCTTTTGCTTCTGCTTTTGTCATCGCAATGGATTCTTCAAGTGCATCTTCGCTACGTACCACGCGCATACCACGACCGCCGCCACCGCCAGACGCCTTGATAATAATTGGATAGCCAATACGTTTTGCAATTTCTTTATTTTTCGCTATATCGCTACCTACTGGGCCATCTGAACCCGGTACGCAAGGTACGCCCGCTTTTTTCATTGCTTTAATTGCAGAAACTTTATCCCCCATCAAACGAATGACGTCTGCAGTTGGGCCAATAAAAATAAAACCAGAACGCTCAACTTGCTCTGCAAAATCCGCATTTTCAGAAAGGAAACCATAGCCAGGGTGAATCGCATCCGCACCCGTTACCTCTGCAGCAGCAATAATAGCAGGAATATTTAAATAACTTTTTACAGATGGCGCAGGTCCTATACAAACTGTTTCATCTGCAAGTAATACGTGTTTTAAATCACGATCAGCGGTAGAGTGAACCGCCACGGTTTTAATGCCTAATTCTTTACAGGCACGCAAAATACGCAGTGCAATTTCACCACGGTTAGCAATCACAACTTTTTCTAACATAACAATTTCCACTTGGGTGAAAAAATGGCGAGAAAGCTCGCCATTTCAGATTGATAGGGATTATTCGATAACGATTAATGGTTGGTCAAATTCAACCGCTTCGCCATCATTTACTAAGATTGCTTTAACCACACCAGCTTTATCAGCTTCGATACGGTTCATCATTTTCATTGCTTCAACGATACAAAGCGCATCGCCTACTTTGACTGTTTGTCCCACTTCTACGAAAGCTTTCGCTTCCGGGCTTGGGCTACGATAGAATGTACCTACCATTGGTGAGCGCACTTGGTGCCCTGACACTTCAGCCGCAGGTGCTTCAGTAGGCGCTGCTGCCGCAGGAGCAGCTGCAGGAGCTGCAACTGGAGCTACAGGCGCCGCTGCATATTGAATTGCAGCAGGTGCAACTGCTGGTGCCACACGACTAATACGTACCGTACCTTCTTCTTCTTGCACTTCTAATTCAGTGATACCCGATTCTTCTACTAATTCAATCAGTTTTTTGATTTTACGAATGTCCATACGTTCTTCCTAAAAATAATAATGAATTATCAACCGCACTTTCAGAATTGATTCCCAAAGTGCGATCATTTTGAAACCTATTTTTTGTGTCGGCAAGATTACCGCAAAATCATGAACTTTGCGATACATTTCTGCGAAAATCTGTAAATTTTGTGAAATTTTATGCTTTTTTATTTAAAAAATCTAACGCAAATTGGAGAGCAAACTCATAGCCTTTTGCACCTAAGCCACAAATTACCCCTTCAGCCACATCACTAAAGTAAGAATAATGACGGAATGGCTCGCGTTTATGTACATTAGACAAATGAATTTCAACAAAAGGAATTGACACCGCAAGCAACGCATCGCGCAATGCAACACTGGTATGCGTATAAGCTGCCGGATTAATTAAAATAAAATCCACCTTCTGAAAACTTTGATGAATCTTATCAATTAACTTTTCTTCGCTATTTGCTTGGAAACACTCCAAATTCACATCATGCTGCGCAGCAAGTTTACCCACATTTTCTTCAATGGCAGATAATGAAAGTGAACCATAATGTTTTGGTTCCCTTGCGCCCAACATATTTAAGTTCGGGCCATTTAACAGCAAAATATTGAATTTTTTTGACATTTTCACATCCTTTAACGTGTGCGAATTATAGCGATTTTTTATGTAATGGTGGTCGTATCTCTATACAATTTTGGTAATAAATTCAGAATTTAAATCAATTATCGGTAAATCTGAGCCTGGCCACGCACGTAATATTTGATGTTGCATTACATTCAACGTATCTAATCCCGGCATCACGTTAGGCGTATATTGCGCAGCGATACGAGCGAGTTGTGTCAATCCAAGGCTACTTTCAATACTCGAGCTGATCACCGCTTTTATACCTAAACTATGAGCTTGTGCAATCAGCTTTTGACAATCTTGCAGTGAGCCAATCAATGTTGGTTTAATTACAATGGCGCTTAAATGCGGTTCTTTTTCTAAAAGAAAATCTGGCTCTCGCACACTTTCATCCCAAGCAATATTAATACCTGTTTGAGCTGCAAACTGACGGCTCTCTTCACGTGTTTTACAAGGTTCTTCCAGAAATTGAATGCGAGATCGATGTTGCGGTTTTACTTTCTCCGCAAATTTTAAGGCTTTTTCTAATGTCCATTGACGATTCGCATCTAGACGTAATTGCAAATCAGGAATAGCTTCTAGAAACATATTCGTAATCAATCCATCACGATTCGCTTCATACATACCGACTTTGATTTTAGCGACTTTGTCACCTGACATTTGATTAAGTTCGGCATATAACTCATCAGGATCGCCATAGCACAACGGTGCAGTATGATAGTTACCTTCCTCATTTAAATAACGTTTCATCTCATCCATCGCTGTGCTAATACCGAAAGCAACGGAGGGATGACAACCGTCAAGTGGGACTCTTGGCGCTTCGCAGCTTGCATGACACCAATTCGTCAACCACTCAATCGCTTGCTCTTGCGCTTGTTCGATAGTTTCTTCGCTAAACCCAGGTAAAGGTGCAATTTCCCCCCAGCCATCACGGCTGCAAGCAACACGTACAATCAAACCTTCACGGCGTTTTAAAAAACGTCCACGTAAAATCAATTGGCTGTCGACTGGAATAGAATAACGATAAAGATTAAATGATTTGGTTTCCATCTTATTCTCCTTGATGACAAAAGTGCGGTTAAAAACACTCTGATTTTCAACCGCACTTTTATATTCAAATTAAGGATTACGTCTGAATTTACTGAAGTCTGGTGCGCGTTTTTCGTTAAACGCGTTACGGCCTTCTTGACCTTCTTCAGTCATATAGAACAACATGGTTGCGTTACCCGCAAGCTCTTGTAAACCTGATTGACCATCGCAGTCTGCATTCAATGCAGCTTTTAAGCAACGCAATGCAATTGGGCTATTACGTAACATTTCACGGCACCAACGCACGGTTTCTTTTTCTAAATCAGCATAAGGCACGACGGTATTCACTAAGCCCATATCTAATGCTTCTTGCGCATTATATTGGCGACATAAGAACCAAATTTCTCGGGCTTTTTTCTGACCGACTAAACGGGCCATATAGCTTGCACCCCAACCACCATCAAATGAGCCTACTTTAGGGCCAGTTTGACCAAAGATCGCATTGTCTGCTGCAATGGTTAAATCACATAACATATGAAGTACGTGACCGCCGCCAATTGCGTAACCAGCCACCATTGCTACCACTGGTTTTGGACAAGTACGAATATCACGTTGGAAATCCAATACATTTAAATGATGCACACCGCTTTCATCTTTGTAACCGCCGTAGTCACCACGAATTTTTTGGTCACCACCAGAACAGAATGCTTTTTCGCCTTCACCGGTTAACACAATCACGCCAATTTTTTCATCGAAACGCGCGTTAGAAAATGCATGGATCATTTCTTTAACTGTTTGCGGACGAAATGCATTGCGCACTTCTGGGCGGTTAATAGTGATTTTTGCGATACCATCAGTCGATTTGTGGAAACGAATATCAGTGTAACCTTCGCTATGATCAACCCACTCAACTGGTGCATATAAAACATCATCTTTTGGATTTTGCATTGTTCTTTCCTTTATAAGTGTAAAAAGTGCGGTCATTATAGCGGAAGTTTTTTAGTTCGGGAAAGAAAATCAATTATTGAAGACTTTACAATTATGTCGTTGTTGTTAAAATTCCGCCATTCCAACTTTAGTAAGGAAATTTAAGTGAAAAAAATTATTTTTTTAAGCAGCATTATGCTATTGAATGCTTGTAGTTTATTCGGTTCATCACAATCAACTATTCCTGCTGAATTCGCACAAGCAGACTATCTTCTGTCTGATGCCAATGCAAAAACATGGGCTATCGCAAGTAAACAAGCTGAACAATGTATCTATCCGAATTTAACTCGAATTCAGCAACAACATTTTGCCAAAGAAGATAGCTATATTCATTCCCAATATGTCTTTTTCTATCCGTTAGAAAAAATCATCGGTGAAGACTATGTAAAAATGATTCAAAAAGATGAAAAATCGATGAATTACGCGACCTATCAATTTAAGAAGTTCCGCGCAGAAATTGGTGATGTCGATGCATTAGAGCCAAAAGCTTGCCAAATTTTACGTACTCAGGCAAAAGAAGACTTAGATGTCGTGAAAGGCCAATATGTAAATGGCATGGTAGATGAAACGAAAAATGATGATGGTACATTGAAGAAAACGGGTGATGGTATTGCCACCAATCAAAACAAATTCTTCTTTGATATTATTAAATGGGGTTCAGCCCTTCTTCTCTAATTTTTATTATTTTATATAAATTTATATCTCACTCACGGCGTAAATATTTTTACGCCGTTTTTATATCTGAGAAAACGGTTGCGATCAAAAAAAGCTTAAATTTTCAGTAAAAAAACAAAATAGTCATTTAAATTAAAGCCATTTTCAGCTAGTCTAACAGGAATTAGTTTTTACAAGGAGAAAACATCATGACAACGCTTTTTGATATTGCACAAAACTGGTTAAATCAAGATCCTGATGCAGAAACTCACGCAGAATTAACCGCACTTTTAACGGCGGCGAAAAATGGTGATGAAAAAGCACAATCTGAATTACAAGCTCGCTTTAGTGGCCGTTTACAGTTTGGTACGGCAGGGCTTCGTGGACCATTACAAGCAGGCCCTATGGGTATGAACCGTGTTTTAGTGGCACAAGCTGCGGGCGGTTTAGCAGATTATTTAAAAGATTACGACAAACAACCTTCCATCGTGATTGGTTACGATGGTCGTAAAAACTCTGATGTTTTCGCACGTGATACCGCTGAAATCATGGCGGGTGCAGGCGTGAAAGCTTATTTACTTCCACGTAAATTACCAACGCCAGTATTAGCTTACGCAATCCAATATTTTGATACCACCGCAGGTGTCATGGTGACTGCAAGTCACAACCCACCAGAAGATAACGGCTATAAAGTTTACTTAGGTAAAGCGAACGGCGGTGGCCAAATCGTTTCTCCTGCAGATAAAGATATCGCGGCATTAATCGACAAAGTAGCAGCAGGCAATGTAAAAGATTTACCACGTAGTCAAGATTATGTTGTGCTAGATGATGAAGTGGTTAACGCTTATATTGAAAAAACTGCTTCTCTTGCTAAAGAACCTCAAGTAGACATTAACTACGTTTATACCGCAATGCACGGTGTAGGCTATGAAGTGTTAAGCAAAACCTTAACCAAAGCGGGTCTTCCACAACCTCATATTGTGGCGGAACAAGTATGGCCAGATGGCACATTCCCAACAGTAAACTTCCCTAACCCGGAAGAAAAAGGTGCATTAGATTTAGCCATTAAAGTAGCAAAAGAACACAATGCAGAATTCATTATTGCTAATGACCCAGATGCAGACCGTTTAGCGGTGGCTGTTCCAGATGCACAAGGTAACTGGAAACCTTTACACGGCAACGTAGTAGGTTGTTTCTTAGGTTGGTATTTGGCAAAACAATATCATGCAAAAGGTGAGAAAGGCGTATTAGCGTGTTCTTTAGTATCTTCTCCAGCGCTTGCTGAAATTGCGAAAAAATACGGCTTCCAATCAGAAGAAACCTTAACCGGTTTCAAATACATCGGTAAAGTTCAAGGCTTATTATTCGGTTTCGAAGAAGCGCTTGGTTACTTAGTTGACCCAGATAAAGTACGTGACAAAGACGGTATTTCTGCAGCTATCGTGTTCTTAGATTTAGTGCGTCACTTAAAAGCACAAGGCAAAACCTTAGCAGATTACGCTAATGACTTCACGCAAGAATTCGGTGCTTATGTAAGTGGGCAAATTTCTATTCGTGTAAGCGATTTATCTGAAATTGGTAAATTAATGACCGCACTTCGTAACACGCCTCCAGCTGAAGTAGGTGGTGTTAAAGTGGCACAATTTATCGACCATACTAAAACAGATCGTCAAAGCGACATCCTTGTATTCGTATTAGAAAATGGTAGCCGCTTAATCGCTCGTCCATCTGGTACTGAGCCAAAAATCAAGTTCTATCTTGATGCTCGCGGTAAAGATTCAAAAGACGCGGATCAAGTTTTAGCACAATTTGAGGAAGGCGTTCGTCAAATTCTGCGTCAAGATGCTTACGGCAAACAAGATTGCTAATTGAGCAAACTATTAAATAATAAAAAAACGCTAGGCTTGATGCCTAGCGTTTTTATTTTTACTTATTTCAATGCAAGTTGTAACTTGCCGTGATGTTTTTCTAATAACGCTTCTGCTTGAGCACGATCTAGTCCACTCAAAATCATCATAATCGCTAATTTCGCATTTTGATCAGCCTGCTTTAATGTCTCTTCTGCAAGAGCCTTATCGCAATCCGTGGCTTGCATGACGATACGAATGGCGCGAGCTTTCAGCTTTTCATTACTTGCCTGCACATCCACCATTAAGTTTTGATAGCATTTGCCCATTAAGATCATGGAAGCCGTAGTCAGCATATTCAGTACTAATTTTTGGGCGGTGCCTGATTTTAAGCGACTCGAACCAGTCAGCACTTCTGGCCCCACTACCGTATCAATAGCAATATCCACAATATTCGCCATCGCTGAATTCGGATTACTTGCAATCGAAACGGTCACTGAACCTAAACTTTTCGCATATTCCAATGCACCGATCACATAAGGTGTTCGGCCACTCGCAGCAATACCAACCAAGACATCTTTTGAGGAAAATTGAATGGTTTGTAAGTCAACCACGGCGTGCGTTTTGCTGTCTTCGGCACCTTCAATTGGATGACGTAATGCGCGCTCGCCGCCTGCAATAATACCTTTCACCATTTCAGGTGACACACCAAATGTTGGCGGGCATTCAGAAGCATCAAGTACGCCTAATCGACCACTGGTTCCAGCGCCAATATAGACTAATCGACCACCTTGTTGAAATGCAGCAACAATACATTCGACCGCTTGGGCAATTTGAGGTAAGCATTTTTCAATTGCCAAAGGCACTTGTTTATCTTCCTTATTCATTAACTGCACAATTTCCAATGCAGACAAGCTATCCACATGCATGGAATTGGGATTCCGTTGTTCAGTAATTAAAGTTGAAAGGGTTTGTAATAAATTTTCTGCCATGGTTTATTCCTTTGGAAAAATCGCCCCTAAACTGACCGCACTTGTGGCACCCGTCACACTCGGTAAATTAGCGGGCAAATTATGCATACGACGATAGGCCAACCAAGCAAAAGCTGCCGCTTCCACATAATCGATATCAAGTTCTAATTCCGTCGTCAGTTGAATACGCCAATTTAGTAATGCCTGTTTTAAACCATTCATGATCACCTGATTTTTAGCACCTCCGCCACAAACAAGTAATCTGCATGGTAATGTCGTCTGAATATTATTAAGGGCTAATACAATACTTTGCACGGTAAATTCAGCCAAGGTGGCTTGCACATCTTGTGGTAAAAGTGCGGTCGTTTTGCCTGTTATTTTTTGAATTTTATTCTCTAGCCAAGCCAAATTAAATAATTCACGCCCCGTGCTTTTCGGTGGTGGAAGCTGAAAGAAATCTTCATCTAATAATACCGCTAACAAATCTGGATTCACCTGACCTGAAGCCGCCCATTCACCATTTTTGTCGTAAGCTTTGTCTTGATGTTTTTCGATCCATTGGTCGAGCAAGGTATTACCGGTTCCCGTATCAAAGCCAATGACAGGCTGTTCGGGTATCAATAACGATATATTGCTAATACCGCCAATATTAAGCACCACCGTTGCCCAGTTAGGATCAAAAAATACCGCTTGATGAAAAGCGGGTACTAAAGGCGCCCCTTGTCCACTAAACGCCATATCTTTACGGCGCAAATCACCAACAACCGTAATACCTGTTTTAGCGGCTAATAAATTCATATCACCGATTTGCATGGTAAACGGGAATTGACTTTTTGGGGAATGCCACACTGTTTGACCATGGCAGCCAATAGCTTCAACCTGCTCTGGTTTTAGCTGATGTTTATGTAAAAAGGTATTTACGCAATCCGCATAAAGCAAACCAAATTGATGATCAAGCTCACCCAATGCTTGTAACGTGGTTTCGCCAGATTGAATAAGTGCGGTCATTTTTTCGCGTAAATTTTCCGGCATCGGCGTAAAATCGGCCGCAATTAATTTGGTTTGATTCGAATGGATGTTAGTAAGAGCAATGTCTACACCATCAAGACTGGTGCCAGACATAATGCCAAGATAATAAGTCATAATATTCAATTCGTGAGTTTTTCAGAATTATAGCGGATTTTAAAAAAATAAAAAAAGAGAGAACATTGTAGTTCTCTCTTTTCATCATGGATGATTCTTATAAGTCGTCAATGACTAAATAGATTTTTGCTACTGGGCCATGTACGCCAATCACTTTAATCAATTCAATATCTGCCGTTGAACTTGGACCTGAGATAATATTGATACAAGATGGCATACGCTCGCCTTGTTGTGCTTTATCGTGTAATACTTTCGCCACTTGTGCAACACGTGGAAGTACTTGGCTTTTACGTACAACAACAATCGATTTTTCAGGTAATAAACTCACTGAACGTCCACGATCTGCGCTAGAGAATAAGACGATTCCGCCAGTTTCCGCCAAACCATATTCTGCATAAACCACACCAAGATTAGCTTTTTCAGAAAAACTAATATTATCTTGTGCCGTTTCTGGTGACCATGTATGGCAAGTATATTTCGCTTCAAGCGCCGCAGGAATACCAAGTGCGGTCAATCTTTCATCGGAATTAAGTACAACATCACCACCGCCATATTTTTCACAGAGAGCAAGTAAGGTTTGTACTGCATCAGACTCTCTACACACATTTACATCCACCATCATGGTTTTCGCAGAATTGATAAATTCATTCGCTAAATCAACCGCACTTAAATGGGTTAAACGCTCAGTTGGGTATGTATTGACTGGTGCATCCATCGGTTCAGGTATGATAGCACGGGCTTTACCCATTTTCGCCGCTAATTTATTAAGAAAATTTTCGCGATTTTGTAAATCCATGCTTATTACCCTCTCTCTCTATTATTAAACCATTGACGGAAGCTTTCGCCATCTGCTTGTGGTAAATCTCGTGCTTTTGTCCATTCACCCAATGCACCAAATGTAATTGGTGCTTTCCCATTTTTGATCAGCTTACCCGCTAATTTTGCACCGATATTCACACCTGTTTTCCATAGTGTTGGGTTGGCATTGGCTGTAGTGAAACCAAAAATAGATAAACGTTCCATCGCGGGAGTTTTACCTAACTCTACCATTTTCTCACGGTGTTTTAAGATTAACTGCGCTAATGGAATACGCACCGGGCAGACCGAATTACACGCATTACATAAAGAACAAGCATACGGCAATTCTTTGAATTCATCATAGCCACCTAGTAACGGAGAAATCACTGCACCAATTGGACCTGGGTAAATAGAACCATATCCATGACCACCGATTTGACGATATGCCGGACAGGTATTCAAACAAGCACCGCAACGGATACAACGTAAAACTTCTTGGAATTCAGACGCTAAAATATCTGAACGGCCATTATCCACAATAACCAAATGGAATTCTTCAGGACCGTCGGTTTCACCAGCAAGACGAGGACCGGTTAACCAAGTGTTATAACCAGTTAATTTCGCCCCTACCGCACTACGAGCAAGCATCGTAATTAACACATCCACCTCTTGGAAAGTCGGCGCTAAACGCTCCATTCCCATCACGGCAATATGTGTTTTTGGTAAGGTCGTCGCTAAACGTAAGTTACCTTCGTTTGTCACTAAACAAACTGAGCCAGTTTCCGCTACAGCAAAGTTACAACCACTGATACCGATATCAGCTTCTAAAAAATCTTGACGAATTTTTTCACGTACGAAACGCGTCATATCTTCAGGCGTTTCCTCACCTTCATAACCGAGTTTTTCAGATAAATCTTTGCGGATTTGGTGACGATCTTTGTGAATTGCAGGCACAACGATATGGGATGGTTTATCACCTGAAATTTGTAATAGATATTCACCCAAATCGGTTTCGATCACTTGCATGCCCTCTTTTTCAAGCACTTCGTTTAAACCGATTTCTTCTGTCACCATGGATTTGGATTTTACGATTTTCTTCGCATTTTTCTCTAATGCTACTTTGCGAATATAAGCACTCGCTTCTTCAGCCGTTTCAGCAAAATACACTTTACCGCCATTTCCCATCACTTTTTCGCTTAATTGATACAAATAAGCATCTAAATTAGCTAAAACATGGTTACGAATCTGTTTAGATAAATCACGCCATTCTTCCCAATGACCTAATTCGTCCACCATTTTTTGACGGTTAGCCCCAATAGTTTCTTGAGCTTTCACCACCGCTTTACGCATGATGGTGTTATGCACTTCATGATCGACACGCGCTTTAAAAGGAAGATTACTGGTTTTCAATGACATCTTATTTCTCCCCTTGCATTAATACTTCCGCAATGTGCATCACTTTGATCTTGCTGCCTTCGCGTTGTAAACGACCACCAATATTTAATAAACAACTTACATCTGCACCGATTAAATATTGTGGTTCAACCTCTTCAATATGCTCAACTTTTTCTTTCACCATTTCGCCAGAAATCTCTGCCATTTTCACAGAGAAAGTTCCACCAAAGCCACAGCAAGTTTGTTGATTATGAATAGGAAGAAGATCTAACCCTTTTACACCTTTCAAGAGAGTGATTGGTTCATCAACAATGCCTAATTTACGAGTAAGACTACAAGAAGGATGATAAACCGCTTTACCTGGCAAATAGGCGCCAACATCTGTTACACCTAATTTATTGACGATGAAATCCGTTAAATCACAGAAACGTGAAACGACCTTTTTCGCTCGCTCAGCCCAATCTAACTCACCAACTTTAGTGAAATAGTCAGGATAGTTTTTGATAGCATAAACACAGGAACCTGCAGGGGCAACGATGGGATAATCGTTCACTTCAAAGGTTTCGACTAAGTTTTTCATGCCTGAGATGGCTTGTTTGGTGTAACCACTGTTTAATGCCGGTTGCCCACAACAGCCTTGTTTTTCAAGGAAGATAACATTACAACCGAGTTTTTCCAGTAGTAATACGGTGTTTTTTGCCACACCGCTCTTTACTACGTCGGCTATACAAGTAACGTAGAAATTTACGTTCATAAATAATTACTCCAACAATAATAGAAAATAAAAAGTAAAATATTCGATAAAAGTTAAGCAACCGCCCACAAAGTGCGGTTGCTTTTTGCCTCTATTTTAGAGCGCATAGAATAGCGGAATTAAAAAACTTGCACAAAGGGCTGCAATGATACCGTAAACTACCATAGGTACAATCGTAGTCTTAATGATTGTTCCTTCTTTGTTTTGAATATTCAATACGGAAGAAACTGCTACGATATTATTAATACATACCATATTACCCATCGCACCACCTACTGATTGTAACGCAAGAATTAAAGTCACAGATAAACCTGTGGTTTCTGCTGTCGATAATTGTACGCTACCGAATGTTAAGTTAGATACGGTATTTGAACCTGAGAAAAATGCGCCTACAGCACCTAAGAAGGATGAGAAGATTGTCCAGTCACTACCGGTAACTTCTGCAAAGGTACGACCTATGATTTTTACCATAGAATGCTCGCCACCCACTAACATCAAGTTTACCATCACTAAGGCCCCCATTAAGGCAATAAATGGATTTTTTACTTGGCTTAAGCTTGTACTAAAAATGCCTTTTGTTCTACTGAAGTTCACTCCGAAAATTGGTAATGAAATTAATACAGTAATTACAAATGGAATTAAAGCAGGTACATAAAGAAGTTTATAGCTTTCACTCACTTCTGAACCGAAGATATTTTTCAAACTAAAAATTAAACCTTTGCTGACTTCAAATGTGCCTAATGAACCTAACGCTGTGGAGAACCACACATCTTTGTTATTCATTAAGCCTTTTAAGCCTAACTCAGGAATACGTGTAACGATTAAGAATAAAATTAATAAACCGGTTGGTAGTAATGCTTTAGCAACTTGGCCTGCGCTAACAGCATTATTATCTAACTTGTTTTCAACTTTCTCTAAACCAATACCTTTATTTGCCACAAACACAGAAATAAAGAGACCAATTGCGCCACCAACTAATGATGGGAACTCATAGTTAAATTGTGCAATTAAGAAGTAAGGAATCACGCAAGAGAATACGCTGATATAAATGAAAACAATATTTTGACGAATTTCTTTCCAGGTCACCATGATGCGTAATGCCATCAATGGAATCACTAATGCCGCAATGGAGTGGATAAACGCTGTCATCGAACCAATTTCAAGAATCGATTTTGAATCTAATTTTAATGGACCAAAACCGAACCAAGTTGGTGTACCTACCGCCCCAAAAGAAACCGGAACCGAATTCATCACTAAAGCTAACATGGCGACTTTTAATGGATTAAAACCTAACCCCATTAAAATTGGCGCTGCAATCGCTGCTGGTGTACCAAAGCCACTTGCCCCCTCAATCATAAAAGCAAATGCCCAACCGATAATCATTAATTGTGCAACTGGGTTTGGGTTAATATTGCCTAACCATTTACGCATCGTATCAGTTGCGCCAGATACTTCTGAAAATTTGTTAAAGAGAATTGCGCCAAAAATAACAGTAATTGGCGTTTGAACAGCCACAATTGCTGCAGTCACATTCGCACTAATTGTCACTATATCAGTATTAAAATGAAGAAGATGAACCCCCATTACTAAAGTTGCAATCCAAGGTAATGCAACATAAGAAGGTAATGCATTACGCTTTACCATTAAATAGATCAACAGGATGATCGGAAAAACACTAAGAATAAAAGATAGGGTCATACTTACTCCTCTTACATAACTAAAAATTGTGCGTATTCTATGGGTTTTAAAGAAAAAACCTATACCCTATTAAGTGAAATTTATTGAAAATGTGACAAAGATCTCATAATTTTTTAACATTTCCCTTTTATCCTTGTAACATTTTTTTAACTATTCAAAAAATCTGACAAAAATACAGAAATTGTGCTAGAAAACAAATTTTCATTACAAAAGGCATAATAAAAAAATCCTTTGCAAAGATTGACTTCGCCAAGGATTTTTAAGTTTAAAATAGATTAAAAGACAATATATTTAGTTGTTTATGGAATAAGGAAGAGATTCAATTTTCAGAACTGTTCCATCTTCAGGTAAACGGAAATGCGTCCCTTCTTCTAAATCGTTGTTCATCACCACTTGTAACCATAAAACACCGTCAAAATTGACCGCACTTACGATCGAGCCCGTTTTACGCCAAGCCGTATCTAACTGCATTTCAATTTCGCTACCGATTTTCGGGGTAACTGTGGTTTCCCCCGAAAGCACATACATCGCTCGTTTATTGGCGCCACGATATTTGGCACGCGCGACAGTTTCTTGCCCGATATAACAGCCTTTAGTAAAAGAAATCGCTTGTTCGATAGCTTGTAGATTTAATGCCTGTGGGATAAATTCATTTTGCGTTTCCGCACTCAAGCTTGGTAGGCCTGCTTGAATATCCGCACAAAGCCATTGTTTTTTATCGCCATTAAAGGTGACATCTAACGATGTAGGATTGATCAAAATTGCGCGATTTTCATCAATATCTAATTCAATCTGCGCATGAATTCGACCGTACTTTTCACCAATCAAGCCGACAATTTGCCAATCCAACACTTGGAAAGTGACTTTTGAAAACACCGCATATTTTTTTAAATGATCGAGTGGAGCCAATAAAGCTTTCGGCATTAAAATCAAAAACTGCTCTGCTGAAAGCTTAATTAAGCGGAACAACGAGTTCATTTTGCCTTTCGGATCACAATGTGCTGTAAGCGTTGAAGTACCAGCTGCTAAATGCACCACATCACAAGTTAATTGACCTTGCAGATATTTCTCCGCATCCACACCCGCCACCTCTACCAAATCATAGTGGTTTAATGAAATAAATGTTGCCATGATTTTTCCTATTCAAGGTTTTGAATTTGCTCACGCATTTGTTCGATTAATACTTTTAATTCCACGGCGGAAGCAGTGATGTCTGCATTAATGGACTTTGATGCCAACGTGTTAGATTCACGATTCAACTCTTGCATCATAAAGTCCAATTTACGGCCCACTGCCCCGCCTTTTTTCAAGATATTATTGGTTTCTTTCACGTGCATTTGCAAACGATCTAATTCTTCCGCCACATCCACACGTTGCGCCAATAAAATCATTTCTTGTTCGACACGTTGTGGATCAAGTTGAATCTGCGCTTCTTCAAAACGCTGTAATAAACGCTCACGTTGCCATTGTAAAACCGCTGGCATTTGTGACCGCACTTTTTCAGCCTCCACGGTGATGCCATCAAGACGTTGTTGAATAATGGCTTGCAATTTTTCGCCTTCACGGCCACGCATTGCAATAAATTCCACCAACAACTCATCAAAAGCTGTCAACAAATCTTGACTGATGGTATCTAAATCCTGCTCAGCCGCTTCCACCACGCCAGGATAACGCAATACATCTGCTAAATTGATTTCCCCTTCACCAGCTTGCGCCTTAATCCATTGTAAAGATTGAATAACTTGATTCGCCAACTCTTTATTTAAATTGAGTTCAGCCGCTGCTTGTTTTTTGCTATCAATACGCAATGAACATTCAATTTTACCGCGAGTGAGATTTTGACGAAGTTTCTCACGCAAAGCATTTTCCAAGCCTCTAAATTGCTCTGGCAAGCGGAAAAAGTTTTCCAAATAACGTTGGTTAACCGAACGAATTTCCCAAACTGCATCGCCCCAAGCTTTCTTGATTTCAAGGCGTGCAAAGGCTGTCATACTATAAATCATAAGCGCTCTCCTACTATTGTCTCTCGTCTTAATTGATTTGCCGGCTATTTTATCGGGAAAGTACGGTCATTTCTACCGTACATTTTGTAGAAGAATTTTGTTTTCCCTACTTTACACAGTGTAAAGATTAAAATACAATCATCGTAAACTTATTATTACAATTAAAGGAAAGTAAAATGAACAAGACTGTAGGAAGTACCTTACTTGTTGCTGGAACCATGATTGGTGCGGGGATGCTGGCAATGCCGCTCACCTCTGCAGGGATTGGCTTAACGGCGACGGTTTTCTTATTAATTGGCTTGTGGGCGGTGCTCACTTTCACCGCACTTTTATTCGTTGAACTGTATCAAACCGCTGACAGCGATGCAGGGATCGGTACACTTGCTGCACAATATTTTGGTAAAGCAGGGCGAATTATTTCCACCGCTGTTTTAATTGTCTTCTTATATGCCTTAATTGCCGCTTACGTAAGTGGTGGTGGTTCCTTATTAATGGATTTACTCCCAGCCATGGGCGATAAAGACACCATGAACAAAATCGCGGTGCTTGTATTCACCATTTTCTTCGGTAGTTTTATTGTCATCGGCACACACAGTGTGGACAAAATCAATCGCGTATTATTCTTTGTGATGATTGCTGCTTTTATCTTAGTGCTCGCGTTAATGCTACCGAACATCAAATTTGATAACTTAATGGCGATGCCAATTGATAACGCTTTAATTATTTCTGCAAGCCCTGTATTTTTCACGGCATTTGGTTTCCACGGTTCCATTCCAAGTTTAAATAAATACTTAGACGGTAATGTAAAATCCTTACGCATTGCGATTTTAGTGGGTTCTGGCATCACATTATTTGCTTACTTTTTATGGCAGCTTTCTACGCACGGCTTACTCAGCCAAAATGAGTTTTTACAAATTTTACGTGAAGACGCCACGTTAAATGGCTTGGTGAAAGCAACCTTAGAAATCACCCAAAGCCCAATTATTGCGAATGCGGTAAAAATCTTCTCCACTTTAGCATTGGTCACTTCATTCTTAGGGGTGGCATTAGGTTTATTAGAATGTATTGAAGACTTGCTCAAACAATCTTTTAATATTCATGCAGGGCGCATTTCATTGGGTTTAATGACCTTTATTCCACCAGTGCTTTTCTCCCTTTTCTATCCGGAAGGTTTTATTCTCGCTCTGGGTTATGCTGGTCAAATGTTTGCGTTCTACGCAGTGGTTTTACCGGTAGCATTAGTTTGGAAAGCACGTGCGATTCATCCTAACTTGCCATACAGAGTGTGGGGCGGTAAAGCATTGTTAGTACTTGTATTGGTGCTTGGGGTGATTATTACTTCAATTCCTTTTGCCATCCGAGCGGGTTATTTACCTTTTGTTGTCGGTTAAAATGAGCGAAAAAAAGACCGCACTTTTAAGGTGCGGTCTCTTTTATTTGTTTTCATATACATGTGCCACTAACTGACCATTCAAGTATTCGCCAATATACACTTGCTCAATCGTTATGTTCTGTTTTTCTAACTCAGCTTTAACCCATTCTTCATCACGATCAATAATTTCTAAAACATCATCATCTAATTGTCCATCAATAATTAATGGATAACGTAAATCATCATCACCGTATCGAATAATCGAAAGTTGTCCATTTTGTTCAAATACCGCACGTTTAACCGTTTTGATTTCATAAATACCGGCAGCACGTAACTTAAACATGAGGTCATTAGCAGTAATACTGTTTTTCATACATTCAGCAGTTTTTACCTTGCCGTTTGAAATCACCCAAACAGGTTTACCATCAATCAAAGATTTAACTAATTTGTTATGATTTTTGATAAAACGGAGGGTAAAAACCAATAATGTCCAAAGCACGAGCACGAGAGAGAACTGGAATACCCCAATACTATCGCTATAAATCACACCACCAATAATGCCACCTAGCACATAGTTTTGTACCTGATCCATCGCGGAAGTCGGTGCAAGGTTACCTTTTCCCATTAAGTTAATTTGGAGTACCAGTCCAATAATACCCATGGCCAATTTCAAGCCTAATAATGTGTAGCCATCCATTATTTATCCTCCTTATCAATCACAGTAACATTAGGGTTTACTAAGTTAATTGGGGATAAGGTATACGCTGAAAAATCATTATTAAAATGGACTTCGAAATACTGATCCCGAATATTTAAAATCATGCCGTTCGTTAATGTACGGCTATTGGTACGAATATCTTCTTTCTGTAAATTTTGACTATCTTTCACCGAATTTAAAAATGTCACCACGCTAGAGATATCAGCTGCATAGACTTCATTTTGCTCATATTGCTTATATTGCACACCGAGCAAGAAAATAATTAATAAAAGAAAGATAATACTGAGATCGCGATATTTGGTTTGTAACCGATGACGTAAATATAAGCTTGTCACCACAAGCAATGCACCTAACGAGACAAAAATGGCGATATATTTAAAATAACCTTCAAAAGACATCGAATTTTCTAAAAAAGCAAAAGAGAAAAAAGACATTTGTCATTCCTAATTTTAAAGAGAAAAACAGGTTGCTACTGTAGCACAACGAAAACTGACTAGCTATTTTTATCACAGAAATTAAATTCGTTTTTCCGAAAAATCCCTTTTATAATGACCGCACTTTTGAAACAAAAAGAGAAAAATATGAAAGCAATTCAGCCCGAAGATCAGGGATATTGGCTGTTCACCAAAGGATCGACACTTTATTGGCAGGAAAATGATCTGCCTTTCGGAACAGCAAAGGAACTCGGCCTCACAACGCAAAAAGCAATGTTGCTCGGGAAATGGAAATCACAACCTTTATGGCTTGTGGCAGAAAATGATCAAGATGAACGAGAATACCTTTCCCTGCGGAGTTTGTTGTCTTTACCAACTGAAGATTTTCATTTGTTAAGCCGAGGCGTGGAAATCAATCATTTTTTGAAAACCCACCAATTCTGCGGAAAGTGCGGTCAAAAAGCGGAACAAACTCACGATGAGCTAGCGGTTCAATGCACAAGTTGTGGCTATCGTACTTATCCCGTTATTTGCCCTTCGATTATTGTCGCCGTTCGCCGTGGCACAGAGATTTTATTAGCCAACCATAAACGTCATTACACGCCAGGCAAAGCAGGTATTTACACCACGCTAGCCGGTTTTGTGGAAGTGGGCGAAACCTTTGAAGATGCCGTTCATCGTGAAGTGTTTGAAGAAACTGGTATTCGCGTGAAGAATATTCGCTATTTCGGTAGCCAACCTTGGGCATTCCCGAACTCACAAATGGTGGGTTTTTTAGCTGATTACGACAGCGGGGAAATTCAACTGCAAGAAACAGAACTGCATGATGCACAATGGTTTTCTAGCGCTGCCCCCTTGCCAGAATTACCGCCAACGGGTACTATCGCACTCAAATTAATTAATGCTACGCTTGAGATTTGCAAAGCGGAACAAAATAAATAAAGGAAAGCCCATGTCTGAATTAAAAAATGATCGTTATTTAAAAGCCTTATTACGTGAACCAGTGGATATGACCCCCGTATGGATGATGCGCCAAGCGGGACGCTATTTGCCTGAATATAAAGCAACACGTGCAGAAGCAGGCGATTTTATGTCTCTTTGCCGCAATGCGGATTTAGCTTGTGAAGTCACCTTACAACCACTTCGTCGCTATGCTTTAGACGCAGCTATTTTGTTCTCAGATATTTTAACTATTCCTGATGCGATGGGCTTAGGCTTAAGTTTTGGTGCAGGTGAAGGCCCGAAATTTGCCCGTCCAATTGAAAATAAAAGTGCGGTCGAAAATTTACCGATTCCTGATCCTGAAGGCGAACTTCAATATGTGATGAATGCTGTGCGCACAATTCGTCTCGAACTAAAAGGCGAAGTGCCACTGATTGGTTTCTCTGGTAGCCCGTGGACACTGGCAACTTATATGGTTGAAGGTGGTAGCAGCAAAACCTTCAATAAAATCAAAAAAATGATGTATGCCGAACCGCAAACTTTGCATCTTTTATTAGATAAAGTGGCGGATTCCGTGATTTTATACCTAAACGCACAAATCAAAGCAGGTGCACAAGCGGTCATGGTGTTTGATACTTGGGGCGGTGTATTAGGTCATCGTGAATATTTAGACTTCTCTCTGCAATATATGCACAAAATCGTCGATGGTTTAATTCGTGAACACGATGGTCGTAAAGTACCGGTGACTTTATTTACTAAAGGTGGCGGCTTATGGTTAGAAGCCATGGCAAATACAGGCTGTGATGCACTCGGATTAGACTGGACAGTTAATTTGGCGGATGCGAAAGCGCGTGTGGGCCATAAAGTGGCACTACAAGGCAATATGGATCCAAGTGTGTTATATGCACCTGCAGAGCGTATTGAGCAAGAAGTGCAGTCAATTTTAGCTGATTTTGGTCAAGGTAGCGGCCATGTATTTAACTTAGGCCATGGAATCCACCAAGATGTGCCAGAAAGTGCACCAAAAATCTTCGTGGATGCCATTCATGAATTCTCAAAAGCCTATCATAAATAAGCGAGAAAAAAATGCGAAATCCAATTCACAAGCGCTTGGAAAATGTTGAAAGCTGGCAACATCTGACCTTTATGGCTTGCTTATGCGAACGCATGGCACCGAACTTTGCCCTGTTTTGTCAAATGACCGAACAGGAGCAAGCAGAAAAGACCTATCACAACATTTTAAATTTAGTGTGGGAATTTCTAACGGTCAAAGGAGCAAAAATCAATTTCGAAAACCAATTAGAGAAGCTCGAAGAAATTATTCCTGATGTGAATGATTATGACTTCTTTGGCGTGGTACCCGCTCTCGATGCTTGTGAAGCATTAGGTGAATTATTGCATGCTATTATCGCTGGCGAGACGCTCGAAAAAGCGATTCAAATTAGTCAAATTTCGTTAGGTACGGTTTGTTCTTTGTTAGAAACACAAGAAAATCGTGATCTTTCTGAGAGCGAACTAAAAAGCCGTGAAGAAATTGAAGAGGAACTTGACCTTCAATGGCAAATCTATCGCTTACTCAAAGAATGTGAAAAACGCGATGTAGACCTGATTTTATCCCTCCGAAATGAGATCAAACAGGAGGGAATCTCCAATATTGGTATAAAAATTGAGCAATGACGTGAGATTTGTCACAATTTTTGCAAATCGGGCTTTTATTTCCTAGAAAGTTAGATTATCCTTTTCCAAGCCATAGTTGGTTACAGGCCTCTAACTTAACAGAGTCAAATTTTAATTTAACAAAAGGTACAAATTTATGAACAAAACAGATTTAATCGATGCAATTGCAAGTGCTGCTGAATTAAATAAAAAACAAGCTAAAGCTGCATTAGAAGCTACTTTAGCTGCTATCACTGGTAGCCTTAAAAAAGGTGAACCTGTTCAATTAATCGGTTTCGGTACATTTAAAGTAAACAAACGTGCAGCACGTACTGGACGTAACCCACAAACTGGTGCAGAAATCAAAATCGCGGCATCTAAAGTTCCTGCATTCGTATCTGGTAAAGCATTAAAAGACGCAATCAAATAATTTGTCTTAAAACGGACTTTAATTGAACCCTGCTTTGTCAGGGTTTTTTGTTGCCTAAATTTTAGCTTTACAATCATCATTTTGCTTATATAATTCCGAACCGAAACTTATTACGGGATATAAATAATGAAACGAAACATTCAACACCGAAATACCCAACAACGCAGACATGCCATCATGCAACTTCTGCAGGAACAAGGTGAAGTCAGTGTAGAACAGCTAGTACAGTTATTTGACACCTCTGAAGTGACGATTCGAAAAGATCTCACTGCATTAGAAAGTAATGGTTTCCTTCTTCGTAAATACGGTGGTGCCATTTTAATGCCACCAGAAATCATCGAAGAAGAACAAGATGATGAACTTTCGCAACGAAAGTTAGTCTTAGCAAAGGCTGCCGCAGAACGTATTCGTGATCACAATCGCATTATTGTGGATAGTGGCAGCACAACCGCCGCCTTGATTAAACAACTTAATCGCAAGCAAGGCTTGGTTGTGATGACGAATTCGCTTTCGGTGGCCACCGCATTACGTTCACTCGAAAATGAACCAACGCTCTTAATGACGGGAGGCACTTGGGACACACGTTCCGAATCCTTCCAAGGCAATATTGCCGAGCAAGTCCTACGTTCTTATGATTTTGACCAATTATTTATTGGTGCAGATGGCATTGATTTAGAACGTGGTACAACAACATTTAATGAGCTGGTTCGCTTAAGCCAAGTGATGGCTGAAGTGTCTCGTGAAGTGATTGTGATGGTGGAATCACAAAAAATTGGCAGAAAAATGCCAAATGTGGAATTAACCTGGCAGCAAATTGATGTGCTGATTACCGATAACAAATTATCTCAGGCTGACAAAGACGCCATCATGGCCCAATGCGTAGAAGTAATTTGTGTAGACGTAGCATAAAGTGCGGTCAGAAAAACAAGACTTTTAATTTTAGTAAATAAGGAAAAACTATGTGTGGTATTGTTGGTGCGGTAGCACAACGTGATGTAGCAGAAATTTTAATTAACGGTTTACACCGCTTAGAGTATCGTGGTTATGATTCTGCAGGTGTGGCTGTTGTGGATCCAAACCATGAATTACACCGCGTGCGCTGCTTGGGTAAAGTAAAAGCCCTTGATGAAGCAGTTGCGGTAAAACCATTAATCGGTGGTACAGGGATCGCTCACACGCGTTGGGCAACTCATGGTGAACCGTCTGAGGCCAATGCTCATCCGCATACTTCAGGTAACTTTGCTGTCGTCCATAACGGCATTATCGAAAACCACGAAGAATTACGTGAATTACTAAAATCACGTGGCTATGTATTCAATTCTCAGACCGATACCGAAGTGATCGCTCACCTTGTTAATTGGGAGATGCGTACATCCTCAACTCTTCTTGAAGCTGTCCAAAAAACGGTAAAACAACTTACTGGCGCATACGGTATGGTGGTATTAGATCGTGAGCATCCAGAACATTTAGTTGCTGCTCGTTCAGGTAGCCCATTGGTGATTGGTTTAGGGATCGGCGAAAACTTCCTTGCATCTGACCAACTCGCGTTATTAAGCGTAACTCGTCGTTTCATCTATTTAGAGGAAGGCGATATCGCAGAAATCACACGTCGTACCGTGGATATTTATGATGCAAATGGTCAGAAAGTAGAACGTGAAGTGCACGAATCTAACCTTGAAAATGACGCAGCAGAAAAAGGCAAATTCCGCCATTTCATGCAAAAAGAAATTTATGAGCAACCAAATGCATTAATCAACACAATGGAAGGTCGTGTTCTTCATAATAACGTGATCGTGGATGCTATTGGTAATGGCGCAGCTGAAATTTTAGAAAAAGTTGAACACATTCAAATCGTGGCTTGTGGTACCTCATATAATGCAGGAATGACCGCTCGTTACTGGTTTGAAGCACTTGCTGGCGTGAGCTGTGATGTTGAAATCGCGTCTGAATTCCGTTACCGCAAATTTGTCACACGTCCAAATAGCTTATTAGTAACCATCTCTCAATCAGGTGAAACGGCAGATACCCTTGCCGCACTTCGTCTTGCAAAAGAAAAAGGTTATATGGCTGCCTTAACGATCTGTAACGTATCAAGTTCATCTTTAGTACGTGAATCGGATCTCGCCTTCATGACTCGTGCAGGCGTTGAAGTCGGTGTGGCATCAACAAAAGCCTTTACCACTCAGTTGGCCGCATTATTAATGTTAGTCACTGCAATTGGTAAAGTAAAAGGCAACATCTCAAATGAACAAGAAGTGGAAATTGTAAAAGCGTTACAATCACTTCCAGCTGAAGTTGAAAAAGCCCTTGCGTTTGATAAAGACATCGAAGCATTAGCAGAAGACTTCGCAGAGAAAAATCATGCGCTTTTCTTAGGTCGTGGTGAGTTCTACCCTATCGCTATGGAAGCTTCATTGAAATTAAAAGAAATTTCTTATATTCATGCTGAAGCTTATGCGGCGGGTGAATTAAAACACGGTCCATTAGCCTTAATCGATGCAGATATGCCGGTTATCGTGGTCGCACCAAACAATGAATTGCTTGAAAAAGTGAAATCAAACATTGAAGAGGTACGTGCTCGTGGTGGTCAGCTTTATGTGTTCGCTGATAAAGAAGCAGGCTTCACACCAAGCGAAGGCATGAAAATTATCACTATGCCAAAAGTGAATGAAATTATTGCGCCAATTTTCTACACCGTTCCGATGCAATTATTGTCATACCATGTGGCATTAATAAAAGGAACCGACGTGGATCAACCTCGTAACTTAGCGAAATCGGTAACCGTAGAATAAAGTGCAGTTGAAAATCAGCACGTTTTAATACAAAAAAGCACAGGTTTAATCCTGTGCTTTTTGTTTAAATAAACCGATAACCGTTTTCTGTTACTTCCAGAATTGAGGCATAATCCTTTCGCCAATCGCCTAACACAATTCGCGTGTACCCTTTTTCCTGATGAATGGCTTCTCGATGCGTATGACCATGAATTAACCATTTCACGCCAAATTCTTTCACCGTTTGTGCCGTAAACGATAAATTCACATCCATGATATCCAGTGGCTTATATTGCTTATCTTGTTTACTCTTCGCGCGAATTTTCTCTGCAATTTTTAACCGCACTTTTAATGGCAAACATAAAAACAATCTTTGTCGCCATTTTTGATGCACCTTTCGGCGAAATTGTTGATATTTCACATCATCAATACATAAGGTATCACCATGACAAATTAAGGTTTTCACACCATAAAGATCAACACAATGATAGTCAGGCAATAACGTTAAACCACAATCTTGTGCAAATTTTTTCCCTATCAGAAAATCTCGATTACCATGGATGAAATAACAAGCGATGCCCTTTTCTGTCAGGTTTTTAATCGACTGTTTTACTTGTGAAATTAAAGGTGAAGTTTCATCGTCACCAATCCAAAAATCAAAAAGATCTCCCAAAATATAAACCGCTTGTGCTTCTTGTGCTTTGTTTTGCATAAAATCGTTAAAAAGTGCGGTTAATTCTGGATGCGTTTCGCTCAAATGAAGATCTGCAATAAAATAAATGGGTTTCATAACTATTCCGTCATTTTTTTCATTAGATTAGCACACATTTTTGTGTAATTTGCTATACTTTCCAAAAATTTTAATTAGGTATTTTCTATGTTAAAAATCGCCAGAATTCTCATCGTTGCACTTTGTTGTATTTTAATTTGTGTGCTCGGTACGATCTATTCCTTTATTCGTTTTAAAAATCCAAGTAATGTGGGCGTTATGGCTCGCTGGTTTGGTCGTTTATACCCTTTATTTGGCTTAAAAGTAGAACACCGTTTTCCACAAAATAAAGAGAATATGCCGCGTTGTATTTACATCGGTAACCACCAAAATAATTTCGATATGGTGACCATCTCTTACATGGTATTGCCTCGCACGGTAAGTGTAGGTAAAAAAAGTTTAATTTGGATTCCTTTTTTCGGCATTTTATATTGGGTGACGGGCAATATTTTCTTAGATCGTGAAAATCGCTCTAAAGCACACAGCACCATGACGGAACTTGCTCGTCGTATCAATAAAGACAATCTGTCAATTTGGATGTTCCCTGAAGGCACTCGTAGCCGTGGTCGTGGTTTATTGCCATTCAAAACAGGCGCATTCCATGCCGCGATTGCAGCTGGCGTACCAATCGTGCCTGTGGTGTGCTCGACGACACATAACAAAATTGATTTAAATCGTTGGGATAATGGTAAGGTGATTTGTGAAATGATGGAGCCAATTGATATTTCATCCTACACAAAAGACAATGTTCGCGAACTTGCTACTTACTGTCACGATTTGATGGAAAAACGCATCGCTGAACTCGATGCTGAAATTGCACAAGGAAAATAATATGTTGCGTCTTTCTCGTCGCCAATTATTAAAAACTACCGCAATTTCAACCGCACTTGTTGCCACACCTCAATCGGTATTGGCAGCGTCTCGTGAAAAATTAACCATTCCGCCGTTGATGGAAGCGAAACGTGGTCGCCCAATTATTCTTAATATGGAAGAAACCGGCTACAAATTAGATGGCTCCCATAGTGTCAGTGTCTGGGGCTTTAACGGCAATTATCTTGGGCCCACTATTCGCATCAAATCGGGTTCTTTTGCAAAACTCAATTATCACAACAATTTGCCACAAAACATTGCCCTCTCCATTCAAGGATTGCAAGCCAGTGGCGAATTATTTGGTGGCGCCGCAAAAGTCTTAAAGAAAGGAGAATCTTGGGCACCGATTATCCCGATAGAACAACCTGCCGCGACTTGCTGGTATCGCTCTGCAACCCTGGCTAACTCGGCTTATCAAACCTATCGTGGCATTGTGGGGATGTGGTTGATTGAAGATGATCAAAGCTTAAAGTCACAGCTACCTCATAAATACGGTGTGGACGATATTCCATTAATCTTACAAGACATGGAATTTAATGGTGACGGATTACAATTATTTAAGCAAAATCAACCGCACTTTGTCGGTAATCGTCTTCTTGTTAATGGACAAGAAGCGCCTTATCTTGACGTCCCTCGCGGTTGGATACGTTTACGCTTACTCAATGCTTCATTAGCAAGAGCCTATGATCTCCGTTTAGATAATGAACAAGACATGTTGCTCATTGCGAGAGATTTAGGTTTTCTACCTCAAGGTAAAGCGATTAATTCTCTTATTCTTGCACCAGGTGAACGTGCCGAAGTGTTAGTCAATTTAAGCGAAAGAGAAGGCGTATCGCTCATCTCTGGGGCTAAACGTGGTTTCTTCGATAAAATCAAAAATGTCTTCAGTTCAGGTAATGATTTTGCCGATAACACTGTTTTAGAACTTCGTCCACTTGGTGAAATCTCTGCATTCAACAAAAAAATGAATGAGTCATTCAATACTGATGCCACGGCTATGCTCGAAAGTAAAATCGCCCAAGAACGCACCTTTGAACTAGATGTGACTAACGGCTTAATTAACAAACAACGTTTTGATCCGCGTCGAGTTGATGTTTCAGCGAAAGTCGGTACTGTCGAACGTTGGATTATCAACAGCTCGTTGCCTGTCGGTTTTACCATTCAGGGTGCAAAATTTGTTATTGAAAATCAAGATGACGTCAATATCAGTCCAACTGAACTTGTTTGGAAAGACACCGTTTGGGTGAAAAAGAAAGTACAAATTTTAGTAAAATTTGAGCAACCTTCATCAAATAGCCATCCTTTTTTATTTGGTGCATCAAATTTGATGTTAGCTGATATGGGGTGTATCGGAATAATGGTTATTCAATAAAACCAACTTATTACATAAAAAGGAATCAAAAATGAAAAAACTAACCTTCTTCTTAGCAACAATATTTCCAATCGCGGCCCTCGCTGTAACCGAACAATCAAAAGACACTAAACAACAAGCTGACGAGCCTCATATTTATCTTTCTATCTTTGATAGAACCCAAATGCCCTCAGTCGATTTACATAAAAAAGAAATTTCTCGTTCTAATAAAAATGAGAAAGTATGTTGGATTGCAACAGGACATTTCAGAAAAAAAGTCAATGTGACGGAAACATTCAAAGCGCAGGCTAAAAGTCAAATGGAGTTCAACGAAGCGCCTAATGGGCAAATAACATCATCCCCTAATAAAAAAACTCACAGCATTACTTATACTGCCAAACCGTTAGAAAATGGGAAATATGTAACAAATTGCTGGGAATTCGGTCGATGGGACCCTACCGGTAAATATGTACTTACTGTAAAAATTGGAAAACATGAATTTGAAAAACAAGTTTTCTATGTAACTGAGTAATTAAAAATATCCAAAAATGACTGCACTTTAAATGGTAATATTTGGTAACTTAAGTCTAAAAAGCCGCCTGAAATTCAATTTTCAGGCGGTCTTTGTTTATTCTAAGAACGATGACAAACCAACTCATTATTCAAGGAGCAAAACTTGAATCAAGTACAACAAATATTTGATTATGCTACCAAACAATATGCTACGCAGCCAGAATATCTTTGGTCGAAATTTCCAGAATATGCAATCTTGCGTCATGGCAATGGTAAAGGAAAATGGTATGCACTTATCGGCAAAATTACGAAGATTAGATTGGGTTTACAAGAAGAAGGCACAACAGATTTCATCAATCTCAAATGTCCACCCGATATGGTAAGCATCTTACAGCAATCACCTAATTTCTTACCAGCTTACCATATGAACAAAACCCATTGGCTAACAATTATGTTAGACCATGGCGTAGAAATCGAGGAAATCTTCAAGTTGTTGGATTGGAGCTACGACTTAACAAAGTAGAAGAATTTAAAAACACCTAAAAATCTGACCGCACTTTTGTCTTTCTTTACTTTAGTCACAGCTAGTAAGATAATAAATGAAAACCATTATCAAAATACAGACATTGGGTCTGTTTTATTATTAAGGAGATAACCATGACAATGAATAGACGTGATTTTTTAAGAATGAGTGCAGCACTTACGGCAGCGGGTATGTCGCCTTCTCTCTTTGCGGCAACAAAAGAACAATTTACCATTTATGGCGCACCCGCGATGCCAAGTGTGACCATTGCAGTGGCGGCAGCACAAGGTAAATTAGCCAAACAAGCGGATGTCGCATTAGAAATTTGGCGTTCACCTGATCAGTTGCGCGCAGGCGTGGCAAGTGGACAATTTAAAGTGATGATGAGCCCGAGTAATGTGGGTGTGAATTTACGTAATCAAGGGCAACAAGTTGGCATGGTGAATATTCTCACCAATGGGATTACGCAATTGATGTGCAAAGGTAGTGCCATTACTTCACCGCAAGAATTAGTGGGTAAAAAAATCCTTGTGCCATTTAAAAACGATATGCCAGACATCGTATTACAAGCTTTACTGAAAAAACTGAATATTGATATTAATAAAGTGGATATCACCTATGCGGCAACACCAACTGAAGCAATTGGTTTGTTCTTGCTTAAAGATTTCCATGCGGCCATCTTGCCAGAACCGATGGCGAGTGCCGTTGTGCTGAAAGCTAAAATTGTTGGTACGGAGATTGTACGCGGCTTTGATTTAGTGAAAGAATGGGGTCAAGCGTTTAACACGAAACCGCTTATTCCAATGGCGGGCATTATTGCTAACGAAGAATACTTCCACGCACACAAGGCTGAGTTTGATCTACTTCACCAAGATTTAAGTGATGCGTTAAACTGGATTATGGCGAACCGCAAAAGTGCGGCTGAAATTGGCGCTAATTATCTGCCAGCACCAGAAGCCGCTATTGAAATGGGCTTAGACGGTGCGCGCTTAACGGTGACCAAAGCCAGTGAACTGAAAAATGAAATCATGCAATTCTATGAAACTTTGATGGAATTCAATCCAAAACTATTAGGTGGTAAATTGCCGGATGATAAATTCTTCTTGGCTTAATTTGAAACTGAATCACATAACATGATTAAAACTGACAAAATCCGTAAACCACAACCAGTCCTGTTTTACATCATCGACTACCTCTGGAGCGGTTTTACCGGCTTGAGTGTAGCGATGATGGTTGTTGCTTTGTGGGCTTGGGGCAGTGCGATATTTGGTGAATTTATGCTGCCTGCTCCCGCGGATGTTTTTCAAAAAGCCCTTGAGCTGCTCGATCATTTCCAACAAAACGAAATCGGTATTTCGTTATGGCGTTCTGTGGTAGGTATTACCATTGCATTAGTCGCTGGCTTAGCTGCAGGGTTGATTGCGGGCAGCTTTAAAACCGCTATGGCATTGCTTAAACCCGTCATTACGATTTTGTTAGCCATGCCGCCAATTATTTGGGTTGTGATGGCCTTATTTTGGTTTGGCTTTGGCAATCCTAGCGTGCTATTTACCATTATCGTATTAGTCGCCCCGCTGACCTTTGCCAGTGCTGCCATGGGCATGGCAAGTGTAAACAAACAACATGAAGAATTGTTTGATGCGTACAAGCTTGGATTGTGGAAAAAAATCCGCTATTTGTATATTCCCCATCTCACGGGCTATGTGATTTCCAGCATTGGCGTCGCGGTTGCAATGGGCGTAAAAGTGGTAATTATGGCAGAGCTTTTGGGTGCCAATGAGGGGGTAGGAGCACAGATTGCCGATGCCAGAGCCATGTTAGATACTTCAACGGTCATGGCTTATGTGTTGTTGGTGATTGTGTTTGTTTCCCTCTTTGAATATTTGATTACCAAGCCATTGGAAATCCTGTTTATGCCGTGGAGAAGATAATGCTGAGTTTAAAGAATGTGCGTTTTGAAATTCTCCGGGATCCCATCGTGCGCGATTTCAGTATGGATTTACAACCAGGCGAAGTGAAAACTTTATTCGGTCCTAGTGGCTGTGGCAAAACTACGGTACTGCGTTTAATTTCAGGTTTGGAAACGCCAAAATCGGGCGAAATCAAGAATACATTCCGTAAAACCGGATTTCTGTTTCAAGAAAATCGTCTATTAGAAAATCTCACTGCTATGCAGAATATCGCCATTTTTATGGATAATCCTAATGAAAATGAAATCATTGCGCTGGCAGAAAAGATCGGGCTTTCTTCGGGTGATTTGAATAAATACCCGACCGAATTATCGGGCGGTATGGCAAAACGCGTGGCATTTTTGCGTCTATTACTATGCGGCTGTGATTTAGCCTTATTGGACGAACCTTTTGTCGGTTTGGATCGCGATTTACGTGATATTTTAGCCGCTATGTTAGTGGAAAAAATTGAGCAACAAGGCATGGCTTGCATTTTAGTGACGCACGATCGCTTTGAAGCGGCTCGATTAAGCCGAGAGATTATGCAGCTTTCTCCAAAAGGGATGGATGTTCAAAATGTGATTACCTTGCCAACGCCATTATCCGAACGTAATTCAGCCTTTGAAGAAACCGTAGTCGCACGCGAATTTCAAGGAATCCATTACTATGAATAATTTCTTTACCCATCCGATGCGACCCTTCTTTGTTGGTGCAGCCATTCTTGCGATTGTTGGTGCATTGAGCTTTTTCATCAGCCCCGATGATCTCATCCTACACCGCAAAATATTCTTAGAATTTATGCTGCCAGCCGCATACGGCGGCTTTCTGACGGCTTCCATGCTCGAATGGACAAATTACAAAGGTAATTTAAAACCTATTGCAACGATTTTAGCGGTGCTCTTGCTTGCAGGATTGGTATTATTGCCATTTTCCCCGCAAACCGCCTCGTTTTTAGTGGCAGCTTATTGGCTCGCGTTGTTACTCTTTTGTGCTTGGCTATTTTGGTTGGATCGCAATACCAACAATTTTACTTTACTGATGTTACTTGCGGCATTTATGGTTTGTCAGACTGCTTACGCCATGACTGATAGTCTGAAATTATTGCGAGCACAAGTGCATTTGAATATGGCAGCAGTGATGTTTGTATCGATTCGGGTAAGCATTCTATTAGGCGCAGAGGCACTGAAAGAAAGTACATTGAAAGATCCCGTATTTATCCCAAATGTCGTGTATAAAAATATCGCGATCACATTCTTGTTGCTTCATGCTGCTGTAGAATTATGGTTGCCTGCGCAAACTACCGCTTTTACTGCCTTTGCAGTTGGCTTTATCTTACTTGCCAAGTTACGCGAATTACATCATCACGAACTGCTACGTAAACATTACGTGCGCACTTATTATTTCCTTCAACTGTTTGCCGCGATTGGTTATTTGTGGATCGGCATCAATAAATTAATTGATGAACCGACTGCCGATCCATTACACATGGTGACACTCGGCGGCATTCTCGGCAGTATGATGATGATTTGGCTCACCGCGGGATTATGGCATAGTGGCTTTACGAAACTGGATTACCCAAAACTCTGTCGCCTTGCTGTACTTTGTCTTTTCACGGCGGCACTTTCCCGAGCTTGTTTAATGTATGTGGACGAGCTGTTTTTTATCACAATTCCGGCTATTTTAATTGCCATTGTGTTTGTGCTGTATCTCGCAACCTTTGTGCCAATATTCCGAAAAAACGCGTTTACAGATGATCCAGAATAATGACCAATCCGCACATCAACGTGCGGATTTTTGATATTTTTTAGACCGCACTTAATAGGCTTTTAATTGAGCCATTGCTTTACAATCTGCAGCTTGATGATCATCTTCGGTAATTAAACTCTGTAGGAAATGTTTAATTTCAGTCAGTTCGGCAACTTTTTCTTCGACTGAAACCAAATGCTTCGCCAACATGCTATCCACTTCGCAATGTTGAGATTGCTGCGTTTTCAACGCATTAAAATATTTAATTTCGGCCAAGCTAAAATCCAACGCTCGGCAGGTTTTAATAAATTTTAATTGCTTCAAACTGGCTTCATCATAATCTCGATAACCATTTGCCAGCCGTTTAGGCTCCGGCATTAACCCCATTTTTTCATAATAGCGAATCGTTTCTAAATGAATACCGCTTTGTTTGCTGAGTTCATGAATCTTCATCTTTCTAAAATCAAGTCTTGACCTTGTAGTTGCTACGGACTTTATACTTTATCCCAAGTTAATCAAAGACACAATAAGGAGCATTATGTCCGTCCACCATTCCCATGAACATCATGACCACTCATCTCATGAGCATATTCCACAAGATAAAAAAATCTTAGCACTCAGTTTTGCCATCATTACGGGCTTTATGGTTGTCGAATTTATTGGTGGCTACTGGTTTAACAGTTTGGCACTCATGGCTGATGCGGGACACATGGCAAATGATAGTTTATCGTTATTTTTAGCCTTGTTAGCGTTGTTTCTATCTGCTCAAAAACAACGATACATTGCTTTACTTAATAGCGGCTCATTGATTGTCGTGGCATTGATGATTTTATTTGAGGCGATTCAACGCTGGCAAAATCCCATCGAAATGATGGCACTACCAATGCTTGGCGTGGCATCTCTCGGATTATTGGTGAATCTTCTCGTTGCAAAGATCATGTTGAACAGCGATCATGATAATCTCAATATCAAAGCGGCGTATCTACATGTACTGACCGATTTATTCGGTTCCATTATTGCCATTCTTTCGGGTCTCAGTGCCTATTTTCTGGGATGGTTATGGGTTGATCCGCTAGCAAGCATGATATTAAGCGTACTGGTATTAAAAAGTGGGATGAGTGCGTTCCGTTTGGCGCTTAAAAACATCTAAAAAATGAACCGCACTTTGTTTTGAGATTAACAAAGTGCGGTCAATTTTCCGCGATTATTTCAATTCGCCTCGTTCTACAATAATTCCGACATTATTTGCTTGAGCAACCGCTTTAGGTTTGCTTAATTTCAGACGTAACCATGAAATCCCAAAACGTTGTTGTAATTGCTCTGCTACTTCATAAGCCACTCGCTCAATCAATAAAAATGGCTTAGCTTGAACATAATCTAAAATAAATTGGCTCACTTCGGCATAATTGAGGCAGTATTGCACATCATCCATTTCTGCAGCTTTTCGACAATCCCATGCCATTTCCAAATCAAAAACAAGCTTTTGTTTAATTTGCTGTTCCCAGTCATACACGCCAATTTGTGCGAAGACGACTAATTCTTCAATAAAAATACGATCCATCTCTCATTCCTGTAAAAATATAGTGGGCTTATGCTATCAAGTTTGGTTAAAATAACGAACAAGTTTTTCAAATACAATCAAAATTGTGGAGCACTAAATGAGCCTATTTGCCCTTTTTTATATGATTTTTGCTTATTTACTGGGATCGATTTCCAGTGCAATTTTGATTTGTAAGGTAGCTGGCTTGCCTGACCCACGAAAAAACGGTTCTCATAACCCTGGTGCGACCAATGTATTGCGTATTGGAGGACGTTGGGCGGCACTCGCGGTATTAATTTGCGATATGTTAAAAGGGATGCTACCGGTTTGGGCGGGGTATTATTTAGGACTCACGCAATTTGAATTAGGCATGGTGGCATTAGGAGCCTGTTTAGGACACATTTTCCCTATTTTCTTTCAGTTTAAAGGCGGAAAAGGTGTCGCAACCGCATTTGGTGCGATTGCGCCCATCTCTTGGGGCGTCGCCGGTTCAACACTAGGTACGTGGTTGTTGGTCTTCTTAATTAGCCGTTATTCCTCATTAAGTGCGGTCATTACGGCGCTTCTCGTACCATTTTATGTTTGGTGGCTTAAACCGGAATTTACCTTCCCCGTAGCCTTAGTTTGCTGTTTGCTGATTTATCGTCACCACGACAATATTCAGCGCTTATGGCGAGGCCAAGAAGATAAAATGTGGGGAAAATCCAAAAAGAAATAAATAAAAAACCTGTCGATAATCGACAGGTTTTCTTTTTATCAAAACAGCTTAGAAATCAACCGCACTTTTAAGTTTTTTCAATGCGTTGGCTTCAAGCTGACGAATACGTTCTGCAGACACATTATATTTTGCTGCAAGATCGTGAAGGGTTGCTTTCTCATCATCTAACCAACGTGCTTTGATAATCTCTTGGCTACGTTCATCAAGGTTAGCTAATGCTGTACCTAATTTTTCTGTGGCTTGCTCTTCAAAGTTTTCACTTTCAAGTTCTGCCGCAAAGTTTGAGCTTTTATCTTCTAAATATAAAGAAGGTACATAAGCTTCGTCATCATCGTCTGTTGGCAAATCAAAACCGACATCAGCCCCTGTCATACGGGATTCCATTTCGATGACATCTTCTTTTGACACACCAAGCTCATTTGCCACCATATCCACTTCGTTTTCATTGAACCAACCTAAACGTTGTTTGGTTTTACGTAGGTTAAAGAACAATTTACGTTGTGCTTTCGTGGTCGCGACTTTCACAATACGCCAGTTACGAAGGACATATTCATGGATTTCAGCTTTGATCCAATGCACCGCAAAAGATACAAGGCGAACGCCCACTTCTGGATTAAAACGTTTTACCGCTTTCATTAATCCGATATTACCTTCTTGAATTAAATCTGCTTGTGGCAATCCATAACCAGAATAACCACGCGCAACATGAATAACAAAACGTAAGTGTGATAAAACTAATTTTTTCGCTGCTTCAATATCACCGTCATAATACAAACGTTCTGCTAAGCTTTTTTCTTCCTCTGCAGTTAGCATCGGATATTCGTTTGCTGCTCGAATATAACCTTCGATGCTACCTTGAGGTACTAACATCATTTGAGTTTCTTTATTCATTCTTCTCCTCACAGCATGCGGAGCTAGGCCCCGACTCATTACTTATTTGTTATTGTATAACAACTATTGCCATTATACCTCAATTTGTTTTATTTGACAGTTTTTAACGATTAAAAGTTCAAATTAATCACTAAAAATTTTTCATTTTAGTTTAATGGCACAAGCGAATAAACTACATCTTCTGCCACAACCTTAAACAATAGATCAATATTCGGGTGTTTTCCAGGATTTTGTTTCGCATCTTCAACGTGTTCAGCAAACCATTCAATGCCTTGTTGTGCAGAAGTGCGGTCTAATTTCCCGTTAAATTTTTCTGCTAAGGCATTATAAAGACGGAGCGAGCCAAGTTTACCTGGTGCTGCCGGAATATGATGGATCACCGTTTCACCGTTTAATATGTCTAAACCTGTTAAATGCTCAATGCTTGGTAAGGTCTCTAAAATATCTTTAAAGTTCATGATTGCCTTCCTCTATACATTAACTAATGGCTTGCTCTGAATTCACTTCGCCATTTGCGCCCATAAAACGCACTTCAGGCTGTAAATACACACCAAATTTATCTGCCACGGTTTGACGGATATGATGTGCAAGCTTCACAACATCCTGTCCAGTGGCATTGCCTTTATTAATCAGCACTAAAGCCTGCTGTTGATGAACAGCTGCGCCACCGATTTGAAAACCTTTTAAATGGCATTGATCGATTAACCAGCCCGCAGCAAGTTTCACTGAACCGTTTGCTTGTGGAAAGTTCGGTAGATTTTCGACCTGTTTTTGGATTTTTGCAAATTGCTCGGCACTCACCACAGGATTTTTGAAGAAACTGCCCGCATTGCCAAATTCTTTTGGATCAGGCAATTTGCTGCGGCGAATATGACACACTTCATCAAACACTTGCTTTGCTGTTACCGTTTGAGGATCAAAATTCACTAATGAGCCATATTTTAAAATTGGTTGCCAATTTTTTGCTAATTTCAATCCCACTGCCGTAATCACATAACCTTGCGCATAGCGATGTTTAAAAATACTTTCACGATAACCGAATTCACATTCGTTCGCCTGTAAGCGGAATTCTTCGCCTGTGTTGAGATTTAGCACATCTACATAATCGCACACATCTTTAAACTCTACGCCATACGCACCAATATTTTGAATCGGTGCTGAACCGGCACAGCCTGGAATGAGTGCAAGGTTTTCTAAACCATTAATGCCTTGTGAAAGCGACCACTCCACCAACTGGTGCCAATTTTCACCACCATTAACATGCAAATAATGGTAATCGCTATCTTCTGTATGCTGAATACCCGATAAACGATTAATAATCACCATCCCTTGAAAATCTTCTAAAAACAGCATATTGCTGCCTTGACCTAAAAATAAGACAGGGAGATTTTCAGCTTGCGCTTTTTGCCAAGCTTGTTGGATTTGTTCAATCGATGTAGCTTCAATGATTTCACGTGCATTTGCCGGAATATTGAAGGTGTGAAACGGTTGTAAACTTTGCATTAACTTTCCTTAAAAAAACGTGTGAGGAAGCGTGATTTTAACCATCGTACCACCTTGCTCCCTTTTTGAAATTGTAAGCTGAGCATTTAATTGGCGACTGCGTTCAGTCATGATATTTAAACCATAATGCCCTTCTGGCTCGTCTAACGTTGGAATCCCAACGCCATTATCTTGCACAAGAATCTCGTATTCCCCTTCTGCATTGATATGCGCTTTCACCTCAATCAACGTACCTTTTGAGTGTTTGATCGCATTCAATGTTGCTTCACGCACAATTTGCAGAACGTGCACTAATTCTTGTGGATTTAAACTTTGGGATGGCAAACTGCAGTCCACAGTCATTTGCATCTTCGTTTGCGAACGCAAGCTTTCGATAACTTGCTCCAAAGCAACCTGTAGGTTGGCTTCTTGTACCGTTAAACGGAAGGTCGCTAATAATTCTCGTAATTGAGAATAACCATCTGATAAGGCTTGCTCAAATTCTCTAATGATCGCAATGCTTTTCTCTTTTGATTCCTCGTCTTCTTTCTTCAAATTATGCTTTAATAGAGTTAATTGAATTTGTAAGAAAGACAGCACTTGCGCCAATGAGTCATGTAATTCTCTCGCAATAATTGACCGCTCTTCCATCAGCAAAAGTTGCTCTTGTTGGCGTTGCGTTTTATGTGAATACAACGCTTTTGCCACCATTTGCCCTAAATTTTTCATCATGCGTGGATCAGGACAAGGCAAACCGGCTTGCCACGAGAGCACCGCCAAGTTTTCATTTTCAATAGAAAGTTCTTCAACTTGAAGTGATTGTTTAGGATCTTTTTGACCAAAAGAAATTTCCCAATGTTCTGAGCCGAAAATTTCTAACTCGATGTAGCGTAAATGTTCGCTAACACGAATATGATTGAGCACTTGGCTGAGAATTTTATCATTAATCTTCGTGGGCGTAAGTAACTGTGAACTTTGATACAATGTGGTTAAAGAGCGGTTCGTTTGACGCAACTTTTGTGTTTTCTCATTAACGGCATCTTCTAAACGTGAGTAAAGTCGCCCTAACTCCGAGGACATTTGCGTAAACACTTTCGCTAAAACCCCCAGTTCATTATTGCTCGCGGTATCTAGCGGAATATGATTAAACTGCCCCATTTGTACTTGCATACTGGCTTTGGTCATCAGCTCTAGCGGTTTCACGACTTCACGCTTCATATACCAAATGACATAAGACACCATGGCTAAAATAAGCAACATAGAAATACACAGCACCGAAACCGCAATGATCCATTTCTTTTCAGCAAAACGTTGTAATTCCAACACGAAATCATCCACATCTTGCACATAACTTTTTAGTTCAGCATGATATTTCTCGATTTGATGGCTACTCGCTAAATCAGACATCATCATCCAGCGTTGAAGGATTTTTTGATAAGACGCTTTTATCCCTGAAGGCGCAAAAAGCTGATTCTGCACAGTAAGCAAGACGTGAGCGTTGAGACTATCTTGGTAACGCACTAAATTCTGTTCAACCGTATCCGGTGAACGTTCCATTTCCGTTAATAGTCGATAACTCTGCATACGCAAAGAACCGGAAATATTAATCGCTTCCGCATCCGATTTATTACTAGCCATCACAAGCAAGCTCAATGAGCTAATAATGCCCATGAAGATAATGACCACAAATAAATATTTAGCAATACGGGTAGAAACTGAACGTTTAGCGTACACGATAATTCTTCAACATAGGGAAAAGTGTCTATAGTTTAGCACAAAGCGCGGTTGAAATTGGCTGATTTTTCACAAATAAAAAACATCGGCTTTGACATCGATGTTTTCAAAAACTTGAATTTTTTTAACCGCACTTAGCTCAATTCTTTGCCTTTTAATTCTGGCACTAAGAAGACTGTCGCCACCATGTCGATCACATAAATCACTGCTAAGAAAGCAATCGCAATGCTGAATGAATACGCAGAGACAATCGCCCCGACAACAACAGGTCCAAAACCACCAACAGCACGGCCTAAGTTAAACAACACATTTTGTGCCGTTGCACGTGCTTCTGTTGGATAAGCTTCTGCCATTAATGCGCCATAACCGCCCATCATACCGTTGACAAACATCCCTAAGAATGCACCAGCCACCAACATAGCGGTTGGGTCAGTTAATTGAGAGTAAGTGATGATGCTGATCACTGCACCAAGTTGGAATAATAAGAAACTTGGTTTACGTCCGATTCTATCGGCTAGACGACCAAAAATCCAAATCCCTGCCATCATGCCGCATACGGTAACAGCCGTCCATAAACCTGATCTCGTTAAACTAAAGCCAAGTTGTTTAGATAAGAAGTTTGGCATCCAAATCATAATGCCGTAGTAACCGAAGTTTTGTACGGAAGTTAGCACTACCACACCAAGGCTCACTTTTGTGGTTGCTTTGTCTTTAATTAAGAGTTTGAAAGATTCCAGTTTGGATGTTTTTTGGGTAGAAAGTGCGGTCTGTTTTCGTGAGAAAATTTCAGGTTCGTGTAAGCGGGTACGTAAATACCAAGCCACAAACGCTGGAAAGATACCGACAACGAACATGCCGCGCCAGCCGATATGTGGAAGCAATACCGGTGTGAGTAATGCAGCGGCTAACACACCGAATTGCCAACCTAATGCCACATAAGAAGCCGCTTTTGCGCGGTGTTTGGCTGGCCAAGCTTCAATGGCTAATGCCATACCGATACCAAATTCACCGCCTAAACCGATGCCTGCAATGGTACGATAAATTAATAAATCCCAGTAGCCTTGTGCGATTGCACATAAACCAGTGAATACGGCGAAGAGTACGATGGTCCAAGTCAGCACACGGACACGCCCGTAACGATCACTTAATGCGCCAAATACGATACCGCCCACCACAGCGCCAACAAGCGTCCAAGTGACTAATGAGCCAGACTGTGCGGGGGTTAAATTAAGATCTGCCGAAATGGCACTAAGCATAAATCCAAGAATAAGAAGATCGAATCCATCCATCGCATAGCCGACAGCTGATCCAACCAAGGCTTTCCAGCCATATTGATTGACGTTTGTCATGATTGAGGTCCCTTTTGCTACTCACGGGTAGCGTTTAAAGTGAAATGATGAGGAAAGAAATTTTCCGACGCGTAGTTTAGAGAAATTGACGGAATTTTGCAAGAATGAGAAAAACAAAGTGCGGTTGATTTTATTCAAGTTTTTATTTTTTCAATAAAATTCGAATTAATAAGGCAATGGCTGCCGCATCGTCTACTAAACCTAACGGACCAAGCACCGCTTCAGGCAAAATATCAATGGGGCTGAACAAATAAATCAGAATGATGGCGATTTTAATTAACTTCGTTTTATTCATAGTCATTGGACGAAAAGAAAAAGATCAGGTAAATTCTACAACTTATCCGAATGGTGAATCATCACAAAACGTTCCCAAAGCTGCTCTTCGCTTTCTTGATGCTCAGGATCTGGCTTGATGCAGTTTGTAATCGGGCAAACTTTTTGGCAGGTTGGCGTGTCATAATGACCGACACATTCCGTACAAAGTACAGGATCGATCACATAGATCTCCTCGCCGATTGAAATTGCTTCATTCGGGCATTCGGGGAGACACATATCGCAGTTTGTGCATTTGTTTGTGATCAGTAACGCCATACCATTCCTTTATATGAGAAAGCGGCGAATTATAGCCGACAAAAGCAAAATTGACAAAATTTAAACAGGATTTTTATGAAAAAACAGGTTTCTACTCTTTCCCTTATTGCCCTTGCTGCATTTAGTATTTGGCAATATTTCACTGAACACAAAAAAGACACAAACCCCGCCCCAACAACTACACAACAACAAAGCCAAAGTGCGGTCAAAAATACCAAAGATTTTGGAAATTATGATGTCATCATGCGCGATGATGCCATTGGACAAAATAAAAACGCCCCTGTTGATTACTATATGTTGGCCTTATCTTGGTCGCCTGCATTCTGTGAAAAACAACGTGCGCAATATGGCAATAATTTACCTGATTCAGCGCAATATCAATGTAGTACAAAAAATCAATTTGGCTGGGTGGTGCATGGCTTATGGCCACAAAATGCGAATGCACGTTCTGTTACGGATCATCCCCGTTTTTGTAAAGGTGATTTAGCACCACTTCCAGTTGAGACCCTCGAACCTTATCTTTCAATCTCGCCAGGCGCAAAATTATTGCAAGGCGAATGGGAAAAACACGGCAGCTGTGCATTTGATTCAGCGGAAGCTTATTTCAAACAAGAGAAAGCATTATTTGAATCACTCTCCTTGCCAAACGAACAATTAAGCCGTAAAGAATTATTTCAATGGATGAAGCAGAATAATCCACAACTAAAAGACGCTTATTTAGGCGCGAGCCATAATGAATTATTCATTTGCTACGACCGCCAATGGCAAGTAATCGATTGCCCTAAATAAGCATAATTCGCTTTTTTATTTGATCTACATCGTTACAACCTAGTAAGATCTAGGTATAATATCCCAGTTTAATTTTAACTAACCCAAGAGGAAAGCTTATGTCAGTAATCAAAATGACCGACTTAGATTTAAAAGGTAAACGTGTATTTATTCGCGCGGACTTAAACGTACCGGTAAAAGATGGCAAAGTGACATCTGATGCGCGTATTCGTGCGACTATCCCGACGTTAAAACTGGCTTTAGAGAAAGGCGCAAAAGTGATGGTTACCTCTCACTTAGGTCGTCCAACTGAAGGTGAATTCAAACCTGAAGACTCTTTACAACCGGTTGTTGATTACTTAAAAGACGCAGGTTTCAATGTGCGTTTAGTACAAGACTACTTAAACGGTGTGGATGTTAAAGAAGGCGAAATCGTTGTTTTAGAAAACGTACGTGTAAACAAAGGTGAGAAGAAAAACGATCCTGAATTAGGTAAAAAATATGCCGCACTTTGCGATGTCTTCGTAATGGATGCATTCGGTACAGCTCACCGTGCACAAGCGTCAACTTACGGCGTAGCGGAATTTGCACCAGTTGCTTGTGCAGGTCCATTACTTGCAGCTGAGTTAGATGCATTAGGTAAAGCATTAAAAGAACCTGCTCGTCCGATGGTTGCGATCGTAGGCGGTTCAAAAGTTTCCACTAAATTAGAAGTATTAAATTCTCTTTCAAAAATTGCTGACCAAATTATCGTGGGTGGTGGTATTGCGAATACTTTTATCGCGGCAGCTGGCCACAATGTGGGTAAATCGTTATATGAAGCAGATTTAATCCCTGTAGCAAAAGAATTAGCCGCAAGCACTGATATTCCAGTTCCAGTTGATGTACGTGTTGGTACTGAATTCTCTGAAACTGCTCCTGCAACAGAAAAATCAGTAACCGAAGTGAAAGATGATGAATCTATCTTCGATATCGGTGATAAATCTGCAGAACAATTAGCTGAAATCATCAAAAATGCAAAAACCGTTTTATGGAATGGTCCAGTTGGCGTGTTTGAATTCCCTAACTTCCGTAAAGGGACTGAAATCATTTCTCACGCGATTGCAAACAGCGATGCATTCTCTATCGCAGGTGGTGGTGATACTTTAGCAGCTATCGATTTATTCGGTATTGCAGATAAAATCTCTTACATCTCTACCGGTGGTGGCGCATTCTTAGAATTCGTTGAAGGTAAAGTATTACCCGCAGTAGAAATTCTTGAAAAACGTGCGAACGGTTAATTAAATGCTTTCTATCCCCTCTGTGCTCATAGAGGGGATAAATATTGACTCTTCAAACGGAGGAATAAATCCTCCAAAACAAAAGGAAACACAACTATGGCTAAATTATTAGATATCGTAAAACCTGGCGTAGTAACAGGTGAGGATGTACAAAAAATCTTTGCTTATGCCAAAGCAAACAACTTCGCGATCCCAGCAGTAAACTGCGTGGGTTCTGACTCCGTAAACGCGGTATTAGAAACCGCTGCTCGTGTGAAAGCACCAGTAATTATCCAATTCTCAAACGGTGGTGCAGCTTTCTACGCAGGTAAAGGTATCAAACCAACAAGCGGTGCTCGTCCAGACGTTTTAGGTGCGATCGCAGGTGCGAAACACGTTCATACTTTAGCCAAAGAATATGGTGTCCCAGTTATTCTGCATACCGACCATGCTGCGAAAAAATTACTTCCATGGATCGATGGCTTACTTGAAGCGGGTGAAAAACACTTTGCAGAAACAGGTCGTCCATTATTCTCTTCTCACATGCTTGACTTATCTGAAGAGCCTATGGAAGAAAACATGGCAATCTGCCGTGAATACCTTGCTCGTATGGATAAATTAGGCATGACTCTTGAAATCGAGATTGGTATTACCGGTGGTGAAGAAGACGGCGTGGATAACTCAGATGTAGATGAATCTCGTTTATATACCCAACCATCTGATGTGCTTTATGTTTACGATCAATTAAACCCTGTAAGCCCTAACTTTACCGTTGCGGCTGCATTCGGTAACGTACACGGTGTTTACAAACCAGGTAACGTAAAATTAAAACCATCTATTTTAGGTGCATCACAAGAGTTCGTTGCAAAAGAACGCAATCTACCAGCAAAACCAATCAACTTCGTTTTCCACGGTGGTTCAGGTTCTAGCCGCGAAGAAATCCGCGAAGCAATTAGCTATGGTGCAATCAAAATGAATATCGATACTGATACTCAATGGGCTGCATGGAATGGTATCTTAAACTTCTATAAAGCAAATGAAGCTTATCTTCAAGGTCAATTAGGTAACCCTGAAGGTCCTGATGCACCAAACAAAAAATACTACGACCCACGTGTTTGGTTACGTAAAATGGAAGAATCAATGTCTAAACGCTTAGAGCAATCTTTCGAAGACTTAAACTGCGTTGATGTTTTATAATCCATAAAAATAGACTAAAATAAGACCGCACTTTCTAGTGCGGTTTTTTATTTTACATAACCTAAATATCGACCATAATCTATGCAAATAACAAAACAAAATTGGTTAGTAACCCTAATAAACTTCGCGGTAACGCTTTTCTTCCTTTCGATATTTATTGTCAAGGGGGGATATAATGCTGCACCTGCTCTACTGATGTTAATCGGTTTAGGTTATGGCGTTTATGCTTTAATCAAGAAACCGCTTTTAAACTTATCAAAAGTTGATAAATATTTAATTTATAGCTACCTTTTTTATTTTGTTACCTTTGTGCTTTCTCTCAGTATTAATGGGGGGAAAATGCGCGATCTTGATACTGCAAGCCGCGTCATTTTCTTTGTTCCTGTTTTACTTTTATTATTAAAATACCCTATCAAAACTTGCGTTTTGAGTTACTCTATTCCGCTTGGTAGTATTATTTCCCTTTGCGTAGCACTTTATGATAAATTTATCTTGAATCTACGCCCCGAGCAAAATCCTCGAATTATGCATATTCAAGGGGGTGATATTTCTATGTCATTAGGTATATTTAGCCTAATAATTGCCCTCTATGCCCATCAGAAAAAAGACATAAAGTTAACCACTCTTAGTGTTATTAGTGGTTTATGTGGCATCGTAGGAAGTTTGCTTTCCACCGCTCGAGGTGGATGGGTTGCATTACCCGTCTTACTTATTGTTATCCTTTATATTTATCGTCATTCTCTTTCAAAACGTTTTTTCCTGACTTTCTTTGGAATTATTGTGGTCGAGGGCATTGGCATTAGTCAAATGCCAAATAACCGTATCATGGAACGAATTAATGTTGCTCAAAAAGATATCCAACTTTATCTAGACAAAAATAATGGCAACACCTCTCTAGGTGCTCGTTTTGAAATGTGGAAAAGTGCGATTGCAATGGCGAAAGAAAAGCCGTTATTTGGTTGGGGTATTCAAGGCGCAACAGAAAAACGTAAGCAAGAAACGAAAGAAAAAATTGCTACGGGTAATATTGGACAATTTACTCATGCTCATAATCAATATTTAGACGACCTATCCAAACGAGGAATTGTCGGATTACTTGCTTTGCTTGCTGTTTTATTTATTCCTCTACGTGCCTTTATGAAAAAGCTGAATACCACGAATGATGAAGTCAAGCTGATTGCAACGTTAGGCGTTGCCCATGTTTTATCTGTGATGATTTATGGCTTAAGCCAAGGTTTCTTGGTACATAATTCAGGTACTATTTTTTACTTTTTCTTAACAATTGTGTTTTATGCTGCAATACGAACACACCAGAAGGCAGAATAATGAAAATTTTAGTCATTCGTAACGATAAACTGGGCGATTTTGTTCAAGCATTTCCGGCTTTTGCGATGTTAAAAGCCTCAAATTCTACGCTAAAACTGACTGCACTTGTGCCAGCTTATACAGCCCCATTGGCTCAAATTTGCCCCTATTTAGATAATGTTATCATTGATAGTGCTAAAAACGATAAAGCGGACTTCAATCGTCTTGTTAAAGAAATCAAAGAGCAGCAATTTGATGGCATGATTAGCTTCTTTTCCAATACCCATAACGGTAAATTAGCCTGGAAAAGTAGGATTCCTTATCGTCTTGCACCCGCAACAAAATGGGTGCAAATCCTTTATAACCATCGTTTAACACAACGCCGTTCACGTTCAGAAAAATCTGAAGCAGAATACAATCAAGATTTGGCTCGGGCGTTCTTAAAGAAACATAACATGCCGATTGTGGAACCCAAACCACCTTACCTTTCACTTCCTGAAAGTGCGGTTAAAAATCAACGTGTTTTTCTTCAAGAACAATTCGGTTTATTGGGAGACAAAAAATGGGTGTTTGTGCATAGCGGAACAGGTGGTTCAGCAACAAGTCTCTCATTGTCACAATATGCTCAATTAATACAAGGCTTGTTAAGCGAATTTGATTGTCAGATTATCTTAACGGCAGGACCAGGTGAAAGTGAAAAAGCCCATGAGTTAGCAGCAAAAATCGATAGCCAAAATGTGATTGTTTACGATAAGAATAAAGGGTTAGTGGATTTTGCACACTCTCTGGCTTGTGCAGATTTATTCATTGCGGGTTCCACTGGACCATTGCATTTAAGCAGTGCATTTAATGTACCTACAATTGGATTCTATCCAAACAGTCGCTCATCTCAGCCTCGTCGTTGGAAGCCGATTAATGATGCAGATAAACATCTTGCTTTCTGCCCGCCAAAAGGGAAAGACGAAATGAATTTAGGCTTAATTTCGATTGATGATGCCTTAGTGGAGATTATCCCCTTCGTGCGGAAGATGTGGCAAGCGAGCAATTGAGTTTAAGCACAACTGCACAATCCAACCTATTGCGGCGGCAAAAACAACGGTACCTATTCCAACTGTGCCGCCGAGGAGATAACCTAGCACACAAACCGACACTTCAAGGCTTGTTCTCACAATGCCTACTTTTAAATGAAGGCGTTGACAAAGCCCCACCATTAAACCATCCCTCGGACCTGCTCCTTGATGACAGGTTAAATACAATGCCGTTCCTAATCCATAAAGCAAAAGCCCAATTCCACCGAATAAAATTCGGTTAAAAAGTGCGGTTGGTTCTGGCATAATTTTCGTGGTTAAGCCAAGGAAAAAGGCAATCACAATAATATTCAGAATGGTGCCAAGCCCAAGCCTTAATTTTAGGGGAATCCAGGCTAACATCACCAAACAGCTAATCCAAAATGATGACCAACCGATACTCACCTTAGCTTGTAATGCCACACCTTGAGAAAGCACGGTCCAAGGTGAAGACCCCAAATTAGCAAGCACAATCAAGCCATCTCCAATGCCCAGAATTGCCAATGCAAATAAGAGCATCGACATCGTTTTACCTTCGACTGACCATAGCGATTTGGCTGCCCAACTAGTGTGAGGAATCACCCGTGCTTTTTTCATATTATTCCTGTTTATGTTTAACGCCGACATCATAATGGGAAACCCAATAAAACCCAAACATTTTAACGTCATATGATATAACCGAATTGACTGATAAATATCATAAATGTGATGCAGATCACATTGTCAAAATTGTCATCACTCATTCGCTGACTTAAAATAAGCTACCCTTTTTAATCAGGACATTATTATGCTTGCATCTCTTCAAGATATTTTGGATACCGTAAAATCCAATACACTCACCTATCAACAAAAACTCATGTGTTTAGGCAATATTGCCGAGCGATTATTTGATCCTCGTGAATTATTAGGCTACACAGATGAAGAATGGCAATTCCTTCAGAATCAAATGATCTGTGATTTAAATGAAGGCTATGCGATTTATCGCCCTCGCTATATTTTGCCGGATTACAATGTGTATATTAAAAAAGGCTGTGAATTCCTTGAATTGCCGCCACCAAAAGATCTTGATGAAGTATTAGATGGCTTATTGATTTTATATTCCCATGTGCCCTCCATTACCACATTCCCAGTTTACATTGGGCGTTTAGACATGCTACTTGATCCGTTTATTACCGATGAAAAACAAGACTACATCAAAATTAAACGCTTCTTAAATCATGTGGATAAAACTGTGCCGGATTCATTCTGTCATGCCAATATTGGACCTTATGACACCAAAGCGGGGCGTTTGATTTTAAAAGCGGTGATTGAGTTGGAAGCACCAACACCCAATATGACCATTCGTTACGATAAGAGCAAAACAAGTCGTGAATTTGCAGAATTAGCGGCAAAAGCTTGCTTATTGGTTTCTAAACCGTCGTTTGCCAATGATGCTTACTATATTTCTGATTTAGGCGAACAATATGGTATTGCAAGCTGCTACAACGCGCTTCCTGAGTGTGGTGGCGCTTATACCCTCACCAGACTACGTTTGGGTACCATTGCACGTGCCTGTAAAACCGTGGATGAAATGGTCAATGAGCTTTTACCTCGTGTCGCAAAATGTGCACTTTCCACCATGGATAAACGCCATAAATTTGTAGTAGAAGAAAGCAACTTCTTCAATACCTCATTCCTCGAAAAAGAAGGTTTTATCAAACGGACCAATTTTACGGGAATGTTTGCCATTGTTGGTCTCGCAGATGCGGCAAATCATTTATTGCAACAAGAAGGATTAAACGAAACCTTTGGTAAAAGCCAACGCGGTGACGAAATTGCGACCTTGATTATGGATAAATTAAAAGAAGTCACGGATAACCATGACGGCGTGTATGCTGAACGCACTGGCAACCGTTATTTATTACATGCTCAAGTAGGCGCTAGCAATCATGAAGAAGATAAACGTAATGCACCAGCACATCGCATTCGTGTAGGTGAAGAACCAACATTATTAGCTCATTTAAAACAATCAGCACCATTCCATAAGTACTTCCCATCAGGTACCGGTGATTTGTTTGCCTTTGACCAAACCTATGTGGATCATTTAGATGCTGTTGTCGATATTATCGATGGTTCATTTACACAAGGTTACCGCTATATCACCACTTACCTTAAAAACACCGATTTGATTCGTGTAACGGGCTATTTGGTGAAGAAAAGCGAAGTGGAAAAATATCGCAAAGGTGAAGTAGCATTACGTGATACCACTTGGTATGGTTCGGGTACCGATGATTGTGCACAAGTGTTTGACCGTCAATTACGCGATGAACAAGATGTAAGTGCAAGCTAGAAAAAAAAAGTACGGTCGAAAAATTCTTTGTTTTTTGACCGCACTTATTCTTTTTCAGCCTTTTCTAAAATCGCTTTGTGCTCTCGAATCAATGCCATAAACGGCTGCCCAAAGCGTTCCAATTTGATCGCCCCCACCCCATTAATTTGTAGCATTTCAATATTACTTGTTGGCATATATTGCGCCATTTCCTGCAACGTCGCATCGTTAAAGACAATATACGGTGGAATATTTTCTTTATCCGCAAGTTGCTTCCTTAAGAAACGCAAACGAGCAAACAGATCTTTATCGTAATTTGCCACCGTATTTTTATGAGACGTATGCACAATTTTATTAATGGATGAAATGCGCGGCATCGCCAATTCAAGCGGCACTTCGCCTTTTAAAACAGGGCGAGCGCTTTCTGTGAGCTGAAGCGTTGCACTATTAAACTCACCGATCACTTGTTGAATAAAACCAAGATGAATCAGTTGTCGAATCACAGATTGCCAATGTTCTTTGCTTTTATCTTTACCAATGCCATAAACACTTAACTTATCATGTTGGCGTTCTACAATTTTTTGATTATGCATCCCTCGCAATACCGCAATCACATATTGCACACCGAAACATTGACCCACACGATAAATCGTCGACATCACTTTTTGCGCATCAATTAAGCCATCATATTTCTTTGGCGGGTCAAGACAAATATCGCAGTTTTGACAAGGCGTTTGACGATATTCACCAAAATAATTAAGTAACACTAAACGACGACAAGTCTGACTTTCAGCAAATTCACCAATGGCTTCCAATTTATATTGCTCAATTTGACGTTGCGGCGTCTCTGGTTTTTCAAGCAGAATTTTCTGTAACCAAGCATAATCAGCCGGTTCGTAGAAAAGTACCGCTTCCGCAGGTAAATCATCTCGCCCCGCACGACCGGTCTCTTGGTAATATGATTCAATGCTTCTCGGCAAATCAAAATGGGCGACAAAACGCACATTGGATTTATTAATCCCCATGCCAAACGCAATCGTCGCAACCACAACTTGAACATTATCTCGTTGGAAATCTTGCTGAACGCGTTCACGTAGTGCAGTTTCCATTCCCGCATGATACGCTGCAGCCGAGACGCCTTTATTTCGTAAAGTTTCTGCTATACGTTCCACTTTCGAACGGCTATTGCAATACACAATGCCGCTTTTTCCTTTTTGAACCAAGACAAAACGCGTAAGCTGTTCCATCGGCTTAAACTTTTCTTCCAACGTATAACGAATATTCGGACGGTCAAAACTGCCAATGTATTTATGAGGATTATCTAATTTAAGATGAGTGAGAATATCCTGTCTCGTCGCGTAATCCGCTGTTGCCGTTAATGCCATAATTGGCGCATTTGGAAACGCCGCTTTTAAGCCACCAAGTTGGGTATATTCAGGACGAAAATCATGCCCCCATTGCGAAATACAGTGTGCTTCATCAATGGCGATAAAGGAAATTTGAGCATAAGAAATCAGCTGAAAAAAGCTGTTTGTCATCACTTTTTCAGGCGAAACATACAACAATTTTAATTGACCTGAAATGAGCTTATTTGCAACTTGCTGTTGTTGTTCTGGCGTCTGACTAGAGTTTAGAAAATCGGCTTCAATGCCGTTTGCTTGGAGTTGATCCACCTGATCTTTCATTAACGAAATCAAAGGCGAAATCACTAATGTGAGACCTGGAAAACAAAGTGCTGGAATTTGATAACACAAGGATTTACCATTTCCTGTGGCCATCACCACTAAGGCATCCTGACCGCTTAACGCAGCATGAATCACTTCTTCCTGCCCTTTGCGGAAAGATTGGTAACCAAAAACAGACCGCAACGTATTAAGTGCGGTCGTTTTTAAGTCTGTTTTTTGCGGGGCATGTTCCGCGAGTTCGGCCATTAGAATGTTACCGTTTCTCCGTGAGCAGCAACTGCCTCAGTTAAAGAATCCCAAAAGCGTTTACCATCATTTGCCACCCAATCATTGTTTTTATAGGCAAAATGAAATCCACCCAGGCGACTCGCAAGCCAAAGCTCAAGAAGCGGTTCTTGCTTATTAATGACGATTTGTGAGCGATCATCAAATGTGATTGTAAATACCGACCCTTGCGTTTCGCAATCCACATCACAATCTTGATTCTCTAACGTTTCTTCAATTTTTTGCCAAACCTGTTCAATATTTTGGTGAAATTCTGCAACATTCATAAAATTTTCCGATTAAATCTGATAGAATGCCGTGAATTATAAAGCCTTTCGCCTCGTTGGCAAAGGCAGATTTTACTTATTAGAGAGATTGAAAAATGAAAAAATTACTTTCTATTTTATTACTCAGTGCATTCTGTACTTTAGCGACAGGTTGCGGTGTAAAAGGGCCATTATATTTCCCTGAAAAAGAACAACCTCAAAATACACAAAAAACACAATAAAAACTGACCGCACTCAAAGGATTCGTCATGGATTTTTTCCAATATAAAAACGAGCAACTTTATGTTGAAGATTTGCCCGTCAAACAACTCGCTGAAGAATTCGGCACACCACTTTATATTTATTCTCGTGCCACACTTGAACGCCATTGGCATGCCTTTGATTCCGCTTTAGGAAAGCATCCACACTTAATTTGTTATGCCGTTAAAGCCAATTCTAATATTGGAATATTGAATGTCATGGCAAAATTAGGCTCTGGTTTTGATATCGTTTCGCAAGGCGAATTAGAACGCGTATTAGCAGCAGACGGAGAAGCATCAAAAGTTGTCTTTTCTGGCGTGGCAAAATCTCGCGCAGAAATTATGCGAGCATTAGAAGTAGGTATTCGTTGTTTTAATGTGGAATCTGTTGCGGAATTACATCACATCAACCAAATTGCGGGTGAAATGGGAAAAATTGCGCCTATTTCTTTACGTGTAAACCCCGATGTCGATGCGCATACTCATCCTTACATTTCTACGGGGTTAAAGGAAAATAAATTTGGTGTGAGTGTAGATGAAGCACGTGAGGTATATAAATTAGCAGCAACCTTACCTCATGTGAAAATTACGGGTATGGATTGCCATATTGGCTCTCAGCTGACTGAATTACAACCCTTCTTAGATGCAACGGATCGCCTCATTCGTTTAATGGAACAATTAAAAGAAGATGGCATCACGTTAAAACACTTAGATCTCGGTGGCGGTTTAGGCGTAACTTATACTGATGAAACACCACCTCATCCAAGTGATTATGCTGCTGCGTTACTGAATAAATTAAAAAATTATAAAGATCTCGAAATTATTTTAGAACCAGGTCGAGCGATCGCGGCGAATGCAGGGATTTTAGTGGCGAAAGTTCAATACTTAAAAAGTAATGAAAGCCGTAACTTCGCGATTACCGATACTGGCATGAACGATATGATTCGCCCTGCACTCTATGAGGCTTATATGAATATAATTGAAATTGACCGCACTTTAGAGCGTGAAAAAGCCATTTATGATGTTGTTGGCCCAGTATGTGAAACCTCTGATTTCTTAGGTAAACAGCGCGAGCTCGCCATTGCTGAAGGGGATTATATTGCTCAACGCTCTGCCGGCGCCTATGGTGCAAGTATGTCTTCAAACTATAATTCTCGTCCACGTACAGCAGAAGTGTTAGTAGATGGGGACAAGGCTCATTTAATTCGCCGCAGAGAAAATCTTAGTGAGTTATGGGCACTAGAAAGCATCGCGAAATAAATAGATTGAAAGAAAAACGGTCAAGATATAGGTCTTGACCGTTTTTGTATGACTAAATAATTCGAGAGAATTGTTGTCGTTTTGCCGCAGCTCTTGAATAGGTATCAAAGCATAAACAAATATTACGGATTAATAAGCGACCTTTAGGCGAAACTTGTAAGCCTGTTTCCGTTTCAGAAATTAATCCATCTTCAAGTAATGGTTGTAATAACTGTAAATCTTCAGCAAAGTGCTTTTTGAAATCAATATTATATTGTTTTTCAATTGGTGCAAAATCAAGCTTAAAGTTACAAATCAACTGCTTAATCACATCACGGCGTAAGCAATCCTCTTCTGTCATCGCTAAACCTTTATGTAATGCGATTCCTGAATTTTCCACATCATGGTAATAATGTTTTAATTCTTTTTGGTTTTGAGCATATGTATCCCCCAATAAACTAATGGCTGATACACCTAAACCAAGCAAATCACATTCTTCTTGCGTGGTATAGCCTTGGAAATTTCGATGTAGAACACCTTTCTCTTGAGCAATCGCTAATTCATCATCGGGTTTAGCAAAATGATCCATACCGATAAACTTATAGCCTGCATTACCTAAGGTTTCGATCGTTTTCTGTAAGATCTCTAATTTAGTTTCCGGTGGCGGTAATTGATCTTCTTTAATTTTTGCTTGTCCCGCAAATCGACTTGGTAAATGAGCATAGTTAAAGATACTTAAACGATCTGGATTTAATTCAATCACTTTATGTAATGTAAACATAAAGCTTTCCACATTTTGAAGTGGCAATCCATAAATTAAATCAAGGTTAGTCGATTGGAAACCTAACTCACGAGCACGAACAAGTAATGCATTCACAAACTCTTCATCTTGTTCACGGTTTACCGCTTTTTGAACCGCTTTATTGAAATCTTGTACACCCATGCTAATTCGGTTAAAACCAATATTGCGTAAATGATCAAGCATGTCGAGCTCAATTTCGCGTGGGTCCATCTCAATACTGACTTCTGCATTATCCGCAATCGTAAAATGATCTTTAAGCATCTTCATTAAACGAGCAGATTGTTCTTCTGTCAAATAAGTCGGTGTACCGCCACCCCAATGCACTTGAGTCGCAACACGATTTTTGAATAATTCTGAACGCGCTTTGATTTCTTTTTCAAGGTAATCAAGATAAATATCCGCCTTATGTTGATGACGAGTAATTACCTTATTACAGCCACAGAAATAGCAAAGTTTGTGACAAAACGGAATGTGTACGTAAAGGGAAAGTGGTCTTTCCGGATAACGATTAGCCGCTGCAATAAAATCTTCGTTTGTGTAACTTTCATTAAATTCTAATGCAGTCGGATAAGATGTATAACGAGGTCCTGATTGGTTATATTTTTGAATTAACGCAAGATCCCAAATAATTTCAGACATTAAGCTTCCCCAAATTTCTCTACGTCATTTAAAAACTGACGTAACTCCAACATAATTTCTTCTTCAAATTTTGCTTCTGCACTTTCTCGCTCAAGATCGAGTTTCATTCTTTCTTTTTTTAACAATGCTTTCCGAGCTTCATGCGTAGGCATTTCTTTCACAATATTATAAAGTGCATACATCGCTTGATATGGCTGCAAAGATTGTCCAAAAGGGAGTAAAAGCATTGATAAACGAATTACCCCTTCTGAATGGTTACAATCTCCATTTTGCATCGCTTTAGCGATAATTACCATACTCTCTTTTAGGCGTTTTGTACGCGCTATTTTAGCCTGTTTAATGAGAGTGTTTTGATGGTATAACTTCCTAAGTAATTTGAAAGCATAAAATGATACGCCAGCAATAATTCCCAAAGCAATAATACTTAAAATAATCGACCACATGACAATTATCTGAATTGGTTGATATCAATTTTCTCGAAGGTTCGATAGAGATCATCCTCTGTCTCATCTTCATCTTGAATACCTAATTCTTCCATTAATTGAGCAATACGATCTAAGCATTCATCCACAAATTGTTGATCAGCTTTACTAATCGTTTTGCCTTCATCTAAGGCATCCAATAATTCATTTAGAATTTCATTATTTTCTAAACGCTCTAACTCAACTTCAGGCGCAAGTTTTTTCGGTTCTTTTACTGCTGGAATTGTCATCCCTTTCTCAGGCTTATTCACAAATTCAACAATCAGTGGAACCTTTTTACGGCTACCAATACGCGGATCTTTTTGTTCAACGACTTGATTATGTTTATTTTGCTCAGCATTACTATGACGAGAACCAGATGCTAAACCTTTATGTTTACGTTTTTTCTTATCTTCTCTTGCTTTAGCGTCTAATTCATAACGTGTTAATTTTTTACCTGATAGCTTCGGTGCTTCAGGCTTCTTATCTGATTTACGAATTGGCATAATATCGCTAATTTTACGAGTTTTCTTTTTACGAGCCATTTGTGTTATTTATCCTATAAAAAATTTTGGTGATTGTACCATTCCACCTCTATTTTCTCATTAAAAGATTTAAACATCTTTACTAAAACTATTCTGATTTTGACCGCACTTTTACTTTATTAAAATCAAATCTAAAAACAAAAACCCCAAGCTCTTCAGCTCGGGGTTCACATTCAGTACCTGGCGGTGTCCTACTCTCACATGGGGAAGCCCCACACTACCATCGGCGCATCGGCGTTTCACTTCTGAGTTCGGTATGGGGTCAGGTGGGACCACCGCTCTATCGCCGCCAGGATTATTCCTTTAATAACTTCTTCTATCTCTTTCTGCTCTCACTATCTCTAGTGCTCACAACCAAACAAGCTGATTTACTTCAAAACTTTCTCTTTATTCTCTGAGTTTCGTCTTTTTATCACTACAACACCCAAAACCCTTGAGCGTTGTATAGTTAAGCCTCTCGGGCAATTAGTATCTGTTAGCTCAACGGCTCGCACCGCTTACACACCAGACCTATCTACGTCTTAGTCTTAAACAACCCTTACAGATTTTAAATCTGGGAGAACTCATCTCTTGGCAAGTTTCGTGCTTAGATGCTTTCAGCACTTATCTCTTCCGCACTTAGCTACCCGGCAATGCGTCTGGCGACACAACCGGAACACCAGTGGTGCGTCCACTCCGGTCC
>NZ_QEPT01000001.1 GCF_003252755.1 Haemophilus parainfluenzae | reverse complement strand
GGACCGGAGTGGACGCACCACTGGTGTTCCGGTTGTGTCGCCAGACGCATTGCCGGGTAGCTAAGTGCGGAAGAGATAAGTGCTGAAAGCATCTAAGCACGAAACTTGCCAAGAGATGAGTTCTCCCTGTCTTTAAGACAGTAAGGGTTGTTTAAGACTAAGACGTAGATAGGTCTAATGTGTAAGCGGTGCGAGCCGTTGAGCTAACAGATACTAATTGCCCGAGAGGCTTAACTATACAACGCTCAAGGGTTTTGGGTGTTGTGAAGACGAAACTCAGAGAATAAAGAGAAAGTTTTGAAGTTAAATCAGCTTGTTTGGTTGTGAGCACTAGAGATAGTGGAACAGAAAGAGAGAGAAGAAGTTATTAAAGGAATAATCCTGGCGGCGATAGAGCGGTGGTCCCACCTGACCCCATACCGAACTCAGAAGTGAAACGCCGATGCGCCGATGGTAGTGTGGGGCATCCCCATGTGAGAGTAGGACACCGCCAGGTACTGAATGTAGAACCCCGAGCTAAAGTGCTTGGGGTTTTTGTTTATGGATTTTTGTTAAAGATTACTTTGACAATATAAGTGCGGTAGAAAGTTAGGCTGTTTTTACGTAGAGAATATATAAAAAGGAGTTTATCCCAAATATCTGGAGATAGACTCCTTTAATCTTTTAAGAAAATAGCTTATTCCAGAAAGAACAAACAAACTCACTTTCTTCTGCAAACTCCGAATCATCAACAATAACAGGATTTCCTAATAAGTTCAGATGATGAATTTTATTACGTAGTGTCACATAGCAGGATTTGAGCTTTTCACATTCTGTTAGGGAAATAATGTGATATTCTGCCATTGAATCAAAGATACGGACGTTATCAGACCATTTAGTTAATATTGGATTAGCTGGCGCATTCGCAAGCATCAGATACTGGGCGATAAATTCAATATCGGTAATGCCACCACGATCTGTTTTGATATTAAAAAAGCCTTCTTTTATGTGAGATAAATGTTCGTACATTTTTTCACGCATTTCTCTTACTTCAATTTTTAGCTGATTAATATCTCTTTGAGCAGAAAGCACATTACAGCGAATTTTCTCAAATTCTGATTTTAATTCAGTTTCTCCAAAGATGGCGCGGCTACGGACAAGTGCTTGTTTCTCCCATGTCCAAGCTTCATTGAGTTGATAGTTTTCAAATGCTTGAAGTGAGCAGCCTAATAAGCCAGCATCGCCTGAAGGACGTAATCGCATATCAACATCGTAAAGTATGCCTGCACTGGTGTTCATACTAAAAATGCTGACAATTTTTTGAGCCAATCTTAAATAGAATTGGTTACTATCAATGGATTTTTTCCCACCAATAGTTTGGCCTTCAACAGCTTGGTATAAAAAGACTAAATCCAAATCAGATTTATACCCGAGTTCAATTCCGCCTAATTTACCGTAGCCAATGACTAAAAAGCCTTTTTCAGTTTTATCTACAAGATGTTCGGGGACCCCAAATCGTTGACTGACTTGTTGCCAAGAAAAATTGACAACGGCATCAATAATTGCTTCAGCCAGATAAGTGAGATGATCACTCACTTTCATAACAGGCAATACGCCAAGAATATCTGCGGCTGCAACGCGTAATAAAATAGACTGTTTGAATTGGCGTAAACCGTCAATAAATTGCTCTTCATCGTCTTGCGGTAATCGCAGCATATATTGCTTTAATTCATCAGGGTACTGCGTGAAAGGCAATGGATTACGTAGCGCTTCAGTATTTAATAATTCATCGAGTAGAATAGGATAGCGAGCCACTTGTTCAGCAATCATCTGGGATTGCGCACATAGTTCAATAAGTTGCTCAATGGCTTGAGGATTTTCTAAGAGCAATTCCAAATACGTCGTTCTACTCGCAATTTTATCCACAATATTGAGGATGCGTGGCAATAAAGTGCGGTAATTTTTCTGTTCAAATATTAGAGTGAAGATATTTGGCAATAAGTGAGCTAAAACTTCTCGACCACGAGAGCCAATAACACGTCGCGCAAACCCCTCTTTGAATTGAATAAGTTTATCTAAGATATCGGAAATTGCGTCATTATCAATGTGATTATCAATCAGCATTTGTTCAATATCGTCGAGATCACTTTCTAAAAAATCAATCCACTGATTACTGTCATCGGTACGTTCATCTTTTTCTTCACCAATTAATGTATCAAAAACTGACCGCACTTTTTGTTGGTGTGCTTGTAGTATTTGATAGAAATCATCCCAGTTTTCAATTGGATAAGATTTTATCGTAGCTTGATTGTTTTTATCTAAATAAGTATATTCTCGACAAGCAACCATTAATCTAAGACGATTTTCTTCATCTGTTGGAAGTAGTTGCGTTTGTTGATCATCAATGGCTTGTAGCACGTTTTCTGTACGACGGAGGAAGATATAGGCTTCTCTTAATTCATGATATTGCTGAGGCATAATTAAACCGAGATCGCGTATTTCAGTGAGAAGTTTAAGCAATTCATGTTGTTGGAGCTTAATCTCACGTCCACCACGAATCAGTTGAAAAACTTGCACAATAAATTCGATTTCTCGAATCCCGCCTGCGCCTAGTTTAATATTGTCTTTTAAGCCACGACGACGCACTTCACGCTCAATTTTACCTTTCATTTCACGTAAAGCTTGAATCACACTAAAATCAATATAGCGTCGATACACAAAGGGGCGAAGTAATTGCTTCAAGGTTTTTACATTGGGATCTTGCTCATCGGCTCCTAAAATACGCCCTTTGAGCATGGCATAGCGTTCCCAGTCTCGCCCTTGATCTTGGTAATACTGTTCCATAGCAGAAAAACTTAAGGCAAGTGCGCCGCTGTCACCAAAAGGGCGAAGGCGCATATCTGTACGATAGACAAAGCCATCTGGCGTAAATTGATCCAACGCATTAATTAGACGCTGTCCTAAACGGGTAAAAAATTTGGCGTTATCAACGGCTCGTCTTACCCCAACGGTTTCGCCTTGTGAAGGATAGGTAAAAATTAAATCAATATCAGAGGAGAAATTTAGCTCAAAACCACCTAATTTTCCCATACCAAGAATATAGAGTTGCTGAGGATTGCCATTTTCATCACAAGGCGTGCCCATTTCTTCGCAAGCTTGTTTATATAGCCAATCTCTCGCACCAATGATAAGGCTTTCAGCAAGTTGAGAAAGACGAATAAAAATTTCTTCTACGGTGGCAAGATTCAAGCTTTGACAGAAACTTAGTTTCGCCATTTCTTGATTTCGGAAATCTCGTAGCGTTTTGTAAAGCTGTTCTTCGTTTTGGATGGGGGCGAGTTGTTCTGTTAAACGGTTAGCATAATGTTGACAATCTGAAAATTGAGGAGGAGTTTGCCACCATTGAGCTAAAAAGTGCGGGTGTTTTTTTAAGACTTTTTCCAAGAAATCAGACAGACTGATGGCATAGTTTATTTGTCCGATTGGTGTCGTGAAATCTGTTGCGTCTAGCTCGATTTGTTGGGTTATTTCATCAAGATTCATTTCAGGGAAATGTTGGCAAAGCACTTCGCCAAGTTGAATGAGTTTTTCAGTCGAAAGCGGAAGTGAAAGTGCCATAATTTACCCCTTAAAATGTTCGTCAATCTTGCGTAATACGATTTCTTTGGCTTGTTGCGGTTGCAGACTATCTAGCCAATTTAATGGTGTTTTCCAGCCGCGTAGCCAGGTGATTTGTCGTTTTGCTAATTGTCGAGTTGCACAAATACCGCGGAAGACCATTTCTTCATGAGCATAGTCACCACGTAAATATTCCCACATTTGGCGATAGCCCACACAGCGGATAGAAGGCAAATCAGGATGGAGATCTTCTCGTTGATAGAGTTTTTCAACCTCTTCTTGGAAACCTAATTCGATCATTTTATGGAAACGTTGTTCGATACGTTGATGTAACACAACGCGATCTTCTGGTGCAATAGCGAATTGTAAAAATTGATAAGGCAATTCTTCGCCTTTTTGTTCGGTTAATTCCGTTAATGATTTACCCGTTAAATAGAATACTTCTAATGCACGATTAATGCGCTGTGAATCATTTGGATTGATACGATCTGCTGAAACAGGATCAATTTTTTGTAATTCTTGATGAAGCACTGGCCAGCCAAATTTTTGCGCTTTTTCTTCAATTTCTAACCGTAATTTTTCATCAGCAGATGGAAGGGGGGAAAGTCCTTCAATCAATGCTTTGTAATACAACATAGTGCCGCCAACCAAAAGCGGAATTTTACCTTGCGCGGTAATATCAGTCATTTCTCTGAGCGCATCATCACGAAAATTCATCGCGGAATAACTTTCAGCGGGATCTAAAATATCGATTAATCGGTGGGGGGCAAGGGCTAGTTCCTCTTTAGAAGGTTTTGCCGTACCAATATCCATGCCTTTATAAATTAATGCAGAATCAACACTGATCACTTCTACGGGCAGGCTTTGACGTAATTGAATGGCAAGATCCGTTTTTCCTGAGGCAGTCGGTCCCATCAGAAAAAGTGCGGTTGGTTTGGAGTCAGTTTTTTGTGTCATATTACAAATCGCTTAAAAAAGGCTGCCAGTTAATCGGTTTCAGTAATGTATTAAATTTTTCTTGATGATTTTTATTCAGTAAGCGTTCCGTTTCACTTAATAAGCTGACCGCATCCGCTAATACTTGAATTGGTTTCATCTCTAGCGTCTGACAAAGTGCGGTCAGGAAATCAGGCATATTTTCTAGATGTTCAGCAAGCAGACCCACCACACATTTTTGTAAATTTTGTGTACGTAAAATAGCGGGTACTTTGTTTAATGTAAGGCGTAGCTGGGCTTCATTCTCAATGAATTCAAAACCACTTTGTTGAAAATAGGCTTTTTGTTTTTGCCATTGTTCAAATTGTTTTTCATCTAAGCGAAAAATAATCGGAATGAGCAACGGCTGTTGTGAAATTTCACCTTGTTGTAAGGTTAATTCATAATTTAAGGTTTGCAATTTAGCTAATGACATCAAATAAAACTGCTGATTTTGTTGTAAAAGCAATGCTTTATTTTCAATTAATGCCAATGCACGTAAATAGCCTATTTCACTTGTCTGTAGGAGTTGTTCAACGACAGGTGTTGTTAAAAGTTGAGAATTTTCCGCAGAACGTACTAATTCCCCATATAAGCGTTGTTCAGTCTTTGTAGGTTGTTCACAATAACCATATGACGGAACGTACTCACTACGGTTTGAAAAGTGCGGTCGATTTTCTGATTGTTTTTCACGAGGCGGATGATAATTCGAGGCAAAAATATTTTGCCCAGCCGCCGCACGATTGGGTTTCGATTCATAGTGGGTTTGATACGAAGCCGAAGGCTCTCTAGCTTCATTCATTGTAGGTACTAAATCTAGTTCAGTTTGAGGGATAGCATTGAGCGCATTTGTTACGCCCTGACAGATAAAATCATGAATTAAACGAGCTTGATGGAAACGCACCTCATGTTTTGTTGGATGTACGTTGACATCGACATCATGTGGATTAAGGTCGATAAACAGCACAAAAGCAGGGTATTGCTCAGTATTTAAATGTTCTGTATAAGCTTGGCGAATTGCGTGTGTGATCACTTTATCGCGCACCATTCGTCCATTGATATAGCAATAGCTTAAATCATTCTGAGAACGGGTAAATTCAGGTGTTGCAACCCATCCGGAAAGATGCAGATCATCATGTTTCCAATCAATGCGTAAGGCATGTTGAACAAAATCATCGCCACAAATAGCAGCAACACGTTTTAGTTGTTGTTCTTCATTCGTCGCAGGGCGGTATTGTCGAACAATTTTGCCGTTATGTGTGAGCGTAAAAGCGATATTAAATTTCGCTAAAGCAATACGGCGAATGACTTCATCAATATGAGCAAATTCTGTTTTATCAGTGCGTAAGAATTTACGACGAGCAGGCGTGTTAAAAAAGAGATTCGCCACTTCAACTGTCGTACCGACTGGATGAGATGCAGGTTTAATTGTGGTTTCCATCTCTCGTCCTTGCGCATAGACTTGCCACGCTTCATTTTGCTCTGCAGTTCGAGAGGTAAGCGTGAGACGAGAAACCGAGCTGATACTAGCAAGGGCTTCACCGCGGAAACCTAAACTTAAAATGGCTTCGAGATCATCAAGATCGGCAATTTTACTGGTTGCGTGTCGAGCCAGCGCAAGGCTTAATTCTTCTTTAGGGATACCGCTGCCATTATCTCGAATACGAATCAGACTGGCGCCGCCGTTTTCAATATCAATATGAATTTTATTGGCACCAGCATCAAGGCTGTTTTCCACCAATTCTTTCACCACAGAAGCAGGGCGTTCAACCACTTCACCTGCGGCAATTTGATTAGCCAGCTGTGGAGAAAGAATTTTGATTGCCATAGGATTCCTTATTTTTCTTTAAGTTTGATTTTTTGCCCAGTCACGACTTTGCCATTTTTCAATGTTGGGTTCAGTTTTAAAAGACGATTAACAGGTACATTGTATTCACGAGAGATAGCATAGAGAGTTTGATCAGCTTTCACTGTATGATAAAGTGGGGTTTCTTTTTTGCCATCATCTCTCTTTTCATTTCCTTTTGAAGAGGCGTCTTTTTTATCATTACCTTTTTTCTCAGGCTCTTTTTTATTCTCAGTTTTTTCTTGTTTTTGATCTTTTTTAGAAACCGCTTTTTCTGCTTCAACAATTTTGCTACTTTTTCCTTTGTTATCGGCTTTGGCTTTATCATCTGCTTTAGGTTTTTCTTCTACCTTTTTGCCTTTGCCGTTATCAGGAATTTTAATGGTTTCATTTAACCAGAGTTCTTTACGTTTCAGTTTATTTAACTCAATAATTTCACTGACTTTTACATCATATTTGTTCGCCAGGCTACCAATGCTTTCACCTGGTTTCACTTTATGACGGACGCCGCTGTCTTTAACGTTAGAAATGCGGTCTGATTTTTCGGTGTTTTTCTCTTCTTTTTTAGTTGGTTCTTCCGCTTTTTTGCCTTTGCCATTATCAGGAATTTTAATGGTTTCATTTAACCAAAGTTCTTTGCGTTTCAGTTTATTTAACTCAATGATTTCACTGACTTTGACATCATATTTATTTGCTAGGCTACCAATGCTTTCGCCTGATTTCACTTTATGGCGAATACCACTGTCTTTCACATCGGAAGTGCGGTCAGATTTTTCATTATTTTTGTCGTTTGATTTTGTAGGTTTGCTATCTTGCTCATCACTAGGTGGAACAGCAATCGCTTTTAAATTACCATTGCGATAAGCGACTAAGCCTTCATAAATCATATAAGCAATACGACGACGATAAGCAATGGTATTCAGTTTTTGTTCTTCTTCCATATTGGAAAGGAAACCTGTTTCCACCAGAACAGAAGGAATATCGGGTGAACGCAATACACCAAGGCTCGCATGTTGTGGGGTGCTACGACTTAATGAAGTCACGCGAGCAAAGCGACGTAAAATACTATTCCCGAGTTCATAACCTGTGCGTTGGCTGTGACCAAATTGCAGATCGAGTACGGTTTGATCTAAATATTTGTCATTGTTATTGGAAAGTACTTTTCCTGCACCACCTAAAAGCTCAGAGCGTTTTTCATCGTCTTCTAACCATTGTCCCATTTCATCATTGGCTCGGCGATTGGATAGTACCCAAACTGATGCGCCACGTTGGTCTGAATTAAGAGAGGAGTCCGCATGGATAGATACGAGAAAATTTGCTTTATATTTACGTGCAATTTCAGAACGTTCTGGTACAGAAATGTAGTAATCGCTACTGCGTGTTAAAACACCTTTGAAATTAGGATCTTTATCTAATAAGGCTTTTAATTCTCGCGCGATAGAAAGGGTGACATTCTTTTCATAAATGCCTAAATTTTTTCCGATAGCACCAGGATCTTTACCGCCATGACCAGGATCAATGGCAATTGTCCATTGTGGCGCGGCAAATACGGTAGTAGAAATTAGAGAAAATATTCCAAAAAGAAACGAAAATTTTGCTTTCATGTAAATCAATTTTATAGTTGTGTCAAAATATGCTCGCCCACTGAGTTTTGAGCAATTAGTGTAATGTTGCGAGCATCGTCGTAATAATCAATATTCACCAATAAATCAGCCTCAGGCAAGATGCCCTCACCTTTTTCTGCCCATTCGATTAAGCAGATACAATTTTGGCTGAAATAATCACGAATGCCCATAAATTCTAATTCTTCAGGATCGGCAAGGCGATATAAATCAAAGTGATAAATCATTTTCTCTGCAATGCTATATTCTTCCACTAACGTATAAGTAGGGCTTTTGACATTGCCTTGGTAGCCTAAACCTTGCACTATTCCGCGAGTCAGGGTGGTTTTCCCAGCACCAAGATCGCCATTAAAATAAAGCACAATGGCGTTATCTTTCGGTTGTTTTACAAGCACTTCTGCGAGTTTTTTACCAAAACGGAGCATCGTGCCTTCATCAGGAATGTATTGGGTTAATTCGGTCATTCTTAGAGTGATTTTTTAGGTTAAAGTTTCTGTGGAATTTTATCGTATTTTGAAGGGAATATGTAGGGAAAATACAATAAAAAAATCCGCTGCTTTTCAGCAACGGATTGAGAATTTGGAGCGGGAAACGAGGCTCGAACTCGCGACCCCGACCTTGGCAAGGTCGTGCTCTACCAACTGAGCTATTCCCGCAGGGCATTCATGTGAAAATTTGGAGCGGGAAACGAGGCTCGAACTCGCGACCCCGACCTTGGCAAGGTCGTGCTCTACCAACTGAGCTATTCCCGCATTTCACATTGGTGAATGAGGCAACATTATACGAAAAAATTTATTCAACGCAAGCGCAGATTTCGCAAATGATTGAGTTTGCCTAAGTTTTCATCAACCCAGATTAATAAAGTGATCACGGTAGTAAGCTAACTCTTTTATTGACTCTCGAATATCATCAAGGGCTAAATGAGTATTGCCTTTTTTGAACCCGTCTAAAATTTCTGGTTTCCAGCGAGCAGCTAATTCTTTTAACGTGCTGACATCTAGATGACGATAATGGAAATAATCGGCTAAATCAGGCATATATTTATAAAGAAAGCGTTTATCTTGTGCGATGCTGTTGCCACAAATCGGTGAAGCACCTTTCGGTACCCAACGTTTTAAAAAATCTAATGTTTGTAATTCAGCTGCACGCTCAGTAAGTTTGCTCGCTTTGACTCGGTCAACTAAGCCATTTGCTGTATGGGTTTTTACGCACCATTCTGACATTTTGTTTAATAATTCATCACTTTGATGCACGGCAATCACAGGGCCTTCCGCTAAAATATTGAGATCTTTATCCGTTACGATGGTTGCGATTTCAATAATTCGTTCTTTTTCAGGATCTAATCCTGTCATTTCTAAATCGATCCAAATCAGATTTTGTTTATCTAATTGCATAATATAAGGTATCCTATGAACATTTTGTAATCCCGTTTATTTTAACGAAAAACATCGGAAAAAACGACCGCACTTTATGAGCAAACGTAAACTAACGCAAAATCAAACTCGTCGAATTCAATCAAATAACGCGAAAGCCTTGCATCGCCACAAGAAGAAAGAAGTGGAATGGCAAGATGATATGCTAGGTGAAAGCCAAGATGGGGTAGTCGTTACGCGTTATTCGGTTCATGCAGATGTAGAAAATGCACAAGGTGAAATTTTCCGTTGTAATTTACGTCGTACACTTTCTAGTCTCGTAGTTGGAGACAAAGTAATTTGGCGACAGGGCAATGAACAGCTCCAAGGTGTGAGTGGGGTGATTGAAGCCATTCACCCAAGACAAAATGAAATTGCTCGCCCAGATTATTATGATGGGTTGAAACCGATTGCGGCCAATATCGATCGTATTATTATTGTTTCTGCGGTGGTGCCGGTACTTTCACTTAATATTATCGATCGTTATTTAGTGGTGTGTGAAAATGCGGGGATTGAACCTGTCATTGTGGTGAATAAAGGCGATTTACTGGATGCCGAGCAAGAGAAGGAAGTGGAAAGCCAGTTACAGATTTACCGTGATATTGGTTATCAGACCATCATCATTTCTGCTGAAACCGGAAAAAATATGGAAAAATTGACCGCACTTTTAAGTGATGGAACATCCATTTTTGTGGGGCAATCAGGGGTAGGTAAGTCCAGTTTAATTAATTATATTTTTCCGACAGTAAATGCTCAAGTAGGTGGTATTAGTGAAACTTCAGGCTTAGGCCAACATACCACAACTTCTTCTCGTTTATATCATTTGCCACAAGGCGGTAATTTGATTGATTCACCAGGCATTCGTGAGTTTGGTTTATGGCATTTGGAGCCAGATCAAATCACCAAAGGCTATCGTGAATTTCAATATGTTTTAGGTACGTGTAAATTCCGAGATTGTAAGCATTTAAATGATCCTGGTTGCGCATTACGTGAAGCGGTAGAGGCAGGTCGGATTTCACCAATACGTTATGAGAATTATCATCGTTTAATTGAAAGTTTAAGTGAGACGAAATCAAAACGCCATTTTTCTGTGTAGTATATGTTTTACTCAAATTAGGTACGCAAACGTTTAAATTTTGTGATATAACTCAATTTTTTTTACGTTTCACCTTGATTATTGGACATTTAATAGCGATACTACCAAGGTTTTTTGGATTAAATTGCTTAAATTTTACTATTACTAAATAGAGGTAACCTTATGTTCTCAAAAGATGTAGAAATTACAGCCCCTAATGGTTTACACACCCGTCCAGCGGCGCAATTTGTTAAAGAAGCTAAAGCGTTTGTTTCAGATGTAACCGTCACTTCAGGTGGAAAAAGTGCAAGTGCAAAAAGCTTATTTAAGCTACAAACCTTAGGTTTGACGCAAGGAACTGTAATCACCATCTCGGCTGAAGGCGAGGACCAACAACAAGCTGTTGAACATTTAGTAGCATTAATTCCCACTTTAGAATAATTAACGATTAGCCACAGAATTCTTATTCTGTGGCTATTGTTTATCTAACCTTTAATAATTGTCTCGGAAGGTAAAAGTATGATTACAGGTATTCCAGCGTCACCAGGTATCGTTTTTGGTAAAGCCTTAGTATTAAAAGAAGAAAAAATTGTTCTTGATACGCAAAAAATTTCAGAAGATCAAGTTGAGGCAGAAGTTGCCCGTTTTTATGCTGGTCGTGAAGCCGCTGTTGAGCAGCTTAATTCTATTCATCAACGTGCATTAAAATCCTTAGGTGAAGAAAAAGCAGCTATCTTTGAAGGACATTTAATGATCCTTGAAGATGAAGAATTAGAAGAAGAGATTATTGATTATCTCCGTTCACATAAAGTGAATGCAAGTGTGGCAGCAAGTAAAATCATCGATCAACAAGTTGAAATGTTGTCAGAAATTGATGATGAATACTTAAAAGAACGTGCAGGTGATATTCGCGATATCGGTAATCGTTTAATCAAAAATATTTTAGGCATGCATATTGTGGATCTTGGTGATATTACCGAAGAATCCATCCTTGTGGCTTATGATTTAACTCCATCAGAAACCGCTCAATTAAATTTAGAAAAAGTATTAGGTTTTATAACGGATATTGGTGGTAGAACATCGCATACCTCAATTATGGCTCGTTCACTTGAATTGCCGGCCATTGTTGGGACAAATGATGTCACCGCACGCGTGAATACAGGTGATTATCTTATTTTAGATGCGGTAAACAATCGTGTTTACGTGAATCCGACTCAAGCTGAAATTGATGAATTAAAAACCTTAGAAGCAAAACTCGCTGAAGAAAAAGCAGAGTTAGCAAAATTAAAAGATTTACCAGCGGTGACCCTTGATGGTCATAAAGTCGACGTGGTAGCCAATATTGGTACGATTCGCGATTGCGAAGGGGCTCATCGTAATGGTGCAGCAGGGGTAGGTTTATACCGTACAGAATTCCTCTTTATGGATCGCGATCAATTACCGAGCGAAGAAGAGCAATTCATTGCTTATAAAGAAGTGGTTGAAGCAATGGAAGGTCGTCTAGTGGTATTACGTACTATGGATATCGGCGGTGATAAAGAGCTTCCATATTTAAATTTACCAAAAGAAATGAACCCATTCTTAGGATGGCGTGCAGTGCGTATTGCCCTTGATCGTCGTGAAATTTTACATGCGCAATTAAGAGCGGTATTACGTGCTTCTGCATTTGGTAAACTTGCCGTGATGTTCCCGATGATTATTTCGGTAGAAGAAATTCGCGAATTAAAATTTGTATTGGAAACCCTAAAAGCAGAATTACGTGTGGAAGGTAAAGCTTTTGATGAAAACATTCAAGTGGGTGTCATGGTTGAAACCCCATCTGCAGCAGTGAATGCGAAATTCTTAGCAAAAGAAGTCGATTTCTTCAGTATTGGTACAAACGATTTAACGCAATATACCTTAGCCGTTGACCGTGGTAATGAATTAATTTCTCACTTATATAACCCAATGTCACCTTCAGTACTTGGCTTGATCAAACAAGTGATTGATGCCTCTCATGCAGAAGGTAAATGGACTGGTATGTGTGGTGAGTTAGCCGGTGATGAACGTGCGACCTTATTGTTACTCGGTATGGGCTTAGATGAATTTAGTATGAGTGCAATTTCTGTGCCACGTATTAAAAAATTAATTCGTCATGTGAATTATCAAGAGGTCAAAGCCTTAGCTGATGAAGCATTACAAAAACCAACCGCTGCTGAAATTGAGCAATTAATTCAAGCTTTTTTAGCAGAAAAATCGTTAAACTAGATACAAAAAAAGAGTTTTACGTTAAAATACTAGCCATCTTTAATAGATAGGAGATTAAAATGGGCTTATTTGACAAATTATTTGGTTCAAAAGAAAACAAAACAGTGGAAGTCGAAATTTATGCGCCACTTTCTGGTGAGATTGTGAATATCGAAGATGTGCCAGATGTTGTTTTCTCTGAAAAAATCGTGGGTGATGGTATCGCAATTCGCCCAACAGGTAACAAAATTGTGGCGCCTGTTGATGGTGTAATTGGTAAAATTTTTGAAACCAACCATGCATTTTCAATGGAATCAAAAGAGGGTGTTGAATTATTCGTTCACTTCGGTATTGATACCGTTGAATTAAAAGGTGAAGGATTCACTCGCATCGCACAAGAAGGTCAAAGTGTAAAACGCGGTGACACAGTAATCGAATTTGATTTAGCAACATTAGAATCAAAAGCAAAATCAGTTTTAACACCAGTTGTTATCTCTAACATGGATGAAATCTCATCTATCGAGAAAAAATCTGGTGAAGTGATTGCTGGAGAATCTGTTGTTTTAAGTTTAACAAAATAAGATTTATAGACTAAAAGATCCGCTTTAAATAAGCGGATTTTTTTATACTCATTCTTTTCGAGGAAGGCAAAATGATTTATCGATTAACTGGCCAAGTACAGCATTATGCATGGGGCGGAAAAAACTATATTGCATCATTGATTGGATTAAATTCAGCGAAAGATCAACCTTGTGCAGAGTGGTGGTTAGGTGCTCATCCATTGGCGCCTTCAGAGATTGAGAATGTAACAGGTAAACAATCCCTTATTGAATTTTTATCGCAAAATCCGACCGCACTTGGGCAAGCAAGCCACCAGCAATTTGGTGATGAACTCCCTTATTTGTTAAAGATTTTAGATGTTGAAAAGCCGTTGTCGATTCAATTACATCCGACTAAAGCCCAAGCTGAAAAGGGCTTTGAGGCAGAGAATGCAAAAGGCGTGGCATTAACAGACAGCACGCGGACTTATAAAGATAGAAATCATAAACCAGAAATGATGATTGCTTTATCTGATTTCTGGCTTTTGCATGGCTTTAAAACAAAATCTCAAATTCTTGCTACATTAAATGCTCGCCCCTCTTTGCAACCTTTGGCTGAAAAACTCGGCAAACAAAGCCTTGCTGAATTTTATGCGGATGTGATGTTGGCGGATCAATCAACGCTTGCAAATTGGCTATTACCCATTATTGAAGCCAACCAACAGCCTTATAAAAATGGCGAGTTGGCGCTAGACAACCCCGATTATTGGGTGCTTTATACCATGGAAGCTATGGCAATTTTGCCTGAAAAATTAGATGCTGGCTTGGTGTGTTTTTATCTCTTTAATATCGTGCATTTGAAAGAAGGGGAAGGTATTTTCCAAGATGCAGGCATTCCTCATGCTTATCTTCGCGGACAAAACGTGGAGTTAATGGCCTGTTCTGATAATGTGATTCGTGGTGGCTTAACACCAAAATATGTCGATATTGTTGAATTATTAAAAATTGTGGATTGTCGTGAAGTGACACCTCAAATTATCTCAGCAGCACCTCAAAATCAGTCAGAATTTACTTATAAAACGCCAGTAAAAGATTTTGCTTTAGCTCAAATTTGTGTTGAAGTACAACAACATACTGAATTGACTCTTCAAAGTGCAGGTATTTTATTGGTGATGCAAGGTGAGCTGAAAATCCAAGATAAATCAATCGCACTTACCTTGAAACAAGGAGAGTCAGCATTCATTACAGCGGATTCTGTTGTCGAGATAGAGAGTGAAAAAGGCGGTTATGCCTTCTTGGCAAAATTACCATAAAATTAATGTGATAAGTATCACGATTTGCGAACTTATCGCTAGATTAGTCGAAGATTTTAGGTATAGTGGGCGTCATTCAGGCGCCCTTTTTTATATGTCTAAATTGCATTGGGAGGTTTTTATGTCGTTGCCTCGCTATTTTGAAGATCCGCAAACCTTGCACGTGAATACCACACCACATCATGCTTATTTTATTCCTTTTTCTTCAGCAGAAAGTGCGGTCAAAAAGACACGAGAATTTTCCCCTTACTTTACCTTATTGAATGGCGAATGGGATTTTTCTTATTTTGAAAGCTATACTCACTTGCCTCAAGATTTTCTTCATTTTTCGTTTACAGATAAAATCCCCATTCCGTCCAACTGGCAAAATCATGGTTACGATAATCATCAATATACTAATGTAAATTATCCTTTCCCTTTTGATCCACCTTATGTGCCCATTGAAAATCCTTGTGGTTTATATCATCGCGTCTTTAATGTCGAAATAAATTCAGAAAAACGGTATCTCTTAAATTTTGAAGGGGTTGATAGCTGCTTCTTTGTCTATGTTAATAAACAATTTGTGGGCTACAGCCAAATTAGCCATTGCACTAGCGAATTTGATATTACTGACTTTTTACAACAAGGGGAAAATCACTTACATGTTTTAGTGCTGAAATGGTGTGATGGTAGTTATTTGGAAGACCAAGACAAATTCCGAATGTCTGGTATTTTCCGAGATGTTTATCTGTTAGAACGAGAAAAAAATTACTTACAAGATTTCTTCATTCAAACGCAATTGAATCAAGAGTTTATCAAGGCTCGATTACATGTAGCCTGCCAGTTTATAGAACGTGAACAACCCATTTCTTGGCAATTATTGGATCCTCAAGGCAAATTGATAACAGAACAAAAAGGACACGCATTTCATACTGAAATTGAAAATGCACAATTATGGCATGCAGAGAACCCTCGTTTATACACGTTGATTTTGCAATATGGCTCAGAAGTGATTTGCCAAAAGGTCGGCTTGCGTCATATCGAAGTAAAGAATGGTGTCATGTTATTTAATGGGCAAGCGATTAAGTTTAAAGGCGTTAATCGTCACGATAGTGATCCGAAAACGGGTTATGTCATTAGTCGAGAACAAGCGTTGCAAGATTTACGCTTAATGAAACAGCATAATTTTAATGCCATTCGTACCGCGCATTATCCTAATGCACCTTGGTTTACTGAACTGTGTGATGAATATGGTTTTTACGTGATTGCAGAAAGTGATATTGAATCGCACGGCACGAATGCGGTCTATGTAGAGTCGCCAGAAACAAGTATTTTGTTAGGGGTAAAAACAGAGATTGATCATGAATCAATTCGTCAAAAAACAATCGACAATTATTGCTATATGGCTCGAAGCCCTGAATTTAATCAAGCCATTTTAGACCGCACTTATGCCAATGTTGAGCGAGATAAAAATCGTCCTTCTGTTGTGATTTGGTCATTGGGAAATGAAAGTGGCTACGGTGAGAACTTTGAGCAAGCAGCTGCATGGATGAAACAGCGCGATTCAAGTCGCTTAGTGCATTATGAAAATGCGATCTTTCAACATTCAGCACATCAAAATGACACATCCAATTTAGATTTTCATAGCGAGATGTACACCAGCACGGAAGAATTGGATGCTTATTTTACCGATGCCAAAAATCAAAAACCGTATCTTTTCTGTGAATATTTGCATGCGATGGGGAATTCTTGCGGTGACACAGAAGATTATTTCCAAGCCATGAAACGACATGCAGGCGCTTGTGGTGGCTTTGTGTGGGAGTGGTGTAATCATTCGCCTTATTTGCCAAACTCAAGCAAGATGGGCTATGGCGGGGATTTTAATGACACACCGAATGACGGTAATTTTTGTGCAGATGGATTAGTCACGGCAGACCGTCAAATTCAAAGCAATTTGTTGGAATACAAAAATGTGTATCGTCCACTTCGTGCTACCTTAAAAAATGGTCATATTGAACTCAAAAATCATTTGGATTTTATGGATGCGGCAGAGGTCATTTCGATTCATTATCAAATAACAGAGGACTTTTGGGTTGTACAAGAGGGCCAAATAGATGATTTAAACATTGCGCCAAAATCAACCGCCCTTTTGCCTTTAACATTGCCAGCAACTCACGGTGCGTTACAAATTTTGACCTTGACCTATCATCAAAAAACAGAAACGGGCTTGATTCCCCGAGGGCACAGTTTAGGATTTGATCAGATTATTTTGTCGGAGCAACCACATTTATTCGCTAATGAGCTCAAATCAAATCTCCAACCTATTTCTGTTTCAGAGAATGCTAATTTAATTTCAGTTAAAGTGGCAGATGTTGAATATCAGTTTGATCAATATAAAGGCACTATTCACCAAATTCGTAAAGATGGTAAGCTGTGGTTGAATCAACCTACTGATTTCAATATTTGGCGAGCGCCTTTAGATAATGATAGTTTAATGAAAGCACATTGGCTTGCCGCAGGTTACGATCGTGCGACGAGTCGAGTCTATGATTACCGCTTAACCGAGCAGGAAAGTGCGGTTGAAATCACCTTTAAATTGGGGCTAGCCGCTGTATCAAAAGCGCGAATTTTGACATTGAATGTGGTGTATCGAATTGAACAAAATGGGTTGCTTCACCTCAATATTCATGCTGAAAAACAACCGCATTTGCCATTCTTACCACGCTTTGGTTTGCGTTTCTTCCTTAATCAAGGATTTAATCAAGTAGAGTATGTAGGCTATGGCCCAACAGAAAGTTATCTGGATAAACATCACGCCACGGCTTTTGGTCGTTATAAGACAACGCCAGAAAGTAATCATGTGCCTTATTTAAAACCACAAGAAAATGGCAGTCACTATGGTTGTCGTGAAGTGAAAGTGGCGAATTCGTCTGATTGCTTTACCGTGCAAAGTCATACGCCTTTTAGTATGAATGTTTCCCCTTATTCTCAAGAAGAATTGGGCAGTAAAAAGCACCAATATGATTTGGAGAAAAGTGACAGTACGATCTTGTGTGTGGATTACAAAATGAGTGGGGTAGGCTCCAATTCTTGTGGGCCCGCGTTAAAAGCGCAATATCGTTTGAATGAAACGGAGTGGGATTGGGCAATCTCGTTGCAAATTAAATAATAAAAAAGTGCGGTTGAAATTAACCGCACTTTTATGTTTTTAGCAATAATTAAGCCACAACGTTAAATTGTTCTTTCATTAATGCTTCGAAATCAGTGCAACCGCCGATTGGTTTTTCATCAATAAAGATTTGTGGCACAGTTTCCACTTCTTTACCGACAGATTTTGATAAATCTGCTTTAGAAATGCCTTCAGCGATAATATCTACATAGCGATAATCGAAATTCGCTACTTCACCTTTTAATTTTTCAGCAAGGTTTTTTGCACGTACACAATAAGGGCAGCCTGGACGACCAAAAATAACTACGAACATAAAATTTTCCTTTTATTTAAACAAAATTCCTAGCGATTTTACTCTATTTCCACAAAAGCAGAAATCATTTTTCAGGATTATTGTGATTGGTGTAATATATCAACTCCTCTTTTCCTAAGGATATAACTGAATGAAATTATTGATGCTTTGCCGTGAGCCTCGCCTTTATAGCTGCCAGCGTTTAAAAGAAGCAGCGGAAAGTTGCGGGCATCAAATGGATATTTTGGATCCTAATCGTTGCATTTTAAAACTCGACAAAAATCAACCGCACTTTTCTTTGTATTATCAACAAAATGCAGAAAGTACGCCTTATTTATTGCCTGATTATGATGCGGTGTTACCACGCTTTGGGACGACAAGCACCCAAATGGGGTGTGCAGTATTACGTCATTTCCAAGGAAAGGGTGTCTATTGCCTCAATAAAGAACTGGCGTTTTTAGTCGCACGCGATAAATGGCGTAGTTTGCAGATGTTATTGGAACAAGGCATTGCAGTTCCAAATTCAGTCTTATCGGGTTGTGAAGTTGCGCCGAAACAAGCCATTAAGCAGACAACCTCCCCAATGATTATTAAAACCTTAAAAGGATCACAAGGTATTGGTGTGATCTTAGCCGAATGTCCACAAAGTGCGGTTAGTATTTTAGAAACGTTAAAAGATGCGAATGTGCCTGTTTTGTTACAAGATTTTGTAGAAGAGGCAAAAGGAACAGATATTCGCTGTTTTGTGATCGGTGATAAAGTCGTAGCGACAATGCAACGTATGGGGCAAGACGGCGAGTTTCGTGCAAATTTTCATCGTGGTGGCACTGCAGAAAAAGTTAAACTCACTGAAGAGGAAAAATCCATCGCCATTCGTGCAACTAAAGCCTTAGGGCTTGCGGTAGCCGGTGTTGATTTGATTCGTTCAAAAGAAGGGTTATTGGTGCTTGAAGTGAATGCTAGCCCGGGGTTAGAAATGATTGAGAAAACCAGTGGCATTGATATTGCCTTGCAGATGATCTTGTTTTTAGAACAGCAAGTGAAACAATAAAAGAAAAGGGCGAACTATATCATGTTCCCCCTTGTTGTTTATCCTTTTGCGTCTTGTTTAAAATCGTAATTTGGTGGTAATTCCGGCATCGTATTTTCTTCATCAAAAGGCTCGCTAGCCGGTTGATGTTGAAATTCTTTGCTATCGTGAGCCGGTTTTTCTTTACCTAATAATTGCGGTTGTAATTTGATAAAACTACTTTTATCTGAAAGCCACACATCAATAAACGCTTGTGTAAATTTTTGATCGAATTCATGATCTAACACGGTATCATTCAACACAAAATAGCCTTTATCCGCTAAGGCAACAAAATTTAAGATGTCATTTGGTGAAAAATCAGGGAAGATTTCCTGCATTTTTTTGAGCCATGCCGTGGTGTCATCTTTACTTAAATTTTGTGATTCCATTTCTTTGGTTAAAGCAATGGCGAAGTTTTTTCCTTCTACTGGTTTTTCATATTTAATCGAAAACATTAACGGACGTTCATTGTTTTCATAGGAACCCGTTTCAGAATATAAGCCGACAGTATAAACATGGAATGGCCCCCATGTGTATTCAGCATTGCCAACCGGTTGCCATTGGGCAAAAAGTGCGGTGGAAAATAAGGCTGAAATGGCAGCAATAATAAATTTTAGTTTCATAGTTTTTTTCATGTCAAAAATATTGCCGTGATTATAACAAAAAAGCCCTTTAAAAAAACAAATAAAAAGGCAGGATAGACCTGCCTTTGACATCAAATTATGGGGTGAGTTTATTTTAAGCTACCCACCATATCTTCTGGACGAACCCATTTATCGAAATCTTCGGCTGAAACTAAGCCTAAGTTAATCGCTTCTTCACGTAGGGTTGTTCCATTTTTGTGTGCAGTTTTCGCAATTTTCGCGGCATTTTCGTAACCGATGTGTGTATTAAGTGCGGTTACTAACATCAATGAATTTTCCAATTGTTGTTTAATGCGTGGGTAGTTCGGTTGAATACCGGTTGCGCAGTGTTCATCAAATGATACGCAAGCATCACCTAATAATTGTGCCGATTGTAAGAAATTCGCCACCATTACAGGGTTAAATACGTTTAATTGGAAGTGACCTTGTGAGCCAACAAATGCGATAGTGGTATCGTTACCGAATACTTGTGCACACACCATGGTTAACGCTTCACATTGAGTTGGGTTCACTTTACCCGGCATGATTGAAGAACCTGGTTCATTTTCAGGAATTAAGATTTCACCAATACCAGAGCGAGGGCCAGAGGCTAATAAACGAATGTCGTTTGCAATTTTGAATAAGCTCATCGCTAATTGTCTAATTGCACCGTGAGTTTCAACGATTGCATCGTGTGCAGCTAACGCTTCAAATTTGTTTTCCGCAGTCACAAATGGTAAGCCGGTGAATTGTGCGATGTAATCCGCCACTTTCACATCATAGCCTTTTGGTGTGTTCAAACCTGTACCCACTGCAGTACCACCAAGTGCTAATTGGCTTAAGTGTGGAAGGGTATTTCTTAGTGCACGTAAACCGAAATCTAATTGTGCTGCGTATGCAGAGAACTCTTGGCCTAATGTTAATGGGGTGGCATCCATTAAGTGAGTACGACCAATTTTTACTACATCTTTAAATGCAGCTGATTTTTGTGCAAAAGTTTTTTGTAAACGTTCTACACAAGGAATAGTGTGTTCAACGACTTTTTTGTATGCCGCAATGTGCATTGCAGTTGGGAAGGTATCGTTTGAAGATTGTGATTTGTTTACATCATCATTTGGGTGAACGAAGGATTTTTCGCCTAATTTACCACCATGTAAAACGTGAGCACGGTTTGCCACCACTTCGTTCACGTTCATGTTTGATTGTGTACCTGAACCGGTTTGCCAAATGACTAACGGGAATTGGTCGTCTAATTTTCCTGCAAGGATTTCATCACAGGCGGTTGCGATCAAATCACGTTTTTCTGCAGGTAATACACCTAAATCACAGTTTGCGAAAGCAGCGGCTTTTTTCAAATAACCGAACGCTTCAATAATTTCGTGCGGCATAGAAGCTGCCGGACCAATTTTGAAGTTGTTGCGAGAACGTTCGGTTTGTGCTGCCCAGTATTTATCTGCAGGAACTTGAACTTCGCCCATAGTGTCTTTTTCAATACGAAATGCCATGTGATACTCCTATCATCGAAAATAAAAATAAATCTTGAAAATTCTAACACCTACGAGTTATGAATGGAATGTAACATAAAGGTTAAAAGTTACTTTTGTGATGTAGATCATAAAAGTGCGGTAAAAAATTTCCGTGTTTTTTCTATTTACCTTAATCACCTTGTAGATGATTTATTTTTTGCTGCTTTTTTGATAGAATCCGCCAGTTTACAAAACGATAAATGGAGAAGTCGCAATCATGGCAAAAAACGCACAATTTTATCTCTTAAATCCAGAAAAGAAGATAACAGTTGAGCAACTTGCCTGTGATCTTGCCGCTCAAGCGTGGCGTTTAGGCAAGCGAGTTTTAATCGCGTGCGAAACAGAAGAGCAAGCATTTTTAATTGATGAAGCATTATGGCAACGGGATCCAAATGAGTTTGTTCCTCATAATCTTTCAGGCGAAGCAACACAATATGCGCCGCCAATTGAGATTAGTTGGAAAGGCAAACGCAATGCCCAACGTAGAGATTTGCTGATCAATTTACAAATGGAAGTGCCGGATTTTAGCCACAGCTTTACGCAATTAATTGATTTTGTACCAGTAGAAGAAACGCAAAAAGCCCAAGCGCGTGAACGTTATAAAATTCTTCGCTCGCAAGGTTGGACGCTTTCTACTGAAAACACTTAATATTTTTAACTTTAAAACCTAGGAAATTAACATGAATTTAAACGCTAAAGTGGCTTTAAGCCTTATTCTTGGCGCAAGCACCTTATTATCTGCTTGTGACAATAAAGAAAATACATCAACCCAAGTTGAGAAAGCAGTAAGAATACCTGCACCAACAGAAAAAGCAGAAAGTGCGGTTGAAAAATCAAAAGAATTAGTGGCTGAAACTAAATCAGCCGAAAAAGTCGCTGAAAAAACAGAAAGCACGGAAGTTAAAGCTGACGTTAAAACTGCAGAAGTAAAATCCGATGTAGTCAAATTTGAAGTAAAAAAAGAAGTAAAAGAGGTTGATGTAGCAGAGAAAGCATCGGATAAAAAAGAGACTGTTGTCGCTCAACAAGCAACTCACTCTCAGAAACCACGCGTGGTAGTGACTAAAAAAGCACCAAAAGAAAGTGCAGAGCGTAAACAGCAAAGAGCCGTATTAAATGTGTTAGAAAAACAATACGAAGAAGTTCGTTGTTCTGCCAATGCGAAAAGCTTAAGCGGTGATAGTTTTTGCCGTCAAGAAGAACGCCGTTTATTCTTAGAAATTCAACGTATTAAAGATAAATTAAGAGGGATTAAGGAATAATCCTATCCTGACCAATATGAGGGCGTGCTCAATTCGCCCTCAAAATAAAAAAATAGATTTTTTGTGACCGCACTTTATGAACGATATTACCTTTTATCAACGCTTCGAAGCCGATATTCTCGCAGGGCGTAAAACCATCACGATTCGAGATCAATCCGAAAGCCATTTTAAAGCAGGTGATATCTTACGTGTTGGTCGATTTGAAGATAATCAATACTTCTGCACCATTGAAGTGTTAAGTGTGTTGCCAATTATGCTTGATAATCTAACAGAACAGCACGCAGCTCAGGAAAATATGAGCTTGTCGGAGTTGAAAGAGGTGATTCGGGAGATTTATCCGAGTGAAGAACGGTTTTATGTTATTAGATTTAAAATAAACAAGGGGATTATTAATGAGTTTTGAGGATAACATTAGTCATAATCCTATTAAATGGCTTTTAGGTTCTGTAGTCGCGACAGCTATGACAGTTAGTACAGGAATGTTTTTTCTTATGCAATATATAAACTCTATAAATAATGAGACCTTAAAGAATAGAATTGAGCATTTTTCTCTGATGGAAATAGAGAAAGAAAGTATCATCAATAAATTAAATAGCGAGAATCAAATTCTTAAAAGTGCCATAGAAAATAATAAAATAGTCCTAGATGAAATTAATAAGAAATATAACTTACTAGAAAGTGATTATGAAAGATTAAGGAATGAAAAGACTAAACTGTTCAAAAATGCACCTTCAAAAAATAGTTCTATCCTAACTAGAATAAAAGAATTGGAAAGTCAAAAGAAAAAATGTAGTGCATGGGTTCATCCTTCAAGTATATCTGAGCAAGAAAAAATAGATTCTTGCAACCAATATAATTTAGATATAGATAAACAAATAAACGATTTTTATAAGTCCTTACAATAATTAGTTTTTATAACGGTACAATAAATTGCACCATACCAAAGAGAAAAAATTAATGACACAAAAATTCGAAATGGCAGACCGTTTTAATCCGTCTGCGGTAGAGCAAGCCCTTTATCAACATTGGGAAGAGAGCGGTTATTTTAAACCATCTGAAAATGAAAATGCGCCGAGCTATTGCATTGCGATTCCGCCACCGAACGTAACAGGTTCCCTACACATGGGGCATGCTTTCCAACAAACCTTAATGGATACCTTAATCCGTTTTAACCGTATGGAAGGGCATAATACCTTATGGCAAGCGGGCACAGACCACGCAGGTATTGCCACCCAAATGGTGGTGGAACGTAAAATTGCCGCAGAAGAAGGCAAAACCCGCCACGATTATGGTCGTGAAGCGTTTATTAACAAAATTTGGGATTGGAAAGCCTATTCTGGTGGCACAATCAGCCAACAAATGCGTCGTTTAGGTAACTCAATCGACTGGGAACGTGAGCGTTTCACGATGGACGATGGTTTATCTAACGCGGTAAAAGAAGTGTTTGTGCGCTTGCACGAAGAAGGTTTGATTTACCGTGGCAAACGCTTGGTAAACTGGGATCCAAAACTTCATACCGCGATTTCTGATTTAGAAGTGGAAAACAAAGAGAGCAAAGGTTCCCTTTGGCATTTCCGTTATCCGTTAGCCAACGGTGCAAAAACAGCAGATGGTAAAGATTATTTAGTGGTGGCAACTACACGTCCAGAAACCATGTTAGGCGATACGGCGGTGGCGGTGCATCCAGAAGATGAGCGTTACCAATCTTTAATCGGTAAAACAGTGGTTCTGCCATTGGCAAACCGTGAAATTCCGATTATTGCCGATGAATATGTAGACCGTGAATTCGGTACCGGTGTGGTAAAAATTACCCCTGCGCACGACTTTAACGACTATGAAGTGGGTAAACGTCACAGTTTGCCGATGGTTAACGTGTTAACCTTAAACGCAGATATTCGTGATGAAGCGGAAATTATCGGCACAGATGGCAAACCACTTTCTGGCTATGAAGCGGCAATTCCTGCAGATTTTCGTGGTTTAGAGCGTTTTGCTGCGCGTAAGAAAATCGTGGCAGATTTTGAAGCACTTGGTTTATTAGACGAAATCAAACCGCACGATTTGAAAGTGCCTTATGGCGACCGTGGTGGCGTGCCGATTGAGCCGATGCTAACCGACCAATGGTATGTGAGTGTGAAACCGCTTGCTGATGTAGCGATTAAAGCAGTGGAAGACGGCGAAATCCAATTCGTGCCAAAACAATACGAAAACCTTTATTTCTCTTGGATGCGTGATATTCAAGATTGGTGTATCTCTCGCCAACTTTGGTGGGGACACCGTATTCCAGCGTGGTATGACGCGGAAGGTAACGTTTATGTGGCTCGCAACGAAGCCGAAGTGCGGTCAAAATACAACTTAGATTCTGCGGTTGAACTCAAACAAGATGAAGACGTGTTAGATACATGGTTCTCATCAGGCTTATGGACGTTCTCTACCTTAGGTTGGCCAGAGCAAACTAAAGAGCTCAAAATGTTCCACCCAACGGATGTGTTAATCACTGGCTTCGACATCATCTTCTTCTGGGTTGCGCGTATGATTATGTTTACGATGCACTTCGTGAAAGATGAAAATGGCAAACCGCAAGTGCCATTCAAAACCGTGTACGTAACAGGCTTGATCCGTGATGAGCAAGGTCAAAAAATGTCGAAATCAAAAGGTAACGTGCTCGATCCAATCGACATGATTGACGGTATCAGCCTTGAAGATTTACTTGAAAAACGCACTGGCAACATGATGCAGCCGCAATTGGCAGAGAAAATTGCTAAAGCAACCCGTAAAGAATTTGCGGACGGCATTGCTGCTCACGGCACAGACGCATTGCGTTTCACATTAGCCGCATTGGCTTCAAACGGTCGTGATATCAACTGGGATATGAAACGTTTAGAAGGCTACCGCAACTTCTGTAATAAATTATGGAATGCAAGCCGTTTCGTCTTAACGAATGAAAAATTAGATTTAAGCGAAGGCGAGATCGAATTCTCATTAGTGGATCGTTGGATTCAATCAGAATTCAATCGTACCGTGGAAACTTTCCGTAATTCATTAAGCCAATATCGTTTCGACCTTTGTGCCAATGCGATTTATGAGTTTACTTGGAACCAATTCTGTGACTGGTATTTAGAATTGACTAAACCAGTATTTGCAAACGGCAACGCAGCACAAATCCGTGCGGCAAGCCAAACCTTGGTTCATATATTAGAAAAATTATTACGTTTAGCACATCCACTCATTCCATTTATTACCGAAGAAATTTGGCAAAAAGTGAAAGGATTTGTGGACATTACTGCAGACAGCATTATGTTGCAATCTTTCCCACAAGTGGAAGAAAACGGCTTTGATCCAGAGGCGGAAGCTGAAATTGAGTGGTTAAAAGAAGTGATCGTTGCGGTACGTAATATCCGTGCAGAAAGCAACATCGCACCAAGCAAAGGTTTAGATCTGTTATTCCGTAATTTAAGCGCAGAAAACGCAAAAATTCTCGAAAAACAGACCGCTCTTTTAAAAGCCATGGCGAAATTAGATAACGTTCAAGTATTAGCTGCAAATGAAACTGCACCGCTTGCGGTAGCGAAACTCGTCGGCAATGCGGAATTGCTCGTACCAATGGCTGGCTTTATCAATAAAGAAGCAGAGCTTGCGCGTTTAACTAAAGAGATTGAAAAATATCAAAATGAAGTTAAACGTATCGAGAATAAACTCAGCAACGAAGCTTTCGTGGCTAAAGCACCTGAAGCGGTGATTGCGAAAGAACGCGAAAAACAAGCGGAATACCAATCAGGATTAGAAAAAATCCAAGAGCAGTATAAAGCGATTGAAGCGTTGTAGTCTTTAAATAAAAAAAAGCGGTTAGATTTAAAATCTGGCCGCTTTTTATTTTCTTAAATATTGTGGTAAGTAGAAAATCTATTTTAGTGATTCAATACTTCAAGCAATGCTTGAACAGGGTGTTTCAAGATAGCTTTTTCGTATCGTTTCACTTGGCTACGGCAGGAATAGCCGGTCGCAAGGCAATAATTCGGATCTTTACCTTGCATTTTTTTGCCCCATGATATGTCGTAAATATCTTTCGACATGGTTTGATTTTTAACTTCATGACCAAATACACCCGCCATACCACAGCAACCGACTTTTTCGACCTTTAAGGTTTGTCCAAATTGCGCGAAAATATGCTGCCATTCTTTTGGGCTGTTTGGCATAAAGGTGGATTCAGTACAATGAGGGAATAAATGCCACTCAGAAGTGCGGTCAGATTTGGCAATATTTGTCACCGCACTTTGTAATGCGTTACTTTTTAATTGATTGGTCAGCCATTCGTGCGCTGTGAGTACATGGAAGTCACCGCGAGAATCCCCTAAGACCTCTTTATATTCATCTCGATAAGAAAGCACAATAGCCGGATCTACGCCGACTAAAGGCACATTTAATTTGGCGACGCGATTTAAAAACTCCGCTTGTGTTTTCGCGGTTTTACTAAAGCGAGCTAAAAAACCTTTAATATGCATGGCTTTGCCATTCGGTTTAAAAGGCAGAAGGATTGGCTCAAAACCTAGTTTTTGTGTGAGCACCACGAAATCCCGAACCACTTTAGCATCGTAATAAGAGGTATAAGGATCTTGTACGATAAAGAGCATATTGGCTTTTTCTGTGGCACTGAGACCTTCCAATTCTTCTAATTTTTTGCCTTGGTAGCCAATTTCTACCAATTGTTGTTGAAGGTTTGGTTCTGAAAGAAGAGGCAAGTCAGTCATACCCAGTGTTTTTTCAACCAGGCTTTGTGTGATTTTCAGCTTGGTGAAATAATTGAATAATGCCGGTTGTTTCGCCATATAAGGTGCTGCTACTTCTAAATTCGCCACAATATGATCTTTGGCTGGACGCAAATACCGGCTGTGGTAAAAATGGAAAAATTTTGCACGGAAACTTGGTACATCAATTTTAATCGGGCATTGGCTTGCACAGGCTTTACAAGCCAGACAAGTATCCATTGCGCCTTTCACTTCATGTGAGAAATCATACTCACCGCGCCATTTCTGTACGCTATTGCGGAAACGCTCCACAAGTGCGGTCAGTTTCACTTGTGTTTTATGAAAATCTAATTGATCAGGCGATACGTTTTCATTGGCCATTAATCTCAACCATTCACGCACCATCGCGGCTCGTCCTTTTGGTGAGAATACGCGATTTTTACTCACTTTCATGGAAGGGCACATAATACTGTGCTCATCAAAGTTAAAGCAAAGTCCATTGCCGTTACAGTTCATTGCGCCTTTGAATTCATCTCGCATTTGAATCGGGATTTGGCGATCATTGTCCGCACGCATCGGCGAGAGAATCGAATAGAGCTCCGCATCGCTATTAAGTGGTGTACAGATTTTACCTGGATTGAGACGATTATTTGGATCAAATAAGAATTTCACATAACGCAATTCCTGCCAAAGTTCAGGTGTAAAAAACTTCTCTCCATAATGAGAGCGTACGCCTTTGCCGTGTTCTCCCCATAACAAACCGCCATATTTCACCGTGAGTTCAGCCACTTCATCTGAAATTTGTTTAAAGAGTTTGACTTGTTCTTTATCGCATAGGTCTAAAGCGGGGCGAACGTGTAATACGCCAGCATCAACATGGCCAAACATCCCATATTGCAGATTGTGGCTATCTAATAAGGCTCTAAATTCTGCAATGTAATCCGCAAGATGTTCTGGTGGCACACAGGTATCTTCCACAAAAGGAATCGGTTTGGCTGCACCTTTCGCATTCCCCAATAGCCCCACCGCTTTTTTACGCATGGCGTAAATACGTTCAATAGAAGGCAAGTCAGAACAAAGTTGATAGCCGATAATGTGATCTTGGCCTTGTGCAATTTTTTCATCTAATTGCTGACAAAGTGTGCTCACTTGGCTGTCAATTTTAGCTTGATTGTTACCCGCATATTCCACAATGTTTAAGCCAAGAATTGGATTTTGTTCTTCTTCTGTTAAAAGTTCTTTTACCGAATGCCAAATAATATCTTGCTTAGCAAGGTTCAGCACTTTGGAATCGACGGTTTCAACGGAAAGGGCATTGGCTTTCACCATAAAAGGCGCATTGCGAAGGGCTGCATCAAATGAGCTGTACTTCACATTAATTAAGGTACGATATTTCGGAATCGGTAATAAATTAAGTTTGGCTTCGCAGACAAAGGCAAGTGAACCCTCTGATCCAGTCAGAATTCTAGTGAGGTTAAATTCACTTTCATCTTTATTAAAGACATTCTTAAGATCGTAACCGGTGAGAAAGCGATTGAGTTGTGGTAAGTCTTGAATGATTGAGGTGCGCTTCTCTTTACAACGTTGGAAAATCGTTTGATGTAACGCTTTACCATTTTCTGCAAGCGGGTAGTTTCCTAAAACATCGTTAGATTTGACCGCACTTGTATCTAATATTTCACCATTCATTAAAACAGAACGTAATGCTAAAACGTGATCAGAGGTTTTCCCATATTGTAATGAACCTTGACCGGAAGCATCGGTATTAATCATGCCGCCTAAAGTTGCACGATTACTGGTGGAGAGTTCTGGCGCAAAGAATAAACCGTGAGGTTTTAAAAATTGGTTGAGTTGGTCTTTTACTACGCCCGCCTGAACGCGAACCCAGCGTTCTTCTATATTAAGCTCTAAAATGCTCGTCATGTGGCGAGAGAGATCCACAATAATATTGTTGTTAATAGATTGCCCATTGGTGCCCGTGCCACCACCGCGAGGTGTAAAGGTTAGATGAAGGTATTTCTCTTTATTGGCTAATTTGGTGATACGTACTACATCGGCAACAGATTTAGGGAATAAAATAGCCTGAGGAAGTTGTTGATAGACGCTGTTATCTGTCGCAAGACTTAAACGGTCAGCATAATTTGAGGCAATATCACCTTCAAAATGCTGCTTTTGGAGTTCGCTAAGATAATCACTTACCACGTTATTAAGTTGTGGCACATTAGAAAGACGGGGCAACATAAAATCACTCACCTATATAATAGAGAAGAAAGTGAATTTGATGATATATGAAGCTCAAAAAAAAGTCGATTTGAACAAAAGATATTTTTTGTTAGAATAGAAATCGGGTTAAAAAGTAACCCGATTTTTGTGAACAAATGTTCATTTTAGGGGTTGTTTGTCTATAAAATAACCAAAAAGGGCAAAAAAAGTTTGATCTTTGATGTTTTTATAGGATAATAACCATACTTTTGAACGTTCCTTTGGCTATGGCAAAGGAATTGAATTTGTCAAAAGGATAAGTTAGGGCAAATTCAAAACCCTAGTTAAGCAACGTTTAGAGTGTTTCTTTTTTATAAAGTTCACAATAAACAAGGAAACTTTTCTTATTAATAACGATGACTAAATAGAGGACATCAAAATGAAAAAAACTGCAATCGCATTAGTCGTTGCTGGTTTAGCAGCAGCTTCAGTAGCTCAAGCAGCTCCACAAGAAAATACTTTCTATGCAGGTGCTAAAGTTGGTCAAGCATCTTTCCATGATGGTATCAAAGACAACTTAGGTTCTTATCACCGTAACTCTGTTACTTACGGTGTGTTTGGTGGTTACCAAATCTTAAACCGTGATAACTTAGGTTTAGCGGTAGAATTAGGCTATGATGACTTTGGTCGTGTTAAAGGTCGTGATTTAGGTAAAACTGACTTCAAACACACTAACCACGGTGCTCACTTAAGCTTCAAAGGGAGCTACAATCTTGGTGGTTTAACTTCTGCTTTAGAAGGCTTAGATGTTTATGGTCGTGCAGGCGTAGCATTAGTTCGTTCAGACTACAAATTCTATGATGTAACAAACGGTGGTGCTCGTATCCACGATGCTGGTCGTCATAGTTTACGTACTTCTGGTATGTTCGCAGCAGGTGTTGAATATGCATTACCATCATTACCAGAGTTAGCATTACGTTTAGAATATCAATGGTTAACTCGCGTGGGTAAATTCCGTACTCAAGATGCACCTAACAGCTCTATAGACTACAACCCATGGATCGGTTCTATCAACGCTGGTTTATCTTACCGTTTCGGTCAAGGTGCTGCTCCAGTTGTTGCACCTGAAGTTGTAAGCAAAACTTTCAACTTAAGCTCTGATGTAACTTTCGCTTTCGGTAAAGCTAACTTAAAACCACAAGCTAAAGCAACTTTAGACGGTATCTATGGTGAAATCGCTCAAATCAACAACGCTAACGTAGCAGTTGCTGGTTATACAGACCGTATCGGTAAAGATGCACCAAACGTGAAATTATCACAACGTCGTGCAGACTCTGTAGCTAACTACTTAGTAGCTAAAGGTGTTCCAGCTCAAAGCATCTCTGCAGTTGGTCACGGTAAAGCTAACCCAGTTACAGGTTCTACTTGTGATGCGGTTAAAGGTCGTAAAGCACTTATCGCTTGTTTAGCACCAGACCGTCGTGTTGAAATCGCAGTTAACGGTACTAAATAATTTTATTTAGTTATCCATTAACGGATTAACATTAGAAGACCTAAACTTCGGTTTAGGTCTTTTCTTATATAAATTAAACCTATAATTGAAGGAATTTTTGAATGAAAAAGTGGATTATCTTGATTATTATTGCTGTTGCTGCAGGTTTTGGCTTAATGTCTAGCTACAATGGCTTAGTAAAAGCAGAAACTGAAATTGATTCTGTTTGGGCAAATGTTGAATCATCTTATCAACGTCGTGCTGATTTAATTCCGAACTTAGTGAATACTGTAAAAGGTCAAGCTAATTTTGAACAACAAACATTAACCAATGTCATCGAAGCTCGCGCAAAAGCGACACAAACTAAAATTGATCCGTCTAATTTAACAGAAGAACAATTAAACGAATTCCAACAAAACCAAAATCAAGTGGGTTCAGCATTATCTCGCTTACTTGTTACAGTAGAACAATACCCACAATTAAAAGCAAATGAAGGTTTTATGAACTTACAAGCGCAACTTGAAGGTACAGAAAACCGTATCAATGTGGCTCGTAATAAATTTAATGAAGCTGCACGTATCTATAATGAAAAAGTACGTCAATTCCCAACTAAATTAGCAGCAATGATTTTTGGTTTTAAAGCTAAACCTTACTTTAAATCAGCTGCAGGCGCTGAAAATGCACCAACTGTAAACTTTAACTAAGGTTTATCTATGCCATTTTTTTCCCGAATTCCGGTAGATAAAAAGCAAATCGAGGCGGCGATTAGTCGCCTCGAAAGCTTAAGTTCGGCTGAGTTACGTGTTTATATTGAACGTAAAGTACCAAAGGCTTCAGCACAACTGTCTGCAATGGAACGAGCTTTAGAAGTCTTTGACGAGCTGGAAATGCATAAAACAGCGGCACAAAATGCCGTGTTGATTTATGTGGGATATAAAAATCATCTCTGTGCAATCGTAGGTGATAAAGGCATTCATCAATTTGTTGATGTGGCTTATTGGCAGTTACAATGCGATTTAATGATTGAGCAGTTTAAACAAAAAGCTTATACACAAGGCATTGTCGATGCGATTGATCGTATTAGTGATATTTTATCTCGCCATTTCCCTATTCAGCCTGATGATGTGAATGAATTATCTAATGAGGTAATTATTAATGGCTAAGCTTTTATCTTTTATGAAAAGTGCGGTTATTTTTAGCCTTGTTTTTTTTGCTCAAATGGTTGTTGCGGCAGAATTTCCGCCTGTACCAAATCCTTTCCATTATATAAACGATTACACCAACACACTTTCATCAGAACATAAGCAAATTTTAGAAAATAAACTGATTGCTTATAGTAAAGAAACGAGTTCACAAATCGCTGTCGTTTTGGTTCCTACAACCGGTGAATATGAAATTGCTGATTATACCTTTGCTTTAGGTGATAAATGGGGCATTGGGCGTAAAAATCTGAACAATGGCGTGTTGATGTTGATTGCGAAAAATGATCGCAAAGTTTTTATCGCAACAGGACAAGGTTTAGAAGGTGTATTGCCGGATGCTTTTTTATCGCAAGTCATCCGTTCGGCAATTTTGCCACAATTTAAACAAGGCCAATATGCCCAAGGTATTAATGATGGCTTAAACCAAATTATTGCGGCAAGTAAAGGCGAGTTTGATGCGGCACAAGTTGAAGAAGATGTGTTCGATAAGTACATCCCATTCTTAATGGTATTGGCATTTATTGCTATTGTATTATTTGGTGAATTCCAATATCACAAAGATGAAGTCTATATTAGCCCGAATCAACGTGACCAACTGAATAAAATCATTCGTCAAAGTACGATTTCTCGTCGCCGTGGTGGCGGTTTCGGAGGCGGATTTGGTGGAGGCTTCGGTGGCGGTGGTTCTTCCGGTGGTGGCTTTGGTGGCGGTGGCTTTGGCGGCGGCGGAGCTGGTGGAAGTTGGTAAGACCAAGTCTTTCACTCAGGTTCTATCTTATGCTAGAATAGCGCCCTATTCAGACTTATTTGAACAAGGAACATTATGGAAACGTTAGACAAAATCAAAAAACAAATCGCTGAAAACCCAATTTTAATTTACATGAAAGGTTCACCAAAATTACCTTCTTGTGGTTTCTCTGCGCGTGCATCTGAAGCATTAATGAATTGCAAAGTGCCTTTCGGCTATGTTGATATTCTTCAACACCCAGATATTCGTGCTGAATTGCCGGCTTATGCAAACTGGCCAACTTTCCCGCAATTATGGGTGGAAGGTGAGTTAATTGGTGGTTGTGATATTATTTTAGAAATGTATCAAGCTGGCGAACTTCAAACTTTATTAAGCGAAGTAGCGGCTAAACATCAAGCTTAATTGACGATAGATTACTGAGATAAACCTGCTTTTTAGCAGGTTTTCTTTTGTTCAAAAAATGATAAATCAGATATAAAAGTGTGATCGGATTAACATTTTTAAGTTAAATAACTTGTTGATAAAATTCCCTTACGTTAGACTACATCGCGTTAGTCGGGGTGCCTCTATTAATGGCTGAGAAATACCCGTGAACCTGAAACAGATAATGCTGGCGTAGGAAACTAATCATCTCATTATGCTGTTTCGTTATGCAAAAATAAGGAGAACGCATAATGAACAAAACACTTCCCATTTTAACCGCACTTTTTACCGCTTCCGCTTTCGCACAAGCTGCACCTCAAACATTAGATGTTTATACTTATGATTCATTTAGTGCTGATTGGAGTGCTGGACCAAAAGTAAAAGCAGCTTTTGAACAACAATTCCCGCAATGTAAGCTGAATTATGTGGCTTTTGACAATAATGGCACCTTGTTTAACCGTGTTCGTCTAGAAGGTAAAAAAATTAAGGCGGATGTGGTACTCGGTTTAGATAGTTATCAAATTGAGGCTGCACAAAAACTCAATATTTTTGAGCCAAATAAAGTGGATTTAAGCCAGTTACGTTTACCCATTAAATGGGAAAATCACACGTTCTTACCATTTGATTATGCGCAATATGCGTTTATTTATGACAAAAATAAGCTGGCTAATCCACCAAAGAGCTTAAAAGAATTAGTTGAGCGTCAAGATCTTAAAGTGTTATATCAAGATCCGCATACAAGCAGTATTGGACGTGGTTTATTACTTTGGATGAATATAGTTTATCCAGAAGCAGATGTCGCAAATGCCTGGAAGACCCTTTCTAAACATACGGTCACGGTCACCAAAGGTTGGACTGAGTCTTATGGGGCCTTCTTAAAAGGCGAAGGTGATCTGGTTTTAAGCGTCAATACGTCACCGATTTACCATATTCTTTCTGAACAAAAAGACAATTATGTGGCAACGGAATTTGCAGAGGGTAGCGTATTACAAGTTGAAGTCGCGGCAAAAGTCGCTAACCGCAATAATGCCTGTGCTGATGAATTTTTAGGATTCTTACTTTCACCGCAAGCTCAAGTGGATATTGCTAAAAATAATGTGATGTTACCCGTGGTAGAGACCAATATCGAAAGTCATATTGATGCGCTTAATTCTCGTGCAAAATCAATGCGTATTTTAGATACCACAACGGTAACAAGTGAGCAGCTTAAAGGCTGGATCAATCAATGGCAAAAAGCCTTATCTAAATAGTATTAATGAGCTTATTGCAACATCCGCATTTTCGTCCTCGCCATTATTTGGGCGGAAGTGCGGTTATTTTTTTCATCGTTTTACTTTATGGATTTTCCCTTTCTGCGGTTTTTTCAGTAGGAAGTGATTATGCCTTATCTGATTTTTTAAAAGACGATTATCTGCATCAAGTTATCGCCTTTAGTTTCGGTCAAGCATTATTATCTGCCTTGCTTTCTAGCATAATTGGTATGTTATTTGCGCGTGCTTTTTTCTATTTAGATTTCAAAGGCAAATCGCTCATTTTACGCATTTTTTCCCTCACCTTTGTTTTGCCAGCATTACTGGCTATTTTCGGTTTGATTGGGATTTATGGCACGGCCGGTTGGCTAACACAACTGCTGCAAACCTTAGGTATTTCGTGGAAACCCTCCATTTATGGTTTAAGTGGTATTCTCATTGCCCATTTATTTTTTAATATTCCCTTAGCGGCACGGATGAGTTTGCAGGCTTTGCAAAGTGTTCCGACTGAGCAGCATCAACTCGCTGCACAATTGAATATCAAAGGTTTCACATTTTTCCGTTTAATTGAATGGCCTTATTTGAAAAGCCAAATCGTGTCAGCCTTTGTATTGATTTTTATGCTATGTTTCACTAGCTTTACGATTGTATTGGCTCTAGGTGGTGGACCACAAAACAGCACATTAGAAGTCGCGATTTACCAAGCCATTTTCTTTGAATTTGATTTACCCAAAGCCGCACTTTTTGCGCTTGTACAATTTGCGTTTTGTTTTGCGTTATTTTCACTTTCACAATATTGGGCGAAAGCACCTGAAACGCAGATTTCGCAACGTTATCGATGGGTTTTGCCTTCTTCAAGTGCGGTCAAATTTGGACATATTTTTGTCTTATTCTCGGTGTGTTTATTTATTTTAAGTCCCTTATTCAATATTGTTTTCCAAGGTTTGTCTGCAACTCAATTATTTGGCTATTGGCAAAATCCACAATTATGGAAAGCACTTGCTTATTCATTAACCATGGCACCGACCGCAGGGATTTTATCGGTATTATTTGCCTTCTTCCTATTGTTACTTTCCCGTCAGCTACAATGGTTATATCACCCCAAATTAGCGCACTTAATTTTAACAGGGGGCATGATGATTTTAGCCATTCCGACGATTGTCTTAGCAGTCGGCTTATTCCTTTGGTTGCAAGATATTGATTTTTCAGCAGGGCATTTATTTGTAGTGGTATCTGTTTGTAACGCCTTGGCTGCCTTGCCGTTTGTGATCAAAATTCTCAATATACCAATGAATCAATCGATGCAATATTATGAAAAACTCTGTTTATCGCTGAATATTACAGGCTGGCAGCGTTTTCGTTTAATTGAATATCCGTTGCTAAAAGTCCCGTTGAAATATGCCTTGGCGCTCGCGACGACCTTATCACTCGGCGATTTTACAGCGATAGCCTTATTTGGTAGCCCTGATTTTACTTCGTTGCCTCATTTGCTTTATCAACAAATCGGGCAATATCGAAGCCAAGAAGCGGCAGTGACGGCATTGATTTTATTGGGCTTATGTTTAGGTTTATTTATGTTTATTGAAGGGCAGAAGGAACAACATGATTAAATTAAATAATGTGGTCTTCAATTATCAATCCATGCCGATGGTATTTGATTTACATATTCAAGCCCAGGAAAAAATTGCCATCATTGGTGAAAGTGGCGCAGGAAAAAGTACCTTACTGAATTTAATTGCCGGCTTTGAATATGCTGATAGTGGGGAGATTTGGCTCAATGGTAAAAATCATACTAAAACGGCACCTTTTGAACGCCCCGTTTCCATGCTATTTCAGGAAAATAATCTCTTTACTCATCTTTCTGTGGAAGAGAATATTGCCTTAGGTTTAAAACCGAATTTAACCTTAAATGCAGAAGAAAAAGCCCTTGTAGAACAAGCTGCAAGTGCGGTCAATTTACAGGATTTTTTAACGAGAAAACCGACCGCACTTTCAGGTGGACAAAAACAGCGTGTGGCGTTAGCGCGCTGTTTGCTACGAGATAAACCTATTTTATTATTGGATGAGCCTTTTTCAGCCCTCGATCCTAAATTACGCATTGAAATGCAGGATTTAATGGATCAATTATGTGAAGAGAAAAAGCTCACCATGTTATTGGTTACGCATCAACCCAAAGAAATTGAACGGCATATTGATCGAGTGATTGAAATTCATCAAGGAAAAGTGATCTGATCTCTTTTTATCATATTGCAGAGTAATATGCTCAACTTAATAAAAGCTATGTAGCTTAAACGAGGAAAATATAATGACCACAACAAATGTAGTACAGCTTTCATCTATTACGCCCCATCCATCAGTAGAGTATTGGTCTGTTTGTAAAGTAGAAGCGTTGTTTGAAACACCTTTTTTAGAATTAGTCTATCGTGCGGCTCAAGTGCATCGAGAGCATTTCAACCCAGGTGCGATACAGTTATCGACGTTGATGTCGATTAAAACGGGTGGCTGTCCAGAGGATTGTGGTTATTGCCCACAATCAGCACGTTATCAAACAGGCGTGCAAAATCAGAAGATCTTGGATATTGATGAAATTGTCGAAAAAGCCAAAATCGCTAAAGCACGTGGTGCAGGGCGTTTTTGTATGGGCGCAGCATGGCGCGGTCCTAAGCCTAAAGATATGGAAAAAGTGACGGCGATTATTCGTGCGGTAAAAGATATTGGCTTAGAAACGTGCGGTACCTTTGGGTTGTTGCAAGATGGTATGGCGGAAGAGTTAAAAGATGCAGGATTGGATTATTACAACCACAATCTTGATACGGCGCCAGAGAATTATCACAATGTCATTGGCACGCGCCGTTTTGATGATCGTTTAAGCACATTAGGAAAAGTGCGTCATGCCGGTTTGAAAGTTTGCTGTGGTGGTATTGTGGGGATGAATGAAACCCGTAAAGAACGAGCTGGTCTCATTGCAAGTTTGGCAAATCTTGATCCGCAGCCAGAGTCAGTGCCGATTAACCAATTAGTGAAAGTAGAAGGTACACCGATGGCAGATGCAGCTGATTTAGATTGGACGGAGTTTGTTCGTACTATTGCGGTGGCGCGTATTACCATGCCAAAAAGTTATGTTCGTCTTTCTGCTGGTCGTCAAGGCATGAGTGAAGAAATGCAAGCGATGTGCTTTATGGCGGGAGCGAATTCCATTTTCTATGGCGATAAATTATTAGTGACAGGCAACCCAGAAGAAGATGGCGATCAACTTCTTATGGCTAAATTGGATCTTGAGCCGGAAACGGAAGAAAATAGAAAGCCACTCGAAAGAAATTAGTCATAAAAAAGTGCGGTGAAATCTACCGCACTTTTTATTGAGTCTTACTTCACTTGTTCGGTTAAGCAAGGCTGAATTTTATTTAGCATTTCTTTTAAAATACGTGCTGGAGCCGCCACGATATTGCCTGAGCGTAAATAGCCGTGACCCGCATTGAAATCACATACTAAACCGCCCGCTTCACGCACGATTAAATCACCCGCTGCGCAATCCCAAGGTTTTAAGCCCATTTCGAAATAACCGTCAACGCGACCGGATGCCACATAGCAAAGGTCTAATGCGGCAGAACCCGTACGACGGAAATCTGCTGCTTCATCAATTAAGTTATTCATGATGGCAAATTGAGTTGGCATCAAGCTTGGTTGCTTGAATGGGAAACCGGTGGCTAAAATCGCCCCGTTAAGTTCATTTTGGCTATCTACACGTAAACGCACTTCATTTAATTTTGCGCCTTCACCACGTACAGCGGTGAATAATTCATTACGAATAGGATCGTAAACCACACCCACTTCGGTACGGTTTTTTACACGGATAGCAATAGATACAGAGAAATGTGGCAAACCTTTTACGAAGTTGGTTGTGCCATCTAGTGGATCAATTACCCATTGAATATCACTGTCTTTGCCTTCTAATGCACCACGTTCTTCACTGATAATTGTGTGATCAGGATAAGATTTTTGAATGATTTCAATGATCTCAGCTTCAGCGGCTTTATCGACGCTGGTCACATAATCATTAATACCTTTTTTACTTGTTTGGATGTCATCACGGCGCTCATAGTTTTTAGCAATCACGTTGCCCGCTCTTCGTGCCGCACGAATAGCGATATTTAACATTGGATTCATATTTCCACCAGATTTTAAAGAACAGATAATAGGTCGCCTATTATAAGGGAGTTTTAGTAAATAGCCAGTTGAAAATGTTTAATTCACGGTTTTTCACGTTTTTTAAAGGAAATTTGCGATCAGTATCGCAAAAATAAAGTAGTAAATTTGGCTTTCTTCTGAAGGAATTTTAAAGTGCGGTCAAAAAAGAAGGCATTTTATGTATAAAGGGATAACCTTATTAGAAACCTTGATTGCATTATTTATTTTAAGCGTAACGTTGGCGTTTACATTGCCTAAATGGCAGAAAAATGATCCCAAATATTTTCTCGAAAAAGAGCAACAACGGCTTTATTTTTTCTTACGTAATATCCAAGCGAGGGCAGAAAACTCATCAGCGATTTGGTTTATTTTGGCCAATCAAGATAGGGCAAATCAACGTTGGTGTATCACAGCTCAAGTAAAAAGTGATCATTTTTGTGATTGTTTTCATCCCCAGAATTGTCCTAAAAACCTTTATGCGCATTTTTACTATCCTTATTTTGAAGGAAAAACGATGCTGATAGGCCCTAAATTATATCCATCTGAAGTGGCGGTGAAATTTAATGGGGCCAGAAATACCATGGAAACGAATTGCTTTATGTTGCAGGCTGAAGAGCATCGTACATTATTTTCTTTTTTCAATGTGGGCAGTATCAAATTAAAGTCTGATCAAGCGGCGAGTGCATGTACAAGATGAAACCACTAAAAGGCGAAACATTGGTGAGTTTGTTGATTTCACTTGGCTTATCAGCTTTATTATTGCTATTGGTTGCACAGTTTTATGTCCAAACTCAACAGCAAAATCAGCGTTTAATGTTACAACTTAAATTACAAGCGGAATTACAACGCACAATTCAACTCATCGGGAAAGATCTGCGTCGCGTAGGCTTTCGAGCCGCAAACCCAAAACTTATTGAAGATAATCTAGCTTTATTCGAATTAGACGAAAAGGGCACAGCAATAACCATTGCTCAAGCAGACAATGCTCCATCAAATAGCTGTGTTTTGTTTTTTTATGATTTGAATAGCAATGGTTGTATTGGTGAAAAATACACAAAAAATACCTGCGTAAATGGTGTTAAAAATGTGGCAAAAAATATCGAAAAAGAGCTATTTGGTTACAAACTTAACGGCAAAATGATCGAAACCAAACAAACTTATAAAAATGCAGTAAATGCAGATTGTCGCTCAGAAGAGTGTCAGAGAGCCTTAGCGCAATCTACTTGTAACGCTGGTGGTGGATGGACAGATTTATTGGATGAAAAAGAGTTTGAGATTTCTCAATTACGTTTTGATTGGTTAAAGGCAGGGAAAGGGATTGAAATTAAACTCACAGGGCATCTTGCCGCATATAAGCATATTCAATATGAAACTTCGCTTGTAGTGCCTTTATTAAATCAAGAAGAATGATGATGAAAAAAGGGATTGTGACACTGACAGCACTGATTTTACTTTCAGGCTTATTGGCGCTGATCTTATTATTTGATGAACAGATCTTTGCTTTTTTTCGATCTCAAATGAGTCAGCGAAAATATTATGTAGAACAAAGCCTTCCTTTACAGAAAATCAGTCAGCAACAAAAAACGTACATTTGTCAAAACGTGCCTTTAAATGGTGCTGAAAAAGTGAAACAAGTCTTTTTCGAGTCTTCTGGGGCTGAGGATAAAGTCGCCTATTCGGTTTGGTGTAAACGCGCTGAGTTATTTAAGAAATCGCCGACAAGAGGCATTAATGAAAATATGCTGCGAGATTTTATTTCTAGCGAAAAACAAGCGGATTTTCAACCGCACTTTGTGAAAGTAGCGTCAATTTTAACGGCTCAAAAAGTACCCCAAGTGTATTGGATAACACAAAACCAATTAGAAATTAAAGGGAATGTGAGTGGTATTCTGCTAGCAGAAGGGGATTTAACCTTAACGGGCAAAGGACGAATAAGCGGTGCAGTGATTACAGGTGGTTCACTTAAGTTAGAAGAGGGCGTGACGGTGGCTTACGGTAAAGCCGTGGTGACAAAACTTGTACAAGAATATAGCCAATGGCGTTTGGTGGATAAAAGTTGGAGTGATTTAAGTGCGCAAGATCAAAGTGAATAATGGTATGTCGTTAATGTCACTTTTATTAGCCTTATCGATTTTCAGCGGGTTGTTTTTGATCTTTAATCGGTGGACGACCGAGCAACGGAAAAGTGCGGTCAGACTTTTTCAAGAATTTCAGGCGATTCAAATTGCTGAAAATCAGGCTCAACGACAGTTTTTAGGCTTGTCTTGTGAAAATAGCATACAACAAAATGGCATTCAATTTGCAATTCAATGCAGTCATCATCAAGTGAATATACGCTATCCTCAAGGTGAATTTTCATTGAAAACCGAGTAAAATAACGCATTGTTTTTGCTTTCAAAAGGGCGTTACTTTGTTCGTTACTTATTATTCAAACCAACCGGAAATTCAAAAGGATATTTTAGTTTCGCTGTTGGAAAATTTACCGCAACATGATCCATTTCAATCTGACATTGTGTTGGTGCAAAGTCCGGGTATGGCACAATGGTTACAAATGGAAATTGCTAAAAAACGCGGCGTTGCAGCGAATTTCCAATTCCCCATGCCTTCCAGTTTTATTTGGAAACTTTATGCCGATAATTTGCCCAATGTTTCCACGCAAAACCCTTTTGAAAAAGATTTAACGTTATGGCGATTAATGCGATTAATTCCTACCTTTTTACAGCAAAAAGAATTTGAGCCATTAAAAAAATATTTAGCGTCCTCACCAGCATCAGAACAGCAAAAACTTTATCAATTAAGCCTAAAAGTTGCCGATTTATTTGACCAATATCTCGTCTATCGTCCCGAATGGATTGCCGCATGGGAAGAAAATAACGATGAAAAAATCTTGGCACAAATTAATCAGCAAAAGCAGGGGCTTTCGGCATTAAATCCTACCTTTCTTTCTCAAATTAAAGGCAATATTCACTGGCAGGGAATTTTATGGCGAGCCTTGGTGAATGATGTTCAACGTGATTTTGGTGGAAAAGCAAAACATCGTGCTGCACTCAATCAACAATTTTTAGCATTATGTCGTGATCCAAATGCGACACTCAACTTACCAGAGCGTATTTTTATTTTTGGTATTCCTGCATTGCCAACGGTTTATCTCAATATTTTCCAAGGTATTTCAGCTAAAACAGATGTGCATTTATTCTTCAATAATCCATGCCAAGAATATTGGGGAGATTTGCGAGATCTGAGCAAATCCTATTTATTAGAAAGACAGCGTTTCGTGCAAGAAACCAACGATGTGAAGCCTTTAATTTCAGCCGAGCAAGTGTCATGGGAACCTGCTGACCTTGATTATACCAATCAACAAGAAGAATTGTTCAGTGGAAATCCGCTTTTAGCCTCTTGGGGAAAAATGGGACGAGATTTTCTCTATCAATTAGTGCGAGATGAGGAAAATATTCAAGCGATTTCGCGTGATTACTATGCAGAACTTCCTGAACAAACCTTGTTAGGACAGATCCAAAATCAAATTTTGACGTTAAGCCATGGTGCATTAAATGTCACGAAAAATGACCGCTCTTTGGTGATGAAATCTTGTCATAGCGCGATGCGAGAAGTTGAAGTGCTACATGATTATTTGTTGGATTTATTCAATCAAAATCAGCATAAAGCAAAAGAAGAACAAATTACACCAAAAGATGTGGTGGTCATGGTTGCCGATGTTAACCAATATACGCCTTATATTCAGGCTGTCTTTGGTACGAATAGTGTGGACGCACCCGTTATTCCGTTCTCAATTTCGGACAGTAAATTGTCTGAAAGTGATGTGATCGTATCAAGCTATCTTTCTCTGTTAAATTTAAGAGAAAGTCAGTTTGGCGCGGAAGAAGTACTGGCTTTATTGGATATTCCCGCTATCCGTGAACGTTTTAATATTGCCCTTGCCGATCTCGAACAAATACGTGAATGGGTGAAAGAGTCAGGTATTCGCTTTGGTTTGGAAAAACGGCAGAATACACTGAATTTTAATGCGTGGCAGGCGGGACTTGAACGCATGACCTTAGGTTATGCGATGCGTGAAGAGCAAGGCGTTTGGCAAGACAGTCTTGGACTTGATAGTAGCTATGGATTGAAAGGGCAGTTAGTTGGTGCAGTGAATCAATTTTTTACGGCCTTAAATAAATGGCATCAAGATTTGCAAAAGGCACACAATATTGAAAAATGGCGTGAAAAATTGACCGCACTTTTGATGGATTTCTTTGTGCAAAATGAAGAAACGGCGGATACCTTATTTTATATTCAGGATTGCATCAATACCTTTGCCGATGATTTGCAGACCGTTAATTTTGAAGAAACTTTGCAAGCGGATGTCATTGCGGAAGTGATGTCTGCACGTTTAGAAGAAACGCCAAATAGCCTTCGTTTTTTAGCAGGAAAAGTGAATTTCTGCACACTTTTACCAATGCGTTCCATTCCTTTTAAAGTGGTGTGTTTGCTCGGAATGAATGAAGCGGATTACCCACGCAGTCATACACCAAATAGTTTTGACTTAATGCAATATCATCATCAAAAAGGCGATCGTGTTCGTCGAGATGATGACCGTTACTTATTCCTTGAGGCTTTGCTCGCCGCAAGATCCCATTTTTATGTGAGTTATGTGGGCTGTTCGATTATTGATAATCAACCCAAAGAGCCTTCAGTATTGGTGAGTCAGTTGGTTGATTATATTAATCATTATTCAGACGATGGCTTGAGGATTGAACAACATCCAATGACGGCGTTTAGTCCAAGCAATTTCCAAAGTGAAGGGAAAATTAACCGCTCTTTTGCGAAAAAATGGCTGCCGATTGCGCAATTCCAAGAAAGAAAATGTCATGAATTTGTTGTGCCGATGGGTGAAAATCAAGAGCCAATAACGGAAATTGAGCTCGATCGTTTTGTAAGTTTTGTTGAAAATCCAGTGAAATTCTTTTTTGAAAAGCAGCTTGGTGTGTATTTCCGAGATGAAGATGATCGCATTGAAGAAAGTGAAAATTTCACGTTAAATGGTTTGGATCATTATCGCATTAGTAATGAGTTATTGCATTTAGAGGAAGCGCAATTTAACGATTATTTTGCCAAACAGCGAGTGAAAGGCATCATGCCACGCGGCGAGTTTGCGGAAGTTTGTGCGCAATCCATTCGTGCTGATGTATTGGCTTTTAAAGAGAAAATTAAGGATTATTCTTCACCACATAGTGAGAGTGTTGATTTTGTGGTGGAAACGGCACAAGGCAATATTCGCTTATTTGGCTATATGGAGCCATTATTTGGTGATGAAAATCAGATAATCGAATGGCGATTTGCAAAATATAAAGATCGTTATCGCATTCGCCCATGGCTTTATTATCTCATTCAACTGACGACAAAAGAGAACGCAATGCCACCACGCATTATCGCTAAAGATAAGGATTTAACATTAAAAACAATAGAAAAATCAATCGCACTTGAGAAACTGAAAATGTATGTGGAGGCTTATTTACAAAGCCAGCAACAAATTCAGCTCATTCCAACGGAAAATATAGCGAAGTTTATTGAAAAAGATGAAAGTGCGGTCAATTTTGATAATGTTTTAACGAATATCGAATCCCTTGCGAAAACTGATCCTTATGGTTATAGAAAAGCCGATCCTTATTGGGTGAGGGTATTGGGGCAAACAGAACAATTTAAATCGCAGGATGGTCTTTTGCAGCTAGTGAAACAAACTACATCGTGGTTTGGAGAAATGTTGTCTTAACGCGGATCTTAAGATCGAAAAGATCCTGGATTTTTGATAAGATATCGACTTAGGAATAATTTTGAAAAGGAGCTAAAATGCGTTGTCCGTTTTGTTCAACTGAAGAAACTAAGGTAATTGACAGCCGTTTGGTTTCTGATGGGTATCAAGTGCGTCGTCGTCGGGAATGCGGGAATTGTCATGAACGCTTTACTACCTTTGAAACGGCCGAATTAGTCGTGCCAAAAATTATTAAAAATGATGGGTCACGCGAGCCGTTTAACGAAGATAAATTGCGTAGTGGTATTCAACATGCGTTAGAAAAACGCCCTGTCAGTTCAGATGATGTGGAAAAAGCAATCAGCCATATTATTATCCAATTACGTGCCACGGGTGAACGTGAAGTGCCAAGTCATCTCGTGGGCAAATTAGCCATGAATGAGCTGAAAGAATTAGATAAAGTGGCGTATATTCGTTTTGCGTCTGTTTATTTGAGCTTTGATAATATCAATGAATTTACCAAAGAAATTGAAAGCTTAAAGGATTAATATGAGTGACACTTTTTCCTCTGATGACGTAAAATTTATGCAACTGGCTCTTGAGCTTGCGGCAAAAGGGCAGTACACCACCGCGCCGAATCCATCGGTGGGATGTGTGTTAGTTAAAAATGGTGAAATTGTCGGGAAAGGGTTTCATTTTAAAGCTGGTCAGCCTCATGCAGAACGAATGGCGTTGGCCGATGCCGGTGAGAAAGCGAAAGGCGCAACGGCTTATGTAACGCTTGAGCCTTGTTCTCATTATGGCCGCACACCACCTTGTGCATTAGGTTTAATTGAAGCGAGGGTTAGTCGAGTTGTTGCCGCTATGGCAGATCCTAATCCTCAAGTGGCAGGCAAGGGCTTAAAAATGTTAGCCGATGCAGGCATACCAAGTGCGGTCAATTTATTGAACGAACAAGCAGAAGCCTTAAATAAAGGTTTTCTAAAACGTATGCGAACCGGCAAGCCTTATGTGCAGCTGAAATTAGCCATGAGTTTAGATGGTCGAACAGCCATGGCGAGCGGTGAAAGCAAATGGATTACAGGCGAAGCAGCTCGTGCGGATGTACAAAAAATGAGAGCCAAAGCGACCGCACTTTTATCAACAAGTGCTACCGTCTTAGCTGATGATCCAAGCTTGAACGTGCGCTGGAATCAATTTCCCGATGATTTAAAAACAGAATATGCCGAAGAAACCGTGCGGCAGCCTATTCGTGTTATTTTAGATTCTAAAAATCGAGTTCAGCCAAGCCATCAATTATTCCATACCCATTCGCCAGTTTGGCTTGTGGGTTCAATCCCTCGAGATATGTCTGTATTCCCAGATTTCTGTGAGCAAATTTTACTGCCAGGAAACTATGAGTTTGATCTATTGATGACAGAATTAGGCAAGCGACAAGTGAATTCTGTTTGGGTTGAAGCCGGCGCCAATTTAGCGGGTAGCCTGATTGAACAACATGCTGTAGATGAATTAATCATTTATGTTGCCCCGAAACTCTTGGGAGATAACGCTCGAGGATTATGCCAACTTCCGCATTTGGAAAAACTTGCTGATGCCCCATTGTGGCAACTGCAAGAATGTGAAAGAATTGGGGATGATTTAAAGATCAGTTATTTACCTAACTTATTAATAAAAGAATAAAAAATGTTTAAAAAACTTTTCCACTCCGCCCTTTGGGGGCTTGCTGCGGCAGGTGTTATTTTATTTGCCGTTCCTAAGCTCAATAACAGCAGCCTTTTCTCTGCTGACGATATAGTGTCGTTCAACAGCGCCGTGAGAATTGCTTCTCCAGCTGTGGTGAACGTGTACAACCGATCTTTTTCTTCTGCCAGCATTAATGATAGCGATCAATTACAGGTAAATAACTTAGGTTCTGGTGTGATTATGACGAAAGACGGTTATATACTCACCAATAAACACGTTATCCAAAATGCCGATCAAATTGTAGTCGCACTGCAAAACGGTAATATTTATGAAGCGAATTTAATTGGTTCGGATAATTTAACGGATCTTGCGGTACTAAAAATTAAAGCAACCGATCTTTCCACGATTCCACAAAATAAAGAGCGCCAAGTACGAGTGGGTGATATTGCTCTGGCTATTGGTAACCCGTATAACCTCGGTCAAAGTGTATCCCAAGGGATTATCAGTGCGGTAGGACGTAGTGCTGTAGGGGATTCTTTAGGTCGTCAAAACTTTATTCAAACTGATGCCTCGATTAATCGTGGTAATTCAGGTGGCGCATTGATTAACTCAGCGGGCGAATTAGTAGGCATTAGTACGTTAAGTATTGGTAAAACAGCTAATGAAATTGCGGAAGGACTGAATTTTGCGATTCCAATCAGTATTGCAAACGATGTATTGTATAAAATTATTCGCGATGGTCGTGTGATTCGTGGTTATTTTGGTGTTCAAAGTGAAATTTCTTCTAACTCCAACGGTGGCATTGTCATTACCGGCGTGACAGCCAATAGTCCCGCAGCAAAAGCAGGTATTCAAGTGGGGGATGTGATTTTACGTTTAAATAAACAAGATAATCTGTCTATTCGTGAAATGATGCAAATTATCAGTGATACTAAACCGAATACAGAAGTTATTATCACGATTTCTCGCTTAGGTAACGTCATCAATCTTCCCGTGATTATTGAAGAGTTGCCATCTAACTAAGGATATCTTGTGGAAGTTAAAACGAGTCACTTTTTTGCCTGTTTAGATCGTCTTCGCTTAATTCAGCGTTGGTCATTGATGCGCAATATTGAAAAGGAAAACTTGGCAGAGCATAGTCTGCAAGTTGCCTTTGTTGCACAGGCTTTAGCCATTATTAAAAATCGTTTTTTTGGTGGTGAAGTCAATCCTGAACGTATTGCAGTGATGGCAATGTATCATGATACTTCTGAAATTTTTACCGGAGATTTACCGACGCCAATTAAATATTTTAATTCTGAAATTACACATGCTTATAAAGACATTGAAACAGCCGCAGAATTACATTTAATTAGTTTGCTTCCGACAGAATTACAAGACAGCTTCGCGCCATATTTAGACAGTGAACAATTTAGCCCTGAAGAAAAGCATTTAGTAAAACAAGCGGATTTGATTTGTGCTTACATTAAAGCTCAATTTGAATTAGAGCATGGTAATCATGAATTTAAAACAGCTAAAAAACGTTTAGAAAATTTAATGGAACAATGGCACAGTCAAGAAATGGATTATTTTTTACAGGTCTTTTTGCCAAGTTTTGGGCGCTCGATTGATGAGATTGCGTTGTAAGCTAAAATAAAAAAGTGCGGTTAATTTTGACCGCACTTTGAGTTTATAAGGGTTATTTCAATGTTGCCAAGATGATTTGTTCTGGCTCCACATGTAACCACACTTCTTGTCCCACTTTCCAGCCATCTTTACTATGAATACTCGCACAAAATTCAATTGAGCTGTCTTTTATTTGCAAAATCGCTTCTTCATTTTGCATAGAAAGAATGGTTGCTTGGAAAAGGTTGTTTTTTTCTTCTAATGTAGTAGCACTCACCTTCACCCAAGGCGCTTTAAACATCACCATCACTTCTTTTTCAGTAATGAGTTTTAGACGTTCAGCACTGCGTAGCGTGATCGAAACGTGTAATGGATGGGCTAAATCCTGAATATTGACCGCAACGATGCAACGGGAATCCACAATATGTTGGCTTAAAACCTTACCGAAAAATTGATTACGCGCGCTACTTTGTAAGGAGAATTTTGCTGTTGCTGAAAGCAAGCTGTTGAGTGGAATTGTCTCATCTTGCAGAATATGGAAGGCGTGCTCTTGTGTTTGTTCGAGCAAATCATAAAGCTGCAGTAAACGTTCAGCATAAGTGGTTAATGACGTACCGCCCCCATTTTTTCCACCAATATTACGTTCTAAAAGTGGTTTTGGGCTGATTTTATTCATCGCCTCAAGGTGATCCCACGCACTTTTATAGCTCACTTTTGCATTTTGGGCTGCCTGATTAATTGAGCCACATTCTTTAATTTCTTTTAAGAGGCGAACACGTTTTGGGTCTATAAATAATTTTTGATGAAGTTTGATTGTCAGTAAAATTTCAGTTTGTTTCATCATCTCCTCCTAATACATAATTTTGCTTATTTTACTTGATTTTTGTTTTTTTCTGTATGCTTATTTTAAAATTAAAGTTATAATTCAAGCGCAGTATATTTTTTTACATATAGTTTCATTTATATAGGAGATAAATAATGAAATTAACCAAATTTGCAACCGCACTTTTAATTGCAGGTATGGGCGTGTCTTTCGCTGCATCTGCAAAAATCACTGTATTTGCAGCCGCTTCCATGACTGATGCGTTACAACAAATTGCAGAGAAGTATAAAGCTGAAAAAGCAAGTAATGAAGTAGTGTTTTCTTTTGCATCTTCATCCACTTTAGCTAAACAAGTTGAAGAAGGTGCGCCAGCAGATTTATTTATCTCAGCTAGCAATAAATGGATGAAATATTTATCTGATAAAAACCTTACAGTAAAAGAAACTGAAAAAGTATTAGTGGGTAATGAGTTAGTATTAATTGCGCCAGCTAAAAGCACTGTTAATTCAGTTGATGTTGCAAAAGGCGAATGGATTAAAGGCTTAAAAGATAGTTATTTATCTGTGGGTGACCCTGCCCACGTTCCTGCAGGACAATATGCAGAAGAATCATTAACGAAATTGAATTTATGGGATCAAGTTAAAGATAAATTAGCTCGTGCGAAAGATGTACGTGGTGCACTCGCCTTAGTTGAACGTGCTGAAGCACCTTACGGTATTGTGTATAGCACCGATGCTAAAGTGAGTAAAGACGTGAAAGCAGTAGGTGTATTCCCGAAAGACAGTTATAAACCGGTAGAATACCCAGCAGCGATTTTAAAAGATCATGATAATGCAGATACTCGTGATTTTCTTAATTACTTAGAATCTGATGCCGCGAAGAAAGTATTTGTTGAATATGGTTTCTCTGTGAAATAATGAGGCTTCGTTTTACAAGAAAAGGACAGGAAACTGTCCTTTTTGTTATCTATAAAGAAATTTAATCATATCGATATATACAAGGAAATATTTTGCTCTCTTGGTTTCAATTAAGCCCTATGGAATGGGATGCAATTCACTTAAGTATGAGTGTTGCATTGAGTTCTATGCTTTGGAGTTTACCTTTCGCGATTTTTATCGCTTGGTTACTGGCTCGTAAGGAATTCTATGGTAAGTCGTTGATTACAGGGATTATTCATTTGCCTTTGGTGTTGCCACCAGTGGTAATCGGTTATTTATTATTGGTTGCCATGGGGCGTAATGGCTTTATTGGTAAGTATTTATATCAATGGTTTGGTTTATCCTTTGGCTTTAGCTGGAAAGGGGCAGTATTAGCTTCTGCAGTGGTGGCATTTCCATTGGTCGTGCGGGCGATTCGTCTTTCCTTGGAAAGCATTGATTTTAAATTAGAGCAAGCCGCACAAACGCTTGGCGCTTCGCCTTGGCGAGTTTTTTTCACGATTACGTTACCCCTTTCTCTACCTGGTGTATTGGCGGGTTTAGTATTAGGGTTTGCTCGTTCTTTAGGGGAATTTGGTGCAACCATTACTTTCGTATCTAATATTGCGGGGGAAACCCAAACCATTCCTTTAGCGATGTATTCATTCATCCAAACACCAGGCGCAGAAGCACAAACTGCACGCCTTTGCTTGTTTGCGGTGATCCTTTCATTGATTTCCTTATTGCTTTCCGAAGCCTTAAGCAAACGGATGCAGAAAAAATTGGGGCAGGGCGATGCTACACATTAATGTACAACAACAATTAGGTCGCCTAACCTTACGTGCAGATCTTCAACTGCCAACTCAAGGTGTGACGGCTATTTTTGGTTTGTCAGGTTCGGGGAAAACCTCATTGATTAATTTAGTGAGTGGCTTAACTCATCCCGATCAAGGATTTATTCGTTTAAATGACCGCACTTTGGTGGATGTGGAGAACGGTGAGAATCTCCCCGTGCATCAGCGCAAAATCGGCTATGTATTCCAAGATGCGCGTTTATTTCCCCATTACAATGTCAAAGGCAATTTACGTTATGGCATGAAGAATGTAAGTCGTGAAGATTTTGACTATATCGTTCAGCTACTTGGTATTGAACCTTTACTCAAACGCTATCCACTTACTTTATCCGGTGGCGAAAAACAACGTGTGGCGATTGGGCGAGCCTTATTAACGGATCCTGATATTTTGTTAATGGATGAACCGCTTTCAGCTTTAGATGTGCCTCGCAAACGTGAGCTTATGCAATATTTGGAAAGTCTATCCAAAGAAATTAATGTGCCGATTTTATATGTGACGCACAGTTTAGATGAATTATTACGCTTGGCCGATCGCGTTGTGCTGATGGAAAATGGTAAAGTGAAAGCCTATGACACCTTAGAAAATGTGTGGAACAGTCCGTTATTTGCCCCTTGGAAAGGTGAATCGGAGCAGAGTAGTGTGTTGGCGTTGCCAGTATATTTACATAATCCAACCTATAAAATGACCGCACTTTCTTTAGGCGGACAGCAACTTTGGATCAACGAAGTGCATCATCAAGCGAATGAAAAAGTACGCGTCTGTATTTATAGCTCCGATGTGTCGCTTACTTTAAGCAAGCCAGAGCAAACGAGCATTCGTAATATCTTACGAGGACAAATTGTACAGATCGTTCCACAAGAGAATCGTATTGATATTGCGGTATTGGTGGAAGGGCATAAAGTTTGGGCAAGTATCAGTAAATGGGCGTTTAATGAATTACATTTTGCTCAAGGCATGGATGTTTATGTGCAAATAAAAGCGATTTCTGTCGTCTAGTAATCACTCTCTTTTCAATTTTAAAAAGGGATAAAATCGTTTATCCCTTTTAAATTCTATTTAGTTATATTTCATTCCTAAAAAACATTTTATTTCCGTTAATAAAAACCATTAAATAGACTTACTTATCAACTTCTTAAGGAACAAAAATGTTATTTATTACTTTAGTGCTTTTTGTTGCTGTGCTTTTAGGGCTTAATTATCTCTATCGTAGTACGCAAAAATTAGGTCAAACGGTATTTGTTGGTTTGTTATTAGGGCTTGTAGGCGGTGCATTACTGCAATCCTTAAGTGAGCAAGAAACCGTGAAAACCGCCTTGGATTGGATCAATTTAGTGGGCGGCGGTTATGTTCGCTTACTCCAAATGATTGTAATGCCGTTGGTGTTCGTATCGATCCTTTCTGCGATTACGCGTTTAAATCAAGCCGGCTCATTAGGCAAAATCAGTTTTAGCGTACTTTCCGTGCTTTTAATCACTACAGCCATTGCGGCATTAATCGGTATCATTATGGTGCAAGTGTTTGGTTTAACTGCAGAAGGTTTAGTGGCGGGTGAGCGTGAGTTAGCGGCACAGACGAAAGTTGTAGGGCGAGTTGATCAAGTCAGCAATCTTTCCATTCCAGCGATGTTGATTTCCTTTATTCCTAAAAATCCATTTGCAGAATTAACCGGAGCGAATCCAACCTCGATTATCAGTACCGTGATTTTCTCTGCATTTTTAGGTGTAGCAGCATTAAGTTTACGTAAAGAAGATCAATCACTTGGTGATCGTATCGCACAAGGAGTTGATACATTAAATAAATTAGTCATGCGTTTAGTACGCTTTGTCATTCGTTTAACCCCTTATGGTGTGTTTGCTTTAATGATTAAAATGGCGGCGACGTCAAAATGGGAAGATATTCTGAACTTAGGTAGCTTTATTGTTGCATCCTATATTGCGATTATTTTGATGTTTATTGTGCATGGTGTGTTACTTGGTTTATCTGGTATTAACCCAATTACTTACTTCAAAAAAGCATTGCCAACATTAAGTTTTGCTTTTACCTCTCGTTCAAGCGCGGCGAGTATTCCGTTAAACATTGAAACTCAAACAGATAAACTGGGTAATAACCCTGTTGTAGCAAACTTTTCTGCCACCTTTGGAGCAACAATCGGGCAGAATGGTTGTGCAGGGATTTATCCTGCGATGCTAGCGGTAATGGTGGCACCAACAGTGGGCGTTGATCCATTTACGGTGAGCTATATTGCAACATTAGTATTGGTGGTGGCGATCTCCTCTTTCGGTATTGCTGGAGTAGGTGGTGGTGCAACCTTTGCCGCGATTGTGGTGTTATCAACCTTAAATCTACCGTTAGAATTAGTGGGTTTATTGATTTCAATTGAGCCATTAATTGATATGGGACGAACTGCACTGAATGTGAATGGTGCAATGACGGCCGGAACATTATCTAGCAAATGGTTAAAGCTTAAAGAATAATACAGAGAAAAAGGGCCTAGTAGATAGGTCCTTTTTTATCAATAAAAAAGTGCGGTCAATTTCAAAATAGTTTTAAAATTGACCGCACTTTCTGTTTAGGATTACTTACCTAAGTTATCAAAGAATTTCTTCACACCGTCTAAAAAGCTTGAAGATTTCGGACTATGCGATTTTTGTCCTTTCAAACTTTCTTCCAGTTTTTCTAATAATTCTTTCTGTTCTTTATTTAAGTTCACCGGTGTTTCAATCACCACGCGACAAATGAGATCGCCTGCGTAGCCGCTACGTGTAGAGTTAACTCCTTTACCACGCATACGGAATAGTTTGCCTGTTTGGGTTTCAGCAGGGATTTTGAGTTTCACTTTACCGTCTAAGGTTGGGACTTCAATTTCACCCCCTAACGCTGCCATTGAGAAACTGATTGGCACTTCGCAGTAGAGGTTATTACCATCACGTTCAAAGATATGATGTTCTTTAACGTGAATCACCACATATAAATCGCCTGCTGGTGCACCATTTTCGCCAGCCGCACCTTCACCGCTTAAACGTAATTGGTTGCCGGTATCCACACCTGCTGGAATTTTAACGGACAGGTTTTTCTTCTTGTGAACACGACCTTCGCCATGGCAGCTTTTACATGGTTTTTCAATTTTCTTACCAGAACCATGACAAGTAGGACAAACCGCTTCAGTTACGAAGAAACCTTGTTGACGACGAACACGACCAGAACCATGACAGCTTGGACATGTTTCAACTTTCGATCCTTTTTCTGCACCAGAGCCATCACAGCTATCACAGTGAGCAAGCGTATTGATTTGGATGTCTTTGGTTGTACCTTTTACGGCTTCTTCTAACGTAATTTGGATGTCATAACGTAAATCTTCACCACGCACTACGCGCTGACGACCGCGTCCGCCACCGCCGAAGATATCGCCGAACATATCACCAAAAATATCACCGAAATCAGCGCCGCTGAATCCACCGCCGAAGCCACCGCCTCCCATGCCACCTTGTTCAAATGCTGCGTGACCGTATTGATCGTAAGCCGCACGTTTTTCTTTATCGCCTAAGATTTCATAGGCTTCTTGGATTTCTTTAAATTTTTCTTCTTTGGCTTTATCACCTTTGGTTCTATCAGGGTGATATTGCATGGCGAGTTTTTTATAAGCACGTTTAATTGCTTTTTCATCTGCGCCACGTTCAACACCAAGAACGTCGTAATAATCTTTCTTTGCCATAATGTTTTCGTTTTCCGTTTAAAAATATAAATTTAAAAAATTTTATTTTGTTATTGTGTGGTACTGCATTAACAACATACCTAACAATAAAAATGATGCCGAAGGCAGAAATATCAAGGGTAAATACGTTAATTTATACTTGTTTTTGTTTGCTTACTATTAAGATAAGTAAACAAATAAAAATAAGCGATAAGCTAAACGCTTTTATCTCTCTATTTAAAGTGGCAGGCAATTTGCCTGCCTTATAATACTTATTTCGCTGCAGCGAATGCTTGCTCTAAGTCAGCTAAAATATCTTGAATATTTTCAATACCGCAAGAAAGACGAATAAGCCCTGCAGAAATATCGGCTTGCTCTAGTTCAGCTTCACTTAATTGACGATGCGTTGAAGTCGCTGGATGTAACGCACAAGTACGAATATCAGCTACGTGTACTTCACGTGAGGTCATTTGTAACGCGTTTAACCATTTTGCCGCGGTTTCTTTGCCACCTTTAATCTCAAAGGAAATGACACCACACAAACCGTTCGGTAAATATTTTTGTTTGAGTGCGTAATCTGGTGAGTTCGATAAGCCAGGGTAATTCACTTTAACGACTTGCGGATGTTTTTCTAAAAACTCGGCTATGGCCTGTGCATTTTCATAATGACGTTGCATACGAAGTGCAAGGGTTTCCATGCCTACATTCAATAAGAAACTATTTTGTGGGGCAGGCGCTGCACCTAAATCACGCATTAATTGAACACGTGCTTTGACAATATAAGCTGCAGGACCAAAGGTTTCTGTATAAACTAAACCGTGATAAGTTTGGTCTGGTGTGCTTAGTTGCGGATATTTACCGTTATTCCAATTAAAGTTACCACCGTCTGTAATTGCACCACCAAGGGCAATAGCATGACCATCTAAATATTTAGATGTGCTGTGAATGACCACGTTTGCACCAAATTCGATTGGACGACAAAAATAGGGGGTAGCAAAGGTATTATCAATTAATAATGGCGCCTCTGCAGCTTTCGCTAAGGCAGCAAATTTTTCAATATCTAACACTCGTAAAGCAGGGTTCGCAATAGTTTCAGCAAAGACCGCTTTTGTGTTTGGACGAATCGCTTTTTTGAGTTCTTCAAGTGGTAAATCTTGATCTACAAAAGTCACTTCGATACCCATTTTTTTGAATGTGTGGGCAAATAAATTATAGGAACCGCCATACACATAAGAAGAGGAAATGAAGTGATCGCCCGCTTCTAAAATATTCAACATCGCATAGAAAACAGCAGATTGGCCTGAGGCAGTACACATTGTTGCGACCCCACCTTCAAGTGCAGTAATTTTTTCTTCCGCAGCATTTGTCGTTGGGTTTGCTAGACGAGTATAGAAATAACCTGCGGCTTGTAAATCAAATAACTTACCAATTTCTTCTGCAGAATCGTAGGTATAAGTCGTGCTTTGCACGATAGGTTGAACACGTGGCTCACCGTTTTTAGGGCTATAGCCAGCATGGAGGCATTTCGTTTCGAATTTCATTGTTTCTCCTACATTTTTGCGTATGTAAACTAAAAATTTCCTGTATAACCATCTAAGGTAAAATATTTTTTTTATCCTACTTTTAAGTGTGATTAATTATATTTTTAATAAGGTTAAATTATGAATTGTATTTGTATTATTTAAGTCAATATTTTCTAAATGTTTATTAAGTTGTGCAGTAATGCTTTTTTTATATGATTAAGCAGGTTTTTAGATGTTTTTTCATCACTTGATGTTTTTGAGAAAACCACAATGAATCGGTCGTCGTTAATGAATTTTAATTTGTTATGTGTTCCATCTTCTATGACTTCTAATTTTAATTTAGATAAGTCACTTTTCATTTTTTTTGTTATAGATGAATAATTTGTGAAAATCCTTTTGCACTCTCTTATTATTTCGTTTGCATATTCAAGTTTTAAGTTTTTATTGATTATATCCTCTAGGATTTTATATTGTCGATCATTTTTGTCTAAATCTGTGTTTTTGTAATAAGATTCAATTATACTTAAAATGAGATCCTTTATTTCATCAGGGTAAAGATCTTCCTCGACTCCATAGTTAAGTAATCCATATTCTTTTTTTATTTCTCTATCTTTTTTAGAATATATTATTCTATTTTCTAAATTATATTTATCTTGTTTTATTCTTTTTATTTCTTCTTCAAGCTCTAAGTTTTTTAAGGATAATTCGTCAATTTCTGCTTTGAAATCATTTTTTTTCTTATTGAATATATCATCTTGTTTTTTTAATTCATCAAATGCTTCGTTTGCTAAACTCTCATAATCTTTACTATCTTTAACTTGAGTTTTAAGGAGTTCAATTCTATCTCTTGACCTTTTTGATCTGACATCTGTTGGACTGAAATGTTTTCTTTTATTAAAACCATTAGTCGTATGAGTGATAAAAGAAAGTAACTCATGATAAATATCATTACCAAGTTCATTTAGCTTTGTTATTTCACAACTTCTAAATAGTTTTGTGTGTTTTACCCTTGGAGGGTAGATAATCCTAATTGCACCATCCCAAACACTATTAGCACCAATGTAATTTTCTAAATCTTTTAAATTAACATCTTTATCAATAGAAATAACTTTAGCTAACCCAACTAGTTGTTCTTGTAATTTATTAGGCTCTAATAAAAATTCATCACTGTGTTTCCTTTTACTCACGAGAACAAGAGAGTATTCTCTGTTTTCTTTATTTATCTCATAATCTAACGCTCTAAATTCATCGTGGTTATTCTTTAATCTACTGACTTTTAGTCCAATAGTATTAGGGGATAAGTATTTATTTTTATTCAATAAAGCAACTAAATAAGGTTTGGTTGTTTTGGGCGGCTCTTTTACACGGGTACTGATATCACTAACTTCTAATGAGATAGATATTTCAGTCTTATTATTTTCTGATTTTATGCTAATTTCAGTAATCCACTGTCTTCCAGATACGTTTTTATCAGGGTGAGAGAATAATATAGAATATAAATAGGGTTCTAATTCATCAGCAACATACGTTCTAATGTGACTAGTTTTTATTGAAAGTTCCTTACCACTTTTTAAAAATTCTTTTGAGATTTTTTTGTTTGCATTTTTAGTCAGCCATTTAGAAATAAGGTAAAAAGCCTCATCACAACTATTTTTGCCTACTAATTCAAATTGGTTAATATAAACGAGCATGGTTATTTAGTGTCTATTTTTATATAAAAAGGATAAAGGGCGTATTTCTACGCCCTGTTATTATTTAACAAAAAACTATTTATTATCTTTCACTTCTTCAAACTCAGCATCAACCACATCATCATTTGGGTTGCTACTTTGAGCTTGTTGTGTATCAGCTTGTGGTTGAGCAGCTTGAACAAGTTTTTGAGCAACTTCTGCAAGCACTTGAAGTTTAGCTTCGATAGCTGCTTTATCTTCCCCTTTCGCCGCTGTTTCTAGATCGCTTAATGCGCTTTCGATTGCTGCACGATCTTCAGCTGGAACTTTATCACCCGATTCTTCTAATTGTTTACGTGTGCTGTGTACAAGATGATCTGCTTGGTTGCGAGCTTGTACTAATTCTTCAAATTTACGGTCTGCTTCAGCGTTTGCTTCTGCATCACGAACCATTTTTTGAATTTCTTCATCACTTAAACCTGAAGAGGCTTTGATGGTGATTTGTTGTTCTTTACCAGTACCTTTGTCTTTTGCAGAAACGTGGATGATACCGTCAGCGTCGATGTCGAAGGTCACTTCAATTTGTGGCATACCGCGTGGAGCTGGGTTGATGCCCTCAAGGTTGAATTGACCTAAAGATTTATTTGCTGATGCTTGTTTACGTTCACCTTGTAATACGTGAATCGTTACTGCACTTTGGTTATCTTCTGCTGTTGAGAAAACTTGTGATTTTTTAGTTGGAATCGTTGTGTTTTTCTCAATTAAGGTAGTCATCACACCACCCATTGTTTCGATACCTAAAGATAATGGTGTTACGTCTAACAACAATACATCCGTTACATCACCTGCTAATACGCCACCTTGAACTGCTGCACCAATAGCAACGGCTTCATCCGGGTTCACATCTTTACGAGGTGCTTTACCGAAGAATTCTTCTACTTTTTGTTGTACTAATGGCATACGGGTTTGACCGCCCACTAGGATAACATCATCAATTTGTGACGCACTTAAGCCAGCATCGTTTAATGCAACTTTTACAGGCTCAAGTGATTTCGCCACTAAATCTTCTACTAAAGATTCTAATTTAGCACGAGTTAATTTAATGTTTAAGTGTTTAGGACCTGTTGCATCTGCAGTGATGTAAGGTAAGTTAACATCTGTTTGTTGTGCAGAAGAAAGTTCAATTTTCGCTTTTTCACCTGCTTCTTTTAAACGTTGCATTGCAAGTGGATCATTACGTAAATCAACGCCTTGTTCTTTTTTGAATTCATCCACTAAGTAGTTGATGACACGGTTATCGAAGTCTTCACCTCCTAAGTGAGTATCACCGTTGGTTGCTAATACTTCAAAGGTTTTTTCGCCACCTACTTCATCAATTTCGATGATAGATAAGTCGAATGTACCACCACCTAAGTCATAAACAGCGATAGTTTTGTTGCCTTGACCTTTATCTAAACCGTAAGCTAATGCTGCTGCTGTTGGTTCGTTGATAATACGTTTGACTTCTAAGCCTGCGATACGACCAGCATCTTTTGTTGCTTGACGTTGAGCATCGTTAAAGTATGCAGGAACAGTGATTACCGCTTTAGTCACTGGCTCACCTAAGAAATCTTCCGCAGTTTTCTTCATTTTTTTCAATACTTCTGCAGAAATTTGTGGCGGTGCAAGTTTGTCACCTTTTACATTTACCCATGCATCACCATTGTCTGCTTTGGTGATTTCAAATGGCATAATATCGATGTCACGTTTTACTTCAGCATCTTCAAAACGACGACCGATTAAACGTTTAATCGCGAACAATGTATTTTTCGGGTTGGTCACCGCTTGGCGTTTTGCCGGTTGACCCACTAAAATTTCGTTATCATTTGTATAAGCGATAATTGACGGGGTAGTACGATCGCCTTCTGCATTTTCAATTACGCGTGGTTTATCACCATCCATTACAGCGACACAAGAGTTTGTTGTACCTAAGTCAATACCAATAATTTTTCCCATGTTGTTACTCCTAATTAAATTTTAAATTCGTTGTAAGTTATTACGATGAATAAGATGTGGATACTTTTTCGCATTTCAAGAGGTAAGATTTAAAATTTTTTCTTCCTTTTAAAGTGCGGTCATTTCCGTTCTTGTTTTACAAAATAAGTCCGCAGGAATAAAGTTCAAGGGGAAAAATAAAATATTTTTGAAAAAATAAGAAAAAAATTTCATTTTATGATAAATTGCTGACAATTTTAGTCATCTATTAATTTAATAAAGGAATCAAAATGAAAAAATCAGTCGTAGCATTAGGCGTAATTGTGGCACTTGGCGTGGTAGGTGTCGGTGGAGCTTGGTTTACTGGGGAAAAAGCACAAACTGAATATTTACGCCAAATTGAATTAGCAAACAAACAAGCTCAGGCTTTAGGCTTATCTGATTCATTTAAGGTTGTTTATCAAAATAAACAGTTTGAGCGCGGTTTCTTTACTTCTCAAGTGGAAGATGAAGTGGTCATATCTTTACCCAAAGAGGGGAAGGTATTTACTATTCCATTTTCAACTAAGCTTTATCATGGTCCATTTCCGCTTAATCAGCTAGAAAAATTCAACTTTGTACCAACAATGTTTTCAGCACAAGGTGTGATTGGTAAAAATGAAACAACCCAACCTTTATTTGATTTGCTTAAATCAGATAAGCCTGTTCAATATCAAGCTTCTACTAGCTATAGCTTAGCAACAAAGGGTAAGATTGATCTAGCGGCAGGGGAAGTGATTGATCCTAACTCACCACAAAATAAATTAGCTTGGTCAAATATCAATATAGGTTTTGATGTTGATAAAGATCGTGCGGGTAAATATGAAATGACTTTAGACGAAGTGACTACTGATTTAGGACCTAATCATGTTGATGGGGAAGATAACCAGGATGTTACTGCTGTTAAATCGGTAAAAATGAAGATGAAGGGCTCGAAATTTGATGGGGCATTTAATCCAACAAAATGGGCCTATATTTATACAGGTAAAGGTTCTTCTTCAACTGAAAGTTTTGAAATGACCAGTACTGATTATGCAGGAAAAACAACGTCTATTATTGAAAAAGGTTTAAAAGCAACATCAGATATTTCACTTAATGGTGATTTTGTGAACTTTAAAAGTGAAAATACATTAGACTCAGTCATTATTGATGGAAAAGATTTGGGAAAATTAACTTACAATGGTGAATTAAACCATATTGAAGCAAACGCAGCAAATGCTTTGATTGAAGCACTTTTCACTGTCTTTAAGTCAGTAAGTGATGATAAAAATGTTAATGAGGAGGTTGTATCTGAAATTTTAAGTTCATGGGTTGAAAATCATGGTATGGCTATTTTTAATAATCAGCCTCAAATTAAATTGAATCCGGTTTCTATTTCAGATAATCAAGGTAAAGTCTCATTAGATTTAAATGTGGCATTAGCGAAAGATCCGAAATTAGATTTAATGGCGGGTAGTTTATATAAACAATTTACGGATTTCGCGGTAAATATTCATGTAGATAAAGCGACTGCAGAAAAAATTATTACACAATTTGCCACAGAAGAAGATAAAGCTTTGGTTAAAGAGAAAATTGAAGAGCAAGCGAAACAAGCGGCAGCACAAAATATTGTGGTGAATAATGATAAAAATGTAACGCTTACCTTAGTGCTTGAAAAGGGAGAACTCAAACTGAATGGTCAAGTAATTCCAGAAGAGCAAGTTCAAGGTGTGTTGTTTATGCTAATGATGGCAGCAGCGGCTCAAGGTCAGTAATTAACAACGAAACAATTAGAAAGGAGATAAAGTCATTTATCTCCTTTTTTATCAGGTTAGTATTGTTTGACTAGCAATATTATCATTTAATCTAAACGAGCCTTTAAATATCCTTCATAATCGGGAATATCAATATTGATTTTCTGATCAAATAAGTTTGATGTTAAAAGAAAATCAGCCGTGCTTTGATTAATTGCTACGGGAATATTCCAAACAGTTGCAATACGCATTAAGGCTTTTACATCGGGATCATGTGGTGCTGCGTTCATCGGATCCCAAAAGAAAATCATCATATCAATTTTTTTCTCAGCAATCAGTCCGCCAAGCTGTTGATCTCCTCCCATCGGACCACTTAATAATGAGGCTATTTCAAGTCCTGTTTCTCTAGACAATAGATGGCCGGTTGTACCTGTTGCATAAAGTTGATGGGGAGCGAGAGCTTCTTTATGTTTCTTTACCCAATTGAGCAGATTTTGTTTGCAACTATCATGTGCAACGAGCGCTATTCGTTTATGAGAAAAGATTGGGCGAGTTGTCGTGTTCATATTTTGTCCTCTAAAAAGCTTAAAAGCATGCGAACACTTTAGATCAAAGCGGGTAGGGAATGCAATATATAAAGTATGCTTTAACTTAACCCAAAAATCCTTTAAAAATGACCGCACTTTTAGTAACGAGTATGGCAATAACTCGAAGAAATGCGTGAGAACAGTGAAAATCTACTATCTTTCTTGCAAAAAATCTTCTAAAATTTGCAAGATTTGTTAAATGTTTGTAACATTGGTTAACAAGCTTGATTTTCGTGTTTGGTTATGACCAAACTTTATTTTCACTCAGTAAAATAAGGAAAGACTATGTCAAATACCTTAGTAAACGATATTGACCCAATTGAAACACAGGATTGGTTGTCAGCTGTTGATTCATTAATTCGTGCTGAAGGCGCAGAGCGTGCGCATTACATCATCAATCAAGTGATTGATCAGGCACGTAATGGTGGTGTGAACATTGCAAAAGGTGGCGTAACAACCCCTTATGTTAATACAATCCCTGTTTCTGAACAGCCAGCATACCCAGGTGATAAAGCTATTGAGCGTCGTATTCGTAGTGCTGTACGTTGGAATGCGATCATGGCGGTATTACGTGGTCAGAAAAAAGATCTTGAATTAGGTGGTCACATTTCAACTTATCAATCGGCTGCAAGTATGTATGAAGTCTGTTTTAACCACTTCTTCAAAGCAGCGACGGATAAAAACGGTGGTGACTTAGTCTTCTTCCAAGGCCATGCGGCACCAGGTATGTATGCGCGTGCATTTGTTGAAGGCCGTATTACTGAAGAACAAATGAATAACTTCCGTCAGGAATGTGAACCAGGTAAAGGTCTTTCTTCTTACCCTCACCCGAAATTAATGCCTGAATTTTGGCAATTCTCTACGGTATCCATGGGGTTAGGCCCAGTAAATGCAATCCGTACTGCTCGTTTCTTAAAATACTTAGACAACCGTGGCTTAAAAGACACCAAAGATCAAAAAGTATATGCTTTCCTTGGTGATGGTGAAATGGACGAAATCGAAGCGAAAGGTGATTTAACCTTCGCAGCACGTGAAGGCTTAGATAACTTAATCTTCGTAGTAAGCTGTAACTTGCAACGTTTAGATGGACCAGTAACAGGTAACGGTAAAATTGTTCAAGAATTAGAAGGTTTATTTGCTGGTGCAGGTTGGGAAGTGATCAAAGTCATGTGGGGTTCCAACTGGGATAAATTATTTGCCAAAGATACCTCAGGTAAGTTAACTCAATTGATGATGGAAGTAGTTGATGGCGACTATTTAACCTTCAAATCTAAAGATGGTGCTTATGTTCGTGAACACTTCTTCGGTCGTTATCCAGAAACCGCTGCATTAGTGGCGGATATGACAGACGATGAAATCTGGGCATTAAGACGTGGTGGTCACGATTCAGAAAAACTTTATGCCGCATTCCATAAAGCGCAAACTGCAGGTAAACCTGTTGTGATCTTAGCGCACATGGTTAAAGGTTATAAAATTCCTGAAGCAGAAAGTAAAAATACTGCGCATCAATCGAAAAAAATGTCTCTCGAAAGCTTAAAATCTTTCCGCGATCATTTCCAATTAGATATTAAAGATGAAGATATTCCTAACTATCCATACATCACCTTCCCAGAAGGTTCGGAAGAGTACAATTATCTTCACGGCAGACGTAAAGCGTTAAATGGTTATTTACCAAAACGTTTACCAAAATTCACCACTGAATTTAAAGTGCCATCATTGGAAGAATTTGCACCATTATTGGAAGAACAAGCTCGTCCAATTTCAACTACAATGGCATTTGTACGTTTCTTAAATACCTTATTGAAAGATAAGAACATTGGTCAACAAATTGTGCCAATTATTGCTGACGAAGCACGTACTTTCGGTATGGAAGGTTTATTCCGTCAAATCGGTATTTACAACCCACATGGTCAAAACTATGTGCCTTCTGACCGCGATTTAGTGGCGTACTACCGTGAAGCGAAAGATGGTCAAGTATTACAAGAAGGTATCAATGAATTAGGTGCAGCATCATCTTGGTTAGCTGCAGCGAACTCATACTCTGTAAATAACCTTCCAATGATTCCATTCTTCATCTACTACTCAATGTTTGGTTTCCAACGTGTGGGTGACTTAATGTGGGCAGCAGGAGACCAGTTAGCACGTGGTTTCATGATCGGTGGTACTTCTGGCCGTACAACATTAAATGGTGAAGGTTTACAACACGAAGATGGTCATAGCCATATTCAATCTCTTGTTATTCCTAACTGTGTATCTTATGACCCAGCTTACGTTTATGAAGTGGCAGTTATCCTACAAGACGGTATCAACCGTATGTATGGTGAAAAACAAGAAGATGTGTTCTACTACATCACCACATTAAACGAAACTTACGAACAACCAGCAATGCCAAAAGGCGCAGAAGAGGGTATTCGTAAAGGTCTTTATAAATTTGAAACCGTTGAAGCGAAAGGCAACAAAGGTCATGTTCAATTATTAGGTTCTGGCGCGATCTTCCGTCACGTTCGTGAAGCAGCACAAATCCTTGCAAATGAATATGGTGTAAGCTCAGATGTATATAGCGTGCCTTCATTCACTGAAGTCGCTCGTGAAGGTGCGGATGCCGTACGTTGGAATATGTTACACCCAACAGAAACGCTACGCGTACCTTATATCGCACAAGTAATGAACGATGCACCAGCGGTTGCAGCAACTGACTACATGAAATTATTCGCAGAACAAGTTCGTGCCTTCATTCCTGCACAAAGCTATCACGTATTAGGTACTGACGGTTTCGGTCGTTCAGACAGCCGTGAAAACTTACGTGAACACTTCGAAGTGGATGCGCGTTATGTTGTGATTGCAGCATTACATGAGCTTGCAAAACAAGGCAAATTTGATGCGAAAGTGGTGGCTGATGCAATCGCGAAATTTGGTTTAAAAACTGAAATTTTAAATCCGCTTTACGCTTAATAAAAACATCCTGTGTGTGAGCACACAGGATCATCTACAAATAAAGTGCGGTTGCTTTTAACTGCGTTTTTTAAAGGTAAGATAACATGTCAAAACAAATTCAAATTCCTGATATCGGTAGTGATGAAGTTACCGTAACAGAAGTGATGGTGAAAGTAGGTGATACCATTACCGCTGATCAAAGTATTATTAATGTTGAAGGTGATAAAGCTTCAATGGAAGTCCCTGCACCAGAAGCCGGTGTGGTAAAAGAAGTATTAGTAAAAGTGGGTGATAAAGTCACAACTGGCACACCAATGCTTGTTTTAGAGTCAGCGGATGCGGTAGCGCCTGCTCCAGCTGCAGCAGCACCTGCGCCAGCAGCCGCACCAGCCGCTGCAAGTGTCGTTGAAGTCAATGTACCAGATATCGGTTCAGACGAAGTAAACGTGACTGATATTATGGTGAAAGTAGGCGATACCGTTGAAGTAGACCAATCAATCATCAATGTTGAAGGTGATAAGGCGTCAATGGAAGTGCCTGCTCCTGTTGCTGGCGTAGTAAAAGAAATTTTAATCAATGTGGGCGATAAAGTTGTTACTGGCAAATTAATCATGAAATTTGAAGTGGCAGGTGCAGCACCAGCCGCAGCGCCTGCTCAACAAGCTTCGGCACCTGCAGCAGCACCGACAGCTTCAGCGATTAAAGAAGTGAATGTGCCTGATATCGGTGGCGATGAAGTTAACGTAACTGAAATCATGGTTGCCGTTGGTGACAGCGTTTCTGAAGAGCAATCTTTAATCACCGTTGAAGGCGATAAGGCCTCAATGGAAGTGCCAGCTCCGTTTGCGGGTGTGGTAAAAGAAATTTTAGTGAAATCAGGTGATAAAGTTTCAACTGGTTCATTAATTATGAAATTTGAAGTGGCAGGTGCCGCACCAGCGCCTGCAGCGGCAGCTCCAGCGACTCAAGCAGCACCTGCAGCAGCGCCGGCAGCACAATCAGGTAATGTATCTGGTTTAAGCCAAGAACAAGTTGTAGCAAGCGCAGGCTATGCACACGCAACACCGGTGATTCGTCGCTTAGCGCGTGAATACGGTATTAACCTTGATCGCGTAAAAGGTACGGGTCGTAAAGGTCGCGTAGTAAAAGAAGATATCCAAGCTTACGTGAAAACCGCGGTTAAAGCATTTGAAACAGGTGCTGTATCTTCTGCAGCGGCTGGTAATGGTGTGGCAAACGGCGCAGGCTTAGGTTTATTACCATGGCCGAAAGTTGACTTCAGCAAATTTGGTGAAGTAGAAGAAGTTGAATTAAGCCGTATCAACAAAATCTCTGGTGCGAACTTACATCGTAACTGGGTAATGATTCCACATGTTACTCACTTCGATCGCACAGATATCACCGATTTAGAAGCATTCCGTAAAGAACAGAATAAGATTGTTGAAAAGCAAAAATTGGATGTGAAAATTACACCAGTTGTGTTCATTATGAAAGCGGTAGCGAAAGCATTAGAAGCGTTCCCACGTTTCAATAGCTCTATCTCTGAAGACGGACAAAAATTAACACTTAAAAAATACATCAACATTGGCGTAGCGGTAGATACACCAAACGGTCTCGTTGTACCTGTATTTAAAAACGTGAACAAAAAAGGTATTATCGAACTCTCTCGTGAATTAATGGAAATCTCCAAAAAAGCACGTGACGGTAAACTTTCAGGTTCTGATATGCAAGGTGGTTGTTTCACTATTTCAAGCTTAGGTGGTATTGGTACAACTCACTTTACACCAATTGTAAATGCACCTGAAGTGGCAATTTTAGGTGTGTCTAAATCAGAAATGCAACCGGTTTGGAATGGCAAAGAATTTGAGCCACGCTTAATGCTTCCATTATCATTATCTTTCGACCACCGTGTGATCGATGGTGCTGATGGTGCTCGTTTCTTAAGCTATATCAATGGCGTATTAGCTGACTTGCGTCGCTTAGTGATGTAATTAACGCGGTAAGATGTGAGTGATTAGGCTCACATCTTACAGAAAGGATCGCAAAGTGCGGTTCAAAAATTTGAACGTTTTTACGAGGTAAAAATGAGTAAAGAAATTAAAACCCAAGTTGTGGTACTTGGTGCTGGTCCTGCAGGTTATTCAGCGGCATTCCGTTGTGCGGACTTAGGTTTAGAAACAGTACTTGTTGAACGTTATTCAACATTAGGTGGGGTATGTTTAAACGTAGGTTGTATCCCTTCTAAAGCATTACTTCACGTTGCTAAAGTAATTGAAGAAGCAAAACACGCAAGCAAAAATGGTGTGTATTTCGCAGAGCCTCGCATTGATTTAGATGAAGTGCGTGCCGGTAAAGAAGCGGTTGTGGCAAAATTAACCGGCGGTCTGGCAGGCATGGCTAAACAACGTAAAGTGACCGTTGTTGAAGGTTTAGCGGCGTTTACCGATCCACACACATTAGTGGCACGTGATCGTGATGGTAAACCAACCACAATTAAATTTGATAATGCGATTATTGCAGCGGGTTCTCGCCCTATTCAATTACCATTCATTCCACATGAAGACCCACGCGTGTGGGATTCAACGGATGCACTTAAATTAAAAGAAGTGCCGAAAAAACTTTTAATCATGGGCGGTGGTATCATCGGTTTAGAGATGGGTACCGTATATGATGCATTAGGTTCTGAAGTTGAAGTGGTTGAAATGTTTGACCAAGTAATTCCTGCGGCAGATAAAGATGTGGTAGGTATTTATACCAAACAAGTTGAGAAAAAATTCAAGTTAATGCTTGAAACTAAAGTGACTGCAGTTGAAGCAAAAGATGATGGTATCTATGTTTCAATGGAAGGTAAGGCATGCAACGATACTAAACGTTATGATGCAGTATTAGTGGCAATCGGTCGTACACCAAACGGTAAATTGATTGATGCAGGTAAAGCGGGCGTTGAAGTGGATGAGCGTGGTTTCATTCATGTTGATAAACAAATGCGTACCAATGTACCTCATATCTTCGCAATCGGTGATATCGTTGGTCAACCAATGTTAGCTCACAAAGGTGTCCACGAAGGTCACGTAGCGGCAGAAGTGATTGCAGGACAAAAACATTACTTCGATCCAAAAGTCATTCCCTCTATTGCTTATACTGAACCAGAAGTAGCTTGGGTAGGTAAAACTGAGAAAGAATGTAAACAAGAAGGTTTAAACTACGAAGTCGCTAAATTCCCTTGGGCAGCTTCTGGCCGTGCGATTGCATCTGAATGTGCAGAAGGTATGACCAAATTAATCTTTGATAAAGATACTCATCGTATACTTGGTGGGGCTATCGTGGGGGCTAACGGTGGTGAATTATTAGGTGAAATCGGTCTAGCGATCGAAATGGGTTGTGATGCGGAAGATATCGCATTAACAATTCATGCTCACCCAACACTTCATGAATCTGTAGGTCTTGCGGCTGAAGTATTTGAAGGTTCAATTACCGATCTTCCAAATGCAAAAGCGAAGAAAAAATAATCAATTCTAATCCTTTTAAGGGCTGCTCATTGAGCAGTCCTTATTTTTTTGAGATCTCACTCACAAAATTGCATAAAAATTCAATAAAAACTGGCGGGCATAATGACTTTTTGATAAAATCCGACCAGTTTTGTTTTTATATTTTTTTATTATTTAAAAGCTATGTTAAAGAAGATTTTGATTATTGTAGGTTTAGCTGTTTTGACAACAGCCTGCTCTAACAATTCGGGGCAGGCTCAAAATGGCATGATTAGTGAAAGTGATGATGCTGAGTTAACGGGATTGATTGCCGGTTTAGATGGGAAAAAAGGGGGCGTTTACCCTAAATTAAGAACTAACCGTCCTAAATCAGGTTTAATTGGTGACAAAGCACTTGCTCAAGTTTATAACGAATGGGTGGGAACTCGTTATAGAATGGGTGGCACTTCAAAACATGGTATTGATTGTTCTGCATTTATGCAAACTGCTTTTCTCGATGCTTACGGCATGGAGCTTCCACGTTCAACTTCAGAACAACGCTATTTAGGTCGCCAAATCCAAAAACATGAATTACGTAAAGGTGATTTAGTGTTCTTCCGTCGCAACAATCATGTTGGCGTTTATATTGGTAATAACCAATTTATGCATGCAAGTACAAGTCAAGGTGTAACAATTAGTTCATTGGATGAAGATTATTGGTCAAGAACTTATACACAATCTCGTCGAGTGATGTAATGACAATTTTATTTCAATAAAAAAGTGCGGTTAATTTTAACCGCACTTTTTCTTTATTTAGATTATTTGATTATTGGCTTAAGCAGCAAATTTCATTAAGTCTCTTCTTGGTTTCATTTGATGGATAGTATTCGTCACCGTGCCAACTAACGGAAGGTTTGTCCATTGTGTTGTTTTAATATTTTCCACTTTAGAATCTAATGCCATGAATACAAATTCATTACCGCTTACGCCGGCAAATTCATAAATATGGAATTCGTCTTGTTTTTCTAATACGACAAGATCACCAATGAAAAGGCTGTCATTTTTTTCAACCACTAACATATCGCCCATTTCAATCCCCCAAGCAAGCATATTCGGATTGGTAACACGAATAAAACAAGTTTGTTGTGGACGTTTGATACAATAAAGGTTGAGGTCTAATTTTTTATTAAATGTCGATTTGCTTTCAACATCATTGAAAAATGGTATAGGATGATAAGAAAACGTCATATCATTTTGTGCAACTGTATTTGCGTAGTTCATCATCTTGTGTTCCTTTTAGTTTGTGTGTTTTTAATCAGTGGTTGTTTATACAGTTGTAATATACTGGTATTAGATACAGTATGTCAATAGGGCATAGAAAAAATTTTTTTATAGGCGAAAATTTTAGAAAAAATTCATTCTTAGCTTAAAAAGTTCAATTTTTTAGCAAAATAATAAAGAAAAAATTTTCTTTTAAATAAAATTTGAGCTATCTTTATCGTGTTTCGGTGGATCGTAACGATCTGAAGTTCAACTTAATCTTTATTTAAAATTATTATGAATACATCACGTTTATTTCATTTTCTTTTCCAAGGTAATTTAGTAAAACGAATTGCCGTTGGTTTGGTACTCGGGATCCTTGTTGCATTGGTGAATGAGAGTGTTAAAAATTCATCAGGCATTGATCTTGCATCTAGCTTTGGTGTGCTGGGTCAAATTTTTGTTAAAGCATTGCGTGCAGTTGCACCAATTTTGATTTTCTTCCTTGTTATGGCAGCACTGGCTAATAAGAAAGTGGGCTCTAAAAGCAATATGAAAGAAATCGTAGTGCTTTATCTTGTGGGAACCTTCTTAGCCGCTGTTGCTGCGGTAATTGCAAGTATGGTATTCCCGTCAGAGGTGGCGCTTGCGGTAAAAGAAGATGCGAGCTCAGCACCTCAATCTGTTGGTCAAGTAATGCTTACTTTAGTATTGAATGTGGTAGATAACCCATTAAATGCAATTTTCAAAGCTAACTTTATCGGTGTCTTAGCGTGGTCTATCGGTTTAGGTTTAGCCCTTCGTCATGCATCAGATGCAACGAAACAAGTTGTGGCTGATTTTGCAGAAGGTATTTCTAAAATTGTTCACGTCATTATTTCATTTGCGCCTTTCGGTGTATTCGGTTTAGTAGCTGAAACATTATCTGACAAAGGCTTATCTGCGTTAGGTGGATATGTTCATTTATTATTCGTGTTAATTGGTACAATGTTGTTTACAGCCTTTGTACTTAACCCAATTCTTGTTTATTGGAAAATTCGTCGTAACCCATATCCATTAGTGTGGACTTGTGTACGCGAAAGTGGTGTAACTGCATTCTTTACGCGTAGTTCTGCAGCAAACATCCCGGTAAACATTGAATTAGCAAAACGCTTAAATCTTGATGAAGAAACCTATTCTGTGGCGATTCCATTGGGTGCAAATATCAATATGGCGGGGGCGGCAATTACCATTACTGTATTAACGCTAGCAGCTGTTCATACATTAGGTATCGAAGTGTCTTTTGTAAGTGCTGTATTATTAAGTATTGTTGCGGCGCTTTGTGCATGTGGCGCTTCTGGTGTGGCAGGTGGTTCATTATTATTAATCCCATTAGCTTGTAGCTTATTCGGTATCAATGATGACATTGCGGCACAAATGATCGGTGTAGGTTTTGTGATTGGTATCTTACAAGACTCAACAGAAACTGCACTAAACTCTTCAACTGACGTATTATTTACTGCGGCAGTATGTATGGAAGAAGAGCGTAAAAACGGTTAATTAAATTAATCTGACAAGGCGGGCAAATTGCTCGCCTTTTGTTTTTAAGGGAAAGAGAATGACACTTTTAATTCAGCAAGCAAAATTTGAACTTCATCAAAAACAGGCCTTAAACTTACCGCACTTTGCGATTGAGCCACAGCAATATTGGGTTGTGGTAGGCAGTAATGGGAGTGGAAAATCAGCGTTTGCCTTAGCCTTGCAAAATGAGTTGCCTTTACAGGAAGGGGAGTATCTTAATACTTTCAAATGTGTTCAATCTTTCTCTTTTGAAAAACAGCGAGAAATTCTTGAAGCGACATTAAAGAACTTAAATAACGATGATACCGATCCTGATTTTTTTGGTAAAACCGCAAGGGAAATGATCTTAAATGGCAGTTCATCGCTAGATTTTTGTGAAGAGATTGCAGAAAAATTAGGAATTACTTATCTCTTAGACCGTTTCTTTATCAAACTTTCTACTGGGGAAACTCGAAAAGTCTTATTGGCACAAGCATTATTACAAAAGCCCGATCTATTAATTTTAGATGAACCTTTTGAAGGGCTAGATCAGCAATCAGTACAAGATTGGATGGCGATGCTGAACGAACTGAAAAAAGAATGTGCTATCGTTCTGATCGTTAATCGTCTCGCAGATATTCCAGAACAGTCCACTCATTTAGCCATGTTGGAAAATTTAGAGTTAGTATTAGAAGGTGTACGCCAATCCATTGAGCAACAAAGTATTTATCAACAATTAGTGTATGTGGAACAGTCTGTTGATGTTGCGTTGCCTGAGCCGGCCTCACCATTACTAAAACTATCTGAAAACCAACCGCACTTTGAACTTAAAAATGTTACAGTTCAGTATGGCGATAAAGTGATTTTGGATCATTTAAATTGGGTTGTTCAGCCAAATCAAAATTGGTGGATTAAAGGACCAAATGGAGCAGGGAAGTCAACCTTACTTTCGTTAATTACAGGTGATCATCCTCAAGCCTTTGCGAATCATGTGGTGATTTTTGGTAAACAACGTGGTTCAGGCGAAACCATTTGGGATATCAAACAAAAAATTGGTTACGTAAGCAGCCAACTGCATTTAGATTATCGTGTGAATTGTTCCGTGCTAGATGTGATCATTTCAGGTTTTTTTGACAGTATTGGGATTTATCAACAAGTGCCAGAGGCAATTCGTTTGAAAGCCATGCAATGGTTAGCTCGTTTAAATCTGACTCATTTAGCAAAAAAGCCATTTCGTTCACTTTCTTGGGGACAGCAACGTTTGCTTTTAATTACACGAGCGATGGTGAAGCATCCACCTGTTTTAATTTTAGATGAGCCTTTTCAAGGGCTTGATGGGTTAAATCGCAAGTTAGTAAAACATTTTATTGAGCAACTCGTTAATAATAGTGAAACACAGCTTTTATTTGTTTCTCATCAAGATTTAGATGCCCCGAATTGCATTACACATCTTTTTGAATTTATAAGAGAAAACGATAAATATATTTATATACAAAGTGCGGTCTAATTTGTTAGACTTTTCTTATATTTCCTCACATTAAGGAGTAATCTATGGAAGGCTTATCCGTTGCCGCAATCGTCTTTATTGTATTAGTTGTAGTCGTACTTTTTTCAGCACTAAAAACTGTACCGCAAGGTTATAACTGGACGATTGAGCGTTTTGGGCGTTATACCCACACTTTAATGCCTGGCTTAAACTTTGTCGTACCATTTGTGGATCGTGTTGGTCGTAAGATCAATATGATGGAACAGGTATTAGATATTCCATCACAAGAAGTCATTTCTAAGGATAACGCCAACGTATCTATTGATGCGGTCTGTTTTGTTCAGGTGATTGATGCCCGTAGCGCGGCTTATGAGGTGAATCATTTAGAACAGGCGATTATCAATTTAACCATGACTAACATTCGTACCGTATTAGGTTCGATGGAGTTGGATGAAATGCTTTCTCAACGTGACTCCATTAACGGTCGCTTGCTGGCAATTGTGGATGAAGCGACCAATCCTTGGGGAATTAAAGTCACCCGTATTGAAATTCGCGATGTGCGTCCACCACGTGAGTTGATTGATTCAATGAACGCACAAATGAAAGCAGAACGTAATAAACGTGCGGAAGTGTTGGAGGCAGAAGGTATTCGTCAGGCGGAAATTTTACGTGCTGAAGGGGAAAAACAAGCCCGCATTCTGAAAGCTGAAGGGGAGCGTCAAGAAGCCTTCTTACAAGCAGAGGCGCGTGAACGTGCCGCGGAAGCAGAAGCTAAAGCAACCCAAATGGTGTCAGAAGCGATTGCTAGCGGTGATACCAAAGCGATCAATTACTTTATCGCACAAAAATACACGGAAGCTTTAAAACAAATCGGTGGCTCACCGAATAGTAAAGTGGTCATGATGCCGCTTGAAGCAGGCAATTTAATTGGCTCGGTAGCGGGTATTGCCGAACTGTTAAAAGGCGATAAAAAAGCGTAATTTCTTAAAGTGCGGTTAAAAATGACCGCACTTTTTCTCTCAAGGAGTTGATATGGCAGATTGGTTAACAACTTGGTCGGTGTGGCATTGGTTGGTATTAGGTTTTGTATTATTAATCGCTGAAACTCTCGTACCTGGCGTGTTTTTATTATGGTGGGGCTTGGCCGCGATTGTGGCAGCAGGTGTAATGGCGTTGGTGCCAAGTTTATCCTTAACCGCATTAGCCATTTTTTATGCGATTTTAGCGATTATTCTCTCGTTGCTTTGGTGGAAATACCAACATAGCAAAGATAATCAGGATCAATCACGTACAACCTTAAATCAACGGGATCATACTCTGTTAGGTAAAAAAGGCACGGTGTTAGAAATTGGTTCTAACGGGATTGGTCGAGGTGCTTTTGGCGATACCACATGGCGTATCCAAGGCGAGCATTTAAATGTGAACGATCTTGTGGTGGTAGAACGCGTTGATGGCATTACATTGTTAGTTAAAAAGGTAACAGAATGAATCATTTGATTATTTTTGCGCATCCCAATAGCCAAAAAAGTTTTGGTCGTGCCATCGTGGATCGCATTGTAAAAGCAAGCCAACAGCTTGGTGTTGAAACCCATTTGCGCGATCTTTATACCATGGAATTTAACCCGATTATCTCCTTTGAAGAATTGCAATCGGCTAACAAGGGTATTATTCCGGCGGAAATTCAGCAGGAACATGATTTTATTCGCCAAGCAGATTTGATTACGATGGTTTATCCTTTATGGTGGATGGGTTTCCCCGCCATGTTGAAAGGCTATTTGGATCGTGTATTAAGCCATGGTTTCGCTTATAAAACAGAAAATGGTGAATCCAAAGGTCTGCTTCAAGGTAAAGCGATGCAACAATTTATCACCATAGGGAGTAGCGTAGCAAAATATCAAGAATACGGTGTGGATAAATCCCTCAATCATTGTTTGATCAATGGTTTATTTAATTATTGCGGTATCGAGAATGTGGATTACTCTTTATTTGGTGATATTCATATTATTGATAATGCTGCTCGCCAAGCGATGCTTGATGAAGCTGCTGAAAAAACAACAGCACAATTGACCGCACTTTTAGCTCAATCTTGAGCACAATTATAGGAAAGCAACAGATGTCAGAAACTCAAATGAATAATTTCTCTTTAATTAGTCGCTTATTCGGCAATTTATTTTATCGCAGCCCTACGGATCCAATTTTGAGTGGGGTATTTGATTGGCTGCAACAACAAGGTTTAAGTCAAGTGTGGGCGCTTTCTACGGATAAAGAAAGTGAAGCGGCCATTGATAATTTACAGATGAAAATTGATTTAACGTTGCTTGATCAAGAATACCAAAAATTGTTTGGTCCAAACGGAAACGTGCCGACAGCTATTTCAAGTTATGATATGGATGTGCAACGTTTTGTGGATTTCCGCAATGCTCGTAATGTACCAGAAGCAGAGAATGTGGATCATTTCGCCTTGTTATTACTTACGGCTTCTTGGTTAGAAGACAACACGGAATCGCTATCTGCTCAACAAGATTTATTCGGTGATTTCTTATTACCTTGTGCTGCGAAATTCTTAACCCAAGTGGAAACTTATGCAACGCTTCCTTTTTATCGTTCATTGGCGTATTTAACCCGTGAAATCTTGGCTGCAATGGCTGATGAATTAGAAGAAGGCGAGTAGTTTTCCTCAATAGAATAGATCTCTAAAAGAGATTTTTAGATGCCAATAAAAAAGCCCCACGAATCAAAACGCAGGGCTTTTATTTAATGGAAGATCAATTATTCTTCAGAAGTCACATCTTCAGTACCTTCGTCTTCATCATCCACATCACAAACACGTTCAAGACTGACTACGTGCTCATCTTCTGCGGTACGAATTAAACGAACTCCTTGGGTGTTACGGCCAACGATGCTCACTTCACTGACACGAGTACGTACAAGAGTACCGGCATCGGTGATAAGCATAATTTGGTCGGTTTCTTCTACTTGTGTCGCAGCAACGACTTTGCCGTTACGTTCGCTTACTTTAATCGAAATCACCCCTTTGGTATTACGGGATTTGGTTGGGTATTCGCTTAATTGTGTACGTTTACCATAACCGTTTTGCGTCGCCGTAAGGATTGCACCATCATTTTTCGGCACAACTAAGGATACGACTTTATCGATGTTGAGATCGAGAGTTTCTTCTGCATTATCATCAGAAACGTCTTCAATTTCGACCGCACTTTCATCATCAGCGATGTCATTAGTAAGGGCAAGTTTAATACCGCGTACACCTGTTGCTAAACGACCCATTGCACGTACTGCGCTTTCAGCAAAACGTACTACGCGACCTTGCGAAGAGAACAACATGATTTCGTTAGAACCGTCAGTGATATCCACGCCGATTAATTCATCTTCATCACGTAAGTTCAAGGCGATGATACCGCTTGAACGTGGACGGCTGAATTCAGTTAACGCAATTTTCTTCACAATACCACCAGCCGTTGCCATGATGACGAATTTATCTTCTTCATAAGCAGAGATTGGTAGGATTGCAGTGATACGCTCGTTTTCTTGTAACGGTAGAATATTTACAATCGGACGACCACGCGCACCACGGCTCGCTTGTGGTAATTGATAGACTTTCAACCAATATAAGCGACCACGGCTAGAGAAGCAGAGAATCGTATCGTGAGTATTTGCCACTAAGAGTTTTTCGATGAAGTCTTCATCTTTCATCTTCGTTGCAGATTTACCTTTACCACCACGACGTTGTGCTTCGTAGTCGGTAAGCGGTTGATATTTCACATAACCTTCGTGAGAAAGGGTCACCACTACATCTTCTTGAGCAATTAAATCTTCTAAATCAATATCACCGGAAGCTGCAGTAATTTCAGTACGACGTTCATCCGCGAATTGTGCACGTACTTGTTCAAGTTCTTCACGAATCACTTCCATCAAGCGTTCAGGACTGTTGATGATGTGGAGAAGCTCTGCAATTTTAACCAATAACTCTTTGTATTCATTGATCACTTCTTCGGTAGCAAGACCAGTTAAGCGATGTAAGCGAAGTTCTAAGATTGCATCAACTTGTTCTGGAGAAAGGTAGTAATCCGAATCTTTAATACCAAATTCAGCCGCTAATTCAGCCGGACGTGCCGCCGCATCAAGCAAACCTAAAATTTCGTTATTCAGTTTCCAAGGACGAGAAATTAATTTTTCTGCCGCTTCTTTACGCTCTTTCGATTGACGGATGATGTCAATGATTTCATCGATATTTGAGGTTGCAACCGCTAACCCTTCTAAAATATGCGTACGCTCGCGGGCTTTACGCAATTCAAATAAAGAACGGCGAATCACCACTTCGCGACGGTGCATCACAAAGGCTTCAATGATTTGTTTTAAGTTGAATAAACGCGGTTGACCGTGATCTAAGGCCACCATGTTGATCCCGAAGGTCACCTGCATTTGGGTAAGCGCATAGAGGTGATTTAATACCACTTCGCCTACGGCATCGCGTTTGATGTCGATTTCAATGCGGATCCCTTCTTTGTTAGAAAGGTCGATAATATTGCTGATACCTTCGATTTTTTTATCTTTGATAAGCTCAGCAATTTTTTCCACTAATTTGGCTTTATTCACCTGATAAGGCAATTCGGTCACAATGATTTGCTCTTTGCCTTTATCTGTGGTTTCTACGCTAGCACGAGCGCGAACATACACTTTGCCGCGACCAGTGCGATAAGCTTCTTCAATCCCTTTACGGCCATTAATTAATGCCGCTGTTGGGAAGTCTGGGCCAGGAATATATTGCATTAACTCATCAATAGTGATGTTTTCGTTATCAATATAAGCCAAGCAGCCATCTAAAACTTCATTTAAGTTGTGTGGAGGAATATTCGTTGCCATCCCCACCGCAATACCGGAAGAACCGTTTGCTAAAAGTGCCGGAATACGGGTTGGTAATACGTCCGGAATCATTAATTCGCCATCATAGTTTGGCGAGAAATTCACGGTTTCTTTATCCAAGTCAGTTAATAGCGCTTGGGTAATTTTTTGCATACGAACTTCGGTATAACGCATTGCCGCTGGAGCGTCACCGTCGATTGAACCGAAGTTACCTTGCCCATCTACCAACATGTAGCGCAATGAGAACGGCTGTGCCATACGCACAATGGTGTCATACACCGCAGAATCACCATGCGGGTGATATTTACCGATTACATCACCTACCACACGGGCAGATTTTACGTATTTTTTGCCGGCAGTGATGCCAGATTGATCCATAGAGAAAAGCACACGTCGATGTACCGGTTTTAAACCGTCACGCACATCAGGCAAAGCACGCCCAACAATCACCGACATGGCGTAGTCAAGGTAAGAAGATTTTAGTTCTTCTTCAATATTGACTGGGGTAATAGAGGAATGGATTGAATCCGTCATTTTTATTCCTTTTTTGATCAAAAAATTGCGACGGATTATAGCATAAATTTAAGCGTTTTTGTGTGAAAAGTGCGGTTGATTTTAAAGCAGTTTTTTAATGTGGAAATAAATAAGGCAGACATAAAGTCCGCCTTATGATTGAGAGAAAATCAACTATTTCCAATTTTCTCGTTTAGCTTTTTGTAATTTCGCATAAGCACCAAGTAAAGCTTGGTGTTCTTTAAAGTTTTTAAGCATTTCATCGCTGGCTGGCAAGTTATAGAATGGGTTACCTTTTTCTGCAACTGCGGCCCAAGCTTGTTGAACGGCTTCTTTGCCATACATTCTTTCAAATACAGAACGATATTGTTGTGGATCGCGAGTATTGTCTAAATGCAATTCAATGATACTGATTAAAGCACGATAGTAATTTGCACGTTCTGGCGTAAATACAGAGCTGTTCATATTCATCGTCCAGTTAGCCCAATCTAAGGCTAATTCTAATTCACCTAATGCTAAGTAAAGCATGGATTTGAGCTCACCAACACGTAATGTTGTCCAACCGCTTGCTTTTGGTGCCACGATACCGATAAATTCGCGAACACGTGTGGCATCGTCAATATCTTGCTCATCCAATTCTGCTAACAACTCTTCGTAAGTTTCAGCATCATGATGATGGTGTGGTAAATCTAATAAGATCTCGCGCCAGTCCATCCCCATGTTGTTATTGGCATAAATGAGATCATCAGCAGGGTAGATATCAGACATGCCAGGCACAATAATGCGGCAAGCGTAAACGTCTAAATGATTGTAATCCATGATGTAGACTTCTTTTTCTTCCGCATTAAAGATTGCCATCAAGTTTTCATATTCTTCTTGTGTTGAACCTGAGAAATCCCAATCTGCAAATTCATAATCTGGCGTATTTTTGAATAAATCCCAAGAAATTAAACCGCTAGAATCAATGAAGTGTGTTTCAAGGTTGGCGTGCTCCGCCACATCATCATTATTGAATGATGGAGGAGAGAATACATCGAGATCTTTTAAGCTGCGACCTTGTAAAAGCTCCGTTACTGTACGTTCTAATGCTACTTGGAAATTCGGATGCGCACCGAAAGAGGCAAAGCACGTGCCGTTATTTGGGTTGAGTAATACCACACAAATCACAGGATATTTTCCACCTAATGAGGCATCGAAAGCATAAATAGGGAAGCCTTCTTCCTCTAATTTTGCAATAGAGGCTTGAATGGATGGATAGCGATCCATCACGGATTTTGGAATTTCAGGAAGACTGATGGCTTCTGCAATAATGCGATTTTTCACATAGCGCTCAAAGACTTCAGACAGTCCTTGTACACGCGCTTCATTTTTTGTATTGCCAGCTGACATCCCATTAGAAACATATAAATTCGCAATGATACTTTGTGGAATATAGACGGTTTGTTGATCGGATTGGCGCACATAAGGCATGGCGACGATACCGCGATCGTAATTACCGGATTGCAGGTCCACGAGTAATTCAGGCGTTAGTTCTTGGTTTGGATCGAAATAATCCCATAGATAATCATCTAAAATTCCTTCTGGTAAAAGGGCGTCATCTTCAATTGGAAACCATTTTTCAGTTGGGTAATGAACAAAATCACCGTTAGCAATTTCTTGTCCTAAATAGAAATCAGCAAAAAAATAGTTGGTGGAAAGACGTTCGAAATATTCACCTAATGCAGATGCTAACGCTGCTTTTTTACTTGCGCCTTTGCCGTTAGAAAAACATTGTGGGCAATCCTTATCACGAATGTGTACCGACCATACATTTGGCACAGGATTAAGCCAAGAGGCTTCTTCAATATTGAAACCAAGTGCGGTCAATTTTTGTTGAAATTTTGAAATACTGTCTTCAAGTGCGGCATCTTTGCCGGGAATAAATGTTTGTTCGGTCATAATTGTTCCTGTTATAAAAAGCCCCAGCATCATAGGGGAGTTTAGTGAGCTAATCAAGCATAAAATTTATGCACTTCTGCTCTTGTTTTCCTTGATTTTTAAGGGTAAATTAGCTTGGCGCAGAAAGGTATTTTCTGCGTGGGTAAAATTATAAACAAATCAACCAATTGGGAGATATCATGGCTCAAGGATTTTATGAATTAAAAGTGGCTAAAGATGGACAATTTATGTTCAACTTAAAAGCAGCAAACGGACAAGTGATTTTAACTAGCGAACTTTATAAAACTAAAGCATCAGCTGAAAACGGTATTGCATCAGTACAAAAAAATGGTGTGGATGCGAAAAACTTTGAATATCGCGTAGCGAAAAATGACAAACCTTATTTCGTATTAAAAGCGGCTAACCACCAAGAAATTGGCCGTAGCCAATATTATTCTTCTCAATCTGCAGCAGAAAAAGGCGTTGAGTCAGTGATCAATAACGCATCTTCTGCAGTAATCAAAGAAGTAACAGAATAATCATTCTGTTCTTATTTCTTTAAATGCACCTGCCGGCTCTAAAAACGCCGGCATTTTTGACCGCGCTTTCTCTGGATTCAGTGTTAATGGATAGGTTCGTTTTTGAGCAACGATGACCGTGAGCGGAGAGCAGAGCGTGCTCTTTTCTTGTTTTATAGATAGTCTTTCTTCTGCAATCACATCAAAATTTAATAACGATAACCAGTCAATGACTCGCCAAGTAGCATATTGTCGGAATTTGAAGTTACCTAACTTTGGTTTGAAAAGTAATGGACTCATCGGATTAAATAACGTGATGAAAATCCAGCCGTCATCCTTTAAAACGCGATGAGCTTCACGCAATATTTGGTGAGGATCTTGCGCAAAATTTAAGGTGTTTGCCAACAAGCAGGCATCCATTTCTTTTTCAATAAAAGGCAAGGCTAATGGTGAGGCTTGGATCAAACTGTCACTTTCATTTAAAAGTGCGGTAGAAAAATACGCTGTTTTTTCAGCTAATACAATTTGATGGCGTAAAGGCAAGTCAAAGGCAATTTCGCCACTTAAGGCACCGACTTTCAGAATTTGATAGCCTAAAATTTTTGGTGTCCATTGGGCAAAATAATGTGTTAATACGTTACAATAGGCTTCACCTTGTGGTAACGCTTGCCAACTTTCAGGTGAAAGAAGTGGTTTGTGCCATTTGGCTTTCCAATTCAATGTTAATCCTATTTTCATAAGGTAATTTATGCTAGTTCCTATTCCTGCATTCAATGATAACTATATTTGGCTTTATAGACGAGAAAATTTCCCCGTAATTGTGATCGATATCCCAGAAATAACGCGTTTAATTCCGTATTTAGAATCCAATAAGCTAGACGTAGAGGCGGTGCTATTAACCCATAATCACGATGATCATGTACAAGGTGTCGAGGCGTTTAAGCGATATTATCCCAATGTGCCAGTTTTCGGTCCAACAGAATGCGCAGACAAAGGGGCAACCAATATCGTGGATAGTGGAGTGATTGATACGGCACATTATCATATAGAGGTTTTACCAAGTGGTGGACATACAGCAGGGCATGTCAGCTATTTGGTGGATGGGCATCTATTTTGCGGCGATGCGTTATTTTCTGCGGGCTGTGGTCGCGTGTTCACGGGAAATTTTGCTCAAATGTTTGAAACCATGCAGCGTTTTAAGCAATTACCGAATGAAACCGTGGTTTGCCCGGCTCATGAATATACGCTGGGTAATTTAGCTTTTGCGGAAACCGTATTGGCGGATAAAAGTGCGGTCAAAAATCAACGTGTTTTGGTGGAACGTTATCGAGCAGAGGGTAAACCGAGTTTGCCAACAACGATTGGATTAGAGAAACAAATTAACCCGTTTTTACAAGCAAAAAATTTAGACGAATTTACACAATGGCGTTTAGCGAAAGATAAGTTTTAACTCATTTTAGTTATTTGTTTGAGTTTTTTCTCTTGAAATTTGCTCAATTCTCAACAATTCATTAAAATAGCGAAACTTTTACTTTCTACTTAAGCCGCCTATTCATAAAAGTGCGGTTGTTTTTATTAGGTTTTTATGACCCTTCTTGTTCTAGGCATTAATCATAAAACAGCTTCTGTCGCTGTTCGTGAGAAAGTCGCTTTTTCTGAAGAAAAGCGGCAGCTTGCCTTACAACAAATTCACCAACAAGATTTGGCTGAAAGTGCGGTTATTCTTTCTACCTGTAACCGTACAGAGATTTATCTTCACCATCGTCAAATTTCACCCCAAGAGTGTAAGCAATGGCAAACGAACTGTATAAATTGGTTTGCTAACATTCATCAGCTTTCTGTAGATGAATTAAATAAAAGTATTTACACACATCAAAATCAACAAGCAGCAAATCATTTAATGCGCGTGGCGTGTGGTTTGGATTCATTAATTTTGGGCGAGCCGCAAATTTTAGGACAGGTGAAACAAGCGTTCCAAATCAGTGAAGATTATTATCAAGCGGCGAATATTCCACTTTCAAGCACGCTTTCTCGTTTGTTCCAAAAAACCTTTGCAACAGCAAAACGAGTGCGTACTGAAACCAATATTGGTGAAAGCGCTGTATCGGTGGCTTATGCGGCTTGTAGCCTGGCGCGTCAGATTTTTGAATCTTTACGTGAACTACAAATTTTGCTTGTTGGGGCAGGGGAAACTATTGAATTGGTAAGCCGTCATTTATTACGCCACGGCGTAAAAAAATTGATGATTGCTAACCGCACTTTATCTCGCGCTGAACAGCTGGTGGAAAACTTAGCGTCTAATACACCGATAGAGGTGTATTCTCTTGAAGAGTTGCAAACACCTTTAAATCAAGCGGATATTGTCATCAGCTCAACAGGCAGCCCGAATGTTTTAATCACCAAAGCGATGGCTGAAATTGCGGAAAAAGCACGCCAATTTAAACCGACTTTGATGGTGGATATTGCGGTACCGCGTGATATTGATGAAAACGTCTCGGAATTAGAAAGTGTGTATCATTACACCGTGGATGATTTGCAAGATATTATCCAACGCAATCTTTCTCAACGTGAGCAAGCATCAGAGCAGGCGCAAGATATCATTACACAAGAATGCACGGATTTCTTTGAGTGGTTGAAGGTTCATCAGTTCTCCAATTTGATTCGTCATTATCGTGATGAGGCAGAGAATACTCGCCAAGAATTACTCGAAAAAGCCTTACACCAAATTCAACAAGGCGAGAATGCTGAAAAAATTCTGCAAGAATTGAGTTATAAATTAACGAATAAACTCATTCATGCGCCAACCCAAACCATGCAATCCATGATGAGATCGGGTAATGCAGAAGGGTTGCATGCCTTTTCAAATGCGTTGCATTTAACCCATCCTTTAAATGAAAAAAACGATTAAATTTTTGACCGCACTTTTCAGTAGCGCATCGTTACTGATGAGTGTGCCAGCCCTAGCGGAATACCGAACTTTTGATGATGGCAATATTACTTACGGAATTTTTCAAGCAAAGCCCGAAGAAGTACAGCTACATTGGAAAGATGCCGAAGGTAAAGATTATCAAAGTTTAACGCGTCTCAAAAATGCCTTAGAGCCTAGCTATAACGTGAAAATGATCATGAATGCAGGCATTTATAGCATGAATAACACGCCAGCGGGATTATGGATTGAGCATGGAAAAGAGCTCAATGCGTTAAATACAAAATCAGGCAAAGGTAACTTTCATGTACAACCCAATGGTGTGTTTGCCATTGCAAAAAATAAGCCCTACATTTTAACAACAGCGGATTATCAGAAAAGCAAACTCAAGCCGGATTTTGCGTTGCAATCAGGCCCGATGTTGATTATTCATGGCAAAATGAATTCGCAATTTAAAGCAAATCTAGAAAGCTATCATAAGCGTAATGCAGTGTGTTTGACGAAGCAAAATGAATTACTATTTTTGATGACGATAAAAGGTGAGCCTAATCTTTATACCTTGAGTCAAGGTTTGCTTAAAATTGGTTGCCAGGATGCTTTATATCTTGATGGAACCATTTCTAATTGGTACATTCCAGGGCAATTTAGCTCTTTGCATTGGAAGCATTTTGTGGGAATGATCTCCGTTCTTGATGTGAACAAAAAATAGCAAAAGCGTTTTATTTATAATCAACTAAATCAAAAAATCCGTTTTTTGCAAAAAAATGATTGACGAGAATAGGTCAAATCAGGATAATACGCCCCGCAAAGCCGATAAGGTAAAGCAAATGATGGCTACATAGCTCAGTTGGTTAGAGCACAACACTCATAATGTTGGGGTCGCAAGTTCGAATCTCGCTGTAGCCACCAAATTTGCGGGACTGGCGAAATTGGTAGACGCACCAGATTTAGGTTCTGGCGCCGAGAGGTGTGTGGGTTCAAGTCCCTCGTCCCGCACCATTTATCAGCTTGTAGTCAAATAGTAGTTGGGGTATCGCCAAGCGGTAAGGCACCGGGTTTTGATCTCGGCATCCCTAGGTTCGAATCCTAGTACCCCAGCCATACTATCTAAATAAAATCTTCTTTATTTCCAATCAAAGAATTTCAGTTGGGGTATCGCCAAGCGGTAAGGCACCGGGTTTTGATCTCGGCATCCCTAGGTTCGAATCCTAGTACCCCAGCCATCTTATTTTCTCTATTTCTTTTGTATAAAAAATGCGATTAAATTTAACCGCACTTTGTTCTATTCGTCAGTTGTTATTTACTACAAATTTTACTGTCTTTATATAAAAGAAAAGCCACCTTGCGGTGACCTTTCATATTGATTATTTTAATTCTACTAAAGTTAAATTACACTGTGCAGTTGATGCTGAAGGTAATGCCTCATAATCTTTACCTGCTTGGGGGGTGAATACAAGTTTTTTGCCTAGGCAATGTTCATGTACTATGAACTGATGATTGGTTATATAATTAGCACCATCGGGTGTAATAATTTCACTTTGTAGAGTGATTTCAGCCCCTGATGGGATTATAAATTCTTTAAAAAAAGTACCAGAACCTATTTCATTGAATTGACTAGGATTCATACTTGCACTAGAGCTTGGCATGCCAATAGATTCATTCCCTTTAAGATAGAGTAATGAGCTGAAAGATTGTCCAATGCTTCCTCCAACATTCACTTTTTCTGTTTTTCCATCCTGTTTTACTTCCATCTCGGTATAGCGCCCATTTTGTCCATATAGACGGATACGTGCATCAGTTTGTGGATTATAAGTTTTTCCTGCATTTGATAGCTCGGTGTTTACACAGCCTGAAAGTAGTAATGCTGCTGTACTGATAAGCATCAATTTTTTCATGATTTTTCCTTTTGTTAATGATAGAAAATAGTGAATTAATGTTCTCTTGTTTTAAAGAAGGTGACGTCTGGATAACGTTCTTGTGCTAGATTTAGATTTACCATGGTAGGTGCAATGTAAGTAAGATTATCACCGCCATCTAATGCTAGATTTTGCTCATTTTTACGTTTGAACTCTTCAAATTTTTTGTTATCCGCACATTCTACCCAACGAGCCGTTGCGACATTGACCGTTTCGTAAATGGCTTCAACGTTATATTCTGATTTCAAACGAGAAACAACCACATCAAACTGTAATACACCGACTGCGCCAACAATCAAATCATTATTACTTAATGGGCGGAACACTTGAACAGCACCTTCTTCAGAAAGTTGTACTAAGCCTTTTAACAATTGTTTTTGTTTAAGAGGATCTTTCAAACGAATACGACGGAATAATTCAGGGGCAAAGTTTGGAATACCGGTAAATTTAAGCTCTTCGCCTTGCGTAAAGGTATCACCAATTTGAATAGTACCGTGATTGTGCAAACCGATAATATCGCCAGCATAAGCCTCATCTGCATGAGTACGATCCCCCGCCATAAAGGTGAGGGCGTCAGAAATGACTACATCTTTACCAATACGCACGTGTTTAAGTTTCATCCCTTTTTCGTATTTACCAGAAACTACGCGTAGGAAAGCCACGCGGTCGCGGTGTTTTGGATCCATATTGGCTTGGATTTTAAACACGAAACCAGTGAATTTTTCTTCTTCAGCTAAGACTTTACGCGTATCAGCTTGACGAGCTTGTGGTGCAGGTGCCCATTCGGTTAAACCATCTAAGAAATGATCGACACCGAAGTTACCTAATGCCGTACCGAAAAAGACTGGCGTTAATTCACCACTTAAGAATAAATCTAAATCGAATTCATTACTTGCACCTTTTACAAGCTCTAATTCATCACGTAATTGTTGGGCTAAGTCATCGCCTACGGCAGCGTCTAATTCAGGGCTATTTAAGCCTTTCACAATACGTACTTCTTGAATAGTAGAGCCTTGTCCACTTTGATAAAGATAGGTTTCATCTTTATATAAATGATAAACCCCTTTAAACAATTTACCGCAACCAATCGGCCAAGTAATCGGCGCACAATCGATTTTTAATACGCTTTCCACTTCATCTAATAATTCCATTGGATCGCGAATATCACGGTCAAGTTTATTCATGAAAGTGATAATTGGCGTATCGCGCAAACGGGTCACTTCCATTAATTTAATGGTACGTTCCTCAACCCCTTTTGCCGAGTCGATAACCATTAAGCAGCTATCCACGGCCGTTAAAGTGCGGTAGGTATCTTCCGAGAAATCCTCATGCCCCGGCGTATCTAATAAATTCACTAAGCATTCATTGTAAGGGAATTGCATCACAGAAGTGGTAATGGAAATACCACGTTGTTTTTCCATTTCCATCCAGTCAGATTTTGCATGCTGTGCAGAGCCTTTACCTTTTACTGAGCCTGCTTTTTGAATGGCATTGCCGTATAACAATACTTTTTCAGTGATGGTGGTTTTACCCGCGTCAGGGTGGGAAATAATCGCAAATGTGCGACGTTTATTCACTTCTTCTAATGGATAATTCATTTGTCTTGTTTCTTCTGTTTTAAATGATGCTGTATTGTCGCTGATTTTCAGATTGAGCTCAAATTAAATTAGGAAAATAGCGATTTTGTCGTGAATTAGCTAAAAATATCACTTAAAACCGCTTATTTTTTAACCTTTGCAAGCGTTTGCGTTGGTTATGTTATAAACATTATGATTGTTTAATTCTATTTATATGTAATTAATTAATATTTAAAACCTTTCGTAGAGTAATAGTGATTCTCAAAAATTTGTAGCACCTATTTATAGGTATCTGATTTAACTAAATGTTTTATTTAATTTTAAAGTGAATTGTTTACTATTAGTTAATAAATGACGACATAGGCTGCTTTTTATAGTTCATAAATAATTGGTCCGATGAGTTTGGTTTATTTTGCTGTGCTAGCTTAATTGCGACTGGAATATACCGATTTCAGTTTTCAATCACCGATTGAATAATATTTTCTCATTGAGGAATCTTGAGGTAAAAATGAAAAAACAAACTTTTTGTTTTAAACAATTATTGCTTATTGCATTTGGTTTGTGTTCAGCATCTACATTTGTTTATGGGAGCACACAAAATGTAACTGTTAGCGGAGCGGTTGAGAACTCTTCTTCTGGTAGTGGTAAAGCAATGATTAACGTTGGTTCAGCTGTCGGAAAAACTGTTGGTAATAACACCCAAAATGTTGTTGTTAATGGTTCCTTAGTGAATAAGGCGTCAGGTAGCGGTAAAGCCAGCATAAATGTTGGATCATCAGTAAATGATGGCGGAAGCCATAATCAGTCAGTTAGTGTTGGTTCAATTGTTAATTCTTCTTCAGGTGGTAAATCTGAAGTGAATATCGGTTCCGTTGTTAAGGATGATTAGTCCTTAGTTCGGAAATCATGATTATATTAAATAATCATTAATTTTAATAAGCATAGTAATGCTCAATTTCTTTTTAAAGAGGAAAAACAATGAAAAACTTAGTTAAAATTAGTGCAGCGGCAATCTTTGCAGCAAGTTTAGCTTTATCTGCAAATGCAAAAGTAACTATTGGCGGTAATAACGATCAGTCAGTTAATGTTCAAGGTGCTGTGGCAAATGGTGCTCAAGGTATGGGTAAAGCTGTTCAAAACTTAGCATCTAACCATGGTAAAGTAACTATTGGTGGGAATAATAAACAAAGTGTGAATATTCAAGGTGCTGTAGGTAATATTTCTTGGGGGGCAGGTAAAGCAATCCAAAATGTAGCATCTAACAGTAGCGATGAATAATTTTTTAATTAATTGGTTATTGGCTTTTGCCAATAACCAATTTTGATTTGATATATCTATATGAATGTTGGTTGATATCATGAAAAAACTATACATTTTAATACTTTCTTTGGCGAGTATATTATTCTTTTGTATTTCTTCCTCTATAGCTGCTGAACTTGCACCGAGAAAAGAGATTGGTCCATTAGATCAAGCTAAAGTACAGAAGGTTCAAGCTCAAAAATGGTCAAGGATGTCAACATTTGATGATATGGGAAGTGAGTTTGATGATAATTCAATCTCTTCGACATCAACCACAGGTGTTGGGGGGATTAGTGGACGCTCCAGAGGCTGTGTTACAAATGTTGGAAATGTTGTCCAAAAGAAAGGTTTAAGTTCTGGTCGTTATGGGCCTAAAAATAAGAATGATAATGTCGTTGTAATAAAAGGCGATGTTGTGAATGTATGTAAATAATTAATTATAATAAAATTTGGATATCTATTATGAAATTCTCTCGAACTCTTATTTCATATTTTTTAATTTCTAATCTAGTAGGCTGCTCTTTATCACCTACAAATCTGAAAGATGATGAACCCTATATCGGTTCAACAACAACTCATAACCTTCCAGCAGTAGAGCCAGTTCGTGCCATTACTAGCTTTAGCGATAGCTTAGGTTGTATGGATGACTTACTACGTCAAAGCAATATAGGTGAAACAGTTGTTGCAGTTAAAACAGTTAAGGACCCATCAGGCAAAGCAGCTGTAGCAGCAGGTGAAATGATTGTGACAGCATTATCACAAATGTCAAAAACGAGTGGAGCATTTAAAGTTGCTGATTTTGAAGTCGATCCATTAAAACAAGATACAGTTCAAACATTAACAAATTTACTTCTTCCTACAGGTTCTATGGCCATTCCCGCACCACAGTTATATATTTCTGGTGCAATTTCTTATCTTGATCAAGGCGTTTTAAGAAAATCAAATAGCGCAGGCGTATCTTATGGTGAAAATGGTGAATTAGGTATATCTGGTGACTTACAGACAACAGCACTTGGACTTGAATTACATATTGGAGATTTTTTAACGAGAACATTATATCCAGGTATAGATTCAGCTAATGAGATTGTTGCAGCTAATAAAGGATTTGGTATTGATGGTGGCGCGAAGATAAAGAAAACGGGTGTTCAATTTTCTTTAGAACGCAATTTATCTCAAGGTGTTGGTGGTGCAATGCGAACCCTTGTTGATTTGGGAACGATTGAGTTAGTGGGTAAGTTAACTAAAGTTCCTTACTGGCAATGTTTATCACTTGACCAAGCTCATCCTGAATTCCAACGTGAATTATTAGATTGGTATGGTGGCATGGGGGAGCGAAGTAAAGTGAAATTCTTCCAAACTGGATTGAAAAATTTAGGTTATTACAGTGGAAAAGTCGATGGTAAGAGTTCAAAAGAGTTCCGTGAAGCACTATCTGCATTCCAAAAAGATAATAAAGCGACGCCTTCTGGTTTCATTAATTTTGAAAGCTATGAACGCTTAATGAAAAATTATGTAAAAACAGATGCAAATGGTAACTTCAAAAAAGTTGGCCTAGAACCATCGGACGATAAAGAAGATCAACCTCGAGATGGGTATCCTGTATTAAATTCTGATAGAGATGCACCAATTAATGTAGGGATCAATTTAAATAAGTCGACATATCGCCGAGGTGATAAATTAGAGTTAGATGTCAATGTAGATAGGGATTCGACCTATTTAGCGTGTTTCTACCAAGATACATCTAAAAGTATTACTCAGGTTTACCCAAATCCCGTTCAGGGAGAGAGTATAACCTCTAAAAATAGCCCGCTGAAAATTCCAGGTTCTGATGCATTTACTTTAAGTTTAAATGAAAAAGGTAAAGAAAGTGTGATGTGTATGGCTTCATATTATAGTGTGGCGGATAAGCTTCAAACTAACTTCGGTGATGCATTTAACCCGCTTAAAGTGAAGGATATGAAAGCCTTATCTGAGCAATTAAAAACAATCTTTGGCGATGATTTAAAAGGTATCAAAACAGTTAGTTATCAAGTGAAGTAAACAAATAATCCTGGAGGTCGATATGTCAAAAAAATATTCAACATCTAAATTATTTGTTTATGCCTTACTTGCAGGAATTCCGGTTTCTTACGGTCAAATTGTCATTAATAAACCAATTGAGCCTAAGAATCCAGCTGTTCAGCAAGAGCAAAATACGGGATTTTCTCTGGCATTTGCTTATGAAAGTTACCGTAATAAGGATTATCAAAATGCTTATGATGAATTCGAACATTTTGTCTTGCAAAATAATCCAAAGGCGTTAATGGCAAATGGCTATTTGCTATTTAGTGGGAATTTACCGAGAGATTTTGCAAAAGCTAATCAATATTTAGCGCAAGTGGCCTCTCTAAAATATGCCAGAGCAATATATTTGCAAGGTCTATTAGAAAAATACCAAAAAGGTTTAAGTCAGTTTAATGCAAAGGCTGAGCGATTGGTTAATGAGGCTGCAGTGATGGGAGATTATGCAGCAGCCAATGCCTTGGCTAATTTCCATTTTCAAAAAGGAAATTATGCATTAGCTCAGCGCTGGAATGAAAAAGCGATTGGCTTAGGAAGCCCAGCTGCAAGACAGAATCAACGTGTTATCTCAAATCGCCAATATGAGCCAGCCGTTCAAACAGTACCTAAGACTGTTTCTTCACCACCAAATACAGGTGTGATTGGAGAATTAAGAGAACGCTCCCAAGCTGGAGATGCAGGAGCGAGCTACGATTTGGCAGTTCGCTTCCATAAAGGTGTGGGAGTGGCTGTGAATTTTGGTGAGGCAATTCGGTTATACCAATTAGCTGCAGAGCAGGGAAGTGCTGAAGCGCAAAAAGTATTACCTATCTTGTTATCAAAAAGAACAACGGGGGGCAATATTAATAGTATGTGGATGCAACGAATGTCAAATATGCTTCCAAGCCCTGTCGTAGTTCAACAGGATGCACATTATACACATACAGTTAAAACTGAAAATAATATTGCTGGCTTTGATACAGAAAAAGCCACCAAAGCTATAACAACTTTGCGGGAAGATGATCCATTAGAAGGGTTATTAACTTTGGAACCAAGTCGTTAATTTATTTAAAGTAAATATGAAGGAAGGTAAACATGAAACACGTTTATTCAAAATTAGCTATCACATTATTGGGTTTTGCAGCATTATCAAGCTATGCGCAAACTGATAATAATCAATCTGTTACAGTAAATGGTAGAATTGTTAATAGTGCGACAGATGGTGGCGAATCAGTACAAACTATCTCGGGCAAAAAAAGTGCGGTCGTAAATGGCACCGTTATTACTCACAATGGTGAAACCACATATATCTCTAGTGGCAGTTCATCTTCAGATAAAGTTAATGCCGCTTTAGGTGGACAAGATTTCTCAGGTCAAGATTTAGCAGGGCAATCATTTACCAATTCAGATCTTGCTAATGCAAACTTCAGCAATGCAAATTTACAAGGGGCTGATTTCACAAATACAAATTTAAGTGGGGCTAACTTTCATAAAGCTAACTTAAAAGGCGCTAATTTGACCAATTCGAACTTAGCAGGTGCAGATCTTACTGGTGCCAATTTAAAAGGTGCAATTAAAACAAATATCAATACTCGAGGAGCCAAAACCAAAGGGGCAATTTGGCGATAAGACGACAAGTGATATACAAAAAACAGGCTTTATAGCCTGTTTTTTTTATTCGCTTTTATTTTTACAAAAAAAAGCAAACGTTTGCGCTAAAAGTGCGGTACAATATCCACCGATTTTTTATTCTTATAATTAAAGGTGCAAGCAATGACACAACTTAGTCTAAAAAAAATCTATTCGGGAAAAGTGCGTGATCTTTATGAGATCGATGATAAACGAATGCTAATGGTAGCCAGTGACCGTTTGTCCGCATTTGATGTGATTTTAGATGATCCTATCCCACGTAAAGGTGAAATCCTGACTCAAATTTCCAATTTCTGGTTCAATAAGTTAGCCCATATTATGCCGAATCATTTTACTGGTGATTCAGTTTATGATGTGTTACCAAAAGAGGAAGCTGATTTAGTAAAAGATCGCGCAGTGGTTTGCAAACGTTTGAATCCAATTAAAATTGAGTCTATCGTGCGTGGTTATTTAACAGGTAGCGGGCTAAAAGATTATAAGCAAACAGGGACCATTTGTGGTTTGAAATTACCGGAAGGATTAGTTGAGGCAAGTAAATTACCTGAACCGATTTTTACGCCATCAAGTAAAGAAGAATTGGGTAATCACGATATCAATATCAGCTATGAAGAATGTGAAAAAGCAATTGGCGCAGAGTTAGCGGCACAAGTGAGAGAAAAAGCGATTGCGCTTTATACTGAGGCAGCAAAATATGCGCTGACTAAAGGTATTATTATTTGTGATACCAAATTTGAATTTGGTTTAGATGAAAATGGCACGCTCACTTTAATGGATGAGGTATTAACACCGGATTCTAGCCGTTTTTGGTCAGTTGATACTTATAAAGAAGGCACAAATCCGCCATCATTTGATAAGCAATTTGTACGAGATTGGTTAGAACAAAGTGGTTGGAATAAACAACCACCAGCACCGAAAGTACCAAAAGAAGTGATTGAAAAAACAGTGGCTAAATATCAAGAGGCTTTGGATTTATTAACAAAATAACATTAACAAACTCCCTGCTATGCTTTAGAATAGCAGGGATTTTTATGGATAAAATATTGTGAATAAAAGAGTATGAAATCTGTTGCGATAGTTGGTTTAGGTTGGTTAGGCTTACCGCTGGCGCTGCACTTAAAAGAACTTGGTTGGTGTGTAAAAGGCTCAAAACAATCCCCTGATGATGCTCAGAAATTGCATCAGCTAGGCATTGAAACTTATCCTTTTTCGCTTTCTGACGAAATGAAACGTTTGCCAGACTATATTCGCCCTCTTTTTAATGTAGATGCTCTTATTATCACCCTACCACCTAGCAGTTTTTCTTCTCAACAGTATTGTGAATATCTTGCTTTTTTAACTAATCAAGCCAAGAAACAAGGTGTACAGCATTTGATTTTTACCAGTTCAACTTCTGTTTTTCCTAATATTTCGGGGCAATTTGATGAAAGTTCTCAACTTTCAGCTGAAACAGAAATGGGCAAAACACTGATACAAGCAGAACAGTGCTTGTTCCAATCAGGAATATCGCATTGCGATATTCTTCGACTTGCAGGATTAATTGGTAAACAGCGCCATCCGGTTAAATTCTTAGCAGGAAAATGCAATTTAAAACAGGGCTATTCACCGGTTAATTTGGTGCATCTAGAGGATTGTATCCAGGCTATTAGCGCCTTACTCATGAATCCAAATGGATTGCGAACTTACCATCTTTGTGCCCCTGTTCATCCTACGCGAGCAGAATATTACACAAAAGCAGCGGCATTTTATGATTTATTCACACCACAATTTGAATGTAGTGATTCGGATCCGAAACGAATCATTATGGCAGATAAAATTTGTCGAGATTTAGGCTTCGCTTATCGTTATCCAAATCCCGATGATATGTTAGAAAAGCGCGGTGATTTTTGACCGCACTTTTTAAAGACTTACTCACCATAACCACAATAAAGGAAATAAAATATGTCAAATACGATTCTGCAACATTTACCTAAAGGTCAAAAAGTTGGTATCGCTTTTTCAGGCGGGCTAGATACCAGTGCGGCATTACTTTGGATGCGTCAAAAAGGTGCAGTACCTTATGCTTATACAGCAAACTTAGGTCAACCAGATGAAGATGATTACAATGCAATTCCCAAAAAAGCGATGGAATATGGTGCGGAAAATGCGCGTTTAGTGGATTGTCGTGCGCAGTTAGCCCATGAAGGGATTGCGGCTATTCAATGTGGTGCATTCCATATTTCTACTGGTGGTGCAACCTATTTCAACACCACACCACTTGGTCGTGCGGTAACGGGTACGATGCTTGTTGCAGCAATGAAAGAAGATGATGTGAATATCTGGGGTGATGGTTCAACTTTCAAAGGTAACGATATTGAGCGTTTTTACCGTTATGGTTTATTAACCAATCCAAATTTAAAAATTTACAAACCATGGCTAGATCAACAATTTATTGATGAGTTGGGTGGCCGTTTTGAAATGTCACAATTCCTAATCGAAAATGGTTTTGACTACAAAATGTCAGTAGAAAAAGCCTATTCAACTGACTCTAATATGTTAGGTGCAACTCATGAAGCAAAAGACTTAGAAGAATTAAGCACTGGTATTAAAATTGTGAAACCAATTATGGGCGTGGCATTTTGGGATGAAAATGTTCAAGTAAAACCAGAAGTGGTGACTGTTCGTTTTGAAGAAGGTGTGCCGGTTGCATTAAATGGTAAAACATTTGATAACGTGGTGGATCTTTTCTTAGAAGCAAATCGCATTGGTGGTCGTCATGGTTTAGGCATGTCAGACCAAATTGAAAACCGTATTATCGAAGCCAAATCACGCGGTATTTATGAAGCACCGGGAATGGCATTATTCCATATCGCTTATGAACGTTTAGTGACCGGTATTCACAATGAAGATACTATTGAACAATATCGTATCAACGGTTTACGTTTAGGTCGTTTGTTATACCAAGGTCGTTGGTTTGATCCACAAGCGTTAATGTTACGTGAAACAGCACAACGTTGGGTCGCTCGTGCGGTGACTGGTGAAGTGACATTAGAACTTCGTCGTGGTAATGACTACTCAATCTTAAATACTGAATCACCAAACTTAACTTATGCGGCAGAGCGTTTAAGTATGGAAAAAGTAGAAAATGCACCATTTGATCCAATCGATCGTATTGGTCAATTAACTATGCGTAATTTAGACGTAGCAGATACACGCGGAAAATTAAGTATCTACTCTCAAGTAGGTTTATTAACTGCGGGTAAAGATTCCGTTTTACCACAATTAGGTAAAAAATAATTTTCTCCTTTAAATATAAAAAGTGTGGTCGATTTTGACCGCACTTTTAGTAGACATAATAAAAAAACCTTAGGTTTTAACCTAAGGTTTTTGTTTTTTAGCACGAATTATTTTTTCTCTTCACATTTGTTGATATCGCTACATTTGCCGTAGAGATATAAACTGTGTGCTTTTAATTTGATGCCATGTTGTTCACTGATTTCTTTTTGACGTTGTTCAATAATGTTATCAGTAAACTCAAATACTTTGCCACAATCTTCACAGATAATGTGATCGTGGTGTTCTGTTGGCGCGAGCTCAAAAACAGATTTGTTGCCTTCAAAATTATGGCGAATCAAAATATGCGCTTCATCAAATTGGTTAAGCACGCGATATACAGTTGCAAGGCCAATATCACTGCCTTGCTCTAACAAGATTTTATATACTTCTTCAGCTGAGAAATGTTCATGTTTATGCTCTTGCATTAATGCAAGGATAGTGAGCCGAGGTTCAGTAATTTTTAATCCTGCTTTTTTGAGTAATTTGATGTTTTCTTCAGACATAATGTTCCCTTAAATTTGCTAAATTAGAGATGGTTAAGCTAATTCTGCTAAACACATTTCATCGTAGATTTGTTTTGTCCATTTCTCTACGCGTTCTGCAGTAAGTTCAGGTTGACGATCTTCATCAATACATAAACCGATAAAGTTTCCATCATCTAACAATGCCTTTGATGATTCAAAGGTGTAACCGTCCGTTGGCCAATTCCCTACAATAATCGCACCGCGTGGTTCAACGATATCTCGTACTGTACCGATCGCATCACAGAAATAATCTGCGTAGTCTTCCTGATCGCCACAGCCAAAGATACCGACTAATTTGTCAGTAAAATCAATTTCTTCTAGAGTTGGGAAAAAATCATCCCAGTCAGCTTGTGCTTCACCGTAATACCAAGTTGGAATACCGAAAAGTAAAAAATCATAACCTTCGATATCTTCTTTAGAGCTTTTTGCAATGTCACGAATATCAACGAGTTCGTTGCCTAATTGCTTTTGAATCATTTTTGCAATGTTTTCTGTATTACCTGTGTCACTACCGTAAAATAAACCGACAACTGCCATTGTTCTTTCCTTTTGAAATAAAATTAGGTGAGTAGAAAAAAAGATGAGGGATCAAAGCCCCACAATTTGTGCGAACTATAACATAAATGAATTCTCATTTGAATAGAATAATTCTCATTTAAAACGATTAATTCTTATTTAGAAACCTATCAATAGCACGTATCACAAAATCAGGTTTTTCTGCATGAACCCAGTGCCCACAACCATTGATGGTGAAGGAGGTCGCATTCGGGAATTGTTTTAGAATGGTTTCGGTATATTCAGGTTTAATATAAGATGAAAGCCCACCTTTGATGAAGAGTGTAGGCGTATTAGCGAAGACCTCTTGCCAATCCATTAGCGCCGCATAATGTTCAAAAAGTGCGGTCAAATTGAAACGAAAATATTCACTTGAAGTAGGCTCAAAAGATTTCAACATAAATTGCACCACACTCGGATCGGCAATTTCAGTTTCTAAAATAGGCTTAGCTTGTTGACGAGTTTGTGGCTGCGCTTTTTTTACCGCAAACAAACCACGGAATACATCATCATGTCCAGCACTGCTATTTGCTACGGGGGCAATATCAATGACAACCAATTTTTCCACACGCTGCGGTTGAAGTGCGGTCATTTTCATTGCTGTTTTTCCGCCCATTGAATGACCAATTAAGATTACTTTATCTAATTGAAGGTGATCGATAAGTTGCCATACATCATCAGCCATGACATCGTAATTCATTGTTTCTGAATGAAAACTATGTCCATGATTGCGTAAATCTACGCGCAAAATATTATAGTTATCGCTAAATGCACGCGCGATGACACCAAGATTATTCATATCCCCAAACAAGCCGTGAATGAAAACTAAGGTAGGCGAATTAATTGATTGTTTTGCTTGGTGAAATTGATGGTTTAATAATTGGGAAGATGACATATATTTTGCGTGAGAATTTGGTTAGAAATCGTTATAATGGACGAAAATTTTAGCAAACGGAGAGAAAAAAATGAAGATAATTGAAGTCGATGAAGAATTATATCAATACATTGCGGCACAAACTCAATCTATTGGAGAAAGTGCGTCTGATATTCTTCGCCGTTTGTTGAATTTACCTACTCACGTAACAAGCTCGGTTGATTTCTTTGAGTCTGTAACTTCGACAGAAAACTCAAAAAGTGCGGTGCATTCTGAACCTGTTTTAACAGAAAAAACAACCGAAGTATCTCAACCAAAAGTTGAACCTGTCGAACCGCCAAAAGCAGTGAAAAAACAATCGGATGAAGCAATCAATCACATTGTTGATAAGGTGCGTGCACTCTTGAATTCTGCTGAATTTAAAGAAGAGCCAAAAGCCGTTGTGCGTTTTTTAAGTATATTACGTACGCTTTATCGTACCAATCCAGAAAGCTTTGCACAGGCAACCGAAAGCTTACAAGGCCGTACTCGTGTGTATTTTGCTCGTGATGAAGGAACGTTGCTGGTGGCAGGGAATCATACTAAACCAAAACAAATCCCAGATACACCATATTGGGTGATTACCAATACCAACAGTGGCCGTAAAATGTTGATGTTAGAAGGGGCGATGCAATCTATGCATTTGCCGGAATATTTAATCGACGAAGTTCGCCCTTATTTCGTTAGCAACTAATTCGATGCAACAATTTCCTTGGCAAGCATTTGCCCAAAATTCAGCGTATGCAAATCAGATCGCGTTGCGAAATTCGCAGGGCGATCCTTTTACTTGGGCAGAACTTGCTGAGAAAATTAATCAGGTGGAAGCCTTTCTTTTACAACAAGGTGTGACAGTGCAAAGTGCGGTCGCTTTTTGTGGTAAAAATTCAGAACAGATCTTATTTCTTTATTTAGCCGTTATTCAGCTAGGTGCAAAAATTTTAGGGATCAACCCTGCATTTCCTCAAGAAAAAAGAGAAGAGTTGTGCCAAGTGTATGGCATCGATTTTTGTTACCAAACCGAAGATATTCATTATTTAACTGCTGAAGCATTACCTGAACATAAAGCTGATTTTACAAAAGCGGCAACGATGACGTTAACATCCGGTTCGACTGGTTTGCCTAAAGCGGTGGTGCATAATGTGTCTGCTCATTTAGCTAATGCGGAAGGCGTTTGTTCCTTAATGAATTTTGGCAAAGAGCAATCATGGCTAATTTCTTTGCCGCTTTATCATGTTTCCGGACAAGGTATTGTGTGGCGTTGGCTGTATGCGGGGGCAACCTTAGTTTTACCGAAAGAAGATTTTTATCAATCTATTGGTGAGGTTTCTCATGTTTCTCTCGTGCCAACGCAATTGCAGCGTTGGTTTGATTATTTGGCCGAACATCCACAACCTATCCAAACTCAAGCGGTATTATTGGGTGGTACACAAATCCCTGTAAAATTAACCCAAGCGTTAAGTGAATTAGGGATTCGAAGTTATTCAGGTTATGGTATGACCGAAATGGCTTCTACCGCATTTGCTAAACAATCGGATGGAAAAATAGGTGTGGGGCAGCCTTTGCTTGGCCGAGAGTTCAAGTTAGTGAATGAAGAAGTTTGGCTAAAAGGTGCCGGACTTGCCATGGGATATTGGCGCAATGGGTGTGTTGATCCGCTTACTAATGCTGAAGGTTGGTTCCAAACCAAAGATAAAGGTCAATGGCTAGATAACGAATTAGTCATTCAAGGCCGATTAGATAATATGTTTATTTCCGGTGGTGAAAATATTCAGCCGGAAGAAATTGAAAAAGTGATTGCACAATCAGATTTGGTGAAACAAGTCTTTGTTTTACCTAAACATGATGAGGAATTTGGCCATCGTCCTGTCGCGATTGTTGAATTTCATACCTCATTTAATGAAAGTGCGGTTGAATCTCTCAATGTTTTTTTACAAGGGCGATTGGAACGATTTAAGCAACCCATTGCCTACTATGAACTCCCAAAGGATTTAATCCAAGGGGCAATAAAGATTTCTCGCAAGGCACTCGCCGATTGGCTGTCGCAACAATAGGAAAGTTAGTTTAATGAAAAAAATCTCTCGTGTTTTGACCGCACTTGGTCTTTCATTTGTTTTTACGCTGGCACTTTCTCAGCCTGTTTGGGCAGAGAATAGTAATGCTGATTTACCAACTGAAAAAACACTAAAAAGTGAATTAGCTGAGGCGGAAAAGTTACCGGATGGTGAGGAAAAAATAAATAACGTCGCAACAATCCAGGCTTCTCTTGATTTCTTGCAACAAATTCAAACACAGCAAAAAAATAATAACGATTTGCAAGATACGCTTATTGATGCAGATTCTGAAATTCAGAAGAATAATGCTGATCTTCAAAATCTTAAAAAACAGCTAAGCTCACCAAATAACACCGATTATGCTTCGCAAAGTTTAGCAAATTTGCAGGCTCAGGTTGAGAAACTGACCAATCAACAACAGGATGCCCAATCAGCATTAAGTGCCGTGAATACGCAACTTGCAGGGCAGAGCTCTGTGTCTGAACGTGCTCAAACAGCCTTAACAGATAATGTGAAACGTACGCAAGAGTTGAATCAGAAATTGGCAGATCCAACGACGAGTTCGTTGTTAAAACAGCAAATTCAGCTTGAATTGCAACTGATTGAGCTAAAAAATATCTATAATCAAGTGCTATTAAAAAATAGCGATCAGTTGACAGTGCTTTATCAAAGTCGATATGAACTATTGAATGCGCGTGTTCAAGCGCTACAAAAACAAATTGTAGCCATTCAAGAAGTGATTAATCAAAAGAATTTGGCGCAAACACAAAGCCAAGTTGAACAGGTACAACAGCAAAGTCAAGGCACTGTAAAAAATCCATTTATTCAGAAAGAATTAGATCTGAATGCGCAGTTGAGTCAATATTTACTTGAGCAAACAGAGAAGACGAATACATTAACGCAAGATGAGTTGCGTATGCGCAATGTATTGGACAATTTAACTCAAACCCAACGTACCATTGATGAGCAAATTAGTGCTTTGCAAGGAACGTTGGTGCTTTCACGTATAATTCAACAACAAAAACAAAAATTACCAACCAATTTAAATATTCAAGGGCTTTCAAAACAAATCGCAGATTTACGCGTGAAGATCTTTGATATTACTCAGAAACGTAATGAGCTTTATGATATTGATGCTTATATCAGTAAAATAGAGCAGGATGAAAATAAGTCTTTTACCTCTGCGGAAAAAGCACAATTAACCAGTTTATTGACAGAACGTCGTAAGGTTGCCTCTGATTTGATTAAGTCATTGAATAATCAGTTGAATTTGGCGATTTCCTTAGAGCTAACCCAACAACAGATTACACAAATCAGTGATCAGATTCAGTCTAAACTCGACCAACAAAGTTTCTGGGTAAAAAGTAATAATCCAATTAATCTTGATTGGTTCAAGAAATTACCGATGTCACTTAAGGCACAATTTGATGGTATTGGAAAGAAAATTGGCTTCCCGACAAATTTTGATAATTTGCCGTATTTACTCACTTATGTCTTTATTTTGTTTGTGATTGGTGGGTTGATTTTCAAATTTAAAGAATCGATTAAACAACGTTTGAGCGTGATTAATGGCGAAATTAATACGCTTCGTTCTGACAGCCAATGGCATACGCCACTTGCTTTATTTTATACCGCGCTTTTATCTTTATCAGGTACCCTTTGGTTCTTAGCAGCTTGTCAATTGTTGGGCTTTTTCTTGGTGAAAAATCCACAAGAATTTTGGGAATGGTCACTTCGCATGGCTGCCTATTGGTGGTTCTTTAGTTTTGTTTTAGCGACTCTTCGACCGAATGGTATTTTAGTCCGCCATTTCGGTTTTTCTAAAGAGAGTGCGGCAGCTCTACAAGACGTCACAAAACGTATCATTGTTTCTGTAGTGTTATTACTGAATACATCAATTTTCAGTAATGTTATGGATACAGGCTTAGCCAATGACGTCCTGGGCGAAATTAATACGATTGTTGCCTTACTTTTCTGTATCGTAATTATTGCGCCACGTTTTGTTCGTACAGAAAAATCGTTGAGTTCAAACACAACGGATCAGCGCGATAGAACACTTTTGAAAATTATGCGCATTTTATTGCAATTAGTACCTGTTATTTTAATTGTGCTAATTGCTTTAGGCTATTATTACACCGCCTTAAATTTGATTACACATATTATTAATACCTATATTGCATGGGTTGTGTGGTCGTTGGTGCGTCATACGATTTATCGCGGTGTGACTGTTGCATCAAGACGTTTAGCTTATCGTCGTTTACAAGAAAAACGTCAGCAAAAACAACAAGATTCAAGTGATGCTTCAGCCTCTGATGATGTGGTAGTGATTACCGAACAAGAAGAGGGATTAGCCTTAAATGAAGTACGTAGCCAGTTACTACGCTTTGCCGATCTCTTTATTTGGACCGCACTCTTTGCCATCTTCTATTATGTATGGTCAGATTTAGTTACGGTTGTAAGTTATTTGCGTGATATTACCTTGTGGCAACAAACTTCAACGACTGAAGCGGGCGTGGTGACCGAAACGATTTCACTCTTTAACTTGATTGTTGCTTTAATCATTGTTGTGATTACCTATATTTTAGTGCGTAACATTCAAGGTATTTTAGAAATATTGCTCTTCTCCCGAGTGAAACTTTCACAAGGTACGCCTTATACCATTACAACATTATTAACCTATATCTTGGTTGCAGTGGGTGGCGCATGGGCATTTTCGACGCTTGGGATGTCATGGTCTAAATTACAATGGTTATTTGCCGCCCTTTCCGTTGGTCTCGGTTTTGGTATGCAGGAAATTTTTGCGAACTTTGTTTCCGGTATCATTTTATTATTTGAACGTCCAATTCGTGTGGGCGATACCGTGACCATCAACGATGTAACAGGTACGGTGGCAAAAATCCGTATTCGTGCGATTACCATGATTGATCCTGATCGAAAAGAAGTAATTGTGCCAAATAAATCTTTTGTAACCGGACAAGTGACTAACTGGGCATTATCTAATACCGTTACTCGTTTAGTCGTGTCTGTTGGAGTGGCTTATGGATCAGATTTAGAGCTGGTGAAACGTTTATTATTGCAAGCTGCAAATGAGCAACCAAACATCTTAAAAGAGCCAGAACCAAGAGCGCTATTTTTAACCTTTGGTGCAAGCACGTTAGATCACGAACTACGTGTTTATGTTGGGCAAGTGTCTGAGCGAAATGATACGCTTGATGCACTCAATCGCCGCGTGAATGAGTTATTTGCAGAAAATAATATTGATATTGCATTCAATCAATTAGATATTTTTATTAAGAATAAAGATACCGGCGAAGAAATTCCATTTATTGATGTGGCAAAATTAGCCCAAAATCATTAATTAAAGAGAGAGAATATGGCAGGGAATACTATCGGACAACTTTTTCGTGTGACGACCTTTGGGGAGTCACATGGTATTGCATTAGGCTGTATTGTAGATGGCGTACCGCCGAATCTTGAATTATCGGAAGCGGATATTCAACTTGATTTAGATCGTCGTAAACCAGGTACATCGCGTTACACCACACCACGTCGTGAAGACGATGAAGTACAGATTTTATCTGGGGTGTTTGAAGGTAAAACAACCGGTACCAGTATTGGAATGATCATTAAAAATGGTGATCAACGTTCACAAGATTATGGTGATATTAAAGATCGTTTTCGTCCAGGGCATGCGGATTTTACCTATCAACAAAAATACGGTATTCGTGATTATCGCGGAGGTGGACGATCTTCTGCACGTGAAACCGCTATGCGTGTTGCTGCGGGAGCGATTGCGAAGAAATATTTACGTGAACAGTTTGGCATTGAAGTACGTGGCTTTTTGAGTCAAATTGGCGAAGTGAAGATTGCACCACAGACTATCGATAAAATTGATTGGGATAAAGTGAATAGCAATCCATTTTTCTGTCCAGATGAAAGTGCGGTCGAAAAATTTGATGAATTAATCCGTGAATTGAAAAAAGAAGGCGATTCGATTGGTGCCAAACTAACCGTGATTGCAGAGAATGTTCCTGTTGGTTTAGGAGAGCCTGTTTTTGATCGACTTGATGCTGATTTAGCCCATGCGTTAATGGGGATTAATGCCGTTAAAGGTGTAGAAATTGGCGATGGTTTTGCGGTGGTTGAACAGCGTGGAAGTGAACATCGTGATGAAATGACTCCAAATGGTTTTGAAAGCAACCATGCTGGCGGTATTTTAGGGGGTATTAGCTCAGGTCAGACAATTATTGCAACGATTGCTCTAAAACCAACATCTAGTATTACCATTCCAGGGCGTTCTATTAATTTAGAGGGCGATCCTGTCGAAGTGGTGACAAAAGGCCGTCATGATCCTTGTGTAGGAATCCGTGCAGTCCCTATTGCAGAAGCCATGGTCGCAATTGTGTTACTCGATCATTTATTACGTTTTAAAGCGCAATGCAAATAACTCTTTTAAATTAAGCTTATTTTTCTTTCATTAAAGATAAGAAGATTCGTTTTAGGAAATTTTATGAGTAGATCTTTAGCAAAATTACTTTCAAGTGCGGTTGTTTTAGGGAGTGTTTTTTTCTCGTTACAAACAACAGCCTCACCACAAGACTGGCAACGAATTAAGCGTCCAATTCCTGCAACAGATGGTAAAGCAAATCCAATCGGCAGCTATTCGAATGGTTGTATTATCGGGGCAGAGCCATTGCCTTATAAAGGGGAGGGCTATCAAGTCATTCGTATGAATAAAAACCGCTATTATGGTCATCCAGATATGATTGCCTATTTACAGCGTCTTGGACAAAAAGCGAAGTCAGCAGGATTACCAACGATGTTAGTTGGGGATATTGCTATGCCAGGTGGTGGTCGCTTTTTAACGGGGCATGCAAGCCATCAAATGGGATTGGACGCGGATATTTGGTTGCGTATGGGGACCATGACAGACAGCGAAGCGTTAAATTCTGACGGAAAAGGCTTGCTTGTGGTGAATCGCCAAGCACAACGAGTTGATGAAAATGTGTGGAATAGCAATCATGCAACGTTAATCAAACTGGCCGCGCAAGATCCCAAAGTGACCCGTATTTTTGTAAACCCAGCGATTAAATTAAAACTTTGTCAAATTGCGGGTGATGATCGTGCTTGGTTACATAAAATTCGTCCGTGGTTTGGTCATGATTCACATTTCCACGTGCGCATTGCTTGTCCGAAAGATGCCGCTTATTGTGAAGATCAAGCGCCGGTACCAGCAGGCGATGGTTGTGGCGATGAACTTTATTCTTGGTTTGAACCCGCAAAACCAGGTTCAGGCGCTTCTAAACCAAAAGTGACACCACCAGAACCGTTTTTATGTCAGCAAGTGTTAAGTTCGCCAAATAGTAGTGAATGGTTAGAGTAGGAGTTTAACAATGGAATTGGGGATTGATATTTTAGCCATGCTTTTTGCTGCTGCCTTTATTGCCGCATTTATTGATGCGATAGCGGGTGGCGGAGGCTTAATTACAATCCCTGCCTTATTAATGACAGGTATGCCACCTGCAATGGCATTAGGCACGAATAAATTACAAGCATTTGGCGGTGCGTTGTCGGCAAGTATTTACTTTTTGCGTAAAAGAGCGGTCAATTTATCGGAGTTTTCTTTCATCTTACTGGTGATTTTTATCGGCTCGGTGATTGGTACCTTGCTTATTCAAAGTTTAGATGCGTCATTAATTAAGAAAGGGCTTCCATTTCTCATTTTAGCGATCGGCTTATACTTTTTATTTACGCCTAAATTGGGCGAAAGTGATCGCAAACAACGAATTTCTTATACTGTTTTTGCGTTATGTTTTGGCTCGCTTCTGGGTTTTTATGACGGCTTTTTCGGGCCTGGGACGGGTTCATTGATGAACCTAGCTTGTGTGACGTTACTTGGATTTAACCTAACCAAAGCCACCGCACATGCGAAAGTGATGAATTTAACCTCAAATTTTGCTTCATTAATTTTCTTCTTTATTGGGGGGCATGTCATTTGGACTGTTGGTTTAGTGATGATGGCAGGAAGCCTGATAGGTGCAAATTTAGGTGCCAAAATGGTGATGGCCAAAGGTAAACAACTGATCAGACCGATGGTGGTGATTATGTCATTTATCATGACGATAAAAATGGCGTATGATCAAGGTTGGTTTCATTTTTAACGATTGATTATGACAGATTCTCAAAAAAAATTACGTATTACGGCACGAACAGGCTATGAACCACATTTTTCATGGTCATATTTGCACCCGAAAAATTGGGGCATTTGGCTTGGTATTTTTGTGCTTTTGTTACTTGCTTTTGTGTCATTTCGTTTACGCGATAAAATGGCCGAGAAACTGGCTCGTGCGCTGACGAAAAAAATCGGTAAACCACGTATTCGTGCCGAGATTAATTTGAAACTCTGTTTCCCAGATTGGACGGCTGAGCAGCGTGAAAAAGTGATTGAAGAGATGTTTGTGACGGTCGCACAAGTCATGCTTGGTATTGGTGAAATTGCCATTCGTTCTAAAAAACATTTACAAAAACGCAGTGAATTCATTGGTCTTGAGCATATCAAACAAGCCAAAGCCGAAGGGCATAACATCATTTTGATGGTGCCACATGGTTGGGCGATTGATGCCTCTGGCATTATTTTGCATACACACGGCATGCCGATGACGTCAATGTATAACCCGCACCGAAATCCGTTGGTAGACTGGTTGTGGACTTTAGCGCGTCAACGTTTTGGTGGAAAAATGCATGCACGCCAAAATGGTATTAAGCCGTTTTTAGCACACATCAAACAAGGCCAAATGGGGTATTATCTTCCTGATGAAGATTTTGGAGCCGAGCAAAGTGTCTTTGTGGATTTCTTTGCTACTTATAAGGCAACGCTTCCTGGGTTAAACAAAATGGCAAAATTAGCGAAAGCGGTGGTTATTCCAATGTTCCCACGCTATAACGCTAAGAATGGCAAGTATGAAATGGAAATTCGCCCACCGATGCAATTAAGCGACGATCCTGAGCAATCAGCCCGTGCGATGAACGAAGAAATTGAGTATTTCGTTACGCCAACACCCGAACAATATGTCTGGATTTTACAGCTTCTTCGTACTCGAAAAGACGGGGAAGATATTTACCCAGATTAATTCATCTTATTTACAAAAGTGCGGTCAAAATTCACCGCACTTTTGCATTTTTATATGCTAGAATGCGAGCCTAAAAACAGGATTTTTTCTTACTCTTTTTTGAGCAATTATTTATGAACAAACAACTTGAATTAATCAAATCTTCTATCAAATCTATCCCAAATCATCCAAAAGAAGGCATTATTTTCCGTGATATTACGAGTTTACTTGAAGTGCCTGCTGCTTTTAAAGCCACAATCGATTTGATCGTTGAAAAGTATAAAGATCAAGGACTCACAAAAGTAATTGGTACTGAGTCTCGTGGATTTATTTTTGGTGCGCCAGTTGCATTAGCATTAGGCTTGCCATTTATCCCCGTTCGTAAACCGGGCAAATTACCGCGTGAAGTGATTGCACAGTCTTATCAGTTAGAATACGGTCAAGACACCCTTGAATTGCACACTGATGCCATTTCACAAGGTGATAATGTGTTAATCATTGATGACTTGTTAGCAACGGGTGGTACAGTTGAAGCCACCGTGAAATTAGTTCAACGTTTAGGTGGTGATGTGAAACATGCAGCTTTTGTAATTAATTTACCAGATTTAGGGGGCGAAAAACGCTTACGTGATTTAGGCATCGATTGCTACACCTTAGTCAATTTTGAAGGCCATTAATTTTTAAAGAGATGCGATGAGCTACCAAGTTTTAGCCAGAAAATGGCGACCAAAAAACTTTTCTGAAGTAGTGGGGCAAAGCCATGTACTCACTGCTTTGGAAAACGGTTTAAAAGAAAACCGTTTACATCATGCTTATTTATTTTCCGGCACCCGTGGCGTGGGGAAAACCTCTATTGCTCGTTTATTTGCGAAGGGCTTGAACTGCGTAAATGGTATCACTGCCGATCCTTGCGGTGAATGTGAAAACTGTAAAGCGATCGAAGCAGGCAACTTTATTGATTTAATTGAAATCGATGCGGCTTCTCGTACCAAAGTAGAAGATACGCGTGAGCTGTTAGACAATGTGCAATATAAGCCGGTAGTAGGGCGTTATAAAGTCTATCTTATCGATGAAGTCCATATGCTTTCTCGCCATTCTTTCAATGCGTTGTTAAAAACCTTGGAAGAACCACCTGAATATGTGAAATTCCTACTCGCTACAACGGATCCTCAAAAATTACCGATTACGATTTTATCCCGTTGTATGCAATTTCATCTCAAAGCATTAGATGAACCGCAAATTTCAGCGCATCTTAATCGCGTGCTTACTGCAGAAAATATTCCTTTTGATGCGCCAGCACTAGATAAATTAGCCAAAGCTGCACAGGGCAGTATTCGTGATAGCTTAAGTTTAACGGATCAAGCGATTGCCATGGGCAACGGTAAAGTTTCCACCGATGTGGTGAATACCATGCTTGGGTTGTTAGATGAAGATCAGCCGATTGAAATCATTTACGCCTTACATCAAGGTAACGGTGAGCGTTTAATGAAAACCATCCAAACGGTGGCTGAAAAAGCGGGTGATTGGGATGAGTTATTGGCAGAAACAGCTGAGAAATTGCATCAAATCGCGTTAATGCAGTTACTTGCTAAAAATGCCACAGATGAAAACGATCACTTAGGTTTTCTGGCCAAACATATTTCACCGGAAGACGTACAATTTTTCTATCAAGTGATTGTATCAGGTCGAAAAGAATTGGCCTCCGCACCAAATCGTCGAATTGGTGCCGAAATGACATTATTGAGGGCATTGGCATTCCACCCAAAGTTCCTTACGGCAGCACAAACGCCTAAACAAGGCGGGCTATCCCCTGAACAAAATACACAGAAAAGTGCGGTTGAAAATCAGCCTGTTTCTGGTTATGTGGATATGCCGGTGCTGTCGCAAAACATCAAAGCAAATTATTCTGCTCAAGCACAAAAGCCGATGGCTCAAGCGGCGGTTGTGCATTCCTCGTCTTCTCAACCAGTTTCCACTCAAACCACATCTTCATTGAATTTGGCTAGCCTTGCTGCGCTAGAGGCATTGAATCAATTAACGAAAATTGAGCAATCAGAGCGCCAACATCATCATGATGAACAGCAAGCCGCGGTGGAAGAAACCTTGCATCATCTCCAAGAGTTAGACGAGCAAAAAAACGCGCCTAAAATGACCGCACTTCCCGTGCGAGAGATGACACCACCGAAAGCTACGCAAACGAAAGCCGCGGTACCAAATCCAATGACTCAACAAGCTGACAAGTTAAAGCAAAGTATTGAGACGGTTGAAAATACTATTGATGACAATGCTGAAATAGATGCGGAAGAGCAAGAAATTCTGGATGCGGAAACCTATCGTTGGGAGTGGAGCAACCCGGATTTAGCCAAGGTGGATAGCGGTGTGCGTCCTTCTGATATTAAACAGGCAATGTTGAAAGATGTGACACCAGAGTTGCGTGAGAAAATTATTCAAATTACGCAAAAACAAGATCCTTGGACGGATATTGTCGAACGTTCAGGCGTGATTGGCTTTTCAAAAGAGTTGGCATTAAATTGCTTCATTAAGTCTCAAACAGAAGATGAAATTCAACTCGGGCTTCATTCTGAAAAAGCGCATTTAAAACAAGATCGAAATATTAAAAATTTAGTGGAACATCTTGAACGTTTATATGAAAAACCAGTCAAATTGTCGATTTTTGTTGAAGATTCCGATGTTTTAACACCGATGGATTACCGTAAAAAGGTTTATCAAGACTTACGTGAACAGGCACGTACGGATTTACAGCAAGATAAAAAACTGCTTTTATTACAAAAAGAGTTTGATGCGAAGTTGGATGTTGAAAGCATTCGACCAGTCTAAAACTCATTTCTCTAAATTTTAACTTTATAAAGGAAAAATATGGCGTTTAGCTCTCTTTTTACTCTTATTGATGACATTGCATCGATTCTTGATGATGTCGCCTTGATGACCAAAATAGCAGCCAAGAAAACCGTTGGTGTAGTAGGTGATGACTTAGCCTTAAATGCTAATCAGGTAACAGGGGCATCTTCCGAGCGTGAATTACCCATTGTTTGGGCAGTAACCAAAGGATCGTTAGTCAATAAAGTCATTTTAATTCCAATTGCTTTACTGCTTTCTGCATTTTTACCTTGGTTGATCGTGCCACTTCTGATGATTGGTGGGGCATATTTATGTTTTGAAGGTGTAGAGAAAATTCTGCATAAATTTATTGCCCATGAAGAGCACGAAGAAAAAACAACCTTTAATGAAGCCGCTAAAATTAAAGGGGCAATTCGTACGGATTTTATTCTTTCTGCTGAAATTATTATTATTGCATTGGGCGAATTAACCGAAGCGAGCTTGCTCACTCGCATCATTTCTCTTTCGATAGTCGGTATCGGAATTACTATTTTTGTTTATGGCTTGGTCGCATTGATTGTTAGAGCGGATGATTTCGGTTTATACCTTATCAAAAAAGGTGGTGTGGCGAAGTCAATCGGGAATGCAATTTTAGTGATTATGCCAAAATTTATGCGTTCACTTAGTTTTATCGGTACGCTTGCGATGTTCTTAGTCGGTGGCGGTATTTTTGTACATAATGTGGATTTCATTCATCATTTGCTCGCTGATTATCAATTAGCAGATGGCTTATTAGGTAATGTGGCAACGTTAGTCGTGGGTGTGATTGTAGGCGCGATTGCTTGTGCGATTGTATTGCCCGCGATGAAATTATTCGGTAAACACTAAAAACGAGATAAAAAATAACCGCACTTTGATTGTTTCAAGGTGCGGTTTTTTTATGGATGGAACAGATTATTTGCGAGAAGTGTAATCGCCAACACAAACCCATTTATAGCTGGTTAAGGCTTCTAATCCCATTGGGCCTCGAGCATGAAGTTTTTGAGTACTTACCGCCACTTCTGCACCTAAACCAAATTGTCCGCCATCGGTGAATCGAGTACTTGCATTAACATACACGGCTGCCGCATCTACTTGATTGATAAATTGAGTGGCTAGTCGTTGATTTTCCGTCAAGATACTTTCTGAATGTTGCGTGCCATATTCACGAATATGAGCAATTGCCGCATCCATATCTTCAACGACCACAACATTGAGATCCAATGAGCCCCATTCTTGGCGTAGTGCTTGTTCAGTCACTTCTTGCACATCAACATTTACAGCTTGAAGAATCGAAAGTGCGGTCGATTTTGCATGGAATTTTACTTTTTTCTCGGCTAAATATTTCGCGAGTTTTGGTAGGAAAACATCAGCAATTGAACTTTGAACTAACAGCGTTTCCAGCGTATTACATGTGCTTGGACGTTGGCATTTTGCATTCGCAATCACCGCAAGAGCTTTTTCTTGGTCAGCGCTTTCTTCCACAAAAAGATGGCAAACGCCCACACCACCAACAATCACTGGAATGGTAGAATGTTGTTTACAAAGCTCATGCAAACCTGCACCGCCACGAGGAATAATCATATCCACATAGCGATCTAATTTAAGCAGTTGCATCACAAGTTCACGATTCGGATCCGTAATAGCTTGGACTGCATGGCGTGGTAATCCCGCTTGTTCAAGGGCATTTTGTACCACTTCCACCAAAATTTGATTGGAATGTTGTGTTTCTTTTCCACCACGCAAAATTACGGCATTACCGGTTTTTAAGCAAAGACTCGCTACATCAATAGTCACATTAGGACGTGCTTCGTAAATGGTACCAATCACGCCAAGCGGAGTACGGACTCGTTCGATCTTTAATCCGCTATCTAAGGTGCCACCATCAATGATTTTCCCCACAGGATCCGCGAGCGAAATCACATGGAGCACATCATTCGCAATGCCTTTTAGGCGATCTTCGGTTAATAAAAGACGATCAATTAATGCTTCTGATAAGCCATTTTGTTTTGCAATTTCAATATCTTTTTGGTTCGCCGCAAGAATACGATCCGCTTGCTGTTCTAATTGATCTGCAATAATACTGAGCGCATGATTTTTTTCAGTGGTGTTTAACTGCGCTAAAATAAAGGCCGCATCTTTAGCCTGTTTGCCCATTTGTTCTAACATAATTATTCCTTTTAATTATTTTGTTTTCTTCGGTAATTTATCATTTGTTTCATCTTCTTGCTCTTGGAAATCGAAAACAGGTAGTCCCCAGCCAAATCGAACAGCAAGTAAACGCAGTGCAAAACCGCTGAATAAAGTCAGTAAAATCGTAAATGTATGATCTAATTGAATGTATTGGAATGCCATATACATAGCAGCAGAGAAGAACGACACGCTCGCATAAAGTTCTTTTTGGAATACAAGAGGAATGCGGTTACAAAGTAAATCACGTAATACACCACCAAATGCACCAGTCACCGTTGCTGCAATGGATGTCACGGTAAAACCATAACCCATATCAATGGCAATTTGTGCGCCGATAATGGAATACACGATTAATCCTAAAGCATCTAATACCAAGAAAATGGTGCGAAAGTAGCGCATAAAATGTTTGATGAAGGGCGCGATAAAAACGGTTAATACAGCTGCACCAGCTACCATGATGAAATATTCAGGATGTTTAACCCAGCCAACAGGGTAGTGCCCTAATAATACATCGCGTACTGTACCACCGCCAATCGCCGTTACACAGGCGATAATAATTACCCCGAAAATATCCATTTTTTCTCGTCCAGCGGCTAATGCGCCGGTAATTCCTTCGGCGGTAATTCCAATAATATAAAGTACGCTTAATAGCATTTTTTGTGGTTCCTAAAGTGCGGTTATCATTTTGCTTATTTTAAAAGGGAATGAGGCAAAATGCACGAAAGCCATTAAAAAAAGCCGTAAATTTTGGCATAATGACGCCTTCTTTTCCTAATCGAGAATTTTATGTCAGAAGAACAATCCAAACCCTTGGCCGCATTTCTTGCTATCTTGCCAATTGGGTTGCTATTAATGATCGAGTTTTTTATAGAATCTTTGCAACTTGCTGAAAAATTGATTCCTCATTTAGCCTTTGGCGTGCTGATTGCCCAATTGCTTTGTTTAGTTGCCTTTATTAAAGGGGAAATTTGCCCAGGGCAGCGTGGACGTTTAATCAAAGCAAATGCTTGTTTTGCACTTTATTGGTTCGTTTGGCTAGGGATGAGTTTAGCCTCACCACATCATTACGTGATGACTGATATTGTCAGCTTATGCGGATTATCTGCTGTATATGCAGTATGGAAACAACCTAAAGATGAAGTCGCTAGCCGTGGTTTTCTCTTAATGGCATCGTTGGTGAGTGGGTTTGGTGTCATTGCCTATTTGATGATTTTCTTCGGCAATCCAACACCGAATTTAGTGCAATATAATCCACTAGCACAATCGGTAATGGGCGTATTATTAGCGAATTTATGTTTGTCTGTTTCTCGTAATCGTCTGCAAGGTTTTATTGCGTTACTGCCGTTATTGATGATTTTATTACTTGCCCTTAATGCGTTGGCTGTGCTGATTTTTATTATTTATCAAGGGGTAAGTGTGGTCAGTTTTGATGGTGTTTTCGCATATGGTATTTATTTTGTTCTTCATTTAATAATAGCTGGGGTATTGCTTTTACACAGTGTCAATAAATGGAAACTCAGTTATAACAGCTTACTCATTTTGTTCTTTATGGCGGCGAGTTTAGCTGTTTGGGCGATGTTTATTTAATGGATAAAATAAAATCTTATGCCGCCCCGATGTTAGTGGTGGGCTGCGTACTATTCGGTTTAGGAAGCCTGATTGTTAAGTTTGTGCCAGTGGGTGGTTATGCCATTGCATTTTGGAGTTTACTTATTGCCTCTTTTATTTTCTGGTTCTTAATGAAATTAAAAAGACAGCGTTTCCCGAAAAGCCGTAAAGCGATCATGTATGCCGTATTATCCGGTATCTTTTTAGCCTTTGATTTATCTTTTTGGCATGAAAGTGTATATGCGGTGGGGCCAGGCATTTCAACCTTGTTGAATAGCTTGCAGATTTTCTTCTTGGCGGCAATTGGGTATTTATTCTTTGGCGAACGTCAAAGCAAACTACAAATGTTAAGTCTATTTTTAGCGGTTGTGGGAGTTGTCTTAATCACAGGGGAAGAACTACAACATAATTTTGAAGGGATGTACGGCATTATCATTGGGCTCATTTCTGCAGGTATGCTTGCAGCCTCAATGGTTATGATTAAAAAGGTGCACGAAGAAGAACCCACCGCTTTATTTTCGTTAATGTTTATTTTGAGTTTGAGTGGTGCTTTCGTCTTAATTATTCCTTCGCTAATTTTTAATTCCGATAACCTCTATCCTACCACTTTCACCGATTGGGGATTAGTCTTCATTTATGGTGCTGTGATGCAATGTGTCGCCTGGGGCATGATTGCTTATACCATTCCTTATTTATCGTTAGGTTTAACCGGTTTGTTGCTTCTTTCTGAACCGGTGGTTGCGCTCGTAATTGATTATTTTGGATTAGATAAGCCCATCAATCATTGGCAATGGGCGGGGGCAGTGCTGACATTAGTGGCGATTTATCTGGGCTCTCAAAAAAACAAAACCACTTAAAACAAAAAAGTGCGGTAAATTTCACCGCACTTTGTCTTCACATTAAACCAAATTACTCAGCTGCTTTCTTTTTCAAGTATTGATAGAGCTCGTCTTTAATCCGTAATTTTTCTTTTTTCAAGTTCTCAATTTCCGTATGAGTAGCGAGTTCTATGTTATCAATCCTATTTTTGATCTCTTGGTCTAACACATTGTGTTTTTCAAACAAGCGATCGAAATAAGCATCTTTATTTTTGAGATTAGTAATTAAATCGCGAAATTCAGGAAACATTGGTTACTCCTCTTGGTTAACGTTCATTTTCATTATAGAACTTTTTTTTGCTATTTCTAGTGTCTCATTCTCAGAATTTGACAGAGATCACAAAATTAAATCATGGCTAAGTGCGGTCATAAAATGGGATGTTTTTGACGAGATTAATAAAAGAAAAATCAGGGTTTTAACTGGTTTATTTGCTCAAAGCACGCTAGAATAAAAGTATCTGTTTCATAATGAAAAATAGGGAATTCCAATGATCGATCCAAATTTACTCCGTAATAATCTGGCTGAAGTAGCAGAAAAATTAAAAGTAAAACGTAACTTTATTCTTGATACGGAAAAACTTACCGCATTAGAAGAACAACGCAAAGATTTACAAGTAAAAACTGAAACATTACAAGCAGAGCGTAATGCGCGTTCTAAAGCCATTGGTGCGGCAAAAGCACGTGGTGAAGACATTGCACCATTATTGGCTGAAGTGGATAACATGGGCGAACAGCTTAACGAAGCGAAGTCCCAACTTGATGCGGTGTTAGCAGAAATCAATCAAATCGCATTAAGCATTCCAAACCTTCCAGCAGATGAAGTGCCATTAGGTAAAGATGATACTGAAAATAAAGAAATTTTACGTTGGGGGACACCGCGTACCTTTGATTTTGAGATCAAAGATCACGTGTCATTAGGTGAAGATGCCAATGGTTTAGATTTTGCTGCAGGGGCTAAATTAGCAGGTGCGCGCTTTGCGGTAATGAAAGGTCAAATTGCTAAAATGCACCGAGCATTAGCACAATTCATGTTAGATCTTCATACCGAACAACATGACTATTTAGAAACCTATGTGCCTTATTTAGTTAACCATGTGACCCTTTATGGTACAGGCCAATTACCAAAATTTGGTGAAGATTTATTCCATACTTTAGCTTTAGAAGGTGAGCAACCTTACGCATTAATTCCAACAGCGGAAGTGCCAGTGACTAACCTTGTACGTGATGTAATTATTGATGAAGCAGAATTGCCAATCAAAATGACCGCACATACACCATGTTTCCGTTCTGAAGCGGGATCGTATGGTCGTGATACCCGTGGTTTAATTCGTATGCATCAATTCGATAAAGTAGAAATGGTACAAATCGTCGATCCAGATAAATCAATGGAAGCGCTTGAAGAATTAACCGGCCATGCAGAAAAAGTATTACAGCTTTTAAATCTACCATATCGTAAAGTCTTACTTTGTACTGGAGATATGGGTTTTGGTTCTTGCAAAACTTACGACTTAGAAGTGTGGGTGCCTGCACAAAATACTTACCGTGAGATTTCTTCTTGCTCAAATATGTGGGATTTCCAAGCACGTCGTATGCAAGCACGTTGCAAAGCGAAAGGGGATAAGAAAACCCGCTTAGTACACACATTGAATGGTTCTGGTTTAGCAGTTGGTCGTACATTAGTGGCCGTGCTTGAGAACTACCAAAATGCAGACGGCTCAATTACGGTGCCAGAAGCATTACGTCCTTACATGGGCGGATTAGAAGTGATCTGCAAATAATCAAAAATATAGAATTCAATTTAGGGCTAATATTTATTAGCCCTTTCTTTCATTTCGAGAAATGAGATTTTTATTCTAGTCTTTGAGATAAATCCACAACCATATTCACGCATTTACAGGTAATCTAATAAGGTATCAATTTTTAGGAGAATAATAATGACTGATAAACGACCATTTCCATTACCAACAGGGTATTTTGCGATTCCATTAGGTTTAAGCGCTTTATCTTTAGCCTGGTTGCATATGGGCGATACGCTCTCTTTTTCTCGAAATGTGAGTGATATTATTGGCGTAACGTCTGTTTCAGTATGGGCACTTTTCGTCTTGCTCTATATTTATAAAATGATTTATTTCTCTCAAGAAGTACGAGATGAATATTGTTGTCCGATACGTTTTTCTTTTCTCGCATTAATACCGATTACAACGATGTTAAGCGGGGATGTTCTGTATCGTTGGTTTCCTCTTATTGGTGAGGGATTAATTTGGATCGGGACAATTGGGCAATTATTGTTTGCTTCAGTGCGTATTAGTGCGTTATGGAAAGATGGCACATTTGAGGAAAAATCGACACTGCCACCTTTTTATTTGCCCTCTGTGGCGACTAACTTTACAAGTGCCTCATCATTAGCCTTGTTAGGCTATCAAGATTTAGGCTATTTGTTCTTAGGTGCAGGGATGATTGCTTGGATTATTTATGAACCTGTGTTATTCCAACGTTTACGCGTGTTGCAGATTGAACCACAATTTCGTCCAACCATGGGGATCATTCTCGCACCGGCATTTGTAGGATCGTCAGCTTACTTATCGCTTAATGGAGGAGAGATCGATCTTTTCGTTAAACTCTTATGGGGATACGGTTTTTTACAAATGTTCTTTTTAATTCGTTTGTTCCCTTGGATTAGTGAAAAAGGACTGAATATTGGGTTCTGGGCTTTTTCATTCGGATTAGCTTCTTTAGCGAATGGAGCTGTTTCTTTTGTTCATCATAACGTACTGAGCGGATTGGCAAACGGTGCATTTATCTTTGCTAACTTGATGATGAGCGGTTTGGTGCTGATGACATTAGGAAAAATTTTCAAAGGACAATTTTGGTTAAAATAGCTTAAATAAAAAGTGCGGTTAAAAATGACCGCACTTTTTTTATGAATTTTTTAAATAACAACCTATCATTTACAAAAACTAGACATGTCGTTTTGCTGTTGATGTAAATGCAATTTTATCTGGTCGATAGCTAATACTCCCATATTGAAACGGTCGACCATCAGCCAAATAAGTGGTACTCGTCACATTCACAACCATGTCATACTCACCAAGATCGATCGCCTTTTTTTCTTCTTCATTTGCATAACGAAAGACAATTTTCCGTTGTGAGTGACTAATTTTTAATTTTAATTCGTTTTCTAAATAGTGATAAATAGAGTGCTCAGCGATTTCTCGGCTAATAAAAGGCACGATGCGGCGATCAAAATAAGAAACTTCGTATTCAACGGCTTCACCATCAATTTCACGCAGGCGACTGATGCGGTAGAAATCGATCTGATCATCGACATTAAAAATATGCATTAACTCTTCTTCACCTTGCACAATATACAAACTGGTTAATGTCGTTTTTACGTGGTGTGTTAAGGCACTATTTAATTCGCTAACGGTTTTAATTTCAGAAAGCATTTGTGGTTTAGATAAGTCATGCTCTAAAACAATTGAATTTCGGCCTTGTTGCTTTTGAATATAGCCATCAATTTCAAGTAAGGAAAGCGCTTTTCGAATAGTATCTTTAGAAAAACCATAGCTTTGCATGAGTTCATTTTCACTCGGAAGCTCTTGCAATGGCGCTAAATTACCATTGTTAATTTGGGTCTTTATCTCATTATAGACCTGCTTATACTTGCTCATTTTTAATCCTTTTATCTATCGTTGGTTCCATAGGTGTCGTCATAGCATATCATAAAATCATAAATGTTATACGTATAAAATGTGATATTAGTCACTCTTTTACGAAAATGTTCTAAACTTTTACGTATAAGTTGTTGCATAAAAATACGGTTAGGTTAGAATGAGCCAAAATGATAACTTCCTAGAGGAAATATTATGCTTACTCGTTCAAGTGGTGTTCTTATGCACATTACCTCGCTACCAAATGCATTCGGAATTGGTAGCTTTGGGCAATCGGCTTATGATTTTGTCGATTTTTTAGTTGAAACTAAACAAACTTATTGGCAAATTCTTCCACTTACTACCACCAGTTATGGTGATTCACCTTATCAATCTTTCTCTGCAATTGCAGGTAATACTCATCTTATTGATTTTGATCTATTAACCCAAATGGGCTTGTTGAAAGAAGCTGATTATGCATCAGTCAATTTTGGTGATGATCCAACTAGCGTGGATTATGAGCGCGTCTTCTATGCGCGCCGTCCGATTTTAGAAATAGCCGTGAAAAATTTTTTAGAGAATCAATCATTCCAAGCTGATTTCAAACACTTCGAGAAAAGCAATCGTTTATGGTTGGATGATTTTGCTGAGTTTATGGCAATTAAAGAGCATTTTGGCAATCAAGCATTGCAAAAATGGGATGATAAAAAAGCTGTGGCTCGAGATCCAAAAACATTAGAAAAATATCGCACCATGTTAGCGGAGCAAATTCAGTACTTTAAAGTAACGCAATATTTCTTCTTCAAACAATGGGGCGAATTAAAAGATTACGCGAATCAAAAAGGCATTAAGATTATCGGTGATATGCCGATTTACGTGGCTGCAGATAGCGTGGAAGTTTGGACAAAACCAGAACTCTTCCAATTAGATAAAGAACGTAATCCGTTTTTTGTCGCAGGGGTTCCTGCCGATCAATTCAGTGCAACGGGGCAACTTTGGGGCAATCCTCTTTACGCTTGGAAAGAGCATAAAAAACAAGGCTATGCTTGGTGGATTCATCGCATTGAAGAAAGCTTCAAGATTTATGATGTACTCCGCATTGACCATTTCAAAGGTTTTTCCGATTATTGGCAAGTGGATGGAAAAGCCGATATTGCCAAATATGGTAGTTGGCAACCAGGTCCCGGCTATGATTTATTCAAAGCCGTTAAAGAGCAATTGGGTGATTTACCGATTATTGCCGAAGATTTAGGTAATATTGATGATAAAGCAAGAAAACTGCTTGCAGATTGTAATTACCCAGGCATGAAGATTCTGCAATTTGGCTTTGAAGATGTCAGCGGCAAAAGCTTAGATAGCCCGCATTATTGCATCCCGCATTCCATTGTTTATACCGGTACACATGATAACGATGTGACTAATGGTTGGTATAACGGTCTGACTGAACAACAGCAACAATATATTAATGATTATACACATCGTAGTGAGGATGAATCGATTTGTCAGGCCATGATTCGTCAGCTCTTTGCAACGGTTAGCAATACGGCGATTGCCACAATGCAAGATGTTTTAGATTTGCCTACGAGTTCAAGAATGAATGTTCCTTCAACGATTGGTGGAAACTGGCAATGGAGAATGCAGCAATCTGACTTAACGCAAGATAAAAAAGACTTTTTGGCCAAAATGACTACGTTATATCAACGTGCTAATCAGGAAAATCCAATGATTAAATTTAGTACATTTGTAAAAAATGAAACCAATAAATCGCTTGAGCAATTAAGTGATAAAGAAACTTATATTCAATTATTAAATTACGTAAAAGCACTTGCTGCAGATAAACCTAAAAACACGGGTAAACGTAAGGTTTACTATATCTCAGCAGAATTTTTAATCGGTAAATTACTTTCTAATAACCTCATTAACCTTGGTGTGTATCAAGATATTAAAGAGGAATTAGAAAGTGCGAGTAAATCATTAAGCCATATTGAAGATATTGAGCCAGAACCGTCTTTAGGAAATGGCGGTTTAGGGCGTTTGGCTTCTTGTTTTATTGATTCAATGTCTACCCTTGGCTTAAATGCTGAAGGGGTAGGTTTAAATTATCATTATGGTTTGTTCAAACAAGTCTTCAAAAAGAATGAACAACATGCAGAGCCTAATGATTGGATTGAGGATAACTCTTGGTTAATTCCAACGGATATTAGTTATGAAGTGCCATTTAAGAAATTTACATTAACCTCTAAATTAGATCGTATTGATATTTTAGGTTATAAGAAAGACACGAAGAACTATCTCAATTTGTTTGATATTAAATCAGTGAATCCTAAACTAATTAAAAAAGGTATCGAGTTTGATAAAACCGCGATTGAAGAAAATCTGACTTTATTCCTTTACCCAGATGATTCAGATAAAAATGGGGAATTATTACGTATTTATCAACAATACTTCATGGTATCAAATGCGGCACAATTATTAATTGATGAAGCGATTGCGCGTGGTAGTAACTTACATGATTTAGCGGATTATGCGTATGTACAGATCAATGATACACACCCTTCAATGGTGATTCCTGAATTAATTCGCTTATTAACCGAAAAACATAAAATTAAGTTTGCTGAAGCGGTTGAAATCATACGTAATATGATGGGCTATACAAACCATACCATTTTGGCTGAAGCATTAGAAAAATGGCCGCTCGATTATCTAGATGAAGTGGTGCCGCATTTGGTGGCGATCATTAAAAAATTAGATAAATTAGTGCGTGCAGAATATAAAGATCCTGCCGTACAAATTATTGATAAACAAAAACGTGTGCATATGGCACATATGGATATTCACTTTTCAAATTCTGTGAATGGTGTTGCCGCGTTACATACGGAGATTTTGAAAAATTCAGAACTTAAAGCGTTCTATGCTTTGTATCCTGAAAAATTCAATAATAAGACAAACGGCATTACCTTCCGTCGTTGGTTAGAGTTTTCTAACCAAGCATTAGCGGCTTACATTAAAGAATTGATTGGTGATGAGTATTTGCATGATGCAATGAAATTAGAGAAATTGTTATCCTTTAAAGATGATAAAAAGGTTCATCAACAATTAGCGAAAATTAAGTTTGAAAACAAATTAGCGCTAAAAGCGTACCTTAAAGAAAATAAAGGTATTGAGTTAGATGAAAACTCAATCATTGATACGCAAATTAAGCGTTTCCATGAATATAAACGCCAACAAATGAACGCGCTTTATGTGATTCATAAATACTTAGAAATTAAAGCAGGCAAATTACCAAAACGTAAAATTACGGTGATTTTTGGCGGAAAAGCTGCACCTGCTTATGTGATTGCACAGGATATTATTCACTTAATTCTTTGTTTATCTGAGTTAATCAATAATGATCCTAAAGTGAACAAGTATTTAAACGTACATTTGGTGGAAAACTATAATGTGAGCGTGGCAGAAAAACTGATTCCAGCAACCGATATTTCAGAACAAATTTCACTTGCCTCTAAAGAAGCTTCTGGTACAGGTAATATGAAATTTATGCTTAATGGCGCGTTAACCTTAGGCACAATGGATGGGGCTAATGTTGAAATTGCAGAATTAGCAGGTGCTGAAAATATCTATACATTCGGTAAAGATTCAGAAAGCATTATTAAACTTTATGAAACAGCGGGTTATGTTTCAAAAGAGTATTATGAAAACGACAAAGATATTAAAAGAGCGGTTGATTTTATTCTGAATCCTGCAGTAGTGAAATTAGGAAATAAAACACGTTTAGAACGTCTTTATAACGAGTTATTAAATAAAGACTGGTTTATGACGTTAATCGACTTTAATGCTTATGTCGACGCGAAAGAACAAATCTTAGCCGATTATGAAGATCAAGATAGTTGGAATGAGAAAGTGGTGCACAATATCGCAAAAGCGGGCTTCTTCTCATCTGACCGCACTATCGCTCAATATAATGCAGATATTTGGCATTGTGAGGGCTAAGGGGAAGCAATGAAACTACTTACCCTGAATGTACACGCTTGGTTAGAAGCTAACCAAGCGGAAAAAATAGAGATTCTTGCTGAGACTATTGTGGAAAAGGGTTATGACATCGTTGCCTTACAAGAGGTTAATCAATTGATGTCGGCTCCTGTTATTTCGCCAACGTTAAAGCAAGATAACTATGGTGTCATTCTGTTAAATAAAATCAATCAACGCGTTGCACAGAAATACTCGCTTTTTTGGAGCAATTCGCATATTGGTTACGATAAATATGATGAAGGTATTGCATTTCTAACGCGTTTGCCTGTTTATGATGTTGATGCGTTCTATTGTAGCCAACACCAACGTCTAGACTCGATTCTCTCGCGTAAAATCATTGGATTGACGGTAGAATATCAAGGCCAGTTAATTGAATGTTATTCTTGCCATATCAATTTGCCAAATTGTGATGGTGAAAACCAACTTGATAATGTTCGTTATATTGTAGAGAGAAGTCAAAGTGCGAATCTTAAAATCCTGATGGGTGATTTCAATACTGATGCAATAAGCGATCAGCAAGCTTACCAGCAGATTAAATCCTTAGGTTTATTTGATACGTTTGAAATGGCAGAGCAGAAGGATAGCGGTATCACTGTGGAGAAAGCGATTGACGGTTGGAAAGGCCATAGTGAAGAAAAGCGATTAGATTATATTTTTTTAAACCAAGCAAAAAGGGTTTTATCCAGTCAGGTTATTTTTAATGGTAAAAATAAACCGATTGTTTCCGACCATTTTGGCGTAGAAGTAGCTCTCATCTTGTAGGAGAATCAATATGAAAAAAATGCTCAGTTTTGAATTTTGGCAAAAATTCGGTAAGTGCCTAATGGTTGTGATTGCTGTGATGCCAGCCGCGGGTTTAATGGTGAGTATTGGTAACTCACTGCCTTTGATTAGCGATGCGGAATGGCTAGCGCTTGTTGGAAACATTATCGCCCAAATTGGTTGGGGGATTATTGGTAACCTTCATTTATTATTTGCTTTAGCGATTGGTGGTAGCTGGGCAAATGAGCGTGCGGGTGGTGCATTTGCAGCAGGCCTGGCTTTCATTTTAATTAACTTAATTACCGGTAACTTTTTCGGTGTGAAACTTGAAATGCTAGCGGATCCAAATGCACATGTAAGTACAGTATTGGCCGGTGAAATTCCTGTGGCGAATTACTTTGTGAATGTGCTTGGGCAACCTGCGTTAAATATGGGTGTGTTCGTTGGTATTATCGCCGGTTTTGTGGGTGCTACAACTTTTAACCGTTACTACAATTTCCGTAAATTACCTGAAGTACTGACATTCTTTAATGGTAAACGTTTCGTTCCTTTCGTTGTTATTTATCGTTCTGTATTAGTGGCGATCTTCCTATCATTATTCTGGCCTTTAGTTCAGACCGGTATTAATCATTTTGGGCAATGGATTGCTAACTCACAAAACTCAGCACCAATTTTAGCACCATTTATTTACGGTACCTTAGAGCGTCTATTGCTTCCATTTGGTTTACACCACATGTTGACCATCCCAATGAACTACACTTCATTAGGCGGTACTTATGAGTTCTTAACCGGTGCACAACAAGGTAAACAAGTATTTGGTCAAGATCCACTTTGGCTTGCCTGGGTGACTGACTTAATCAACCTTAAAGATGCAGGTAATTTAACGCAATATAACGAACTTCTTTCAACTGTGACACCTGCTCGCTTTAAAGTAGGACAAATGATTGGTTCAACCGGTATCTTAATGGGCTTGACCCTCGCAATGTATATCAATGTGGATGAAGACAAGAAAAAACTCTATAAAGGTATTTTCCTTTCTTCTGCACTTGCGGTGTTCTTAACAGGTGTGACTGAACCAATCGAATACATGTTTATGTTTGTTGCATTACCGCTTTATATTGTTTATGCGTTAGTACAAGGTTGTGCTTTCGCCATGGCAGATATTGTTGACTTACGTGTGCATTCATTCGGTAACATTGAATTCTTAACGCGTACACCAATGGCGATTAAAGCCGGCATTGGTATGGATGTGCTCAACTTTATTTGGGTATCAATCCTCTTTGCAGTGGCTATGTTCTTTATCGCGAACTTTATGATTAAGAAATTTAATCTTGCCACAGCAGGCCGTAATGGTAACTATGATGCAAAAGGTTCAGATGAAGCTTCTAGCAATGAGCCAAAAGTGGCGGATGCTAGCGCGCAAGTTATTCAAATCATCAACTTACTTGGTGGACGTAATAATATTGCAGATGTTGATGCTTGTATGACACGTTTACGTATCACCGTGCATAATCCAGATTTAGTGGGTGATGAAGCAAGCTGGAAACAAGCGGGTGCAATGGGCTTTATCGTGAAAGGTTCTGGTATCCAAGCGATTTATGGACCAAAAGCAGATGTCTTAAAATCCGATATTCAAGATGTGCTTTCATCTGGCGTTGACATTCCTAAAATGTAATTTTACCTAAATATCTATTTTATCCCCGCCTTCAAGGCGGGGATATCATCTAAATACCTCATCTCGATACTGCTCATCTTCAATCTATCCCAAGAATCCTTTTATTTGATACTATCAACGTACAAAATATTGTCACAACTTTGGTGCTATAAAAAATACCGCCCGTTGTGTAACGAGCGGTATTTCTAGATAGAGGGAAGTGGTCATTAAATGATTAATTGACCGATAATACTGCGAGTTTCTTCTCGTACTTCGGTAAGTTTCACTTTCACCAAATCACCGATTTTGTAACGGCGTTCCCCTTGAATATACAGTGCTAATTCATCAGCATTCACTTGCATTTCATCTTTATTTGGATGCAACGTGGAAGCTGGTACGAACATGGATGCACCATTTTCTAATAATTGAACACGTAAACCGCCACGCATCACATCTTGCACTTCTGCATCAAATTCAGCATTTTCAGCGACTTTGTCAGCAAGATAGCGACAATATAACCAGTCTGCGATATCACGCTCAACCAAGCGATTTTGGCGACGGGCTTCTTGCAAGCGAGCAAGCACTTCATCTTGTGGTTTTTCACAAGCTTGCTGTGTGAGCACGGCTTTAATTAAACGATGGTTCACCATATCGGAATATTTACGGATAGGCGATGTCCAGGTCGCATAACCTTCTAATCCAAGCCCAAAATGTGGAGCGAGTTCGGATTTAAACTCCGCAAAGGTTAAATAACGACGTAAACGGAATTCTAAATAGTCACCTTCAATTGGTTCAATATCATGACGCATTTGGCAATAACCTTTTAAGGTTGCCAAATTTTCCACTGAATAACGTTCAGCAAGTTCAGCTTGATTTTCTTCATTGGCTAAATTTGCCATTAAGAAATTATGGGCATTTTCTAAGAACTTCTTATCAAAGCCAGTATGTGTATTGAAAATACCGGTTTGTGCATGCTCCGCTAAGAATTGAGCGGCACAAATGTTGGCAATGATCATGGATTCTTCCACGATTTGATTTGCAATACGACGATATTCCGCTTTAATTTCTTTCACTTTGCCATTTTCAGCGAGAATAAAGGAGTAGTCCGGTTTCTCTTTAAATAAAAGAGAATGCGTTTTACGCCATTGAATACGCGCTTGAGTAAATTGATGTAACCAATCAATTTGTTGGGCAATTTCAGGTGTTTCCGGTTGCCATGCATCCGGTACTTGTTCTAAATAATCTGAAATCTTGTTATAGGCTAATTTTGCTTTAGATTGTACATAAGCGGACACAAAACGTGGTTTCGCTGTGATGTTACCGACAAGATCTGTTTCAATGTAACACACTAATGCAGGACGAGTTTCATTTGCCATTAATGAACATAATTCATCAGATAATTCACGTGGTAGCATTGGAATGTTGAAGCCTGGCAAATAATTGGTAAAACAACGCTGTTTGGCATCTTTTTCAATTTGTGAATCTAATGCAATGTAAGCTGTGGGATCCGCAATGGCAACGACTAATCGCCAGCCGGTTTGCGTACCATTTTGCTCGATAGGTTCGATGTAAAGTGCATCGTCCATATCCTGAGTACTTTCAGAGTCAATAGTGACAAAATGAAGTGCGGTCAGATCTTCACATGTTTGTTGATCTAACATTTCATAACTTTCTGCACCTTGCACAGGATGACGAGATTGCTCATGACGTGCTAATGTGATCCACCAAGGGGCTAATTCATCATCAGCACGGCAGATAAATTGATTGATAGTGGCATAGAAAAAGCGATCATCACGTAATGGGTGCGTTTTCAAATTTGCTACAACCCAGTCGCCTTCTTGTAATTCTTCTTTGACGGATTTGGCTTGCTGTGCCCCAATGGGTTGGTTGATACTTGGATGATCAACTAAAACTTGCAATTTCTTGTCTTTATTGAACCGCACTTTGGCAATAAAGCGAGTGAGCATTGGTTCAATTAATTCTTCAGGTTCAGCTTGCTCTTTATCGCCTTGCTTTTCAATGGTGGCTTTGATTTTGTCACCGTGCATTACTTTTTTCATCGCAGGCGGGGCAATAAAGTAGCTTTTTTTATCGCACTCTAAAAAACCATAAGCTTTATCAGTACTTTTTACCACGCCTTCAACGTGTTCTTTGCTGTCGTGGATTTGTTGCTTAAGTTGTGCGAGTAATGGATTATCTTGGAACATAGTTATATTTAAAAAAAGAGAAAAGGCAGACTGAAAAGCCTGCCTAAAAATAGATTGTACGAAAAATTATTCTTCGCCTAATTCGCCCATTGCGGTGATGCTGAAACCTGCATCTACGTGAACGATTTCACCAGTAATACCAGATGCTAAATCGGAGCATAAGAATGCTGCAGAGTTACCCACATCTTCGATAGTGACAGTACGGCGTAATGCTGCGGTTTTCTCGAATGTGGCAAGCATTTTCTTGAGGTTTTTAATCCCTGATGCCGCTAAAGTACGGATTGGACCTGCAGAAATTGCATTCACACGAATACCTTCTTTACCTAAATCCGCTGCCATTACGCGCGTTGCTGCTTCAAGAGACGCTTTCGCTAAACACATGACGTTGTAGTTAGGAATTGCGCGTTCTGCACCTAAGTAAGAAAGGGTTAATAACGCCGCATTTGGATTTAAGTAAGGACGTGCCGCTTGTGCCATTGCAACGAAGCTGAAAGCACTGATGTCGTGAGCAATACGGTAGCCTTCACGAGTTGCTGCGTTTACGTAATCGCCATCTAATTGATCGCCAGGTGCGAATGCGATAGCGTGTACGAAACCATCAAATTTTTCCCAACGTTTGCTTAATTCTGCAAAGCAGTTTTGGATGCTTTCATCGGTCGCTACGTCTAAAGGAAGGACGATGTCAGAACCAAATTCTTTTGCAAATTCTTCTACGCGCGGTTGTAATTTATCGTTTAAATAAGTGAAAGCAAGTTCAGCACCTTGTTCTTTCATTGCTTTTGCGATCCCGTAAGCGATAGAACGGTTGCTTGCAAGACCTGTTACTAAAATACGTTTACCAGTTAAGAAACCCATATTTTTTCCTATGTTTGAGTTAAAAAAATCGACGAGATTATACTTGTTTTGTGTGCTTTCGGCAATCAATCACACGTTGTACCAGTTAGGCGGGATTATCAATATCTTTAAATTCTACATCCAAGCCATATTCAGCCGCTAGCCATTCACCTAATGCCTTAATTCCGTAGCGTTCTGTTGCATGGTGACCAGCTGCAAAGAAATGAATACCTTGCTCACGAGCAGAGTGAATTGTTTGCTCCGAAACCTCGCCGGTAATAAAGGCATCACAACCTTGTGCTGCCGCTAAATCAATATAGCCTTGTCCGCCACCGGTGCAAATGCCTACTTTACGGATTAAGTGCGGTCCGTTTTCGGTGCAAATTAACGGTTTACGGTGAAGCACTTGTTCAATACGGTACGCAAATTCTTCAGCGGTAACGGAATCTTTTAACGTTCCCCAAACAGGAATGCTGGTTGAGCTATTTTCTAACGGTTGAAGATCGCTAATCCCTAATAACTGAGCAAGTTTTGCGTTGTTACCTAATTCAGGGTGAATATCTAAAGGTAAATGGTAGCCATATAAATTGATATCATTCACAAGTAAGGTTTTGATGCGTTTGCCTTTCATGCCACGAATACACGGATTTTCGCTTTTCCAAAAATAGCCATGGTGGACAAGAATCGCATCAGCTTGTTGTGCAACGGCATAATCAATCAAAGCTTGGCTTGCGGTGACACCCGTGATGATCTTTTTGATCTCTGCTTTACCTTCTACTTGCAAACCGTTAGGGGCGTAATCATTTATTCTGTCTGTGCTAAGTTTTTCGTTTAGTAAACGTTCAAGTTCTAGATTGTTCATCATTTTTGAGAGAAAAGAAAAAGGTGAGATATGGTAAGGGATTTAAAAAAAAATGGCTAGTGCAAAAGGAGTGGGGGGAATGCACTAGCCAGTAGTGTGTTTGTCATAACACAAGTTTACTATCTAAAACCTTAAAACGAGTTCATTATATATTTAATTATATAAAGATCAAGAAAAAAATAAGGAAATTTTCCTTATTTTTCGATATGTCGTTTTAGTATTCAAAAACAGATAAAAAATCAACCGCACTTATGAATACAAACTTGGCTCATCTTCAGTTGGACGCGTTTTAAATCGGCGGTGTAACCACATGTATTGTTCCACGCCTTTTAAGATTTCTTTTTCCACAACTTTATTCATTCTTGCAGCGATTGCTGTTTCATCTGAAAGATCGGAAAAATCCACTGGTGGAGAAATACTGACCGTATAGCCTGAGCCGTCTTTATTACGCAATGGAGCAAAAGGGACAACTTTACAATTTGGTGCAGATTTAAGCAGATAATAACTGCCTGTCGTAGTTGCGGCTTCTTTTACTGCAAAGAAAGGCACAAATACCGCATTTTTTCTGCCGTAATCGTGATCGGGCGCATACCAAATGGTTTCACCTTTACGTAAGGCTTTGAGCATACCACGCAGATCTTTTCGATTCAGCATGTCTTTGTTTGAACGTAAGCGACCTTTGATTTGTAACCAATCCAATACAGGATTGTCATTGGGACGATAAACGCCTACGCCAGGATGATGTAAGCCCACAATACGCGCGCCTAATTCAAGTGTAAGAAAATGGACGCCTACAAATATGATGCCGTCTTTGGCGTTTTCTTTTAAATAATTTAACCCTTCAATTTTTGACCATTTTTTGATGCGAGCATCAGACCAAAACCATGCCATGCCGGTTTCAATAATCGCCATCCCAATAGCACGTAAGTTTTCTTGCAAAATAGCTTCACGTTCTTGATCGGGCATTTCAGGGAAGCAGAGCTCAAGATTTCGACGGGCAATCGCCGCACGACGTTTTCCCACTTTTAATTTTGAGAAAAGCAAGCCTAAGCCATTGCCGATATGACGTAGAATTGGATAGGGAAGTAACAAAAGGCTTCGCCAAATCGCCACACCAAGCCAAAATCCCCAGTATTTTGGGGCTAGAAAGTGCGGTTGAAATTGAGGGAGTTTTTCGTTTTTCATAATTCTTTTCTGGTTAGTTCGGCGTGTAGTTTATCGCAAATTTGAGTTGTGGTAAAATTGCGCCAAATTTTTATTATTCCAACAGAGAGATTTCAAAATGGCTCAATATTCTGCCAATTTTAATCAAGCAAAAGTATTAGTGTTAGGCGATGTGATGCTTGACCGTTACTGGTTTGGTGCGACTAATCGTATTTCACCGGAAGCACCGGTTCCTGTGGTTCGTGTACAAGATAATGAAGAGCGTGCAGGTGGTGCAGCAAACGTGGCAATGAATATTGCTTCTCTTAATGTACCTGTTCAAATTTTAGGTTTAATTGGTCAAGATGAAACAGGTGCAGCCTTAACCAATTTATTACAACATCAAAAAATTGATTGTAATTTTGTGGCATTGGATACTCACCCAACTATTACGAAATTACGCATTTTGTCTCGTCACCAACAATTACTTCGTTTGGATTTTGAAGAAGATTTCCAAAATGTGGAATGTCATGAGTTGCTTGCGAAATTAGAAGCAGAAGTGAAAAACTTTGGTGCGTTAGTGCTTTCTGATTATGGTAAAGGCACGTTAAAAGATGTGCAAAAAATGATTCAAATTGCACGCAAAGCAAACGTACCAGTCTTGATCGATCCAAAAGGCACAGATTTTGAGCGTTATCGTGGTGCGACTTTACTGACGCCAAATATGTCTGAGTTTGAAGCCGTAGTGGGTAAATGTGCTTCTGAAGAAGAGATCATTGAAAAAGGCTTAAAATTAATTTCAGACATTGAATTGACCGCACTTTTAGTGACTCGCTCTGAAAAAGGCATGACATTACTTCGTCCAAATCAAGAACCGTTCCATTTACCAACCGTTGCCAAAGAAGTATTCGATGTAACAGGTGCGGGTGATACGGTAATCAGTGTCTTAGCTACTGCACTTGCAGATGGTCGTTCTTTTGAAGAATCTTGCTATTTAGCTAATGTGGCGGCAGGTATTGTGGTGGGCAAATTAGGTACATCAACGGTTTCTACTGTGGAATTAGAGAATGCGATCCATGGACGTTCAGAAACCGGCTTCGGTATTATGTCAGAAAGCCAATTAAAAATTGCCGTAGATCATGCTAAAGCACGTGGTGAGAAAATTGTGATGACAAATGGTTGTTTTGACATTCTTCACCCTGGCCATGTGTCTTATTTAGAAAATGCTCGCAAACTTGGCGATCGTTTAATTGTTGCTGTAAATACGGATGATTCAGTCAAACGCTTAAAAGGTGAAAGTCGCCCAATTAACAATCTGAATGCACGTATGGCAGTATTGGCAGGTTTAGCTTCAGTGGATTGGGTGGTCTCTTTTGATGAAGATACACCACAACGTTTAATTGGTGAGATTTTACCGGATTTATTGGTGAAAGGCGGCGATTACAAACCTGAAGAGATTGCAGGCAGTAAAGAAGTGTGGGCGAATGGTGGCGATGTTCGTGTATTGAATTTCGAAAATGGTTGTTCAACCACAAACGTAATTGAAAAAATTAAAGCGCTGAAAGATTAATTTATTAAGGAATGAGTAGAATAAAGCTTGCCTTTATCCTGCTCAATCGTTAAAATTCAGGCTCCTTGTCATCGCTGAGTTAGAGATCGGCGAATGATGTATTAATAACACTACCTTTTAGGAGTAAAAAATGTCTCTAAGTACTGAAAAAAAAGCAGCAATTGTTGCTGAATTTGGTCGCGATGCGAAAGATACTGGTTCTTCTGAAGTTCAAATCGCATTATTAACTGCACAAATCAACCACTTACAAGCTCACTTCGCTGAGCACAAAAAAGACCACCATGGTCGTCGTGGTTTATTACGTATGGTTTCTCGTCGTCGTAAACTTTTAGACTACTTAAAACGTACTGATCTTGCTTTATACCAAAGCACTATCGCTCGTTTAGGTTTACGTCGCTAATTTTTATTACGATAGTAAAAATAAAAGCCTTCGAATTACCGAGGGCTTTTTTATTTTTTGTATATTAGAAAAATAAAAAAACGGTCAAAAATTTGACCGCTCTTTGTTAATTATTAGTTTGCAATGCCTTTATGACGAAGTAATGCGTCTAATTGAGGTTCACGTCCACGGAAGCGTTTGAATAAGACCATTGGTTCTTCAGAGCCACCGCGAGTGAGAATTTCATCCAAGAAAGATTTACCGGTAACTGGATTGAAAATCCCCTCTTCTTCAAAGCGAGAGAAAGCATCTGCAGATAGCACTTCAGCCCATAAATAGCTGTAATAACCGGCCGCGTAACCGCCTGCAAAGATATGGCTAAAGCTATGTGGTGTTCTTGCCCATTCAACACCTTTAATCACGGCAACTTTATTTTTCACTGCTTTTAAGGTATCAAGTACTTGGTTAGCTTTACCCTCTTCAAAAGTATGATGAAGGGTAAAATCAAACAAGCCAAATTCAAGCTGACGTAACACAAACATTGCCGCTTGATAGTTTTTTGCTTTCAGAAGTTGATTTAATTTTTCTTCTGGCAATGGTTCATGTGTTTCAAAGTGACCAGAAATAAAATCAAGAGCTTCTTTTTCCCAGCACCAGTTTTCCATAAATTGACTTGGAAGCTCTACCGCATCCCAAGGTACACCATTGATACCCGCGACATCAGGCACATCAACTTTGGTGAGCATATGGTGAATGCCGTGACCAAACTCATGGAAGAGAGTCGTGACTTCATCATGGGTGAATAGTGCAGGTTTATCACCAATAGGCGCGTTGAAGTTACAGGTTAAATAGGCAACAGGTTTTTGAATTGAACCGTCAGCATTACGTTTTCTACCGATGCAATCATCCATCCAGGCACCACCACGTTTATTTTCGCGTGCATAAAGATCGAGATAGAAACTGCCGCGTACTTCTCCCGTTTCATCAATTAAATCAAAGAAACGCACATCTTTATGCCAAGTATCTACGCCAAAACGTTCAACTGCACGAATATTAAAAATACGTTTAATTAATTCAAATAAGCCCGAAATAACGCGATCTTCAGGGAAATAAGGACGAAGTTCTTCATCATTGATCGCATATAAATGTTGTTTTTGTTTTTCAGAGTAGAAACTGATATCCCAAGGGGCAAGTTCCGTTATACCAAATTCTTTTTCACAATAAGCTTTGAGTTCCGCTAATTCTTTCTCTCCTTGTGCTTTTGAACGATCCGCAAGATTATTTAAGAAATCTAACACTTGTTGTGGATTTTCTGCCATTTTGGTCGCAAGTGAGCGTTCAGTATAGGTATTGAAACCTAGCAATTTCGCTAGTTCCACGCGTAACGTCATGATTTCTTCAATGATCGCTGTGTTATCCCATTTACCTGCGTTTGGACCTTGATCAGAAGCGCGAGTTGCATAAGCACGATACATTTCTTCGCGTAGTGCTGCATTTTCGCAATAGGTCATGATTGGCAAATAACTTGGAATTTCTAACGTAAAACGATAGCCTTTTAAGCCTTTACTTTCAGCAGATTGTTTTGCTGCAAGTAATGCAGATTCAGGAAGACCCGCTAATTGGCTTTCATCTTCAATAACCTTTTCCCAACCCATGGTGGCATCGAGTACATTATTGCTAAATTGTGCACTTAATTCTGATAAACGTGCCACAATCTCACCATAACGCTTTTGTTTTTCTTCGGACAAACCAATACCTGAAAGCTCAAAATCACGCAGTGCATTTTCAATGGCTTTTTTTTGTGCTACTGAATAAGTGGCAAATTCAGGACTATTTTTTAAGGCTAAATAAGCGTTGTATAAGCCTTTGTGTTGGCCTACCCAGGTGCTGTATTCAGAGAGTAGTGGTAAGCAGGCTTGGTATGCATCGCGTAATTCAGGACTGTTTTTCACTGAATTTAAATGAGAGATTGGTGACCAAGCGCGGCTTAGGCGTTCGCCTGCTTCAGAAAGCGGTTCAATAAAATTTTCCCAAGTAAAGTGCGGTTGTTTTAAAACTTGTTCAATGGCTTGACGGTTTTCTTCGATAAGTTCTTGGATTGCCGGTTGAATATGTTCTGGTTTGATTTGAGAAAACGGCGGTAAACCTTCAATATGAAGTAATGGATTAGACATAAATATTCCTTTTGCTAACAGTTTCTTTAGTAAGTTGCGACAAATTCTATAATATCAAGGTTGAAAAATCTAAAAAATCAGTAATAATTGCGTATCACTTTTATTTAGGAATAAGAATGAACGGCGTGTTATTGTTTTCTGGCTTAATCACTTTTTCGATTATAGCCGGTTTTGTTGCACTTAAATTTTTTCCCAAAAATCCTTTAATTAAAGCCATTTATATTATACTAGGCTGTATTTCTTTGGTTTTAGGCGTGATTGGTATTTTTCTACCATTTCTGCCGACTACACCTTTTTTATTGCTCACGCTTTATTCGTTTGCGCAAGGTTCTTCTCGTTTAGAACGTTGGTTCTTGGAGACGAAACTTTATCAAAAATACCTAAAATCCTTTAATGAGCGACGTTCATTAACGAAAAAAACAAAAATCTCTATTTTAACCTTTTCAACCACGATGCTTTTAATTGGTTTTTATTTTACTCCAAGTGTTGTGGGACGAACGATCATTGCGATTTTAATTGCGGTAAAATATTGGTTCTTTTTCTTTTGGATTAAAACAGAAGACGTTGAAAATGGATAATGCTTTCCTTACTTGGCTTAAAAGTGCGGTCATTTTGGGTGTCGTTTTTGGATTAAGCGGTTGTGACAAATTAAATAGCCCGAAATCTACAAACACGGCAACAGAAGAGAAACCAACACAAAGCCAGTCTATTGAACAAGAAAATACTTCAAAACCGAGTAGAACTTTACTGACTCGGGCGTTTACTCATTCTCCTTCTTTTGAGCCTTGGTTTGTGCGTTATCCTGAACAAGAAAACTTATTGCGCGATTTATATGAAGGCTTAACCGCTTATGATCAGGAAGGACGAATCGTGCCAGGTATCGCAGAAAGTTGGCAAACAAAAGACAACAAAACCTGGATCTTTACCTTACGTGAAGGGCTTCGTTGGTCAAACGGTGAACTTTTAGTCGCTCAAGATGTGATGCTTTCTTGGCAAGCACTGTCTCAATCCAATAGTCCATTAAGATCTTATTTGGCTTATCTTAATCTAAAAAATGCGAAAGGCGTTTTAGAAAAAAATAAACCTTTTAAGAGTTTAGGCATTTATGCGGAAAATGACCGCACTTTACGCATTGAGCTTGATAAACCAACACCGTATTTGCCGGAAATGTTGGCGCATATTAGCCTCGTGCCACAATATAGCGATCCTGATTCCCCTGTGACTAATGGGGCTTATATGATCGAAAGTGAAAGTGTGAGAAGCATACACTTAGCGAAAAACCCCTATTATTGGCAGAAAAATAATGTCGCTTTTGAACGCGTAGCTTATCTACCTTTTGTTGCGCCTAAATTGGCTGAATTTGATGTGGTGGTTGATGTGCCTGAAGTTCATTCAGATCTTCAGCATTTTCCGAAGCTTTGTGAGTATTTTTATGAATTTAATTTAAACGATCCTAAACTTGCTAAGGCAGATGTGCGTAAGGCGATTGCTTCGTTGGTTTCGGTTACGAATATTGTGAATAATGAGATTCCAGCGGCAATTCCAAGTTCTTATTTTTTACCGAAAGCTATGCTAAATGGACAAGATTCAAGATGGGAGCCCGTTGTTGCCGAGCAGTTATTGGCTCAAAATAAAATTGATGAAAGACATCCGCTACATTTAAATGTGCTCTATGATGATGCACCCTTGCATGTGAATATCGCGCAACGTGTAGTAGGGCAATTAACGCAGTCCGATATGTTGCGCGTGGATGCTCAACCTGTTAATTGGCAAACATTACAGACTAAGCGCCAAAAAGGGGATTTCCAAGTCATTCGTTCTGGTTGGTGCGCAGACTTTAATCATCCGATGGCATTCTTGGGTTTGTTCTATTCTAAAAGCCCCGATAATAAAAATGGCTATGCTAATGCAGAATACGATCAACTTTTTGAGCAAGCACTGAAAAGCTTAAATGAAAAAGAGCGGTCAGAAATTTACTTAAAATTAAGTGAGAAGATCCAACAGGAAAACCTTGCGTTACCGCTTTTCCAATACACTACACCGGTTTATATTTCTCCAACTATTATGGGAGCGAAGAAAAATCCAGTAGGGGTTATTTACAGTAAGGATCTATGGCGAAAAGTTGAAAATTAAAGCTGATTAAGAAAGTTGTTCATAATGTGATGAACAACTTTTTTATTAAACTTCATTAAAAGTGCGAAGTAACACTATTTACTTTTTATTTTTATCCGCTACAATACACAACAAATCAACCTAGAGGGAAATCCTGATGTTAAAAATGAATGATTTGGTTAAGCTTAGTCAGACACCAAAATCCACGGTGCTGTACTATGTGAAAGAAGGTTTGTTGCCAGAGCCGGTGAAAGATAAACCGAATTTTCATCTCTATGATGAACATTGTGTGAAGTTGCTTAGTTTTATTAAATATCTACAAAGCAATTTCAATGCGACAATTTCACAAATTAAAGCACTTTTTGCTCATCCTCATTTTGATTGGAATAACCCTTATGAAAGCCTTATTGGATTATTGGATATCATCATGGGGGCAGAAAATGAGGTATTCACTATTGAGCAATTATGTGAAGAATTTCATCTTTCCGCTAAACAAATCGAAGACATGGTAGCGGAAGGCTTATTGAATCCTCGTGAAGGCATTTTTACAGCAAAAGAACGTGATATTTTGGCGATCTTGTCTCGTTGTGATGAAGCTGAAATGGATGTGGTGAAAGCTTATTTAGCTGCAGCGAAAATGTTAGCAGAAAAAGAGGTGAATGTGACTTTAGCTGCATTAGCCAATAGCGAACAAAAAGATGAAAAATTAAAACATTTATTTGATTTATTGTTGGTGTTAAAACCTTATCTTTTGAATATGAAAACCTTTAATCTTTATCAAGCGGAGAGTGCGAAATGAAACTCTTAAAATATGCTGGCTTTGTGCCTTATTTAGCCATTGCCTTTATTAATGCCAGTGTAGATTTGGCACATAAAATTACCATTCAAAATGTATTGCTGAAAAGCTTTTCAGGTGAGAGTTTGGTGGTTTTAACGGCATTAATTAATGCGATGATTTTATTACCGTTTATTTTCTTGTTTTCCCCTTCGGCATTTATCAACGATAAATTTTCTCGCACCAATGTGATCCGTTACAGCAGTTTAGCGGCGGTGGCGATTAGCGCGGGGATTTTATTGAGTTATATGACGGGTATGTTTGCGCTTTCCTTTGTACTGACATTGATTTTGGCGGCGCAAAGTGCGGTCTATTCTCCGGCTAAATATAGCATTATTAAATCGATTGTGGGCACCGAAAATATCGGTATGGCAAACGGTGTGATTCAAGCGCTCACCATTGTGGCCATTCTATTTAGTTCTTTTGCCTTTTCTTTCTTCTTTGAAGCACATTATGTGGCATCAGATGACCCGAATGAAGTATTACAAAGTGTTTGGGTGATAGGTGTAGCATTAGTATTATTGAGTGCACTAGAAGCCTATTTTGCTTTTAAAATTCCATTCTTTAAACAAGAAGCTGAAAATACAGAAGGTCAGTTTGATATGAGAAAATACCTTTCTCTAGGGTATTTAAAAGATAATGTTCGTACATTAAAAGCTGATCAAAATATTTGGCTGAGTGTCATTGGACTAAGCCTGTTTTGGGGCGTGTCACAAATTATTGTGGCGGCATTTCCTGCACATTATAAAGCAATGTTCAATGAAGATAATGCTGTTGTCATTCAAGCAATTCTAGCGGTGAGTGGAGTCGGACTAGTGTTAGGTTCATATCTTGCAGGACGTGCTTCTCGTTTGCATATTGAGTTAGGTATTGTGCCGCTTGGGGCATTGGGTATTTGTGCATCGTTATTTTTCTTAACGCTAGCCCAAAGTGGTGTGGTATTGGCACTTTGTTCTTTTGTCTTTGGTTTCTCTGGCGGTTTATTGATTGTGCCATTGAATGCAACTATTCAGTATTTCGCACCTGAGAAAATCAGCGGCAAAATCATGGCGGGTAACAATTTTGTGCAAAACGTGTTCATGGTGGTCTTCTTGCTATTAAGCATTGTTTTTGTACAACTTAATGTTTCGACTCAAGGTTTGTTCTTAGTGACATCTGCTGCATGTTTTGCTGCGAGTCTATATACCATGTCGAAAGTGCCTCATTTATTTACGCGTTTATTCTTACTCTTTGCGTTAAAAGCGAATTACCGTTTTCATGTGGATGGGTTAAAAAATCTTCCACAAAGTGGAGGAGTTCTATTATTAGGTAACCATATTAGCTGGATTGACTGGTTAGTATTACAAGCGGCTAGCCCTCGTGCGATTAAATTTGTGATGTATCGCCCGATTTACAACAAATGGTATCTCACTTGGTTCTTCCGTATTTTCAAAGTGATCCCAATTGGTGGCGGTTCAAGCCGTGAATCTATTGAAACCATTCGTGAATATTTAGCGCGTGGTGAAGTGGTGGCTTTATTCCCAGAAGGTCATATCAGCTATAACGGTCAAATCAATGAGTTCCAAAAAGGCTTTGAGCATGTATTAAAAGATTTAGAGAATGTGACGACTGTTCCTTTCTATTTACGTGGATTATGGGGCAGCAGCTTCTCTCGTGCGGATTCTTTCTATAAGAATTTAACTAAACGCCAAGGCAAACGTGAAATTTTAGTAGCATTTGGTAAACCAATTCATGGCTTTATTGATGCGACAGCGATGAAGCAAAAAGTACTAGAACTTTCTTTCTCAGTATGGGAAAAAGTCATGAGTAAACGTAAACCGCTGATGCATCATTGGTTGAGTTCAGCAAAATCGAATCTATTCAAAGAAGCTACCGTGGATGCACAAGGCACTAAACTGAATAACCTGAAATTTATTGCTGCAGTGCTAATGTTTGTGAAAACCTTAAAAACTGCTTTAGGGAATGAAAAAAATATTGGTGTGTTATTACCAAGTTCATCAATCGGGGCAATTATTAATATGACCCTAATGGTGATGGGCAAAGTACCGGTAAATTTAAACTACACACTAAGCCCAGAAGTGATGGAAAAAGCGTTGAAAAAAGCCAACATTTCGCAAGTCATTACCTCTGAAAAATTCTTGGATAAGTTGAACGCAAAAGGTTTTGACTTTAGCCAAGTGGTGGCTGATAAAGCCCTCTTTATGGAAAATTTAGGGAAATCGATCACTAAAGCGAATAAAGTGCGGTCATTTTTAACCGCATTTTTGGCGCCACAATGGTGGATTAAATTACGTTACTTTGCAGATGTAAGCTTGGAAGATAATGCAACCATCTTATTTAGTAGTGGCAGTGAAGGTGATCCAAAAGGCATTGAATTAAGCCATAAAAACCTACTGACAAACATTAAACAGATTGGTGAATTATTAAACTTCCACAAAGATGATGTGATTTTGAATTCCTTACCAATTTTCCATTCATTCGGCTTAACAGTGACAACTTTATTGCCATTGTGTGAAGGCATTAAAATGGTAAGTGTAGCGGATCCGACAGATGGGGCGACAGTAGGAAAAATGTGTGCTCGACATCGGGTGAGTATTTTATTTGGTACTTCAACTTTCTTTAGATTGTATGTACGCAATAAGAAATTCCATCCGTTAATGCTACAAAACGTACGTATGGTTATTGCTGGCGCCGAAAAATTGAAAGCGGATGTAAAAGAAGCCTTCAAACTTAAATTTGGCTTGGAAATTTACGAAGGTTATGGCGCAACTGAAACAGCACCGGTAGCTAGTGTGAATATGCCTAATTTACTTGATCCGGAAACCTTACAGGAATTTACCTTCAATCAAGCTGGTACGGTAGGTATGCCATTACCTGGCACCATTATTAAAATTGTGGATCCAGAAAGCTTGCAAGAATTACCAGTCGGCGAAGACGGTTTGATCTTGATTGGTGGTGGGCAAGTCATGAAAGGTTATTTGAATGCACCAGAAAAAACAGCAGAAGTGATTGTTGAAATTGACGGTGTACGTTATTACAAAACTGGCGATAAAGGCCATATCGATCATAACGGCTTTATTACCATTGTGGATCGTTATTCTCGATTTGCTAAAGTCGGTGGCGAAATGATCAGCCTCGGTAGCGTGGAAGAGAAACTTGCACAAGTATTTGATGAAGAAAATCAATTTGTTGCGGTCGCTGTAAGCGATGATAAAAAAGGCGAGAGCATAGTGCTTTTAATTAAATCTACGCTTTCTTTAGATGAGATCAATGAACGTATTAAAGGATTAAATGTACCGCCGATTACGCTTCCAAGCCAAGTCTTTTTAGTGGATGAAATTCCAATGCTCGGAAGTGGTAAAGTGGATTTTAAAGGCGCGAAGAATCTGGCGATGAGTTTGGTTGAGTAAAGAACATCGTAGTAAATAAAAGAGCGGTCAATTTGACCGCTCTTTTTATTGATAGATAAATAAATTATTCTACTTTTATAATCCAGCCTTCAGGTGCTTCAACATCACCGAATTGGATACTGGTTAGCTCGTTGTAAAGTTTACGTGTAACAGGGCCTACCTCAGTTTCTGAATAGAATACGTGGAATTTACCTTTGTGTTGAATACCGCCTACTGGGGTAATGACGGCAGCAGTACCACAAGCCCCTGCTTCGGCAAATTGATCAAGTTGATCGATATATACGTCACCTTCAATGGCTTCCATACCCAAACGTTCTTTTGCAATGTGAAGTAATGAGTATTTAGTGATACTTGGTAAAATGGATTCAGATGCTGGCGTGATAAATTTATTATCTTTGGTGATACCAAAGAAGTTTGCCGCACCCACTTCTTCAATCTTAGTGTGAGTTTTTGGATCAAGATAGATCGCATCTGCAAATTTACGTTCTGGCGTACCTTCTTCTGCGGCTAGTTCATGTGGAAGCAAACTTGCTGCATAGTTACCACCCACTTTTACGCCACCTGTACCCATAGGTGCAGCACGGTCGTAATCAGTGGTGATGAAGTTTGATGGCGCTAAACCACCTTTGAAATATGCGCCGACAGGGCAGCAGAATACAGAGAAAATAAATTCAGGTGCGGTTTTTACACCGATATTCGCGCCAGTACCAAAGAGGAATGGACGTAAATATAATGTCGCGCCAGAGCCATAAGGGCCTAACCATTCTTGGTTTGCTTTTACCACTTCTTTACAAGCACGGATAAATAATTCTGTTGGCACTTGTGGCATTAATAAGCGATCAGAGGTGTGTTGCATGCGTTTTGCATTTTGATCTGGACGGAATAGATTGATTGAACCGTCTTTACAACGATAAGCTTTTAAGCCTTCAAAGCATTGTTGGCCATAGTGAATTGCGGTCGAACCTTCGTGGATATGTAGCATGTTATCGGTAGTAAGTTTTCCTTCATCCCATTTACCATCTTTCCAATGTGCAATGAAACGGTAATCTGTTTTGACATAACTAAATCCAAGGTTATTCCAGTCTAAGTCTTTCATTTTGCTTCCTTAATTTGTATAAATAATTTTATGAATGGAAATGCAGTTAATCTACACCATAACGGCAACTATGAAAACCTTTAAACTCAAAAATATTGTGATTTTTCAAAATTTTTATTGGATTTTCAAATTTGTGAAGTAGGTCAGGAAATAAAATTTTGCTTATGTTAGAATGGCTGAAATAAAAAAACGCTACTCGAAATGAGCAGCGTTTAACCAAAAATGGTTTAATATATACAGGAAGTAAATGAGTAACTTAATTGTTACTCCAGTTCGGAGAACCGAACTATATGCAAACACAACATCATACTTAAGTCTGAAACTCATTAACTTGTAAGGAATTACCAATCATTAAGTATGTGTATATTGTAGGTAGAAGGTAATGAAAGGACAAATGATGTTTTTTTATTTGATGCATAAAAAAAACTAATTCGAATTGAATCTTTTTCATTATAAACTAAAATTTAGCTGTTGGGAAGAATTATGTATAAACGTTTGCCTCCCCTGAATTCATTGAAGTCTTTCGAATCAGCTGCTCGACATTTAAGCTTTACAAAAGCTGCTGATGAACTTTTTGTGACACAAGCCGCAGTGAGCCATCAAATAAAATTATTAGAAGATTTTTTAGGTGTCGAGCTTTTTATACGTAAAAATCGTTCACTCGAATTGACGGAATTTGGGAAAGCCTATTTTGTTGATATTAACAAAGTTTTGCGAAAATTAAATGAATCGACTGAACGTTTATTAACACTTAAAGCAGAGCCTCATTTGGCAATTAGCGTGCCACAAACCTTTGGTATCCAATGGCTTGTGCCACATTTGAGTGATTTTAATAAACAACACCCTGAAATTGAAGTACGTTTGAAGGGGGTCGATCAAGATGAAGGTTTATTGAATAAAGAAATTGATATTGCCATTTATTATGGCAAAGGTGATTGGGATAATTTACAGGTTGATCGTTTAGGCGAGGAAAATCTCGTGATTTTAGCAGCGCCTTCATTGCTTGAGAAAATACCCGTTCGCCGTCCTGGTGATTTGAAAAAGCACACGCTGATTCACACACACACTCGAGATAACTGGCAAGCGATGGCTGATTATCTCAAATTAGAGGATTTGAATATTCAGCAAGGCCCGTTATTTAGTCATACCTTTATGGCATTACAAGCGGCGGTTCATGGTCAGGGTATTGCACTCGCTAATCGCATTTTGGCTCAGCAAGAAATTGAAAATGGCCATTTGCAAATTGTGTTACCAACCGAATTACGGGATCCGAAATCATTCTATGTAGTTAATCATTTAGATCGTTTAGATGATAAACAAATTCAAGCCTTTAGAACATGGATTAAAGATTCAATAAAATTAGGGAAAATATGAATAAAATAGCCTTATATTGTCGAATTGGTTTTGAAAAAGAAGTCGCCGCAGAAATTACCGACCGAGCTTCTGAGCGTGGTGTATTTGGTTTTGCTCGCGTAGTAGAAAACAGCGGCTATGTCATTTTTGAATGCTATCAACCAGGTGATGCAGATCGTTTAGCGAGAGAAATCCCATTTAATCGTTTGATTTTTGCACGTCAAATGATCGTTGTGTCAGATCTCTTAGAAAATCTGGATCCTCAAGATCGTATTTCGCCAATTCGGGCTCAATATGAACGCATTGCAGAAGACATTAATCTTAAGCAAGCGGTAGAGCTATTTGTTGAAACTGCAGATACTAATGAAGCCAAAGAGCTTTCGACATTTTGCCGAAAATTTACTGTGCCGTTGCGCCAAGCGTTGAAAAAGAAAGGTTGGTTACAAGGCAAACCGAATGCAAAGCGCGGTCAGATTTTACATTGTTTTTTCACGCAGCCGAATTGCTGCTATGTGGGGTATTCCTATCTTGGTAATAACTCCACCCACTTTATGGGAATCCCACGTTTAAAATTCCCAGCGGATGCACCAAGTCGCTCAACTTTAAAATTGGAAGAAGCGATTTTAACTTTTATTCCTCGAAATGAAGAAAGTAAACGCTTGAATGAAAATATGGTTGGCGTCGATCTCGGTGCTTGTCCCGGTGGCTGGACTTATCAGTTAGTGAAACGTGGTTTATTTGTTTATGCGGTTGATCACGGCAAAATGGCGGCAAGTTTACATGATACTGGCAGAATTGAGCACTGTCCGGAAGATGGATTTAAATTCCAACCACCAAAACGTAAGCATATTGATTGGCTTGTGTGTGATATGGTGGAGCAACCAAGCCGAATTGCGAATTTAATTGGAAAATGGTTGATTAACGGCTGGTGCCGAGAAACTATTTTCAATTTGAAATTACCAATGAAAAAACGCTATCAAGAAGTGATGTTGTGCCTAGAAAATCTTGCGGTGATGTTAGCAGAAAAAGAACTGGAATTTGCTATTCAGGCGAAGCATTTGTATCACGATCGTGAAGAGATTACGGTACATATTGCTTTAAAATAAAAAAGCAAAGTGCGGTCAAAAAATCCCATGTTTTTTGACTGCACTTTTTATTTAAGCAATTATTTATTCGCTAAAATCACTGCGCGAGTTGAGGCTTGATAGCCTTCGATGGTTTTATTGTGATCGTTTGGATCTAAGAAATCAATCAAACTTTCATTTTCTAACCAATCCGTTTTACGCTGTTCTTCTAATGTCGTGGTGGCGACATCCACACAACGCACATTAGTAAAACCGACCTTTTCCAACCAATTAATGAGCGCAGCAACGGAAGGAATAAAATACACGTTCTTCATTTTTGCATAGCGATCTGAAGGCACTAAGACCGTATTGGCATCACCATCAACCACTAAGGTTTCTAACACCAATTCGCCACCTTTTACTAATTGATTTTTTAGTTGAGTGAGATGATCAAGCGGTGATTTACGATGATAAAGCACGCCCATTGAGAATACGGTATCAAATGCCGCAAGTGGTTGCATTTCTTCAATACCTAATGGGATCAAGTTAGCTCGACGATCGTTATTTAGTAATTTTCGAACTGCTTCAAATTGGCAAAGGAAAAGCTCGGTTGGATCAATACCAACGACCATTTTTGCACCTTCACCAACCATTCGCCACATATGGTAGCCGCTACCGCAGCCCACATCTAAAATGGTACGATCTTTTAATGGGGCAAGATGAGGCAAAACACGATCCCATTTGAAATCAGAACGCCATTCGCAATCCACGTGAATATCAAATAAATGATAAGGTCCTTTTCGCCATGGCATCAATTGTTTCAAATGATGGACAATGCGTTGTTTTTCGCCCTCTGAAAGTGGGGAAGTGCGGTCAGATTTCACCGCATTTTTTAAATCGATAGTGTCTGCCTGTAAATCAGGGAGAAAGTCCACGATTTTTGACCATTTGGCATAATCACCATGAGTTTGTTTTTCCCATTCTTTTAACTGCAAAGGCAATGTTTCTAGCCAAGCAGATAAATTTGTGGTGGCAATTTGTTGATAAAAAGGACGAAAATCAATCATTATTTTGCTTCCTTATAGGCTCTTTCTGCTTTTTCAAAGGTTTCTTTAACTTCATTTTCAGGTTCTGCAGAAAGGAGAGAAACCACAATAATCGCGAGGCTAGCAAGAATGAATCCTGGGATCATTTCATAGACATTAAACCATTCACTGGTTTCAGGAATCACCGATTTCCAAGCAAAGACAACTACTGCGCCGACAACCATTCCTGCCATCGCCGCTGATGAAGTCATGCGTTTCCAGAATAAGGAGAAAAGCACAACAGGGCCAAATGCAGAACCAAAGCCCGCCCAGGCAAATTCAACGAGTTTTAATACTTTGCTGTTTTCATCCTGTGCAATCCAAATTGCAATGCCCGCGATAACTAAAACCATCGCACGACCTAGCCAAACTAATTCTTTTTCAGAAGCTTTTGGACGGATAAACCCTTTATAAAAATCTTCAGTAATAGAACTAGAAGAAATTAATAATTGTGCGGAAAGTGTACTCATGACTGCCGCTAAAATTGCAGAGAGTAGAATACCGGCAATCCATGGATTAAAGAGCAATTTAGCCAGTTCAATAAATACTTGTTCTGGTTCATTATTTACCACGCCAGCCACATTGGGGTTAGCAAAGAAATAAGGAATACCGAAGAAGCCAATACCAATCGCACCCGCGAGGCAAATCACCATCCATGTCATACTGATACGGCGTGCTTTAATAAGAGATTTCACCGAGTAAGCCGCCATAAAACGCGCAAGGATATGCGGTTGACCAAAATAACCTAAGCCCCAGGCCGCTAAACTTAATAAACCTAATGGTGTAGTAGAACTAAATAAATCAGTAAAGTCTTTATTTGCTGCGATTTCTGCTTGATGTAGCACTCCAGTAAATTGTGATACATCACCCAAACTTAAAAAGATAAAGAGAGGCGTTAAAATTAGTGCAAAAATCATCAATGTGGCTTGAATGGTATCCGTCCAGCTTACGGCTAAAAATCCACCGATAAAGGTATAGACGATAGTCGCTAATGCGCCGTACCAAATAGCTGTGGAGTAGTCGACTGAGAATAGGTTTTGGAATAATTTCGCCCCTGCAACCACACCAGAACCACAATAAATGGTGAAGAATACTAGGATGATTGTTGCAGACACAATTTTTAAGAGATTATGTGATGTGCCAAAGCGATGGTGGAAATATTCCGGTAATGTGAGTGCATTGTTGTTAAATTCGGTATAGATCCGTAAACGACCAGCTACAAGCAACCAGTTAAAATAAGCCCCGAGGATTAAACCAATAGCGATCCAACCTTCTACCAGACCAGATACATACACCGCACCCGGCAGACCCATTAATAACCAGCCTGACATATCAGATGCGCCAGCAGACATAGCTGTCACAAAACTTCCGAGTTTACGGCCGCCTAAAATATAATCGGATAAGTTGTTTGTATAATAATAGGCAAGGACTCCGATTAAAATCATGCCGAAAATATAAATACTAAAAGTAATAAGTGTTGGGTCTAAACCAAACATTAAATACCCCAAAATAAGTCGTGAAAATTTGAGAAAGGTCACATTTTACCTCATTTAGGACTATTATTCTATTTTCCTTTTCGATAGACTAATATGATTAAAACTAAGGTCGAAAAAATGGATTCTGTTGAATTATTAATGAATGTTACGCCCAATGAAACCCGCGTTGCGTTGGTGGAAACGGGTGTTTTAAAAGAAGTTCATATTGAACGTCAAGCCAAACGTGGCATCGTGGGGAATATTTATAAAGGACGAGTAACCCGTGTTTTACCAGGGATGCAGTCCGCTTTTGTAGATATCGGTTTAGAAAAAGCAGCATTTTTGCATGCTTCCGATATTGTTTCACATACCGAATGCGTGGATTTGAACGAACAAAAACAATTCCGTGCAAAAAGCATTTCTGAACTCGTACGCGAGGGGCAGGATATCGTGGTACAAGTGGTGAAAGATCCCTTGGGCACAAAAGGCGCAAGATTAACCACGGATATTACATTACCTTCTCGTTATCTCGTCTTTATGCCGGAAAATAGCCATGTTGGTGTGTCACAACGTATTGAAAGCGAAGAAGAGCGCGCCAGATTAAAAGCATTGGTTGAGCCTTTTTGTGATGAGTTAGGCGGCTTTATTGTCCGTACAGCTACCGAAGGCGCAACAGAAGAAGAGTTGCGCCAAGATGCGGAATTTTTAAAACGTTTATGGCGTAAGGTGCTTGAGCGTAAAGGAAAATATCCAACACGTTCTAAAATTTATGGCGAACCCGCATTACCACAACGTATTTTGCGTGATTTTATCGGTGCCAATTTAGAGAAAATTCATATCGATTCCAAACTTTGTTTTAACGAGGTTAAAGAATTTACCGATGAATTTATGCCGGAATTAAGTGAAAAATTAATGCTTTATACGGGCAGTCAGCCGATTTTTGATATTTATGGTGTAGAACGTGGTATTCAAAATGCACTTGAAAAACGCGTGAATTTAAAATCAGGTGGCTATCTCATTATTGAGCAGACCGAAGCCATGACGACCATTGATATTAATACCGGGGCTTTCGTTGGTCACCGAAATTTAGATGAAACGATTTTTAACACCAATATTGAAGCCACTAAAGCTATTGCCCAGCAACTACAACTGCGTAATTTAGGCGGAATTATCATTATTGATTTTATTGATATGCAAACCGATGAGCATCGCAATCGCGTGATTGAATCCTTGGAAGAAGCCCTATCAAAAGATCGCGTGAAAACCAATGTGAATGGTTTTACTCAACTTGGTTTAGTGGAAATGACGCGTAAACGTACTCGCGAAAGTTTAGAACACGTTTTGTGTGATGAATGCCCAACTTGCCAAGGTCGTGGACGCGTGAAAACAGTTGAAACAGTATGTTATGAAATTATGCGTGAGATTATTCGCGTTAACCACTTATTCTCAAGTGAACAATTTGTGGTTTATGCGTCTCCAGCTGTAGCGGATTACTTAATCAAAGAAGAATCGCACGGTTTATTGCCAGAGATAGAAATGTTCATCAGCAAACAGGTTCAAGTCAAAACAGAGCAGTACTACAACCAAGAACAGTTTGATGTGGTGGTGATGTAGCGTGATTATATGGTTTTAGAATTATGACTCAGCCAAGTGTAGCTATAATAACTTCAACTATTGGACGAGCTGAGCTAGAACAAACGATACTAAGTGTTCAAAATCAGTCGTATTCTTGTAAGCATTATGTTTTTGTCGATGGTGAGATATTTTGGCATAAAGCGAAAGCAATTTTAGATAAATATCCTAATGTTATCCCAATTTACTTACCAATGAATACAGGTAAGAATTTAATGCTTAATAGTTCTATCAATGCTATTGCACCATTTTTAGTATCTGAAGATATAATTTGCTATTTGGATGATGACAATCGAATTACTAAAAATCATGTCGAGACAATTGTCGATGAATTAAACACTGGAGCAGATTTTGTATATTCATTAAGATCTTTCTATTTGTCAGATGGAGTATTTATCTGTCGAGATGATTTTCAATCATTAGGAAATTGGAGACCGAGAGGAAGTGTTCAGTTATCTATTAACTTGGGCGAACATCAAAAAACATTAGAATATGATCTTGATATATTAGGACATCATATTGATACCAATTGTTACGCATTGCCTAAAAATATCGCTTTAATGGTCGCTCAAAGTTGGTATTCAGGATTAGAGAATGATCGTGTTGTCTACAAAAAGCTGAAAGATTTAGGATTAAAAGGACAAACTACGGGAAAATATACGGTACATTATGTAGTTGATTTTGATAAGTTCATTAATGTAAGAGGCTTATTTCCAGAATTATTGTTATCTGACCAATATAATAATGAGCTTTCTTCAGAAATATTGAAGATATTGTGTCAAAAGAATATTGAAATGTATGGTAATGAACGGCCTTGGGCTAAAGAGTAAAAAGTGCGGTCAAATTTGACCGCACTTTTCACTTTAACTACTTCAATCTTTCTAACTGTTGAATAATGGCTTCATCAGGTTGTGATTGGATTTTTCGCATACGCATAAAGAGTAAAGCAGCAGCAATGGTTAAGGCAATGATAAATGCTACCCAGAAACCTTTTGCGCCGATGCTTGGTACGATCCAATCCGTACGGGAAAGAACATAACCAACTGGGATACCCACGCCCCAATAGGCAAGTAATGTGATGTAGAGAATAATTTTAGTATCTTTATAGCCACGTAAAATACCGCTCACAACGACTTGCACTGAATCTGAAAATTGATAAATCGCCGCCATCGCTAATAAGCTGCCTGAAAGAGCAATAACGGTGGCATTATCGCCAACAATTAATGCGGCAATCTCTGCACTAAATACCCAAATCACCAACGCTAATACACTTGCCGCAATCAAGCCAAGAATAATAGCGGCGTGAGCCATGATTTTGGCTTTTTGAGGTGCATGATTACCGAGCTCTTGCGCCACTAAAATGGTTGCAGCCATCGCAATAGACATTGGGAACATAAAGGCTACGGCACTGGTGTTTAACGCAATTTGGTGGCTAGCGACCACATCCGCACCTAATGGTGAAAGTAATAAACTACTTAGCGCAAAGAGTGAGACTTTACTGCACAGCGCAATGGCAATAGGTAAACCAAGTGCGGTCAATTTTTTCAGTGTTTTGATATCAGGCTTTTCAATAATCTTTTCAAAGACTTTCAAACTACGTTCATTATAGTTTTTGGCCGAATAGGTAATCATCAAAATTGCCATCGCCCAGTTGACAATAGCCGTTGCCACACCACAACCGACACCGCCCAATGCAGGTGCACCAAATTTGCCGTAAATAAACATATAATTCAGCGGAATATTCAGCATTAACCCCATGAAGGTAATCACCATGGCGGGTTTTGTTTTGGCAATGCCATCATTCAAACAGCGGAAATTAATCAGCAATAAATAGGCAGGTAAGCCCGACACCATTGCACGCAAATAATTCATCGTCACATCAGCCATGTGGGCATCCATATTCATAAACTGTAATATGAAATCATTATGATAGATGATGAGTGCAAGGGGAATCATCACTAAAAATGAAATCCAAAGACCTTGTCTCACTTGGTGAGCTATGCGATGACGTTGTCCTGAACCATTTAAATAGGAAATTGTTGGTGGCAAGGCGAGTAATAATCCTTGCCCGAAAAGTACCAAAGGTAGCCAAATGGAGGCACCAATACCGACACCGCCTACATCAGCCGAGCTCACACGCCCCGCCATAATCACATCCACGGTACCCATGCCAGTTTGAGCCAATTGGGCAAGCCCGATAGGTGTCGCAATTCGGATAAGTTTTTGAATATCAATACGGTATTGAGAAAAAAGACGAGAATTCATAAATTTTGCTATAATATTGGAAAAATTTTTAATGAAGGAATAATAATGTTTACAGGTATTGTACAGGGCATCGCCCAAATTCATGCAATTAAAGATAGCGATAATTTTAGAACACAGATCGTAAAATTACCAGCTGAAATGCGAAAAGGCTTAGAAATCGGTGCATCAGTGGCGAATAACGGCGTGTGCTTAACAGTGACTGAAATTCACGATGATCTTGTGAGCTTTGATTTAATGCAGGAAACCTTGCGCATCACCAATCTCGGTAGCTTAAAAGCAGGGGATTTTGTGAATATCGAACGCGCGATGCAAATGGGCGCCGAAATTGGCGGACATATTTTATCCGGCCACGTTTATTGTACCGCAAGTGTTTCACAAATTATCGAAAGCGAAAACAATCGTCAGGTTTGGTTTAAATTACCCAATAAAGAGGTGATGAAATATATCCTGACTAAAGGATTTATCGCGATTGACGGCATCAGCCTTACTATTGGTGAAGTGAACGGTGATGAATTCTGCGTGAATTTAATTCCTGAAACCTTACATAGAACTCTAATCGGCAAACGCCAAATTGGCGATTTAGTAAATATTGAAATTGATCCACAAACTCAAGCGATTGTGGATACAGTGGAGAATTATTTAAAAGCAAGAGGGATATAGTTAATTAAGATTACCATAAGGAGGAAATATGTTTAAAGATGAAGTTGCTCTTATTCGCTTTTTAGGCAGAGAGTTTATTGCCATGTTTAATGTGTTTTTTCTATTTCCACTTTTAATGGTTTTTGTACTGATTGGCGTTATTAATGGTGTAATATGGAACGTACTTTTAGGTATTGCCTTTACTTGCCTCGTCTTTCTTATCTTATTTAGGATATTAATCCATTTTTTATATAAAAAATGGGAGAAAGAGCATCAGAAAAAAATGCAAGAAGAGAATGAAGTTAAATACATTATTATTAAATAGTAAACTTATACTGTATTGTAATAACATCTTTTTTCATTTCGCAGTGCTATAATTCATCTCTAACCAAGTCCACGCTATACAGCGTTGTAGCTCCCTTTTTCATTTCGCAGTGCTATAATTGATTGCCAACGAGCATTATATTGCTGGAAGTTGTAGCTCCCTTTTTCATTTCGCAGTGCTATAATGGGGTGCGTGGCTAAGAGATACGGTATTGCGTTGTAGCTCCCTTTTTCATTTCGCAGTGCTATAATACGTGTTGCTCAGTATTGGTTGGAGGCTTGGTTGTAGCTCCCTTTTTCATTTCGCAGTGCTATAATGCCCTTTCCCTTGAATTTCAGTACTTGCTTGTTGTAGCTCCCTTTTTCATTTCGCAGTGCTATAATAACTTGTTTATGCTTACGCAATGTGGATTAGTTGTAGCTCCCTTTTTCATTTCGCAGTGCTATAATTTAAAAATTGATGGTGAAAATTTAGTGATTGTTGTAGCTCCCTTTTTCATTTCGCAGTGCTATAATGGAAATTGAATCGTTAGCCTCTACGCGTTCGTTGTAGCTCCCTTTTTCATTTCGCAGTGCTATAATGTCACCTGGATTAGGCAAATCATTTTGTAAGTTGTAGCTCCCTTTTTCATTTCGCAGTGCTATAATAACATAGATATTAAACTTCATTCCTCCAGTGTTGTAGCTCCCTTTTTCATTTCGCAGTGCTATAATTCCAAATGGAATTGGTTGCCTTGCCAATTTGTTGTAGCTCCCTTTTTCATTTCGCAGTGCTATAATTTTAATGATTTTAATATTTCACACAAAAACGTTGTAGCTCCCTTTTTCATTTCGCAGTGCTATAATTGAGGTATTGAAGAAACTTTATGGAAAGGCGTTGTAGCTCCCTTTTTCATTTCGCAGTGCTATAATAAAAATTATCGCTAACTGACTTGTCACAAAGTTGTAGCTCCCTTTTTCATTTCGCAGTGCTATAATCGAGTGTATATGCTATCTCTGTGTTTTTGAGTTGTAGCTCCCTTTTTCATTTCGCAGTGCTATAATCCGCTAAAGCTGCTTAATACGAGGACAACAGTTGTAGCTCCCTTTTTCATTTCGCAGTGCTATAATAGAAGGTGCTGAAACTATTGAAGAATTAACGTTGTAGCTCCCTTTTTCATTTCGCAGTGCTATAATTGATTAAAGAGGGCTATTTAGCACCGTTAAGTTGTAGCTCCCTTTTTCATTTCGCAGTGCTATAATGTTCGGCAGTGTTAGAAGTAAATGGCGTTGGTTGTAGCTCCCTTTTTCATTTCGCAGTGCTATAATAGTCAGCCAACCGTAAATCAGTGGCTAAAGGTTGTAGCTCCCTTTTTCATTTCGCAGTGCTATAATAGGGACGGCAAAAAGCCCCATGCCGTAAGGTTTAGGGGCTTTTGTTTTATCTAAAAAAACGGTTAAAAAAGCAGTAATTGATTTGAATTGACCTTTTTTTCTTGCAGTTTTTTCTCTCCCACTAAAATTTCCATGCTCGCAAATTGTTTTTCTGTAATAGATAAACATCGAATTGATCCCTCTTCAGGTAAGTGTGCGACGAGTCTTTTATGATGTTTTTCTAACGCATCTCGCCCTTTAATAATTCGAGTATAAATAGAAAGTTGTAACATTTGATAACCATCTTTAAGTAAAAATTGACGGAATTGGTTTGCTGCCCGCATTTTTGCTTTAGTGGTAACCGGTAAATCAAATAAAACGATCATACGCATAAAGACTTCCTCACTCATATTGGTATTCCTGTAGTGCATCGATCTCTGGTAACTGCAATAATGTTGCATTTTTTTGAATAAGTGCAATTTGTAAAGAGGCAATGGTTTTATCAATAGCAGTCAAAACACTCACTTTTTCCTGGTTAAAGCGCAGTTGATGATGCAGGATTTTGATTAATTGCTGTTTTGATAGAGGACTGAGATTTTGGGAGAGTAATCCTTTTTCGAGCAAGTTCCATACCAGCAAATCAACAAGAGGACGAAACGGTTCAATAAAATCATCCGCTAAATTAAAGGCATTAAGTTCGCTATGATGAAATAAGCCTAATTGTGGTAACCAACCATAAAGCACAAGGCTTCTTGCCACAGCTGAACGTATAACGGTATAAGCATAGTTCAGATGTATATTAATCGCATTGTCTTCTTCTTTTCGTCTGAAATGAGCGCCGAATAATCCAGAGAAATAAATGACCGCACTTTGTGCCTCAAGATTATCTTTATCACCTGATTTCACTAAATTAGCGAGTTGGAGTAACCGTTCTGATTTTTCTTGATGATGACAGAGTGATAAGACTTTTGCTTGATTACGAATTTTTTGTTGCACAATACGTTGCCAAAGTTGTTTTTTCAGTGGCAAGCTCGTTTCTAGTTGTAATTTAAGGGTTTTTAATTGTCGATAATATTGATTAAAAGGGAGCCATTGACCACAAGGTAAAAATTGTTCATCACAGCTCAATAAAGTAATCCCGTATAAACCGAATGCCGAGAGCAATGGAAGGGTAATCACTGTTTCTCGGCTTTCCACAACAACAATAGCAATATCTTCTAAAGGGACACTAAATTCATTCCCTTCTTGTTGAATCAGCATTTGTTGCTGATGCAAAGAGAGTTTTCCCCCTTTACTAATAAGAAGACTTCTCCATGTCATAATGTATCCTTACAAAAAATCCCCATACGTAATGCGCATGAGGATTGAATTGAGATTAACGAACAGGTTGGCGTTTACTTGGTTTACATAAACGAATATTTTTCCCAAGTTCATCTACTTGATATTTTTCAAAGGAAAGGGCAATTTTAACTCCAATACCTTCAAAAATACCTTGTTTACCTTTTGATTTTTCTAAATCATGGGTTCTTATATTTATCCCTCCCGTATGTCGATTTAGCCCGTTAAAATAACCCCAAAATTCATCTTTTTTAGTTTTAACTCTAATTAAATCATTTGGATGTAATGAAAATTGGAAAGTCGAATTCTCATCCATCATTTCCCATTCATTTTCATCAGTATCTGCAATAACAGCTCTATTGGGTAAAATACCCTTAGCCACTTGCCAGGTATAAATAGGTACAAGGAAATATTTTCTGTCTTTGATAAAAACATCTACTCGCACTATAGAGCCAGATGCATTGTCTGCTACTCCATTACCAGCATGGACTAATACGCCAGATTTTTGTACTTTTTCTACTCGTATTGATTTAACAATAGCCCAGCCATTTTTAACAAAAGATTCAGTAAAGGCTTTAGCAGGGTCATCATTAAAAGCTTCTAGTCGAGCTTTTAAAGATTTATATAGATCTTTTTCACGCTCACGATTTACCATCAATTCTAAATCTTTTAATTTTAATTTAGTGAGTGGTATTTTAATCACGCTTATCCCCTCATTGAGACGTTTCGCTGATTTCACGGTTTCCATGTGCCCTTGACCTGTCATTTTGCGTGTAGGCATTCGAGATACAAACAGAGGTTGGACAAATTCATGATTGGCTTGCGGACGATCTGACAATCTATTTTCTAGCTCCAGTTTAGGATTATCACTAAAAATACGGATTTCAACTTCTTGCTTGAAAAATTGCCATGGAGCAGGGAAGTGTAATGGAATAATTTCACCCGTTTCACGATCTCTTCTCTCACCTGTAAATACGTTGCCTTCCTCAAAGCGAACAAAACGTGTGATTTTTTGCTGCATGGCGACAGTTGAGCAAGCGACCACAACAGCATCTAAAGCATGATGGCGATCATTGTCTTCACGTGATTTTGCTAATCCCCAACGACTACGAAGTAAGGCAGTAATTTGCCCATTGGAAGCAAATACTTTGCGTTTTCCTTCACCTGTTAAGTGCATATTATCTGCAATAAAGTTACATAAGAAACGAGCAACGTAGCGTGTATCATTTAAGTTACGTTCAATAAAGCCCTTTTCATCAAGTTTTTGGCTTAGGATGCGTTGTTTTTTTGCATAAGGGAATGCACTGGTTTCAATTAATGCTTTGAAAGCTCTCCAGCGTTCGCTGTTATGTTTACCATCAAGCCATTCAAAAGGGGTTGAATTGCCTTTGTTTTGATTTTCATTAGCAAGCACCAGTACTTTATTGCTGAAACTGTTATCCCAAGTGCGGGAAAACGGCAAGGCATGATCGACTTCTACATAACCTTTTTCTAATAAACGGTGTAATTCGATAGGTTTGCCGGAATATAAACATTTTGCATTTTGTTGTTTATAAAGTCGCATTTTTAAAATGTCTTTGGTTTTAGGTTCACCAGCAAAATGAGGGAAGTACTCTTTAAATTCCTTGATTGCGTTTTCACGCTGTTTACGATTTTCTTCCTGACGTTTTTCTAGTTCACGGCGATCTTTGTAAGATTTGCCAACTTCTCGTCCTGTTTCAATATGAATACGAGCTGGCGAACCATATAGTCTCACTACACCATTAATCACTTTACGAGCCTGCGTGAGTGTTCTTAAAACTACAGGATTACGGATTTCATCAGCTGGAATCTGTGGTAAGAAGTGATGGTTTTCTTCTGTTTTTTTACCATAATGATCGCCATAAATTTCACGGCAAGCCTCGTCATAGCGTAGTCCTTGTTGCATTAATGGCAGAAGTTTATATAAAGCTTTAAGAGATAATTGGATAAATTTATCAAAACTAAGATTTTCCAATAATACATCTAATACAGGTTGAGAGAGTTTTCCTGCTAAGTAACCACTGATATCTTCATCAGTTTTATATAATGAAAATGCCGTGCCAATTTCATCTAATAATGTTGGATTTGCCTTTAATTCAGCCCATTCAGCTTTTAGGTTATTACCTTCTAATACCTTGCGAATTTGGTGATAGGTTTTCATTTCCATCAGAGTTGTTTTGGTTTCAATGGCTTTTTTATCTTCACCGGAATAACGGACGCCTTTAAAGATTGCCTCATCAGATAAATTTAATCTTGAACGTACTTGTGCATAATTTAATTTAGCTTTCTCATAAGGTTGGTTGATTAACATTAAACGTTCATTATCATTTAAAGCACGCTCTAAGCCATTTTCTTGAATACGTAAATTATTTAATTTCGTTATCCAAACAAAACGTTCTGCGGAATAAGTGTTCTTAGCTGCCTTATATTCATCTTCAAAAGTACATTTACCGAGCATTTTTAAAATAGCTTCACCAGATAAGGCAGGTTTTTGCCACATTAAAAGTGAGGTCAAATTTTCTAATAATTTTTCTGAAGCGAATGGATTTCCAAAGTGTTGTTGACGAGAGAAGAGGAGTTCCATTTCGGCGAGTAAGTCTAGTCGGCTAAACGTGTGAGTATAGGCGCCTTGTTGGTTACGGATATGGCCTTCTTCGACCTCAAATTTTTTTACGGCAAGTTCTGCAGGCGTGCGATATGTAGCTTGTTGCAGTAATTCATGGTTACTGGCTACACCGCTTAATAGCGCGCCTAGCTCTTTATTTTCGCTTTTACTTTCATTTTTACGCTGAGATAAATAACCACGATGCTTAATTAAATGTAATAACACCGCAGCCCATTCTTGGCGTTCTAATTTACGATCTAGACCTTCGACACGTAGTTGCCAAACTTGATGAGGAAGACGTTCATCAGTGGATAAGAGAATATTTTCTGATTTCAGAAGTCGTTTTGCTTTTTTCAGGCGAGCAACGCGACGCTGAGTTAATCGACGAGCAGAGCGGGCTAAGCGACGAGAAAGCGCAAGGCTTTCACCTGTTTTGGGCACTTCTGCTCGTTCGAAAGTACGTACACCAACATCAATTAAACGCAGAGGATTCTCTTTTTCGTCAATTTCAACCACAGCCCAGCCAACAGAGGCGATACCAAGGTCGAGACCAAGGATATAATGTAAGTTTTTATTTTCCATAAGGTTGGTTCCTTTTTATTAGTTTTTTTTGTTTAAATTTTAACAGATTTTTGTATAAAAAATATATTGACGATAAAAAAATAAATAGATAGAATTCACTTCGTTGTAATGGCACTGCGAAATGAAAAACGTTGTTACAATAAGAGAAAAGATTTCTCGCAAAGCTCTGTCCCTTGAAATGTAAGTTTCAAGGGATATCTTTTTTCTGCTTATTGAGAAAATAAAGATGTGAGAGTAGGTTAAAAAAAACAAAAAACGCTTAATAAATTATTAAGCGTTTTTTTATTGACGAAAATTTATAAAATTTTAACCGCACTTTATAGGAAATTATTTAGATTGTTTCTTTGCTTTTTTCCATTTCCAGAATAAGAAAACCGCTAATGCACCAACAAGGATATAAATCACAAGCTGACCTTTTTGGATTTGCTCATGGAGCCAGTCTAAATTTCTTGCACCAAATTCGCCAAGGTAAACCCAAATTGGCACAGAAATAATCGCGGCACAGAAATCAATGAATACAAAGCGAGTGTAGCTGACACGGCGGGTGATGCCTGAAACCATATAAATTGGTGCGCGTAATCCTGGAAGGAAACGAGCCACAAATAAAACACGGTTGCCGTATTGGGCAAATTTTTCACGCACCATTTTGAGGCGTTCTAATGTGACGATTTTACGCATTGGTCGGAAACGTAAAATGCGCGTGCCGTAAATGCGGCCAAGCCAGTACATGGTTGAATCACCGGCAAGTACGCCAATCATACTGACGACTAACATTAAGTGGGAATTAACGCTTTCAGGATAGAGCCCTGCAATTACACCGCCGGAGACAAGCGTGATATCTTCTGGAATAGGTACACCAAAGCCACAAATAATCAGAACAAATAGCACCGCCCAATAACCGTAATCGGTAAAAAAGCTGATAAGAAATTCCATTTGAAACCCACTTACAATCAGTTAGTTAAAATTAATTAAAAATTGGGGCTTATTTTAATCGCTTTGCCTTGAAAAGCCTAGAAAAAATTTGCTGTGTAAATTTGCATTGTGGGGCTGAATATTTTATAATCCGTCGCTCTCAAAGTTTGTCTTTGAGCAAATTTAGGAAAATTGCTGGGTCGCCTGCAATTTTTTATTTTAAACTTTTAATCAAGAGAACATTAAAATGGCATTTAAATTTAACGCTGAAGTTCGTCAAGCGCAAGGTAAGGGTGCGAGCCGCCGCCTGCGTCACAACGGTCAAATCCCTGCAATCATTTATGGTGGCAGCGAAGCACCTGTTTCAATCATCTTAAATCATGATGAATTAAACAACGCACAAGCTCACGATTCTTTCTATAGCGATGTAATCACTTTAGTGGTTGAAGGTAAAGAAGTTGCAGTGAAAGTTCAAGCAATGCAACGTCACCCATTCAAACCAAAATTGGTTCACATTGACTTCAAACGTGCTTAATTTTTAGCTTGTGATAAGAACACCAATAATGATGAGTTATTGGTGTTTTTTCTTTTCGGGCAAAGTGCGGTCAAATTTGAAATCGTTTTAGGAGTATTTTCCAATGAAGATAGCCTTAGGCATTGAATATAACGGAAAACAGTATTGTGGCTGGCAGCGACAAGAGAAAGTGCGTAGCGTACAAGAGGAATTAGAAAAAGCGTTATCTTTTGTGGCAAATGAAAAAATTGAAGTGTTTTGTGCGGGTAGAACAGACTCAGGTGTGCATGGCACAGGACAAGTGGTGCATTTTGAAACTACAGCGGTTCGCCCTGAAAAAGCTTGGGCATTTGGGACCAATGCGAATTTGCCTGATGATATTTCGGTGAGTTGGGCAAAAGTGGTAAATGATGAATTTCATGCTCGTTTTTCAGCAACTGCGCGTCGTTATCGTTATATTTTGTATTGTAATAAATTACGTTCAGCCATTTTGCCGGAAGGGATTACCCATTGCCATTTAGATTTAGACGAAAAGAAAATGCACCAAGCGGGGCAGTTTTTATTGGGTGAAAATGATTTTTCCTCTTTCCGCGCGGCACAATGTCAATCGAATACCCCTTGGCGAAATGTGCATCATTTAAATGTGGTGCGAAAAGGGCAGTACATTATTGTGGATATTCAAGCCAATGCTTTTGTGCATCATATGGTACGCAATATTGTGGGAAGCTTGATAGAGGTCGGCGCAGGCAATCAACCTGTTGAGTGGATGAAATGGTTGTTAGAGCAAAAAGATCGTAAATTAGCTGCTCCAACAGCGAAACCCGAAGGCTTATATTTAGTGAATGCCATTTACCCTGAAAAATTTGCGATTCCACAGAAAAATTTAGGGCCATTGTTTTTAGAAGATAATCTCATCTGACTAGCAAATTTCGCTAAATTATGATTAAATACGCAAACTTTTCTAGTTAATAAAAAAGGTAAAAAATGAGCTGGATTGATAGAATTTTTAGCAAAGGAACCTCTTCCTCTGCATCACGTAAAGCTAACGTACCAGAAGGGGTTTGGACAAAATGTACCTCTTGTGAACAAGTTCTTTACGGTGAAGAAGTAAAACGTAATTTATATGTTTGTCCAAAATGCGGTCATCATATGCGTATTGATGCTCGTGAGCGCCTTTTAGCCTTATTAGATGAAGGTTCAAGCCAAGAACTATCGGCTGATTTAGAACCAAAAGATATTCTTAAATTTAAAGATTTAAAAAAATATAAAGATCGTATTTCTGCTGCTCAAAAAGAAACGGGCGAAAAAGATGCGTTAATCACAATGACCGGTACACTTTACAATATGCCTATTGTTGTTGCGGCTTCAAACTTTAGCTTCATGGGCGGTTCAATGGGCTCGGTTGTAGGAGCAAAATTTGTAAAAGCGGCAGAAAAAGCAATGGAATTAAATTGTCCATTCGTTTGTTTCTCTGCAAGTGGCGGTGCACGTATGCAAGAAGCCCTTTTCTCCTTAATGCAAATGGCGAAAACCAGTGCGGTGTTAGCAAAAATGCGTGAAAAAGGCGTGCCGTTTATTTCGGTATTAACGGATCCTACATTAGGTGGGGTATCTGCAAGTTTTGCCATGTTAGGTGATGTGAACATCGCTGAGCCAAAAGCATTAATCGGTTTTGCAGGCCCACGTGTTATTGAACAAACTGTACGTGAGAAATTACCGGAAGGCTTCCAACGTAGTGAATTCTTACTTGAAAAAGGGGCGATTGATATGATAGTGAAACGTTCAGAAATGCGTTCAACCCTTGGAAACCTTTTAAGCAAACTCACCAATCAACCCTCACCTTTTGTTGAAGTAGAAGTTGTTGAAAATGCCTAATACAATGAATTTAAAAGCCACTTCGCCACTCGCTGAGTGGCTTTCTTATTTGGAAAACAGTCACTTCAAAGCGATTGATTTGGGGCTAGAGCGTATTAAGTCAGTGGCAGAAGAATTGGATCTTTTGAATCCCACGTCTTATGTGATCACGGTAGGGGGCACAAATGGTAAAGGCACGACTTGCCGTTTGCTTGAAACCATTTTGTTAAATCACGGCTTGCGTGTGGGTGTGTATTCTTCCCCCCATTTATTACGTTATAACGAACGTGTTCGTATTCAAAATCAAGACTTGCCGGATGAAATGCATACCGCTTCTTTTGATTTTATCGAAAATCATAAAACTCAGTCTCTTACTTATTTTGAATTTAGCACGTTGTCGGCTTTGCATTTATTCAAACAAGCGAAACTTGATGTTGTGATTCTTGAGGTAGGGCTTGGTGGGCGTTTGGACGCAACCAATATTGTCGATAATGATCTGGCCGTTATCACCAGTATTGATATTGATCATACGGATTTTCTAGGTTCAACACGTGAAGAAATTAGCTTTGAAAAAGCAGGTATTTTCCGTGCAAACAAACCGGTTGTGATTGGCGAACCCAATGTTCCGCAACCTATGTTAGAACAAGTGGAGGAATTACATTGCTACGTTTCACGTCGAGATGTTAATTGGTCGTTTAAAGCCAATGAGCAAACTTGGATGTGGCAGAGCAACAAAGTGCGGTTAGAAAATTTGCCGTTTTGCCAAATTCCATTAGCCAATGCAGCAACCGCTTTGGCGGCTGTTGAGCAATTACCTTTTGATATTTCTGTCGAGACCATTAAACGTTCATTAATTGAAGTGGAATTAGTGGGGCGCTTTCAACAATTGAAAGGCAATCAGTTAGAAAAACTGGCAGCCCGCTTGAATGTCCCTTATTCACAGTTGCCAAAAGTGATCATCGATGTGGGGCATAACCCTCATGCAGCAAAATATTTAGCCAAAAAATTGACTTCACTTAAAGCACAGATTTCAGGTCGTATCATTGCAGTTTGCGGTATGCTGAAAGATAAAGATGCGGAGTCGGTATTTACTCAACTTACTTCTGTTATTGACCAATGGTATTGTGTCACATTAGGTGGTTACCGTGGTCAATCTGGCGATGACCTAAATGCAAAATTAAAAACAGTTTGCCCATCAGAAAAAAGTGTTTCTGAAGATTCTGTAGCTAAAGGTGTACAAAGTGCGGTTAAAAATGCCGATAAAAATGACATTGTGCTGATATTTGGATCTTTCCACACAGTGGGAGAGTTTTTGGAATATTTAGCATAATGAAAAATAATAAAGGCTGGTTTTGACCAGCCTTTTGTTTTTAAAGTATTTTGTGAAAGTAATCCCTTAATTCAGAGTATTCGAATGTAAATCCGCAATCTAACAAATGTTTGGGATAGGCGTTTTGGCTATCTAAAAGAATACAAGCACGTTCACCTAGAAGAGTGGTGAGTAAAAATTGAGGCACTTGAGCAAAACAAGGCCGATGTAATGCTTGACCTAATAATTGGTTGAATGTCTTGTTTTTAACAGGATGTGGTGCAGTAAAATTAAATGCACCTTCACAATCATTATGGTCAAGTAAGAAGAGCAGTCCTTTTACCATATCCTCTAATGCGATCCAGCTCCAATATTGCTCGCCATTCCCTAATTTGCCACCTAATCCGAAGCGATAGAGCGGAAGGATTTTTGCAAAAGCCCCGCCTTTTGGAGAAAGCGCTAATCCCGTTCTGACTAAACAGACTCTTGTGTTAGCTTGTTTTGCTGCATTTTCCCAATCAATACAAAGCTGTGCAGTAAATTGAGTACTTGGATTTGTGTCTTCGGTAAGTATATCTTCGCCACCGTTTCCATAAATTCCCGTTGCTGAACCTGAAATCAAGACTGGAGGATGTTCACTTTGATTAATAAGTTGAACAAGCTGCTGTGTTAAATCAATACGGCTATGACGCAGTTTCTCTTTTTGTTGAACTGTCCATCTTTTATCGAAGATTGGCTCACCGGCAAGATTAATGACCGCATCAAATTCATTTAAGTCTTTGAGTGTTGAAAGTGCGGTCAAAAATTTCGGTGTTTTTTCAGGAAAAACAGCTTGGGCTTTTTCAATCGAGCGAGTTAATACGGTAATGCTATCGCCACGTGAAAGTAGCGATTCAACCAAGGGTTTCCCAACAAATCCGGTTCCACCGGTCACTAAGATATTCATTATAGATTGCTTTCAAAGAGCGTTTGAATTTGTCCTAAAAGCGATTTGATGGTTGTGTCTTTTGTTGGTGTTACAAAAATGGTGTCATCTCCCGCAATCGTGCCTAAAATGCCTTCTGGTTTACCAATGGAATCCAATAAGCGGGCAATCAACTGCGCGGCACCTGGAGAGGTTTTAATGACGATAACGAAATCATTGTGATCAATATCCAAAACCAAATTTTTTAATGGACTGCTGGTAGCGGGTACACTTAATTCACTTGGTAAGCAATACACCATTTCCATTTTCGTATTTCTCGCACGAACTGCACCAAATTTACTTAGCATGCGTGAAACTTTAGACTGGTTAATGCTTTGAAATCCTTGGTTTTTTAAGGCGTCAACAATTTCACTCTGAGAAGCAAATCGTTCTTGATGGAGCAGTTCTTTAAATGCTTTTGTTAATTGATCTGACATAGTTATTCTCGTATAGGGGAATTTGCATAAGAATTGCATAAAAATTCATTTTAAGCAATTAAAATAAACTTATCATTTGAAAAGTTTGAGCTAGATCGCATAATTGAATTTCTCTGTTTGTAATTTAATGGGCAAGACTTTAAAATCCTACCTAGTTAGGATTAATTAATACATAAGGAGTATTTTATGAAAATTGCAGTATTAGGCGCAGCAGGCGGTATTGGTCAAGCATTAGCCTTATTACTTAAATTACAATTACCCGCTGAAAGTGAATTAGCACTTTATGATATTGCACCAGTGACACCAGGTGTGGCTAAAGATGTGAGCCATATTCCAACAGCGGTGAAAGTAGAAGGTTTTGCGGGAGAAGATCCAACACCAGCCCTTAAAGGTGCTGATGTCGTTTTAATTTCTGCAGGGGTAGCACGTAAACCGGGTATGGATCGTTCAGATCTTTTCAACATCAATGCGGGGATCGTGCGTAACTTAATTGAACATGTTGCAAAAACTTGTCCAAAAGCTTGTGTAGGTATTATTACCAACCCTGTGAACACGACGGTTGCGATTGCTGCAGAAGTATTGAAAAAAGCGGGTGTTTATGACAAACGTAAATTATTCGGTGTCACCACTTTAGACGTGTTACGTTCTGAAACATTCGTATCTGAATTAAAAGGCTTAAATGTTTCTCGTACAAGCGTACCGGTAATTGGCGGCCACTCAGGTGTGACGATTCTTCCATTACTTTCACAAGTTCAATATGCTGAGTGGAAAGAAGAGGAAATTGCACCATTAACAAAACGTATCCAAAATGCAGGTACTGAAGTGGTTGAAGCAAAAGCAGGTGGCGGTTCTGCGACACTTTCTATGGCTCAAGCAGCAGCACGTTTTGCGCGTTCATTAGTGAAAGGCTTAAGTGGCGAAACTGTGGTTGAATGTACTTATGTAGAAGGTGATGGTAAATACGCACGTTTCTTCGCTCAACCAGTACGTTTAGGTAAAGAAGGTGTAGAAGAAATTTTACCAATCGGTACCTTAAGCAAATTTGAACAAGAAGCTTTAGAAGCAATGTTACCAACATTGCGTGCAGATATTGAATTAGGCGAAAAATTTATTAACGGTTAATTTAATTCTATTTCTAGAGAAGAGGAGCTGTATGCTCCTCTTTTTTTATACGAAAACGATTAAACATAAAAAAGTGAAGAAAAATCGTGATTTAGCTCACAAATTTGAACATTGCTATTTGCAATATAAAGGACTTTGCCGTATTCTTAAATCACTAAAAACAAGTGCTATTTTTAAATAGCCGACATCTATTTTGCTTTCCGAGTAGTGCCCCAGTGGGGCACTTTTTTTTGCCTTATTTTTAGTTGAAGCATAAAAAAGTGCGGTCAAAAAAACATTGGATTTTCTGACCGCACTTTTAAAATGAATACTAAGCGAAAGAATTATTCAAACATTGCTGAAATAGATTCTTCATTGCTGATACGACGAATTGCTTCAGCAAGCATAGTTGAAAGAGTCAGCACGCGTACTTTACCAAGTGCTTTCATTTCAGGTGAAAGTGGCACAGTATCCGTTACCACGATTTCATCAATGGCATCGCTCGCTAAATGTTGTGCAGCTGCGCCAGAGAATACGGCGTGAGTTGCGTAAGCAAATACGCGTTTTGCACCACGTTCTTTTAATGCTTCAGCCGCTTTACATAATGTACCACCTGTATCAATCATGTCATCCACAAGGATACAATCACGATCTGCAACATCCCCGATAATATGCATAACTTGTGATACGTTTGCTCGTGGACGACGTTTATCGATAATCGCCATCTCTGTATCATTTAATAATTTCGCAACTGCACGAGCACGAACAACACCACCGATATCTGGAGAAACAACGATAGGATTGACAAGATCCGTTTTCTTCAAGATGTCATCAAGTAAAACAGGTGAACCGAATACGTTATCAACCGGTACATCAAAGAAACCTTGGATTTGCTCTGCGTGTAAGTCACAAGTTAATACGCGGTCAATCCCTACAGTTGAAAGTAAATCTGCTACCACTTTTGCTGTGATTGGAACACGAGCAGAACGCACACGACGATCTTGACGAGCATAACCAAAATAAGGAACAACGGCAGTAATACGGCCGGCAGATGCACGACGTAAAGCATCAACCATTACAATTAATTCCATCAGGTTGTCATTCGTTGGTGCACAAGTGGATTGAATAATAAACACGTCTGCACCACGCACATTTTCATTAATTTGCACTTGGATTTCACCATCGCTAAAGCGTCCAACAGTGGCATCGCCTAATGAAATGTAAAGACGTTCAGAAATCTTTTTTGCTAGCTCAGGTGTAGCATTTCCTGCAAAGAGTTTAATGTCTGGCATTTTATATAACCTCAGGTTGAGAATGGATAAATTGGTTGGTTGAGAGTCGTTTTAGCATTGTATGTAAAGGAGAAGTGTTCAATCCTTTAGCTACAAAGCCAAACAATTCTTTCGGTTTTTTTTGTAAAACAGTTTTTGCTGATTTTTCATCATTAAATTCAGCAAAAACACAAGATCCGGTTCCGGTTAATCTGGCTGGTGCATATTGTAGCAACCATAGTAGGGCTTTTTCAACTTCAGGATATTGAGTTAGCACGACTTTTTCGCAATCGTTTGCAAACGGTTGATTCAAAAGTTCGGCAAGGGATCTTTTTTCTGTATTGCGAGGCAAATCGGGATCGCTAAAGACCACCGCAGTAGAAATCGCAGGTTCAGGTTTTAGTACCACATAATATTTTTCTTGTGGTTCACTGTATTGGATTTTTTCACCTACGCCTTCTGCAAAAGCGGCTTGGCCATGAATAAAGATGGGTACATCAGCCCCGAGTTTTAGTCCGAGTTCAGCAAGTTCATCAATGGATAAATGGGTTTGCCATAAATAGTTTAAAGCGAGCAGAGTCGTTGCCGCATTGGATGAACCACCCCCAATACCACCGCCTATTGGCAAAATTTTATCTAAATGAATTGTGGCACCGAGCGTACAGCCTGTTTTTTCTTGTAGTAGTGTCGCTGCACGATAGATTAAATTTTGCTCTAGAGGTAAGTCTGGAATTTCAGGCGTGATACAGATTTGTTTATCTTGGCGAATATCAATGGTGAGCCAATCGCCAAAATCGAGAAATTGGAAAAGCGTTTGTAATTCGTGGTAGCCGTTTGGCAGTTTACCGTTTATATAGAGAAATAAATTGAGTTTTGCGGGGCTTGGGAAGCGGTTAGGCTTTCCAAGAGAAGTTGAAAGTGCGGTCATAAAGTGATGTGTTTTCATTAGAACGCCCATTCATCCACACGAATTTTTAGGGTTTGCGATGTACTTTTATTCTTTAATAGAATATTTTCAGGCATCGAATTATCTGCATGATAACTTAAGTAATCGGCTGTCCACATCGAGCCATCAAGTGGGTAGCTAAATTCAGATAAAAGGTGATTCGTTCCAACTTGGTAATCGGCGTTATCCGCTGGCTGACCTTTTAACCAATAAGATAAATGCTCTAATGGTACATCCATTCCGATGATTTCACGTAGCAATAATTTGGCGTTTTTATCAGATTGCTGGTTGCCCTTATTATCCGAAATAGTCATGCCATTAGGATGCATCTCCATGGTTAGCGTTGTTTTGCTAATGAGAGAATAAAGTTTTAACTTATAGGCTTTCGGGTTTTGATATTGCCACTCAAAGCGACTAGAAAAACGCTCTTGTGGACTGATGTAACCAATTTGTCCTTTGGTGCTATAATATTGAATTTGTTTGATTTTTTTGAGGTGCTGTTGCCACGTAATATCGTTTTTATCGATATGTTGAACATCTGTTGGGCGCTCTGTATCAAGAGTACAAGCGGATAAGATCGCACTGGCAAGTACAGGCACGAGAAGCGATTTTAATAATTTCATAACAAAATATTTACTAAAAAATTGCACATATTGTAAGGGTTAGTTTACTTTTAGTAAAGCTTGATTAAGCGTTTAAGCGAGTTTTCTCCGCTTTCACCGCGGCAATTCTTCGACGCGTTAATTCATCTCGAATACCTTGTTTTTCAAAACCATCAGCAATGACTTGCTTTACATCAACAGCAAGAGCAGCTTGGTAGAGCGCTTTGAGATAATCAATTTGTGGATATTCTTTATTTTCAAATCCCGTTCGCCCGCGAGTATCAGATAAACATACCAATAAGAATTCTTCAAAGCGCTGAGGCTTGCGCCAAACGTCAAACGTATTAAAGAGTTTTACCACTGTTTCAGGACGAAGCTCTAAGGCTTTATGCACATGCGTGTGATATTCACAAGTTAATTCAGCTAATTCTTGAATATAATTAGGGATTCTAAAGCGTTTGCATAATGAACGAGTCGGTTTAATCCCGGCTTTTTCGTGACCATGATGACTTGGCCACATTTCTTTTGGGGTAAGGGCTTTTCCAAGATCATGACAAATCGCTGCAAAACGGACCGCACTTTTATTCAAATTGCTATTTTCAGTGAGTTTAACGGCTTGTTGCAATACGAGCATAGTATGAATAAAGCTGTCAATTTCAGGGTGGTATTTGGCTGGATTCGGTACCCCATCTAAGGCGGCAATCTCAGGGAAGAGTACTTTGAGGGCGCCGACTTGATGTAGTGTTTCAAAATAAATTTCAGGATGCGGTTCGTTTAATGCTTTTTCCGTTTCCATCCAAACACGCTCAGCCGTTAAGTGGGCGAGTTCACCTTGTTCAGAGAGTTCAGCCATTAATTTAAGGGTTTCTTCGGCAATAGAAAAACCTAAATGATGAAAGCGAGCCGCAAAGCGTGCAACACGTAATACACGCAGTGGATCTTCAGCAAAAGCAGGTGAAATATGACGTAAAATACGTTGATGAATATCCTCTACACCATGATAAGGATCGTGCAGCTTGCCATCTTTGTCTTGGGCAATGGCATTAATGGTGAGATCTCGACGAATTAAATCTTGTTCAAGCGTAATATCATCTGAAAAATCACAAATAAATCCGGTGTAACCTTTACCTGATTTTCGTTCTGTACGAGCAAGCGCATATTCTTCATGATTGGCAGGATTCAGAAAAACAGGGAAGTCTTTGCCGACTTGTTGATAACCTTGGGCTAACAACATTTCTGGTGTAGCACCCACGACAACCCAGTCACGATCTTTAATCGGTAAACCTAAAAGTTGATCACGTACAGCACCGCCGACAAGATAAATTTCCATTTTGCTCTCCCGTCAAAATATAAAGAAAAGGTAGGCAAATGCCTACCTCTACGATGAATCATTACCAGCTATCACGGCGTTTACGTCTAGGTAAAATGTGAGGTAATACAAGACCGATTAACAAACCTACGCCCAACACAGAACCGCCATAAATAAACCATTGAATCGCAATTTCACGTTTATTGGCATCAAGCATGGCTTCTAAATCACGATTTTTATTTTTCGTCATTTCTAATTCACGTTTAAGTTGTGAATTTTGCTCAAGCAATTCACTGCTTTGTTGTTCAGCTTGTTTGCTACGGCGTTGAATTTCGTTTATGCGTTGTTGCCAATCTGAATCGACACGATTTAGCTTTAACGTTAATTCTTGAACCTGTGCTTTTAATCTTGGATTTTCTTCACGGCTACTAGGGGTAGAACTTAGTTCAGAGGTTAAAATCCACGCCTCGCGATTTTTATTATCACGAATCAGGGTATATTTTCCTTGTTGTTCTAAGACTGTTACGGCTTCGCCAGACTGGATTGCACCCGCGATCTTAAACTGATCACCTGCACCACGGCGTAAATATGTGTTCAGATTTTCTGTCACATATTGCGTTTCAGCTTGAACTGTCCCAATGGTTGAGACCAGTAAAACACAAGAAAATAAAAGTTTGCTCACTTTTGACATAATACTTCCTAGATTCATGAAGAAAGTGCGGTCGGAAAATGAAATGAAAAATAACCGCACTTTTAATAATTATACTAGTGGAAAATCGCGCGAAGGATGTAGAAAATCACGATCGCAAAGAATGCACCCGCAGGTAAGGTCACAACCCATGAACTAATGATATTACGGATAACCGTTAAGTTAAGCGCTGCAATACCACGAGCGAAGCCAATACCTAAAATAGCCCCTACTAAAGTTTGTGTGGTGGAGATAGGTAGACCTGTACCTGATGCTACAACGACAGTCATCGCTGTTGCAAATTGCGCAGCAAAACCACGACTTGGGGTTAAATCTGTGATACCTGATCCAACGGTTGCCATCACTTTTTGCCCCATTGCGATAAGACCAATGGCGATACCTAATGCACCTAAAGGTAGAATCCACCAAGCTAAATCTCCACCGCTAATGATTTTTCCACCATTTTGCACGATTGATACCACGGAAGAAAGCGGACCAATTGCATTAGCAACGTCATTAGAACCATGTGCGAACGCCATAGCACAAGCAGTAAGAAGCATTAAGATACTAAAAATCTTTTCTACTGATCCGAATGAGCCTTTTCTTGCTTTTGCGGTAAAGGTTTTACTGCGGAAGTAGAAATGACAGAAAATCATACCAACAATACTGATGAGCAATGAAATAACGAGCGTTTCATTGTTGGAAAGATTTAAACCAACGTGCTTTAAACCTTTTGCCATGGTAACGATACAAAGTACGAATGCAGTAATCGCCATGTAGTAAGGGCCATATTTTTGTGCATTTTTCAGCGGTTCTTCGGTATCGAAAATGAGTTTCTGGATACTTGCAAAGATGGTATAGGCTAAAAGCCCAGCAATCACGGGGGTGATAAACCAACTTCCAACGATCCCACCGATGGTGGACCAGTCCACAGAACTTGGACCAATCGTAATACAAGCAAAACCAATTAAAGCCCCGATGATGGTGTGAGTACCTGAAACGGGCCAACCCATTTTGGTGGCGATAAACAACCAAGCACCTGATGCAAAGAGAGCAGAAAGCATCCCTAATGCCAATACGTCTGGCATGTCGACAAATTGAGTGGGGTCGATCACTCCACTTTTGATGGTTTCAGTTACTTCTCCGCCGGCCAAATAAGCCCCGGCAGATTCAAAGATAAGGGCAATAATGATCGCTTGTTTGGCGGTAATCGTTCCCGAACCAACCGAGGTGCCCATTGAGTTTGATACGTCGTTGGCACCAATACCAAATGCCATAAAAAAACCGAATGCCGCGGTAATTAAGACTAACCACGTGCCGTATGCATTAATAATTTCCATAGTGATTTCCTATGTTGTAGTTAATGTCGTCAAAATTAGGAACGGGCTAGCATTAATTCAATGCGAGATCCAACACGTTGAGCTTGATCGGCTAATACGCCTACCCATTCGATGATTTTATATAAGAACATTACATCAATAGGGTTATAACGGCTTTCAATTGTGTATAGCATTTTGCGTAATTTTATTTGCATTTGATCCGTATCATCTTCGATAGAATCTAATTCTTGGATCATGGTATTCACTAATTTCAGTTCACGGCCTTTGAAACCGGTTTCAAGTAGTTTATCCATTTCTTCAATCACTAAATGAGCTTGATGAATAGAATCTAAACTACGTTTCACATAGTGCAAAAATTCTTCCTGCATTTCTTCAGGAATACCAAACTGGCGACCAATCATACGACCCGCAATATCTTTAGCATAGTTAGCTAATTTGTCTTGTTGGGTGACTAACTCAAGTAAATCGGTACGATCAATAGGTAAAAATAAACCGCGAGGCAATTTCAAACGGATTTCGCGTTTTAAACTATCTGCTTCACGTTCACATTGAGAAATATCTAGGCGTGTTTTTTCCGCATCATCCCATTGTTTTACAAAGGTATGTTGGAAGAATGGAATTAATAAATCACAACATTCAGTCACTTTGTCAGAATGTTTCTGCAGTGGTTTTAAAGGAGAATGGGCAAATAATCCGAGAATATTATTCATTGCCATAGGTGTTTTACTCCATAACAAGGGTTAAAATTTCGGTTGCATATTACCTGATTTTATAAGGAAATACACGAAAAAGATCTTGATTTGTATAAAAATATCTGTATATTTAAACAGTTAAAAATAATAAGGAAAAATAAAATGAGTAATGAAGTTGAATTAAAGCTTGCAGTTACCTCTGATGCTTTCGATACCTTAAAAACACATCTAAATCAATTCAAAATCTTAGAACAAAATACTGTCTTCTTAGGAAATACTTATTTCGATTATCTTGATCATTTTTTGGCGAAACAAAAAATGGGATTGCGTGTTCGTCGAGAAAATAATGATTTCACACTCACTTTAAAAACAGACGGAAAAGTGGTTGGCGGATTGCATAGCCGTCCAGAATACAATTTATCTATACCTGATAATTCCGTACCCACAACGGAACAATTAACCTCATTGTATCCATTTGAAAACTTACCTTCCGCTACATTACAACCGATTTTCTCAACAGATTTTAACCGCACTTTTTGGTTAATTGCGTTTGGTGCATCAAAAATTGAAGTGGCTTTTGATCAAGGGAAGATTCTGTCTGGGGAGAAAACACAGCCTATCTGTGAAATTGAATTTGAATTAAAAGAAGGGCTTGTTTCAGATCTTTTCCATTTTGTCTCACTTTTACCTTTTGAACAGGATGTTTATTTTAGTTCAGCAAGCAAAGCAAAACGCGGCTATCAATTAGGTAGCAAACCACTTTTAATTGATTGGCTAAACAAATGGCGTGATTTCTTAAAAGAGGAACGTGAGGGAAGTGCGGTAGATTCTCGCCAGAAATTGAGTGCGGTCATGAAAATGGAACAACAATTAATTGAAGAAACGCTTTCATTCCCAACGGATGTGTTTGCTTTCGATTTTATGAAGACCGTTGAACGTGTAGGCGCATTTTTCAATCTTTATCATTATTATGATGACCACAAAGCCCTGTTTGAAAAACTGGAAGAAAATCGATCATCTGAGTTATTAGCTAGTAATCAATTTTTCCTTAATAAAATAAAAGGCTTGATTACCTTTCATAGCGAAACAAAAGATAATGTTCAAACTATTGAAAAGTTAAAAGCATTACTAAAGAGTCGAGAGTATTTTGAAAGAATGCTTGGTTTAATGATGTTGATGGCGTAAAACGGGTTCTCTAAAGGATAGTAAAAATGGCAAAAGCTCCTAAAACCGCTTATGTATGTAATGATTGTGGCGCGGAATTTTCGCGCTGGCAAGGGCAATGTTCTGCCTGTAAAGCGTGGAATACGATTAGTGAAGTGCGGTTAATTTCAGCCTCAAATTCCACAAAAAATGATCGTTTTAGTGGTTATGCAGGAGAAACTCGCGCAAAAATCCAAACGCTTTCTGAAATTAGCTTACAAGAAACACCGCGTTTCACCAGTGGATTTAAAGAATTAGATCGCGTGTTAGGTGGCGGGATCGTGCCGGGGAGTGCCATTTTAATTGGTGGGCATCCTGGTGCGGGGAAAAGTACCTTGTTACTTCAAGTGATGTGTGGATTAGCAAAAAATATGACCGCACTTTATGTAACAGGGGAAGAGTCACTTCAACAAGTTGCCATGCGAGCTAATCGCTTGAATCTACCGACAGATAAATTAAATATGTTATCTGAAACATCGGTTGAGCAAATTTGTAATTTGGCGGATCAACTAAAACCGCAAATTATCGTAGTAGACTCGATTCAGGTTATGCATCTTTCGGATATTCAATCTTCTCCAGGAAGTGTGGCACAAGTGCGTGAATGTGCCTCTTTCCTGACTCGTTATGCGAAAACCCGACAGGTCGCTATCATTATGGTTGGACATGTCACTAAAGACGGCACCCTTGCGGGTCCGAAAGTATTGGAACATGCCATTGACTGTTCGTTATTGCTAGAAGGGGAGGCTGATTCCCGTTTCCGTACGTTACGTAGCCATAAAAACCGTTTTGGTGCAGTGAATGAGCTTGGGGTATTTGGTATGACAGAGCAAGGCTTGCGTGAGGTAAAAAATCCATCGGCGATTTTCTTAAGTCGGGGCGATGAACAAACACCAGGTAGCTCTGTGATGGTGCTGTGGGAAGGAACGCGTCCGCTTTTGGTGGAAATTCAAGCGTTGGTGGATCATTCCATGCTCGCTAATCCGCGTCGAGTTGCGGTGGGGTTAGAACAAAATCGTTTAGCCTTATTGCTTGCGGTATTGCATCGTCATGGTGGATTACAAATGTCGGATCAAGATGTTTTTGTGAATGTCGTTGGTGGGGTAAAAGTCGGGGAAACCGGAGCAGATCTTGCGTTATTACTTGCATTAATTTCCAGTTTCCGTAATCGACCATTACCACAAGATTTAGTTGTCTTTGGTGAAGTAGGTTTAGCGGGTGAAATTCGCCCGGTGACCAGTGGTCAAGAACGTATTAGTGAAGCGGCAAAACATGGCTTTAAACGTGCGATTGTGCCTTTCTCCAATAAACCCAAAAGTGCGGTCGAAAATATGGAAGTTTTTACGGTGAAAAAACTCGCCGATGCACTTGCCATTTTGGATAATTTCTAAAAAAACGTTGTCCTATTGTTGTCTGATTACTGAAAGTTTTTGATAAATTAGATAGAATATGCGCCGTACATAAGGAAAGGTTATGGAAAAGAAATTAAATAAAGCGTTGGATAGTATTGATATCAAAATCTTAAATGAATTACAACGCAACGGTAAAATCTCTAATATCGATTTATCAAAGAAAGTTGGGTTATCGCCAACACCTTGTTTAGAAAGGGTAAAACGCTTAGAAAAACAAGGTGTGATTATGGGCTATCGTGCATTATTAAATCCTGAATTACTGGATGCGCCTTTATTGGTGATCGTTGAGATTACGCTCGTGCGAGGTAAACCTGATGTTTTCGAAGAGTTTAATGCCGCGATTCAAGCACTTGATGAAATTCTTGAATGTCATTTGGTATCAGGTGATTTCGATTATTTACTCAAAACACGTGTAGCAGATATGGCCGCATATCGAAAATTATTGGGTACCACATTATTGCGCTTACCAGGTGTAAATGACACCCGAACTTATGTTGTAATGGAAGAAGTGAAACAAACTAATTATCTCGTACTAAAATAAAAATGATTAAACGAATTACAAAACGATTTACACCGAAACAATATTTAGCAGAATTATTACTCGGATTGACCGCACTTTTAGGTTTATATTTAATTGTGGCATGGTCAAGCTATACGCCATTAGATAACTCTTGGTCTACAGCAAGTTTTCAAACTGAAACCATTAATAAAGCTGGTGCTTTCGGTGCTTGGCTAATTGATGCGTTTTTTGTTTTCCTCGGCTATGTAGGTCATCTTATTCCGTTTGTCATTTTCATCGTACCGATTTATTTACTGAAAACCAAAGCGGTTCATTCTCTCTCGGCAACTCGAATTGCATTACGTTCCTTTGGCTTTATTGCTCTCATCGTGGGCTTAACCATGATGGCAACCTTGTTGCTTTCAAATACGAACTACTATCTAGCTGGTGGCGTGTTTGGGGGGAGTTTAGTGGTGAATTTATACCCTACGCTCGGTAAGTTTGGCTGTATTTTAGTGGGCTTTATCTGTGCAGTTGTGGGCTTTATTTTCTGTTCCGGTGCATCATTAATTCGTTTAATTGTGAAATTCTATCATTGGCTAACCATGAAAAATCAGCCTGCAGAAGAGGAGCATGCAGAGCATACTTCTGTAGATGATCTTGAACAAATTGTGATTGAGGCACCTCAACAACTCACTTTTTCTGATTCTCAATTGGAAACAGAATCAGCAGAAGATAAAAAAGAGGATGAGTCTGAAAATACCTTTATTAAGCCTGAGCAGCTAATTAATATCAGTGGTTTATCCTCACCGAGTGCTTCAGAGCCTGCAGATGTTGAAAAATTAGAAGATAAGTTTAAAGGTTTCACAGTTGAATCAGACAATTTACCGAATGTATCTATTTCTGCGGCTTCTTCTGTTGAATTACCGACAAAAGAAGATTTTTCAGCCACGTGGAAAAATCCGCAAGTGAATCATCAAAGTGTGGATGAGTCAGACGACATTTTTGAAGAAAATGTGATGCCAAAAGTGTCACTTAAAACACCTGAAAATACGACCGCACTTTATCCAACTTATGATGAATCTTTAGAATCAGAAAATGATGGTTTAGAAGATGAATTAGCACGTCAGTTTGCCGCACAAGAGCAAGCGCGTTTGCAAGAAATGGAAGTACGAGCAAAAGCTGCAAATGCTGAAGATGCATTAAAAGTGATCTTAAATGAACCGGCAGTTTCAGCACCTAAAGAGCGTGAAATTCATATTGAGAATGCAACTGAAACAACCTATAAGCCGTATTCTGATACGCTTATTCATCCAGCATTCCAACAACCAACGAATAAACGTGAAAAACCAACGACACCATTACCAAGTTTAGATCTACTTGAGCATCGTCCTACACAGGCTCAAGACATTACGCGTGAAGAAATTTTAGACACATCTGCACGCATAGAACAACAATTAAAAAATTTTAATGTCAAAGCAACGGTACAAGATGTATTAGTAGGACCAGTGGTCACTCGTTATGAGCTTGAATTACAACCGGGTGTAAAAGCATCAAAAGTCACAAGCATTGATACCGATTTAGCTCGAGCGTTAATGTTCCGCGCGATCCGTGTAGCAGAAGTGATTCCAGGCAAACCTTATATTGGTATTGAAACGCCAAATGCACACCGTCAAATAGTGCCATTGCGTGATGTGCTCGATAGTAATGAATTCCGTTCCTCAACATCATTGCTTTCAATGGCTTTGGGTAAAGATATTAGTGGAAAACCCGTTGTGGTTGATTTGGCTAAAATGCCTCACTTGCTTGTTGCAGGTTCAACAGGCTCGGGTAAATCTGTTGGTGTGAATACCATGATTTTAAGTTTGCTTTTTCGTGTGACACCGGATGAAGTGAAATTTATTATGATTGACCCGAAAGTGGTTGAACTTTCTATTTATAACGATATTCCACACTTGCTTACTCCTGTAGTGACGGATATGAAAAAAGCGGCGAATGCATTGCGTTGGTGCGTAGAAGAAATGGAACGTCGTTATCAATTATTGTCAGCCTTACGTGTGCGTAACATTGAAGGGTATAACGAAAAAATTGAAGAATATGAAAAACTCAATATGCCAATTCCAAATCCAATTTGGAAACCTGGTGATACAATGGATAAGATGCCGCCTCCATTAGAAAAATTGAGTTATATTGTCGTGATCGTTGATGAGTTTGCTGACTTAATGATGGTTGCAGGCAAACAAATTGAAGAGTTAATTGCTCGCTTAGCACAAAAAGCCCGTGCAATTGGTATTCACCTGATTTTAGCAACACAACGTCCTTCAGTAGATGTCATTACCGGGTTAATTAAAGCTAATATTCCAAGCCGTATTGCCTTTACTGTGGCAAGCAAAATTGACTCTAGAACGATTCTGGATCAGGGCGGAGCAGAAGCCTTATTGGGCCGTGGTGATATGTTATATTCAGGTCAAGGTTCTTCGGATCTTGTTCGAGTACACGGTGCCTTTATGAGTGATGATGAGGTGGCACGTGTAGCAGATGATTGGCGTGCACGTGGTAAACCAAATTATATTGATGGCATTTTAGATGGCGCGGATGATGAAGACTCAGGTGAGAAATCAACGACAAGTAGTGGCGATCTTGATGCATTATTTGATGACGTTGTTGAGTTTGTCTTAAGCACAGGCAATACATCGACTTCTTATGTTCAACGTAAATTTAGTGTTGGGTTTAACCGAGCAGCTCGAATTATGGATCAGCTGGAAGAACAAGGTATTTTAGGCCCAATGAAAAATGGAAAACGAGAAATTTTAGCTCGACGTTCCGAATATTAATTCTCTTAAGTTTCACTTTACAAAAAGGAAAGTAGAATGAAAAAAACATTATTAAAAATGACCGCACTTACAGCACTTTTAAGCGCAAGTAGTTTTGCTTTTGCCGATGCGGCAGATGAGTTGCAAAATCGCTTAAATCAAGTGACTGTATTGAGTGCTGATTTTGCTCAAACTGTGACCTCTGTTGGCGGTAAAAACGTCCAACAAGGAAGTGGAAAACTTCAAATTAAACGTCCAAATCTTTTCCGTATGGATACCAAATCACCGCAAGAAACACAAATTATTGCAGATGGTAAAACCCTTTGGTATTACGATCCATTCGTACAACAAGTGACAGCTCAATGGGTGAAGGATGCGGTAAATAATACCCCTTTCGTCCTTTTAACCAGTAACGATAAAAGCCACTGGAATCAGTATTCAGTGACGCAGAATGCGGATACCTTTGTGTTAAAACCGAAGGCGAAAAATAGCAATATTAAACAATTTGATATTCGTGTAGATACAAATGGTGTGTTAAAAAATTTCAGCACCACAGAAAAAGATGGTCAAACCAATCTTTATGTGTTGCGTAACATTACAAATCAAACACTAGCTGATAGCTTATTCCAATTTAGCATACCAAAAGGCGTGGAATTGGATGACCAACGTAAAGGTAAAAAATAATCCATAAGGTGTGAATGATAATCTTCACACCTTTTGCTTATTAAGGAAAGAATATGTCTAATCTTAATTTTGATTTTGCTGAAAATGACTTTCGCCCTTTAGCCGCCCGTATGCGCCCAACTAATTTGGAACAATATTATGGGCAGACGCACTTACTTGGGGAAGGAAAGCCGCTTCGTAAAGCAATTCAAGCGGGGCATGTTCATTCTATGATTCTGTGGGGACCGCCGGGTACAGGTAAAACAACACTGGCGGAAATTATAGCTCAGCGCATCAATGCAGAAGTTGAACGAATTTCCGCGGTAACAAGCGGCGTGAAAGAAATTCGAGAATCAATTGAGCGCGCGAAACAAAATCGACTTGCAGATCGCCAAACGATTTTATTTGTGGATGAAGTGCATCGCTTTAACAAAAGCCAACAAGATGCGTTTTTACCCCATATTGAAGATGGTACGATTATTTTTATTGGTGCAACAACGGAAAATCCTTCCTTTGAATTAAATAATGCATTGCTTTCTCGTGCGAGAGTTTATCTCCTTAAATCATTGACAGTGGCTGAAATCGAACAAGTTCTGCAACAAGCCATTTCTGATCCTGAGCGAGGATTAGGTAAAGAGCGTTTAGTTTTAGAAGAGAATTTGCTACAGGTTTTAGCTGAATATGTGAATGGTGATGCTCGCCTGGCTTTAAATTGTCTTGAACTGATGGTAGACATGGCTTCTGACACCGAAAACGGTAAGAAATTAGACCGCACTTTGTTGAAAGAAGTATTAGGTGAACGACAAGCGCGTTTTGATAAACAAGGCGATCGTTTTTATGATTTGATTTCTGCTTTACATAAATCAATTCGAGGTTCAGCAGCAGATGCAGCACTTTATTGGTATGCACGAATTATCACAGCCGGTGGAGATCCCCTTTATGTAGCACGACGTTTATTAGCGATTGCCTCAGAAGATGTGGGTAATGCCGATCCTCGCGCAATGCAAGTGGCTCTAGCGGCTTGGGATTGTTTTACGAGAGTGGGCGCTTATGAAGGAGAGCGAGCTATTGCGCAAGCCATTATTTATTTGGCTGTAGCACCGAAGAGTAATGCGGTTTACAACGCATTTAATGCGGCAAAACAACATGCAAAAGAGTTTCCTGATTTTGATGTACCGCCTCATTTACGTAATGCGCCAACGGCTTTAATGAAAGAATTGGGCTATGGCGCTGAATATCGTTATGCACATGATGAACCTAATGCTTATGCCGCTGGAGAAAATTACTTCCCACCAGAACTGAAAGATACTCAATATTATTTCCCAACTAACCGTGGTATGGAAATTCAAATTAAAGAAAAGCTTGAGCGTTTACAAGAGCAAGATAAAAACGCATCAAAAAAACGCTATAAATAATTTTTCTAGTATGGTAAATATAAAAAAGTGCGGCTAAGTTTGGCCGCACTTTTTGTTATCACTTAAAAACGCATTATTTTGCTGCTTTTAACTCTTGGTAATACTGTTCGTAATATTGAATCGCATCACCTACATCATCTTGCCAGTGGCTTTTTTGAAGAATTTCAGCTGTTGGATAAATTGATGGATCTTCAGTGATTTCTTTTGGAAGTACTTTTTTCGCTTCAAGGTTAGCTGTAGGGTAACCGATCGCTAAAGTCAATTTTTCCGCCGCTTTTGCACCTAGCAAGTAGTTAATTAACTTGTGTGCACCATCTGGGTTTTTAGAAGTTTTAGGAATAGCTAAAGTATCAACCCAAAGAACAGGACCTTCTTTTGGGAACACCATATTTAATGGAGCTTGTTCTTTTTTCGCGATACGCACAGAACCATTCCATAACTGACCTAATTCTACTTCACCAGAGATGAATGAGTTTGCAGGGTTATCAGAATTGAAAGAAAGTACGTTTGGACGTAATTTCAATAACTCTTCATAAGCTTGCTTGATAATTGCAGGATCTTTGGTGTTTGGATCTTGACCAATTTTTAATAATGCAATATTGAATACTTCACGCGCATCATCCAATAATTGGATTTTGTTTGCATATTCTGGTTTCCAGAAATCGCCCCAAGAAGTGAAGTCAGAACCTTTATAGGTATTGGTATTAAATGCAATACCTGGCGCACCTAACAACTGAGGAAGTGAGTATTTATTGCCTTTGTCATAAGGTTTGTTGAGCCAATCAGGGTCTAATTCTTTGATAACAGGTAATTTACTGTGATCTAATTCTTGTAGCATTCCTTCGCGTGCCATTTTAGATACGAAGTAGTTAGATGGTGCAATAACATCATAACCGCCTGCATCACCTTGGGTTTTCATTTTGGCATACATCGTCTCATTAGATTCAAGACTTGCTACAATAACTTTGATACCAGTTTCTTTTGTGAAGTCATCTAAAAGACCATCTGGTACGTATTCAGTCCAAGTATATAAGTACACAGTATTATTTGCTGGAGCCTGTGCTTTTGTTGCATCAGACTTGGCTTCTTTGTCGTTACAAGCAGTTAATGTAGCGGCAACTAAACCGGCAGTAAGCAAACCTGCAAATTTTTTCATTTTTGTTTGTTCTCCGTAAAAGAGGGGTAAAAAACCACCTGCATTAATGCAGGTATAAAAAAACGCCTTGATTGTGCGTCAAGGCGTATTTTATTTGATCTTAAAAGATTTGTGAAACCTTTTTATATCAATGTTTAATGATTATTTTTGCGTGTAACTAATTGACTTAAAATTACTAATCCTAATGAAAGCACGATCATAATCGTTGCTAACGCATTTACTTCCGGTGTTACCCCTGTTTTTACAAGTGAGAAGATACGCAATGGTAGGATCTCATAGCTTACACCACTTACGAAAGAGGATACAACAACATCATCTAATGAAATAGTAAAGCTTAATAACCAACCTGATACTACCGCGGGTAAAGCAAGTGGTAGGATAATTTTACGTAAAATAGTGACTTCGCTAGCACCTAAATCTTTTGCTGCTTCAAGCATTCTTGCATCAAAGCCATTTAAGCGAGAGAAAATTGTCACGGTAACATAAGGTAGACAGAATGTTACGTGCGCCAATAGTAATGACCAGAAACCTAACGAAATCCCTACAACCATGAATAAGGCAAGTAGAGAAACCGCCATTACGATATCTGGAGACATCATGACGATAAATAACATACCGCTTACGGCTTGTTTACCGCGGAAACGATAGCGGTAAAGCGCGATAGCAGTTAAACCACCCACAATAGTCGCTAACGTTGCGGCAAAGAAAGCAATAGTGACAGAGTGGAACGCAGCTTGGATTAAGGTATCGTTATTAAATAAACGCTCATACCAGTTCCAACTAAAACCTTTCCAACTTAAACCATAACGGTCTTCGTTGAAGGAGTTAGTCACCAAAATAATAATTGGGATATACAAATAAGCGTATACCACAAACATAAAAATATTACGCAGTAAACGACTCATTATTCTAACTCCACTTTCTTATTCAACAATTTATTTGCACGATAGTAAACGAAAATCAACAATGCCATTAAAATGGTTAAACCGATGCTGATTGCCGAACCGAATGGCCAGTTACGGGAAATTAAGAATTCACTCTTAATCACGTTACCAACTAATAATACTTTCGCACCACCAAGTAAGTCTGCTACATAGAACATCCCCATTGCTGGTAGTAATACTAATAAACAACCTGCAACAATACCTGGCATGGTTAGTGGCAAAATAACGCGGAAAAAACGTTGAACAGCATTAGCACCTAAGTCTCTTGCCGCTTCTAATAAACGTCCGTCTAATTTTTCAATAGCAGAGTAGAGCGGTAGAATCATAAATGGTAAAAGGAGATAAACTAAACCAATGATTACAGCTACTTCGGTATTTAAAATACGAATAGGCTCACTTAAAATGCCCATATCCATTAACATGGTATTTAACACACCTTTCACACCAAGGAATACTTTCATCCCATAGATACGAATAAGTGAGTTTGTCCAGAATGGTAATACCACGAGGAACAACAAAAATGGACGATATTTTGGATTAATTTTGCTGATCATAAAGGCAAATGGATAGCCAATGAGTAAGCAAATAATCGTCGCGATGCCAGACATATACAATGAGTTCCACACTACCTGCGCATAAAGTGGATTAAACAGGTTCGTGTAGTTATCTAAAGTAAATGGCAAAGCATAAAAGTCGCTACCATCTCGGGTTAAAAAACTTACGGTTAAAACCAATAAGTTTGGAATTAGCACAAAGAAGATTAACCAACTGAAGATAATTGCAACAGTAATTTTCTGGAATTTATTATTGATTATCTTCATCGTTGAGTACAACCTCCCAACCTTCGTGCCATGTAATACCTACACGTTGACCAACACTGTGATCCATATGCGGGTCATCTTCGTTAAAGAATTCACTCACTAATACGCGTTTACCGTTGTGATCAAATTCTACTGTAGACTCAAGTGTCATCCCTTTATAGGTACGATCCACAATACGGCCAATAATTGCATTTGAGTGTTCATTTTCGTCAAGCTCCTCAATCACAATATCTTCTGGGCGTAATAATACTTGCAATTTTTGACCTTTTTCAGCAGAGATACTGGTGTGAATATCACATACACGACCTTCTACGTTAGCAAGTAGCTCATCATCAGATTTACGCTCAATGACAGTTGCATCAAATACGTTGATTTCACCAATGAAGCGAGCGACGAATAGGTTAGCTGGATCTTCATAGATTTCACGTGGTGAACCATCTTGTGCAATTTTACCTTTACGTAATAAGACGATACGGTCAGACATGGTGATCGCTTCTTCTTGATCATGGGTAACGAAAATAAAGGTAATACCAAGTTGACGCTGTAATTGTTTAAGTTCATTTTGCATTTGTTTACGTAACTTATAATCCAGCGCAGATAAAGATTCATCAAGTAGCAACACTTTTGGCTTATTCACAACAGCACGAGCAATCGCGATACGTTGTTGCTGACCACCAGAAAGTTGAGCTGGTTTACGGTCGGCCATTTCCTCTAATTGCACCATACGCAATGCATCCAGAACGCGAGGTTTAATTTCACTTTCTGCCACTTTTTGCATACGCAAACCAAAAGCCACGTTATCAAAAATAGTCATATGCGGGAATAACGCATAACTTTGGAATACGGTGTTAATGTGGCGTTTTTCTGCCGGAACATTAGTAATATCTTCACCGTCCAAAATAATATGACCTTCATCTAACTCTTCTAAACCCGCTAATAAACGCAATACTGTAGTTTTACCACAGCCGGATGGGCCAAGAATTGTGACGAATTCACCGTTATTAATGGTTAGATTAAAATCATTAATAATTGTGTTAGAACCATAGGATTTTTTGATAGAACGAAGCTCAATAATCGGCTTGTTTTGAACCAGATTTTCCACTAGCTTTGGTTTTCTCCCTAATTTCACCAATTTGATTGGTACTGAGTAGAAATAAACCTGCAAAAAATGATGCAGGGGCGACATAAAATTGAGCAGATATGATATAGCGAATTGTTAATGATGAAAAGGATTTAATCGTGTTTTTAGGAAAAAATTTATCGAAAATTTGACCGCACTTTTGTCAGAAAATTTTATAACTCTTCACTTTCTTGTTATATATCAAGAACTGTAACGAATTTTAGGATTAGACTAATCCAATATAAAGGAGAATTTTAAAATGGAAGAACATAATGACAATGAATTATTACAGCGATTTTTAACTTATGTCGCGTTTGATACGCAATCTAAATCGTCTGCAAAACATTCTCCAAGTTCGCCAGGACAAATGAAATTAGCTTTGCATTTGCAGCGGGAATTAATTGAACTAGGTTTACAAGATGTTAATGTGACAAAGCATGCCGTCGTCACGGCTTATTTACCCTCAAATCATCCTGATTTAACACACACTATTGGTTTTATTTCCCATCTTGATACCTCACCACAATGTAGCGGTAAAAATGTTCAACCCGAAGTGATTGCAAATTATCGGGGAGGAGATATCGCATTAGGTTTAGGGGAAGAATTTATTAGCCCTGTGTATTATCCATTTTTACACCAGCTTATTGGCAAAACCTTGATTGTGACAGATGGAACCACTTTACTTGGTGCGGATAATAAAGCTGGAATCGCAGAAATCATGACCGTACTTTCTGTCTTACAACAGGAAAATATCCCACATTGCAATATTCGAGTGGCATTTACGCCTGACGAAGAAATTGGTTTAGGGATGCATTATTTTCCATTAGACGATTTCCCTTGTGATTGGGCATATACCATTGATGGTGGGGAAGTGGGTGAGCTCGAGTATGAGAATTTTAATGCGGCAACGGCAAAAATCACCTTTAAAGGACGGGGAATTCACCCTGGTTATGCGAAAAACAAATTAGTGAATGCGCTTACGTTAGCTTGTCAGTTTCAACAAGGCTTTCCAAAAGATGATGTTCCCGAAAAAACATCAGGAAAAGAGGGGTTTTTCCATTTAGATGATTTTAAAGGGGATATTGAGAAAGTTGAATTACATTATCTGATTCGAGATTTTGACCAAGCTAATTTTGAGCAACGCAAGGCGTTTATTTATCAACTGGTGGAAAAATTTAATAGAGAGAAAAGCCTAAAAGACCCTGTGGAATGTGTGATTGAAGACAGTTATAAAAATATGTATGACACAGTCAAAAATGTCCCACAGGCGATTAAGCTCGCGGATGCGGCAATGAAAGCTTGTGGTATAACACCAAATCACAAACCAATACGGGGTGGAACCGACGGGGCATTTTTAGCGGAAAAAGGCTTAGCTTGTCCAAATATCTTTACTGGTGGCTATAATTTCCATAGCAAACATGAATTAGTGACCCTTGAAGGGATGGAAAAAGCCGTCGAAGTGGTTATAAAAATAGCAAACTGTAAAGATTTGTAAATTAGTGTAAAGAAAAAGCTTGCATTTGTCATAATATGTCAATATAATCGTTAGCGTTTTATCGAGCTTTCCTTTGATAAAGCTAAACTTTAGAGATTTTATTCATAAATTCCTTTTTGGTGCTCCTAAGAAATTAGGAGCTTTTTTTTACCCCAAATTCCGATTTTTACTTCAAAAACGGATTGCTTCGTTTTTCTTGTCCAATGGTTGTGTAGGGGCCATGTCCCGCAATGACAACCATATCATCATTTAATATAAATAATTTATTTTTTATTGATGAGATCAATGTGTCGAAATTCCCACGAGGGAAGTCTGTACGACCAATACTGTTTTGGAAAAGGACATCACCGGTAAAGGCGATATTTTTTTCGTGTTCAATAAAACCAACATGGCCAGGTGTATGACCAGGAAGGTGAAGAATTTCAAAGGTAAATGTGCCAATTTGAATTTTTTCCCCTTCTTGATTAAACCAGCGATCGGGCGTAAACGCGGAAATATAAGGTAAGCCAAACTGCTGAGATTGTTGTGGTAGACTTTCAAATAGGAAACGATCTTCTTCCTGTGAGCCCCAGATTTCAATGTTAAAATGATCGCGAATCACTTCAGCTGCCCCTACATGATCAAGATGACCATGCGTTAATAAGACTGCTTTTAGGTTTAATTCTAATTCCTCAATACGTTGAATAAGCTTTTCCGCATTACCACCAGGATCGATAATTGCCGCATTTTTTTCATCATCCCAAATAAGTGAGCAATTTTGCTGAAAGGCTGTAACTGGAATAATTTCAATATTCATCTTTTTTCCTTATCGTTGATAACAAAAAACCGCACTAAAGTGCGGTCTAAAATAAAACTGTTTTTTATGCACCACGCCATGTTCTTACAGGGCCAGTATCCACGTGAATAAAATTGCTATACGGATAATATCCTACACCACCGCTATCAAGATTTTCAGCCGCTTGGCGTAATCTTGCTAAAGGTACACCAGGGATTTTAAAATCAATCGCTTGGCCTTTAATATGATAACTGTTGCTTGCTACATCACGACTTTGTCTACGGCGCATGGCATTTGTTGCTGCACTACGATAGCCACAAATCACATCAATTTGTGCAGTGCGTAAACCTAAATCACTTTGTAACTGATAAAATTTCATGAAAAGGCTAGGATCCATTCGATGTACTTGATCTGTACGGCGATCCCTCATAAAGTAATCAAGCTTGCCAAGCATTGAACGATTAAATCCAGTCGTTGCAGAGAACTCACCGCTTAATCGTTCATTGGTATTGACATTATAGAAGCTAAGAATGCGAGGTTTAGGGGTAGAGACCATCGCTAACACCGTACTCGGCATCATGCTTGCGCCCAAAACGATGCCGCCTAATGAAAGCCATTTACGACGATTTTTGTCAATGTTACCCATTTTTTAGTCTCTTTTATTATTCATTCTTCACTCTAGACACATTTTTCCTTAAAAAGTTCTAGTGTGAACATTTTTTTAAAGATATTTTTTCACAACAGCCCAGTCGATACCATTAAAACTTGCTGCATCATCGTATTTATAAATATCTGGTAAAACTTGTGTTTGACCGTTTTCAACCCATGCAGTCACATAATATAAGAATACAGGATCATTTGTACGAATGTTCGCAGAAGTAGTTTTTTTGCTTGCTAGGACATTACGTTTTCTATCTTCTGACCAGCCAGCTTCTTGCAATAGGATAGAGGCAAGTTGATCGGATTTTTCTACACGCACGCAACCAGAACTTAATGCGCGGTCTTTCTTACTAAATAAGTTATGATTTGGGGTATCATGAAGATAAATTGCATCAGAGCTTGGCATATTAAATTTATAGTTACCTAATGCACTATCACCAGCTGCTTGGCGGATACGGTACGGGAATCTATCACCAATACTACTCCAATTAATAGAGTAAGGATCGATAGTGTTACCTTTGCTATCCAAAATAGAGTAGTTGTGTGCTGCTGCGTAGCCTGGGTCACGTTTTAATTTCGGTAAAATATCTTCATTGATTAAACGTGTTGGGGCATTCCAAGGTGGATTAACAACCACATTGCTCAAACGGCTGTACATTACCGGTGTACGACGTTCATTTTTCCCCACGATAACGCGCGATTCTAAAATTGCTTTGCCATCACGATAATATTTCAATTGATAGCTGGGAATATTAACAAAAATTCCATTTTCAAAATCAGGAATAACACGTAAACGTTGTGCATTAAGGGCAAGTTTTTTACCCATTTCAGAAATACCTGAAGCTGAAATCATTGACGGTAGCGATTGTACCGTTTCACGGTATAAACGATTATGGTTAGATAATCCATTTACAAAGCCCGAAACATTATTGTTTTTAACCGCACTTTGCCATTCGTCAATAATTTCTTGATTTGGTAATTCTGGTTTATAAGCATTCGTTGCGTATAACCAACGTTGTGCTTGTTGATTTACGTTCTTGCTGTAATACAAGTAATCAAGGAAAGCGTCACTTAACAACACATCATAGGTGAGTCCACCCGTTTTTTCAGCGTTATGTAAATTGACTAACGATTGAGCTGAACGTTTAGAAATACCAGATGCCACCATGGCTGCATATTCACGTAGGAATTGTTTCTCAGCCGCCTTGTCTTTCCACATTAGGTCATATTTATTATCGGCATATAATTTAGCCAAAATTGGTTTGAACTGTAGATTTTGTTCACCAATTTCATGCGTTAATGACATCTCTAGCATCGCTTGCTTTTCAGCGGCAAGACGAGCTTGATCTTCTTTGATTTCAGCTTCAAGTTTTGCTCGCTCTTCTGGACTTAATTTAGACATATCAACGCCTTTATTTTCGGCTTGTTGAGGCTGTCCAACTGTTTTGGCCCATTCAGCTAATGCACAACCTGACGTCATCATTGATAATGATAAGACTAATGCGCTTAATTTCATTGTTCCTTTTAACATTGCTGTACCTTTAAAAATATTCATAAAAAATAACCGCACTCAGTTTCTTTATCTGCTAAAGTGCGGTCAAAATAATCGTTATTTTGTTGCTTTTGCCGCTTCTTGTTTTATTTCAGCATCCACTTTTTGTTGATTAGCATTAAGTTTAACTAAATCAGCAGCCATTTTTTCCGCTTCTTTTAAGAAGAAATCTGGTGCTTCATAGTCTTTTGGCAAATCATCAATGTCTTTTAATGCTTTTTTACCTTCACGTTTAAAACGATCATTGAGATCTTTTAAACGTCTCGCATCATCCTTATCATTTTCCGCTTTGCGTTCTTGGAAATTTAATGATAAGAATTTGCGCTCACGACGTTCATCACGAATCTTAAGATCTTCATTTAAAGCAATAAATTCAGGATCTTTTGCAATACGTTCAAGATGTTTTTCATTTAATGCTTCAACATCTTTACGTGCTTTATTGGTTTCAGAATAAGTCGCTGGTGGAATTTTATCCCAAGGTAATGCGTTATCTTCTTTTTCTTCACCAATTTCTTTGGCATCAATAATTTCAGGAAAATTAATATCTGCTGAGACACCTTTTAATTGGGTTGAACCACCATTAATTCGATAGAATTTTTGGATAGTATATTGCAATACACCAAGTGGTGTTTGGTCTAAATCATAAACAAAGTTTAATGAACGACTTTGTTGTACGGTACCTTTACCAAAGGTATTTTGCCCAATAATGATACCACGATTGTAATCTTGCATTGCCGCAGCAAAAATTTCAGAGGCTGATGCACTGAAACGATTAATCATTACCAACAATGGTCCTTTATATTGTTGAGCATTGTCATCATCTTCGTGTACACGAATACGTTGATACGCATCTCGTACTTGTACTACAGGACCATCAGTGATGAATAAACCGCTTAATGCCACGGCTTCTGTTAATGCACCGCCGCCATTCTCACGAAGATCCACAATTAAAGCGCCAATTTTTTTCTTCTCAGCATCTACTAATAATTTTTTCACATCATCAGTTAAGCCTATATAGAAACTTGGAATTTTAATGACACCAACAGTTTCACCATCTACTTTAGAAACTGTAAGTTTTGCTGCTTGGTCTTCAATACGGACTTTATCGCGAACTAAAGTGACAATACGGCTTTTCCCACCTTTTGCAGGTTCAATTTCAAGACGAACTTTTGTTCCTTTTTTACCTTTGATTTTGTCAACGATATCTTCTAAACGCCAACCGATAATATCTTCGATTTCGCCTTTTTCTTGGCCCACACCAATGATTTTATCGCCCGCTTGCAATTTCTTACTGCGTTCAGCCGGTGCACCTGGTACTAAAGACTTAATACTGGTTTCGTCATCTTCAGATTGTAATGTTGCACCAATCCCTTCTAAAGAAAGGTTCATGCTTTCATTAAAGCTTTTGGCAGTACGTGGCGCAAGGTAGCTTGTATGTGGATCAATTTCTCGAGCAAAAGCATTAATATAAATTTGAACAATATCATCTGCTTTGGTTTGAGTTAATCGACGAATCGCTAAATTGTAACGTTTAGTGAGTTTTTCCTTAATTTCAGGCCATTTTTTATCTTTTAATTTCAGGCTGATTACATCATTTTTGACGCGTTCTTCCCAAAGCTTATTCGCTTCTTCTTCCGTTGCTGGGAAAGCGGCTTTTTCACGATCGATCTCAATTTGATCATTACCTTTTAAATCAGGTTCTTTATCCAATAGAGATAGAGCATAAGCATAACGCTCATAACGACGTTTCATCATCAGATCGTAAATAGCAAATGCTGCAGAAAGATCGCCCTCATTAAGTTGGTCATCTAATTTTGAGCCATATTTAGCACGTAAATCATCAATATCTGATTTTAAAAAGGTGTTATGGCTGTAATCTAAACTTTTAATATAACGATCAAAAATCTTTTCGGAAAAGGCGTCATCAAGCTGGAATTTACGATAATGTGATTGGGTTAAACGTGTCGTTGCACGCTTCGTTGCTAACTGATTTGCATCAGTTGCCGAAGGAATCGTAATATCACTTTGCTTTAATTTCGGCTGCACAGCAAATGTGTCAGACGAATGAAGAAATAACGCACCTAAAATTGCTGTCGCAATAAGACTTTTGGTTGTATGTAATTTCATTTAACCTTTCCCGATAAGAAATAAATTATTAGGCAAATAAACGATCTGCGGTGACTGTCATCACTAAACCATTTTCAAGTTCTACGCGTGCGCCATCTTTTTCCACATTTAATACGGTCGCATTTTTCGCTTGTTCAGCCACTTTCACTTTCACTTTGCTACCTGCAGAAAGTGTGGTGAAATCAACCGCACTTAGTTTTACTTGTGGTGCTTTTGGTTTGCGAGTTGCTTGATTTGAATTTGGTTTACGAGCAGGTCGTTTTTGTTGTGCTTTTTTCGCTGCTAATTCTGCTTTGCGTTTTTCTGCAAATTTAGCTTTTGCTTCTGCTAATTGTTGCGCAGCATGAGAAACGTGTTCTGCGTCTAATACACCAGCAGGGTTGCCGTATAAATCTACACGCTCAGCTCCTTCACGGCAGCCGTGTAAATAGCGCCAATTAGAAGTGTATTGACGTAAAGCCTGACGTAATTGCGTTTTGCTGACACGTTCATCATCTTTTAATGCTTCAGCAAGATCTTGGAAAAGACCAATTTTTAATGGCTTTGCTTCACCTTCTGCAATAAAGCAAAGCGGGAATTTTTCCACAAGATATGCAATAATCGCTTTTGTATCAGTTAATTTTTGAACGCCTTCAGCATTATTTTCAGCTTGGGCTTCAACTTGAGAATCTGTCATTTCTGCGTTTTCCTAGGATAAAAATAAAAACTTGCACAGTTTACCGCACTTTTATAAGGATTGACAATGGTTGGACAGAATAATTCCGTTTCTAATTCTAATGAATAACTTCACAAATTCCCTTAATTCAGGCTAAAATAGTCCACTTTTATAATTTCTGAAAACATAATGACAAAAACACCTGATTTTACTCATGCCACTTATAGACTAGTGCGTTGCATAGGATGCGATGCAACAGTGTCTGTTCGTCGTCCGCAAGAAGGGGAACACGCGCAATGTCCGCGTTGCCATCATAAATTGCAATCAGGAAGTCGTTGGTCACTTAAACGTTGTTCATTAATCGCCCTTTCTATCTTAATTTTAATGCCATTTGCTTTAGGCTATCCTTTATTAAGCTTAGATTTACTAGGTACCAAAATTGATGCTTCTGTTTGGAAAGGGATTTGGAAAATGGCAGTAGAGGGATATTCCTATACTGCATTTATGATTTTCATCTGTGCTGTTTTAATGCCTGTCTCTTTTGCAATTTTAGTCATTATGTTGCAGATTTCTAAATTACTCAAAATTAAGCCTCGTAATGTCTTATTATTTGTGGGTTATATTAAGCCTTGGGTGATGTTCGACGTCTATTTAGTTGCACTGGCTGTCACTATGTTTAAAGTGCGTGAATATGCCACATTAGAAGTGGATGTGTATTTAATTGCTTTTGTTTTTACTGCACTTTTAACCACTTTATTATTCATTAAAATTAATTTAGATGATTTATGGCATGATTTTTATCCCGATCAGAAACCGGTTACCAAAAGTGATAAACCGTTAGAGCTTTGTACCGCTTGCGATTACACTTTTTTAAAAGAAGATCAACAATACGATCACCGTCATCGAGCCATTTGCCCACGTTGTGCATCGCTTATTGAAATACCAGAGAGTGTAAAATTACAACGTGTTTGGGCGACATTAGTGGCGGGGATTATCATGCTTTTCCCTGCAAACTTGCTCCCAATATCTGGCGTTTATTTGACAGGAAGTTTGTCACAAGATACCTTGATGTCGGGTGTAATGTCATTTATAAGCATGGGCAGCTATTTTGTTGCTTTCGTGGTATTCTTCGCCAGTATTTTTGTGCCCGTAAGCAAAATCCTGATTATGTTGTATTTACTGGCAAGCGTGCATTTTAAATGGAGACATTCAATTAAATGGCAAATGCGGCTATTACATATCGTTCACTTTGTAGGACGTTGGTCAATGCTGGATCTTTTTGTGCTAGCCTTGATGATGTCTCTAGTAACACGCGGACAGATTATTAATTTTACTGTAGGCCCTGCGGCATTTTATTTCGGTGCAGCAGTGTTTTTAACTATGATTTCAACTTCTCAGTTTGATAGTCGATTAATTTGGAAAATTTATGACAGAAAACAATAAACCAGAATCTCAATCTATTGATGAGCAATCTAACAATGTAGAAGCGTTATTACGTAAGAATAAACGCATCTCACCGTTTTGGTTGTTACCTTTTATCGCATTATGTATTGGTGCCATTTTATTTTTCCAAATTGTACAAGAACGAGGAAAGACTATTACGATCACGTTCTCTAATGGGGCAGGGCTCGTTGCAGATAAAACCCCTATTCGCTATCAAGGTTTGCAAATTGGTGTCGTGAAGAAGGTTAACTTTACCGACAATATGCAAAAAGTGAAAGTTGAGGCAAATATTTATTCTGAAGCAACAGAAGTGTTAAAAGAGAATACCAAGTTCTGGCTTGTTCAGCCAAGTGTGTCTCTTGCAGGTATTTCAGGCTTAGATTCTTTGGTTTCAGGAAATTATATTACCCTCCAACCAGGTGATGGTGATTCAGAAGATGAATTTATTGCGGAAGAGCAAGGCCCTATTGCACAAGTCAATCCTGGGGATTTATTAATTCATTTAATTTCAGATGACTTAGGTTCAATTTCGATCGGTGCTTCTGTGTATTTCAAAAAAATGCCAGTCGGGAAAATTTATGATTACCGATTCAATAAAGACAATAAAGTTGAAATTGATGTGGTGATTGATAAAGCCTTCGCGCATTTTGTGAAGAAAGATTCACGTTTCTGGAATATTAGCGGTATTAACGCCAACATTAATTCATCTGGTATGAATGTGGCAGTGGAAAGTTTAAATGCAGTGGTGCAAGGTGCCGTATCATTCGACTCGCCATCAGATAGCCCGCAAGCGGTGACTAATAGCAATTATATCCTTTATTCTAATTTACAAGCGGCTAAACGCGGGATTGAAGTTGAAGTGACTCTACCTGTTTCAGCAGGTTTACAAGCAGGACAAACTTCAGTTTATTATGGTGATGAGCAAGTTGGTTTGCTTTCGTCTTTAAGAACCGTCGAAAATAATGAAGATATTTTACAAGGGACATTATTAATTGAGCCAAGTCAGGCTAATCTCTTAAAAACCAATACGCACATTGTGTTGAAAAGTCGCAAGTTAGATTTAGGTGATATTGCCAATCCACAGAAATTCTTCCGTGGTGATTATTTCGAAATTATTCCAGGAAGTGGAGAAAGCAAAACGCAATTCGAAGTCATTCGAGAAAATGAGTTATTACTCAAAGCACCAAATACCTTGGTTTTGACCTTAACGGCACCAGAGACTTATGGTATCGCGGAAGGACAATCGGTGTTTTATAACAATATTGCCATTGGGCAAATTGTGAAGCAGCACTTAAATGTTGATGGTGTCAAATTTGAAGTGGCGATTGCGTCAGAGTATCGCAATCTTATTCATGAAAACACTCAGTTTGTCGCTGCCTCTAATTTTGATGTGAGTTTGAGTATTGATGGCTTACGTTTTGAATCTGCGACACCATCAAAATGGTTGCAAGGTGGCGTGCGTGTCTTAGCGAAAAAAGGAAATGGCGCACCGCATTCTACCTATCCACTTTATAAGGATATTAGCAGTGCAGAAACAGGTGTTACGGGCAACTTAGTGAATCCAACGATTGTGTTACATTCCACGAATTTGCCAAGTATTAGTAAAGGTTCTGTGGTGCTTTATCGTCAGTTTGAAGTGGGTAAAATTATTAACGTAAGACCAAAAGCCAATAATTTTGATATTGATGTGTACATTTATCCGGCTTATCAAGATCTTCTAACAGATAAAAGCGTATTCTGGGTTGAAAGTGCGGCACAGATTGATATTACGCCGAAAGGCATTAGTATCCAAGCTTCACCGGTTGCTCGTTCATTAAAAGGCGCAATTAGTTTTGATAATACGGGTTCAGGCAAAAATAAAACACTTTATCCAAGTGAACTTCGAGCTAAATCAGCTGGGCAAGTGATTACGTTAATAACAGATGATGCAACCGCTTTAAGTAAAGGAATGAGTTTGCGTTATCTTGGTATGAATGTTGGTGAGGTTGAGCAGATTGCCCTTGATCAAAAAACAAATCGTATCACAGCAAAAGCATTAATTAACCCAAGTTATATGGGCATGATTGCAAAAGAGGGGACGGTATTTAAAGTGATTTCCCCACAAATCTCAGCGGGTGGAATTGAAAACTTAGATAGCCTTTTACAGCCTTACATTGATATTGAATTAGGTAAAGGTCCATCAAAAACACAGTTTAATTTAGCGCAAACCGCACAACCTCGAAATAAATACAGCAATGGCGTGCCATTTATTTTGGAAACGAGTGATGCGATGAATTTAACGGAAGGATCACCTGTGCTTTATCGCGGTGTTGAAGTGGGAACCGTTCGTAAGTTTGAATTGAATTCTTTAGGCGATCGTGTGTTGGTACATATTGCGATTACACCGAAGTATCAACATTTAGTACGCAAAAATTCAGAGTTCTGGGTTTCATCAGGTTATGATTTCAACCTTGGTTGGAAAGGCGCAGAGTTTAATACCGGTAGTGTACAGCAATTGTTGAAAGGTGGAATTTCGTTCTCGACTCCATCGGGTACGATCGTTCAACCACAAGCAACGGCAAATCAGCGCTTTATGTTGCAAGTGAAAAAACCCGCTGAAGCACCAACTTGGAATTCGGGTGCTTTACCGGCAAATCAATAAAACATAAATAGAAATAACCGCACTTTTGAATCATCAAAGTGCGGTTATTTTTTTAGGTGTTTTGAGTGGTGCTATTGACCCATATTTTTGACTGATTTTAAAAAGCCCTTGGCTGAAGTATAGACTTCATCTTTGCCCTGAGCATGTAAAATCATATCGGACATTTCACGGAATGCACCCTTCCCGCCGCCAAGTGAAAGTATATAATCCACAGCATTTTGCACATAAGGCGCAGAGTCTGCCACAGCAAAAGAAAGGCCACAGGTTGCAAAAGCAGGGAGATCGACGCTGTCATCACCAATATAGGCAGTTTGTTCTGCCGTAACACCAGCTTGTTTCATGAGATCCAAACAAGCACTTTCTTTTTCAAGCTTACCTAAAAAGAACAATTTAATTCCGAGATCACTAATTCGTTTACGTAAAATCGCGGAATCTCTGCCCGATAATACGGCGACATGAATACCTGCATCCATCAACATTTTGACACCAAGTCCATCGCGCACATGGAAGCTTTTAATGGCTTCGCCATTTGCATCATAATGGAGTAGTCCGTCAGTTAATACGCCATCAACATCGGTGATGACCAATTTAATTTTCTTTAATTTTTCGTTAATCATTAGCTTGAGAACTCCACTAAACCCACAACATTATTTTCGTCATTGACCACAACCAGTGAGTGAATTTTCTTCTCTTTCATCAAGTCTTCCGCTTTCGCCAAGAATTCATTTTCATGAATGGTTTTTGGTGAAGAGGTCATCAATTCTTTAGCGGTCTTGTTAAGGGTATCAGCACCATTAGCTGTTAATGCTCGGCGCACATCACCATCGGTAATAATGCCTTTAAGTTGTTGGTTTTCCATCACTAATGCCACACCCATACGACCTTCATTCATAATTGTTAAGCAATCAGTGAAGCAGGTATCTGGTGTGGTAATCGGTAATCGAGTTTGCATTTGATCTTTTACTTTGCATAACAAACGACGACCAAGGCTACCGCCTGGATGGAATTTCGCAAAATCAGCCGGTTGGAAATGACGAGCAGTAATCAATGAAACGGCAAGGGCATCACCTAATGCTAAAGTCACTAACGCAGAAGTGGTTGGGGCGAGGTTATTTGGACACACTTCGCGTTCAACAGTAATATCCAAAACATAATCAGCATGGCGAGCAAGCGTTGAGTTTTTATTGCTGGTTAGGGCAATAATTTTATTGCCAAAGTTTTTCAAACTTGGAATGAGTTTATTTACATCATCGGTTTCACCGCTATAAGAAATCAGCATCACGATATCGATCGGTTTTAACATACCTAAATCGCCATGAAAGGCTTCAGTCGGGTGCAGGAAGAAACTTGGGGTTCCTGTTGAGGCAAAAGTCGCCACCATTTTTTTGCCAATTAGCCCTGATTTACCAATACCACCGATGACTAAACGACCTTCGCAAGCAAGGATAAGATCCACAACTTGAGAAAACTCATCATCCAAGCGTTGGCTTAGTTGTGCAAGCGCTTGGCTTTCAACGGAAAGGGTTTCTCGTGCGATTTGTAAATAATTCATAGGAGATCCTTATGATAGAAGTGCGGTTGAAAATAACCGTGTTTTGTAGGGCTATTCTAACGGAAGTTATTAAAAATAAGAATGAAAATTTGACCGCCCTTTGAATTCCTCCTATACTACGCCGCGAGTTGGTTAGACAATCGCTGGTTTATTGAAGCCCTTAACCGTGTTCGCACGACCTAGTGGGACAAGTAAACGAGAGGAAAGTCCGAGCTACAAAGGGCAGAGTGCCGGATAACGTCCGGGCGGCGTGAGCCGACGACCAGTGCAACAGAGAGCAGACCGCCGTGAAAACGGTAAGGGTGAAAGGGTGTGGTAAGAGCACACCGTGCCGTTGGTAACAACGTGCAGCAAGGTAAACTCCACTCGTAGCAAGACCAAATAGGAACTCAATGGATGGCCCGTCCAGAGTTCGGGTAGGTTGCTTGAGCGGCAGAGTAATTTGTCGCCTAGAGGAATGATTGTCCACGACAGAACTCGGCTTATCGACCAACTCAATAAATTCATAAAAAAATGACCGCACTTTTGTTTTTTCGTTATCCTACTCGGGATAGAATGAATAAAAGTGCGGTCATTTTCTTTTTTGTTTTACCATAAGCTCATTTGTTCTAAATGGCTTTCTTCCGGTAACGTCACGTGTAATCCCACAAGACGAATGGATTTTCCGTGGCTACGTTGCCAAATTTGTTCCAGTAATTGCTGAAAGCTTTTTAGTGATAAAGGCAAGCCTGTTTTTTCTAAGGTCGTCACCTGAAAATCTTCAAATTTTAATTTCACCCCAATTTTGCGAAAAGCCGTTAAGGGGACATTCGGCGCGCTTCGTTCAATACGGCGAATAAGCTCAGCATAGAGATTATCTAGTAGCGCTATACCTTGTTCAACATGGCTAATATTTTCAGATAAAGTGCGTTCTACACCGATAGATTTTCGTTCTCGATGAGCTTGAATTTCACGATCATCAATACCATGGCTAAAATCCCAAATTCGTTTGCCCATTTTCCCGAAGATATTTAATAAAATAGATTGATCGAGTTTTTGCACATCTTCACAAGTTTCTAACCCCATTTTCAATAAACGTTCAGAGGTGACCTTGCCCACACCAGGGATTTTCTTTAATGGCAGTGTTTTTACAAACTGCTCAACTTCATGAGGCTGAATCACAAATTGCCCGTTCGGTTTATTCATATCGGAGGCAATTTTGGCAAGAAATTTAAGGGGCGCAACGCCAGCTGAAGCAGTCAGTTTTAACTCATCAAAAATCGCTTGGCGAATTTCTTGTGCGATCCACGTGGCGGATCCTGAACATTGTGTACAATCCGTGACATCTAAATAAGCTTCATCTAAGGAAAGTGGCTCAATGATAGAAGTGTAACGCTGAAAGATCTGATGAATTTGTGCGGATACCTGTTTATAAAGCGGCATATTAACTGGCACTAAAATCAGATTCGGACATTTTTTGATGGCTTGTGCCGTCGGCATCGCACTGTGTAGCCCAAATTTTCTCGCTTCGTAGTTACAGGTGGTAAGTACACCACGTTGTCGAGAACTTCCCCCCACTGCAACAGGTTTGCCCTGTAGCGTTGGATTTTCACGGATTTCAACAGAGGCATAAAAGCAATCCATATCAATGTGAATGATTTTTCGGGTGGAACTCATGCGGTAAGTGCGGTCAAAATTAGGCGTGTTTTTAGTATATCGAAAAGAAAATAACTGTTCAACCATACAGCTATTAAAAAGCCCACATTGCGTGGGCTAGATAAGAGAATTAACGATCAGAAAGAACGGTTTTATCACCAAACAGGATAACGCGTTCAATAGGATAAACATCAATTTTTTCTTGTTGGTTCATAAAGACTTTACGTGCATCTTCAGCCAATTGAACAAATGGAATTTGCAAATTAATATTGATGGATTTACCCGGTTGTAATGGGGTTTCTAAATTGATTTGCATATCTTGGCTGTAAATAACTTTACGGTTATTCACATATACGCCCACCCATTGAATATTTTTGATTGGTTTTTGACCAATGTTAGTGATTTCATGTTTGAATGCGCTTAATGCTTGGCCATTTTCATCAACCACCATTTCACGATTACCAATATTGATGGCAAGGTATTTGTCGATGTTATCACTCGCTTTTGCCACTTGTTGAGTTGATTGTGATGCTTTTGTAGGTGTTGCTTCTTTTGCGATAACTTGTGTGTTAAATGCTAAACATAATGCACCTAATGAAAGTGCGGTCAGAGATTTTAATGTTTTCATTATTCGATTCCTTATAAAAAAGTGGCAAAATTTTACCCTAACTTCTCAGGTTAATAAATAGCTTCTTTTCCTTTCTTGGATTTTTTGATAAACTGCCGAATGATTTTGGGGCTGATTCTGGATTCGACGGGATTAGCGAAGCCCAAGGTGCACGTCGAGGTGCGGTAGGCCTCGTAAATAAACCGCAAAAAAATAGTCGCAAACGACGAACAATACGCTTTAGCAGCTTAATAACCTGCTCATAGCCTTCGCTCCCCAGCTTCCGCTCGTAAGACGGGGATAAAGCGGAGTCAAACCAAAACGAGATCGTGTGGAAGCCACCGTTTGAGGATCGAAGCACTAAATTGAATCAAACTAGCTTAAGTTTAGCGTGTCTGTCCGCATGCTTAAGTGAAATTAAAGACGAGACTAAACGTGTAGTACTGAAGGTAGAGTAATTTCGGACGCGGGTTCAACTCCCGCCAGCTCCACCACAAAACAAGATCTAAAAAGATCATAAACGGTCAAATTTATTGAAAATTCAATAGTTTGACCGTTTTTGTTTAGTATCTAAATACTGCTTAAAAGATCAGTTAATTTCACAAACGATCACATTTTTTAGTAGTAAAAATGGAAGTAAGAACTTACAATGCGCAAAATCTTACTACCATTTTATGAAATTCCTACCATGGCAAAAATCATCAAACAGCTAACCATTGCACAGGTAAACAACGCCAAAGCGGCGGAAAAGATCTATTATTTATTCGATGGGGAAGGGCTGAAACTTGTCGTCAAGCCTAACGGTGTGAAAACGTGGGTGTTTAATTACAAACGCCCCTACACATTAAAACGCACAGAAAAAACCATCGGCACTTATCCCACTGTATCGTTAAAAGATGCACGTCAAAAATCGCAAGAATTTCGCCAACTCTTAGCCAATAAGATTGACCCGCACGAATTTGAGCGTAAACAAGCCATAGACGCATTAAAAGAACAGCAAAGCACGTTCGCCCATGTTGCGAATGAATGGTTGCTCTATCGTGAGAAAATTGGAAAAGAACAAGGCAATTACACAGAAAAGACAAAGATTGATACAGAAAGACGTGTTAATGCCGCCATTGATTTAATTGGTGACGTACCTTTCAAAGAATTGACATTAAAACACGGCTTATCCGTGCTTGAATCTTATCGCCAATCAGGCGCAACGGCTGAATTAAAAAAGCGTTATTTGGTTTTGAAGTCAATCGCCGAATATGCAGAACGTTTTGAATATTGGGAAAACAACAAATGGAAATATCTTGGCGATGATCTTCCTGCAGTGAACAAAAACAAACATCACCCGTCAATCCATTACAAAGCCTTACCAGAATTTATGATCAGCCTTGCACGGGCCAACATATCACAAACTGTTCGCCTTGCGATTTTATGGGGATTGCTTAACGCCACCAGGGCGAGCGAAACCGTCAGCGCAAAATATTCTGATATCATAGAACACGAACATTTGCCGAATGGTAAAGTGTGGCAAGTGGAAATTTCAAAAGGCGGGAAAGGGGAGCGATTGCACCTGGTTCCATTAAGTAAACAGGCAGAAACTTTGCTTTCATACATCAAACATCACGCAAATAAGGAATATTTGTTCCCGTCCACTTTGTCAAAGTCGAGAAATGAAAAGCATATCAATAGCCAAACGCCGAATGAAGTAATAAAAACAATGGACGGCGGCAAATACAAAGGCACCATGACAAATCACGGCATGCGGTCGCTATTCAGCAGCTATTGCAATGATAATCGCCTAGAACTCGGATTAGATAAAGAAGTCATCGAAATTTGCCTAAGCCATTTGAATTCCGATGAAATACGAAACGCCTATAATCGGGCGGAATATTTGCCTTACCGATTAAAGACGTTTCAAGAATGGGCCAACTATGTTGAAAAATGTGCGAATGGTTTATTCAAAGAAATTATTGCCGACAAGTCTTAATGTATTCGTTCAAATCGCTTTCCGCAATCTTGCGGGAGCGACCGAATTTATAAGACTTTAACTTTCCGCTAGAAATCCAACGTTTCACTGTCGCTTCTGAACAAATACCCGTCTGCACGATCTCTTTTATTGATAAATAGCGTTCCATTATAAATCACCTTCTTTCACAAATACGCCATTAATCATGCGTCCTTTGCGATCTTTGATTTCGTTATAAGCTGAGATTAAGCAACTCTCAAAATTTAACTCGAAATTTAATGCGATTTTACTTATATAATAAATAAACCTAAATAAAGTCTCCGCTAATCGATACTTGGACTCACTAGATGTCATATACATAAGTAAATTTGATGCATTACCTAAAACTCCAGACGCTCTTAGGCAGATAATTTCGTTATTTTCCGTTGGGAAATCCGTCGCTTTATACGCAGTTATAAAACCAAGATTATTTGCTTTTAATTGTTCCGTTAAAATAATAACAACAACCGAGCAATCACCAATACTGTCTTTGATTTTCTCTTTATCGTTTCGTGCGATACCTGCACAAAGCTCACCAAATTCTTCCATTAATTTAATGAATTGTTTTTTCGGTGTAGAACCCTCAATCAAATTGCGAGCTTCTGCCCAATTTTCGATGTTTTTAATAAGTTGTGTTAAATCTGTCATTTTTATTTCCTCTAACTTTTCCCCAATCTTTCCCAAAATCCAGTCACTTTCTGACTAAATTTTTTCACAGAAAAGAGCGGTATTTTTTCTTCTTTAATGAAAACGTTGTCGTTTTCATAACAAATCCACTGAAAGTCATTAATCCGTAACCGTTTATGTTTGATTAATAGATCAATTTGTGACCGATTAATCATAAACCCGACAGGTAAAAGTGCATTTTTTACCTTTTGTTCAATTTCTGAACGGTTACAGTTACTGACACAAGTCCAAGCGTCGCTACGCTCCTTGTTTGTTTCGGTGGTCTCCGCATTGGCATCAGTTGCAACATCTGCCACTGTGCCTTTTTTGATAACCCAATTTTTAAGTTTGGTTCTTACGCTTGCAAAACTGAAACGATTTTTCACCCCCACAATTTTTTTTCTTGTTTCGCCGTATTGGTTCGGCTCGCGCTCTTCATATTCCACGCACAATGGCTGATCTTCACGTTTAGCCATTGCGCCCCCTTGCAACTCTAAATAGCTTGCAAAACAAGACACATCACAAACCGCTTGCGCGTCTGCAATGGTCTTATCATCCACATCATCTAACTGCCATTTCTCTAATTTGCGTAATTCACGCCACACAGAAATTGGCGGATTGCCGTAAAACTGGAATTGACGAATGCCCCAAAGGTTCGCCCACGCACGCACACGTTGCACGTTTTCGTCAAGTTTCAATCCTTCCACTTCGTCCGATGTTTCATCTTTCTGATTGCCCGCATAAATGTTTTTAGCAATGTATTTCGCAATATAAGAAACGGCAGAACCTTTTGCAGGGTCAATTTCATCGACTCTGCAGCGGTGTTTTTTCGCCCCGAATTCATCACCGTCTAACTCTAAGGCTTTTGATTTGAATAACCGGATCACTTCTTCTTTATCTTCCGCTTTCACATACACAAGCAAGTGCCAGTGCGGTGTGGCGTCATGGTGCGGCTCAACGCCACGCATGCCAAAAAAGCCGATGCCACGTTTAGCAAACAATGCCCGCAACTGCGCCCAATTCTTGCTTAAATAAGCGTGCGTTGTGCGTGGGTCTGCACCTTTCCATTTCTTGTTATTTGTGCCGTTGTTATGCGTTGCATGGAAAGATGAAGGGGCAGTCATAGTAAGGAATAATGACACATAGCCTTTTTCTGTTGCCCATTCGTCCACGCCACGCAAGCGGTTCATCATCTCGTTAAAACGGATGGCGGGATTACCGGAAGATTTTTGCCACATTGCCATCAATTCCACCTGTTCGGATGGATCGTCAATGTTTTCAATAATCATCTGTTTTAAATACTCAAGATTGGCTTTCTGTTGATTGCGGTAATCGCTCAATGCGCCTGTTGAAATATACGGGCTGACTTTTGCCGATACTTCACCGCAACCAATCGCCAAATGCTCGATAAGGCGTTTTTGTGTGCTGCGTAATGTGCGGAACCAGTATTTTTCGCATACCACACGCAACAATTCGCCTTCTTGTTGTTGCACTGAAAGACGTTTGCCTTCTTCTAGGCGGTGTTGGCTTTTAAGTGGAAAGCCAATGTTTTTGCAAACATCGGCACAAAGGCGGTGCAGTTCACTGCTTAAACGTGAAAAATCGACCGCACTTAATAGCCCAACGGCTTTTTGATTGGCACAATCTTCCACGAAATCGCTTTGCAATCCGTTGAAGTGCAAGGCGAGCTTGTAGGCGATTTCTTTTAATTGGCGTTCGCCTAAGAGATAAAAATGCAAGCCTTGACTATCCACAGGCTTTTGCATGGCCAAATTGGCTGAATAGTGTTTGCGTTCAAGCAACCACGAAACAGAAATGCAATATTGCTCAAAAACGGCTTCCAAACGATTGGTCAAAACATCACGCAAGGTTGTGTTGGCAATGCGGGCTTGTTTATTGCCTAAGCTAAAACTAATTGACCCATCATCTTTCACACTGCGATAAGCACGCAACCACACATTGCGGAAGTGTTCGCGTTGGCGTTTGCGCGGTAAATCTGAAAGCAGTTTTTCAACATAATCAAAATGATTCGGGGCAACCGCAAACAGCTCAATTTGTGCGGCTGTTGCTTGTGGCAAGTCTAAAGTGCGGCCAGTTTTAACCGCACTTTCCATTCTTGCCAAACGAGTTTCTTCCATCGCTAAATCACGTTTAGCGATGTTATTGTCTCGTTGTTGCTCCCAGTTCATCATGTTATTTCTATGCTCTTTGTAAGTTGGCTAAATATTCATTGTGTTGATCAAAGTAATCTTTAATGGCTTGATTGGTTGAGTTGATCGCACTTTCCATTTCAGTGAGTGAAAGCACTTCATATTGTGCTAAGGCAAAGTTGCGGACTTCATTCACTGCACCAATGATGGTGTTATGTAATCGCCCAATCACTCTTGCTTTTTGTTTTCGCCAACCATCACTATCTGCGACAATCTCTAACACTTGAAAGCGGTCGCCAATCTTGGTGATTTGCAATTCGGCTCCGCAATCTAAATTGATGTAAATATCGGTACTCATTTTGTTTTCTCCTTAAAAGTGCTTGCTTATCCAACTTGCCAACCAACACAAGGCGGCATCTAATAATGCGGCGGCCATAAAACAGCCCAACATCACCACCGCTAATCCAATGAAAAAATCACTCATTGCCTTTCTCCAAAAAATCCTTGAAATCTAACTGTCTGCTTTTTCTTACCTTGATTGCGCCTGTATCAATGGCGGCTTTAAAACAACGATCTGCACGTGCAAAGCACCAATCTTCATCCGGTGTACTTGGTGCTAACTGATAGGCTTTGCGCCAAAACTGTGCGGCTTTTAAAAATTGTTCTGCACGTTCTGCTTCTGCTGCAGTTTCGCTTGCCGTTCTAAAGGCGATAAATTTTGTTCTCATGCTGTTTTTCTCCGTGGATTGGCTTGCCATTGCTCCCAATCTCTGTATTTTTGTAAAAATATTTGGCGTGCTTTTGTCGCTAAATCACCGTTTTCAATAAATTCGTTAAATGCCTGTCTTGCTTGTTCTTCATCGCCTTTATCTAAGTGATAGATGTAAGCGAATAATTTTTCCTGTGCCTTATCGAGTTTTTGATAATATTCCTTTGCCACAATGCTCAATGCGCCACGGCTTAAAATCACGGTTGCCATACTTCCCCCTAATTCAATGCTTTATCAATCAATGTGAATTCGCGTTCGGTAATGCCTTTCGGAAACATCCCCGAAATCAACCGCACTTTGCGAAACGCCTTGGCGATTTTGCGTTGTCCGTTTTCGGTGTAGTGGTGTAGTTTCTCGCCTGAAAATGTGGTGCTAACTAAATCATTGATGTCGAGTTCTGCCATTGCCAACAGGATTTCTCTTTCGCCTTGTGAAAGGTTGCTGAAAGCGTATTCCACGCGATAGCGACTTTTACCGATCACATGGCGGCAATCGCCCCAACTTTGCACAGGCTCAACCACAATTTGATTTTCTTTGCAGAATTTTGCCGCCGCACTTTCTTTGCCTGAAACGTACATCACATGGCCCCTTGCTTATTTACCTTGAACCCAACTTAACCAACGACCAAACATCCCTTGCTTGCTCCAACTTGCTTTTTCAAGCAGTGCCACACGGTCGGAAAGTGTTTCATTCAATAGCACTTGTTGTTGGTTTAAGTTGATTTGATGTTGAAGATGACGTTTAATTGCTTGGTTCTGCACTTCCAACGCTTTCACACGCTTTTCTAACTGATACACATTCACACGTTCTTTGTGTGTTTTCCCGTTGTCGTACACATAGTTTTTACGTGACATTTTCTTGTTCTCCCTAAATTTTGGTTGCAAAAATCCTGTCGCATGAATTTCTTCAAACGACTGTGTTTAAAAATCTTGATTGAAGTTAAAGACTAGATGTCGATTTCTTGCTGACGCTCGTCAATCTGATTTAACGGCTTATTCGCACTTAATGCTTCTGGGCGGTCGTTATAGATTGGCGTTCTTACTCTTGTAATTTGGCTTTGCACTCTTAATTCTGTGCCGCAGTTGTTGCAGTAAGCCAACACGTCGATTGACAATAAACCGATCTTTTCGGAAGTTCGCACACGGATGTTATTACTTCCGCAATTTGCGCATTTATGATCTACGTTCACTATTTACCACCTAATTTGTTATACTCAATTTGATTTATTCACGATTAACAAAGGAACCGACACTATGAATGAAGAACAATTTATCGAATTGACCGTAGAAAATTCACAAAATCGCCTACGCATTCACGCCCTTGAGCAAATTCTTGCTCTGTTTTTGCATCATAAAACTGACCAGCAGCATCACGCACTTCATCAATATTACGAATACATACGCGACCAGCATCTAAACAATTTTTCTCTTGATGAAGATCAAGCAGAAAAGATTGAAGCAATATTTGACGCGCTTGAAGATGTTCTACAGAAGTAGAATCGTCATAAAATAACGTGAATGAAAGACGGTATTTGCCGTCTTTTGTTTTGCGAAGAAGAAATTTTCCGCCCGCTTGAATTGCTGTTTCACCCATACACACCACCTTTTCTATTTAACTATTCCGAATCACTGCCCAATCCACATCAGGGCGTAAATCTTCGGCTCTTACTTTGCCTTCTGTTGCTTTGATAATGGCGGGAATATATTTCACATCCATTTTTCCACCGCAAAGCCACTTAAGCACCGCTGTTTGGCTCACTCCGCAAGCTCTAGCAAGAGAAGATTGCCCGTTGCAAAGTGCAACTGCTTGTTTAATTCCTTTCATAAAACTACCTATAAAACTAAAGTTTGAAATATATTAATCTGAAAGTTTTAATATTGCAATAACTTTTTTGATGATATTTTATAACTTAGGTTTTAAACTATCACACTAAAGGAGAAAAAATGCCTGATTTATCTACACGCTTTAAAACTTTACTTTACGAAAAACATCTTTCAATGAATGCTTTTGCAAAGATGATTGGAGTTTCTCAACCATCAATCGCAAAGATTGCAAATGGTGAAACAAGAAACCCTAAAAATATTTTAGAAATTGCGACCGCACTTAATGTGGACCCGCATTGGCTAAAAACAGGGGAAGGCGACCCTGATCCGTCTTATCGCATTGTAGAAGTGAGCGAACCGCAAAACCCAAACACAGTGCGGGTTGATATTTTGGACGTGGAAGCGAGTGCCGGAAACGGGGCATATTTAAGCCCAACCGAACAAGGCTTGCTTTCACAAGAATTTGATTTGACGTTCTTCCGTCAACAATTTGGACGTGCTGATGCAAAACATTTGAAGTTGATCACAGTGAAAGGGGATAGCATGGCACCAACCCTTGAAAGCGGTGATTTGCTTTACGTGGATATTTCCGAAAATTACTTTGCCGCCGATGGGCTTTATGTGTTCACCTTTGACGGCCAAACATTCATCAAGCGTTTGCAAAAAGTGGGAAAAGAAATGCTCGTCATTTCCGACAACCCAACCTACAAAGAATGGACATTCACGCAAGATGATGATGTATTTATCCACGGTCGTGTTGTTTTCAGCATGCCGATGAAGTGGCGGAAGTGGTGATTTATTTTAAAAAAACAAACCTAAGGAAACCCTAATGAAAAAGTCACTGCTAATTCTAACCGCGCTTTTGTCTATCTCATCTTCAGCTTTTGCTGCGAATTTCCCGCCAACCTATAAGAAAGCGTTGAGTGGGCTAGATATTCTTGAGGCAGAACTGCAAGGAAGTTTTTTATCAGTGACATTTAACCGCGACGAAATCGGCAAACAGATGCTAGAAAGTGTTGTGCATGGGATTTGTTATGAAACCTATTTAGATAAAAAGTTTGCTAAAAAATTAGATCTAAAGCGTGTCATGATTATGAATAAGCATTATACGCGTAGCTTTAATTTTGAAACAGATGTGAAGCAATACTGCGAAAATGTTGGCAAACTTAATAGCGAAGAAGCGAAAAAACAATACCCATTTGATAGCTATGTTTCGGAGCGTTAGAGATGAAATCACTTTGTTTAATTCTAACCGCACTTTCACTTGCTTTCTCAACAGTAACCTTTGCCAAAAGCAAAAAAGCGGATGCGGAACAGTTTAGTTGTGCTGATAGTAAATATTGCAAAGAGATGACTTCTTGCGCTGAAGCTAAATTCCATTTAAACGAATGTGGTGAAAGCCGCTTGGACCGTGACCACGATGGCGTGCCTTGTGAGAATGTCTGCCGATGAAGTGGCGGAAGTGGTGATATATGCAATCTTTTAGTTATAAGTCAAAATTGATATGGATGCGTCTTGTTAGAAAACGGACAAGACGAAATTCAAGAATTTTATTTAATCGGCGGGAAATTAGAGCGAAACGCTTAAAAATATCACTGATTGAAAAGAAACTTATTCGGCATAACATCCCCTGTATTAAAGCCCCTGAAATTTTAGCTTTATCCCCAGCTGGATTGAGTAAAAAAGAAGCGAAGCGTGGCACAGAGCATACTCGCTTTGTGAGATTTAAGAATGAGTTGCAGGCAACAGCAGATCGAGTGTGCAAGTCAGGCAAAAATCAAATGATGATTTCTTTTTTAGAAACTCAATATCTTTATGCTGATGCTTGCGTGTTATTAATTGCGGTGATTGATTCATTAAAAACGCAATACCCTCAACTTCGTTTTTTAGTTCAACGACCAAATAAAAGTCTCCAGAATCACAGACCAACAAGAGACAAATATAATACATTTAATGTTGATGCTGTCTTTTGTCATATTGGGCTTTATAAATTGCTTGGTTATGATTATACGACTAAAGTAAAACATAAATATGTGCAATCGTGGCATTATGTTTGTAGCGATGAGGCAAATGGCGATGTTACCAATCCTATTTTTGATGAATTGGAAAAAATGGAATTGGCAAATTTAAGCGAACTTTATGGCGGCGTGATAGAAGGCATTTCAAATGCTGTTGAGCATGCTTACAATAAAGACATCAAAACCGAACGAAACTTTGTGCTAAAACGATGGTGGATGTTGATTGCTGAAATTAATGACGAATTTATGCTTTATGTTTGCGATTTAGGGCATGGCATTCCTAACACATTAAGATTTAACAAAGACCCTTCGTTATTGCAAGCTGTTTTTGATAAAGTGAAGGGGTTAGCAAGCACGGATTGTCGTGACATAAAAGCGGCAACACTTTTAAAGGCAACTAAAACAAATTTGGCTTATCGTGGCAAAGGTGGGCAAGATATTAAAACATTTATTGATAAAACCCCTCATAGTCGGATGAGTATCTATTCCAATCGTGGTTTATATCGTTATAATAATAATGTGAAGAGAGTTAAAGAAATGCTTTTAGATAATAAACTCTCAATTGATGGAACTTTGCTGCATTGGGCAATACCATTCAAGAAGAAGGATAAACTATGACTATTTTATATGTAAAAGATTTTAGTACAACACCAGGCGCGCGTTATCGTCATTTAGGGAAAGCGAGTGGCGAAGAATTTAGAGATGACGTGCTTGTGCCTGAATTTGAAAAAAACAAGAATCTTATTGTTAATTTAGATGGTGTGCGTGGTTATGGATCATCATTTCTTGATGAGGCCTTTGCGGGGCTTGTGAGATTGAATAAATTTAGTGAAGATGAAATAAAAACGCTCGTTTCTAATATTCAATCAACGAATCAATCATGGATAACAGAACTTACTGGGTATGTAAATGATGCACTCAGTGCTGAGGGTAGTGAGGGTAAATAGTGGAAGGCTTTCCTTTCTTTGAATCAATTGTTGTTCCTTTTATTGTCTCGATTTTAACAAGCGGAACAACTTGGTTTTTCGCTGTTCGGAAAAGTCGCAATGAATATCGAAACAGTCTTATTGATGGAATTGATGATAAATTAGATAAGATTTACCAAAATGCCGTTGAAATATCAAACGATTCTTATTCTGATGCAAATTATCATTATATGGTTTATGAGGTGGATAACTTAGAAGCAAGCTTGCTTAAGATAGAAAAAGATCTTGCAAAATTTAATTTTCTTGTGCTTAAGCGAATTTTAACGGACCATATTTTCCATTCCACTGATAAAAAAAAGGTTTTAACCCAACTATCTTCTGGTTTTCAGAATGTGAAAAAAAATTTAAATAAACGTTTTTTATAGCTTGCTTATGCAAGCTATTTTTTCACTTTTTTCACGTCCACTTCTTCATCTTCCACTTTCAATTCGCATTCAATTTGACTGGTAAAGCCAGCGTCTGAAAGATTGTGCGTCACTCTTGTGATCAGCCAATTTGTGGCATCAATTTCGGCTTTAAAGCCTGAAAGTTCAATCGGCGTTTCTGGCATTAAATCAGGTTCACCAAAGGCGAGATTAAGGCTAAATGTTGCCACGCCACGTTTAAGCTTATCAAAGGCGGATTTGGCTACAGTGATAGCTCTAGCTTCTGAAGGATAAGTAACACGAAGACTTTTAATTTTATCATTGTCACTTTCCACTGTGGCTTTCTGTTCAATAGTGTTATATTTTATTTTAGTTAGTCGTCTGCCTTTCACTGTGCCATTTTTCAGCGTTCTGCCTTTCGTCATACGCTGTTTTTTCACAATCTTAGTATTTTTATCTATGATAATTTCGCCACGTTTGCCTGTGGCCGTATCATGCCAATACGCCCGCACGGCTTTGTAGTTTTCACTTTCGGCAATGGAGAAATTGTAGTTGTCACCACTTTTGCGAGTGATTTTACGCAGTGGAATCGGCTTGCCTGTGGCAGTTTTGCCTTGTCCTAATGGCATAAATAATAGCGTACCATTTTTAACGGTGCACATCGCCCCGTGCTCTTCTGCCAGTCGGCTTAATAGATTAATGTCGCTTTCGTTGGTTTGGTCGATGTGGTCGATTAAGCGGCTTGCAAGCTCTTCCGCCACTTGGCTTTTGAGTTTGTTCCCTTGTGCAATTTCGTTGACGATTTCGCCCAATTTCTTCTTATGAAATGACCGTTCTTTTTGTTCTGTTAATGTGCCTTTTAAATCGGCGGCTCTTGCGCGAATGGTTAGCCTGTCGGCTGAATTTGCTCCTCCAGAAAACTGCACTTCATCGACAGAATATTGTCCCTTATCAATCAGCGGTGCGCCTTTCCAACCCAGTGCAAGGCTGATTGTGGCATTGCGTGGCGGCAAAGCCAGTTTGCCGTCATGGTCGGATAATTCTAAGTCGAGCGTGTCCGCTTCTAAGCCGCGATTGTCGGTTAAAGACAGATTAATCAAGCGGCTTGATACCACTTGCGTGATGTCTTGCTGTTTGTTGTCTTTTGTGGTGATCACCACTTTAAAAGCGGGTGTGCGGTGATTGTCGTTAAAATCTAAGCCTAACATTACAGATTACTCATTAAACTGTCTGCAATGGCAATCAACATCGGATCATCAGTGCGTTTTAGGTTCATGGTGAAGTCAATGGCACGGGGTGCGCCATCGCCAAAGAATTCTGTGCGGGTTTCTTGGATATTTTCAATCACAAAAAAGCCTATAATCTCAAAGGTTGCGCCGTCAATCAGTGGAAAGGCACCGCCACTATCAGCCATTAATTCCAACGCTTTAATGGAAAATCTGCCGCCCGTGATTTCGGGGATAAGTCGCCCGCCGATTGTCACGGTTTCGCTTTCCTTACCGGTGAATTGTGATTTCGGCATCGCCCCCACAATCGCATTGGTTGGATGTCGCCACGTTGATGTGCGGTCTAAGCTTTGGAAAGGCACGGTTTGCCGTGTAAAAACGAACATACCAAGCGCGGCTAAAGCAAAGTTTTGAAACATTATTTATTATCCTCAACTTTGACGGTCATTAACATCAATAAAACATCAATAAAAATAACCCATCCCCACCCGTCAATATTGTGATACATCAAAAACGTGGCGTATCCTGTGACGGCAATAATTGATAAAAAATAGAAAAAGAAGATTATAATTGATTTCATGTTTTATCCTAAAGAAAAGTGCGGTCAAAAAATCCCGTGATTCCTGACCGCACTTGGTGAATTAGCGAAAGAGAAATGCAATGCCGAAAATCACAAGCAACCAAAAAACAACAAGTGAGATTAACAGCCCACGCCATACAATATGCCGTGGCATATTTAATACATAATCAATCAGTTTCTGTTTCATTTCGTTCCCTTGCTTTTTCTCGCCATGTCATTAATTCGGCAAATGTCATTTGCTCAAAGGCTTGTGGTTGCCAATGGAAAATTAATGCAATGTCCGCCATGGCATCTTCTACCGTGGCGGCAATCATTATTCGGTCGCTTCCGCTTCCGAATTCTTCCCTAAAAAACCGACAGCCACCGCCGCAAGCTCGGTGAAGTCTGCCACTTCCATTGTAGAGAAGTCAGATTTGTGCAACACAGGATTTGTCACGCGAGTGAGCAACACTTGCAATGCGTCCACGTCCATTTGCAACACGTCAAACATTTTCAAGCCTTTTAATGCCGGCACGGTGGGTTTGTTGACGGTGATTTCTGTGATTTTGTTTTCGCCACGCACAAGTGGATTGGTTAATGTGATCACTTTGCTGTTTTCGTTTTTCATGATTTCTACCTTTAAAAATGCCACGCTTTAAGCGTGGGGGGAGTATTTAATAAAAGCCCCTTGCGGGGCTCGGTGGTGATTAGATGCCAATCGCTGAACGGTGTTCTGCCAAGCGGTCAGTGCCGCCGACAATAAAGATTGAGTTGAGTAAATCAATCTCGACTAAATCTTTGCCGTTTTCGATGATTTTGTAATAGGTTAATGGCACGGTGTAGCTTTGTTCGGTGTCATCGCCTGATTTGCTTGTGCCGTTGTCAATTTCACTGAAACGACCACGCATAATCAATTCAATAGCGGTGACTTCTTCTGTGTCGTCTTGTTGATATGCACCCGCAAAACGTAATGCCGAACCGTCAATTTTGCCGCCAAATTCTTTAATGAGTTCGGTCATATAACCGCCCATTTTGAATTGCGCTTCCAAGCCTTCCACACCTAAATTAACTTTTACTGGACCAATCATGCCGCCTGCACGGTATTCTTCCAGTTTCATTGCCAATTTAGGTTGGGTGATTTCGGTGACTTGGCCACGGTAAGAATTACCGTCAGCCAAGAAGTTCATGAGTTTTAATTTACGTGGTAAAGCCATTTGTTATGCTCCTACTTTGGCAATCTCTGCGGCGAATTCCACAAGGTATTCATCGCTGATGTATTGGTTAAAGCCTAATTGTTCTAATGGCGGAACAGGGCAGTAATCATAAGACACAAGTAATTTTGCATCTTTTAATGTGGCGGCAGTGTTCAGTGATGAATTGATAAATGCTTTACCACCGACTAAGTAACCTTTCGCCACATATTCACGCCATTTCGCATTAATCGCTTCCACGATTTCTTTCACCAACATCACACTGATGTTTTTATCTACTGCCCAATCAAAGGATTGTGCGATAGTGTCTTTCAACACTTGTGCGGTGCGGGTGTAGTTTTCGTAGATGAATAACTTGTCTGCTGAACAGGTGCGTAATCCCCATAGCTTGAAGCCATTGTGATTCACACAACAAGTGATGCCTTGTTCGTTTAAGTAGTTGACATCGGTCGCACTGTCGTTAATGTCAAATGAAAGTGGTTTAGTCACGCCAGTGACGCCAGTTAAACCTTTGTTAGAAATGCAAGTGTGCCAGCCGTATTCTTTATCTTGATACGCTCGCATTGCTGCTGCACGGACGACTGCATAATCCACTTCAGTTGCTTTGGTGTTCGGGTTGAACGATAAGAAATCACCAAAGATCAGCATTAATTCACGCTGTGAGAAATTACGTCTATAAGTCACCGCTTCTTCTTTGGTTTTTGCCGAACCGCACGATGCATACACAAAGCCATTGAGTTTTTTCGCTACGCTTAACAATTCAGTGGTTACGTCTTGGCTGTCATACTTCGGCACGCAGAAAATACGCGGTTTCACGCCACAAACGGCAGCAGATACCAAGAACGCTTTCAAGCCAGTGTAATTGCCTTCGCTGTCCACTGTGCCGATGACGTTTGCTTTCATGGCGCTTTCATCTTCGCTTTCTTCCACACGAATGACGACCACTTTACAATTCACGATGTCCGCAATGCCATCTAGCGCACGAGATAATGTGCCTTGTTTACCGGCTTTCGCTTGTACTTCGGCGGTGATACCTGTTAAAAGAGTGGGTTTATTGAGTGGGAAAACAGTTGCGTCTGCATCTGCTGCCGTTGCCACTAAACCGATCACGGCAGTGGATGATGTGGTGAGTGTTCGCAAGGCTTCGGCAATTTCCGTTACCTTGACCCCATGGAGATATTCATCAGACATAATTTTAGCCCTATGGTTTCTATGGTTTGAAAAGATGTGGGTATTTTGTAAGGATTTGAAATAGAGGGGTAGCGCTTGGCGTTGTGGTATTTAAACTAACAAAGGGCGATTAGGTAGAGTCGGAGGGATAAAAACGGCAGAATTACCCGCCGTTTGTCTTTAGTCATCATGTTTAAACATTGCCCCTAATTGATTTGGGCTAAATCGCCAACCGCTCTCGCCACCGAGAATCGCATTAAAACACCATTCGCTACAAAAATATTTTGAGCGTTTTTGTTTGATTCCAAGTACGATTCCTAGTGCGCCCCACCAGTCGTATTTACAACCTAAAGTGCGGTCAAAATAGGCTTCAATTTGTTGCTCGGTGACCTCGTTGAGTGGGATTAAATCCCATTTGGTGCTATCGGACACATCAATTTGTTTGCAACGCACCCCGCCATCTTGCACAGATGACGAGTAACAGTTATACACTGTTGCATGCTCATAATGATGCCCGTTGGTAAATTCAATGCGTTCTACGGCGATTTCACAGTGGGAATATTTGCCTTTGGTAAAAAATCGAGTAATGCGGTCGGCGATTGCTTTAACTGGCTCTTTGCGCCAGTCTCGCTTGTGTTTATACATTGCCAAATAAACCTTAGCCATTTTGGTATGCCTCCATCAAGTTATCCATTTGTTTGATAATGTCATCATGGATTGATTGCAGTTGCTCTAGTGTGAGATTAGGGGCTTGGAGTTCATACTTGCGCATACGTTGGTTGGCAAGCTCCATTTGTAGTTTTTCGAGCCCTGCTGCCTGTGTCAAAATCAGATTTGTTGCGGTCTTATTATCCAGTCTCGCACGTTGTGCAAAATCGGTGATATATCGACTGCACTCGCCTTGATAATTCGTGGATTTGTAGGCTTCCGCTGCTGCTTGACGCTCACGATATTCCGATTCGAATCGAGTCCATGTGCTGTAGATTTTTGCCGCATGATTGTCAATTTGCTCAATAAAGCTGTCACGCTTTGTCGATAAAAGTAAAGTCAAATCCACCTTGATATCTTCGGATACAAATTGACCGTTGATAAATTTAACTTTCCCCGTACTTTTGTGACAAAACTGTGTATATTGTTCGTCGGTCAAGGCGGTTAATTTTGTAAAATCCAAATGAGGATAAACCGCTGCCAGGTCGCCGTCGATGATTTCAAAATTACCTAATTTATCTAATACATTAATATAAAAAGCCATTTTTAATAACCCTCAATAACAACATATAAATCAACGATTTCATCGGCATCCCCTGTAAATCGTCTCGTGTTGATATACACATTACCTTTATCGTTACCTTGTTCGCGGATCGCCCATGCACTTATCCATTCGCCAGCTTCACTCACATAGGTTGTTGAGGTAGTTGGATGCGTTGTCCGTACCATCTGTGGCATAGCGGAAAGAATTTTATTTGGCATCGCTGACCATAGCGGGATTTTGATTAATGGATGGCGATAACCTGCATTGGCATAACCTACCGTCGGGGATTCGGCATCAAACCACATAATTCTGAAATTTTTTAAATGTAGGATTTGGACAATTCGCCCATCAGGGTAAATGGTAACACTGCCAGTTAACGTAATAGTTTTGCTTTTTCCGTTATCCCAATTTGATGTCCCATTGATTGTGCGGTTATAATCGCGACGATGCACATTTTTAATATCTTCAAGCAGTGCTAGAGTCCCTGTTTTTTTAGGCACTTTAACCACATTTACATTTTGATTGTCTCTTGTGCGATAAATCAGATTTAAAAATTGATTTTCGGAGTCTGGAGTCGACTCAATTATGGCAATTTTGGATTTGTTGTGGAGGATAACACCAGCATAGTCATTACCTCTATCAATCTCTAAATTACCTGTAATTTTGCCACCAGTTAAAGGCAGATAAGACCCTTCAACCCATGATTGATAAGCAACGGTATCTCCATTGTCGCCAACGTGCGGGAATGCTAGATACATTCTTTTCCCGCCACCATCGTAAAATGCGTTAAATCTCCGCTGGCCAGCCTCATGGCTATTTGGATTTGCCTCAAATGTCCATTTGCCTTGCTTAGTACCTATTTCAAATCCTGCCCAAGAGTTTTCATTTTCCGAATTAAATCTTAGTTTGCCGGTTATTGTGTCGCCATTTTTAGACACTCGACCGTTTGCATTATTGTTAGCATCATTAGCAGATTTTTGTGCGGCGGTCGCTTTTGATACGCCGTCATTTGCTGTACGTTGAGCATTATCTGCAGCATTGTTAGCATCATTAGCAGATTTTTGTGCGGCGGTCGCTTTTGATACGCCGTCATTTGCTGTACGTTGAGCATTATCTGCAGCATTGTTAGCATCATTAGCAGATTTTTGTGCGGCGGTCGCTTTTGATACGCCGTCATTTGCTGTACGTTGAGCATTATCTGCAGCATTGTTAGCATCATTAGCAGATTTTTGTGCGGCGGTCGCTTTTGATACGCCGTCATTTGCTGTACGTTGAGCATTATCTGCAGCATTTTTGGCTTCCACGCCTTTGTCATAAGCAGTTTTGACCGCTTTTGATGTTGCTACATTATTTTCGTCGTTGCTATTGACTGCGGATGATCGTTTGTTAAGAGGGATATAGTTATTTAACGCAAGCTGCACCGTCGCAATCAGTTGCGCGAGTTTTTTCCCAGCTTTTGCGGTGAGCGCAAGAGATTCACTTTCAAGTCCTGTGTCGTTGGTGAGTTGGGTTATACCTTGTTGTGTGGTGCTTGCTTTATTAATTTCGTGGCTGTGCCCGCTTTCATCAAATCCATTTTGCGTTGTGGCAGTAATGGTTTTTGGTGCCATTTGTTGGCGGGTGACAAAAATCACACTGTTATCGATGGATAATGTCACTGCACTAGAGGATTCTACTTTTAAGATCATCCGTAGTACTTGGACTTTACCACTTCCGCTACTTTCTGTCGGTTTAAAACTTTCAGGGCAGTTTGCGTAGGCAATGAGTTTATTTTGTGAGTCAAATACGCCCATTTCTCGGATATAAAAACCGCCGACATTTTCAGGGATGGTTAATTCAACGATCACTTGTTTATTATTGCGAGGGTCGAGAGAGACGGCACTGACTGGCGCAATGTGCGTTTGATGTACGAGAGCTGTTGCACTCGCCGTTGGTGTGACCGCTTTCCCATTGCCATCGCCTACAGCAAATTGGGTGAGTTGTAACGGTTGCCCTTGGCTTAATGCGTGAGCGATAGCACGTGTTCCGTAGTCGGTTAAGATTGCAAAATATTGTGATGCCATAAATATTCCTATTGTGGATATATAGTGATGATTTCACCACATTGTTGACCAATAAAGGTTCTGAGAGCACCTGTTGGTGAGATTGCGATAGCGAGCTGATTGAGATGTCTTGAGACGGGTTTAACATCGTTAATAAGTCGCACGAGTTCGTTATAGGTTTGTTCATTCAAGCCACTTTCAGACACTTCTACGGTTAAGCTAAATGTTCCTGGCGTGCCTTGCGGATTAGTTTGAAACCATTCTTTCAGTTCAATGAGATAGCCTATTGGCTCAACTACACGTTTTACTGCGCCAATCGTGCCTTTGTGTTTGTGCACAAAATAAGATTGTTTAATCGCAATGCGTTTAACTTCTTCCGTCCAGTTTTCGTCCCATTTATCCACTGAAAACGCCCAAGCTAAATAAGGCAGTAAATCAGTAGGACAGCGTTCAGGGTTGATTAAATCTGCAATAACAATAGGATTTTCTACCGCACTTTTTAGAATTTCTGCCGCACGTTTTTCTAATGGAGTTGAACCTATCGGCAGTAAATGATTAGTAATCATCACTTGTCACGATCTCCAAATTAATTGCCGTGCAGTAGGCTGATTTTGAGCTTGGTAGCACAATGTCGGCGGTAGGCGAGATAAGTTCTACCCGTTGTACACCTTCCAAGTGTAATGCGGCATAAATACCCGATAGGCTAATGTCTCGCCCTAAACGGTGTTTTTCTTTGGTGTAAGCGGTCAATTTTTTTAATGCAGCCGCTTTGATTGGCTCGTATTCAGGGCCACGATAAAGATGTAATTTGGCGCGGATTTCGTAGGATTGGATCACCGCACTTTGGACAATAACGCGGTCGCCAATAGGACGTATGTCATCATCGTTGAGTTTTGTTCTAACTACATTTAAAAGGCTTTCATCAGCCTCGCCTTGACCATTACGGCTTAAAATCGTGACGGTGACATTGGCTGGCTGTGGTGATGCCACAGACACATCTGCAACATCGGGGTGTGCAGAGAGTGCGTGGAAGATATAAGCAGAGCGAGGACCTGCCACAGAAAGCCCCTCAAAGGCTAATTGCGTGCGCAATCTTAATGAGGTGTCATCTTCTAAAATTTCGGGGATTTGAGGCGTAACATTATTATTCGCCTCTTGAATGACTTGTCTTTTCACATTGTAATTGGCTGCAATCACATCTAAATCTGAACCGCTTGCATAGGCTAACATTGTGGCTTTTGCCGCGTTATTGATGCGGTTTCTTTCCATCAACTGTAAGTAAACCACTTCTTGTAATAATTTCGTGATAGGTTCACTTTCTAAACTTAATCGTGCTTGCCAAAATTCCCTTTCATCTTGTGGGAAAAGCGCGATAAATTCCGCTTTTCTGTCTGCGAGCAAACTTTCAAAATCTAAATCTTCTAGCACTTTCGGTGCATCTAGTTTTGATAAATCGACTAATTCGCTCATTGTTTATGTCCTAAAAATAGTTTTTCGTTGTGCATTTCTTGGTTATCTTTACGACTGCGTGCGACATAACTTGCCACAATGCCACCTTCAACCAATTCAGGTTTAAATTGTGTGATCTGTACGCGTGGCTCCCAGCGATTAATTGCAGTGACGGCACAAGCCGCTAGTTGTAATAACAATGTGTGGCTAATTGGGCGGTCTATTAACATTTGGATTAAGCTGCCATATTCACGCCGCTGAATGCGCGAGCCAACAGGCGTTAGCAAAATATCGGCAATGGATTGTTTAATGTGGTCGCTTTCGTTTTTTAATTTTTCGCCAGTGTATCGATTCATGCTATGCCTTCGCGTTAGAGGTTCGTTGGCCATCGCCTTGTTCAACGTGAACGTGGTTTTGTAAACTAATTGAGCCACCTTTAATATCACCGCTTGCGGTCACACTGCCTTGTGTGCTGATATTGCCTTTTGTGGTGCTTGTGCCTGAGGTTGATAAAGAGCCGTCAATATTCACATTGCCTTTGATATTGATAGTAGGGCAGTCAATATCAATTTGATTAGCGGCAGTAATACTGGCGGTTTTGATACCTGTCACAACCAATGCACCACTTGATTGGTTATAGGTAATTTTGGCACCGTCAGCAAATTCAATTACGTGTTCATCGGGCGATTGGCTTGGGCTATTTTGTGTATAAAGCCCAACTAATATGCAGGCAGTAGTAAATTCGCCACTAACCGATAACATCACACATTGTTCGCCCACTGTAGGCGGCGACCAGGTTTTAGTTGTGCCCGCTCGAAATGTAACGAAGGGTAAAAACTCTGTGAGAATATCACCGCTCTTTACGCGAGCACGTGCGGTGGCGTAATTCACTTCAGCAATCACCCCAAAGCGGATAATGTTGTCTAGTTTTCGTTGTAATTCAGCAGACATAGGCATTCACAATTAAAGAATATGCCTTATTGTTGGCAATATTGTGTGATGTGGCGAGTGTAGTGGCGTGTGGAATAGTAGGTAACAAAAAAGGGCTTGCGCCCTTTTATTATGCTCTGTCCCACATAGAACTCCGCGCTCTTGCTTTGCGTTGGTTTTCGATGCGTTGTATTTCTTTTGCCACTTGTTGTGCTATGGCTCGTTCGTCCATGCCTTGTGCGGCATGGATGGTGATATTTACGCTCATTGGTTGGCTGGATTGCGTCACCACTGGACGAGCAGAAATTGGCGCACGAGTATCAACTTGCACAGGGGCGGCAGTTGCAACGCTGATACCTAAACCGCCCGCAATCAGTGCTTGTTTACCGTAATTAAGGGCATTAAGTGTATTGATGCCAAGGCGTGATGTGGCTTCTTTGGTCATCACGTATTCGCCCCCGTGGACAATGCCCATGGGTTCATATTTGCCACCATTGCCAGTGTAGCCCCCTGAAGAATACATATTCGAATCAGAAAGTGCATCGAGTGTTCTTTCAGTTATACTTCCTGATTTGATAACCTTATTTGTTTCTTCATTTCTTGATTGTTTGGCATTTTCAACAATTTTTGCTCCCGCTTGAATACCTGGCATATTATCGATTACCCATTTAATGCCATCCATTAATAGCTGTAATGGTTTGAGCGCAAAATCAATACCTGCTGCTATCCATTCGCCAAATTTTTTACCCGCACTGGCTGCAGCATCTAAATCATCTTTAGTACTTTGTACTGGAGACAATAAATCAGTAAACCATTTCACCGCTTTTTCAATCCAGCCAACGACGACACTAAATGCGGTGCCAAGCGGTTGGAATTTTTCAAGGACGGGGGCGAGACCTGATTTTAAGCCCTCCCAAAAACCGCCGAAAAAGGCTTTGATTGGATTCCAGAATTTATAGATTAAGAGTCCCGCACCAATAAAAGCTGCGCCGCCAAGTGACAGAACATAAGGCAGAAGTTTTAGAGGGGAAAGTAACCATCTTGAGATTGCACCGCCGACATCTATAACTTTCCCCATAAATTTAGGTAAAATAACATCCAATTTTGACAATCCAAGAACAATCCTTGCGATTGGGTAGAACACAAAACTTGTTAAAAGACTCAATGCGCCGAGTGCCGTGACCGCCCCTGCCATTGCCGCGCCCCATTTAACGATTTTTGCGGTCAATTCTGGATTTGCTTTTATCCATTCATTGACTTTTCGCACCATTTCAGTGATTAATTGAACACTGGCGCGCATATCGTCAGAAATAGTGTCATAAATAGCAATGCCGACAGCCTCACGGGCTGATTCAAGGTTTTTAATGTCACCGAGTAAGTTATCTGCCATTGTTTGCGCAACTTGTTCGGCTCTACCCGCAGAATTTTTTAATTTATCTGTAAATTCCTGAATACCATTTACGCCCGCTTGTTTGACTAATTCAACCATTGCCGTTGCGGCTTCAGTGCCAAAAATGGCTTTGTAATATGCCATTCTGTCACCGGTTCCCATTTTGGCGGTTTTACGCTCCACATCTATCAAAATATTAGTTAAAGCGCGCATATTTCCACGACTATCTTTGGCGGACACACCTAGGCTTTTCAATGCTTTTGCGGCTTGTTTAGGTGGTGCGGCAAGTCTTAACATAGCAGAACGCAACGATGTACCGGCTTGTGTACCTTTTATCCCCACGTTACCCAATAAGCCGACCATTGCTGACATGGTTTCAAAGTCTTGGCCTGTTGCCGTGGCAATCGGTCCAAGATATTTCATTGTGTCGCCCAAGCCTTCAAGGGTAGTGTTTGAGCCAGAAAATGTGGCTGTGAGTACATCCGCAACCCGACCCATTTCGTTAGCGGAAATTTTAAAACCTGAGGAAATATCTGAAGAAATATCAGACACTTGCCCCATTTCTATTCCTGCGGCTTTCGTCATAGATAAAATAGCTGGCATTGATTTTTCGATTTGGTCAGCATTAAAACCCGCCATGGCTAGATAGCCTTGACCTTGTGCGACTTCACCCGATGTAAATGATGTTGTCGCACCAAGATGAATCCCTTGATTGCGTAAACGTTCAAGCGCGGCGGCTTGTTCTGGGTTCGCTTTACTCAATCCTGTTAATGCTTGCACGCGCGAAAAGTCTTGTTCAAAGTCAAGTGCAGGTTTAAGCATGACACCTGACAGCGCATTTGTCACTGTTCCTGCTATTATTGAGCGCTGTCCGAATGTTCGTAACTGGTCGCTTTTATTTTTTAAATTATCCACGCTTTCGCGGTAAGATTTATATTTTGCTTGTCGCTGATGCAACTTTGCCATTGCTGCATTTTGTTTTTCGATTGCCGCCGTTGATTGTTTAATTTTTTGCTTTAGTTTTTCTTGGCTTTCCTTGAATTTTGACGTGTCAAATCCGCCTTGTCTTAGTGATTGGCGCAATTCGTTCAGTTTTTTCCGCTGATGTTCTTGTGCTTGCGCTAATCGGTGTGCTGATTTATGCGCGGATTCGACTTGTCTTTTTAATGCTGCTGTCGGTGCGGCAGTATTTTTTAATTGTTCGGCTAATTTCTTCGCTTTTTCTCGCGCTTCTACAAGTTTTTGATTGTTTTGTTGTAGTGCGTTTTCTAATCGTTTAAATGAATTAGCGGTTTTTTCTTGCTGTTGTAATTTATTCAGCTCGGTTGTTGTGTTTTTTACTTTTTTCTGCAAAGAATCAAGCTGTTTTTGTACGCTTTTTAATGGCGTGGTGAGCCTATCTACTGCATCTAAAACAAATTTCAACTCTAAACTTTTCATATTTTCTCGCTTTTTCTTGACTTTTCAGAAAGAAAGATTAAATAATGTACCAAAACAAAGGGGGCTATATGATCACAATTCTTTTTCTGCTCATCTTCGCTTTTGGTGCTCTTGGGCTCGCTGTCGGTTTCGGTTTGATTGCATTGCCTTGGTTAGTTTCTGGCATTATTGCCGCGCCTGTTCTGTTTCTTTATATGTTGATGATGGGGTCGGTGCTTTGGCTTGCTGAAATCAACTTTTTCCTTGGTGTTGCAGCACTTGCAGTGTATTGCTATTGGATTCACATTATTCGCAAGCACATCAAATTAAAATCACAATCTAAAGACTTAATTGCTCAATAATTAAGTTTTCAATCAACTCCACATCACTTTCCGAAAAGCCCAGTAATTCACGCTGGGCATATTGCACTTTGAAATCTTTATTTTTAGATGGGCTAGCGCTTAAACCGTATTGATGCACTGCAGCAATGGCGGCACTTGAGCCATTAAACCCCACTGAAACTTCGTTACCGTTTGACCGCACTTTTAAATGTCGGGCGGTGCGAAGTTTAGCGAACATGGCTTTTCGTTTAATTCTGCCTTTCTTTTTGCCAAATTCTTTCCTTGGTTTTCTTGGCTCAAATGCTGTGCCGTCTGGGTTTTCTTGACGTGCGATGCGGGCTTGTTGATTTTTTCGTAAAGCTTGCCCAATGTTGCGGGCCAACTGGCGGCGGGCTTGTGGTGAGAGATTATTAATCAGTGCGGTTAATTTCGCTTGGACTTCTTCCACCGTTGCCATTACTCACCGCCTTTGAAAATCAAATGTTCATCGTCTATTTTTTCAAGATAGACTTTCAATGTGTTTAATGTTTCCCATTCCTGTGCGGTTGGTTCTGTGGCGTAAGTCATCTGCACGTTTTCGCCCAATTGTTTTGCCACAACGCGTTCGGTAAGTTGGATTTCAAAAGATACGTCTGCCGTGTTGTTATTGTTGTAATCCATTTGGAATTTAAAGGCGTTTTCACGGCGTTGCGGATTTTCGAATAGTTCAGGTTGGTTTTTCCGTAAGTACGCATTAATCGGCACGATTAGGCTTGCAATATCAAAGGCAAAATCGGTGATGATGATATTTAGCGTGTAACGATACTCAAAACTTAGTGATGTGCTGCCAGTTGCAACAACTTGACCGCCGTCAACATAAAGCTGTAAGCGGTCAGGATTTTTCACAAAGTCTTGGTGACTTTGCTCAAGGATTTTGCGCAATTGGTTTGGTTTTTTCATTTTGCGTATCTCTGCAAATTAATGGTCGGCTGTCTTTATCTACGGCAACAATCAAATGTCCAGTGTCCGTCATCAAATAGCCTACTTGATGAATGCATACTTCTGTTATTCTTCCGTCAGGGTAATTTGAATATTTACCAAATGGGCCATCTCTAAATGGTACGGTGTACGTATTTGCTAAACACGGCAATGACGCGGCAATGGCGAGATAAAGTGTTGTTTTTCTCATTTTCTGAAATTCCGTTGTTGCATTTCGTATTTTTGCTGACAATCCACGCAACGGGTTACGCCTTGAATTAATTGGCGGCGTTTTTCTGGGATGGGCGCATCGCAATCTTCACAATAAAGGCGACTTACTGCTTTAAAAGTGCGGTGTTTTTGTAACGCAATGTCACGTGTCATTTGTTCGAGTTCTTGCGCACGGTCAAATTGATCGGTCATTGTTTTTCCTGTTTATTAAATTCATCAATACATTTCTTCAATGCTTGATTTTCAACAATGCACACACTTAGCTTTTGTTGGCTTTGTAGATAAGCATTAGCCAAATCGCCGTTTGTTTTAATTGTGGCGGCAAATGGCGTACATTCTGCAACTTGCGGGCATAAAATTGGCTGTTTAATGATTTTCGGAGTTGAACACGCCGCCAACATCATCAGGGATAAAAGTGTCAGCCCAATCTTGGTGTTTTTTAAGTGCATTTTTTAAATCCTGTGTTTGCTTGGTTTGAGAGATTTTTAATTGATTAACGGCTTCCGTGAGTGCTTTTTGTTGTTCGTTGAATTTATCCACGCTTTCATTTAAAGCAACGTAAGACGCTTCCCATTGTTGTTTTAATTGTTCTTCTTTTGCCGCTTCGGCTCGCCAGTGGTTGGCTTGCCATCCTTGAAACAGGATGATCGCCACAAGCATGAGCGGGCCAACCAATAAAATGTATTTTTCTTTTTTCGTTAAGAACCCAAACATAATGCTTTCTCCTTTTGTCGTCTTTCAATTAAGCCTTTCAGTGGAACGCCGTTTGCATAAATCCATCGTTCAAATTGACCGCACATAGCTTTGCTATATCCTTTCCGTGCCATTTTAAAAAGCGTGCTGTTTTTTAAGTTCCCGCATCCTGCATTAAAGGTAATTGACACTAAGGCATCAAATGCACCTTGCGGCATGGCTTGACCGTTTGCATACGTATTCACACATTTTTCGGCTTGTTTAATTCCCTTTGTAAAGGCATTTGCGATTTCTTCATCTGTATAGACTTTATGTGGAATGACTTTTTCGACTGCATCAGTGGTTCCTAGCCCGAATGTTAATACAGCGGAAGGGCAGTTATATGGCACTCTTTGACATCCTTCGGCATTGCCAGTCAATAGCAAGCCTTTTTCTGATGTTCTAATTTCATTCCCATGTAAAGAGAGTGCCAATCCTACAATCGCCACTACACTGCATGCATATTTTGCTGTTCGTTTAATCATGGTGATGGCTCCGTTGGTTTAATTCTTTTTCTTTTAATTCAAAATCTTTTTTCTTGTAATACCAATTTACAAGGAATGTTGAGACGCCGATCACAATACCTGTTGCTGATGCGACGTCAGCCCAATTTACATTTGAAAACATATCCGCAATGCGTCCGATGAAGAAGGCAAATAATCCTGATATGTAAGATGCTCTTGATGGTGTGTCGTGCATATCAGCTCCAAAGTTGTATAGTGTCACTTGCCACGCTGATCTTTTCAGTGTCAGCCTCAGGCAATATTACTGGTGTTCTGATGGGAATGACGGGCTTATCCATTAAGTGCGGATTTAATTCGCACGCAATTTCTAAAAGCCCTTCACTGCGGCCAAAATAGCGATAAAGAATGGCGTCCAAGTTGTCATTTTGTTGTGCGTGAATTTTCATTAAATTAACTCCGCATCGACCCGTCTTTTGCCGATAATGTCGCTAATGGCAAAGCGTGCATCTCGTCTTAATTCGTTGATGCTGTCTTTGAGTAAATCCATTTTCTTTTCGCCATCATTGGTGCTGTCATAGCTTGCGTAACGCTCGTAAAGGTTAGCCAGTGCCAAACAATTCACCGCGCGTTTATAGCGATAAATCAACACGCTTTCGCCGTTGACTGATGGTGCGGGGATTTGTTCAAGGAAGTGATGTTCGCTTTGTGCTTTGAATGTAGATAATTCATCATTTACACTGGCGATGGCTTCAATCAATGCATCTTGCAAGCGTTGTTCGGTAACTGTGCCGTCTGCACGATATTGATTGCGAAAAGCAGAAAGAGAAATGTCAGGGAAAAAATCATCGTTTCGAATAATATCTTCGCCTGATCCGTAATCTTCCAGTTGTTTTTGCACTGCGCCCATTTCATAATCGGGGGCGAGTTTGATTGAGATTGCACCGTCTGACATAAAATCTACCTATAAAAAAGCGGGGTGAGGATAAAGAGCAACAATCAGGAAAAGAGGTAAAGAAACCTGACCGCGCTTTTATCCGCCCCGCGGGTGCGTGGTTTGCTCGTTATCAAATCCGATTATTCATCGGATTTGCTTAATTTTTTGCGTAATTTTTTAATGTCACCTTTCACGCCCACTTTCTGATCTAACCCTAAAGCACGTTCAAGGTATTGCAAGGCTTGTTCAGGATTCTTTTCAACCAATAACAAGCCTAATTCACGCAACAATCGCGCACGGCTTTCATCTGGCATGTCACATTCAGCGGTGATGCGTTGTACTTGCTCTAAGTACGACACTTCGAATGGCTGATTGGCGGCTTGTGCGGTTTTTGCTTGGTCGGCAAATTCTTCCGCCAATAATGTGCCAAGTGTTCGTGTGAACGGTTCAGGCAAACGCAAATCATGGAACACGGCATAATCCGCAATCTGCAAGGCAAGGTGATATTCCCCGCAGTCAATCGCCCATACGCACCATGTCATCAAGACGTTATCTTGTTTGCCTGTTCCGGCAGATAGCGCCCCTGTAATCCATGGCAGATAATCAGGCAGAATTTGCTTTTTAAATGTGGCTTTGCGTTCTGTCGATTGAATATTTTTTAAATCCTTTCGATGTCGCGCAAGAATACGGCACATTTTTTCGTATTCCGTGAAGTCGCTTAGATCTTCGGTTTCTGCCGCATTAGCGATAGCGGCAGAAACTTCGAGAAAGTGACGTTTAGTTGGTCGCATTGTGATTACGCGTGAGTTGGTGCATCAAGAATGGTGATGTTTTTCGCCATCGCCACGGCTTCGTAGTTTTCAACTACATAAGCTTCATTGGATGACAAGTAATCTTCCACACGGTTGCGTTCCGGCACGTCTTTTAAGTGACGGCGAACACGACCTTCTTGAACATAGATTGACAAGTTGTCGAGTGATGTCACCAATACAGTGCCTTTCGGGAAGTATGGCACGGTTACGGCTTGTAAACCGCCAACACGTTTTTGGCTGATAATGGTATCGCCTGCCGCTTGCTCGCTTGGTTTATCTTGATTGATTAGCGGGAAGTATTTATCTGCTAACAAGTCGCTACCCATAATCGCCACAAGTTTTGTGTCGTCGCGGTATTGGTCAGGGATGAAATCTTCTTTCAGTGCATAAACTAATGCATCAAGATTTTTATATTCTTTGCCTGCACCGATTTCGATTTTGCCTGTACCGCTTTTCGCTTCTTTCATTACGCGCGCAGTTGCTTTATCTTCGATTTGTTTCAACCAGCCTTTGTTCACATCTTGCAATAATGGATTTGATGTGCGGTTGGTTGTTGCTGCCACGCTTGTGCCGTTCCAGCCGATCATGATACGGTCTAATGCAATGCGTTCTGCTTTAAGCTTGCCAACACGTGCCGCAAAGTCAGGGAATTTCGCCCAACTGTCTAACGTTGCATAGTTTAAATGCGTGTCAAAGTTGGTTTGTTCGCAAGAATATAAGTTTTCTTGCAAGCTGTGGATGTCCGTGGTTTCACGTGCTTTGGTGTTGGTATCTGTGCGGCTTGCAACTGGTGAAAGCACGCCCAAACGCAATGCAGAACCTTTCATATCTTGCACCATCACAACGTTGATGCGTTTTAAGAAATCGGAGCTTTCAAGTACTGCGTTTTCAAGCTTTTGTTGAATTGTTGGTTCGACAGTGAATTGTCCGCCATTTGCAACAAATGCCACATCTTCGCCGTTATCTTGTGCAACGCCTGCAATGTAAGCTTGGAATTTTTGTTGGGTAAATTTATTCATTTGGTTTTTTCCTAAGATAAATTAAAAGAAGCGGCCGTCAGTTTCTGGTTCTTCACCATAAACTAATGGGCGGGAGTTTTCGGCTTGTGCCGGCTTTTGTTTGAGTTCTTCAAACGTGGCTTGGATTTCTTCATTGCCCGCTTTCATTTCTTCAATTTCGGCTTGTTGATTTTCCAAATCGCCGTGAAGTGCGGTCAATTTTTCCAAGATTTCCTTTTGTTGCTCGGCTAAAAGCTCAATGGCACTGGATTGGTCGGCAAAGCGTTCATCATCCGATTTTTCTTTTTTCGCAAATAACGCTTTGATTTTTTCCAACACAGATGGGCTTTTTTCTGCTTCTTCAACAAATTCCAATTCCGTTTCAACGGCAGCGGTAAAAATGTTGTCCGCTTTTAATTTGCGGGCATTTAAGCCATTGTGCGAGAAACTTAACATTTCAGTGCCTAAGCTTGCCGGATTATCCGTAACGGCTAAACCGACTAAGTATGCCTTGCCTGTGTCTGCAAAATTGGTGTCAATTTCAACGGACGTGTAAACCTTTTGCCCGTCTTTGTTTAAGGCAATGAGTGCGTCAGTTGGTTGAAGTTCTGCTAAAAGCTGTAATTTTCCATCTTCGCGTTCTTCTGCCTTAATTGCTAAAACGTCGCCAAAACAGTGAGCATTGGCAAGTTCAGGGAGATAGATAGAAAATTTGATGTGGTCAAGGTTGATGCGTGCGCCGTAGGTGTTTTTCGGATCGTAACTTTCGGCCATTTCTTCAATCCAGTTGCGCTGAATTGTGCGGCCGTCAGTTGTTGCACCTTCGGTTGCGACAACGACCCATTTAGATTTTTTTGCCATTGGTTGTCCTTTCTGTGGTTGGTTTGGCTCAAAGATTGCCATTATTCTGAAAGGTTTAATTTTGGTGGTCTATGAGTTGCTTTTGTTGTATGCCGATTCACAGAGCAAGCGGAAAGACTAACATTCGCCTCCTTTCTATTATGCGGTTGTAAATAGAAAGGATTAGGAATGGACGAACAAGTTATTAATCAACCTTCCCCCGAATTGACGGCGGAAATCAAACGTAAAGCACAGCAGATGTATTTCAGTGGTTATAAAATCGCTGAAATATCTCGTCAGCTTGATATTCCTGCATCAACGATTGCCAGTTGGAAAGACAGAGAAAAGTGGGACGATATTGCGCCTGTCGGTCGGGTGGAATTAGCACTTGAGACAAGATTAAATTTGCTGATTGCGAAAGAAGAAAAGAGCGGTTCAGATTATAAAGAAATTGATTTGCTCGGGCGACAAATGGAACGCATGGCGAGAGTAAAAAAATATTCTTTCGGCGATGGCAATGAAGTGGATTTAAATCCGAAACTGGCGAACCGCAACAAGGGCGACCGCAAGAAAGCTGAACCGAATGCCATTGATCAGGAACAAGAAGAATTGCTGATTAATGGCTTTCTTGATGGGATGTTTAATTATCAGCGTGTTTGGTATAAAGCGAAAGAAAACCGCATTAGAAATATTTTAAAAAGCCGACAAATCGGGGCGACTTACTATTTCGCCCATGAAGCTTTTATTGATGCGCTGACGACGGGCCATAACCAAATTTTTCTTTCAGCTAGTAAAAAGCAGGCGTTGCAGTTCCGTTCTTACATTGTGGAATATGCGAAAAAAACCGCAGATGTGATATTAAAAGGAGAAACTATTAAGCTGCCAAATAGCGCGGAGTTATACTTTTTGGGAACGAATTCTGCAACCGCACAATCCTACCACGGTAACTTGTATTTCGATGAGGTGTTTTGGATACCGAAATTTGATGTGATGCGGAAAGTCGCCAGTGGTATGGCGGCCCAAAAGATTTATCGGCAAACCTACTTTTCTACACCTTCGACAATCACCCATCCTGCCTATGCGTTCTTTTCCGGGAAATCGTTTAATCGTGGACGGGCGAAATCGGAAAAAGTAGAAATTGATATTTCACATGAAAATTTGGGCATGGGGAAACTTTGCGGTGACCGTCAGTGGAAACAGATTGTGACGATTTATGATGCTTTAGAAGGTGGTTGCAATTTGTTCGACATTGAAGATTTGTTAGCAGAAAACAGCAAGGAAGAATTTGAACAGCTTTTTCTGTGCCAGTTTGCTGATGATAACAGTTCTGCCTTTAAATTTGCCGACTTGCAACTTTGTCAAGTTGACAGCCTAGAAGAATGGCACGATTTTAAGCCATTTTATCAACGACCTTTTGGCAATCGAGAAGTGTGGTTAGGCTATGACCCTGCTTTTAGTGGCGACCGTGCAGCCTTAGTGATTGTTGCACCGCCGAAAGTGGAAGGGGGAGATTATCGCGTTTTACACAAACAAACTTTTCACGGTATGGATTACGAAACACAAGCAAACCGCATTAAACAGTTTTGCGATGATTACAATGTGACTCGCATTGTGATTGACAAAACGGGAATGGGTTCCGGGGTGTTCCAAGAAGTGAAGAAATTCTATCCGATGGTGCAAGGCTTGGATTATAACGCAGACCTGAAAAATGAGATGGTTCTGAAAACCCAAAATCTGATTCAAAAACGTCGCTTGAAATTCGACAGTGGCGACAATGATATTGTGACCAGTTTCATGACTGTGAAAAAACGCATTACTGTAACCGGAAAGATTACTTATGTTTCTGACCGTTCGGAAGATGCAAGCCACGGCGACTTATCATGGGCAATCATGAACTGCGTTTTAAATGTGCCTTATGGTTTAGGCGGTGATGTATCAAGCAACAAATCAACAATATTTACCTTTGAATAGGATAACCCAATGAGCAAAAACACAAAAAAATCTACCGCACTTTCTACTGGAAATCAAGCACAGGCATTTAGCTTTGGTGAACCTATTCCGGTGCTTGACCGTGCAGAAGTACTGAATTATTTCGAAAGCGTGTTGATGTATGAAAAATATTACAATCCGCCAATTAATTTAAGTTACTTGGCTAAAGCCTTAAATGCCTCAGCCCATCACAACAGTGCGATCACGGTGAAGAAAAATATTTTGCTTTCTACCTGTAAAACGACCGCACTTTTACCACGCACGCAGTTAGAAAAACTGGTGCAAGATTACTTAGTATTCGGTAATGCTTACCTTGAAAAAGTTGAAAACACATTCGGGAAAGTGATTGCGTTAAAATCGCCCCTTGCAAAATATATGCGCGTTGGCGTGAAGAAAGGCATTTTTTATCAGATAGTTAATGGCTTTGATGAATATGAATTCCCGAAAGATGCAGTGTTTAATCTGATCAACCCTGATGTGAACCAAGAAATTTACGGCGTGCCGGAATATTTAGCGGCATTACAATCAGCTTTCTTGAATGAAAGTGCAACATTGTTTCGCCGCAAATATTATTTGAACGGTGCGCATGCGGGTTCGATTATTTACATGACCGACCCAACACAAAACAAAGACGACATTGAAGCAATCAAAACACAAATCCGTCAAACAAAAGGCACTGGCAACTTTAAGAATTTATTCGTGTATATTCCTAACGGCAAGAAAGACGGGATGCAAGTCATTCCATTGTCTGATGCAGTGGCAAAAGATGACTTTTTAAACATAAAAAATGCAAGCCGTGATGATGTATTGGCGGCCCATCGTGTACCACCGCAATTAATGGGAATTGTACCTAATAACACTGGCGGTTTTGGTGATGTAGAGAAAGCAACGCGAGTATTCTTTATTAATGAAATCATCCCATTGCAAGAACGTTTAAAAGAGATAAATAATTGGGTAGGGGAAGAAGTGATCACGTTTACTGAATACAAATTACTACAATAGATCCTTTTAAAATAAACAGCCCGCAGAAATGCGGTTTTTTTTATTGCGCAAGTAACTGTTTTTGTCTTGTATAGTATTAGTATTGCCCTAGTTTATTATATCAAATCAATCAATAAAACAAACTTTAAAGCCCTGTTTTAACCCGATTTTTCGCCCAAATGCACGCACGAAAAATCGCAGTCAAACCCTCGCCACGCCCGCACAGTAAATGTGTGTGTTTCAACGCAAACTTAGATCCTTTGCAAAGCCTTTTCAGATCTACCGCCTTTCGGATCCTTTTATTCAGATCCTTCAACGCAAAATAACGCAAGTAAATGCAAATTTTGATGATATAATCGTCGCCCTAAAAGGCAAAAGATCATCTGAATTGGCGTCTTGTTTTTTTATGGTAGTAGGCGTGGTAGTAAACTATTTTTAACCATTAAATATTTCTTTTAAAAACAAAGTGATATTTATCCAGATCAGTTTTCGCCAGCTCCACCACAAAATAAACCTATCAAGTCCTATGAAAGACTTTAAAGCCTTGAAAATAATGACTTCAAGGCTTTTTTATTGCGCTTTTAACTTCTATCAAACTTTCGAAATTGAGTAGTACGTTTAATAGTTGGCGCTTATTGATTGGTAAAATTGTTGCATTAGTAAAGTGCTTAGTAATCGGTAAATTATCAGCTAAAGGAGAAAAAATGAATATTTTATTACTAGACGGTGGAAAAGAGTTTGGTCATTCACATGGTGAGTTAAACCACACACTTCACAAAAAAGCGAAAGAAGTTTTGACCGCACTTGGACACAATGTAAAAGAAACCGTGATTGATGCCGGCTATGATGTTGAAGCAGAAATCGAAAAATTCTTGTGGATGGATACCGTGATTTGGCAGATGCCAGGTTGGTGGATGCACGAACCTTGGACAGTGAAAAAATACATAGACGAAGTATTAACCGCTGGACACGGCAAACTTTACCATAGTGATGGTCGCCATCGTGTCAATCCGACTGAAGGCTACGGCACAGGTGGCTTGTTGCAAGGCAAAAAACACATGCTTTCGCTTACTTGGAATGCGCCGATTGAAGCGTTCACCCGTGAAGGCGATTTCTTCGAAGGCAAAGGCGTGGATGCGTTATACATGCACTTCCACAAACTCAACGAGTTCATCGGTTTGACCCGTCTGCCGACATTCTTATGTAACGATGTGATTAAAAATCCACAAGTTGAACAATACTTGGCAGACTACCAAGACCACTTGGAAAAAGTGTTTGGTTAATTGCAAAATATTGGTTTAGAAGGTGAGCATTTTGCTCACCTTTTTTATGTCAAAATTAATTATTATGCCAATTTTTTTAATTCTAATTCACCAACGCGCTCACAGGCTTTACGGTAATATTCGTTGAACCTTTTCATTTCCGCAAACCTTATTGTCTGGTAGCATTGCATATTCTATAATTATTATCAAAGGTAGATATATGGGTTTATCATTAAAAATGTAAATAATTTAGATATCTATGTAAAAACGGAGAGAATTGTTTTTAATTTAATGATTAGGAACCTAGAAAAATTTAAATGGTTGGTAATATGGAATATATGATATTAAGTCTTCAGGTGCTTTGGGAGGAAATTGGCAAATACGCATTCTTTTTGATTGTCAATGCCTACTGCATTATCAGAATGTATCAAAACCGTCATTGGAAATATTGTGCAGTTGTTTTCATTCTGCTCAATGTTTGGGTAATTTACGGATACTGGATTGATATCATTAATTCGTATCTTTATTGGAATCAATAAGATAGTCAAAAGGCCGTCTGAATGAAACACAAGAAAACAAATATCCTTTTAGGAATAGTAGCAGCAGGTTACCTCAGCATTGTATTGGCAAACATAGGATTAAATAGAATGATTGAAGGCAACGGCAATCCCGAGCAGGCAAAAGGCATGGCTTGGGGTGTTAAGATGGCGGAGGCTATATTGGTTAACGCCACACCAGAAAATTCTTCATATTTGACGTTGGGAGCATATGCGGTAGACGTATCTAATAAGTACAGTTCTGATTTTTATTTGCAGAACGGAACGGTCTTGCGAAACTTCTTTGGTACAGGCTCTATCTGGGGTCGAGGAGGATACTTAGGAAGAACGGCAGAGTTTGATTTACTTCCCGAAAGGTTAACTTTTACCTATTTATCCCGGTTTGAAAATAAATTTTATCAGCTGGACGAAGCTCTTCCTACAGACAAGATACGTCCTATGATGGCAAAAAGTTACAGGGTATTTAATAATGCAGTAGAGGATACTGAAACTCCGCGATATGAATCTCCCAATAATTTTGAATTAGCTGTTGCTCCTGGTGGTTGGGTTACGTTGAATTTGACCAGCACTTTTATTCATAAGGAATTAATGTCCTGGCAAGCAAGAGAAATTGTACCTTCTTTAGAAGAGGCTGCTAAACACCACTTTAATGAAATGTGGTATTACGATGTTGAGTTTTATCATGACCCTAAGAGAAGGGCTGAATACTTAGATGGAGTACGTAAAGAACACCCCGATTTCTATCACACTTATATAGCTGGATCCAAAAACGTCAGTGCAGAATGGTACAAACAAATGCAAACAAAATATCCATGGAACTTGGAAGTTGAAGTGGATGGGGGGGAATGGAACGGCGAATATTATATGGAATTCGCTAATACGGAGCGCTGGACGGCCATCGGTAAGGAGAGGATAGAAGAAGAGAAGAAGGCAATGAAGGCGATGCCAACTTACATCAGAATATGGTTAATAGACAAAGAAACGGGTAATCGGTGGGGCATCAGATTGCATCCATTTAAGACTGAAGAACAAGAACAGAATGATTATAAAATCATATATGATGATGCCCGACTAAACGGGTTATACAAGATATTTCAACAGGCATTCCCCGGAAGGAATCAAGCGCACAATATCAGTACACCTTCAATAAATCAGTTTGCCACGTTGAAATTGAAATTTGATGATCATTTTGAATTAACCGAAGCATATCTTCAAAAAGATGGACAAAAATTTGTATTGCCAGATGCTAAGCTCCATCAACGTTATGAAATCAGCAATACTGCTTATTACTAATATTATTAGGAAAATACGGCTTTGATAACTTTATCGGTCATGAAAACCAATCAGTCGAGGAGAACTTCTGCCTGCCGAACAGGTTAGTGCCAAGAGGGATGAGAACGGCAATCCCATTTTTCGGGAAGATACTGTTTGGCGGCTACTCAAGTGTGAAGATAAAGGTCAAGCCCGCTTTAGTGAAAAAGAATTGGAAGATCTTCAAAAGTAAAATATAAACGAAACGATAAAAAGGTCGTCTGAAATCATATCGGGTTTTCAGTTTCAGGAAAACCGCCTGCCGGAAAACTTGACCGCGATGCAGAATATCGCTATTTTTATGGACAAACCCGATGAAGGCGAAATCATCGCGCTGGCGGCGAAAGTCGGGCTGACTGCGGGCGATTTGAACAAATATCCGACCGAATTGTCCGGCGGCATGGCGAAACGGGTAGCATTTTTGCGCCTGCTGCTGTGCGGCTGCGACCTTGCCTTGCTGGACGAGCCGTTCGTCGGTTTGGACCGCGATTTGCGCGATATTTTGGTCGCCATGCTGGTGGAAAAAATCGAGCGGCAGGGCATGGCGTGTATGCTGGTAACGCACGACCGCTTCGAAGCCGCACGCCTGAGCCATGAAATCATGCTGCTTTCCACTAAGGGCATGAACGTGCAAAACATGATTACCCTGCCTACGCCGCTGTCCGAACGCGATTCGGCTTTTGAAGAAGCCGTGGTGGCAAGAGAGTTTCAGGGGATTCATTATTATGAGTGATAGGAATTTAAATTTCTGACAAACCTTGCGGTTCGTTGCCCTCTCCCTAGCCCTCTCCCACGGGGAAAGGGGATCAGGTTTCTCAAAATCAGAGAGCCGTAGAATTGGGAATCAGATGTCAGGTAAACCTGAAAATGTTCAGGCTCGACAGCCCAATTCCCTCTCCCCGTGGGAGAGGGCTAGGGAGAGGGTAAGCAAGCCGCAGGCTTGACTCTTTAGCGAAAGATACGAATCTGTTATCCGAACGCGATTCGGTTTTTGAAAAAGCCGTGGTGCCAAGGGGGCAGGGGATTCATTATGAGGTGCTTTATGTTTTCGACTGTGATTACTGCTGCTGTTTTATATATTGCTACAGCAGTAGATTTGTTGGTAATACTATTTATATTTTTTGCTAGAGCAAATACTAGAAAAGAATATCGAGATATTTATATCGGACAATATTTAGGTTCTGTAATTTTAATATTAGTTAGTTTATTTCTAGCTTTTGTTTTGAATTATGTTCCGGAAAAATGGGTGTTGGGTTTATTAGGTTTAATACCGATTTACTTAGGTATTAAAGTTGCTATTTACGACGATTGTGAGGGCGAAAAAAGAGCTAAAAAAGAATTGGATGAAAAAGGGTTGTCAAAATTAGTCGGTATTGTTGCTTTGGTTACAGTTGCTAGTTGTGGTGCAGATAATATTGGACTTTTTGTTCCTTACTTTGTGACTTTAGATCTTGTCGACTTATTAGTTACTCTTCTTGTATTTTTAATATTGATTTTTGTTTTAGTATATACAGCACAAAGATTGGCTAATATTTCAGGTGTTGGTGAAATTGTAGAGAAGTTTAGTCGTTGGATAATGGCTGTTATTTATATTGGTTTAGGGTTATTTATTATTATTGAAAATAATACAATTCAAACAATAATATCAATAATATGAATGATACGGGCATTTGAGTATCTGACAAACCTTCGGCTTGCTTCTTCAATACAAGATACAACCCTGTCCGCCCAATAAATCCATATCCGAAAGCATCTTCATGCAGAATTAAGCCAAACCATGAATAAGTTTTTCACCCACCCCATGCGGCCGTTTTTCGTCGGTGCGGCGGTGCTTGCTATACTCGGCGCGTTGGTGTTTTTCATCAGCTCCGGTGCCGTCATTTTGAAATGAAACCAAATCAAAGCTGATTGAACCGTCGTCCACTTGGGTACGACCATCACGTCCGCCAGTTGCTGTTGCTGATGTTTTGTAGAAAATTTTCATAATGTTTTCCTCATTTAATGTTGGTTAATATGGTTTGGCGTACCGCCGTTGAAAGTGAGTTCATTATATTGAACGGCAATATTAAGTGTTATATGATTTATCCAAATTACTTGCCTATTCCTACAAAATTATGTTCTCAACTGAAATGATAGAACGATTATTAAAGGTTATTCCACATAACGAACTCTATTCATCATCGATTAAAGGCTTATTTCTTCGCCATTCAGATCAACCATTTTGTTACGAAGGTATTATTCAAGAGCCGAGCATTTGCATCGTGTTAAGCGGAGAACATGAAGTGCAGCTAGGCGAACAATGCTACCGATTTGATAATCAACATTTTATGTTTTGCCCAGTAAACATACCGATGCGTGGCGAGATTAAATATGCAGAGCCGTAAAAGCCGTTTTTAGTGATGTCGATGAAAATTGATATTGAAAGCGTTAGCAAGATTTTATTAGCAAATCCAAACCTTGCAGATGATGTCCAACAGGGCGACGAGGGTTTTGCACAATGGCATTTGGATGAATCTCTCAAAAATGCTGTTGAACGCTTATTACTCTTGCACGAAAATCCAAAAGATATTGAGTTTCTTGTACCCCTTATCCAACAAGAAATATATTATCGACTCCTTACAGGCGAACAAGGTGGCAAATTTAAAGCCATGGTAAGCAATGGATCAAATACCAAAAAAATCGCCCAAGCCACCTACTATCTGCAACAACATTTTAGTGAAACCATCACCGTGGAAACCTTGGCAAATCTATGTGGTATGTCGCTATCTGGCTTTCATAGTCATTTTAAGAAGATAACGAGCCTTTCACCGCTGCAATACCAAAAATCCTTACGTCTAATGGAAGCCAGACGACTGATCGCACAAGAAGGACGAGGTATTACCGAAGCCGCTTACCAAGTCGGCTACGAATCACCTAGTCAATTCAGTCGTGAATACAAACGGTATTTCGGGCATGCGCCGAAAGGGGATATTCAATAGATGTAGATTAAAGATAGATTTAAAAACACCTAAAAATCTGACCGCACTTATTTGATTTCCTTAATCACCTTCGCGGGTACGCCGCCGACCACAACCATGGGCGGTATGTCTTTATTCACTAGCGCACCAGCGGCAATTACGGCACCATCACCAATAGTTACGCCTGCCAAAATGGTCGCGTTTGAGCCGATCCAGACATTTTTGCCAATTCGCACAGGCGCGGGGTAAGTTATGGGGCGTGTGTCCAAACTCAAACCGTGGTTGAGCGTGGCGATATTGACGTTCATGCCTATCATTGTGCCATCGTCGATAAAAATACCACCACGATCTTGAAAAGAACAACCTGTATTGAAAAACACGTTTTTGCCGATATGAATGTTTTTGCCAAAATCTGTGTGAAATGGTGGAAAGCAAATAAAACTGTCGTCCACTGGTAAATCAGTTAATTCACGAAAAAGTGCCACAATTTCCGCTTGGGTGTGAAATTCGCTATTGAGCTTTTGGGTGATTTTTTGTGCCTCAAAGGAGCATTCCAGCAGAGGATTAATCTACTCGGGAATACGCGCATCAAAGGCGTTGCCTTGGCGGCAAAATTTAATAAAGGCTTGTTTGTCTATTATTCCTCCCGTTCAAATTTAATTTGGTTGGATTTCACAAGAGCGGTTAAATCACCTTCAAATTTACCCATATAAATTAAGCTTAGACCTTGTGCATCGTTGTCTAAAAACATGGCAATATTGCCCCTCGGCGCATAATAGGTGATGCCGCCTATGTGCCCTGTATATGCCAGGAGCATTGGGATGTTGACTGCCACCGCTTTTATGCGTGGGTTAGATACCGCTCCGCTGCATTCAAGATAAATCCGCCCCAGCTGAATACATTAAAAATCCCGATTTCATCACAATTGACATTATCTAAAGAGCCTAAAAAATCTATCGCTGTCGAGAAATCTTCGGTGTTGGTTTCTGGCGATTGTACATTGCGTAGTACGCCAGACGTTTACTCTTTCACTGCACCAAATGGATCAATTACAGCAATCGCAGGCAATTTACCTTTTGATACTTTGAGGTACACATTCATAAATGTGATTCCATAATTTCTAAAATGGAATTGTGTAAGGATTCTATATAAGTCTTATATATCAAGAAAATCTATAACATGTTAAAATAACAGTATTTAATCATGCTAATAGGGTAATAGTTATGGCGATAATGGAAGTACAAGATTGGGGCGGAGGTTTAACTCAACATGAGGTTGAGGCCATTGAAAAAATCAAACAGGCTTTTCAAGCTTCTGAAAATAACAAGAAAGTAAAAGGACAGGGATTTGACACATTAAAATCCCTCAAATCAATTTTTCCTTGGAAAGGATACTCGGGCTTTCGTTTTGCTGATGTGAAAGAACGTAAAGAAGGTGAGTTTGATTTAGTTATTGTTACCCATTGCAATGTACTGATTATTGAATTGAAACATTGGAATGGAACAATTATTTGCCGTCAAGATAAATGGTATTTGAACGATAAAAATATGGGGCGTTCTCCTGTTTCTATTACTCGAAGCAAACAATTTATGCTGGAAAAGAAATTGGATCAATTCAAACAACAATTTACCAATAAAGGCTTTCGTCCGCAGATCCATTTTTTGATTGTAATGACGGGCAATGCAGATTTTAGCCAACTACCGGACAATGAAAAATTGCACGTTGTAACATTAGCTGATTTTTTGCAATTAAAAGATGAAAAACAATTTAACGCACGCTTCCGTCCACATCCTGATAGCAAAACTTTAAACCAGGATTTTGAATTGTTTGATAAAAAAATCTTTGGCAGTAATACCATTAAACCGAAAAATATCAGCATTGACGGATATTATGCAGAAGACACGCCTATTTTTTCTCACCCAAAACATATTTATCAAGAATATCTTGCCCAAACCGAAAATAAAAAGCACCAAGACCAAGCCTTATTACGCCGTTGGGATTTCACTAAAATCAACCGCTCTGAAGCTCAAACACCTGACGGGCGTTATCGCCTAGTCAGCCGTGAATACGATGTATTGCACCATATTAAATTAAAAAATAAAGACTTGTATCACGCTTGCTTGAATTACAAATCTACCCCGCCGCAAAAAGGTGAAATCACTGCGGAACATATTGATTTATTTGAGCTGTTTCCACAACAGAAACGTTTTGACCAATTTGTCGGCGGATGCAATGGTGAAAATTTAAGTACGGAACGCCGTTTGGGATTAGTGCAATTATTGTTGGATAAATTTGCCCAGTTACACAAAATCGGTATTGCTCATCGTGATTTGGGCAATCACAGCATTTGGCTGTCGGCAGATGACAAAATTACGCTATCGGGGTTTGCAACCGCCTATTTTTCATCTGAAGAAACGGTTGGCGACATTCGTGAGATTTTGGAAGTCTCCGGCGATTTGGCAAAATCTCATTTTCCACTTTCTGACGGCATCAAACTCACACCATACCAATATGACCTACGTTCTTTGGCAGTTTTAGCATGGCATATCATTCAGGCTAAGCGCATTTCACAAGTCAGTCTTGATGAAATGAAAAATAAATTAGCAAATGAAACCGCATGGTATGCTGAAATTTTGCGTGAGGCATTGTCTGATATACCTTTTAAAAGTGCGGTGGATTTTTTAGATAAATTTAATCAAGCCAAACCTGAACAGGCGGTGGATTTTTCATTTGATTTTACAAAATTAGCGCCATTCACACATGACATCAACCATTCCCGTGCTTATCGTGAAGATGATAATTTTATTTTAGAAACCAGTGAGAAAGAAGTTTACCGTTCCAATGGTTTGTTGGTTAAAGTATGGCTGAACGCAGACCCGCAAACCGATAATTCAAAAGCCAGAGTGGTTTTGAATTGGTTGGAAAATATGGCAAAACTGGCAAATTTGTCGCCTGATTATGTACCGAAAATCCGAGAATTCGGTATTGCAAAAAAATCAGGTTGTCTGTTTGCGGTGAGTGATTTTATTGACGGGCATACTTGGCAAGATATTTGCAAACTTGATTTATTGGATAAACAAAAACAGGCTCTTATCCATCAATTTATTCAAAATATTGAGCATTTGCACAGTTTGGGTTTCACGCATGGTGATTTGAAACCTGACAATGTGCTGGTAACGATTGAAGATGATTCTGTTCAACTGCATATTTTGGATATATTGGATTTTTCGCCAAGTGGGCAAAGCCAGTTCAATACCGAATATTCGCCGGAATTCGATCATCCTACCGAGAAACAACGCGATAATTTTGCCGTGATGAAAATGGCGTGCGAATTATTGGGTGTTGAATGGAATAGGCCGTCTGAAAGTTTTGCTGATATTTCCAAAGCCGTACAGCAAGAATGTTCAGATAGCCAAACTGCGTTTATTTCATTGGCACGTTTTAAAGAGGCTCTCAATCCCAAACCGGCTACGCCAATTATTGATATTACAGTGGGCGGGCGCGAACCTTTTCCATCGATTGAAATTCATCCTGAAAATGGTGAATTGTTTGTTCAATTTGAAAAGAGCAAGCAAGGTGATGTACTGGTGCAATTTATCGGTTTTGGCGGTGTATTAAAAGCATTTTATTCAGTAGAAGATAAACAATTTACTCATGCGTTAGCTCCGATTAGCCGTGATTACATTAGCAAGCGAGATAGAGATAATAGTGTAATGAGCCTAACGCTGGGCTTAAATATCACTTATGGTTCTTATAGTGAAATGGCTTCATTAAACCATTCACTAAAAACTAACGAGCAGTTTATCCATACTATCAACCAATTTATTACTAAACATATTTCCAAACAACCCGAAGAAGGACATATTGAAAAATTTGAAGTTTCTGAAACTGAGATTGTTGATGCTGAAATTGTAGTGCCGGTTATCGAACAACGCCCTAGTATTCAAAAACTTTGGCAGGCAATTTTAGAGACTGAAACCGAAGCTTTACCTTCTATTACTGCCAGCGAAGCATTGCAAAAAACAGAAAATGGGGGCTGTTATATTCCCTATGATGGTGAAATCAGTCCACTAGATCAATTCAAACGGGATGAAGTTGTTGAAGCTATTGGGAAAAGTGAAGATGGAGAAAGAACCTTTAAATATGGTGTGGTAGATATTGCTAAAAGTCAATTGAATGAATTACACATCAAATCCAAAAGTTTGACCAATTATGCAAATAATATTCAAGCAGATACGCCTATTTATTTGCAAAGTAAACAGAACAAGGCTTCTTATACCCGTCGAAAAAACGCATTACAACGTATTTTAGACGGTGAAAGTGCGGTGGAAAATCTAGTGCATTATTTTGATGAACATTGCAACTTGCCGTCTGAAAAATATGAGATTCATGTCAGCGATGAAGAATTTAAACGCTATGACCAGCCTGAAAAAAATGTAAGCCTTAATGAAGCACAACGTATTGCCTTTCAACGTTTGATTGCCAATGGACCATTATCTTTATTACAAGGTCCGCCGGGAACAGGGAAAACAGAATTTATTGCCGCATTTGTACATTATTTATTTGATGTGCAAAAGGTGCGGAATATTCTACTGGTCAGCCAATCACATGAAGCAGTCAATACTGCTGCCGAACGTATCCGTAAACACTGTCAGCGTTTGGGAACAGACTTGCAACTGGTGCGGTTTAGTAATCGCGAAATTGCCGATTCCGAAATATTGGAAGATGTCTTTTCACCCAATTTGGTCGGGCAAAAAAGAGCTCAGTTAAATGTAAACAAGATTAGCAATATCTGTCAGCTTGGTCGTAGCATGAGCCTGCCTGAAAGATATTTGCGCGAGCGAGCCGAATTAGCGTTTGATATTGGCATACAGATCCGCCGTTATCAAAAAATTGTCAATTCATCAAAAAATGAAAACATTGATGAAGATGAAAAACGCTTACGCAAAAAATTAGAAAAAAGCATTAAAGAACAAGCCCAAGAAATGGGGTTGCGTGAATTGCTTGAAATTGACGAGATTCTGCCGAAATTTATCAGTGAATTGGATCATAAACATAATATTCAGCCGATTGAAAATATCCAAGCAGGTAAACTGATTGATTTAACCCAAGATATGCTGGAAGCCCTATCCAACGAACGCACCAATTATGATGAATTTTTGGCTCGTTCCCGTCAGCTTGTGATTGGCACTTGCGTAGGTATCGGACAACGCCATATCGGCATTGCCGATAATCTTTATGACTGGGTGATTGTGGACGAAGCCGCACGTTCTATTTCCAGTGAATTGGCGATTGCCATGCAGTCTGGTACGCGTATTTTGCTTGTAGGTGACCATAAACAACTACCGCCTTTGTATTCAGAAGAGCATAAAAACGCACTTGCCCGCCGATTAGGGATTTCCAAGCGCGGTGAGGAATTAGACCAAGCATTAGGGAGTGATTTTGAACGCGTTTTCCTATCCGAATATGGAAAGCAAACTTGCGCCACACTCAAAACACAATACCGTATGGCTCCAGCAATTGGCAGTTTGGTATCAGAATGTTTTTATGAAAATGTTTTGGAAAACGGCAAAACCGCTAATGATGTGCCAAATATTTATTCTAAGTTACCTGAAAAACTCAAATCTTGCGTAACGTGGTTGGATACGACTTCACTACCGAATGCGTATCATAAAGAAGAAAAAAAAGGTAGTTTATTCAATCGTGCCGAAGCCAAAGAAATTATTAGCTTGCTGCAAAGTTTTCAGAATGACAAAACTTTTATAAACAGTGAAATAATACGAAATTGTTTGGCAAGAAATGAACAAGCTATCGGCGTAATCTGTATGTATGGCGCACAGAAAAAACTGATTCGCGATTTGTTTAATCAAAACAGTTGGAACGATAATTTCCACCGTTTAGTTAAAATAGACAGCGTGGATAGTTATCAAGGAAAAGAAAACCGCGTGATTATTTTGTCGTTAACTCGTCATGATAAAGCATGTAGCACAGGCTTTTTGCATCTACCAAACCGTATTAACGTAGCCCTATCTCGAGCTATGGATAAACTTATTATTGTTGGAGCAAAAACCATGTGGGAACACCCAAAAAACAGCAAAACTCCATTGGCAAAAGTTTTACGTTTTATACAAAAGCAAAATAATCCGCAAGATTACGCAATTAAGATATTAAAAAACGGAGCGAAAAATGAGTAAACAAAACATAACTTACAATCAAATTGATTTTGTGGTTAAGGCTCCGCGTTTTCGCATTGTGTTTTCCTATATGAGCGATAAAGGCGTGGCATTTGTGAGAGAATATTTGCTTCGCTTATTAAAAATCACGCCATGCAAACCTGCACAAATTGCCCAATATTTAGGATTTAACCAATACGAAACCGAAGTTGCCCTCGCTGATTTGGAACAACATAAATGGATTATTTGGCAGGATGACGGCTTGATTGCATTATCGGCAGAAGGGCAGAGACTGTTTCAAGACAGCCAAGACTCTCCCCACATTCCCACTTTAAAAGAATGTGGTGGTGAATATCGTATGGAATTATTAGATAGTAATTTTCTGAAAAAAAACGACTGTGATAAAAATCGCCAGCAAGCCATAGAGTTAGTTGTCGAATCGAAAGTGTTATCAGAAAGTAGTGAAATTGCACGAAAAACATTTCAAAATCGCTTTCGGCAGCTAATGGAAGATGACATCATCAATTTAGATGAGAAAGATATTTCTTTGTATAAAATTGATGCTATTGAACTCAAAGGCGTGCCTGATTATTTCCGTTTTACGCAACAATTTGAATTGCTGCCTGAAACAGGCGAAGCTAAAGAACGCCATGATGTACCGACAGTTACTCACCAAGAAAATATTCAGCAAGCCATTACTGCACAACTGGAGCGATTTGGTCATCATGATAATTTGCGTGAACTGCGTAATAGTATGGCAGAAATTAGTGATGACGATACTTTGAAAGTGCTATTCGGCGGAACATTGGACTTTAACGAATATTTAAAAGTTTATCAGAAGCATGAACAACAAAATGGCTTGTATTTTCTAGGGCAAATTTATCATCAAGAAACCTTGTTCCAACAAATCAATAAAATTTTAGATAAATTAAACAAAAAATCATCTAAAAAACTCTATTGGTTGGCTCCAAGCGATATTTACTGGGGAAAACAACGGAAAATTCATGACAAAATTCAAAATCTAATAGATAAACAAAAAAATGGCTATGATTTCCGTTTATACCTACCTTTGCCTTCCGAACGAAATCGCCATGAAAAACAAGAATGGCTAAATCAGTTTAGGGGTATATCAGATAAAGAACTTTATGGATTCTGTGAAGGTTTTTTAAATGGAAATACTGAAATTCTATTTCTAGAAGATCAATTTGCTGTGGTTTGTTACCATACCAAACTATCGACTTATCCTGTTACATTGCCTATTGGATTTATGACCACACAAAAAAATACAATAAAAAGTATTATTAGTTTGGTAGAGAATTATCTTAAGTCGCCATTATTTGAATATAATGAAGATAGAACTAAGGATTTTGGGTTACTTCATACTTGACTATTACATTAATAACATTTTTTTATAATAATTATGAACAACCGCTTTATTTGGAGAAAGCATGGAACATAAACTTGAGGACATCATTGCGATTTTTAATCAATGTTTTGAAGAAGAATATAATACTCGATTGGTTAAAGGCGGTGATGAACCGATTTATTTACCCGTAAATGATGAAGTGCCTTATAACGCGATTTATTTTGCGCGAGGCTTTTACAGCAGTGCATTACATGAAATTGCCCATTGGTTAGTGGCGGGGAAAGAACGCCGTAAATTAGAAGATTTTGGCTATTGGTATGAGCCGGATGGGCGTTCAGAAGATCGTCAGCGTGATTTTGAAAAGGTGGAAGTGAAGCCTCAAGCATTGGAATGGATTTTAGCCACTGCGGCGGGATTTCGTTATTTTGCCAGTGCGGATAATTTGAATGGTAATCCAGGCGATACGCAACCATTTAAGCAAGCGGTATATGAACAAGTAAAAACCTATGCAGAAAAAGGCTTACCAAAACGTGCCGAAACCTTGCGTCATGCCTTGGCTCAATTTTATGGCACAGAAGATCGAATTGATTTAGCGAAATTTGATGTTACTCGCATCTAAAGTGCGGTCATTTTTAGGCAAATTTTGCGTCTGTCAATTTTTCTTAAAATCGGCTAAAATAGGCCGATTTTATTTTTGGCTTTAACTTTATAAAAATATGAAAGATTCTATTATTGCAAAACTTGAAAGTTTAAAAGAACGTTATGAAGAATTAGAGGCATTGCTAGGCGATGCGTCGGTAATTTCGGATCAGGATAAATTCCGTGCGTATTCTAAAGAATATTCACAACTTGAAGATGTGGTGAAATGTTTTAATCGTTGGAATCAGCTTAATTCTAACATTGCTGAAGCAGAATTGATGTTAGATGATCCTGAAATGAAAGAAATGGCCGAAATGGAAATTGAAGAATCCAAAGCCGAAATTGAAGAAGTGGAGCAACAACTTCAAATTCTTTTATTACCGAAAGATCCAAATGATGAATATAACTGTTATTTAGAAATTCGTGCGGGAACAGGCGGTGATGAAGCGGGCATCTTTGCCGGCGATTTATTCCGTATGTACAGCCGTTATGCTGAAAGTAAACGCTGGCGTGTTGAAATGCTCAGCGCAAATGAAAGCGAGCAGGGCGGTTATAAAGAAGTGATCGTGAAAGTAAGCGGTGATGGCGTGTATGGTCAGTTAAAATTTGAATCAGGTGGCCACCGTGTACAACGTGTACCAAAAACAGAAAGCCAAGGTCGTATTCATACTTCTGCTTGTACTGTTGCCGTTATGCCTGAATTACCTGAATCTGAAATGCCTGAAATCAATCCAGCAGATTTACGTATTGACACCTACCGTTCATCTGGTGCAGGCGGTCAGCACGTTAATACCACAGACTCAGCGGTACGTATTACCCATATTCCAACAGGTATTGTGGTGGAATGTCAGGATGAGCGTTCACAACATAAAAATAAAGCTAAAGCGATGTCTGTATTGGCTTCACGTATTGTTCAAGCGGAGCAAGAACGTCAAGCCGCAGAGCAAGCAGATACCCGCCGTAACTTATTAGGTTCAGGCGACCGTTCCGATAAAATTCGTACTTATAACTACCCACAAGGTCGTGTAACAGATCACCGTATCAACTTAACGCTCTATCGCTTAGATGAAGTGATGAACGGCAAAATTGACGAGCTTATTCAGCCGATTATCACTGAATATCAGGCAGATCAATTAGCGGCGTTATCTGAGAGTAATTAATGACCTATCAACAATGGCTTGCCGATGCTGTGCAAGCCTTAAATCAGGTAAATCCGCCAGAGAATGGCAAAGTTGATGCGTTAGTGCTACTGCAACACGCAACGGGCAAATCGAGAACGCAAATTTTAGCTTTCGATGAGACGGAAATTGATGAAAAAGTGCGGTTAAAATTGACCGCACTTTTAGATCGTCGTTTAAAAGGCGAACCTATCGCTTATATCCTCGGTGAAAAAGAATTCTGGTCCTTGCCTTTAAATGTATCTGAAGGAACATTGATTCCTCGCCCTGATACCGAAATTCTCGTAGAAAAAGCATTGCAAATTGCGTTAGAAAAACTGGAAGAAAATCCACCTCACTTTCGTATTCTTGATCTTGGCACAGGCACGGGTGCTATTGCGTTGGCGTTGGCTTCTGAGCTTTTTCCTATTTGTCAAAAAAAGCATATTCAATTGGATGTTATTGGTGTTGATTTAATGCCAGATGTCGTCAAATTAGCGCAATCCAATGCAGAAAAAAATCAGCTTGATGTGCAATTCTTGCAGAGTCGTTGGTTTGAACATGTTGAAGGGCAGTTTGATATTATCGTCAGTAATCCGCCTTATATTGATGAAACTGATGAACACCTTTCTCAAGGTGATGTGCGTTTCGAGCCTCGTTCGGCGTTGGTGGCGGGTGAAAATGGTTTAGCTGATTTACGTCATCTTATTGAGCAGTCACCAAGATATTTAAAAGATAACGGCTATTTATTGTTAGAGCACGGCTGGAAACAGGGCGAAGAAGTGCGGTCAATTTTCTGGCAAAATCATTGGCAAGGGGTTGCAACCATACGGGATTATGGCGACAATGAGCGCGTAACGTTGGGATATTGGAAGCAGTAATGAAATACGATCAAAAAGCCTTATATGCTGAACTGACTCATTTTTATTTGAGCATTTGTGAGAAAGAGCAACTTGATGAGCCTCGTATAAGAGGGCTTGTAGGTAGCTTAGTGCGTAGAGCTCGCCAAGCTATTCCAGAAGAATGGGATGATAAAGCTAAAATTCATCAATTATTACAGCTATTTTACGGTGACTGGGGCTTTCATTGCGATGCGGACAATTATTTCTATGCCCGCAATTTGTACCTTCCGTATGTTTTAGAAGAGCGTGAAGGCATGCCGGTGAGCCTTGGCGCCTTAATACTTTATTTAGCTGCAAGTTTAAAATTACCGATTTATCCCGTGAATTTCCCGACCCAACTGATTTTACGTGCAGAAGTAGAGGGTGAAGTAGCATTTATTGATCCTTGGAGCGGAAAATATATTTCAGTGGATGAATTGAAAAAACTCTATGAAGGCGCCTTTGGTTTTGGGGCTCAAATTCAACCAGAGGATTTAGCCCGAGCAGATATTCCGATGCTGACCGCACGTTTCCGTCAGCTCGCCAAGAATGCCTTAATTCGTGAAGAGCAAAACGATTTGGCTTTTAATTATATCCAATTCTTGTTAGCGGGAAGAAAAGATCCTTATGATATTCGCGATCGTGGCTTAGTGTTGGCGCAAATGGGCGCTTATCCTTCAGCCATTGAGGATTTAGAATATTTTGTGGATCAATGTCCAAATGATCCCACTTCTTCTCTGTTAAAAACTCAACTTTTAGAACTGAAAGGCGAAGCATTGAAAGATGCCAATGCCATCCATTAAAAAGGAAATATTATGCAAAATAAAATTGTAAAAATTGGCAATATTGATGTCGCAAATGACAAACCCTTTGTGCTTTTCGGCGGGATGAATGTGCTTGAAAGTCGCGATATGGCGATGCAAGTTTGTGAAGCTTACGTGAAAGTGACTGAAAAGTTGGGCGTTCCTTATGTTTTTAAGGCATCTTTCGATAAAGCTAACCGTTCTTCAATTCATTCTTACCGTGGTCCAGGTATGGAAGAAGGTTTAAAAATTTTCCAAGAGATAAAAGAAACCTTTGGCGTGAAAGTAATTACCGATGTGCACGAAATCTATCAATGTCAGCCTGTTGCCGATGTGGTGGATGTGATTCAGTTACCAGCATTCTTAGCTCGTCAAACTGATTTAGTCGAAGCCATGGCAAAAACCGGTGCGGTAATTAACGTGAAAAAACCACAATTCTTAAGCCCAGGTCAAATGGGGAACATTGTAGATAAGTTTGAAGAATGTGGTAACGATAAAATTATCCTTTGTGATCGTGGTTCAAACTTCGGTTACGATAATTTAGTGGTAGATATGTTAGGTTTTGGCGTAATGAAAAAAGTATCTAAAGGTAGTCCAGTTATTTTTGACGTGACCCATTCATTACAATGTCGTGATCCGTTTGGTGCTGCTTCAGGCGGTCGTCGTGAACAAGTGACTGAATTAGCCCGTTCTGGTTTAGCAATTGGCATTGCAGGCTTATTCTTAGAAGCTCACCCAAATCCAAATCAGGCAAAATGTGATGGCCCTTCTGCATTGCCACTTTCGGCATTAGAAGGTTTTGTTTCACAGATGAAAGCCATTGATGATTTAGTGAAATCTTTCCCTGAATTGGATACGTCTATCTAATAGAGAAGTGCGGTTGAAAACAGCGTTGTTTTTGACCGCACTTTTGTTCTGTAAAAGGAGAAAACAATGAATATCGTATTTTTAGACAGCACGGCAATTCCGAAACATATTCCTATTCCTCGTCCAAGCTTTCCGCATAACTGGGTAGAGTATGAATATACTTCCGCAGATCAAACCATTGAGCGAGCCAAAGACGCGGATATTATTATCACCAGTAAAGTGATTTTAAGCCGTGAGGTGTTGCAACAATTACCTAAATTAAAATTAATTGCTATCACCGCAACGGGCACCAATAACGTGGATTTAGACGCAGCAAAAGAATTGGGTGTGGCAGTTAAAAATGTGACAGGTTATTCTGCCACGACGGTACCAGAGCATGTGTTGGGCATGATTTTTGCGTTAAAACACAGCTTGGCTGGCTGGCAACGCGATCAAATCACCGGCAAATGGACTGAGAGTAAACAATTCTGTTATTTTGATTATCCCATTACAGATGTTAAAGGTTCAACGTTAGGCGTGTTTGGAAAAGGCTGTTTAGGCACAGAAGTAGGACGTTTAGCGGAGCTTTTAGGCATGAAAGTCCTTTATGCTGAACATCGAAATGCCACAACTTGTCGTGAAGGTTACACACCTTTTGAAGAGGTGCTAAAACAGGCCGATATTCTGACATTGCATTGTGCATTGACTGAAACAACTAAAAATTTAATCAATCAAGAAACCTTGTCACTTTGTAAAAAAGGTGCGTATTTAATCAATACTGGTCGTGGTCCATTGATTGACGAGCAAGCAGTTTGTGACGCATTAAAATCAGGGCAGTTAGGTGGTGCCGCATTAGATGTGTTAGTTAAAGAACCGCCAGAGAAAAACAATCCACTGATTGAATTAGCGAAAACGATGCCGAATTTAATTATCACCCCGCATATTGCTTGGGCGAGTGATAGTGCGGTAACCACGCTAACGAAAAAAGTGACGCAAAATATTGAAGATTTCGTTCAACAATTAAATCAAAAATAATGAATTTACCTATTTCTTTATATGTCGCTCTGCGATATTGGCGCGCTAAAAGCGCTGATCGTTTTGGGCGACTTGTTGCTAATTTGGCAAGCTTTGGCATCGTATTAGGTGTGATGGCGTTGATTATTGTGCTTTCTGTCATGAATGGATTAGAAGGCTATCAAAAACAGCAGGTGCTTTCGAGCATTCCACACGCGATTGTTAGCCAAGAAACGCCTATTTCAGCAGAAAAAATGCTTGAAAATACGCCGCACTTTGTGCAAAAAGCCGTGCCAATTAATACGACAAATGTTGTGTTTCAAACATCAAAAGGCGTGAGTGCAGGACAAGTAATTGGTATTCAGTCTTTTTCAGATGATCCTTTACTGGAAGGTTTCGATCCTAGCCAATTTAATCAACTTTTACCGCAAGGTGAGTTTAAGTTGATCATTGGTGATAATCTGGCTCAAAAATTAGGTTTAGCAGTGGGCGATAAAGTTCGCTTAATGATTACTGAAAATAGCCAATATACGCCATTTGGTCGTGTACCGATGCAGCGTTTATTTACTGTGAGTGAGATTTACTATGATTATGGCGAAGCGTCAGGCTATGAGGTTTTTGCTAATTTAGCGGATATTGGTCGCCTAATGCGTATTCAACCAGGTGAGGCTCAAGGCTATCGTTTATTTCTGGATGATCCTTTCCAAATCACAGAATTGCCGAGTTATTTTAAAGAGAGTCATATCAGCGATTGGCGTGTCCAAAAAGGGGAGTTTTTCCAAGCAGTTCGTATGGAAAAAAATATGATGGGCTTGTTGATTAGCCTAATTATTGTTGTTGCGATTTCCAATATTGTGACCTCATTAAGTTTAATGGTGGTGGATAAACAAGGAGAAATCGCTATTTTGCAAACGCAAGGTGTCACTAAATCCCAAGTACGTTCGATCTTTATTTATCAAGGTTTATTGGTTGGACTAGTGGGCACATTGATTGGTGCTGTACTGGGCGTATTAATTACCTTAAACCTTGGGGCAATTTTAAGTGCGGTCAATCCTAACGGTGTTTTCTTGCCGACAGAATTGTCCTTTATTCAAATGATGTTTGTCATTGGATTTTCCTTGTTGCTTTCTTTACTTTCTACACTTTACCCCGCTTATCGGGCGGCGAAAGTAGAACCTGCAGATGCCTTGAGATACGAGTAAGTTTTAATGGTAAATGAATGATGGATGAACAATCACTTTTAGCTTTTGATACACAACATATTTGGCATCCTTATTCTTCAGTTTCTTCTGATATGCCGCTTTATGCGGTAGAGCGTGCTGATGGAGTGATAATAACCTTAAGAGATGGTCGTCGTTTGATTGATGGCATGTCTTCTTGGTGGGCGGCGTTGCATGGTTATAATCATCCTCGTTTAAATGCGGCTGCACAGAATCAGTTGGCAAAAATGAGCCATATTATGTTTGGCGGTTTTACTCATGAACCCGCGGTGGAATTAGCTCAATTATTGGTACAAATTTTACCAAATGGATTAGATAAGATCTTTTTTGCTGATAGTGGTTCTGTTGCTGTGGAAGTAGCGATGAAAATGGCTATTCAATATCAGCACGCTAAAGGGGAAGTACAACGGCAAAAATTCGCCACCATTCGTTCTGGTTATCATGGTGATACTTGGAATGCGATGTCAGTGTGTGATCCAACCACGGGTATGCATCATTTATTTCATCATAGTCTGCCTGTACAATATTTTCTTCCTCAACCCAACATTCCATTTAATGAATCTTGGAATGATTGTGTGATGGAACCTTTAGCTGATTTACTTAAGAAAAAAGGTAGCGAAATCGCCGCACTTATTTTAGAACCTATTGTGCAAGGTGCGGGTGGTATGTATTTTTATTCACCAATTTATTTAGTGAAAGCGCAAGCGCTTTGTAAGCAATATGGTGTATTGCTAATTTTTGATGAAATTGCCACGGGTTTTGGCCGTACAGGGAAATTATTTGCAGCTGAGCATGCTGGGATTTCGCCAGATATTATGTGTATCGGTAAAGCCTTAACGGGTGGTTATTTAACTTTATCGGCAACCATTACGACTACTGAAATTGCACAAACTATTTGTCGCGGTGAGGCTAAATGCTTTATGCACGGCCCCACTTTTATGGCAAATCCATTGGCTTGTGCGATTGCGGCAGAATCTATCCATTTATTATTGGAAAGCCCTTGGCAGCAAAATATTCATCGAATTGAGTCTTCCTTAAAACAACAGCTTTCGCCTTTAGCTGAAAAAGATTACGTCAAAGACGTTCGCGTATTAGGGGCGATTGGGGTGGTTGAAATGACAAGTGCGGTAAATATGAAAACTTTAGTCCCACGTTTTGTGGAACAAGGTGTTTGGATTCGACCTTTCGGAAAATTGGTTTATGTGATGCCTCCATTTGTGATTAAAGATGATGAACTTCAGAAATTAACGGAAGGCATGATTCTGGCTTTAACGCAGGAATATGAACATTAGGATGAAAAATGGATGCTTTTAAACAGCAACTGGAAAAGCTTAGCGCGCAAAATCAATATCGTTCAATTCCAGACTTAGTTCATCAAGGACGATATATTACGCGAGAAAATCGCAAAATGCTGAATATGTCATCTAATGATTATTTAGGTTTGGCATCCAATGAAAATTTGCGCCAGTCTTTTTTACAGCGATATGGCGATAATTTCCCTTCTTTTACCAGTTCTTCGTCTCGTTTATTAACGGGAAATTTTCCTGTTTATACCGATCTTGAACAGCTTATTGCTCAACGTTTCCAACGAGAAAGCGCTTTATTATTTAACAGTGGCTATCACGCCAATCTTGGTATTTTACCGGTATTGACGACAACAAAAAGTTTAATTTTGGCAGATAAATTAGTGCATGCCAGCATGATTGATGGCATTCGTTTAAGCCAATGTGAGTTCTTTCGTTATCGTCATAATGATTATGAACATCTAAAGAGTCTGCTCGAAAAAAATGCCGGAAAATTTGACCGCACTTTTATTGTGACGGAATCGGTTTTTAGTATGGATGGCGATGTAGCTGATTTGAAGTATCTTGCTCAATTAAAAAAACAGTTTCCCAATACTTATCTTTATGTGGATGAGGCCCATGCAATAGGCGTTTACGGTAAAAACGGATTAGGTATTGCCGAACGAGATAATGTGATAGCTGATATAGATTTATTGGTTGGCACTTTTGGCAAAGCCTTAGCTTCAATGGGGGCTTATGTCGTCTGTGATCAAATATTAAAAGAGTGTTTAATTAATCAAATGCGTCCATTGATTTTTTCAACCGCACTTCCGCCGTTTAATGTGGCGTGGACTCATTTTATTTTTGAACAATTACCACAACTTTCAAAAGAAAGAACGCATCTTGATCAGTTAAGTGCATTTTTACGCCAAGAAGTGGAGCATAGAACGCAAATAATGCCAAGCCAAACTTGCATTGTTCCCTATATTTTAGGTGAGAACGAAGCAACCCTTACCAAGGCGAAAGATCTGCAAGAACAAGGTTATTATTGCTTGCCGATTAGACCACCGACAGTACCAAAAGGTACATCCAGAATACGATTGTCTTTGACGGCAGATATGACAATAGATGAAGTAAAGCAGTTTGTGGCATGCTTATAAGGAATAATGTGAAAACGAAATTTTATGATCATCAAGGTGAGAATTTAATAGTTTATTTTGCTGGCTGGGGGACACCTCTTGATGCTGTGGCTCATTTGATTTTGCCAACAGATCATGATTTATTAATTTGCTACGATTATCAAGATTTGAAGTTAGATTTTGATTTTTCTGCCTATCAGCAAATTCGTGTAGTGGCATGGTCAATGGGTGTTTGGGTGGCAGAGCGAGTATTACAAGGAATCACCTTACAATCTGCCACAGCAGTGAATGGAACAGGTTTACCTTGTGATGATAGCTTCGGTATTCCTTATATTATTTTTAAAGGTACGCTAGAGAATCTCGCAGAAAATACTCGTTCAAAGTTTGAACGTAGAATCTGTGGTGATAAAGTATCTTTTGAACGTTATCAACAATTTTATGCACGACCATTTAACGAAATTTATCAAGAACTCACCGCACTTTTTGCGATGATTCAGCAGGATAAACGCACAGATCTTATTCACTGGACAAATGCATGGATTAGTTCTCGCGATAAAATTTTTATGCCGGCTAATCAGCACCAATATTGGGTATTGCGTTGTGCGGTTCAGGAAATAGAGGGTGAGCATTATGTGTTTTCAAGATTTACCCACTGGTCGGCATTATGGAATCATTAACTTCCGTAGATAAATCGCGCATTAAACACGCCTTCCAAAAAGCCTTAAATAGCTATGATGAACATGCGTTAATTCAACAAAAAATGAATATTAAATTAATGATGCATTTGCAAGACTATTTGCCAAATGGGTCACTAGATAGCGTTTTGGAACTTGGTTGCGGGTCTGGTATGTTGAGTGCATTGTTGCAAAAACAGATTTCAGCCAATTATTGGTTATTTAATGATTTGTGCGATGTGCGCGCTCTACTCGCTGAAAAGCTGATTCAACCTTTTGATTTTTATTGTGGTGATGCAGAGAACTTTCCTTTTCAACGACAATTTGATTTGATTGCTAGTGCATCAGCTGTGCAGTGGTTCCATCATCCTGTTAATTTTATTTCCCATTGTAAAACAGGATTGAAACTTAATGGTTTATTGGCGATTACGACCTTTGGTGAAGATAATTTAAAGGAGATTCGCCAAATGACGAATGTGGGGTTAAGTTATCCGAATTTATCTCAATGGCAAAATTGGTTAGCCAATGATTTTGATCTTTTATGGCATGACGATGTTAATGTAATACTAGAGTTTGATACGCCATTGGATGTACTCAAACATCTGAAATATACCGGTGTAACAGCGACTAACCAGAAAAATTGGACAAGAAAAAATCTCAACAAATTTATTGATGATTACTTACAGGCTTTTAGGTTGCCATCGGGTAAAGTGCAGTTAACTTATCATCCATTGTTTTTTATCGCACGTTATTCTGGTGCTGGAAATTAGTAAGGCGTATTTATGGGCAAGGTTATTTTTGTATCGGGCATTGATACCGATGTAGGTAAAACGGTTGCAACAGGCATTTATGCTAAAAAGTTGATGGAACAAGGCTTTTCCGTTATTACACAAAAAATGATTCAAACAGGCTGTAAAAATATTGCTGATGATTTGCTTGTACATCGAAAGATTCAAGGCATTGATTTGACGGAAGAAGATTTACAAGGCGACACCAGTCCTTATCTTTTTGAATACCCTTGTTCTCCTCATTTAGCGGCAAAGCTCGAGGGGCGAGAAATTAATGAAAAAATTATTGAAAAATCCACCGCACTTTTGGCAGAAAAATATGATTATGTATTGTTGGAGGGGGCGGGAGGATTAATGGTGCCTTATTGTGACGATGCGACGACGTTAGATTATATCCAGTCAAACAATTACCCTTTGATTTTAGTGACATCGGGAAAATTAGGTAGCATAAACCATACATTATTAAGTTTGGAGGCTTGTCGTTCTCATGGGGTATCAGTGTTAAGCGTAATGTATAACGGTTATCCAGAATACGATCCTATCATTAGTCAAGAGACGCAAGGCTATTTAAAGGGTTATCTTAAAAAATATTTTCCTGAAACGGGATTTGAATGCTTTGGGCGCATTGAAATTTAAGCTCAGGGAAAAGTGTGATAGACTTGAGCAAGTTTTTAATGAGATGATTTGCTGCTAAAGTGCGGTTAAAACGAGTAAAAAATGAATAACTATTTATTAAAATGCGAAAATATCAATAAATTTTATCAAGAAGGTGAAAATCAAACGCAAGTGTTAAAAGGTGTTTCTTTTTCTATGGAACCCGCAGAGTTGGTTGCGATTGTAGGAAGCTCAGGTTCAGGGAAAAGTACTTTATTGCATACTTTAGGGGGACTTGATCAGCCAAGTAGCGGGGAAGTGTTTATTAATGGACAATCCTTACAAAAAACATCGGCTAATGAATTATCTGCTTTGCGTAATCGTTATTTAGGATTTGTGTATCAATTCCATCATTTAATGGCGGATTTTACCGCACTTGAAAATGTGATGATGCCGATGTTGATTGGTCATCAAAATAAAACAGAAGCGAAAGATCGTGCCGAAAAAATGCTAAGTGCGGTGGGATTAAGTCATCGCATTACTCACCGTCCATCAGCACTTTCGGGTGGTGAACGTCAACGTGTCGCGATTGCCCGTGCTTTAGTGAATAATCCATCATTAGTTTTAGCGGATGAGCCCACAGGGAATCTCGATCACAAGACTACAGAAAGCATTTTTGAACTCATTCAACAACTTAACCAAGAGCAAAATATCGCTTTTTTATTAGTCACTCACGACATGGGGCTTGCTGAAAAATTATCACGTCGTTTAGTCATGCAAGATGGTATTTTGAAGGAAGGTGTATAATGAATACGCCATTTTTTATTAGCTGGCGTTATCAACGTGGTAAGCAGAAAAATCCTTTAGTTGCGTTAATTTCAAAATTCTCTGCAATTGGTATCGCCCTTGGTGTAGCAGTGTTGATTGTGGGGTTAAGTGCCATGAATGGGTTTGAGCGTGAATTAAACTCGCGCATTTTGGCTGTCGTGCCGCATGTAGAAATTACAGTAAATCCACAGGGTAATGACCCCACATTAAATCATTGGCAGAAGTTAGCCGAACGTCTAAAAACGAACAAAAAAATTACCGCACTTTCACCTTTTGTGAGTTTTACTGCCTTAGTTGAAAATGGCAATAAACTTAAAGTTGTACAAGTGAAAGGGGTCGATAAACAAGCTGAAGATCAAGTGAGTTCTCTTAGTAAGTTTGTGGAAGGCGATGGCTGGCAAAAATTCGCAGAAGAAGGCGGATTGGTGCTGGGTTCAGGTATTGCCAAAGAATTAGATGTTAAAGCGGGCGATTGGGTGTCGTTATTAATCTCTCAACCAAATGACGAAGATCAAATGGCGCAACCTAATCGTGAGCGTGTTCAAGTGACCGCTATTTTACGTTTAGATGGTCAGTTAGACCATAGCTATGCCTTACTGGCATTACCTCAAGCACAAGAATTAATGGGGTATCGCGAAGATCAAATTACCGGTGTTGAATTGAAAGTGGATGATCCATTCAAAGTACAAGACATGGATTATTCGATGCTAAATGATTATCCTCAACTGCTTTATATCCAAAACTGGGTGGCAAAATTTGGCTATATGTATCGTGATATTCAGCTTATTCGTACGGTGATGTATATCGCTATGGTGCTTGTAATTGGGGTAGCATGTTTTAATATTGTTTCTACCTTAATTATGGCAGTAAAAGACAAGCAAGGTGATATTGCGATTATGCGAACCCTGGGGGCGAATAATGGCTTTATTAAACAGATCTTTATTTGGTATGGTTTGCTTGCAGGGATGAAAGGGTGTTTGATTGGTATTGTGTTAGGTGTCTTACTTGCACTGAATCTCACGCCGATTATTCAAGGCGTCGAGACATTACTCGGAAAGAAACTGTTATCAGATGGCATTTATTTCGTTGATTTCTTACCAAGTGAATTACATTGGTTTGATGTTGTATTAGTTCTCGTGGCGGCATTGGTATTGAGTTTACTCGCCAGTCTTTATCCAGCCAGTCGAGCCGCGAAGTTACAACCGGCTCAAGTGTTGAGTAATCATTAATAAAAAATCAGGGATTAAGTATTTAATCCCTGATTTTTTTATTGTTCAACCATTAATTATTATTGGTTTTCTTTATCTGTTTTTAATAAGCCAGATGAACCTTCGGAATAATCGCGTGGTGGTTCTTCTGATTTACTTTCTGATGAGGCGGTCACTAGCTGTTGAGTAAATAAACCTTTATTGGCAGGTTTATTACCGAGTAAAGCTTCAGAGGAAACCGCGTAATGACGATACAGTTTTTGATAATCACCAATTAAGGTTTTAAATAATTCTGCACTTTCTGCGAAATGTTTTTCAAGTTGTGCTTGTTTATCGCTTAATTGTGTTTTTACTTCTTTTAGTTCAGCTTCGGTTTGAACTTGTTTTTTAACAGACCCTTTTGTTAAACGTAATAACACATAGCCTAAGATTACGCCAACCACAAGCCCAATCACAGCGGCTTGCCATATTTCTGGTATCCATGATTGCATACATTACTCCTTCTTTTGAATTCAGTGTTTAGTGTAAAGGAAAACCGAAAAACTTTCTTTGCGGTTGATCACATTTTGAAAAAGCTGTGCTTACACGGCTGCAATAATAACGATTTCAACTTTCCAATCAGGATCCGCAAGTTTTGCTTCTACCGTTGCTCGGCTTGGTGGATTTTGGCTATCGACCCATTCATCCCATGCTTGGTTAAGTTGAGCATAGTCTGCCATATCTGCAAGGAAGATTTGCGTGGTAAGGATTTTGCTTTTTTCAGAACCAATTTCTGACAATAATTTATCGATCAGTGAAAGGACTTCTTTGGTTTGTTCGTAAGCATTTTCTTTAACTGTTTTTTTCGGTACTTGGCCGGCAAAATAGGCAGTATTGTTATGAATGACTACTTCAGAAAAGCGTTTGCTTGGTTGAATGCGTTGAATCGACATAATGGCTCCTTTTTGATGAAGATAATTCCATTCTAAAGGCGGTTTTAGACTTTGTAAATCAAGAAATTGTGGGATAAAATAACTGAGAATTTTTATCAACTAAAGAGAACTATGAAACTCCTGATTTCGAATCAATATGGCGCTATTGTGATGGCATTATTGCCTTTTGTTTACGGTATGTTATTAGCTTCACCTGTTTGGGCGCATTTCTTTTTGCTTTTAGCTTGGTTCACCATGTATTTGCTGAGTTACCCAATGCTTAGTCTCTTTAAAGGCAAAAATATGGCGGAATATAAAAAGTGGACCGTTATCTATGGTGTTGCAGCTTTTTTATTTGCGCTTCCTGCCATTTTTTATAATTGGCAAATTCTTTTCTTTATTGCCGCCATGTTTCCTTTTGTATTGGTGAGTATCTATTACACTAAGAAAAAAGATGAACGCAATCTTCTCAATGATTTAGCGGGTATTGCGATTTTTGCACTTGCAGGCATGGGATCCTATTATTTTTCTGACCGCACTTTTGACGAGAAAATTTGGTGGGTAGCACTGTATCCAAGTCTCTTTTTTATAGGCACGACGCTTTACGTCAAATCAATGATGCGTGAACGTAAAAATCCGCTTTATCTCAAAGCCTCTATTATTTTTCATGTGCTTTGCGTGCTTGGTTACTTGTTTACTCAACAATATGTCTTGTCACTTGCTTTTGTGCCGGCGTTAATTCGTGCGATTTATTTACCCACCAAGAAACTTTCCGTGAAGCAAGTCGGTCTAATAGAATTCGGAACATCCGCCATTTTTTTGATTATTTTATTGATAGCGACGTTATAAGATGAAGAAATTAGCCAAACTTTTAGTCCTCACCACGCTCACCTTAAGCAGTTCAGTATTTGCCATGAAAACCATTGATTTGGTCGATAAAGCGCAAATGACGGATCAGCAAAAAATGGATCAGGCACAAAAACTGGCTGAGAAACAAGATTGGAAAGCCGTTTTTGAAATTATGTATCCTCTTGCGCTGGAAGGTAATTTACAAGCGCAAAGTAATTTAGGGATGCTTTATAATTTAGGTCGCGGAGTGGATGAAAATAAAGAGTTGGCTTATTGGTGGTTTAGCGAAGCTGCTGAGCGAGGCAGCATTAAGGCTATCAATAATTTGGCAGTGATGTATTTCAACGGCAACAACTATGTGAAACAAGATACCGCTCAAGCGATTAAATTATTTGAAACCAGTGCGACAAAAGATCCTGATGCCATGCTTACATTAGGAGATATATATACCAATCAGAAAGAATTTACCAAAGCTTTTGAATGGTTTCAAAAGGCCGCAAATGCGGGTAGTAATGAAGGAAAATTCCGTTTAGCTCGTTTGTATGAAGAAGGGATTGGAACACAAGTCAACATTGGTTTGGCCAAATTGCTTTATTTGGAAATTATGAATACGGCGAAAAAGGATGAAATCAAAGAAATCGCCAGACAGCGATTACAACGTTTAAGCTTGTATTAAGAAAAAGTGCGGTTGATTTTAACCGCACTTTTTTTATTTCACCTCTGCACCTTTCAACCAGCGTCTGACCCAACTGCGGTTTGGCATCAAATTGTGAATCAGATCTTCGCTCATTGGTAAGGGCTCGCCATAAATTAAGGAAGCCAGTGTTTCACCCAAAAGTGGCGCAGAGGTTAATCCTCGTGAGCCTAATGCGCCGATTAAATAGAGGTTAGGGTAGTTTTCAGCTTGTTCTACTGGTTGTTTACGGCGTCGTAAATTAAACAAATTTTGATATTGTGTTTGCTGAGCAGAAAAATGAGGAACAGCCGCCATCATTGGGGTGAGATCACGTACTGAACAACGCACGCCGATTCGAGCAAGGTTACCCGATGTATCCACTTCTTTTGTCCACTCTTCAGGGATATTTTGCTGAATTTTTTGTTGGTTTTCTTGTTGTTCAGTTAGGCTAAATTCACGAGTCGCATTATCACGAACATGACTTGCGCCAATACAATGACTGGTTTTTGCTTGATCTGCTGGCGTAAGATAGCCGTCATAGCACAACACGGTTTTGAGTTTAAGCAAGTTTTCTGATGTCGGAATTTGGCTCACTTGTCCGCGGACAGGATAGAGTAGGAGTTTTTGTGTTTGCTCGAATTCCGTGAGTTTATGCCCATTTGCTAAAACAACCACTTCATGGCAGAAAGTTTCATTTTCAGCTGTGGTGATTTGCCAACCATTTTTTGTTTGAGAAAGTGCGGTTACTTTTTGTGATGTTTTAATCTGGACGCCTTGTTTCTCCAAAAAGGCAAATGCATGCTGAACTAACTGACGAGGGGCAAGCCAAGCGCCTTGAGGAATAAAACCACCACCAAAAGGTAACGGTAAACCTACTTTTTCGCTTAATTCAGTTTGGCTTAAGGACTGATATAAATCAGAAGGCAAATTCAGCTCAGCGATTTTATTTAATTTACTTTCTGTTTTCTCATTGTAAGCACAAAGCGCGACACCACAGAACTCATGTTCAAATTCGATTTTGTGCTGAATTGCCCATTGTAGGAATTGATGACCATAGGCAAAGGCATGAATATAAAAACGAATATTGCGATCGTTATCATCGCTCAGTTGCGGATAAAAAGCGCCTTGTTTATTGCCGGATGCATTGAGAGCGGTTTGCTCATCTTCGCAATAAATTGTGATTTTAGCCCCACGTTTAACCAATGAAATGGCTGTACAAAGCGAAGCAATTCCACCACCAATAATGGCAATATCTTGCTTGTTTAGATTGGCTGGCTGACTATGAAACCAGGGTGCTGAAAGTGCGGTCAGTTTTTCGTAAGTTTTTTGCCCAGAAAGACATTCTCGCTTTTTACCAAAGCCTTTTCGTTTCGTAATATTAAAGCCTGCATTTTCTAAGCCTTTTCTAACCGCACTTGCCGCAGTAAATGTCGCAAAGGTGCCTTGTGGTTTGGTAAAACGAAACATTTGCTGGTAAAGCTGCTCGTTCCACATATCGGGGTTTTTACTCGGGGCAAAACCATCTAAAAACCAGGCATCAATTTTATCATTCATATAATCGCCAAGCTGTGGCAGATTTTCAGCCACATCACCAAACCAAAGATCTAACGTGGTTTCATTAAAATGAAAACGGTAGCAACCCTGAATGGGATTAAGCCAATGCTGCTGTAACTGCTGAGCAAGGTGAGAAAATTGAGTGTAGGCTATATGGGCTTGTTGTAACGCATCGAGTGGCAAAGGGTATTTTTCAAAAGAGATAAAATAAAGGCGTTTTAAAGGTGAATCTGGATATTTCTGACGAAACTCACGGAATAGCGTGGTCACCGCAAAGAAATTTAATCCAGTGCCAAACCCAGTTTCAGTAATAACAAAGTGGACTTCTTGATAATTAACCCAGCGTTCCCACAACTGATTACCTTCTAAAAACACATAATGGGTTTCTGCTAAACCATCTTGATTAGAAAAATATACGTCATCGAATTTATCCGAAACAGGGGTATTCTCTTCGTTAAAATGAATTTTTGCGTGCTGAATGGTGAACATGTGTTAGCCCTTTTTTGCCTTATCAAACTCTTTTATAATAGCACGGAAATTTTGAGACGGTTAAAACTTAACTGGTCGAACAAATGAATTATTGCTTGCAATATTTTTATTTCATAGTAAATTGCGTTCAGCTAACAACTGTAAGTTGAATTAAATTTCCCCTAAATCATAAGGAATAAAGAATGAAAAGAGCTGTAATTACTGGTTTTGGTATTATTTCAAGTATCGGTAACAACAAAGAAGAAGTTTTGGCTTCATTAAAAGCAGGTAAATCTGGTATTGAAGTAGTGCCTGAGTTTGTTGAAATGAAAATGCGTAGCCATGTTGCGGGCACAATCAAACTTGATCCAAGCGAGCACATCGATCGTAAAGTATATCGTTTTATGGGTGATGCGGCAGCTTATGCATACCTTTCTATGCGTGAAGCGATTGAAGATTCAGGTTTAACAGAAGATCAAGTTTCAAATGATCGTACAGGTCTTGTAATCGGTGCAGGTACCGGTTCAGCGCACAACCAATTAGTCGCTTGTGATGCAGTGCGTGGTCCACGCGGTGTGAAAGCAATTGGTCCTTATGCAGTAACTAAAACCATGGCTTCAAGCGTATCAGCTTGTTTAGCAACCCCTTACAAAATCCGTGGTGTGAACTACTCAATCAGTTCCGCTTGTGCAACGTCTGCACACTGTATCGGTCACGCAGTTGAATTAATTCAATTGGGTAAACAAGATGTGGTTTTCGCGGGTGGTGCGGAAGAATTATCTTGGGAATGTGCAACTGAATTCGATGCAATGGGTGCGGTTTCAACTAAATACAATGATACCCCAGAAAAAGCGTCTCGTGCTTACGATGCAGACCGTGATGGTTTCGTTATCGCAGGTGGTGGTGCAGTTGTAGTGGTTGAAGAATTAGAACACGCATTAGCACGTGGCGCAAAAATCTACGCAGAAATCGTGGGCTACGGTGCAACCTCTGATGGTTACGACATGGTAGCACCAAGTGGTGAAGGTGCTGAGCGTTGTATGAAACAAGCAATGGCAACTGTGGATACCCCAATTGATTACATCAACGTACACGGTACATCAACACCGGTTGGTGATGTAAAAGAATTAGGTGCAATCAAAAATGTATTTGGTGACAAAATCCCTGCTATTTCTTCAACCAAATCAATGACCGGTCACTCTTTAGGTGCTGCCGGTGCACACGAAGCAATCTATACCTTATTAATGTTACACAATGACTTTATTGCACCAAGCATTAATATCGAAACATTAGACGAAGCGGCAGAAGGCTGCAATATCGTGACTGAAACAAAAGAAAATGCTGGTTTACAAACTGTAATGTCAAACAGCTTTGGTTTCGGTGGTACAAACGCAACTTTAGTGTTCAAACGCTATAACGGCTAATTAAAAAACTCATAAAATCTAACCGCACTTTGGGGCTTCCAAGTGCGGTTTTTTCTTATCATCAATTCTTTTCCTTCCACTCCTAAGAGAAAACAACATTTAAAATGTGATCTAGTTCAAATTTCTGAACAAAAGAATAAAATTTTTTTATTTTTATAAAACTCTATATAAAAATGCAATTCTCTTTATTTTTTTACTTTAATCTTTATTTAAAACTTTATTTTTTAATTTGTGTAGATTTTAATGCTTTTAAATTTGTTTTTTTAGACTTTTGCAATGCTAGACAAGTTATTTTCTTTCGGTATGATGTTTCCATTGTTTTGACAACGAATCGTAGTAATAAAAGTGCGGTCAGTTTTAGGAGTAGAATATGAAGAAATTATCCGGTGCGGAAATGGTGGTTCAGTCTTTGCGTGATGAAGGCGTTGAGTATTTATTTGGTTATCCAGGCGGTGCCGTATTGGATATTTATGATGCAATCCATACCCTTGGTGGGATTGAACATATTTTAGTCCGTCATGAGCAAGCTGCGGTACATATGGCTGATGGTTATGCACGAGCGACAGGTAAAGTAGGTTGTGTGCTAGTGACATCTGGTCCAGGTGCAACCAATGCGATTACGGGGATTTTGACCGCTTATACTGACTCGGTGCCAATGGTGATCATTTCAGGTCAGGTAATGAGTAGCTTAATCGGTCGTGACGCATTCCAAGAATGTGATATGGTGGGGATTTCTCGCCCAGTGGTTAAACACAGCTTTATCGTTAAAAAAGCAGAAGACATTCCGGGGATCTTGAAAAAAGCCTTTTATATTGCTTCAACAGGCCGTCCAGGTCCCGTTGTCGTAGATATTCCAAAAGATACGGTAAATCCAACTTTAAAATATCCTTACGAATATCCAAAATCTGTTGAGCTTCGTTCTTATAATCCAACGGTAAATGGTCACAAAGGTCAAATTAAGAAAGCGTTAAAAGCATTATTAGTGGCTAAAAAACCGGTTTTATTTGTGGGTGGTGGTGCAATTGCGGCAGGCTGTCATGAAGAATTAACACAATTCGCACAACGTTTAAATTTACCGGTTACCTCTTCATTAATGGGTTTAGGTGTGTATCCAAGTACCGATAAACAATTCTTAGGTATGCTTGGGATGCACGGGACTTATGAAGCCAATACAGCCATGCATGAAAGTGATTTAATCCTTGGTGTTGGGGTGCGTTTTGATGACCGTACCACTAACAACTTAGATAAATATTGCCCGAATGCAAAAGTGATTCAGATTGATATTGACCCAACCTCTATTTCTAAAAACGTCCCTGTTGCGATTCCAATTGTAGGTAACGCTAAAAATGTATTGGATGAGTTCTTAAGCTTATTAGGTGAAGAAATTGGTTCGCGTCCTCAAAACCAATTAGAAGATTGGTGGAAACAAATTGATGAATGGAAAGTGAAAAAATGCTTGGATTTCGACCGCACTTCAGGTGTCATCAAACCACAGCAAGTGATGGAAGCCGTGTATCGCATTACAAAAGGTCAAGCTTATGTGGCATCGGATGTAGGCCAACACCAAATGTTTGCCGCATTACATTATCCGTTTGATTTACCACGCCGTTGGATCAATTCAGGTGGTGCAGGTACCATGGGTTTCGGTTTACCGGCTGCATTAGGGGTAAAACTTGCGCATCCTGAAGCTACAGTGGTTTGTGTAACGGGCGATGGCAGTATTCAAATGAATATCCAAGAGCTTTCAACAGCGACACAATATGGTATTCCTGTTGTGGTGATTTGTTTGAACAACCACTTCTTAGGCATGGTAAAACAATGGCAAGATTTGATTTACTCTGGCCGCCATTCTCAAACTTATATGAATTCTTTACCGGATTTCGTGAAGTTAGCCGAATCTTATGGTCACGTGGGGATTCAAATTTCGACACCAGATGAATTAGAAAGCAAATTACAAGAAGCCTTCAGCATTAAAAATAAATTGGTCTTTGTTGATATTAACGTTGATGAAACCGAACACGTTTACCCAATGCAAGTTCGCGGCGGGGCGATGAATGAGATGATTTTAAGCAAACCACAAGAGGAGAACGAATAATGCGTAGAATTTTATCTGTTTTATTAGAAAATGAATCCGGTGCATTATCTCGAGTGGTCGGCTTATTTTCCCAACGTGCATTTAACATTGAAAGCTTAACCGTAGCACCTACGGACGATCCAACCCTTTCTCGTATGACGATTGAAGCGGTAGGAGATGAGCAAGTGCTTGAGCAAATTGAAAAGCAACTTCACAAATTAGTGGACGTGTTTAAAGTCATCAATTTGAGTGAACATGATCACGTAGAGCGTGAAGTGTTATTAGTGAAAGTGCGAGCAACGGGTTCATCACGTGATGAATTAAAACGTTTAGCCGACATCTTCCGTGGTCAGATTGTGGATATAACAACAAAATCTTACACTATTCAATTAACGGGTACAAAAGACAAATTAGATGCTTTTGTTGAGGCTGTGAAAGAAGAAAGTACATTACTTGAGATTGTTCGTTCAGGGTTAATCAGTCTTTCTCGTGGAGAGAAGAATATTCTTTAATGATCTCGAAAGTGCGGTTAAAAATGACCGCACATTTTTTAAATGCAAAAAAGGAAGTCATAATGGACTTCCTTTTTGTTTATTCTAAATGAATGTTAAGCTTCTGATTTATTGGTTAATGCGATATATAAGCAAACAACAAAGGAAGGTATTGTAGAAAGAGTTGAAAAATAAAGAAAGTTTATTTTTTTGAAATTGTGAGCGGGATCAATTAATTGATATTAGTAACTTTTAAATCCATCTTCCCAAATGCAATTCCACAATATCAACTAAATGTCGAAGGAATGTGGTGTCTTGGTCGTTGTGGAAACGGTCTGTGTCTCGAGATTTGAAGAGTAAAAGTGCGGTTGGTTTTTGCGGTGTTCCACCTAAACGGCAAATCGCCACAGAGCCGATAGGGAGCTCTTCAGGAAGGAACATCAGGGCTTTTTCTTTATTGGAGAGATCGCCTAAATAGAATTGGCGTAAGCCCATACGCTCTAAGCGAATGAGTTCAAAGGCTTTTCTGTCTAACCAATGTTGTTCAGGAATAGTGCTATTTTTTTTCCAGCTGTCTGTAAAAAGTAAGATTTTGGCACCTTCTAGCTCATAACCTTTTGCCCATTCATCTAACTTTTCATTGATGACGATAAAGTCTTCTGTTTGAAATAGTTTTTTCTGCAAAGGCAGAAGAGCAAAGAAGATATCCGCTTCTTGATGAGCAAGCAGATGAAATTTTTCGAGGAGTTGAGTAAGCGTTTTGATTTGTTCTCGTTGCTGAGCAAGTTGTGCTTCGACTAATGAAATTGTCCCTTCTTCATGGCTATGTGGAATGGTAAGCTGTTGAAGTAGTTCAGGACGATGGATAAAAAAATCAGGGTGATTTTTTAGGTAGTCAGCAATATCTTGTTCAGTCATCAAAAACTCCTTAAAAAATAACCGCACTTGGCTGTGCCAAAGTGCGGTTTATTTTTATGCTATTTTAGGCCGTAAATGGATCGCGTAAAATCATAGTTTGTACACGATCTGGACCTGTTGAAAGGATAGCCACTGGTACGCCAGTTACTTCTTCGATACGTTTGATGTAATCACGGCAAGTTTGCGGTAATTTATTTACATCAGTCACACCAAAGGTGTTTTCTTTCCAACCAGGTAAGGTCTCGTAAATTGGCTCTACGCCTTCCCAATCTTTTGCTGCTAATGGTGCATATTCAACGATTTCGCCATTTGGCATTTTGTAAGCTGTACAGATTTTCACTTCATCAAAGCCATCTAATACGTCTAATTTGGTCATGCAGAAACCAGAAATTGAGTTAAGCTGAATCGCACGGCGAATCGCTACAGCATCAAACCAACCACAACGACGTGGACGACCAGTTACTGCACCAAATTCGTTACCTTTACGGGCAATTTCAGCACCGGTTTCATCGAATAATTCTGTGGTGAATGGACCGCCACCAACGCGTGTACAGTATGCTTTGATGATACCTAACACATAATCAAGGTTACGAGGACCGAAACCAGAACCAGTTGCTACGCCGCCTGCTGTGGTGTTCGAACTGGTTACATACGGATAGGTTCCGTGGTCGATATCAAGCATGGTGCCTTGTGCACCTTCGAATAGGATGTTGTCACCATTTTTACGAGCGGTGTCTAAGATGGTTGTGATATCTGCCACCATGCCAGTAATAATATCGGCTACTGCGAATACATCATTTAATGTTTTTTGATAATCAACAGGTTCTACTTTGTAGTAGTTCACCAATTGGAAATTATAGTATTCAAGGATATTTTTTAATTTTTCAGCAAAGGCTTCGCGATTGAATAAATCGCCCACACGTAAACCACGACGAGCGACTTTATCTTCATAAGCTGGACCGATACCACGACCGGTTGTACCAATAGCTTTTTTACCTAATGCGGCTTCACGCGCGTGATCCATTGCAACGTGATAAGGTAGGATTAATGGACAAGCTTCTGAAATTAATAAACGTTCACGTACTTTTACGCCACGGCTTTCTAATTCGCCCATTTCTTGCATTAATGCAGCAGGAGAAAGCACGACGCCATTACCGATTAAACAGGTCACGTTATCACGTAAAATACCTGATGGAATTAAGCGTAATACGGTTTTTTCACCATTAATAATTAAAGTGTGACCTGCGTTGTGACCACCTTGGTAACGCACCACATATTTAACGCGATCTGTTAATAAATCAACGATCTTGCCTTTCCCTTCATCGCCCCACTGAGCGCCAAGAACAACAACACTTTTTCCCATAATTTCCGCCTTAAGTTTGCGTAAGTTTATAAATCAGACAAACGACTACTTTACTCTTTTTTAGCCGTAATCTCAAATTTTAAACGTAAAAAAGTGCGGTTATTTTTAACCGCACTTTTAGTAAATTTTTTATTCAAACAACGATTTATGTAATGAACGAACCACGTCATCTGCTTTGTCGCTCATTGCGAGCATACAAATGTTATTGGTGCTTGCGCCATAGCTAATCATGCGAATATTATAGCCTTCAAGAGTATCAAAAATACGTTTTGCCACACCTGAAGCAAGGTGTAAATCATTTCCAATTAATGCGACAAGAGATAAGCCTGTATCAACTTTCACAGTGCAGTATTGACTTAATTCTTCTAATAATTCCGGAGAAAGTAATTCTACACCAGATGACGCTGAGCCCGTTTTATCTAAGGTTAATGCAATGCTTACTTCAGAGGTTGTGATCGTATCCACAGAAATTTTATATTTCGCTAAGATAGTGAATACATTCGCTAGGAAGCCTTGTGCATGTAGCATACTGAGACTTGAAAGCGTTAGTAGGGTTTGATCGCGACGTAATGCAATTGCACGGAATGTTGGGCGAGGTTGTGGATCTCGTGTTACCCAAGTACCACCAGCTTCAGGTGCTTTACTTGAACCCACATAAACAGGGATATTACTACGCACAGCAGGAAGCAATGTCGCAGGGTGTAATACTTTCGCCCCAAAGGTTGCCATTTCGGCTGCTTCAGCAAAGCTCATGGTATCAATACGTTGTGCATTTGGTACGATACGTGGGTCAGTCGTATAAATACCCGCTACATCAGTCCAAATTAAGACATCTTTTGCGTTTAATACTTCTGCTAAAAGTGCAGCAGAGTAGTCGCTACCACCACGGCCTAAAGTAGTCGTTTTACCGCCTGGTTCACGCCCGATAAAGCCTTGAGTTATAACTAATTCACCTCGATCGATTAATGGTTTTAATAAATTATCACAGTTCGCTTGAGTTTGTGCATCATCTGGTGCGGCTTTACCAAAGTTATCATTAGTTGCCACTAAAGTACGTACATCAACCCAGGTTGCAGATGTCTGTAATTCTCTTAATACTTCAATGAAAATTTGCGTTGACATCATTTCACCATGACTAATGAGCTCATCAGTTAAAGCAAGTGATGTCGCAAGGCTAGCGGCTTCAGAAAGTGCGGTAATATTTTCTAAGTATTTTTCAATGGCAGGGCGAACACGGCTGTCGTCTTTTAATTCATTTAAAATATTTTCTTGAATTTGGCGGACTTCACCAATTAATTTTGCGCGTTCTTCAGCTTCTACGCCATTGGCTAAGGCAACTAATAAGTTTGTTACACCAGCAGAGGCAGAAAGCACGACAACGCGAGTATTAGGATCTGCAATAACGATTTTGGCACAAGCTTGCATAGCGGAATAGTTAGCGACGGATGTACCACCAAATTTTGCTACCGATAAATGAGACATACGATAATCCTCTAAAATGAAAAAGTAAGATGTTGTGTTTTATGATGGCTATTAGAAATAGCGATTTAAGTAAAAATTGTCAAATAAATATGATAAAAAATCGTATAAAAATCTTTTTATTTAGATCTTTTTTGATTAAACAGGGTAAAAATTAAAGAATAATTAACTATTCAGTAGGCATTGGCAGCGGTTCAGGTGTGCCAAGAAAGTAAGGTTTTACCCCGATAATTAAGTCTAATACAGCTTTTACGCGAGCAAACATTTCGCGGACACGTGTCCCAAAATAAACTTCTGGCTGTTTTGCGGTGAAACAAATGGCATCAATATCGTAATGTTTAGCAATAAGCAGCGCGCGTTCACAATGGAATTTTTGACTGATGATCGTAAAGGAAGGAACTTGGAAAACTTTATTTGCTCGCACAACAGAGTCTAAGGTGCGGAATCCTGCAAAATCTTTAAACATGACGCTTTCAGACACGCCCATTTTACGTAGATCCAAAAACATGGTACGTGGTTCGTTGTATTGAATAGTGCGGTTATCGCCACTTAGCAGTAGATAATCGACTTTATCTTGATCGATTAAGAGTTTTGATGCCTCTAAGCGATAGTCATAATATTTATTGGTTTTTCCTTTGGCGACATATTTGGATGTACCGAGTACTAGTGCATAGTGGCGATGTGGGAGTGTTTCAATGTCTTCATATACGCGATCCTGTACATAGAAACTCACGGCACGATCAATTATGAAACAACTTATTAATGCAACCAAAGAGAACCCCAAGACATAGCTAAGGAGCTTTTTTAAAGGAAGGCTTAACGGACCTAAGAGTGCGGTCATTTTTGATAGCATTTGAGAGAGTAGTTGCATCTAACCAACATACTTAAAAATTAAAGTAAGTTCAAGTGCAATTTATCTAGGAAATGGATAGAATAAAATTTGGCCGTCTAAACGGCTAAAATTTCTTGACAAAAAAAATAAGCTGTTGATAATTGGCGAATCACCAATTTAAAAGGTTATTATTTCAATGGCTGTGCAAAATGCCGTGCTTTTTCAAGACAATCCCCTCCAATTAATATTGGGTGGGCAGCTTTCGCCTATTAATGTCGCGTATCAAACTTACGGTACTTTAAATGCAGATAAAAGCAATGCTGTATTGATTTGTCATGCCTTAACAGGAGATGCTGAACCTTATTTTTATGAACCGAATAAAGATGGTTGGTGGCAAAATTTTATGGGGGATGGTCTCGCATTTGATACATCTAAATACTTTTTTATTTGTTCAAATGTATTAGGCGGGTGTAAAGGAACCACGGGACCAAGCTCAATTAATCCCACTACGGGAAAACCTTATGGCAGTCAGTTCCCGAATATTATTGTTCAAGATATTATTAAAGTACAAAAAGCGTTACTTGACTATCTTGGCATAGCGCATTTAAAAGCAATAGTGGGTGGCTCTTTTGGCGGTATGCAAGCCACACAATGGGCAATTGATTATCCGGATTTTATGGATAACATTGTGAACCTTTGCTCTTCAATTTTCTTCAGTGCAGAAGCCATTGGGTTTAATCATGTGATGCGTCAGGCTGTCATTAATGATCCGAATTTTAATAATGGCGATTATTATGAAGGGACACCGCCTAATCAAGGTCTTTCTATTGCTCGTATGTTGGGAATGTTAACTTATCGGACAGATGTGCAGTTAGCTAAGGCATTTGGACGAGCGACTAAATCTGAAAGACAATTTTGGGGTGATCACTTCCAAGTGGAATCCTATTTGAGTTATCAAGGTAAAAAATTCTTAGAGCGCTTTGATGCCAACACCTATTTGCATTTATTGCGAGCTCTCGATCTGTATGATCCTAGCGTAGGGTATACGGATGTAAAAAAAGCCTTATCTCGAATTAAAGCCTGCTATACATTGGTTTCAGTGACAACAGATCAACTATTTAAATCCATTGATTTGCATAAAAGTAAACAGCTTTTAGAGCAAGCTGGCGTGGATTTAAGATTCTACGAGTTCCCATCGGATTATGGTCACGATGCATTTTTAGTGGACTATACAGCGTTTGAAAATAAAATCCGAAGTGGATTAGAAGGCGAGTTTGAATAAGAACAATAGAAAAGGCGGAAATCTCCGCCTTTTTTGATCTTTATAGATGGCTCACGAAACGTGATAAATCTTTTGGTTTACAGTCTCTTTCTAATTTTTCAGCCGCTGTACCAATTTGTAATAAGGCAACGATCTTATCATTTTTGTCACAACCAAATGCTTCACGTAATTCACGTCCCTCAACGAGAGGACCAGTTGCCCAAAAACTTTCAAAACCAAGAGCATTACCCGTAAGTTGAATCGCATAAGTTGCAGCACCTGCAGTAAGCATTTGTTCCCAACCCGGTACTTTTTTCACTTCATGATTAATTTTAGCAATCACTGCAATGACCATCGGCGCACGGCGTGCAAAATTCTCTGCTTTTTTTAATCGCTCTTCACCTAAATCAAATTCAGTCACCGCTGCTTTGAGTAAGCTTTCCAATTTACTTAAACCTGTGCCTTGGATTACTACAAAATGATAAGGTTCAAGTTTACCATGATCAGGAGCATGTAAAGCGGCTTGAAACATTTGTTCTAATTGCACTTGGCTAGGTGCAGGCGCGGTTAATTTTTTATTCGATTTGCGTTGTGTTAAAAGGGTTAATGCATCCATAGTATTTTCCTTCTTCTAGTTAAGTGCGGTTGATTATAGCATAGTTTTTCATAGGACTTTATGATAGGCTACGCACAATTTTTATTTCTGTTCTAAAGGTTTAATTTCGCATGAATGTCATCTTAAGCGTATTGAAATTTTGTTGTAAAGCGCTCAATTTTATCCGAAATCTTGTGATAAATTTTGTGTTCTTACTGTTTGTTTTAGCATTGATTGTGCTTGTCAGCCTTTTTAGTGATGGTAAGAAAAGTCAAGTTTTATCGGGCGATCAAGGCGCATTATATTTAAATTTAACAGGCTATCTTGCAGATAACACGGAAGATATGCTGAGTTGGCAAGAGGAATTTCAACGTTTAAATAATGAAAAGGTTTCGTATAAATATTCCACGTTTGATGTGGTACAAAGTATTTTATCTGCGAAAGATGATGAACGAATTCGTGGTTTAGTACTGAATTTAAATGACTTTGAAGGGGGCGATCTTCCATCATTAGAGTATGTAGGAAAAGCGATTCAAAGTTTTAAAGAGTCAGAAAAGCCAGTTATTGCTTATGCCGATAATTACACGCAGGCACAATATTTCCTTGCGAGTTTTGCGGATGACATTTATCTCAGTACGATTGGGCAAGTCGGTATTCAAGGTTTGCGTCAGGAAAATCTTTACTTTAAATCTATGCTCGAAAAACTTGAAATCACACCTCATATTTTCCGTGTAGGGACTTATAAGTCCGCGGTAGAACCGTTCTTGCGTGATGATATGTCGCCAGAAGCAAAAGCGAACATGGAAAAATGGCTTGGTGGCATGTGGCAGAATTATATGCAAACATTAATGATTAATCGCCATATTACAGCCAATGATGTGTTGCCGAGTGCACAAAAATATATTAGCGATTTAAAAGCATTAAAAGGTGATGAAACGGCTTATGTGAAGAAACGTCAGTTAGTGACGCAGTTTGCAACAAGATTGGATTTAGATAAAAAATTGACCGCACTTTTTGGTCAAGGTGAAGAGGGCAAAGCCAAATTAGTGGATTTTGAAGATTATTTATCTGATTTAGGCGATCGTTTTTCTGTGGATCCAAATGAAAAAAATATCGTTGCGGTAGTGAATGTCGAAGGGACCATTATTGATGGTGAAAGCGATGAAGAATCAGCTGGTGGCGATACCATCGCGAAGTTATTAAGACAGGCCTACGATAACGAGAAAGTGAAGGCGGTTGTTCTGCGCGTTAACTCACCGGGAGGCAGTGCGTTTGCCTCTGAAATTATTCGCCAAGAAACTGAAAACCTTCAGAAAGCAGGTAAACCTGTTGTGGTATCCATGGGGGGCATGGCAGCCTCTGGCGGTTATTGGATTTCTTCAACTGCCGACTATATCGTGGCAGATAAAAATACGATTACGGGTTCAATCGGGATTTTTGCATTATTCCCAACCTTTGAAAATACAATCAAAAAAATGGGAATGAGTACTGATGGCGTAGCGACAACGGATCTCGCGGAAACGTCAGCTTTAAGTTCATTGGGTAAAAATACACAGGATATTTATCAACTTAGTATCGAAAATGGTTATGATCGTTTCCTAGAGGTGGTAAGCCGTGGTCGTCAATTATCAAAAGATAAAGTGGATAAAATTGCTCAGGGCCAAGTTTGGTTAGGGCAAGATGCACAGAAAAATGGCTTAGTGGATGAATTAGGCGATATTGATGTAGCCATTGATAAAGTGGCCGCACTAGTCAATCAACATCCTGATAAATACATGGATAATTTTAGTGTGCAATGGTTGGTGGATGAAGATAATAGTTTCTTTGCTAAATTAGATCGCAAGCTTAAACAAAAAGGTCAAGCGTTACTGATAAATTGGTTGGGACTGCCACAGGAAGTGTATCAAGTGAAAAAACAACTGAATGTGTTAAGTCAATTTAATGATCCAAAAGGGCAGTATTTATATTGTTTAAATTGTGGTTCAGTTAAGTAATTCGTAAAGTATAAAAAAGGGCGGAATGTAATTTCCGCCCTTTATTTTTATCCAATTAGTTTATTTTTCATTTTTGATATTGGAGAAAATATTTGCCAAAATTGGACCCGATACATTGTGCCAGAAACTAAATAAAGCACTTGGTACTGCGGCAATTGGGTTGAAATGAGCGGCTGCCAGTGCAGCACCTAAACCTGAGTTTTGCATGCCTACTTCAATTGCCACCGCTTTGCTATCTGCAGTATTAAGTTTAAATAATTTCGCTGCAAAGTAACCAATTAAATAGCCTAAGCAGTTATGTAAAACCACTACGCTGAAAATTAATAGGCCTGATTCTACGATTTTATCTTTACTTACTGCTACAACAGCCGCCAAGATTAAGACAATAGAAATAACAGAGACTAATGGCATAGTTTGGCTTGCTTGCTCCACCTGTTTTTTGAAGAGCGCACGAACAACTAAACCTAAGAAAATTGGGAACAATACCATTTTTAATACAGACATAAACATCGCGCCGGCATCAATATCTAACCATTGACTTGCTAATACATAGAAAATAGCAGGGGTTAATACTGGTGAAAGTAAGGTTGAGATTGTCGTACAAGCAACAGAAAGCGCGGTGTTACCTTTCGCTAAATAAGTCATTACGTTTGATGACGTACCACCCGGGCAAGAACCTACAAGAATCACACCAACCGCTAAATCAGCTGGCAAATCAAAGGCTTTTGCTAATCCAAATGCGATGGCCGGCATAATGATAAATTGACCTGCAACACCAATGAATACCGATTTAGGATGTTTAGCTACTTCACTGAAATCAGCAAAAGTTAAGGTAATTCCCATGCCAAACATCACCAAACCTAAAAGGTAAGGAATGTAGGGGGCAAAAATTTTGAATTGCTCAGGGAAGAGAAAGGCGAGAAGAGCAAAAACAATCGCCCATAATGCGAAAGTTTTGCTCACAAAGTTAGTGAGTTTTAATAACGCTTGCATAGTTGCTTTCCTATTTTGTTAAAAAGAATGAAAAGAGCGGTCAATTTTAAAGACGTTTTTTTGAGATGTCTATGCCTAACTTGTTTGACAGAGAATTAGGAAGTCGTTGTTTGCCAAGCATTTTCATCAAGCAATTGACCAAAATGGCTTTCTACAAGTAGGCGAGTAATATTATTTTGAGGATTGGTAAAGATCTCTCTCGGAGTGCCAGACTCGATAATCTCACCTTCATCCATTACTAAAACTTGATCGGCTATATGTTTGATAATGCCTAAATTTTGTCCAACATAAATATAGGAAATGCCTAAATGTTCTTGTAAATCTAAAATCAGATTAAGCAATTGAATACGCACAGAGGCATCTAATGTACTCAATGCATCATCAATAATAATGATCTCAGGTTGAAGAATCAGCGCACGAGCTAAGGCGATACGCTGTTTTTGACTGACCGAAAGGTGTTTAATTTTCAGATTCGTATAATCAGGATAAAGCCCTACCAATGAGAGCGTTTCAAAGATCTTTTCATTGCGAGCCTCTTCATCCCAATCGGTAATTAATCGTAGTGGTGCATCTAAGGCTTGTCCAATATTTAAACGCGGGTTAAACGCTGAATTCGCATCTTGGAAAACCATTCGAATATGCTGTGCGCGATAGTGAAAATCTTCGAATTGTAATGGTAAATCATTAAATAAGATTTTTCCTGAAGCAGGGGGAGTTATCCCTGCGATCATTTTTACTAAGGTCGATTTACCCGAACCATTTTTACCGATAATCGCAAGCGTTTCTTTACGGTTAAGCGTAAAGCTGACGTCTTTTACCGCATAAAATTGCTCAAAACCAAAAAGTTTTGCGGGTTCATCAAAGGTTTTACTGAGATTTTCCACTTGTAATAATGGCATTATTCGTTTCCTTTTGATTCGGTATTTAGCGTAAGCGGTGAAGTTGCAATTTTATCTTTAAACTGCCGTTCTCGAAGATTAATCGGATGATGGCAGGAAAACTCATGCTGTTTAATGCGATATCGGCTTGGCTTTTGAATACATTCACGCTGAGCAAAAGGGCAGCGAGGTCCTAAACGACAGCCAATCGGCATTTGTTCTAAAATCGGCACAGTGCCTTCTAATGTCCCTAATTTGCTTTTAAAACCTAAAGGGCGACTAAAATCGGGAACAGAGTAAAGCAATGCTTGTGTATAAGGATGATGAGGCATTTCTAATATTTGGTCGGTCGGCCCAGACTCTGTATTTTGCCCACAATAAAGAACGGAAATGCTATCACACCATTCACTGATACTTTTAAGATCGTTACTGGCTAATAAAATTGTTGTACCTTGGTTTTGGTTCATACTTGAAAGCAAACGGAAAATTTGCAATGCCGTAATGGACTCCAAAGAATTAGTGGGTTCATCCGCAATTAATAATCGAGGTTGATTCGCCACTGCTACGGCAATCATCACTTTTTGGCCTTCACCTTCAGTGAGCTCATTAGGATAACTCGCCATAATATCTTGGTGGTCTTTAATTCCTACACGGTGCAGTAATTCAATCGCACGACGTTTTTTCCAACCAAACCACTGCCACCAACGGCCTTTAAAGGTCCAGTTTGGAATACTTTGAATAAGCTGTTTACCAATTTTTCGACTTGGATCAAGACAGCTTAATGGGTTTTGGAATATCATTGAAATTTCTTTTCCAACGATTTTTCGACGTTGATTCGGTGTCAGTTTAAGCAATTCAACATCATTAAAACGAAAACGGTCAGCGGTGACAATCCAGTTATCTTTAATGGAATTACTGATTACTTTAGCGATTAAACTTTTACCTGAACCTGATTCACCGACGAGCCCTAGAATTTCCCCTTCATTAAGCGAAAGATTGACGCCGTCCACAATTTTCATGCGACCGTTTGGTGTTTGAATTTCAATATTAAGATTGCGAATATCTAACAGCGCCATGGGTTACTCGTAATATTTATTGATTGCTTTACACAATCCGTTAGTAAAAATAATGCTTAATAAAATGGTGAAAATAATAGCAAAGCCCGGTAATAAAACTGTCCAAGGGGCAAGATAAATCAGCTCTAACGAATCTTTAATCATTGCGCCCCATTCTGGCATTGGACGTTGTGCACCAAGAGAAATAAAGCTGAGTGCCGTAATATCTAAAATAGCGACCACAAATGCACGAGAAATTTCTTGCGTATAGACGACACTAATATTCGGCAAGATTGTCGTTTTTAATAATTCCCAGTTTGAAATACCATCTAATTTCAGTAAGAGTACGTAGTCTTTCTTTAGTTCTTGCTGAATAGCTTGATAAATCGCATGTACAAAATAAGGCAAAATAGCCAACAGAGTGGCAAACATGGCATTTATTAAGCTTGGTTCCATTAACGTGGAAATAATAATAGCAATCAGCAAAATGGGGATAGATAAAAACGCATCAAAAATATGACCTAAGAAACGGGATTTAATCCCTTCTGACATACCGGCAAGAATACCTAATGCGCCGCCAATAATTGCCACAGCAATGACCACTAAAAGAGAGGAACCGAGAGTATATTGTGTCCCCATAATTAATCGACTGAGTACATCACGACCAAGATCATCCGTACCAAAGAAAAAAGCAATACGACCTTTTTCTACCCAAGATGGCGGCATGAGTTCTTCTCCGACAAACTCCATGCTTTCGCTATAAGGCATAATGAGTTTAGGAAAAAGTGCGGTCAAAATCAGAAGACAAAATAAATAGAAACAGAATAATGCCACGCGATTCTGACGGAAAAGCAACCAAATCTGAAAGAAGGAGGTGCTTTCGCGAAATTCATCAGGTTCTCTATCTTGCATACCAGCCCTTCTTATTCAATGGATCTAACACAAACATGAGCAACTTGGCGAAGGTATCAATAATAATGATACAAATACCAATTACAACTACACCGGCAGAAATACTGTTGTAATCTTGTTGGGTTACGGCATCAATCAACCAACGTCCAATTCCTGGCCAGCCTAATACCGTCTCAACCAACATACATTGCGTTAATACTAAGGTAAATACACGCGTAAGTTGTGGAATTAATAACGGAAAAGTATTGCGGAAAACATAACGTCTTAAAATCGCCCATTTTGACCAGCCACGTGTTGCGGCTGCTTTAGCATATTCTTGTTGAAGTAAATAATCTGCTCGTTGCTGAATGATGCGGATAAATTCCATGGTCGGCAGAATACAAAGCACTAATGTAGGCAAGGCTAGATGTTGTAAAACATTTTGTACGATTTTAGTTCGGTAAGGCACATCCACAAACCACACATCAATAATAGGGAAACCCGTGATAGGTTTGATTTCATAGAGTAAATTATATTGCCCAATGGCTGCGATCTCCCAGCTTTGAATCGCTGCTACATAAAGCAAAATTGGTGCAAACCAGAAAATCGGAATAGACAAACCAACATTGGATATACCCTGCAATGTACGTGAAAAAACACGTTGATTATAGACCGCACTTAATACACCGAGAGGAATACCTAAGATACAAGCTAATAAGAGCGCAGTAAAACAGAGTTCTAATGTGGGTGGTAATACCGTAAAAATTAAATCTTTTAAGGATTCTCCGCCGTTATAGGTAATCCCTAAATCGCCCTGTAACAATGATATAAGGTAATGATAATAAGCACTATAAATGTTATTTGTGACAAGATCGGCGTTGAGCGGATCTCGCATTAAAATCACAAAACTTAATACGGATAAAATCAATAATAAAATGCTTACCCAAATCACATGACGGATCGCTGAAACGAGCATTATTTATTCTCCTTATTTTTCATGAAATACAAGGTAGAAAAATTGATGCTACCAAATGGGGTCATCTCAATTCCTTTAACATTGCCGCGTGCGACCAAAAGTCGTTTGACGTTTGCAATTGGCACAATCGGCAACTCATTTAAAATAAGATCTTGCGCATGGTTATATGCTTTAGAGCGCTCATATAAATGATTGGTCGCTAGCGCACGATTCATCATCTTATCAAATTCAGGATTACACCAATTTGATAAATTCGTGATTTCATTTTGCGTATCACAACTTAAAATCGGACGCATAAAACCGTCAGGATCAAGGTTTCCAGCAAGCCAACCCGTTAAGATTAAATCGTAATCTTCAGTGCCTTTGCGTAATTGTTCGATTAAATATGTACGTGTGACTGACCGTACTTTAACATCCACGCCCGCTTTGGCTAAATCCCATTTAATGAGCTCCGCCATTTTAATTGGGGCTGGGTTATACACTTGCTCTTCATTCATCACCCACATATTTAACGTGAGTTTTTTATCGCGTAATGTTTTTTCTGCTTCTGCAGGCTGATAATCATAAGGAAAATCAGGCGTATTAATTGCAGAAGCCCAAGAAATTTCAGGAATAATGTTATTCGCCACCGTTGCTGTGTTGTGGTAAATATTTCGCACAATTCTAAAACGGTTTAAACTTTGCGAAATGGCTTGGCGAATGGTTTTATCCTGCATTAATGGCTTTTGGAAATTAAAAGCTAAATAGGCCAGGTTCATTCCATCTGTAGATTGCAGATAATAGCGATCATCTTTTTCGCTTAATAAACCGAGTTGGCTAACTTCAGGGTAAGAAGCAATTTGGCATTCATTATTAAAGAATTTTATTAAACGTCCCGTACGATCCGTAGAAAGATCCACGATGATATTTTTAATTTTAGCTTCTTTTTTCCAATAATCCTCATTACGAACCAAGCGAACATATTGGTTATAAATGTAATCTTTCACTTGATAAGGGCCCGTGCCAACAGGATGCGTATCCAATTGGGCGAGATTATCATCCGCACTTAATTGATACGCATATTCTTGCGAGAAAATAATAGAGTATTGACTGGCAAGATGGGAAAGAATAGAGGCATCGGGTTCAAACAGATCAATTTTAACCTGATAAGGATTCGTTGCTGTGATACTTTTAATTTTTTGATTCAGCTTAATACTTTCAAAATAAGGAAAGTGTACCTTTTTGGCTTGCTCATGGAAGATTCTATATTGTGGATTTTTATAGGTGACCACATCATCTGAAAGTGTTGGTAGGTAAGTATCATGCCCTAAAACACGATTAATCGAAAAGACCACATCTTCTGCATTAAAGTCACGTGTAGGGGTAAACCAAGGGGTACGATGGAATTTCACCCCTTTACGAAGATTAATGAGGATTTGTTTACCATCAGATGAAAGAGAATAGGATTGTGCTAACACCGGAACAAGCGCTGCACTATGATCTTTAATATCAAACAATTTGTTATAAATTTGTTCCGTCACCACATTCATACTGGTGCCAGCGTCAGCAGTTTGCGGGTTAAAGGAAAAACCCGATGCATTCGTGCAGTATGTTAAGCCGTTTTCTGTCAACATTTTGGGTATGCTTGGCGCGGCTTGTGCCAGATTAATTTGGCTCAACCCACACAATAAAAAACAAAAAGTGACATTTCGACGTAACATAGCTTTATTATTAAAGACCGTTTTGTGATAAATTGAGTGAATTGTAAAATATCTTGGCAAAAATGGCTAGTTATTGGATTTTTAGGATATGTTTAAATCAATTAATCGGGAAATTAATCAAATAATCAATCGTGGATTTGACCGCACTTTACGTTTGGCTGTGACAGGACTAAGTCGAAGCGGTAAAACAGCCTTCATTACAAGCTTAATTAATCAATTGTTACATATTAATCAAGAGGGAAATGCACATCTTCCTCTATTTGAGGCTGCCCGAAATCAATCTATTTTAGCGGTAAAACGTGTGCCTCAGCAGGATTTAAGTATTCCACGTTTTGATTATGAAGCGAATCTCAATGATTTAATGAATAATCCACCACAATGGTGCCAATCTACTCTAGGGGTAAGTGAAACACGTCTTGCTATTCGTTTTGAACGCCAATCGGGCTTACTTCGCCATTTTAAAGAACGTGGCACATTATATTTGGATATTTTTGATTATCCTGGTGAATGGCTATTGGATTTACCTCTGCTGAATCTAGACTTTCAACAATGGTCACTCGAACAAGCCAAAATTACATCGGGTGTTCGCCAACAGTTTGCGCAAGATTGGTTGGATAAACTGAAAAAACTCGACCTAAGTGCGGTCGTCAATGAAGATGTTTTAGCGCAGATTGCAAAATCTTATACTGATTATTTACTTGCCTGCAAAGCAGAAGGAATGCAATTTATTCAACCAGGTAGATTTGTCTTGCCTGGAGAATTAGAAGGTGCACCTGTATTACAATTTTTCCCGTTATTGCATTTGTCCGAGGAGCAATGGCAAAAACTAAAAAGAGAGGCGAAATCCAATAGCTATTTTGCCGTGCTAAATAAGCGATATGATTATTATCGTAATAAGGTGGTGAAAGGCTTTTATGAAAATTATTTTTCTACTTTTGATCGCCAAGTGATTCTAGCGGATTGCTTAACGCCACTGAATCATAGCCAACAAGCTTTTATTGATATGCAAACAGGGCTTAATCAGCTTTTCAAAAATTTCCATTATGGCAAACGCAATTTACTTAATCGCTTGTTTTCCCCGAATATTGATAAGCTCATGTTTGTGGCAACAAAAGCCGATCATATCACGACAGATCAAATTCAAAACTTAATTAGCCTGATGCGCCAATTGGTGCAAGAAGGCGGTCGTCATGTAGAATTTGAAGGAATTGATACAGAATACACAGCAATTGCTGCGATTCGAGCGACAAAGCAAGTTTTAGTTAATCAAAACGGTAAACAAATCAGAGCCATTCAAGGTGTACGTTCTTTAGATAAGCAGCTGATTACACTTTATCCAGGATCTGTACCAAGTAAACTACCTAGTGCAGAGTTCTGGTCAAAACAATCTTTTGATTTTGATTCCTTTGAACCTCAAGTTTTACAGCAAGGTGAAAGCATCCCGCATTTAAGAATGGATGCGGTATTGCAGTTTTTATTGGCGGATAGGTTTGATTGATAGAAAAATCAAATCAATTTAATTGTCAAATACTTAATATAAACCACTATTTTTTTACTGGTATTTAGGTAGAATCAATTCGAGTCTTTCTAAAGTAAAGGAGCTTATGATGAAAATGAAAACTCTCTTAGCATTAGCAATCAGCGGAATTTGTGCTGCTGGCGTGGCAAATGCACATGACCATATGGCAAAACCAGCAGGTCCTTCAATCGAAGTAAAAGTACAACAATTAGATCCTGCAAATGGTAACAAAGATGTAGGGACTGTAACTATTACTGAATCAAATTATGGTTTAGTTTTTACACCAAATCTACAAGGTTTAGCTGAAGGTTTACATGGTTTCCACATTCATGAAAATCCAAGCTGTGATCCAAAAGAAAAAGACGGCAAATTAACAGCGGGTTTAGCGGCTGGCGGTCACTGGGATCCTAAAGGTGCGAAACAACACGGTTATCCATGGCAAGATGATGCTCACTTAGGTGACTTACCAGCTTTAACTGTATTACATGATGGTACAGCAACTAACCCTGTTTTAGCACCACGTCTTAAAAAATTAGATGAAGTTCGTGGTCATTCTATTATGATCCATGCGGGTGGTGACAACCACTCAGATCATCCAGCTCCACTTGGCGGTGGCGGCCCACGTATGGCATGTGGCGTGATTAAATAAGTCGATTCTTAAAGACAAAAAAGTGCGGTCAATTTTGACTGCACTTTTATTTTTTACCGTTTTATTTAACCACTTCCGCAGTATATTCCAATTTGTGAATTGCATTAATCAATTGCTCATCTGCAACTTTCGAATCTTCAACAACAGTCACAGTTCTATCTTTAATGGAGGCTTTAGTGGAAATCACGCCATCAATATTGCGTAACTCTTTATTCACTAAATAAGCACAAAGCTGACAGTTCATTTCTTTTACTTTTAGCACAACTTGCTTTGTTTCTTCCGCCTGTGCGACAGAGAAGGTGAATAATGAAAGCAAAAGTGCGGTCGTTAATTTCTTCATTTTTTGTTCCTAATTAGAAAGCTCTAAAATCCATGGTAAAATTATTGGGTAAGTTAAGAAAAAGATCATGACGATAAATACAATCCAATACAAAACAATGAGCTTTTTACGGGAAATGTATTTGCTGCAAATGATTTTTTTGGAAAACATTAGCAACCAAAAACCGTAGGCAAAGGCACATAATGAAATGATAAGCATCGGAATGCGTAAATAATCATACTCACCTAAGCCTATCAACCAGGTGGATGACACGCCAAATACCAAATAGATTAAAGGCGCAATACAGCACAAGGTTGATGCCACCGCAGCACTTAGCGCGGTGGCAATCGCAACCCAAAAAGATTTATTAGAGCTTTTTAGAGACGTAGTCATATTTAAATTCTTTTGGATTAAATGAATTTAACGGGTCACCAGCGATTTCGGCATACGGATAGCCAAAGTTATTGAGTGGGGCAAGTTCTGGTTGCGGATATAAATCGAAGTCACGCGCATGGTTAAAGCCTACCCAGTTTGCTTCCCAGTTACCGAATAAATATTTAGCAACGGCTTGTGTATCCTTATCGTCAACAGATTTTTTCTCTGCTAAACGCATTTTTGCCACGTCTGCAGAATCAACAGGCACCCAGCCGAATCCAGCAAGGTAGAATTCCGCACGACAATGCTGACCACCGCTTACGTTCGCTACGCCATGTTCATCCGCACTACCGAAAGCACCTTTGGAATATTTGCCCATTTTATCCGCTGCACCTAAACGAATACCAAAAATTTCACGAGCAGGAATACCGCTGGCTCGAGCAAGTGCAACGAAAACAGAGTTAATATCGGTACATTTGCCTTTTAACACACCAGTGGTCAGAATTTTTTCTACATCACCATCGCCACAGCCTAAAACAGAATTATCACGTTCCATATTGTTGACGATCCATTGGTGAATCAACTCAGCTTTTTTCAATGGATTTGTTTCAGTGCCTACAATCTTATCGGCGAACTGTTTCACGATACCATCAGTTTTAATATGTTGAGTGGGTTTCAAATATTCTTGTACATCAACAGAGTAGTGAACATCTTTTGGTGGCTTGTAATTCGTTAATGCACCTTTAACCATAGGTTCACGATCTTTGGTTTCAATCACCATTGTGATTTTTAAATCGCGTTTTTGTGCATCTTTATCCCAAGTTGCAAAGAGCGTTTTCGCACCATATTTGTTGTTTTCTGTCACATAGGCATCCAAATAGTTACCTTCAAAATGGATAGATTTTACCTGTTGATACTCACCATTAAATGGTAAAGGCACCCACAGATTCGCTTGTCCTTGCGAACCTTTTGGCGCAACTAAGTCATAAGTTTGAGTGAATTCATACAGATGAGAATCGGTATTGTAGTTTGGAATGTCGGTATTGGCGTAAGCCATGGAACATGCGGAGAGTACCGCAGTGGCGATAAGTTTCTTCATGAAAAGATCCTTCTTAGTTAACAGTTAAAACTTAACACATTAGATAAACTAATTGTGGACATGACTATAGTAGCTCATTTTATTTTCTAGTCAATATTGCTTTTTTATTTCAGCCATTTAAGATTTGCTAAAGAAATTCGAAGTAAAATACCGTTTCTATTTTTATTGGAAAGAATAATGACAAAACAAATTTTCACACAATCTCAACAACCAGAAGAGGAAGAAATTCTGCCTAAGCAGGAATTTTATAATGTTGAAACAACCATCGATAATGAACCTTTAGAAGGGGAGTTATTGGACGAGCAATTTGAACAAATAGTGAAGCCAAAAGCGAGTGGTTGGAAAACGGTTTTAAAATTGACCGCACTTTTATTTTTAGGGGCGACGGTTGCACAATCTGTTCAATGGATTTGGGACAGTTATCAGAACCAACAATGGATTTACCTTGCTTTTGCGTTAGTGAGTTTTGTGGTAGTGCTGTTTGGTTTATCTGAAATTATCGCAGAATGGCGACGTTTAGTGAAACTCAAAAAGCGTTTGAATTTACAAGAACAAAGTCAGCGATTAATAGGTGAAAGTGCGGTTAAAAATCATCAAGTTTTTTCTGAACAGGATAGCGAGAAAGGAAAAGCCTTGTGTTTATCGATTGCTGATACCTTAAAATTGGATTCGCAACATCCCTCAATTGTCCAATGGGAAAAACAGCTGAATGAAAGTTATTCTGCTCGCGAAGTCACCCATTTATTCAGTAAGACGGTGTTACAGTCTTTTGATCAAAAAGCGAAAAAACTGATTACAAAAATGTCGGCAGAATCTGCTGTGATTGTGGCAATTAGTCCTTTGGCCGTTATTGATATGTTTTTTATTGCGTGGCGAAATATTCGTTTAATCAATAAAATTGCAGCGATTTATGGGATTGAGCTTGGGTATTTTACCCGTCTTCGTTTGCTCAGAATGGTGTTAGTGAATCTTGCTTTTGCCGGTGCGACTGAAATCGTGCAAGATTTAGGGATGGATTGGCTTTCGCAAGATATTACCGCAAAACTTTCTGCACGAGCTGCACAGGGGATCGGCGTGGGAGTATTGACAGCTCGATTAGGCATTAAGGCTATGGAGTTTTGTCGTCCACTGGCATTTGATAAAGCAGAAAAGCCAAAACTTTCTCATGTTCAAAAAGAATTGCTCACGGTAATGAAAGATACGGTGCTAGGCAAGAATAAACTGAAAGAAAAAGAAGAAGTGTAATAAAAAAGTGCGGTTAAAATTGACCGCACTTTTTTGTATAAAAGAGATGATTAAAGTCCCGCTTTCAAGCTGGCCTCAATAAAGCGATCAAGATCGCCATCTAGTACGGCTTGCGTATTACGATTTTCAACGCCTGTACGGAGATCCTTAATACGTGCATCATCTAGCACATAAGAACGAATTTGGCTGCCCCAACCGATATCCGATTTATTATCTTCCATCGCTTGTTTGTCCGCATTTTTCTTTTGTAACTCAAGCTCATACAATTTCGCTTTTAACTGCTTCATAGCTTGATCTTTATTCTTGTGTTGAGAACGATCGTTTTGACATTGCACAACAATCCCACTTGGCATGTGAGTAATTCGCACCGCACTTTCAGTTTTATTGACGTGCTGACCACCCGCACCAGATGCACGATAAACGTCAATACGTAAATCAGCCGGATTGATTTCAATATCAATATCGTCATCAATTTCTGGATAAACGAAAGCCGCTGCAAATGATGTATGGCGGCGATTGTTGGAGTCAAATGGGCTTTTACGTACTAAACGATGAATCCCTGTTTCTGTGCGTAACCAACCGAAAGCATATTCACCACTAACACGAATCGTCGCTGATTTTAAACCCGCCACATCACCATCGGATACTTCCATTAATTCTGTTTTAAAGCCTTTGCTTTCAGCCCAGCGAAGGTACATGCGAAGTAACATTTCTGTCCAGTCCTGCGCTTCTGTACCACCGGAACCTGCTTGTAAATCGACATAACAATCGCACGCATCATGTTCACCGCTAAACATACGGCGGAATTCTAATTTTGCAAGTTGTTGTTCAAGTTCGTCTAATTCAGCAACGGCTTCATTGAAGGTCTCTTCATCTTCAGCTTCAACGGCTAATTCAAGCAGCCCTTCAACATCCTCTAAACCTTGTTCTAAATTCTTGATGGTATCAACCACTTGTTCAAGTGAAACGCGTTCTTTCCCAAGCGCTTGAGCTTTTTCAGGATCGTTCCACACATCGGGTTGTTCTAATTCGGCATTAACTTCTTCTAAACGCTCAACTTTTGCATCGAAGTCAAAGATACCCCCGAAGCACAGATGTGCGCTCGGAAAGGTCGGCGATTTTGTTTTTGATTGGATTAATTTCAAACATAATAAATAAACCTCTATAAGCGGCAGAAGTATAAGTCATTTTCAGTTTTTTGGGTAGTTTGGCTTGCACAAATCATCGATCCATTTATAATTCTAATCTTTGTTGTTTAGATATTTAGGAATAAAAATGAAAAAATTACTGACCGCACTTTTAATCACTGCTTCTGCCACTGCGATGGCGACTGATGCTGAGATTAAATCGAAATTACAAGCATTAGGTGCGAAAAATATTGAAGTGAAAGATTCACCGGTAAAAGGCCTTAAAACAGCGGTGACTGATCAAGGCATTTTATATGTAAGTGAAAATGGTCAATATGTTTTGCAAGGCAAAATGTATGAATTAACAAATAAAGGCCCAGTTGATGTGGCAGGTAAACTTTTAGCGGATAAAGTGAATGCGTTAAAAAACGAAATGATCATTTATCCGGCAAAAAATGAAAAATATGTTGTGACCGTATTCATGGATATTACTTGTCATTATTGCCATATCCTTCATCAACAAGTGAAAGAATATAATGATTTAGGTATTACCGTTCGTTATCTTGCATTCCCACGTGCTGGAATGAATGAAACAGCTCGCCAAATGGAAGCCATTTGGACAGCGAAAGATCCTGTATTTGCATTGAACGAAGCAGAAAAAGGTAACTTACCAAAAGAATTGAAAACACCTAACATTGTGAAAAAACAGTATGATTTAGGTGTACAACTTGGTGTGAAAGGTACGCCAAGTATTGTGACTTCAACAGGTGAAATGCTTGGGGGATATTTAAAACCTCAAGATTTATTAGCTGTGTTACAAGAATCAGCACAATAATTGTTAGTAGTGAGGGCGTATGATATACGCCCTTAAAATATTCATATCATCAAAGCACATATCGAATGTTCCTTTAGTGGTCATTTTTAATAACAAAATACTGTGAAAAAACTCATCAAACGTCGTGAAATTCCTGCCGGAAATCCTGTTTCAGATAATGCATTACTCGATCGTCTCTATCGTTCTCGTCATATCAAAAATAGCCAAGAATTAGACCGCACTTTGCAATCAATGCTGAACCCTAATAAATTATACGGTATTCAACAAGCCGTGGATTTATTGTTTGAAGCTTATCAACAGCAACAAAAGATTGTTATCGTCGGTGATTTTGATGCCGATGGAGCAACCAGTACGGCACTTTCAGTATTAGCTTTGCGTATGCTTGGCTTTACTGATGTGGAATATCTTGTGCCAAATCGTTTTGAGCAAGGGTATGGATTGAGTGTGCCAGTTGCTGAAATGGCAATGGAAAAAGGCGTGCAGTTATTGATGACGGTAGATAACGGAGTATCCTCCTTTGAGGGCGTGGCGTATTTAAAAGAGCAAGGGGTGAAGGTGTTGATTACCGATCATCACTTACCGCCAGAAATACTGCCAAATGCTGATGCCATTGTTAATCCAAATTTGCAACAATGTGATTTCCCTTCAAAATGTTTAGCCGGCGTAGGCGTGGCGTTTTATTTAATGCTCGCTTTGCGTGCTAAATTTCGCGAATTGGGTATTTTTACGGCAGAAACACAACCTAATTTTACTGAGTTACTGGATTTAGTCGCGCTCGGCACAATTGCAGACGTTGTTCCTCTTGATCAAAATAACCGTATTTTAGCTTATCAAGGGTTGATGCGAATTCGTGCGAAGCGTTGTCGTCCAGGAATCATAGCTCTCGCCGAAGTGGCTAATCGGGAAGTTGAAAAACTTTGTTCGGCTGATTTAGGCTTTGCGATTGCACCCCGTTTAAACGCTGCTGGTCGATTAGATAATATGTCTGTTGGTGTGGAGTTATTACTTGCAGAAAGTATGCAAGAGGCTAGAGCGCAAGCCTTAGATTTGGATAGTTTAAATCAAGCTCGAAAAGAAATTGAGCAAGGCATGAAGTTGGAAGCCTTAGAAATTTGCCGAAATCTCACCGCTCTTTCTGATGAATTACCGATGGGGATCGCCTTATTCCAGCCAGATTGGCATCAAGGCGTATTAGGTATTGTGGCTTCTCGTATTAAAGATCAATACCATCGACCCGTTATTGCTTTTGCACAAGATCAAGAAGGTATTTTAAAAGGTTCTGCACGTTCAATTGAAGGCTTGCATATGCGCGATGTATTAGAGCGCATTCATTCCCAACATCCAGATATGATTTTAAAATTTGGCGGTCATGCCATGGCGGCAGGACTAAGCATTAAAGAAAGCTTTTTCCCTGAGTTTCAAAAGATTTTTAATCAAACGGTGCAAGATTGGTTAAATGAAGATCAATTACAAGGTGTGATTTGGACGGATGGCGAACTTCAAGCAAATGAATTTAGTATTGAAACAGCAGAAGTGATAAAATCTGGCGGACCTTGGGGACAAGCTTTTCCTGAGCCTGTTTTTGATGGTGAATTTAAAATTTTTGAGCAACGCGCGATCGGGCAAAATCAAAACCATTTAAAAATGCTCGTAGAGCCTAAAAATGGTGGTCCATTATTAGATGCCATTGCGTTTAATATCGATACTCGGTATTATCCCGATTTATCGATTAAGCAGGCTAAATTTGCTTATAAGTTAGAGATTAATGAGTTTCGTGGAAATCGAAACGTCCAATTATTAGTCGATTATATTGAACCAATTGGTTAATTTATGAAAAAAGTTTGGCAGAATAAATTATTAAAAGGATCCTTTGCAATGATATTGCTGAGTGTGACGAATGTCGCATTCGGTGAAGTCAATGCAAAGGATTTTTCTGCCAAAAATCCACCGCACTTACCACCAGCGAATGTGGCTCAGTTTGAAGATGGTCGAGATTATTTTTCATATCAAGAACCGATTGAACAAGCCAAAAGAAGCGATCGTAAAATTCCTATCCAATTTTTCTTTGATTACGACTGCCGAGTTTGTTCTTCCGCTCAAGATATTTTGCAACTTTATAGCCAAATTCGTCCAAATAAAGTGGCATTAGATGAATACCCGGTTGCTACGAATGAAGCAAAATTTTCAGCGACAATATTTTATACCTTACAGCGTTTAAAAGTAGGTGAGTTATCAGATACGCTGTTATTTGAAACCTCTGAAAAGGCACGTTATACCGAATTATCGTCATTAGATAAGATGCGTGAATGGATAGTCTCGCAAGGAATCAATAAAGCTGAATTTAATAAAGTCGTGCATTCTGCTGAAGTAAAAGAAGATGTGAATAATGCCATTAATTTAACAGAAGAATATGGTGTATTTACGTTCCCTTATGTGGTGGTGGGCGGAAAATATGTTCTCACCGCAAGTACATTATATAACGATGATTATGGCGTCGCGGTATTAGATTTCTTAGTGAATAAACTTGAGCAAGAAAGGAAAAAATAATGAAAATCGGGATTGTTGGTGCGATGGCACAAGAAGTGGAAATTTTATCCCAATTAATGACAGATAAAAAAGAAACGAAAATCGCAAGTGCGGTCATTTTTGAAGGCAAAATTAATGGTAAAGAAGTCGCATTATTGCAATCAGGGATTGGCAAAGTTGCGGCAGCTATTGGCACTACCGCTTTATTGCAATTGGCTAAACCTGATGTGGTTTTAAATACGGGCTCAGCAGGCGGTGTCGCAAAAGGTTTAAAAGTTGGGGATATCGTTATTTCCGATGAAACCCGCTATCACGATGCTGATGTGACGGCATTTGGCTATGAAAAAGGTCAATTACCCGCGAATCCAGCGGCTTTTCTTTCAGATAAACAATTAGCGGATTTAGCAGATGAAATTGCCCAATCACAAGGGCAAAATGTGAAACGTGGTTTAATTTGCTCGGGAGATAGCTTTATTAATAGTGAAGAAAAAATTGCTCAAATTAAAGTGGATTTCCCTAATGTAACAGCAGTAGAAATGGAAGCAACAGCGATTGCACAAGTTTGTCATGCCTTTAACGCACCTTTTGTGGTCGTTCGAGCTATTTCAGATGCAGGTGATGGCGAAGCGAGTATGTCATTTGAAGAGTTTTTACCCTTGGCTGCAAAGCAGTCTTCGGCGTTAGTGTTGGCAATGATAGATAGACTATAGTGCTTTATAATCTGTAAATAAGATGATTAATTTTTGAATAAAACAACAAACATTGTTTAAAAAGGCATAGTTAACTAACTATGCCTTTTATATAAACCCATTAGAATTTATAGTTTAAACTGAGAATATAAGTTCTTCCTCGTGCAAAATTGTAAAGTACAGATTTATCTTTTATTCCGTTTTCGCAAGTATCATTTTTGCTACAAATGGAATCATTTAAGCTTGAATAATATCGTTGAGATGCCGCATCGTTGCCAGAATCTAAAGGATCAACATAACGTTTATCTAGTAGGTTTTGTACTTCTGCTTTGATAATCAAATCTTTGATAGGTTCGTAACTTATATGCAAATCTAAAATAATCGGTTGTTTATTAATTTCCTCTGTTTTCTTAATTGCATAATAAGTTCTTTCATGACTAGTATTTAATTCAAATTCAGAACCGTTAATATAGTCTTCTTGAATGGTTGCCCGTTTGCTTTTCCCATAGTAACGAGCAGCAATACCAACAGTTAATTTTTGATCAAACCAGCGAGAGCCAAGTTCTAATCTTCCATAATCTTTAGGTAACATTGAGATACGAGATAGACCATAACCTTGTTTTAGAATGTCATCTTTTGATGCGTTGTTAGGACGTGGGCTTGCATCTGCATAATTGGTTGGTTGATTTGTTCGTTGATATGAATAAGACAGATTTGCAAAGAAACGTCCCATGTCATAGTTAATTTCTAACTCAACACCGCTTTTTTTCACAATAGGCTTATAATTTTGATGAGCAATGGTAAATCTAAATCCATTATTAGCTGCCCAGTCAGGAACAACACCATCTCTCCACCATACACCATATACATTATGAATATAATTTTTGATGAAACTGCGATATCCCACTAGTTTTAAACCTAGAACATCTTCTTCTGTAAAAACAGCTTTTTTATAGGTATTAAACCCAAGTTGATAGGTTTCAGCTCGCTCAGGTTTTAATGCTGTATTTACGCCAACATCAGAGACTTGAGAGAAGAACATTTCTTGAATATTTGGCATTCTATGTGTGCGCGAATAGGTGAAAAACGGCATAAAATAATCATTGATATCTGCACTAAGTGTTGCTGAGTGATTTATCGCTGTTTTATGTCCTGATTTATGCAAAATCGGTTCATTAATTTGTGTCGGTGTATTTTCGTAACCTACATACTCACCGTTAAATGCATAATGCGTAAAATTGACACTATAATCTAAATGGTAAATTCCTTTAGAAAGTGCGGTATCAAAATAAACAGTTTTAAATTTTTGTTTACCAGAAGGTTGTAAGATCACTGAACGTTGTGGTAATCCGCTTTTGCTCCCTTGGAAGCGGCCTAAATAACTATAGTTTCCTTGAGAGTGTGATTCATTGTTATAAAACAAACTTAATTCTTCTGGAAAACGGTTTTTACTATACTCATTAATAAAGTAGTTAAAGCCCAATGTGGTTTTTAAATCGATTTCTTTTGGCAATAAAAAAGTATAGCTATTGTTAATATCAATAATATTTGCCACATTCTTTGTAATTAATTTATCTTCTACTTGCCAACCAGAAAAGAATGCACCTTTAGGATAAATGGTTTTACCCAAGTTGTGTGCTACCATCAAATTGAGATCAAGATAGCGATTATTATTAAAATTATAATTTAATTGATAATTACGATTTTCAATTTTTCGAGAACCAATTTTATTATCGAGAGTACGAATTTGTGCACCTAAATTATGGCGATCATCACCATATTCAAATTTTAATAAATGGCTACGAGAACGAGATTGCAAACTGCCAGGCTCAATAGGGGCAACACTGTATTGATCCTTATTACGTTCAAATGAGTTATTTGTTGAATCCACATCATTTTGTAATTCGGGGATATCTTTGGGAGGCACACCATTTTCTAATTCTCTCAGAATTTTTTTTCTAGTTTCATTTTTATAAGTATTAAGTTGATAGCTAGATGTATTGTAACGAGGTTCGTTAGGCGTATCTTCTTCACTAATATAATCATAATTTTCTTCTTTTCTTTCTACTCGAGTAATACATCCTGGTGTTCTTGTTTCAGTCACTCCAGTCAATTCATCTGTAGTTGTAATTGGATCTGTATTTCCGTTAAATGTTGGGGTTGGCGCATTGCAAGACCAATGATTTTTGTTTAAATCGGGTGTCCATTGTCCAGCTGAATTTAAAACATAACCTGCATTGTGAAAATAGGCTTCTTTTTCTTTGGCAAGAATATCCTGTCCTAGCGAAGACAATCGTTCTCTTCCACCGATACGATAATCTTGAGAAACCTCTCGTTGACTATAGCCATACACCACACCGACATAACCGCCATTATCAAGCCATTTTCTGCCTGCAGCCGTAGTCATGAAATTTGATTTAGTTTCATTATTACCGGTCATACCTTTTACAATAAGCCCAAATGGTTTGTCATCGGTGATAATATCATTAATGCCTAGTGTTCTAAAATTGGCACTACCAGATAAAGTATTTATACCTGTGGAACCTGAAAAATTACTTTTATTGATATCCACACCGGCAATAAAATTAGGATCTATCGCAGCACCAAATTGAGAGTTACCGCCTGATTGACCTGAATCCATTGAGGTAGAATAAAAAGTTTGCGTTACGCCATCAACCATAGTATTGACTCGACCTAACCCATTTTCACCGCGAATATTAACAGAAACTACACCTGACCCTTTATCTTGTTGAGTAAAAGCACCAGGGATACTTCGAATAACTTGATCGATAGTTTGAGTATTCTTAAATATATGCTCCCTTGTACTTTTAGCTTTTGCTTCTGTGAATGGTTTCTTATCATTAGCCACATTTTTTTCGACCACATTTATTTGATCGAGTATTTCTTCTGTTTGAGCTTCAGCAATATTAATATTCATTGCATTTATTAGGCAAAATGTAACTAAGTTTAATTTTATTTCTTTCTTCATTTATTATCCCCTTGTTTTTTTGAGAAAGATTCTCATTATCCTCTTTTCGGTAAGAGAATTCAAGGGATGAGATCATGAAATTAATATAAGAATTAAAGAATAATTTTCATGTTATATATGATGAAATTTTTAATTCTTCTTTTTTGTTGAAAACATAATAACGATTATTGAAGTTTTTCTTTTTATCGGTAGAGTTTACCTTGACATTATAGGAGAGGATTAAGAGCTGATATTTTTTCTTTAAATTTTATATGAATTATCAATGTTTATTTAGAACTGTGATAGGTGATTATTTTTAACATTTGGCAAAAGAATCTTTAGTGAAATAAATTATTTATGTCTATAATATATCGGTTTTTGAAAAGTAAAAGGATAGAGATGATGGGGATAATTATCACCGTTGATGGTCCAAGTGGGGCAGGGAAAGGAACACTTTGTTACGCATTGGCAGAAAAGTTAGGTTTTACATTGTTAGATAGTGGTGCAATTTATCGCGTGACGGCATTGGCTGCGTTGAAACGTCATGCTGACTTAACCGATGAAGAAGGATTAGCGGAGTTAGCACGTCATTTAGATATTCAGTTTATCCCGAAAAATGGAGAAGTCAATGTGCTTCTTGGTGGGATGGATGTGAGCCATTTAATCCGTACACAAGAAGTGGCGGAAGCTGCGTCAAAAGTGGCAGTTTTTCCTAAAGTGCGGTCAGCTTTACTACAGCTTCAGCAGGATTTTGGCAAAAATGATGGACTGATTGCTGATGGACGAGATATGGGAACCGTGGTTTTCCCAAATGCACAAGTTAAACTGTTTTTAGATGCAAGTGCGGAAGAACGTGCAAAAAGACGTTATAAACAGTTGCAAAATAAGGGAATTAATGGTAACTTTGCGCAGATTTTAGCCGAGATACAAGAACGTGATTTTCGTGATAGAAATCGTGAGGTTGCGCCATTGAAGCCGGCTGATGATGCTTTATTGTTAGATAGTACAACATTGAGTATTGATGAGGTTATTGCTCAAGCGTTAGTTTATATTCAACAAAAAACGTCAATTTCGATTTAACTGTTTATTCAAGGAAGAATAGACATTTATCCTCAACCCCGCATTTTATGGATCTTAATGTGGATGTTATTAACTTAAATTAAGAAGATTATTTATATGTCAGAATCTTTTGCTCAACTCTTTGAAGAATCATTAAAAGGCCTTGAAACCCGTCAAGGTTCAATCGTTAGCGGTACTGTTGTTGCTATTCAAAAAGGCTTTGTACTTGTTGATGCAGGCTTAAAATCTGAATCTGCAATTCCTGTTGCTGAATTCCAAAACGCTCAAGGTGAACTTGAAGTTAAAGTTGGCGACACAGTAAACGTAGCTTTAGATGCAGTTGAAGATGGTTACGGCGAAACTAAACTTTCTCGTGAGAAAGCTGTTCGTCACGAATCTTGGATTGAATTAGAAAAAGCTTACGAAGATAAAGCGACCGTTATCGGTTTAATCAACGGTAAAGTGAAAGGCGGTTTCACAGTTGAGTTAAACGGTGTTCGTGCATTCTTACCAGGTTCATTAGTTGACACTCGTCCAGCACGTGAAGCAGATCACTTACTTGGTAAAGAATTAGAATTCAAAGTAATCAAATTAGATCAAAAACGTAACAACGTTGTTGTTTCTCGTCGTGCAGTGATCGAATCTGAAAACAGCCAAGAACGTGAACAAATCCTTGAGAACCTAGCTGAAGGTTCAGAAGTTAAAGGTATCGTTAAAAACTTAACTGACTACGGTGCATTCGTAGATTTAGGTGGCGTTGACGGTTTATTACACATCACTGATATGGCTTGGAAACGTGTTAAACACCCAAGCGAAATCGTGAATGTAGGCGACGAAGTAACTGTTAAAGTATTAAAATTTGACAAAGATCGTACTCGCGTATCTTTAGGCTTAAAACAATTAGGTCAAGATCCTTGGGTTGCTATTGCTGAAAACCACCCAGTAAACAGCAAATTAACAGGTAAAGTAACTAACTTAACAGACTACGGCTGTTTCGTTGAAATCTTAGATGGTGTTGAAGGTTTAGTTCACGTTTCTGAAATGGATTGGACTAACAAAAACATCCACCCATCTAAAGTTGTAAGCCTTGGCGATACTGTTGAAGTAATGGTATTAGAAGTTGACGAAGAACGTCGTCGTATTTCTTTAGGTTTAAAACAATGCAAACCTAACCCATGGACTCAATTCGCTGAAACTCACAACAAAGGCGACAAAGTTACTGGTAAAATCAAATCAATCACTGATTTCGGTATCTTCATCGGTCTTGAAGGTGGTATCGACGGTTTAGTTCACTTATCTGACATTTCTTGGAATGTTGCAGGTGAAGAAGCAGTTCGTAACTACAAAAAAGGTGACGAAGTTTCTGCAGTAGTATTAGCAGTAGATGCAGTGAAAGAACGTATTTCTTTAGGTATCAAACAACTTGAAGATGATCCATTCAACAACTTCGTAGCTGTTAACAAGAAGGGCGCAGTAGTTTCTGCAACTGTTGTTGAAGCTGACGCTAAAGGTGCTAAAGTTGAATTAGCAGGTGGCGTTGAAGGTTATATCCGTGCAGCAGACTTAACAAATGAAGTTGCAGCAGGTGATGTAGTTGAAGCGAAATATACCGGTGTTGATCGTAAAGCACGTATCGTTCACTTATCTGTAAAAGCGAAAGATCAAGCTGAAGAAGCAGCTGCAGTTGCAAATGTGAATAACAAACAAGAAGATGTTGCTATTCCAAACGCAATGGCTGAAGCTTTCAAAGCGGCTAAAGGTGAATAATTAATTCACATCAATAAGGCTGGGTCATTGACTCAGCCTTATTACTACCAGCTATAATTAACAAGGATTTAGCGGTAATTTATTATGAACTAATGCATTACCTGTAAGTCTTAATAACAAGTTTAAGTATAAATTTAAAGGAGAGTTGACGATGACGAAATCTGAACTAATTGAAAATCTATCAACAAAGCACCCAACTTTATCCGCAAAAGAAGTAGAAGGTATTGTAAAGGATATTCTTGAACTCATTGCACAATCTTTAGAAGAGGGTAATCGTATTGAAGTTCGTGGTTTTGGTAGCTTCTCTTTACACCATCGTCAACCTCGAGTAGGTCGTAATCCTAAAACCGGTGATTCTGTAAAATTAGATGCTAAATCTGTACCGCACTTTAAAGCGGGTAAAGAATTAAAAGATCGCGTAAATGTTTTTGCTTAAACATTCAATCGATATCAATAAAACGACACTTAGGTGTCGTTTTTTATTACAAATTTTGGCATAATGAACCTATTCTTAACAAAGGAGATTGTGATGATTAAATATATTCTTGGGCTCATTATTGTATTGGCTATCGTACTTGTTGCGGTAACTATAGGAGCAAATAATGATCAAGTAATCACCTTTAACTACATTGTTGCTGAAAGCCAATTCCAACTTTCAACATTAGTTGCCATTTTATTTGGCTTTGGATTAATTTTAGGTTGGTTAATTACCGGATTCTTTTACTTAAAATTAAAATTCAAAAATATGTCGTTAGCGCGTCAAGTTAAACGTCAAACATTACAGATTAACGAATTAACGACTACTCGCGATAAGGCAGTATAATGCTCGAATTACTCTTTCTGCTTCTGCCAATAGCCGCCGCTTATGGTTGGTATATGGGGCATCGGAGTGCCAAGAAAGATCAGGAAGATATGAGTAATAAACTCTCCCGTGATTATGTCACGGGGGTCAATTTTTTGCTTTCTAATCAAACGGATAAAGCCGTTGATTTGTTTCTTGATATGTTGCAAAAACAAGAAACAGAAAATGAAATTGAAAGCAACTCTCAATTTGAAGCTGAGCTAACGCTCGGTAACCTTTTCCGTTCTCGAGGCGAAGTGGATCGTGCTTTAAGAATCCATCAAGCCCTTGATCGTAGTCCCAATTATTCTTTCGAACAAAAGTTATTAGCTAAACAGCAACTCGCTAAGGATTTCATGGCGGTGGGTTTTTATGACCGCGCTGAAGCGCTTTACATTATTATGGTAGATGAGCCAGAGTTTGCTGAAAATGCACTGCAACAGCTTTTGGTGATTTACCAAAAAACAAAAGAATGGAAAAAAGCCGTTAATATCGCAGAGAAGCTTGCCAAGATCTCACCTAAAGAAAATAATGTGGAATTAGCACAATGTTATTGTGAATATGCCTTAAGCGGTGAACTTGAAAGTACGGTTGAAAAACGCAGTATTTTACAAAAAGCGCTAAATGTATCTCCAACCAGTGTGAGAGCATCAATGCTGCTTGCTGATTTAAAAATGGCTAATAAAAACTATCGTCAAGCCATTCACTTTTTAGAGAATATTCTTGATCAAAATCCAATTTATATTGGTGAAGTGCTGAAAACGCTCAAATATTGTTATGATGAATTAGGAGAGAGAGATAACTTTGAGTTATTCTTGATTCGAGCAAGTCAGCAGATTAACAATACTAAAGTCGATTTAATGTTAGCAAGCGTGATTGAAGAGAAAGATGGCAAGAGTGCCGCACAATCAAAACTTTATCAACAACTTACTAAACATCCAAGTACATCTATTTTCCACCGCTTTATTCAATTCCAAATTGATGATGCAGAGGAAGGGCGAGGTAAAGAAAGCTTAATTTTGCTACATAAAATGGTCGGTGAGAGAATTAAGCAAAGCTTTGGTTATCGTTGCTCAAATTGCGGTTATCAAACCCATAAATTAATGTGGAATTGTCCTTCTTGCAAACAGTGGGAATCCATCAAACCAGAACATAATTAATTGACACAGTGAGGTAAAATTATGAATAGCAAAGTAATCGTTGCATTGGATTACGAAACGGAAGCACAAGCGCTATCCCTCGTGGATCAAATTGATCCAAGCTTATGCCGTTTAAAAGTGGGTAAAGAAATGTTTACTACACTAGGAACCAGTTTCGTTAAGCAATTGCACGAGCGTCAATTTGATGTTTTCCTCGATCTTAAATTTCATGATATTCCGAATACTGTGGCAAGAGCAGTGCGTTCTGCGGCTGATTTAGGGGTATGGATGGTTGATGTCCATGCTAGCGGTGGTCTGAAAATGATGGAAGAGGCGAAGAAAATTCTCGAGCCTTATGGAAAAGATGCGCCGTTATTAATCGCGGTAACCGTATTAACAAGTATGGAAGATTTAGATTTGTTGCAAATTGGTATTAATTCCTCGCCACTTGAACACGTTTTGCGTCTTGCAAATTTAACACAGCGTGCGGGATTAGATGGAGTTGTTTGTTCGCCACAAGAAGTGGAGATTTTACGTAATACTTGTGGTCCTGATTTTAAATTAGTCACCCCAGGGATTCGTCCAATTGGTAGTGATTTTGGTGATCAGCGTCGCGTCATGACACCAGCAGCAGCTATTCGTTCTGGTTCTGATTATTTAGTAATCGGTCGTCCAATTACTCAAGCTGAAAACCCAGCTGAAGTGCTTCGTTCAATTAATGCATCAATTGAGTAATATGACTGAGAGTACATTAGTTTATTCTACCGAAATTGGTCGAATTAAAGCGCAAAAAGAGCCGGTACAACGCCCTAAGGGTGATGGTGTGGTTCGCATCCAAAAACAGACCAGTGGTCGAAAAGGTGCGGGCGTCTCAGTGATTACTGGGCTAGATTTATCCGATGATGAATTAAAAAAATTAGCCACTGAACTTAAAAAACGTTGTGGTTGTGGTGGTTCAGTAAAAGACGGCAATATTGAGATTCAAGGCGAAAAACGTGATTTACTAAAACAACTTTTAGAACAAAAAGGGTTTAAAGTAAAATTAGCGGGTGGCTAAGATAAAACAAAAAATCCATCTTCAATTGAAGATGGATTTTTTTATGATTAACTTTCCATGAAGTCTGGTTGGTAAGCAAAGAAAATTGCACCCAAGAAACTTAATACAGCAAATACCAGAAATACATTATTTGGATTTGTAGCTTTGCGACTAAAATATTTAGCCGAGAAGAAGATATAAAGCACAAGCATGATGATTTTTATGACCAACCAGCTTTGTAGCTGATAACCGACCAAGAAGAAAATCGTTAAGCCGCTTGCAATTAAAAGTGTATCAACTAAGTGCGGTAAAATTTTTAGCAGTTTAATTGCTTGCCAATCTTTCCCACTTAATTGCATTCCCCCACGGATTATTAATAATCCTAAACTTAAAAATGCACAAACAATGTGCAAATAAACTAACATAATCACTCCAGATGTAAAAAGGAAAGTGCGGTCAAAAGTGACCGCACTTTAATTTCTTATTTTGCAATACGCTTATATTTAATACGATGTGGTTGTGTTGCGGCTTCACCTAAGGTTTTCTTTTTCCACTCTTCGTAGTCAGAGAAGTTACCTTCATAGAAAGTCACTTTACCTTCATCACCGTAATCTAAAATATGAGTTGCAATACGGTCTAAGAACCAACGGTCATGGGATATCACCATGGCACAGCCTGGGAATTCTAAGATCGCATTTTCTAACGCACGTAAAGTTTCAACGTCTAAGTCATTGGTCGGTTCGTCTAATAACAGTACGTTACCACCACGTTGTAGAAGTTTCGCTAAGTGTAAACGACCACGTTCACCACCTGATAATTCGCCCACACGTTTTTGTTGATCTACGCCTTTGAAGTTAAAGCGGCCAACATAGGCACGGCTTGGAATTTCAAAGTTACCAATAGTGAGAACATCTTGTCCATTAGACACTTCTTCCCAAACGGTTTTCTTGTCATCCATTGAATCACGGAATTGATCCACAGAAGCAAGTACAACAGTTTCACCCATTGTAATTGATCCGCTATCGGGTTGTTCTTGGCCTGAAAGCATACGGAATAGGGTCGATTTACCCGCACCATTTGGTCCAATAATACCCACGATAGCCCCTTTTGGAATGCTAAATGATAAATCATCAATTAAAGTACGGTCACCGTAAGATTTAGTGAGATGTTCTACCTCAATAACCTTATCACCTAAACGAGGACCAGGTGGAATAAAGAGTTCGTTGGTCTCGTTACGTTTTTGGTATTCGCCAGAGTTCAGCTCATCGAAGCGTGCCATACGAGCTTTGCTTTTCGCTTGACGACCTTTAGGGTTTTGGCGTACCCATTCTAATTCTTTCGCAATGGATTTTTGACGCGCATTTTCAGCCGCTTGTTCTTGCTCTAATCGTTTCTCTTTTTGCTCTAACCAAGAAGAGTAGTTACCTTCCCAAGGAATACCTTCACCACGGTCAAGCTCTAAGATCCAGCCAGCTACATTATCTAAGAAGTAACGGTCGTGGGTAATCGCCACAACAGTACCTTCGTAGTCATGTAAGAAGCGTTCTAACCATGCCACAGATTCCGCATCTAAGTGGTTGGTTGGCTCGTCTAATAAGAGCATGTCTGGTTTTTCGAGCAATAAACGACAAAGCGCCACACGACGACGTTCACCACCAGATAAATGTTCGATTTTGGCATCCCAATCTGGTAAACGTAATGCATCTGCTGCACGTTCTAATTGGTTATCTAAATTGTGACCATCGTGTGCTTGAATAATCGCTTCAAGGTTTGCTTGTTCTGCAGCTAGTTTATCGAAATCCGCATCAGGATCCGCATAAAGTGCATACACTTCATCTAAACGAGTCAGTGCATTTTTCACTTCTGAAACCGCTTCTTCTACCGCTTCACGCACAGTTTGTTGCGGATCAAGTTTTGGTTCCTGTGGAAGATAACCAATCTTAATACCTGGTTGTGGACGCGCTTCACCTTCGAACTCTTTATCCACGCCCGCCATAATGCGCAAAAGGGTTGATTTACCCGCACCATTTAAGCCGAGCACCCCGATTTTTGCACCAGGGAAGAAGCTTAAAGAAATATCTTTCAAAATATGGCGCTTCGGTGGCACGACTTTGCCGACACGATGCATCGTATATACAAATTGCGTTGACATAATTCTCTCGATGTTATGAATAAAAGTGCGGTTATTTTACTTGATGTTTAGGGAATAAGCTATTTGAAAGGCAAAAAAAACCACCCATATAGGGTGGTAGGAAAGTAGTTTAGCTATATTTATGATTATTTTATTTAGGAACTTTATGAATATCAAGCAATCACTTGACGAAACAGATAGTACATAAATTTCAGTTATAAGGGAAATGCGAATGAATCATTTTTTGATAAAAATCAATAAAATCATAGGATTTTTTACTTTTAGACTGATTTTTATTCGATTTTGATTGGGAACTGCTTGTGATAAAATCTGTCTATTCAATCATTTAGCCACTCTTTTTTCTTATTTATGTTTAAAAAATTACCTCTTGGATTATTGCTGATTTCGCCTTTTTCAGCGCTAGCGCATCCTCACGCATTCATCGATATGCAAACGAAACCCTTAGTGAAAGATAATCAATTAATTGGTTTCTCGACGCAGTGGTTACTTGATGAAGCCAGTTCTTCAGCTGTCCTGTATGATGTGAAACAGGCAAAAGGGGATAAGGCTGCCCAACAGAAATTAGTTGATGAAGTCATGGCGAACGTTGTGAATGAACATTACTTTAGTTATGTCTTTGATAAAGAAAATCATAAAATTAAATACACAAAACACCCTGAAAATTACGGTATGCGTGTGAAAGGGAACGAGGTGGAATATTATTTTGATTTTCTTTTAGCTCAGCCACAGGCCTTGCAAAATAATGAATTTACGCTGATGACTTATGACCGCACTTATTATGTGGCAATGCGGTATGCAGAAACTGGCAAAAGAGCGGTTGATTTTTCATCACTTCCTGCAAACTGCAAAGGCGAGGTGCTGGAACCTAATGTCGATGAAAAAATTCAATCTTACGCATCATCATTGGATAAATCGCAAAAAAATGAAGATGATTCTCTTGGTGTATTGTTTGCGCAGAAAGTAAAAATTAAGTGTGAATAAAAATGAAGTTAAAACTGACCGCACTTTTTATTGGTTTATTAGCGATTATCTTCGCATTATTACCTTGGTTGTTTGTGCAAGTTGCTGATTGGCAAAAAGCCTTTAATCAGTTGATTTCTGAAAATCTCCATCAGATTCAAGCACATTCATCAACGGCAAGATTGTGGTTGATTTTTGCCGCCTTTTCTTATGGTGTATTACATGCATTAGGGCCTGGGCATGGCAAATTTATTATTGCTAGTTATCTTTCTACGCACGAAAGCCAACTTAAAACCAGCGTACGCTTAAGTTTGCTTTCCTCTCTCATGCAAGGTTTTGTCGCAGTTGCAGCAACCTCCATTGTGGTGGTGATACTTAATCTTTCCTCTAAATATTTTAAACTTAGCCAGTTATGGCTGGAACGTAGCGCTCTAATTTTATTAGTGTTGTTAGGGATTTATTGGATTGCTCAAGGCTTGAAAGGTTTAAAGAAAAAACAATCTTTTCGTATTACATCGATCCAATCATTACCAAAACAGATTGGAACAGCTTCGCCTTTTCGATATGAGCAAGGAAAAGTAAGTCAGACACAGTGTAGTTGTGGGCATCAACATTTGCCCAATCATCAACAGCTTAAGCAGTCGGGAGATTTAAAATCTCAGTTATTAGTGATTTTGACTATTGGCATGCGACCATGCAGTGGGGCTATTTTCGTGCTCTTTCTTGCCTATATGCTAGATCTGTATTGGTGGGGAATTTTAGCTACGTTTGCCATGTCTTTGGGTACGGGATTAATGCTTTCGCTTTTTGCAGCGTTAGTACGCTATGCGAGAAATGTTGCGATTCGATTAGGCCATTGGTATGGTTTAGCGGGGTCTAATCAAAAAGGTGAGGAGGCCATGATCAAATGTATTGCGGGCGCAATTATGATCTTTTTTGCACTAAGCTTGTTATATAGCACGATGGAGGCTGTAACAGGTGGCGCAGCCTTGTTTGGTGGGTAAAGAAAAGGGCAGCGTTTGCTGCCCATTTATTTGAAAATAGATTATTCAACCCAAGTAACGATTTCTTCAATTGGTCTACGAGATTTTTTGGTAATGTCTCTCGCACGATAACCAAATGTTGCTGCCACAGATACGCCCCATTCATTTGGATCAAAGAGCCCTTCAGCGGCTAAAACTTCATTCATTTTATCGTAGTTAAAGCCTTCAATCGGGCAAGAATCTACACCAATAGCGGCAGCACCAGTTAGCATATTGGCTAATGCAATGTAGGTTTGTTTGCTTGTCCAGTCAAATAATGCACGCTCGCTTTCTGCGGTTTTCATTTCAACTTCTTGTAAGCCTTTATATTTTGCCAAGGCTTTTTCTAACTGCTCACCTTGTAAACCTCTACGCTCCGCTACATCACGGAAGAAAGGTGTATCATATCGCGCATTTTTCTTAGCAAGAATGATCACTAAATGGCTACAATCATCTAATTGATATTGCATACCCCAGCTAAAAGGTTTGAGTTTATCGCGTAATGCTTTATTTTGAATCACTAAGAACTTCCATGGCTCAGAGCCGACAGAGCTTGGTGATAAACGAGCAAATTCTAAAATTGCCGCGAAATCTTCTTGGCTAATTTTTTTATTCGGATCGTAATAACGTGTGGAGCAGCGATTTTCGAATACCTGAAGCATTTGTTCGCGTGTAATTTGACTCATGTTTTCTTCCTCTTAACATTATCTAATTTGTGATCTTTTGACCGCACTTTAGCGCTCTTTCCAATATCCAATCCACTCTTTGAGTAATTGCATATTTTTCGTAATGGCGCCACCTTGCGGAATAAAATGCATCATATTGAGTCCATAACTGTCAGGCGTAATGCCTTCACCTACACTCGCAGGTAACACATCAAAACCTTGTTGTTGGAACAATAATTTTGCACGCTGCATATGCCATTCATTAGTGACTAAAATAATTTTGTGAATAGCTTCTTTTTCCAACATTTGTTTGGTGAAAAGCGCATTTTCTTTAGTAGTAAGGGCTTTAGGTTCAATCCATTTGGTTGGCACATTAAAGAAGTTTTGGAGTTCTTTTGCAGCAATTTTTGCCTCAATAGCGCCTGTTGGACTCGCCCCTGTAATTAATAATGGCAAGTGTGTTTCTTTTTGCAAGAATGCGGCATAGCGTAAGCGTTCAAGTTGAATACCTGTTGAAGCTAATGGTGCATAAAGCTCTTTGCTATCACGTAAACCACCGCCAAGTAAAACGATCGCTTGAGCTTGTTGATAATCTTGCAGTGTTAAATGATCTTCAGTAATGAGACTGTCTTTAAGTACTTGAGCAGTGTAAGGAATGCTTAAAAGATAGAGTAGAGAGAAACCAAGTGCGGTCGAAATTCGGCTTAATTTTTTGAAATTGAATTTAGCTAGAATAAGTGAAAGTCCCCATAAAATTAAAATATTAAATGGGGGAAGAATCATGGCTGTAATCAGTTTTTTCAATTCAAACATTATTTATCCAATTCAACAAAATCTAGCTCTTTGGTCCATAATTTGGCATAGCTACTATTTTTACCATAAGAGTTATCGCAAACACGATTTGGAATTTCTAACAAGCAAGAGAAAATATGACCATGTAAGCGAGTTGTGGTGACTTTATCATTCGCTAAGAATACTTGTGCAACACGTTTTACAATGCGTAGAGTATAGGCATACCAGAATTGATGGCAAAGATCTTTCGGCCAACCCAGACCAAATTTATTGGCTATTTTACTCATTCGCCAGCTTAATGCTAAAACCACATCATCTTCTGTTGAAAGAATATCTTCCCAGTCTTTTACATTGCTGTTAGCAGACAGTTGAGCAAGGATATTTTTCTCGATATCACTCGCTTCAATATCTTTACGCAAGAAATAAAGTTGTTCGCCAGTTGTGCCTTGTTTCGTTTCCATGGTGCCATAAAGCTGATGCGCCATGTCCGGTGATAAATAAACATGATCAGAAAATTGGGCAAATAGATTCGCGGTTCTTTCGTCACGAGCCAGTAAATGACAATCACTGTGGCTACGGAAAAGTGCGGCTGATTTTTGCAGATTTTCTTCGTGTTTAAAATAAGCAGTTTGTGGCAGCACAATAATGCGATTATTCGGGAAATGCGTCACCATTTCTTCACGGATTTTTTGATGCTGCGGATAAAGATCACCAAAGTTACCGCCACCATGTAAAAGGATGGTGGTGTTTGGTGTAATTTTCGCTTTAACTTCTTCAAGATCTAAATCATATTCGCAACGTTTTAAGGTCACATTAATATGGTGATCTTTAAAAAATTGCTCGGTTCCGTGATAAATCAGCAAATCGCCCACGTTCAAATGAAGTGGGTAGTCGAAATAAAATACGTCGTTTTTATCTTTGATCAGTTCGACAATAGGATTCAGTTTGTTTTTTAAATCAATAAGGAGTTGATTCATTTTTTACTCTTTTCTTTAAATAGCTAAACAAGAAATTTTTTTCTGCTGTGTTTAATCCGAAGATTAAAATGACACAGATTAATACCATTTCTAAAATGATGGATTGTCCAATAAATTCCAATAAAGAATAGCTGCGGGTAGTATCGGATATATAGATGGTACCTAATAGCAGGCCAAACACCACGCCGACATTCACTAAATATGAGACAAATTCTTTGTGGTTAAATTTAATTTTTTTATTAATAAAATATAATCGATAGAGTTGTGAGATGACCATCGTACTAAATTTACCCACAAAGGCAAATACTGGATTATAACCTAGTGTGAACAAATAATAAGCCAAAGGCACCGTACAAAGATCGATTAATGCGACGATGATATTGTATTGTTTTACGGTGGATGTGCCAATGGCTAATGCACTCATCCAAAATGCCCCTGCCATTGCACTGATTAATAAGCAAGCAATAATAGCTTGTACGAGTTGCTCAGTATATTGCGGAAGATGATCACCTAGCCAAAATGTCAGTAAGGTATGGGTGAAATACAATACAGGGGCAGAGAGAATCGCCATTAAATAAAGTGAGTATTTTGAAATACCAAGAATTAATTGGCGATTGCGATCGTAATCTTTTGCCGCATAAGACTGAACCAACTGCGGATTAGCTGCCATTTGGAAATTATTCACAAAGCTGTAAACAGCACCTTCTACTTGTGTTGCAATGGCAACAGCGGCGTTGACTGCCACACCAAAGAATAAGTTTGATACCATATTCAAGCCTTGGGTCGAACCCACATAGGCAACTTGTCCCATGAGCATCCAACCGGAAAAACTCACCATTTCTTTGGTTTTGCTTAAATCTTTATATAAACGGAAATGCGCAGCCTCTTTGAAATAATATTTAGTGAATAACACATAAAGAGAGAGCACAATTAAGCTGACTGAAAGCAATAAGCAGCTATAAGTAACCAACTTATCGTAATGTGTGATATGACTTAAGATAAAGACAGAAGTCAGTTTTAAGATGGTTTCACCTAATCCCAACCAAGCATAGAATCCCATTTTCTCATGAGCAACAATCATGGCATTGAATGGCACCTTGATGATTTCAACGAGGGCAATAATTAACGCTAATTGGTAAACGATGTTCGCAGCTTGCAAGCGTTCAGTGGGAATCACCAATTTGTGATTTAAAAACCATAAACCGACGGTTTCAGCTAACACGAATACGATAAAAATAATGAGTAAGTGATTTAAGATGCTAATATTAAAGACTTTATTGACGCGTTGAATGTCATTCGAGGCTTTTTCTACGTTAATAAAACGTTGAGTAGTGGCGGTCATTGTGCCATTAAAAAAGGAAAACAAGACTACCACACCCATCACAATGTTGTAGATACCAAAATCTTCTACACCCAATACCTGTAATACCACACGAGAGATATACAGCATGGCCCCCATGTTGAAGAGCATTCGGATATAAAGAAATAGCGTATTTTTAGCAATGGTTTTATTTGACATTGTGAAAATGAAATTAGAAAAATTGGGGGAATTATAGGGGGGATTGGGGTGTGTAGCAAGCATTGTGCAAGTTCTAGGCAGTTGTATAAGACTACCAAAAAGAAAAGGCTAAATATAATTTAGCCTTTTGTTATTTAGACGATGCAGACAGCCAAATCCAATTGCTTGTTATGGAACTGATGCAATGTGCCACGATGGCCCACACTCAGAATGATCATATTGGGTAACCGTTCTTTAATCGTTTTATAAAGGATATACTCGGTTGGCTCATCAAGTGCTGATGTGGTTTCATCTAAAAAGACCACTTCAGGCTTCGTCAGTAAAATCCGAATAAATGCCACACGTTGTAATTCACCCGGTGACAAAATTGCTTGCCAATCATTATCCACATCAAGGCTGTGAAGATATTTATCCAAACAACAATCTGCCAGTATTTTTTCCAATTCAGGATGATAAGGATCAATATCTGGATAGCAAATCGCTTCACGTAACGTACCTTGTGGCATATAAGGGCGTTGCGGTAGGAACAAACTGGTCACACAAGGATGCTCCACCAGACCAACTGTTTCAAAAGGATAAATTCCTGCCATCGCTTTTAAGAGCGATGTTTTCCCAGTGCCAGATGGACCTTGAATTAATAAAGCATCACCATTTTTTAACTCAATATTTAAGTTATTAAGCAACAATCTGCCTTGGTCATCTTTAATACCAAAATTTGATAACGCTACACGGTTAGAACATTTCATGGGTTGATGAACCTCTGAATGATCTAATTCATCCAATTTAGTCATAAAACCATAAAGACGATTTAAGCGCGCTTGATAGAGCGTAAATTCTTCATAGAACAAACGGAAGAAAGAAAGTGCGGTCATTAATCGGTTAAATGCTTGCACAGTTTGGTGCATATCGCCCAGTTTAATTTGTCCGGTAAAAAAACGAGGGGCTTGTAGCATTAACGGTAAGAGTTTTGCAACGCGCGTGACACTTCCATTAAAGCCGTCTAATCCCAACATTCTTAATACAATTGCCCAACGGTTATGAATGATTTGAGCGAATTTGTTTTTCAATAAGTGTTGTTCTTGCAGTTCGCCTTGATAGAAAGCGATACTTTCCGCATTATCTCGCACTCGAATCAAAGAATAACGGTAGTCACCATTAAGTTTTTCTTTGTTAAAGTTCAACTTGATCAACGGGTGACCAATCCATACAGACATTAATGTTGCCAGGATAATAAAGGCGTAAATAAAGAAGACAACACCTTTTTCGATATTTAATCCGAAAAGACTTAACACGCCAGAAAGAGACCAAAGGATGATAGTAAATTCAATAGTGGTCAGAACAGAATTAATCATGCCACGTACAATAGTGACAGTGCTACTGATGAATTCACGAGCATCTTGTTCAATACGTTGGTCAATATTATCGGGTAGCTCTTTTTCGTATTTAAGACGATAGTATTTTTTATTTTCTAACCAGCGTTTAACAAGGACTTTATTTAAGCTTTCCAACCAACGAATTTCAAATACTTGCTGCAAGAAATAATCAGCGATGGAGTGGATAACTTGTACTAATACTAAGAGGGCATTCAGTTTTGCAAAGAACCAAAACTTATCCGCATCTAATTCCTGCATGGAGCTATAAAGCCCATTATAGAAAAAAGAGTTGAGCACGCTGAAGCGCACTTCTAGCAAAATCATCGTAAACAACACCAATAGCATAAGGATGATTTTGATGCTGTTACGACGATTAATCGAAGGGGATGCAATATGCCAAAACTTTTGACCAAATGAGGTTTGCTTTAGCGCTATCATTACCACGCTAAAGCATAAAACTACCCAGAAAAGTGCGGTCAAAATCCAGCTTAAACTTGAGTTAAGTTCAGTTTGCCAATTCATTGATTATCCATAAAGTAAAAAACGAAAAAAGGGCGAAATGATTCGCCCTCGTATTGTGCGCTCAATTAAAACTCAACTTTAGTGTTGAAGATAAATTCACGTCCATAACCTAATGCAACAGGAATTAAAGTATTTGTCGCAATACCAGAGGTAGATGGATAGTAAGTTTTATCTGTTAAGTTTTTACCGTTAAGTTGGAAAGAGACTTTTTTGCCAGAGATTTTGGTATCGTAAGCAATAAAGGCGTCATATACCACGGCATGAGGCAATTTGTATGCTTTTGTATAAGTATCGTTGTAAGCATACCATGAGCCTAAATAACGAGCCCCCCCACCAATACGGATGTTACCAAAATCAAATTCACCTACGTTATAAGCTAGGAACAGAGATGCTTGATGTTTTGGCACACCTGAAAGTTGTTTACCCACTGATTCTTTGGTTTTAGGATTATCATTTTCAAGTGATTTTACCTTAGTGTATGTATAGTTAGCTGCTACACTTAGGTTATCTGTAATTTGACCATTAAGATCAAATTCCATACCTCGAGAACGTTGTTTACCGACGATATTTAATTGTGCATTTGAACCTGAACCAACGGTTTCAGCCACATTACGTTTACTGATATTGAATAATGCAAGTGTCGCATTAAAGCCTGAGTTTTCGTATTTTGCACCAATTTCAAAAGATTTACCTTGTTCTGGTTTTAAATCTCCGCTAACAGGTGTTGCCACACTCATTTGTGGACGGAAAGACTCAGAGTAGTTTGCAAAGGTCGCAATATGTGGCGTAAATTTATATACGGCACCTAATTGATACAATAATTTACCATCGTGCTGATCGGTATTACCAGTTTTCGTGCCATTCAAACCGTGACGTCCTGCAAATTGATCAAAATACTCATAACGTAAACCGCCCGTCATAATAAAGTTATCTGTAAAGTAGGCGGTATCTTGAATATAAACACCAACAGTTTTGAGATAGTTATATTGGTAGGCATTGCCATTACCATTTTTATGTTTCGCAACAGGGTTGGTGTAGATTGGATTATCAATATTAATATCCGAATTTGTAATACCTTTGTTATAAATCGGTCCAAGATCACGAATATTACGCATTGCATCAATACCGGCTACAAATCGGTTAGCAATATCACCAATACCAAATTCACCGACAATATTTAATGTGCCACTATGAACACGCTGGTCACCTTGTTGCTGTTCAATCTCTCGGCGGGCTGTACGAGTTTTCACGTTAATATTTGTTATACGAGCTTGATCGTAGAAGTATTTGTAACGAGCATAGCTATAACCCGCATTTAATTTCCAACCGTCACTCAATTTGTGTTCAATTTTGAAATCAATGTTATCGGTTTTTGCTGTAGTTTCATTATTTGGTTCATCTAAACGACGTGATACAGGGATATCCGGTAATGCATTAGTTGCCGTTAAAAGATTTGTACCACGATCAAATGGCTCAAGAATATCTTTATGTTCATAAGAAAGAAGCACTTTAGTTTTATCATTTTCCCAAGAAAGTGATGGTGCGTAAGTGGTATTCTTCACTTTACCAAAATTACGCCAGTAGTCTTTTTCTTGTTTGTCATAGATAAAGCGGTAAGCAAAACCATTTCCTAAGCCACCAGTGAAATCTAACTGTGTTCCCCATAGGCTATGATTACCTAAAGTTCCTCCGATAACATAGCGTGGTGTTTGTTGTGGTTTTTTAGTAATGATATTAACCACACCACCTGGATCTTGAATACCATAAAGTACAGATGCAGGCCCTTTTAACACTTCAACGGTTTCAGTTGTCGCGCTAAAGTTTTTTGCTGGGCCAGCTTGTAAACCGTTACGCATAATTGAGTTGTCACGGTTTCCACCAAAACCACGTTTTTGGATGGCATCAAACATACCACCTAGCGTATTGGCTTGGCTTACACCACTGACGTTATAAAGCGCATCAATGAGTGATTCAGGTTTACGATCTTCTAATAATTTAGTCGAAAGGATATTGACAGTATTTGGCGTATCGAATACAGGCACTTCAGCTTTTGATACAACGGATGTCCCTGTTGTTTGATAACCATTTTGTTTAATACCTGTATCTTGAACATTAATTTGTTCAAGCGTTTCAGTGTTTGCTTTTACAGGTTGTTCAGTTTCCGCAAATGCCGAAACAGAAAAACTGGTTAAAAGTGCGGTTGAAATGAGGCTTAATTTAAAATTCATAATCGCTATCCCGATAGATAATAAAAGAGGCGCAAGTATAGCGAAAACGTTTTCGTCGATTAATGAAAATTATTTTCATTTGTGTGGTTGGTTTATTTAGAAAGTATTCATTCAAATTAAGAGGGGGATAAAAGGAAAAAATCCCAAGCTAAAAAGCTTGGGATTGTAATATGGTGCGACTAGCTGGACTCGAACCAGTGACCCCCACCATGTCAAGGTGGTGCTCTAACCAACTGAGCTATAGTCGCGTAAAAGATGTGGCAGATGATAAACAGTTTTAAGAATGAAAACAAGAGAATTTGTTTTAAGTTAAATTTAGCTGCTAAAAAAATAACCAAAAATTGATTTAAAAAGTCTCAGTAGTTATTTTGATTTTATGCAGGTTTAAGCGTATAATGCCCAGCGTTTTTTATCTCGGATTAGCCGAAATTTAAAAAAGCTTTAGTAAATTGTAACCATTTGTGGAGTTTAGATAATGTCTAGAAAATTAAGAAGAACAAAGATTGTATGTACAATGGGTCCTGCAACAGACCGCGATAACAATCTTGAAAAAATTATCGCAGCAGGCGCTAATGTTGTGCGTATGAACTTTTCTCACGGTACACCTGATGATCATATTGAGCGTGCTGAGCGTGTTCGTGCGATCGCGAAGAAATTAGGTAAAACCGTGGCAATTTTAGGTGACTTACAAGGTCCTAAAATTCGTGTTTCTACTTTTAAAGACGGCAAAATTTTCTTAAATGTTGGTGATAAATTTATTCTTGATGCGGAATTACCAAAAGGTGAAGGTAATCAAGAAGCCGTTGGTTTAGACTATAAAACACTTCCACAAGATGTTGTGCCAGGCGATATTCTTTTATTAGATGACGGCCGTGTTCAATTAAAAGTACTTTCTACTGAAGGTGCAAAAGTATTTACTGAAGTGACTGTTGGTGGTCCATTATCAAACAATAAAGGGATCAACAAATTAGGTGGTGGTTTATCTGCAGATGCATTAACTGAAAAAGATAAAGCAGATATCATCACTGCAGCTCGTATCGGTGTAGATTACTTAGCGGTATCTTTCCCACGTTCAAGTGCAGACTTGAACTATGCACGTGAGTTAGCAAAACAAGCTGGTTTAGATGCGAAAATCGTTGCTAAAGTTGAACGTGCTGAAACCGTAGTTGATGATGCATCAATGGACGATATCATTCTTGCTTCTGATGTAATTATGGTTGCACGTGGTGACTTAGGTGTTGAAATCGGTGACCCTGAATTAGTTGGCGTACAGAAAAAATTAATTCGTCGTTCACGTCAATTAAACCGTGCGGTAATTACTGCAACTCAAATGATGGAATCCATGATTAGTAACCCAATGCCAACTCGTGCAGAAGTAATGGACGTGGCAAATGCGGTATTAGATGGTACTGATGCGGTAATGCTTTCAGCAGAAACAGCAGCAGGTCAATATCCAGCTGAAACTGTAGCGACAATGGCGCGTGTATGTTTAGGTGCAGAAAAAATGCCTAGCATCAATGTTTCTCATCACCGTTTAGATCGTGAGTTCAGAGATATTGAAGAATCTGTAGCAATGTCTGCGATGTATGCTGCGAACCACTTAAGCGGTATTGCAGCAATCATTACATTAAGCCACTCCGGTCGTACACCATTATTAATGTCACGTATTAGCTCAGGTTTACCAATTTTTGCACTTTCACGTGTTCAAGAAACATTAAACCGTTGTGCATTATACCGCGGTGTAACACCAGTTCATTTTGATGGTGAATCTCGTAGCTCTGCAGGTGCAAAAGCCGCGATTAACCTATTAAAAGAAAAAGGTTATTTAGTTTCAGGTGATCTTGTTTTATTAACACAAGGTGATGAATCTGAAGGTACAACTAACGTATGTCGTACTTTAACGGTTGAATAATCAACATTCCTGAATGAAAAAGAGCGGTGGATTTTTCCACCGTTTTTTTTATGTCTAAAATATTGAAAATATTGACCGCACTTTTTTCTTAAAACCACCTCGTATTTGCGGTATCATAAGCACAGTTTTTTAGTTTAAATTGAAATCCTTATGGCATCACAACGACAAATCCAATCTTCCGATAAGAAAACTGAACAAGTTAGCATCCCACCTCATTCCACTGAAGCAGAACAAGCCGTTCTTGGCGGTATTATGTTGAGTAATCAGCATTGGGATGGCATTGCTGAAAGAGTCATTGCTGAGGATTTCTATACTTTTGCGCATAAAGCGATCTTCCAAACCATGGAAGAATTAATGCGTAATCAAACGCCGATTGATTTAATCACCCTTGATCAAGCTCTTAAAGCGAAAGGTATTAGCGATTCTGTAGGCGGTTTTGCTTATTTAGCGGATCTTTCTAATAACACCCCAAATGCTATTAACATTTTGGCTTATGCCGAAATCGTACGTGAAAAAGCGATTTTACGTGAGCTTATTGCCGTGGGAAATCGTATTGCAGAAAACAGTTATTCGCCCAAAGGCAAAGATATCAAAATGGTGCTGGATGAAGCTGAAAGGGAAGTCTTTGCGATCGCTGAAAAACGCAGTTCTTCAACGGAAGGACCACAAAATGTGATCAGCGTATTGGAAAGTACTATTGCTCGAATCGATACCTTAAGTAAGCTTGAAAATCATAGTGGTGTGACAGGGGTCACAACAGGCTTTGTTGACTTAGATAAGAAAACAGCAGGTTTACAGCCTTCGGATCTCATCATTGTTGCAGCGCGTCCTTCCATGGGTAAAACCACATTTGCAATGAACCTTTGTGAAAATGCGGCTATGGCAAGTGATAAGCCAGTATTAGTATTCAGTTTAGAGATGCCGGCAGAACAAATTATGATGCGTATGATTGCCTCTCTTGCTCGGGTAGATCAAACCAAAATTCGTACAGGTCAAAACTTGGATGAAACGGAATGGAGCAAAATTGCCAGTGTGTTTGGAATGTTTAAGCAAAAAAACAATCTTTATATTGATGACTCATCAGGTTTAACCCCAACAGAATTGCGTTCGCGTGCGCGTCGTGTATATCGTGAAAATGGAGGTTTGAGCATGATTATGGTGGATTACCTTCAATTAATGCGCGCGCCCGCATTTTCAGATAACCGTACCTTAGAGATTGCTGAGATTTCTCGTTCTTTAAAAGCATTAGCGAAAGAATTAGAAGTCCCGGTTATTGCGCTTTCCCAGCTTAACCGTACGTTGGAACAACGTGCAGATAAACGTCCGGTAAACTCAGACTTGCGTGAATCAGGCTCTATTGAGCAGGATGCTGACTTAATTATGTTTATTTATCGTGACGAAGTGTATAACGATAATTCTGAAGATAAAGGGGTTGCTGAAATTATTATTGGTAAACAACGTAACGGTCCGATTGGTCGTGTACGTTTAGCATTTAACGGTCAATTCTCACGCTTTGATAACCTTGCCGAACAGCGTGAATACAGAGATGATTATTAGGCAAGATAGAACGGATTAGAAAAATGAACGTAAAACCGGCAACAGCGAAAATTAGTTCGCTTGCCTTAAAACATAATTTACAAGTTATTAAAGAAAAGGCGCCACATAGCAAAATTATTGCCGTGGTAAAAGCAAATGCATATGGTCACGGGGTGGTATTTGTGTCATCTGCTTTAGAAAGCATGGTGGACTGCTTTGCCGTAGCGCGTTTAGAAGAGGCGTTATCGTTACGCTCTAACGGTATTATTAAACCGATCTTATTGCTAGAAGGCTTTTTTGATGAAAAAGATTTACCGATTATTGCGGTAAATAACATTGAAACGGTGGTACATAACCGTGAACAGCTTGAAGCATTAAAACGAGCTGTAGTACCAAGTCCAATCAAAGTCTGGTTGAAGATTGATACGGGGATGCACCGTTTAGGTGTATCGCTTGATGAAGTGGACTATTTTTATCAAGAGCTGAAAAAACTCCCTCAAATTCAACCGCACTTAGGTTTTGTGAGTCATTTTAGTCGAGCAGATGAATTAGATTCTGATTATACTCAAGTTCAGCTTGATCGTTTCCTTCAAGCGACAAAAGATAAAGGTGGAGAGCGAACCATTGCGGCATCGGGCGGGATTTTATTCTGGCCTGAAGCACATTTAGATTGTATTCGACCAGGGATTATTATGTACGGCATTTCACCAACGGATACTGTCGGCGCTGAATTTGGTTTAATTCCCGTGATGAATTTAACATCATCTTTGCTTGCTGTACGTGAACATAAAAAAGGTGAACCTGTTGGCTATGGTGGCATTTGGACCAGTCCGAAAGATACCAAAATTGGTATTGTCGCTATTGGATACGGTGATGGATATCCGCGTGATGTGCCGGAAGGTACGCCAGTTTATCTAAACGGTCGAATTGTTCCTATTGTCGGCCGCGTCTCAATGGATATGCTAACGGTAGACTTAGGTGCAGATAGCCAAGATAAAGTAGGTGATGAAGTAATTTTATGGGGTAAGGAATTACCAATTGAAACGGTAGCTAAATACAGTGGTATTTTAAGCTATGAATTGATTACAAAATTAACCCCTCGTGTTATAACAGAATATGTCGATTAATTGTTTTTGCAAGAAAGCAAAAATGTAAAGAATTCAATTTTTAAAAGGAAATATTCATGAAAAACATCAATCCAACCAATACACAAGCGTGGAAAGCGCTTGAAACTCACCAATCTCAACTGGCTCATACCACGATTGCTGATTTGTTTAAGCAAGAACAAAATCGTTTTAATGATTATTCTTTAACTTTTGAAAATCAAATCTTAGTGGATTTTTCAAAAAATAAAATTAATCAAGAAACTCTCAAATTGCTTCGTCAATTAGCCAAAGAATCTGCATTAGATGAAGCGATTAATGCCATGTTTACAGGCGAGAAAATTAATCGTACAGAAAATCGAGCAGTATTACATACCGCACTTCGTAACCGTTCAAATACACCTGTGTATGTAGATGGCAAAGATGTGATGCCGGAAGTGAATGCGGTACTAGCGAAAATGAGCGCATTTTGCGATCGTGTGATTTCAGGAGAATGGAAAGGTTATACCGGAAAAGCGATTACTGATGTGGTGAATATCGGTATCGGTGGTTCGGACTTAGGCCCTTATATGGTGACCGAAGCGCTTCGTCCTTATAAAAACCACTTGAACATGCACTTTGTTTCAAACGTAGATGGTACACATATCGCTGAAACGTTGAAAAAAGTAAATCCTGAAACGACACTTTTCTTAGTGGCGTCTAAAACCTTTACCACACAAGAAACCATGACCAATGCGAATTCTGCACGTGATTGGTTATTAGCGGCAGCGAAAGATAATAGCGCGGTGGCAAAACACTTCGCAGCGCTTTCGACCAATGGTAAAGCGGTAGCGGAATTTGGTATTGATACTAACAATATGTTTGAGTTCTGGGATTGGGTTGGTGGCCGTTATTCTTTATGGTCTGCAATCGGTCTTTCTATCGCACTTTCAATCGGCTTTGATAATTTTGAAGCGTTATTAAGTGGTGCACATGAAATGGATAAACATTTCCGTACTGCGCCATTAGAAAAAAATATCCCTGCAACATTAGCGTTAGTAGGCTTATGGAATACCAACTTCCTTGGTGCACAAACTGAAGCAATTTTACCTTATGACCAATATTTACACCGTTTTGCGGCTTATTTCCAACAAGGTAACATGGAATCAAACGGTAAATATGTCGATCGTAATGGCAATGTTATTCGTGATTATCAAACCGGCCCAATTATTTGGGGCGAACCAGGTACAAACGGTCAACATGCGTTCTACCAGTTGATTCACCAAGGTACGATGTTAATCCCTTGTGACTTTATCGCGCCGGCACAAAGTCATAATCCATTAGGTGATCACCACAGCAAATTGTTATCAAACTTCTTTGCACAAACTGAAGCACTTGCTTTCGGTAAAACCAAAGAAGAAGTCGAAGCCGAGTTTGTGAAAGCGGGTAAATCGTTGGATGAGGTAAAAGACATTGTGCCATTCAAAGTCTTTACCGGTAACAAACCGACCAACTCTATTTTAGTGCAAAAAATTACACCATTTGTTCTTGGCGCATTAATTGCGATGTATGAACACAAAATTTTTACACAAGGTGTGATTTTCAATATCTTCAGTTTTGACCAATGGGGCGTGGAATTAGGTAAACAACTAGCGAACCGAATTCTTCTTGAATTGGCAGACAAAGAGAATGTTTCAAGCCATGATAGCTCAACCAATGGATTGATTAATCAATTTAAAGCGTGGCGATAAGATAATGGAAAACAAAAGAGCGGTCAAAATTGACCGCTCTTTTTTATTTTTACTAAACTGATTTAACTTTCCACATACAGCCTACGCTGATAAAAATTAACGCCACTGCGACATAAAAAACAGAATTGTAATGCCAGATTTCCGCAATAATACCGGCGATCGGTCCTCCGATAATCCAGCTACTTTTTGCCGCATTACTGAATAGCGTAGTGGCTGTGCCCATTTTAGTCGGCATTAAGTCTTGGAAATACACCATCCCAATCGTGGCTGTAATACCGATAAAAATCGCATTAAGTATTTGTAATCCGATAAGCTGCCAAGTTTGCTCAGCGAATAATAAGCTTGAATAGAAAGCGAGCCCTGAAACTAAAGCAATCACAATCAAGCGCTTTTTAGTAAAATATTTGGTGAGATAGCCCGCTAATATCATCACAGGAATTTCCAATCCTGCAGCCGTTCCCATTAATGTTCCCGCCAATTCTTTGTCTAAATGTAATTCATTAATTACAAATAATGGCATATTAATGAGATACATGCTGTTACAGGTCCAAAGCAATAGATTAGCGATGAACAAGTAAATCACACTTTTTCTTGGTGGCGTATTGTCTAAAATCTCTTGATTTTTAACCGCACTTTGACGAGGAATTTTCGGCAATAATTTGCTGACGCCTGCACACAGTAAAAAGGCAGAACCTGCCACCAAATACATGTAATCAAAGCCCCAGTTTAACGCAATGAAAAAAGAAAGTGGTGGCCCAACAATCCAAGCCAATGAGATTTGAGTTCGCATAATTGTGGTGAACATCACCGCTTCACGATGACTACTTTCAGCATATTCTCGCGCTAAAGCAAAAGATTGCGGATTAGCGGATGAACCTAGCCCTAATAGCGTTGTGCCGATAATAATTAACACATAATAATTTCGGCTATAAGCAAAAATCAGACAGCCAAGCACGGCAATTAAGCAGCATACAATCATCACTTTGCGACGATCATCTTGCTTATCAGAATATTTCGCCAGAATTTGGCTCAAGATAATGCCAATAATGGCATTCACTGAGTAGAATAAGCCCACAAAAAAAGGTGAAACTTGAATCTCTTGAGAGAGATACAAACTTAAGGTCGGCGTTTGAAACGCAGATGCAATTCCCGTTAAAAAGGCAATCAATAGAAAATTGAAAGCCACAAGATTAGATGGTGTTGAGTTTTGTTGTTGAACAAACATAGTCATTAATTTTAATAAAAGAGCGTAGTGGGAAATAAAAGTGCGGTTAATTTTAACCGCACTTTCATTCATGTTCTCTATTTTGTTGTGTTAGAACGTTTATCTAATTCGGCTTTGATCTTAGCCATATTTTCTTGCGTGAAGAAATTATCAATATTTTTCCAAACAGAATGATAGCCGTAAGGACCTTGTTGCATTTCACGTTTGGCTTCATTGAGATCCCAATGTTGATAAATCACACGGTAGCTTGCAACAATTAAGCCTGTTCTGTCAGCGCCATGATAACAATGCACTAAAACCGCACCATTTTTTTTGTATTGTTTGATTTGCCACAGAATATCAGCCACTTCATCTGGACTGATTGACCAAGTAAGTAATGGGGTATTAATCAAGTTGATCTTAGTATGACCAAATGCTTGTTTATCATCATTACGGTCAAAAAAGCGTAAATTTACAATCGTGTGAATATTCAACTTATTTAATAATGTTTCAGATTGCGGCTCTAATTGCTCACTACGGTAAAATTTATTATCAATCTGATATAAATTTTCCTGTTCGCTGATTAAAGTTGCCCAATGTTCTGTATTTTTTGGCGGTTCACTTGGTGTTGTCGTACAGGCGACTAATGAAAAAGCCGTTAAAGCAAAAAGGACATTTTTGCTCATCTTGTATAAATTGAAATGAGTTTGTTGCATAAAAACCTTTTAAATATATTGAATAGCCGGTAAATAACCGATCATTAAATCTAACGGGCGATTGCTGGTTATTGTATTCTCTCTGTTCTCAATGAAAAATCTTGATGTCATGACTTTTTCACCGTGATTCAAGAAAATTTCAATAATTGAGCGATCAAAGAAAATTTCAACAGTCTGCAGATTTTCAATTTCGCAGAAGCGTTTTGTATCGAATTTCTCCATTAATTCCGTTTGTTCGCTTTGACTGCGATCTAAGCAGATCAAGCCATTTTCATAAGATAGGCGCAGTGATTGTCCTTTTTCATTTTGGAAGAAGGTTAAGTCAAAGGCTTGGTTATTTGCCTCAAATTTTACATAAGCACGATCTAAATTAGCAATATCCGCTTTTTCATCAAGATGAAGCACTGAAAGTGCGGTTAGATTTTCGTCTATTTTAGCAATCGGACGTTGATAAATTTTTGTCCCTTCTAAGCGCAAGTCTCTTGGCAAGGTTAAAGCAGAATGCCATTTAAATTTATCTGTTGGGTAAGTTAAATCTGGCAAACCAATCCAACCGAAAAGCACAGTACAAGTTTGATTATCTAAGCCGCCAAACGTTTGTGGTGCGTAGAAATCAAAACCCTGATCTAATTCGCCGATATATTCTGCTTCAAAGGTTAAATCCGTTAATTTACCCACAGCATAAGTCGCATGATAATTATTTTGGAATTGATGTGCTTCTTGATCTTTACCTTGTGGCGACCAAATAAACACATCTTTATCACTGAGTTTCAATAGGTCAGGGCATTCCCACATAAACACGTTTTTGTTGTCAAAAGCAGGCAAGGAAAGCTCACCTAATAAACGAGGCGTATCTTCAAGATTGTCCATTTCAAAAATAATCGCCGTGCCGGTGAGATTTTCCCGTTGGGCACCGCAGATAAAACGGATTTTACCGTTTTCGGTGAAATAAGGTTTCGGGTCGCGAACATGCTCCGTATAACCTTCAGGCGCATTTTCAATTAACGGACGTTTGCTAAGCAATTTCCCATTAAGATTGAAAATTGCTAAATTTTGATAAGGCACGCGTTGATTATCACTTGGTCGACGAGTATTGCCGGTATAGAACATGGCCAATTTGTCACCAACTTTCAAAGCGCCACCAGAATAACAGCCGTGAGACTCAAAAAGCTCGCAAGGAATCAGATCATCTGCTGATTGATAATGTTGGAAATCTTTCGTGATTAAATGCTTCCAATGCTTCATCCCGTGAATTGCATCGAATGGAAACCATTGATAGAACAGATGATATTTCTCTCCATCGAAGATCAAACCATTCGGATCATTCATCAAGCCAGTTGGTGGGGCAATATGAAAGTGCGGTCGAAAATCCTTGTCTTTTTGCACAGTTTCAGTAATTTTTGTGAGTTCACCCGCTTCTGCGGCTAGGATACTTTTGTATTTGCCATTATTGAAAATAATCATAATTTAATTTTATTTGGGTAAAGTATTTTTTAAGCAATCATAGCGTTGATTCATTGCTTCAGCCCATGCTTTTAATGATTTGATGGTTGCATGTTGTGAAGCATGAGTCCAAGCATCGCGGAATAGTAGGAAATCAATCGCACATACAGCATTCAATGTACCGATATTTAATTGTTCACCAAAGATATCAATGGCTTTTTGGAGCTCGATTAAGCTTCGTTCTGTACGGTCAAAAATCTGTTGATGACGTTCAAGCCACCATTGTTCTTGTGGACGAAGGCATTTTTCAGGTGCTACGGATATTTCATTCTCTAAAATACCATCTGCTAAATAATGTAAACGGAGAATTTCCCAACGTGTCTCTTTGTTCCCATAAAGTGAAGGTTGAGTACCGATGTTATCAAGATATTCTGCAATCAGAGAACTATTATAAAGCCACTCACCATTTTCTCGTTGTAATGCAGGTAAACGACCAAGAGGATTGTCTAAATTATGTGGTGAATTCTTATCTAAACCACTTGTCGTGAGAAGTAATTCAACATGATCTTGTAATTGATGATATTGTACTACGGCACGGGCTTTTCTTGCATAAGGGCTAGAGTTGGAATACCAAAGTTTCATAAATATCTCCTAAATTATCTTCATAAATAAAAGGTGCAATAATTTGCACCTTTGATCCTTAGTCGGCTAGGAACGCTGCTAATTGAGCTTTATTTGGTAGCGCAGACATTGCCCCTTTTGCTGTCGTAGCAAGGGCTCCACAGGCATTGGCTTGACGGATAATTTGCACAAGCACATCATTTTCCTTCCAGTTTGGATGCTGTGAAAGATCTGCAAGCAGACCACCAACGAAGGCATCACCTGCGCCAGTTGTATCAACCGGTTGTAAGGCTTTTCCGGCAATTACATCTTTCTTACCTTTTAAGTGATAGAGCGCGCCATCTTTACCTAGAGTCACGATAATCAATTTTTCAGGATAAAGTGCGGTCACTTTTTCAAAGGCTTTTTCAAGGCTGTCAGTATTGGTTAAAAGCGTTAATTCTTCTTCAGAGAATTTTAATACGTCAGCTAATGCAACGGCTTCCATGACCACGGTTTTCATTTCTTCTAAGCTTGACCAAAGTGATTCACGTAGATTTGGATCGAAAGAGAAGAAACCACCAGCAGCTTTAATACGACGAATTGCTTCAAAGGTGGCTTCGCGAGATGGATTATTAATCAGCGCAATAGAGCAGCAATGTAGCCATTCACCTTGTTGGAAAGGCGGTAAATCGCCTGCTTGTAAGAACTGATCCGCACTTGGGTTTACCATAAAGGTAAAGCTGCGTTCGCCATTATCTAAGCCGACTACAACTGTAGAGGTACGATGTTGCGGATCTAAAATCATATGTTGTGTATTCACATTTTCCGCATTTAAGGTGTCTTGCATAAATTGGCCAAGGGGATCATTACCTACACGACCAATAAAGGCACTTGGGCTGCCTAAGCGTGCTACGCCAACAGCCACATTTGCAGGGGCGCCACCGGCACAACGTAAATAATGATTTTCACCGTCAGGAATAAGATCAACCACTGCATCACCCAGTACCCAGATTTTTTGGCTCATATTATTTTCCTTCTATTGTGGATATCAGTTAAAAAATAACCGCACTTAAAAAGAGCGGTCATTTTCATAGGTGTTTTATGCGATGGTTACGCGTGCAAACTTACGTTTACCGACTTGGTAAACATTTGTACCTTTTGGCGCATTGGCTTTCATGTCTTCGACTTTTTCGCCATTGATTTTCACACCGCCTTGTTTAGCTGAACGAATCGCTTCTGAAGTTGAAGGAACCAGGCCCGCTTCTTTTAATAAGGTTGCTAAACCAATTTCGCCTTCAAAGGTGAATTCAGGCATTTCATCCGGCATTGCACCTTTTTGGAAACGGTTAATAAATTCTTGCTCAGCCGCCTCTGCAGCCGCTTCATCATGGAAACGTGCGATGATTTCTTTGGCTAATAAAATCTTAACATCACGTGGGTTTTTACCATTTTCTACTTCTGCTTTTAATTCCGCAATTTCAGTGAGTGGACGGAAAGAAAGCAAGTTGTACCAATCCCACATTAAGTCATCCGAGATCGACATGATTTTACCGAACATATCGCTTGGAGCATCTGTCACGCCTATGTAGTTGCCTAATGATTTAGACATTTTCTTCTCACCGTCTAAACCAACAAGTAATGGAAGCGTAATCGCTACTTGAGGTTTTTGACCGGCTGATTTTTGTAATTCACGACCAACAAGTAAGTTGAATTTTTGGTCTGTACCACCAAGTTCTACGTCTGCTTCTAAAGCAACAGAGTCATGACCTTGTAATAAAGGATAAATAAATTCGTGAATTGCGATAGGTTGATTGTTACCAAAACGTTTTTTGAAGTCATCACGTTCTAGCATACGCGCTACGGTGTAGTTACTTGCTAAACGGATCATCCCTTCAGTACCCAATTTACCCAACCATTCAGAGTTGAATACAATTTTCGTTTTTTGTGGGTCTAGAATTTTGTAAATCTGTTCTTTATAGGTTTCCGCATTGCGAAGCACGTCTTCACGGCTAAGCGGTGGGCGAGTGGTATTTTTACCAGATGGGTCACCGACCATACCCGTGAAATCACCAATTAAGAAATAGACTTCGTGGCCTAATTGTTGGAATTGACGAAGTTTGTTTAATACCACGGTATGCCCTAAGTGAATATCCGGAGCAGTAGGGTCTGCACCAAGTTTAATTTTAAGTGGGCGATTCTCTTTCAGTTTCTCGATTAAATCTGCTTCAGAAAGAATCTCATCAGTACCGCGTTTTAGTTCTGCGAGAACGGTATTAATATCAGTCATTCTATTTCCTAATGTTATTTTAATATTAAAGGCTACATTATAGAGAATATGGCTGAAATGAAAAGATTGAGATGAAAAAAAACGCCTATTTGTGGGGAAATAGGCGTGAAGTTGGAGTGATTATCTGTTTGTTTTTGGAATAGTTAGATGATAACCATTCTCAAATACCTTGTCAACAACAAAATGAAAATAATTCTCAATTATTTTTTTAATCGATGTAAGGTACACTTTCTGTGAGAGAAAGTGCGGTCGGAATGCCATCTGAAATGTCAAATTTTCCCGCATAAGCATAAGCTTCAACACCCTGAGATTTGGCGTCTTTTAAAAGTCGATCATATTCAGGATCTACAAACTCAGCGATTTTAAAACGATCGAAGCCATCATGTAATCCGACAAAGAGAACAACGGCGCGATGTCCTTGTTTTTTCATGGTCAAAAGCTCACGAACATGTTTTTGACCACGAGTAGTCACCGCATCGGGAAACATTCCTAATGTACCTTTTACGAAGGTGATTGATTTCACTTCAACATAACAATCTGGTAAGCCTTCACCTTTAAGCAAGAAGTCGATACGGCTATTTTCTTCACCATATTTCACCTCAGGATAAATTTCATCGTACATAGCCAGTTCTTTGATTTGTTTGTTTTGCAAGGCTTCAAAGACTAACTGGTTGGATCTGTGCGTGTTAATGCAAACAAGTTGGCCATTTGCTAATTGTGTTAATTCCCAACTATGCGGATATTTGCGAGTTTGGCTATCAGAATGAGAGTACCAAACGGTATCACCTTTTTCACCACAGCCAGTCATTGCACCGGTATTTGCACAATGAATGGTGATCACTTCGCCATTTGGTAATTCAATATCGGTCAAAAAGCGTTTATAGCGACGAATTAATTTTGCGGATTGTAGAGTAGGGAGTTGCATGTGGGCCTTAAGACAAGTTTTTGTTTTATGTTATTTTTTTTAAATGATAATCTATTTTTTACAATATTAATCATTTTCTGTGTAATATAGTGTTGTACCACATGTTCTACATACATGAGCCAAAGCATATGGTTTCTTGGAATCATCTGGAGCATATTTATAAACTATAACAATAGCACTCCCACCACATACATTACATTTTACATGGCCGTCTTTTACTAGAGTTGGGTTGTTTTCTTTATAATTAAAAAAGGAATTCAGTTTAATTTTTTCTATAAATTTTTTCTTCTCATTATGCTCGTTTAAAAATATCATAAAAAAAGAGAATGCTATGATTAAACCTATTATGATAAAAGGTAAAATTTCTCTCATTATAAGCTCCTATTTTTTTACATGTTAAGTTATTTCTATTTTTAATAATTTATTAAAACAAAAATATTAGTTAGCATGTAATGGATTGATATGTATTGGGTGTTTTATAAAAAATAAATAAGAATTTAAGTTTGATTACGCTAGCTAATAAAGATTAGATATTTTATAGTTAACGACAGTTATTAGTATAACTTATATGTTATAAACTGCCGTACTTGCTTTTATTAGCATTTAGTAAATATTAAAACAATTATTCAATGGCATATTCAATAGTGACGACTAAGCGCGCTTTTTTCTCAATAGTGCTAGTGTCGTAGCTACCAGTGTAATCGCTAGAGTCATCGGCATCAGGATTTGGCGCTTGAATGTAGAATGGCCCTTGTGAAGCGGATTTTAATACGCCAACTTTTACATTACTGGTTTTCGCAAACTCTTCAGCACGAACATGTGCATCTTGTGTGGCTTTTGAAATTAATTCACGTTTAATTTGTTCAAGATTTTCTAAGTAATAGTTTGGATCACCAAAACTAATGTCTTGGTTGTTGGCAACTAATTGGTGAATATTGGTGAGTGCTTTTTGTAACTTAGTCAGTTCTTTGGTTGAAATTCTGATTGCTCTTGATGCATCAAAGCCATTGTCTCTACTTTTGGTTTCGCCTTTTTCATTTTCATAATAGTCAGTATGAGTAGATACATCTAATTCGGTGATTTCTCGATTTTCATCAGCGAAACCTTGTGCTTTAAGGAAACGAACGGCTTCATTCAAGTTTTTTTGATTCGCTGCCATTGCATCATTATATGTTGGACCCCAACCGCTTACACGAATAACCCATGTACCTTGTGTTGAGGTGTAATGACTTTCTGCCAAGCCCTTAACTGAAATAGAGCCGGTCTGGCGTAAATTTTTAAATTGATTACCTAAGATAAACGCTGATGCCATCAATCCAACTGCGAGAATGATGCCAAAAATAGCGAGATAAGATTTTTTGCTGTTCATATAATGTCCATGATGTGGAGTAAATAGAATGCTCATTATAATGTAATTCAGCTTGTTGAGTAAGTTAATTTATTCACTATAACGCATATAAAAAATAACTTTAAAAGTTGACCGCACTTTTACCTTCCTAAATTTAAAAATTAAAACAAATTCTTGATTTACCATTGACTTTTTGACCTGTAGCCCTTACTTTACGGATTGATGTTTCATCAACTTTATTCTTTGTAAAATAAGGAGCTTTTATGCAATCTCGCATTGTTGTTAATTCACAGGAAGAATCACTACTTAGCACACACAAAGTGCTACGTAATACCTATTTCTTATTGGGATTAACGATGGCATTTTCGGCAGTTGTTGCTTATATCTCTATGAGCTTAAACTTGCCTTATCCAAACCTTATCGTATTGCTCGTGGGCTTTTACGGTTTACTTTTTGTGACAAACCGTTTAGCAAATAGTGCGTGGGGAATCTTGGCTGCATTCGCGTTCACTGGGTTTATGGGCTATACCATCGGGCCAATTTTAAATATGTATGTGGCGAGAGGAATGGAAGATTTGATTATGCTTGCCTTCTCTGGTACAGCCATCGTCTTCTTTGCTTGTTCAGCTTACGTGCTAACAACGAAGAAAGATATGTCTTTCCTTTCTACCGCAATTTTCTCATTATTTATCGTGTTATTGTTAGGGATTGTGGCAAGCTTCTTCTTCCAAATTCCAGCACTAGCGGTAGGGATCAGTGCATTGTTTGTGGTATTCTCAACAATGACAATCCTCTATGAAACCAGCAATATTATTCACGGTGGCGAAACAAACTACATTCGTGCAACAGTGAGTATTTATGTGTCAATTTACAACTTATTCATTAGCTTATTAAGATTACTTTCTATCTTCTCAAGCGATGATTAGTCAGCATTAAATTTAAAGACGCTCCTTATTAGGGGCGTTTTTTTGTTTTGAACTAATTTTCTTAAGATAAGTCTTAGCATACAGGTTCGCTTGTCGAGCCCATTAATAACAAAACAGGAGTTTTTATGAAATCTTTAAAATCACTTTTAACATTAACATCACTTGCATTAGCCGTATCTGGTTCTGCATTGGCAACGAATACATCTGTATTACCAACAAAAGAATCAGTCGTAACTAATTCAAAATCAATGGTTGAAAGTACAAAAGCTGACGTGAAAAATGCGGCAAATGATAAGCTTAAATCAATGAGTGATAGTGCGAGCTCAACGAAATCAAGCGCATTAGATAAAGTTAATGCAGCTAAAGAAAAAGCAACTTCCGCGAAAGATGCAGTGAAAGATAAAGCAACTTCTGCAAAAGATGCGGTAAAAGAGAAAGCATCTGCTTTAAAAGAAAAAGCGACTGAGAATAATCAACCGTCAATTAAAGACAAAGCCACTGAAAAATTCAATTCAGTTAAAGATAATGCGAAAGAAAAAGCATCTGAAGCAAAAACAAAAGCCGCAGATAAAGTAAAAGAAGTGAAAGAAAAAGCGACTTCAACAAAAGAGTCAGCAAAAGAGAAAGTGGCTTCTTCTGCAAAAGTAAACATCAATAAAGCGGATGCAGAAACATTACAAAAACTTTCTGGCATCGGTGAGAAAAAAGCACAAGCGATTATTGATTACCGTAACAAAGTGGGCAAAATCAAAAGTGCTGCCGAGCTTTCAAATATTGATGGTATCGGTGAAGCTACAATTGAAAAAATCACCCCATTCTTAAGTTTCTAAGAAAACTCAGATAAAACAGACCGCACTTTATGTGCAGTTTTTTTATTGAAGTAGATCACAAAATTGTAACAAAGTGTGATTTGAGGATTATTTCTTTTTTTATCCTATGTATAATGGGCAGATAACATCATGTAATACAAGGGGTAGATATGCAGCATTACAATGCCTTTGATGAATGGTTGGCTTCAACCGCTTTAGGTGGTTCTAATCAATCGTATATTGAGGAATTATACGAACGTTATTTAGAAGACCCATCTTCAGTCGATGAAAGCTGGCGTGCCACATTTGATGCATTGCCGAAAACAACCGCAGTAGAGCAACCACATTCACCAGTCCGTGATTATTTCCGTCGTTTAGCGCGAGAAAATACAGCAGAAGCCGTGACGGTTATCGATCCAGAAGCCAGTGCAAAATTAGTCAAAGTCCTCCAATTTATCAACGCTTATCGCTTCCGCGGTCATTTAGAAGCAAAACTAGACCCAATCAATTATTATCGCTGGAAAGTATCCACCGTACCTGAATTGGATTACCGTTATCACGGTTTTACCGAACAAGATCTCAATGAAACCTTCAATATTAATCACTACGTCTATCATCGCGATAACATCAAATTAGGTGATTTAGCTGAAATGCTGAAAGAGACCTATTGTGGCTCAATTGGTCTTGAGTTTATGCATGTTCAGGATATGGAGCAAAAAAGTTGGCTACAAAGTAAATTAGAAAGCCAATTAAATAAACCGCTCTTTACCAAAGAAGAAAAAATTAACTTATTAAGTGAGTTGACCGCTGCAGATGGCTTAGAGCGTTATCTCGGTGCAAAATTCCCAGGGGCAAAACGTTTCTCTTTAGAGGGAAGTGATGCCTTTATTCCATTGATGAAAGAAATTATTCGTCATGCGAGCAAACAAGGTGTACAAGATGTGATGTTTGGTATGGCACACCGTGGTCGTTTAAACATGTTAGTAAACGTGCTCGGTAAGAAACCAGAAGATCTTTTCGACGAGTTTGCGGGTAAACATTCAGGCGAGCGTACAGGTGACGTGAAATACCACCAAGGTTTCTCTTCTGACTTTGCTGTAGATGATCGTCGCGTGCATTTAACCCTTGCATTTAACCCATCCCATTTAGAAATTGTTAGCCCAGTAGTTATTGGTGCGGTACGTTCTCGTCAAACGAAAAAGAACGATACAGAGCGTAATCAAGTATTAGCGGTTACTGTTCATGGAGATTCCGCGGTAGCGGGACAAGGTGTTGTACAAGAAACCTTGAATATGTCTAATGCGCGTGGTTATACCGTTGGTGGCACAATCCGTATTGTGATTAATAACCAAATTGGTTTTACCACCTCTAACCCAAATGACACCCGTTCAACAGAATACTGTACAGATATTGCGAAAATGATTCAGGCACCGATTATTCATGTGAATGGTGATGATCCTGAAGCAGTGGCTTTTGCGGCGAGAATGGCGGTGGAATATCGCAATTTATTCAAACGCGATATTTTCATTGATCTGATTTCTTATCGTCGTCATGGTCATAATGAGGCTGATGAACCATTAGCCACTCAACCAATGATGTATAGCATCATTAAAAAACATCCAACGCCACGTAAAGTCTATGCAGATCGTTTAATTGCTGAAGGGGTGATTACCGAAGAAGAAGCCATTGAAATGATGAATCTCTATCGTGATGCTTTAGATAACGGCGATCGTGTAGTGAAAGAATGGCGAGAAATGGATATCGCCCAAATGGACTGGTTGCAATATCTCAACTATGACTGGACATCCCCTTACGAAAGCAAATTCCCACAAGAACGCTTCCAAACTTTAGCGGAGCGTGTCAGTGAATATCCAGAAACCTTGCGTGCACATCCTCGTGTAGAAAAAATCTATGCTGATCGCCGTGAAATGGCAAAAGGCGAGAAATTGCTCGATTGGGGTATGGCAGAGACTATGGCATACGCAACCTTATTAGATGAAGGTGCTAATGTTCGTTTATCGGGTGAAGATGCGGGACGTGGTACGTTCTTCCATCGACATGCTGTTGTGCATAACCAAAATGACGGTACAGGTTATGTGCCATTAACACATTTACATGCCAACCAAGGTCGTTTTGAGGTGTGGGATTCAGTATTATCTGAAGAAGCCGTATTGGCTTTTGAATATGGTTATGCGACGACAGATCCAAAAACATTAACCATTTGGGAAGCACAGTTTGGTGACTTCGCAAACGGCGCACAAATCGTGATTGACCAATTTATTAGTTCTGGCGAACAAAAATGGGGCAGAATGTGTGGCTTGGTGATGTTATTACCACATGGTTATGAAGGCCAAGGCCCAGAGCACTCATCCGCTCGTTTAGAACGTTATTTACAACTTTGTGCAGAACAGAATATGCAAGTGTGTATTCCATCTACTCCAGCCCAGGTTTACCACATGTTACGTCGTCAAGCGATCCGTAAAATGCGTCGTCCATTAATTGGTATTTCACCAAAATCTTTATTACGTCATCCACTTGCAGTCTCAAGCTTAGATGAATTAGTAAATGGCACATTCCAAACGGTAATTGGTGAAATTGATAATATCGATCCAAAACAAGTTAAACGCGTAGTCCTATGCTCAGGTAAAGTGTATTACGATCTCTTGGAACAACGTCGAGCGAATAACCAAACAGATGTGGCGATTATTCGTATTGAGCAGCTTTATCCGTATCCACATGAAGATGTGAAGAAAGCCCTAGAGCCTTATTCTCATGTGACAGATTTTGTGTGGTGTCAAGAAGAGCCATTAAACCAAGGGGCTTGGTATTGCAGTAAACATAACTTTGACAGCTCAATTCCTGAGCATGTGAAGTTAAAATATGCAGGTCGTCCTGCCTCTGCTTCACCAGCGGTAGGTTACATGTCTTTACACACTAAACAGCAAAAACAATTGGTAGAAGATGCACTGACACTGTAAAAGTGCGGTCAAAATTTTAGTAATTTTTAAAGAAAGAATAATTTAAAGGAAAATAAAATGACAATCGAAATTCTTGTTCCAGATTTACCGGAATCCGTTGCGGATGCAACTGTTGCAACATGGCATAAAAAAGTTGGTGAGACGGTAAAACGTGACGAAGTATTAGTGGAAATCGAAACAGATAAAGTGGTACTTGAAGTGCCCGCATTAAACGATGGCGTAGTGGCTGAAATTCTTCAAGAAGAAGGTGCAACCGTGGTAAGTAAACAGCTTTTAGGTAAACTTTCTACCCAACAGGCTGGGGATATTTCATCTGAAACAGTGAAAGGCAATGAGCCAACACCAGCCGATCGTCAAAGAGCCGCCATTGAAAATAGCCATAATAATTCAGCAGATCAAGGTCCAGCTATTCGTCGTTTATTAGCTGAACATGATTTAGATGCAGAGAAAATTCAAGGCTCTGGTGTGGGAGGCCGTATTACCCGTGAAGATATTGCTCGCGAAGTAGCAAGACGTGATGCTCAAAAAGCGAAACAAGATGTAGCGACAGAGCAGAATACCATTAGCACCGTGGCATATAGCTCTCGTTCAGAAAAACGCGTACCAATGACCCGTTTACGTAAACGTATTGCGGAACGTTTATTGGAAGCGAAAAATACCACCGCAATGCTCACTACATTCAATGAAGTGGATATGCAGCCGATTATGAAATTACGTAAAACATACGGCGAGAAATTTGAGAAACAACATGGTGTACGTTTAGGCTTTATGTCTTTTTACATTAAAGCCGTAGTTGAAGCATTAAAACGTTATCCAGAGGTGAATGCTTCAATTGACGGTGATGACATTGTGTATCACAACTATTTTGATATTAGTATTGCCGTTTCAACCCCACGTGGTTTAGTGACTCCAGTATTACGCAATTGCGACAAACTCAGCATGGCGGATATTGAGAAACAAATTAAATCACTAGCAGAAAAAGGCCGTGATGGTAAATTAACTGTTGAAGATTTAACAGGCGGTAACTTCACCATTACTAATGGCGGTGTATTTGGTTCTTTAATGTCTACACCAATTATCAATCCACCACAAAGTGCAATTTTAGGTATGCATGCCATCAAAGAACGCCCGGTTGCGGTAGATGGCCAAGTGGTGATTCGCCCAATGATGTATTTGGCATTATCTTATGACCACCGCTTAATTGATGGTCGTGAATCAGTAGGCTTCTTAGTGGCGATTAAAGACTTATTAGAAGATCCAACTCGTTTATTATTAGAAATCTAAGCACATAGGCTTTTCTCTTTTGAGGGAAAAGCCTTTTTTACATTGATATGAATAAAAGGGCGGGAACAATGCCCGCCTTTCTATAGTTAAAACCCGATCTTTATTTAGCTATTTTGCGTACTAAGATTGCTAAGATAAAGGTAATGATGATAACAGGGAAAGTCAGACCTAAATCGGTTTCCCAACCTTTTGTCATGAGGAAACGATAGAGTACGAAGCCGACAAACCAAACGCCGAGTCCGATACTATCAACAGATTTTTTAACATCATGCTGTTTAAGCACAAAGAAATCAGCGATAAGCACAGCGATCATTGGCGCGAATACTGAACCAATAAAGAACAAGAAATGTTCGTATTCTGTCACTGGTAAGGTTGAGGCTAATATAATGCCTACAATCACGGTAAGTACGGAGATTGGCGTGACTTTTAATTGAGGGGAAATGTTGTTTAAACTCATGCCGGTGGAATAGGCGGGAAGTGCAGTGTTAATCATGGTAGAGGCGATGACAATTAATACACCAATAACACTTACACCAGCAAGGGAAAGAATTTGTGAGATTTCAGATTTACCGGTCACTAATGCGGCACCTAAGCCGAGAGCATACATCCAGCAGCTGGTCGCGGTATAAGTTAGCGTTGAAAGTGCGGTCGTTTTAAATGGTGTTTCGCTGTTCTTTGTGTGGTCAGATACTACTGGTAACCAAGAAAGTGGCATGACGGCAGCAATTTCTACAGCAGTACCAAATTTAATATTTTGTGCAACATCCATGGTAATAAATGGCTTATTAGCTACTTGAATACTTAGCCACAGCATCAGTAAAAACATGGTGACAAGTGAGAGGCTTTTGAAGATACCTAATTTAGTGAAGCCGAGTAGTAGCCAAAGTATGATGAGTATGCCTAAGCCAAGTGTAAGGAATGGAAAGATGGAAGCATCAGCTGTTTGATTTAAGATAGAAATGACTTCAGCCCCCATATAAATCATGACAGCAGTCCATCCCATCAGTTGCATGGCATTGAGTAAAGAGAAAAGCGCAGAACCTTTTTCACCAAATGATATTTGTACCGTTTGCATGGCACTTTTTTGGGTTTTTGCACCGATGTAACCTGCACAGAAAAACATCGAACCACCAATAAAGTGTCCAACGACGATGGCAATTAAACCTTGTTGCCACCCTAGTGGCGCAAACCAAGTACCAGTGAGAATTTCTGCCATTGAAATAGCAGCAGTAAACCAAATGAGCGCAATCGCAAGATTGCTTGATTTTTTTGTTTGCATGTTGTTATCCTTAACATGGATTGTGGTTATTCTAGCTCAGTATATAACTCAATATGTAAAGAGCAAGCCCAGAATTTAAAATAAAATAAAGTGCGGTCAAATTTTTGTTTGTTTCGCTAAACAACATCAAAAATAGGAAGGAAATATGAATTTACATGAGTACCAAGCTAAGCAGCTTTTTAAGCAATATAATCTGCCTGTGAGCGAAGGTGTCGTATGTCAAACAGCAGATGAAGCTGAAATGGCGCTCTTTCAGCTGAATGGCGATGTTTGGATAGCGAAATGTCAAGTTCACGCAGGTGGACGCGGAAAAGCCGGTGGTGTGAAGCTCGTGCATAATGCAGAAGAAGCGCGTGCTTTTGCACATAAATGGCTTGGCCAACATTTAGTCACCTTCCAAACCGATAAAAAAGGCCAACCCGTTAATAGCATTTATATCGAAGAAACTAGCCAGATTGATAAGGAGCTTTATTTAGGTGCGGTGATTGATCGTGCTTCACAGAAAGTTGTTTTTATGGCGTCTTCAGCGGGAGGCATGAATATTGAAGATGTGGCAAGAGAAACACCTGAGCTAATTCATAAAGTCGCCATTGATCCTTTGGTTGGTGGAATGCCATATCAAGGTCGTGAATTAGCCTTTAAACTAGGTTTAAGTGGCGAGCAAAATAAGCAATTTGCTGATATTTTTGTGAAATTATCGCAGCTTTTTATCGAAAAAGATTTTTCTTTAGTTGAAGTGAATCCACTCGTGGTGACGAAAGAAGGTCACTTAATTTGTCTCGATGCGAAAGTAGGCATTGATGATAACTCACTTTATCGTCATCCTGATTTGCTAGCCTTACGCGATTTAAGTCAAAGTGATTCTCGTGAAGCAGAAGCTGAAAAATATCAGCTTAACTATGTCGCCTTGGAAGGTGATATCGGCTGTATGGTTAATGGCGCCGGACTAGCCATGGGAACCATGGATATCGTGAAATTATATGGCGGTAATCCAGCAAACTTCCTTGATGTTGGTGGTGGTGCAACGAAAGAGCGTGTAGCTGAAGCCTTCAAAATTATTCTCACGGATAAAAATGTGAAATCTGTTTTAGTGAATATTTTTGGTGGAATCGTACGTTGCGATCTTATTGCTGAAGGGGTCGTTGCGGCGATTCAAGAAATCGGTGTAAAAGTGCCTGTTGTGGTTCGATTAGAAGGAACCAATGCCCCACAAGGCAGAGCAATTTTAGCAGAAAGTGGTGTAAATTTAATTGCAGCACATACATTACAGGAAGCTGCACAAGCGGCAGTGAAAGCAGCAAAAGGAGAATAATCATGGCGATTTTAATTAATAAAGAGACAAAAGTAATTTGCCAAGGTTTCACCGGTGCGCAAGGGACATTTCACTGCGAGCAAGCATTGGCTTATGGCACAAAGTTAGTTGGTGGGATTTCACCGAATAAAGGCGGAACTACTCACTTAGGTTTACCAGTATTTAATACAGTACGTGAAGCAGTAAAAGCGACAGGTGCTACGGCAACCATGATTTATGTGCCCGCACCATTTTGCAAAGATGCCATTTTAGAAGCTATTGATGCTGGTATTCAGTTGGTAGTCTGTATTACAGAAGGCATCCCAACATTGGATATGCTGTTGGTAAAACAAAAATTAAATGAAACGGGTGTGGTGATGATTGGGCCGAATTGCCCAGGCGTGATTACACCGGATGAATCTAAGATTGGGATTATGCCAGGCAACATCCATAAAAAAGGCAGAGTAGGGATTGTTTCTCGTTCAGGTACTTTAACCTATGAGGCGGTACAACAGACAACAGATGAGGGGTTTGGTCAATCTACTTGCGTAGGGATCGGCGGCGATCCTATTCCAGGATCTAACTTCATTGATATTCTCAAACGTTTCCAAGAAGATCCTGAAACTGAAGCTATCGTGATGATTGGTGAAATCGGTGGCTCTGCGGAAGAAGAAGCGGCAGCATTCATTAAATCTTATGTGACAAAACCTGTGGTGGCTTATATCGCAGGTGTGACAGCACCGAAAGGTAAGCGTATGGGACACGCTGGAGCGATTATCAGTGGTGGAAAAGGAACGGCAGAAGATAAAATTGCTGCACTTGAAGCAGCTGGCGTGAAAACGGTGAGAAGTCTTGCTGAAATCGGTTCAGCCCTCCGTGAATTATTGAAATAAAATACTTAAAAAATGGACCGCACTTTGGATTAGTTTTCAAAGTGCGGTCGTTTTTTATAACAAATTCTTATAACTACATCTAAATCGGTGTATAATCTCGTCAGTTTTTTAAGGACAAAATTATGAGCCAATTTTTCTATATCCACCCTGAAAATCCGCAAGTGCGTTTGATTAATCAAGCGGTAGAAATCTTGCGTAAAGGTGGTGTCATTGTGTACCCGACAGATTCGGGCTATGCCTTAGGCTGTATGATCGGCGATAAACATGCGATGGATCGTATCGTGGCGATTCGTAAATTGCCAGAAGGGCATAATTTTACGTTGGTATGTAGCGATTTATCCGAGCTTTCAACCTACGCAACGGTGAGCAATTCGGCTTATCGTTTAATTAAAAATAATACACCGGGGCGTTATACTTTTATTTTGACGGCAACGAAAGAACTTCCACGCCGATTAATGACCTCAAAACGCAAGACCATTGGATTACGTGTGCCGGATAACCAAATCGCTTTGGATTTATTGAATGCATTAGGTGAGCCGATTCTATCTTGCTCACTGATGTTGCCTGATAATGAACATATGACTTATTCCGATCCAGAAGAGATTCGTGAATGTTTAGAACGTCAAGTGGATTTAATTATTCATGGTGGCTATTTAGGTCAAGAGCCAACAACGGTGGTAGATTTAACGGAAGAATCGCCAGTAATTTTACGTGAAGGAAGTGGTAGTACCGATCCTTTCATTTAACTTATTTTAGACGCTTGGGAAAGCGACAAAGGAAAACAGATGAAACCTATTCAAAAATCAGTCAGACAAGAACGTGAAAAACAAGCGGGAAAGCAACCGCACTTTGAGCGTAAAGAACGTAAAAGTGCGGTCAATTCTGACATCAAATCAACCCCTAAAGCTAAGGTAGCTAGACCATCGCGTCAATCTACTGTAGAAGGTGAAAAATTACAGAAAGTGCTTGCGCGTGCAGGGCAAGGCTCTCGTCGTGAAATTGAAGCGATGATTGCTGAAAACCGTGTGAGTGTCGATGGCAAAATGGCGACTCTTGGCGATCGTATTGATGTACATTCTGGTGTAAAAGTGCGTATTGATGGTCGAATCATCAACCTTCAACAAGCACAAAAAGAAGTATGCCGTGTATTAATGTATTACAAACCAGAAGGCGAACTTTGTACCCGCAGCGATCCTGAAGGTCGTGCAACTGTATTTGATCGTTTACCACGCTTAAATGGCGCAAGATGGATTGCAGTCGGTCGTTTAGATATTAATACTTCGGGCTTATTACTTTTCACGACAGATGGTGAATTAGCTAACCGTTTAATGCACCCAAGCCGTGAAGTTGAACGTGAATATTCCGTGCGTGTATTTGGTCAAGTGGACGATGCCATGTTAGCGCGTTTACGTAAAGGCGTACAGTTGGAAGATGGACTAGCTAATTTCAAAGAAATCAAATTTGCGGGCGGTATTGGGATTAACCAATGGTACGACGTGACCTTAATGGAAGGTCGTAACCGTGAAGTGCGTCGTCTGTGGGAATCTCAAGGTATTCAGGTGAGCCGCTTAATTCGTATTCGTTACGGCAACATTAAGCTAATGAAAGGCTTACCGCGTGGTGGCTGGGAAGAAATGGATCTGGAAAACGTCAACTATTTACGTGAATTAGTGGGCTTGCCACCTGAAACAGAAACTAAATTAGACGTGACGAAACCTCGTCGTCGACCAAAATCAGGTCAAATTCGTAAAGCAGTAAAACGTTATACTGAGTTAAGTAAACGCTATAAAAAATAGGTGGTATTCGCGATGAAAATGCAGCAACTTCGCTACATTGTTGAGATTGTAAACCAAAATTTAAATGTGACTGAAGCCGCGAATGCGCTTTATACCTCTCAGCCAGGTATCAGTAAACAAGTTCGCTTGTTAGAAGATGAATTAGGTTTAGAGATTTTTGAGCGTAATGGTAAACACATTAAATCCATTACGCCAGCGGGTAAAAAGATCGTCGCTATTGCTCGTGAGCTTTTAGTGAAAGCCCAAAGCATTAAATCAGTGGCTAATGAATATACTTGCCCGAATCATGGTGTGTTACGTATTGCGACAACTAATACGCAAGCGCGTTATATGTTGCCGGCTGTGGTGGAGCGTTTCTCTAAACAATATCCGGATGTGAGTTTACATATTCATCAAGGTTCACCGACGCAAATCCATGATGCATTGATTTCGGGCGAAGTGGATTTAGCGATCACAACAGAAGCGCCGTATCTTTTTGATGATTTGATTCAACTGCCTTGCTATTTGTGGAATCGTTCGGTGATTGTTAAACCGGACCATCCTTTAGCAAAAGTGAAAAATCTTACTGTTGAGGAGTTGGGTAAATATCCGTTAGTCACTTATACCTTTGGTTTTACCGGTGTGTCTGATTTGGACTATGCGTTTAACCGCGCGGGGATTCTGCCGAATATTGTGTTTACCGCAACGGATGCAGATGTGATTAAAACTTATGTGCGTTTAGGATTAGGTGTGGGCATTATGGCATCTATGGCGCATACTCCAGCAGATAAGGATTTAGTGGCGATTGATGCAGGGCATTTGTTCCGTGCGAGTATGACGCAAATTGCGTTTAAACACAGCACTTTCTTACGCAACTATATGTATGACTTTATTGAGTTTTTCTCTCCGCACTTAACGCGTCCAATGGTTGAAAAAGCGGAGAAATTGCGTGATAACAGCGCGGTGAAGAAATTGTTTGATAATGTTGAATTAGAAGTGAAATAAGTATAGAAAAATATAAAAGCGCGGTCAGAATTTAATGTGAATTCTGACCGTTTCTTTTTTTACAATAAAAATAAATGTGGCACTAAGTTCATGACGATAACAGTTGTGATAGAAAGCAATAATCGTGATGAACCAAAGATAAAACCTCGGTTTGTACCATTATCAAATTTTACTAATAAATTTGCCATCGCGGTTAAAGCATAGACTTCAATCACCGTGAAAATGACTAAGTAAATATAAGCAGAAACCAAAGAAATATATTTTAACGTAATAAACCAAGGCAGGATAATACCAATAGCCAAGATAGGTGCCACCCATAGGGTTTGTTTAATCGTTAAATTAATTTTTCGAGAAAAATAACTTTGTAGCGATACAGTCAACAAACCATTTACAAAAAGTGCAATGGGGGAGTGTTCCGGCATGCCTAATTTGTTATCAAATAGGAACGGGAAGATCACAAAGAATGAGGTTGCAATGGAAAGTGGAATAAACAGCATCAAATGCACAAATAAAAATTCTTTGGTGATGATTTCTTTAATTTGGGCAAAGCGAAATTTCACTAAGGTTTGCAAAGTTTGAATTTGATAAAACGGTTTAACCATTAAGGCAAAGAGAATCGCTTCCATTGCAAAGCAGACCCAAATCAACCATTCAATGTGATTGTATTTGATAAATGGAATCACCAACAACGGCGCAAACATAGACGACATGGAGGTGACTTTTAAATATTTTCCCTGTAATCGGGTTTTCTCTTTGTATTCTTCACCTGCGAGTACCAATAGGCAGGCTTTCGCATTGGTACCAAACAAACAGCTACCTAAGCCAAAACAGGTAGTGGCAATTAAAAGTAGAATGTAATTGTCAGCAGAGAGAAAGAAAATATAGGCGATCACATCTAAAAAGCATCCGAGTAACATCATTTTAGCCAGTCCAAAACGGTCACCCCAGATACCGGCTAAAATAGCCAATGCTTGGTTGCAGAAAAAAAGCAACGAGAGCGAAAAGGCAATTTCACTGTTGCTTAATCCTTTTCCTTGTAAATAGATGAAAAATACCGTTTGCATGGAAAAGAATGCAAGGGTAGAAAAGAAACGACGAGTCAGTAAAAGTTTTTGTAAATTCATTGTTTTATTAAAAAAAGAAAAGCACGCGTTAAGAACGCGCGCCAGCAATTTGTTAAGTGCGGTCAAAATTCACGACGATTTTTAACCGCACTTGAGATTAAAAAGAATCGTGATATTTCACTAAATCTTCGCGGCTAATAGCAAATACACCCAGGCCACCATTTTTTAGTTCAACCCATTCAAATGGTACATCTGGATATTGTTCAATTAGACTTACCATGCTGTTGCCCACTTCACAAACGAGTATGCCATTTGGTGTTAAATAATCCGGCGCTTGTTTTAAAATTTGTTTTGTAATTTCTAACCCATCAACACCTGAACCTAAGGCTAACTCAGGTTCATAGTGGAATTCTTCCGGCATATCTGCCAAATCTTCTTCATCCACATAAGGCGGATTGGTGACGATTAAATCATATTGTTGACCGAAGAGATTTTGGAATAAATCTGATTGAATCGGGAAAACACGATGTTCTAATTGGTGGCGTGCAATATTGATTTCAGCCACATTTAATGCATCCACAGAAAGATCGACCGCATCTACTTCCGCTTCAGGAAAGGCTTCAGCTGTTGCGATTGCAATACAACCACTGCCAGTACAAAGATCTAAAATACGTTTGGGTTCAGATTTTAAAAGCGGAGCAAATTTATCTTGGATTAATGCGCTAATTGGTGAGCGAGGAATAATTGTGCGCTCATCCACATAAAACTCTAATCCGCAGAACCACGCACTATTCGTTAAATAAGCGACTGGCACACGTTGTTCGATACGACTTAAAACTAATTGTACTAAAGTTTCTTTTTCTGAATGAGTAAGTTTACTGTTAAACAAATCTTGTGGTAAATCGAGCGGTAATTGAAGCCCCGCAAGGACTAATTGAAGGCTTTCATCCCACGCATTGTCATGGCCTTGCCCGTAGTAAATATCAGAACGGTTAAATGTGCTGTATGTCCAGCGTAAAAAATCTTGAATAGTTGTTAATTCACTTGCCACATTATCTTCTAAAATTGTCGCAACAAGTTCTTGATTGTGTAAGGTTTCCATTTTGTGCCTCAATAAAAATTTTGGCTAGTTATACCATAGAATAGATGTGCTATCATTAAGCAAAATAACAAATTGAGAAAAATAATGACAGAACCAGATGATTTTGATCTTTTTCGGGCAGAAACCAAAGGGATCAAACCTATTAAGCAAGATACCTTTGTGGCACCTCGTCAAAAGAGCGGTCAAAAAAAATCCCATTTACGTGATATTCGAGAAAAAGAAGATACGCTTTTCTATTTTTCTGATGAGTATGAACCCTTGCTAAATGAACATGATGGTGTCATCAAATATTTACGCGAAGGGGAAGATAGCCATTTATTGAAACAACTTCGTCGTGGCGATTTTTCACCTGAATTATTTTTGGATTTACATGGTTTAACCCGTGAGCAAGCTAAAATGGAATTGGCAGCACTGTTGTTAGCTTGTGAAGATGAGCATGTTTATTGCGCGAGCATAATGACGGGCTATGGAACCTTTACGTTGAAAAAACAAATTCCATGTTGGTTAGTTCAGCATCCTAAAGTACGAGCATTACACCAAGCACCAAAAGAATGGGGCGGAGAAGCGGCGATACTTATTTTAGTGGATGTATAAAGAAAAAGTACGGTCGAAATTGACCGCACTTTTTTACATTTTTTCGATTGTCTTAATGCCTAATAACTCTAAACCTTGTTTTAAGGTTTTCTCTGTAAGAGAAGCAAGTTTTAAACGGCTCAATTTTACGTTTTCATCTTCTGCATTTAAGATTGGGCAGTGTTCATAGAATGAGGAGAACACTCCTGCCAACTCATATAAATAAGCACAGAGCACATGCGGTGTCCCTTCTTTGCCCACCGTTTGAACGGCTTCCTCAAATTGAAGCAATTTGATCGCTAATGCACGTTCTTTTTCATCTGAAAGCTGAATTTTCGCTTCTGCAAGAGCGGTTGGATTCACGTCTGCTTTATTAAAGATTGAACGAATACGCGTATAAGCATATTGCATATAAGGCGCGGTATTACCTTCAAAACTGAGCATATTATCCCAATCAAACACATAGTCAGTCGTGCGGTTTTTAGAAAGATCCGCATATTTCACCGAGCCAATACCCACCGCTTCAATAACCGCAGTTTTTTCTTCATCAGATAAGTTGGTATTTTTCTCGTTGATTAATACAGTTGCACGCTCAATCGCTTCATCTAATAAATCTGCTAATTTTACGGTGCCGCCAGTACGAGTTTTGAATGGTTTACCATCTTTACCCAACATCATACCGAAGTTTTTATGTTCAAGTGAGAAGCTATCTGGTACATAACCGGCTTTACGCGTAATTAACCACGCTTGTTGCATGTGTTGGCTTTGACGTGTATCAGAGAATACTAATGCGCGATCCGCTTTTAAGGTTTCATAACGGTATTTCGCCGCCGCAATATCGGTAGTGGTATAAAGGAAACCGCCATCTTTCTTCTGAACGATAACGCCCATCGGTTCGCCTTCTTTGTTTTTGAATTCATCAAGATAAACGACCAATGCACCTTCATCTTCAACGGCTAAACCTTGTTTTTTCAGATCTTCAACGATAGCAGGTAACATCGGGTTATAAAGACTTTCACCCATCACATCTTTTTCAGTCAATGTGACATTCAAACGATCGTAGTTACGTTGGTTTTGTTGCATGGTGATATCGACTAATTTTTTCCACATTGTGCGGCAATATTCATCTCCACCTTGCAATTTCACTACATAGTTACGGGCTTTTTCAGCGAAAGCCTCATCTTCATCGTAGTGTTTTTTCGCTTCGCGATAGAATGCTTCAAGATCTTGAAGTTCCATTTCGCTTGCGTGTTCGTTTTCCATTTTTTCAAGATAAGCAATGAGCATACCGAATTGGGTACCCCAGTCACCCACGTGATTCGCACGAATAACGTTGTGGCCTAAAAATTCAAGGGTACGAACAACGGCATCACCGATGATGGTAGAACGTAAGTGACCTACGTGCATTTCTTTCGCAACGTTTGGTGAAGAATAATCAATCACGATGGTTTGTTTTTCATTTGCGCTGACACCAAGATTTTGATCTTTTAATGCAGCAGAAACATTATTTGCTAACCAAGTAGGATTTAAGAAAATATTAATAAAACCTGGACCAGCAATTTCAGTTTTTTCAGCAACATCAGAAAGATCAGCATGATCTAATACTTTTTGTGCAAATTCACGTGGATTTAAACCTAGTTTTTTTGCAGCAGCCATAATGCCGTTTGCTTGGTAGTCGCCAAATTGTGGTTTACCTGATTGGCGAATAAGCGCATCACATTGTTCATCTGCGCCAGCAGTAATCATCGCTTGTTTAATTTTATCGGATAAAATAGATTGAATATTCACGGTTTTTCCTAATCTTGAAATTGAATAATGAAAATAATCGGCTATGATACCGTTGTTTATAGATTTCTCAAAGTAAGAGCAGGAGAAAATGTCAAATTTAATGGAAAAATCGACCGCACTTTATCAAGAGTTGCCTTTATTTCAGGAAAAAATTCAGCAATTAGCTGCCGTCATGAAAGTGAACTTAGCGGATTATCAAATTGATCATTTAGCTTTAAGAGCAAATACTGAAGAAAAAGCAAAAAATTGGCTGACAGAGTTATTAAAGTGCGGTAGAATTTTAAGCGATAATATCGTCAATGGGCGTCCTATCTATTTGATTGAATTAGATGAGCCAGTTGATTTCATTGGTCAGCCTGTCGATGTTATTGAATTACCGTTTCCTAAAAATAAACAATATCCCCAAGAAACTTGGGAACATATTGAAATTGTAATGCCGTTTTTATCTCATGAATCTGTTGAGGATTGGGTTAATCGAATTTGCAATACATTTTTATGGAAGGAACTAACTCAATTAACCATGAAGGTGAGCGAACCTAAGGTGGAAGGGGAGCAATTGCCCAATCCATCCATTGCAGTGAGTTTTGTTGATAAAACAGAAAATCACGTTTGCATAAAGGTTCATCCTTATACAATAAAGAAAATACTCGAGGTTTAGTGTAATGAAAAAAATTACCTTAGCATTAACTGTCTTATTAAGTTTAGGTTTATCAGCTTGTTCATCTCAATCACAAAAAGATGAAAGCGCTTATAAAGGTCAAGTTATCTTCACTGAATTCCAAGGTGATGATGTAAAATTAACCGTTCGTAAAAACGACTGTTCATACAAACAAGAAGGTGAAACAGAAGTTATCGTTCACAAATACGATTCAACTTTAGTAACCGGTGCTTGTGTGAAAGTATCTGATAACGGTCAAGGCGTGAAAAACGTTTCTACTTGGTCTCCAAGAAACCCAATCTAATTTATTTTTAGAAGGTTAGTTTTATGAAAAAAGTAACAGTAGCATTAGCACTTATGATGTCTATTGGCTTAACCGGTTGTGCAAATACCGATATTTTTAGCGGTGATGTATATGAAGCGGGACAAGCAAAAGAAGCACGTTCAATTAGCTATGGCACTATTGTTTCTGTTCGTCCGGTCAAAATTCAAGCAGATAATCCAGGTGTAATTGGTACAGTTGGTGGTGGTGCTTTAGGTGGTATCGCGGGTAGTGCAATTGGTGGTGGCACAGGACAAGCTATTGCAACAGCAGTAGGTGCGATTGGTGGTGCGATTATTGGTAGCAAAACTGAAGAGAAAATGAGCCAAGTTAATGGTGCAGAACTTGTTATCAGAAAAGATAATAGAGAAGAGATCGTCGTTGTTCAAAAAGCGGATCCTAGCTTTAAAGCAGGTCGCCGCGTAAGAATTGTTGGCGGTTCATCATTAAATGTTTCTGTTATTAACTAACTCAAACAAAAAATAGAAAAAAGCGAACCATTAGGTTCGCTTTTTTTATGTTTAAAAACAAAAGAAAGTGCGGTTGTTTTTTGCTTGAAAGTCAAAAATATGATACAACTATCAACCGTTATTTCACATCAACAATAGGAAGCAAAATGTCAAATTTACAACAAGTTATTGAAGCTGCATTTGAAAAACGTGCGGAAATTACCCCTAAAACAGTTGATGCACAAACTCGTGCAGCAATCGAAGAAGTGATCGAAGGATTAGATAGCGGTAAATACCGTGTTGCAGAAAAGATTGATGGTGAATGGGTGACTCACCAATGGTTGAAAAAAGCAGTATTATTATCTTTCCGTATCAATGATAACCAAATCATTGATGGTGCAGAAACAAAATACTATGACAAAGTGGCATTGAAATTTGCTGACTATACCGAAGAGCGTTTTGCTCAAGAAGGTTTCCGTGTCGTACCTTCTGCAACCGTACGTAAAGGTGCATACATTTCTAAAAACTGTGTATTAATGCCATCTTATGTAAATATCGGTGCATATGTGGGTGAAGGTACTATGGTTGATACATGGGCAACTGTTGGTTCATGTGCGCAAATTGGTAAAAATGTACACTTATCTGGTGGTGTAGGTATCGGTGGTGTATTAGAGCCATTACAAGCAAACCCAACCATTATTGGTGATAACTGTTTCATCGGTGCACGTTCTGAAGTGGTTGAAGGCGTTATTGTTGAAGATGGTTGCGTGATTTCTATGGGCGTATTCATCGGTCAATCAACGAAGATTTACGATCGTGAAACGGGCGAAGTATTCTATGGTCGTGTACCTGCTGGTTCTGTAGTGGTTTCTGGTAGCCTCCCATCAAAATGTGGTAAATACAGCTTATACTGTGCAGTGATCGTGAAAAAAGTTGATGCAAAAACTTTAGGTAAAGTAGGTATCAACGAATTATTACGCTCTATTGAAGAGTAATTAAGATCTTATAGAAAAAAACCGCACTTTGAAATAACTTAGTGCGGTTTTATTTATTATAGATATTAGATAATAATGGTTAAAAAGTTTATTTTTGTTGTTTTCATATTTTTTTCTATTTGGGGAATGAAAAGCCAATCAGAAAAAAGATGGGATTCTCTTAAGCACCAAAATGATATTTTATCGGTATTCAATAAAGAATTTGCTCAGTTTATTGATTCTATAAACAATAACACTAAAATTTCTTCCTATATCATAATTAATTTTAAAGAAAATACGAAAATATCTCTAATTAAGGATACCTTGGCAAAGACTGGATTTATTTTTCAAAATGATAGATATTGTAAGGGAGCAGAAGAAATAGATCTCTTTATAAGTACTAAAATAAACCTCGTTTATCGTTATCCATCTAAAGATTGTGAAATCCCTAAAAAATGACCGCACTTGATAGACAAAGCGCGGTCATTTTCTTTTCTAAATTAGCGAATTATTTTTTTCTTGCTAACATTGTCGCAAATTTTAACTTGATGCGATTACCATTTTCATCGGTTTTATGTAATTCACCCATATTTTCGTTATATTCTAAGAATTCCCAATCTTTATAATATTCTTTCAATTCACCTTCAGAGAATGTAAATGAGAACGGAAGTGGACAAGGTACTTCAGGCGTAGACATTGCGGCTACAATTAAATTATAACCGCCTGGGTTGGTGTGTTCTTGCATATTCTTAATAATGGCAGGAATTCGCTCATGATTTAAGAACATAAATACCACGGTTGATACAATAAAGTCATAGTTTTCTTGAATATTAGCGGTGTTAATATCATAAACAGCAGTTTTAATATTCAAGTTTTCTTTATCTTTGGTTTCGTTTAAGAAGGCGATGCTGTTTTCATTGTGATCCCAAGAGGTTACATCATAGCCTTTTAAACTTAAATAAAGCGAATTACGACCTTGTCCGCAGCCTAAATCTAGCACTTTACAAGGTTTGATAATTTTAGCTGCATCAACCACATCACCATGCGTTGCAGTCATATTATATTTTTTGCTGAAGTAATCTTCTTTTGTGCAATAAAAACCAAGCGTACATTCTAAGTCATCAGAAAGGGCTTCAACTCTGTGCCAGGCTTGTGGCTCGACAAATGGAATGTTACTTTCAGGCGTGAAAATATGCTCAGCAATAACACCACCATCTTCAGTTAGCTCATAAAACTTAAGCTTACCTTTCAATACTGTAAGTTTGCCCCAAGTACCCACTTTAGTATTGTGTTTTTCTTGGAACATTTTAGGTAGTTTATCTTTTGTCCAAACCGGCATTTGTTTATAGCAGATAAGTTCGTTTGTCATAATGAATTCCTTTTAATTTGCGTGATAAATAACTGATTGATATGGTAGGGTATTTAACTCTACTTGGCAATAAAAAAGGCGACCGAAGTCGCCTAAATATTAAATTATTTTACTTGCATACCGGCAGTGACACCGCTATCAGCTGAAAGTAAGAATAAATCACTTCCACCGGTACCAGCAGAAAGAATCATCCCTTCTGATACGCCGAATTTCATTTTACGCGGTGCAAGGTTTGCAACCACAATAACAAAACGACCTTCTAATTCTTCAGGTTTGTTGTAAGCCGCTTTAATACCAGAGAACACTTGGCGAGTATGGTCACCTAAATCTAATTCAAAACGTAAGAGTTTGTTTGATTCTGGTACTGCTTCGCATTTCAGTACTTTTGCCACACGCATATCGATTTTAGCAAAATCATCAATGGTAATAGTGTCAGCAATTGGTTCAACATTTGAAAGTACGGTCGCTTTTGCCGCTGTTTTTTCTGTCGCTTTGTTTGCTTCGGCGAAAAGTGCTTTAGTTTCTTCTACAACAGCATCAATTTGTTTTTTCTCTAAACGAGAGAAAAGCGCTTTAAATGGAGTAAGTTGATGACTTAATAAAGGCTGTGCAATATTATTCCAAGTTAGTTCTGTTTGTAAGAACGCTTCTGCACGTTCAGCCAGTTTTGGGAGAACCGGTTTTAAGTAAGACATTAATACACGGAAAAGCTCGATACCCATTGAGCAAACCGCTTGTAATTCAGCTTCTTTGCCTTCTTCTTTTGCAATTACCCAAGGCGCTTTTTCATCAATATATTTATTCGCCTTATCGGTTAATGTCATGATTTCACGAATTGCTTTGTTATATTCGCGGCTTTCATAATAAGTAGCGATTTGTTCAGCTTGTGCAGTAAATTCAGCAAAAAGTGCTTCATCTTCTAATTTATCTGCTAATTTGCCTTCAAAGCGTTTTGTGATAAAGCCTGCATTACGAGAAGCTAAATTAACTAATTTATTAACGATATCCGTATTGACACGTTGAACGAAATCTTCCAAATTGAAATCGAGATCTTCGATGCGATCGTTTAATTTTGCTGCGTAGTAATAACGTAAACATTCCGGATCAATGTGATTTAGATAGGTGCTGGCTTGGATAAATGTACCGCGTGATTTTGACATTTTGGCGCCATCTACGGTGACATAACCGTGAGCAAACACATTGGTTGGTTTGCGGTATTCGCTCCCTTCTAACATTGCAGGCCAGAATAGACTGTGGAAATACACGATATCTTTACCAATAAAGTGATAAAGTTCTGCATCGCTGTTTTCGTCCCAAAATTCATTAAAATCAATGCCTTCACGATCGCAGAGATTTTTGAAAGAAGCTATGTAGCCAATTGGCGCATCCAACCAAACATAGAAGAATTTATCTTTTGCACCTGGAATTTCAAAACCAAAATAAGGTGCATCACGAGAGATATCCCATTGTTGTAAACCACTTTCAAACCATTCTTGCATTTTGTTTGCAATTTCAGGTTGAAGTGAACCAGAGCGAGTCCATTCTTTTAACATCCCTTCAAAAGCAGGCAAGTCAAAGAAGAAATGTTCAGATTCTTTGATGATTGGTGTTGCACCTGATACAGCTGAACGAGGATTAATTAAATCCATCGGGCTATAAGTCGAAGCACAAACTTCGCAGTTATCACCGTATTGATCTTCAGCTTTACATTTTGGGCAAGTCCCTTTGACGAAACGATCCGGTAAGAACATATTCTTTTCAGGATCGAATAATTGAGAAATGACTTTGGTTTTAATGAAGCCTTTCGCTTTTAACTTATTGTAAATTTCAGCGGTGATTTGTTTATTTTCTTCACTGTGAGTAGAGTGATAGTTATCAAAACTGATATTAAAACCAGCAAAATCACGTACGTGATCGGCTTTTGCTTTTGCGATTAATTCTTCTGGTGTAATGCCTAATTTATCAGCATTAAGCATGATTGGTGTGCCGTGCGCGTCATCTGCACAGACAAAATGAATTTTATTGCCACGCATACGTTGGAAACGCACCCAAATATCTGCTTGAATGTGTTCTAACATATGGCCTAAATGAATGGCGCCATTTGCATAAGGTAATGCACAAGTGACTAAAATTTTACGAGGTTGAGTTGTCATTATTTTTCTCTTATTCTTTTTGCAAAAATTGCGAGTATGTTACCCGATTAGTGTGATTTTTTCTAGTTTAGTTATACTTTTAACTTAACATTTGAGGTGTAAAAGGGGTAGAATATCCCTGACAAATTTACTCTACTACCTACTACTATTAAAGGAATATTATGGCAACTGCTTTTTCTGAAAATTTAACGGCAGAACAACAATCTCAGGTTTTGCAACTTTTCCAACAATTTCAACACCCAACCTTACAAAAAGACTTAATCGAATTAAAAACTTTGAAGAAAGTTGAAAAAGGCGGTGACGTATTACGTATTGAATTACAATTGCCTTTTGCATGGAACACTGGCGTAGAGCAAGTGAAACAACAGCTTTCGGATACCTTATTAAAAGCGACCCATAGTAAAGAAATCAAATGGGTGGTGAATTATCAAATCGCAACCTTAAAACGTGCAAATAATCAACCTGCTGTTAAAGGCGTGAAGAACATCATTGCGGTGACTTCAGGTAAAGGTGGGGTAGGAAAATCCTCTGTTTCGGTGAATCTTGCGCTTGCTTTACAAGCTCAGGGGGCTCGTGTGGGTATTTTAGACGCGGATATTTATGGCCCATCTGTTCCGCATATGTTAGGCGCCCCACATCAACGCCCAACTTCACCAGATAACCAACATATCACACCGATTAAAGCACATGGTTTATCTGCAAACTCGATCGGTTTCTTAATGGATGAAGATAATGCAACTATTTGGCGTGGTCCAATGGCGAGTAGTGCATTAAGTCAGCTTTTAAATGAAACCTTATGGGATAGCTTAGATTACTTAGTGATCGATATGCCACCGGGTACAGGTGATATCCAATTAACGCTTTCACAACAAATCCCAGTAACGGGTGCGGTAGTGGTCACAACACCACAAGACATCGCGTTATTAGATGCGGTGAAAGGTGTATCGATGTTTGAACGTGTGTCTGTACCAGTGCTAGGTATTGTGGAAAATATGTCTATGCATATTTGTAGCAATTGCGGCCATCACGAAGCGATTTTCGGCACGGGTGGTGCAGAAAAAATGGCACAAAAATACAATGTGAAAGTATTAGCTCAGTTACCGTTGAATATCCAAGTTCGTCAAGATTTGGATGCAGGTAAACCAACTGTGGTTGCTGCACCAGATAGTGAAATTGCGAAATCTTTCTTAGATTTAGCGGAGAAAGTATCAACTGAGCTTTACTGGCAAGGTTCAGTGATTCCAAGTGAGATTTTATTCCGCGAAGTGAAATAATCACAAAAAGATCATAAAAATTAACCGCACTTTAGGTCATCCAAAGTGCGGTTATTTTTTTGGCTAAATTTGCTTATTTTAAATGATCCGCATCATTCATTTTCTCAACGCGAAAACCGTTCTCATCGTCATAATGTACAACACTAATTGAGGTATTAATGAGGGATACCGATTTATCTTCATCGCGGTGGTTTTGCCACGTTGCGCCATTTAATAATGCCAGTAATAAACGTAAGGTGTGCCCATGTGACACGATAAGAATATTACCTTGATCGTGGATCTTAATAATATCCTGCAATGCTTTTATCGCACGTTCACCCAATTGTTCAAACGTTTCGCCACCATTGACTTGAGCTTTGTAATTGGCAGGATCTTTAATGAGTTGTTTGAACTCTGGATGTTCTCTTAACGTATCAACAACTTTGCCTTCCCAAGAACCAAAATACTGTTCATTTAAACCTTGGTGATGGAAAAGGGGGATATCTCGTTCACCAATAATATGAGAGGCTGTCGCGATGGTACGTTTTAATACGCTAGAGTAGGCCGCGACAAAAGGAATATGATTAAGTGCCACACCTGTTTTTTTCGCGCCATTAACGCCTTCTTCAGTCAAAGGGGAATCGCCATGACCTTGCATTAAACCTTCTGTATTCCAAACAGTTTTACCGTGGCGAATGAAATAAAAAGTCAGTTGTTTTTTCATTTTCATGTCCATAAAAAAATTAAGGAAGCCGAAACTTCCTTAATCATAATTTTAACGAGAGTAATAACCTGCCATTGAACTATATACGGCATTTTCTGCTTGAATGATGTTGTATTTCGCATTCAAGATAGAAAGTTGAGAGCTTTTCTCTGTGTTTGCCGCGGCGAGCCATTCACGTAATTCAGATACACCAGCATTGTAACGATCACGATAGTATTTGGTGATACGTTGATTATAGCTGTGTGTTTTTTGCAAGTTAGCAAAGGCACTTTGCGCTTGTGTATAGGCGAAGTAGTTGGTATCTACATCATTCAAAGCTTTAGTAATACTTTGCTCGTAGTTTAAACGTGCGGTTTCATAATCGGCTTCAGAGATTTTCACGTTCCATTTCACCGTATTCCAGTTGAGGAATGGTAGGCTAATGCCGATTAAACCTGTACCAACTGGATTGTGCAATGCGTTACCGACTTTAGTGCCACTTGATGTTAAGCTGCCGCCTAAAGTCACTTCTGGGAACCAACCTTTTTCGGTTGCTTTCGCATTTTTGAATGCACTGCTTAAGCGATATTGATAGCCTTTCACATCAGGACGATTCGCAATCACAGAAACAGGCACATTTAAATTCACGCCTACATTTTTTACATTAAGAATGTGTGGGAAGTTGATATTTAATGCTTCTTCTGGTTTTAAGTTCAGTAAGTTACGTAAAGTTTGTTCCGCTGTTTTACGTTGCGTTTGATAGTTGATTAAGTTGTTACGTGCGTTCAATACCGCTTGTTGTGCTTGATCTACGCTTGCGCTGTCTGCAACACCTTGTGATAAACGGCGTTGCATAATGCTGCTAATGTCATTGTAGTATTTAATGCTTTCTTGTGTGGTGTTGATCGCATCATTCAAGTAGGCAATTTGATAATAGGTTGTCACAACAGAGTTGATGAGTGAAAGTTTCGTTGCTTCTAAATCTTCAGCCGTTGCTTTGTGTGACCATTCGGCGGCATCTGCAGTATCTGCTAAGCGTTGCCATAAATCTAACGTATAACTCACATTTAATGCACCTTGATGGCTTACTGCTGAGCTGCCACCGGTTTTCACATTTTTACTTGCGGAAGATTGGGTTGAACCGCTAAATGCAGGAATTAAATTTGCGCCTGCAAGGTTTGCATTATATAAAGCACGGTTTACGGCGACAGACGCTTTGGCTAAATCTTTGTTGTTAACTAATGCTTGTTCTACCACACGATTTAATTGTGCATCATTGTAAAGCGCCCACCAGTTTTCTTTTACATTAAATTGTTTGGTGATTTCCGCATAATTTTGGTAATCCTGCTGGCTCGCTTTATAAGAATCGCCGATATTAGCACAACCTGCTAGAGCAGTTGTCATCGCGATTGCTAAGGTTAATTTTTTCATTTTTAACATGGATTTTTTCCTTTCTTTTTAATTAAAGTGCGGTCAAAAATTAGTGAGAATTTTAACCGCTCTTTTGAGTTTTACAAAATTTCTTTATTCTCTCGCAAGGGCGGTAATTGGATCTAATTGTGCTGCGCGTTTTGCCGGCATATAACCGAAGATCACACCAATCAGGGTAGAGAAGACCACCGCTGCAACAATTGAGCCGGTTGAGAATGCCATCGTAAAGTCAGTCATAAATACGTTAAAGAGTAGACCGATTAAACCCGAAAGTAGAATACCCGTCACGCCACCAATTAAACAAATCAGCACGGCTTCAATTAAAAATTGTTGCAGAATGTTAAATTGTCTCGCACCAATAGCCATGCGCACGCCAATTTCTTTGGTTCGTTCAGTAACAGAAACCAACATAATATTCATTACCCCAATACCGCCTACAATCAAAGAAATAAAGGCGATAGAAGAAATGAGCAATTTCATTGTGCCAGTGGTACTTTCAATGGTTTGTTTAATGGTATCGCTATTCATGATGAAGAAATCTTTTTTACCATGACGCATGGTGAGCAATTCAGTAATTCCTTTTTCGGCGACAGTAGTATTCACCGAATCATCCACTTTAACGGTAATCGAACCAATTTTTTTGCTACCCGAAATACGATTCATCACAGTGGTGTAAGGGGCATAGATATTAAGTGAACTGCTTGCCCCTCCCATTTGTTTATCCGATACCACACCAATAATACGTAATGGACGTTTATTAAACATCACAATTTTGCCGATGGGATTTTCATCTGGAAAAATCGACTTTTTCGCACTTTCATCGATTAAGGCTACTTGGTTGTTATCAGCAACATCTTGAGCAGAAAATAAATTACCGGATTTTAGTTTTAAGCCATCTACATCAAAATATTGTTCGCCTACACCTTTTAAACTGGTCGAGGAGAAAGTTTGATTGCCGTAAATCAATGTGCCACTTGATGAGCTATTTGGCGTGACACTTTGTACATAGCTTTGTTGATTTAAGGCTGTGGCATCATTAATTGTGAGATTCTGCATCTGTTCTGCACGACGATCGCCAAAACCAGTACCGTTAAAGATAGTCATGGTACTTGTACCAATGCCTTTAATGTTCTCTAAGATTTTTTGCTGTGAACCATTTCCCAATGCCACGACAGAAACCACAGACGTAATCCCGATAATAATCCCGAGCATGGTTAAAAGAGAACGCATTTTGTGGGCAATAATGGCACTCACAGACATACGAAAGGCTTCGACAAATTGATCTTTGCTGAACCCAAAGTGCGGTTTAGATTTGGTTTGATTTTCGACCGCACTTTTTACCGCCTCTTTTTGTGTATCGCCAATGATTTCGCCATCTTTAATTTCAATCACGCGATTCGCACTGGCGGCAATTTCACGATCGTGGGTTACCATAATAATAGTGTGGCCTTCTGCGTGTAATTGACGCAGAATTTCCATTACATTTTGTCCGCTTTGCGAATCTAATGCACCAGTGGGTTCATCGGCTAAGATAATTTCACCGCCATTCATCAACGCACGCGCAATACTCACACGTTGTTGCTGACCACCAGAAAGCTGGCTGGGTTTATTTTGCCATTTATCACCTAAGCCTAATTTTTCTAAAAGTTGCTTCGCACGAGAAAGACGTTTTTCTTGCGGCATTCCGGCATAAATAGCTGGTAAGGCGACGTTTTCTGCTGCGGTCAAGCTCGACAATAAGTTATAGCGTTGGAAAATAAAGCCAAATTTTTGGCTACGTAAATCTGAAAGTTGATCTTTGCTTAATTCAATGGTTTCTTTTCCATTGATTTTGTAAGAACCACTGGTTGCCGTATCCAAGCATCCGATGATATTCATCAAGGTTGATTTACCCGAACCAGATTGCCCAATAATCGCGACGAAATCACCTTTTTCAATATTTAAAGAGACACTATTTAAAATATGAACGCGATTTTCACCTTCACCGAAGTAACGGTTGAGATCCTTAATTTCAATAATATTCATTAATTTCTACCGCACTTTTAGAACATTCTTGGACCACGAGGCATAGAGCCAACCTGTTCACCATTCGCGACTTGTGACACGATAACTTTCTCACCTTCGTTTACGCCGGATTTGATTTCAGTGTGGAAATCATTTTGTACACCAGTTTTAACTTCACGCGGTTCAGACTGATTTTTGTCATTTAATACATTGACAAAGCTTTTGCCATCACGTTTTTGAATAGCCATATTGGAAACCAATAACACGTCTTTTGCATTGGCAATTTTGATGTTGTTTTCTGTTGTCATTCCGATGCGTAAAGTGCGATCAGGGTTATCAATTAATACGTTAGCGTAATAGTAAATCGCACTGGTTGTGGAGCTACTACTGCTTGAACTTGTCGAAGATGATGTTGAAGAGCTATCACTTGTCGTGGTATTGGCTGGATCAACAGAATCAATGACAGAGTGATACACCGTTTGGCTATCTGATAAAATAGTAAAGCTGACTTCTTGGCCAGCCTTAACTTTAGTAATATCGCCCTCTGAAATTTCAGGTTTAATTTTCATTTTGCTTAAATCGGCAATGGTCACAATCGTCGGCGTCGTTTGGTTGGCATTAACGGTTTGACCTTCTGAAACAGGCACAGAAACAACGGTACCATCCATTGGTGCGGTGATTTTGGTATAACCCACATTGGTTTCTGCGGTATTTACTTCAATTTCAGCTTGTTTGATATTGGCTTCAATGGCTTCCATTTCCGCTTTTGCATTATCAAGGGTGCTTTTAGCTGTATTCAAACTGTCTAAAGACGTCGCTTTTTGTGTATAAAGTTTTGATAAGCGGTTATAGCTTGAAAGGGCTACATCATAAGCGGTTTTCTTCGCTTTTAATTGAGCTTGATAGCTGACTAATGCGGCCTTTTTGGTATTTAAGGTATTAACTTGGGTTGTAGAATCAATATCCGCGATCATTTCGCCTTTTTTGATTTCTTGCCCTAATTTAACATAGAGTTTGGTGATTTTACCCGAAACTTGGGCACCAACATCCACTTCATTCACGCTTTCAACTGAACCAGAAGCGACAACTGTTTTTTCCACATTGCCACGTGTAACGGATTCCGTCAGATAAGTCGTTTCTTGTTTGCTATTGCTTGAGAAAAAATAATAAGCTGCACCAGCAGCAACGGCTAATCCAAGTAAAATAAAAAAGCGTTTTTTCATAAAGACTTTGTCATCCTAATAAAAAAATGAACGTTTGTTCAGTAAAGAGATATTCTAAAGGTAAACTTTTCAGTTTGCACGAAAAATCTTCAAGTTAGACCTAAAAATCCTAAAAAATTCAGTATTAATTTAATGAAAGTGCGGTTAGTTTTGGGATCAAATTCACAACGCCAGACTTTTCGTATAGAATGGGGAAATTATTTTCAATTTATTGAGAAATTTATGAGCAATACAGAACACACTCTAGAAAATGCGGAAAATACCCGCACACACAATTTCATTACTCAAATTATTGATGAAGATTTAGCTTCGGGTAAACACAAAAGTGTTCATACTCGTTTCCCGCCTGAGCCAAACGGCTATTTGCACATTGGTCACGCAAAATCGATTTGCTTAAACTTCGGCTTGGCAAAAGAATATAACGGTTTATGTAACCTACGTTTTGACGATACCAACCCGGTGAAAGAAGATGTGGAATATGTGGATTCCATTAAAGCTGATGTGGAATGGTTAGGCTTTAAATGGGAAGGCGAGCCGCGTTATGCGTCTGATTACTTCGATGCACTTTATGGTTATGCGATTGAGTTAATCGAAAAAGGTTTAGCGTATGTGGATGAACTTTCTCCAGATGAAATGCGTGAATATCGCGGTACATTAACTGAGCCAGGTAAAAACAGCCCATATCGTGATCGTAGTGTCGAAGAAAACCTCGCGTTATTTGAAAGAATGAAAAACGGTGAGTTTGCCGAAGGTACATTAAGTCTTCGTGCGAAAATCGACATGGCTTCACCATTTATGGTCATGCGTGACCCTGTGCTTTACCGTATTAAATTTGCGAGCCATCACCAAACTGGTGATAAATGGTGCATTTACCCAATGTACGATTTCACTCACTGTATCTCTGATGCGATTGAGCGTATTACACACTCTTTATGTACATTAGAGTTCCAAGACAACCGTCGTTTATATGACTGGGTGTTGGAAAATATCAGTATTGAACGTCCATTACCGCATCAATATGAATTCTCTCGTTTAAATTTAGAAGGTACGTTAACGTCTAAACGGAAATTATTGAAATTAGTGAACGATGGCATTGTAGATGGTTGGAATGATCCGCGTATGCCAACCATTTCAGGTTTACGTCGTCGCGGTTATACCCCGGCTTCGTTACGTGAATTCTGCCGTCGTATCGGTGTGACTAAACAAGATAACGTCGTAGAGTATTCTGCGCTTGAAGCATGCATTCGAGAAGATTTAAATGAAAATGCACCACGTGCAATGGCGGTGATTGATCCTGTTCGTGTAGTGATTGAAAACTTTGAAGGCGAAGAAACCTTAACGGCGCCAAATCACCCGAATCGTCCTGAATTAGGTGAACGCCAATTACCATTTACGAAAGAGCTTTATATTGATCGTGCAGACTTCCGTGAAGAAGCAAACAAACAATATAAACGTTTAGTGTTAGGTAAAGAAGTGCGTTTACGTAACGCCTACGTGATTAAAGCTGAACGCGTAGAGAAAGATGCAAATGGTGAGATTACTACGATCTTCTGTACTTACGATCCTGAAACCTTAGGTAAAAATCCAGCTGATGGTCGTAAAGTGAAAGGGGTAATTCACTGGGTATCTGCAGTACATAATCACCCCGCGGAGTTCCGTTTATATGAACGTCTCTTCACCGTACCAAACCCAGGTGCAGCAGAAGAGATCGAAAGCGTGTTAAATCCAACCTCTTTAGTGGTGAAACACGGTTTTGTAGAACAAAGCCTTGCAAATGCAGAACCTGAAAAAGGTTATCAATTTGAACGCGAAGGTTATTTCTGTGCGGATAACAAAGACAGTCGTCCAGAGCACTTAGTGTTTAACTTAACCGTAAGCTTAAAAGAAGGCTTCTAATTCTAAACAACAAAGTGCGGTCACAAATTACGTAAATTTTGACCGCACTTTTTTATTGGTTTCACTATGCAATTTGAATCTCATTTTTGGCAAAAAAAATCGCTCCTTGAAATGACGGAATCCGAATGGGAAGCCTTATGTGATGGCTGCGGAAAATGCTGTTATCGAAAATACATTCAAGGGCGAGGCAAGCGTGAAAAACTCTATTACACACGCATTGCTTGCAATCTCTTAGATGTGGAAACAGGAAAGTGTCGTAATTATCCTGAACGTTTTAAGATTGAGAGTGATTGTACGAAACTAACCAAAAAGAATTTGCCTGATTTTGGTTGGTTGCCGAATACTTGTGCATATCGTTTATTGTATGAGGAGAAACCTTTGCCCGAATGGCATCCCTTAATCAGTGGCGATCCTGACTCTGTGAAAAAAGCAGGCATTTTAATTCAAGATGGTGTACACGAAGAAGATGTCATTGATTGGTTTGAATTTGTGACTGAAACTGAATAAATTTTCACTAATAGACTTTTTGAAATTTGTTTTTTGATGTAGGTCACAATTTGCAATGTTGGTAATTGTATTTCAATTGCACTTACTTATAATACTTAGTAAGTATTATGTAGAAGTATTATTCGTTGTATGCAAATGTCCTTATCATTCAAACAATCTGCTAAACATCTTGGCATTTCGTTTTCCCATTATGATATTGATGGGCATTTAATTGATGCGTCGCCAACCAGTATTGATTATTTTATCGAGCAGTTGCAATTTCCGCCGAATATTGGACAAAATCAGCCGTTCCAAAATGTCATATGTGCCTTTAAAAACGAACCCATTCATGATGATTTAACCGCGTTTTCTTCTCCTCCTGATGCTTCTTTGCGTTATCAATTGCTTGACGAGCAAAACCAAATTCAGTTTGAAAATACAATTCCATATTCAACCGCACTTTCATTGCCTGCTTTGTCTTTTATCTATTATCGTTTAATGCTTTTTGTCTCTCAACAAATGAGAAAATGCAATCGGTTGTAAATTAATTAAGCTTCTAAAGCATAAAGGAGTATGTTATGACGAAACTAGTCACGCAATCAGTAATTAATTCATTTTTTGATGGCAAACATGCCGATCCTTTTGCTGTATTAGGCATGCATGAAACTCATAATGGTATTGAGATTCGTGCGTTATTACCCGATGCAGATAAAGTCGAAGTGATTGATAAAGAAAGTCAATCCATCATTGTCGCTCTCGAAAAAGTGGATGACCGTGGATTTTTTACTGCGATTATGCCAGAGATTCGTCATTTCTTTGCCTACCAATTAAAAGTGTATTGGGGCGCAGAAGCCCAAATTATTGAAGATCCATATCGCTTCTATCCGATGATGAATGATTTAGACCAATGGCTATTAGCAGAAGGTTCATTATTACGTCCTTATGACGTATTAGGTGCACATTTCTCCGAATGTGATGGTGTGCCAGGCGTGAATTTCCGTGTATGGGCACCGAATGCGAAACGCGTTTCATTGGTAGGTGATTTCAACTATTGGGACGGTCGCCGTCATCCAATGCGTTTCCATCCCGCAAGTGGGGTGTGGGAATTATTCTTACCAAAAGCTAGTTTGGGTCAACGCTATAAATTTGAATTAATTGATTGCAATGGCAACCTTCGTTTGAAAGCCGATCCTTATGCATTTAGATCGGAATTACGTCCAGATACCGCATCAGAAATCAGTATGTTACCGGATGTAGTCGAAATGACGGAGCAACGTCGTAAAGCGAACCAACGTAATCAACCTATTTCGATTTACGAAGTGCATTTGGGATCATGGCGACGTAATTTAGAGAATAATTTCTGGCTTGATTATGACCAAATTGCGGATGAACTCATTCCTTATGTCAAACATATGGGCTTTACTCATATTGAATTTTTACCGCTCTCCGAATTTCCATTCGATGGCTCTTGGGGCTACCAACCGATAGGCTTGTATTCTCCAACCAGCCGTTTCGGTACGCCTGAAGCTTTTAAACGTTTAGTCGAAAAAGCACATAAAGCAGGCATTAATGTCATTTTAGACTGGGTGCCAGGACATTTCCCAAGTGATACACATGGTTTAGTGGCATTCGATGGCTCGGCGTTATATGAATATGCAGATCCACGAGAAGGTTATCACCAAGACTGGAATACTTTGATTTACAACTATGGTCGTAATGAAGTGAAAAACTTCTTATCCAGCAATGCTCTGTATTGGCTTGAACGATTTGGTCTAGACGGTATCCGTGTAGATGCAGTAGCATCGATGATTTACCGTGATTATAGCCGTGCTGAAGGCGAATGGATCCCGAATCAATATGGAGGGCGTGAAAATTTAGAAGCGATTGAGTTCTTGAAACACACCAACTGGAAAATTCATTCTGAGGTGTCTGGCGCGATTTCCATTGCCGAAGAATCTACTTCTTTTGGTGGTGTAACTCATCCGACAGAAAATGGTGGACTTGGGTTTAATTTCAAATGGAACATGGGCTGGATGAACGATACCCTAAGTTATATGAAACTCGATCCGGTTTATCGTCGTTATCATCACGACAAAATGACCTTTGGGATGATCTATCAATACAGCGAAAACTTTGTATTGCCACTTTCTCATGATGAAGTCGTACACGGCAAATGCTCGTTACTCGGTAAAATGCCTGGCGATGCCTGGCAAAAATTTGCTAACTTGCGCGCTTACTACGGTTATATGTGGGGCTATCCAGGCAAGAAATTATTATTCATGGGGAATGAATTTGCTCAAGGTCGTGAATGGAATTATGAAGAAAGCTTGGATTGGTTCTTACTTGATGAAAACCATGGTGGCCTATGGCATAAAGGTGTATTGCAATTAGTCAAAGATTTGAACGGAATTTATCAAAAAAATGCACCGCTCTTTGAATTAGACGGCGAACCTGAAGGTTTTGATTGGTTAGTGGTAGATGATGCGGAAAATTCAGTCTTTGCTTTTGAACGTAAAAGCAGTAATGGCGAACGCATTATTGTGATCAGCAACTTCACCCCTGTGCCACGCGAAGGCTACCGTATCGGTGTGAATGCTGCGGGTGAATACGAAGAAATTTTAAATACGGACTCAATGTACTATCAAGGTTCAAATGTAGGTAATTTCGGGTCAGTGAGAAGCGAAGCGATCGCAAGTCACGGACGTGACTATTCGATTAGCGTGATCATTCCGCCACTCGCAACGATCTATTTAAAATATAAAGCATAACAATAGCGAAGAACACGATGTTTAGTATTTATAACAATGGCAAACCTTCCCCAATGGGATATTCGCAAACGCTGGAAACCAGAGTAAAAATTTCGAATTTTGCACTGTTTTCTAGTGCGGCGGATGCTATTGAACTTTGCTTGTTCCGTGATGGCAAAGAAAGCCGTTTTGCCATGAGCAGAACCGATGATATTTGGCATGTGGCAATTGAAGGTGTCGAGCTGAATGATGAGTATGCTTTTAGAATCACAGGCAAAAATGACCGCACTTTAGCTAATCCGCAAAAGTTAATACTTGATCCTTATGCGAAAGCAGTCACTCATAAACCAGATTTAAGTTCACCAGAAGCCTGTTCAATTTTCGTGTTAAATGATGAACGAGATAATGCAGCGGTTGCACCTAAAGGTCGCATTGTGGATGAACATTTTGATTGGTCAGGGGATTGTAAGCCGTCTATTCCTTGGGCTCAAACCATTGTTTATGAACTGAATGTTAAAGGATTTAGCCAATTAAATTCCTGTATTCCAGAAAATATTCGGGGCACTTATGCGGCTTTAGCACACCCAGAAAATATTGCGTATTTTAAATCATTGGGTATTACTAGCCTTGAATTGCTTCCAGTGAATTTCTTTATTGATGAACCGCATTTGCAAGAAAAAGGATTACGTAATTATTGGGGTTACAATCCACTAGCTATGTTTGCTTTAGAACCAAGTTATGCCGCTGATCAAAAACAGCCTTTAAATGAGTTTAAAAGCATGATCAAAACCTTGCATCAAGCGGGCATTGAAGTGATTTTAGATGTCGTATTTAACCATACGGCTGAATCCGAAAAATCATTTTCTACATTTTGTCAGCGTGGTATTGATGATGAAACCTATTACTGGCAAAACGAGCATGGAGACTACCTCAACTGGACGGGATGCGGCAATATGCTCAATCTTGCTAATGATGTTACTCGCAAATGGGTATTAGATTGTTTACGTTACTGGGTAACAGAATGCCATGTGGATGGTTTTCGCTTTGATTTAGCCACAGTGCTGGGGCGTGAAACGCCTGATTTCAATCCGAATGCAAAATTGTTTGTGGAAATGGAACAAGATGACGTTCTACAAAAAATTAAATTAATTGCAGAACCTTGGGATATAGGCCATTACGGTTATCAAGTTGGGTATTTCCTCGCTTATTTCTCTCAATGGAATGATCGTTTCCGTGATGATATGTGCCGTTTTTGGCTATGGCAAAGTGGTGAGGTAGGCGTCTTTGCTGAGCGTTTTGCTGGCTCTAGCGATATCTTTAATCGTGAAGATCGATTACCACATGGCAGCTTGAACTTTATTACAGCCCATGATGGTTTTACGTTGCGAGATTTAGTGAGCTATAACCATAAACATAATGAAGCTAACTGTGAAGAGAACCGTGATGGACGGAATGAAAACTATAGCTACAATCATGGAATTGAAGGTTCTCAACTGGATTTAGCAGATGAATGGCAAAGTGCGGTTGAAAAACGTCGTGTTTTATCGGAAAAAGGTTTATTAGGCTCTTTATTACTAGCAAATGGTGTACCCATGCTACTTGCCGGAGATGAGTTCGGCAACAGCCAATATGGCAATAACAATGCCTATTGCCAGGATAACGAAATTACTTGGTTAAAGTGGGATGATTTTAACCAAACCTTATTTGACTTCACCAAACAAACCATTGCATTGCGAAAAAAAATTAAAAGTTTGCAACAGGAGGCTTGGTGGTCGGATGAAAATGTCGTGTGGTTGAATACTGGGGGAAACCCGATGACCCTAGACGATTGGCATAATCGGGAAAGCAAAGCCCTACAAATCATGTTGGACGGCAAGTATCTTTTCTTAATTAATGCAAAAACTGAACCGCAATCTTTTTATTTTCCAAGTGGTAAATGGAAAAAGATTGCCGAAACTGAAAATAGCGTGATTCAACAATGTGATGTGAGCGGTATAGCATTTGAAGTGTTGGAACATATGGATGATGAAAACGATGGAGTTTGTTATGAAAAGTGATCTTAATAAATATGAATTAGTTAAAGGTACTTTAGTGCTTATTTTGGCTGGTGGTCGTGGTTCCCGTTTACATGAATTAACCGATAAACGTGCTAAACCTGCGTTATATTTTGGCGGTAATCGTCGCATTATTGATTTTGCGCTTTCCAACTGTATTAACTCAGGTCTGAATCGCATTGGTGTCGTGACCCAGTATGCCGCTCACTCTTTATTACGCCATTTACAGACAGGTTGGTCATTCTTACCACAAGAGCGTGGTGAATTCGTTGATATGCTACCTGCTCGTCAACAAATTGATGATTCTACATGGTACCGTGGTACAGCGGATGCGGTATATCAAAATATGGCGATTATCCGTAATCACTATCGTCCAAAATACATTTTGATTCTTGCAGGTGATCATATTTATAAACAAGATTACAGTGTCATGTTAATGGATCACGTGAGAAGTGGAGCAAAATGTACAGTAGGTTGTATTGAAGTACCACGTTCTGAAGCGAGTGAATTTGGTGTGATGGCGGTAAACGAAAATCTTAAAGTTAAAGCCTTCGTTGAGAAACCAAAAGATCCACCAGCGATGGTTGGTAAACCAGACATTTCATTAGCATCAATGGGGATTTATGTCTTTGATGCAGAGTATCTCTATAAAATGTTAGATAGAGAAGTAAATACGCCTTGTACATCACATGACTTTGGTAAAGATGTCTTGCCAAAATGCTTGGAAGAAGGCGTGCTTTATGCACATCCATTCAGCCGTTCTTGCATGGGCAGAAATACTGAAGGTGAGATTTACTGGCGTGATGTGGGTACGCTTGATAGCTTCTGGCAATCTAATATCGATTTGGTTTCAGAAAATCCACAATTAGATATTTACGATCAAAGCTGGCCAATTCGTGGTAATCCAGTACAGGCTTATCCGTCTAAATTCTTCTATAAAAAAGCGAATGTAAAACCGGTAGATAACTCGCTTATCGGTGGTGGCTGTGTGATTATAGATGCATCTATTAGTAATTCTGTGTTGTTTGATAGAATCAAAATTGATGAAGGATCTTCTGTTGATCACTGTGTTGTGTTACCACAAGTACAAATTGGTAAAAATTGTACGTTGAAAGATTGTATTATTGATCGCCATTGTATTATTCCAGATGGTATGGAAATCGGTGTAGATAAAGCCCTAGATAGTAAACGTTTCCGTGTGAGTTCTACTGGTAAAGTTGTACTTGTTACATCAGCAATGTTGAAAAAATTGCAGGGTGAAGAAGTCACAAACGAAGAACATTTGGATTAAAGTGCGGTCAATTTTGACAGTATTTTTAATGAACTAAAAAGATTGTGCTGTTATCAATGACAACACAATTTTAAGTATAAAAGGAAAATTATGAGAGTTTTACATGTTTGCTCGGAGCTGTATCCCTTACTCAAAACTGGCGGACTTGCCGATGTTTTAGGGGCGTTACCTTTTGCACAAAAAGAAATTGGTATTGATACACGTATTTTGTTGCCGGCTTATCCAAAAATTTCATCGGGTATTGAGAACACACATGTTGTGACAGAATTTGATAATTTTGCAGGCCATGTTGTATTACGTTATGGCGAATACAATGGCGTAGGAATTTATCTGATTGATGCGCCGCATCTCTATTGGCGAGAAGGGAACCCTTATCACGATACAGATTACAATGATTATGCCGATAACTATAAGCGTTTTGCTTTATTAGGCTGGGTGGGTGCCGAGCTTGCGACAGGCTTAGACAGTTGGTGGCGAGCAGAAGTGGTTCATGCTCATGATTGGCATGCGGGCTTAGCCGCCGCTTATCTCTTTAATAAAGGTCGTCCTGCAAAATCAGTATTTACGATTCATAACTTGGCATATCAAGGACAATTTGCCCACCGTCATTTACATGAAATTGGATTGCCAGAAGGGATGTTCCATGTTGATGGTTTAGAGTTATTTGGCCAAATTTCATATTTGAAAGCAGGTCTCTATTATTCTGATATGGTCACAGCAGTGAGTCCAACTTATGCGAAAGAAATTACCACACCAGACTTTGCTTATGGCTTACAAGGCTTGCTAACGGGTTTACGTGAAGCAGGTAAGTTGGTGGGGATTTTAAATGGCGTAGATCAAGAAATTTGGCATCCAAGTTGTGATGCTTATATTCAGCATCACTACAAATTAAAATCCATCGCAGGCAAGAAGAAAAATAAAGCCGATTTACAAGCTTATTTTAATTTACCACAACAATCTGATGCACTCTTATTTGTGATGGTGACTCGCTTAACCGAACAAAAAGGCGTGGATTTATTGATTGCCACAGCGGATGAAATTGTTAAACAAGGCGGCCAATTAACCATTCTCGGTTCAGGTGCAAAACATTTGGAAGAGGGGATTTGCCAATTAGCACAACGTTACCCAGAAAATATTGCAGTAAAAATTGGTTATGATGAAGCACTTTCACATTTGATGGTTGCCGGTGGTGATGTTATTTTAGTACCAAGTCGCTTTGAACCTTGTGGATTAACTCAATTATATGGGTTGCAATATGGCACATTGCCGCTTGTTCGTGCAACGGGAGGATTAGCTGATACCGTGACAAACAGTACAAGTGAAACCATTAAATCGCGTACCGCAACAGGTTTTGTATTCCAAAAAGTCGAAGCAGATGATTTACGAAGTGCTATCCAGCATGCCTTTGCTTTGTGGCAAAAACAACGTGTTTGGGCGATGGTTCGTAATAATGCCATGGCTCAGGACTTTAGTTGGAAAAATGCAGCCGCTCAATATGAGCAGCTCTATTTAGGCATTTTAGATTCATAATTAAATGGATTGACTCCCTCTTCAAAATAATCGCCTTTGAAGAGGGGGATTTTTGTTGTTTTTTTCGTAAAAAAGCTTAAAATTTGCGCGATTTTTTTATTGAGGTTTTACTTTCTATGATCATGGACAATTTTGATTCGCCATTTCTTTACAACCGGCCAAGTCTTGATGTTGAAGACGTAAAAAAAGCAATTGTTTATAAATTAATTTTCTTAATTGGTCGTTCACCAAAAGAGGCGAGTCAACGTGACTGGCTCAATGCGACACTTTATGCTGTACGTGATTTAGTGACTGAAGGCTGGATTACCACCGCTCGTCAATCTCGTGCAGAAGAAACTCGCCGTGTTTATTACCTTTCTATGGAATTCTTAATCGGCCGTACACTTTCTAATGCGATGATCGCAGAAGGTGTTTATGACGTGGCAGAAAAAGCCCTGGCTGAATTAAATGTTGATTTGGAAGAGATTATTGAAAAAGAAGTGGATCCAGGTCTAGGTAACGGTGGTTTAGGTCGCCTTGCAGCTTGCTTCATGGACTCACTAGCAACATTAGCAATTCCAGCGATGGGTTACGGTATTCGTTATGAATACGGTATGTTCCGTCAAAAAATTGAAAATGGTCAACAAGTTGAACGTCCAGATGATTGGTTAGAAAAAGGTGCACCTTGGGAATTTATGCGTCCATCAAAACGTTTCAGCATTGATTTTGGTGGTCATATCTATTTTGAAGATAAAAAATGTATCTGGAATCCGGCTGAAAAAGTGACCGCACTTGCATACGATCAAATGATTCCAGGTTATAAAAATGACTCGGCATCAACCTTACGTTTATGGTCTGCGCATGGTGGTGAGGTGTTCGATTTAGCGGAGTTTAACCGTGGTGATCACTTAGCGGCGGTGGCAACGCGTTCAGCTAACCAAAACCTTTCTCGCGTACTTTATCCAGATGATTCTACCTGGAATGGTCGTGAGTTACGTTTACGTCAAGAGTACTTCTTGGTATCTGCATCTTTGCAAGATATTCTACGTCGCCATTTAAGAACCCATGGTACACTGGATAATCTTGCTGATAAAGTAGCGATTCACTTGAATGATACCCACCCGGCATTAGCCATTCCTGAGTTGATGCGTATTTTAATCGATTTACACGGTTACTCATGGCAAAACGCTTGGGATGTGACTCGTCGAATCTTCTCTTATACTTGCCATACTTTAATGTCAGAAGCATTAGAAACCTGGCCGGTAGAAATGATGGCGAAAATCTTACCGCGTCATTTACAAATGATTTTTGAAATTAATGATCATTTCCTAGAGTATGTGAAAACTTATGTCACGACTGATATGGACTTTATCCGTCGCGTTTCACTGATCGAAGAAGGATATCAACGTAAAGTGCGCATGGGCTGGTTGTCTGTTGTCGGTTCACATAAAGTGAACGGTGTCGCAGCAATTCACTCAGATCTTATGGTTTCTTCTACTTTTGCTGATTTTGCACGTATCTATCCGGAACGTTTCACCAATGTGACAAACGGTATTACACCACGTCGTTGGCTTGCGGTAGCAAATCCGAAATTAGCGGCTTTATTTGATCAATATATTGGTTCTGAATGGCGTTGCGATTTAAGCCAAATTGAAAAACTTAAAGCGTTTACAGATAAAGGTGAATTTAAGCGTGCTGTTGCAGATATCAAATACGATAACAAAGTGAAATTAGCTCAATATGTGAAGAAAACACTTAACATCGATTTAGATCCGCATGCATTATTTGACGTTCAAGTAAAACGTATTCACGAATACAAACGCCAAATACTTAATGTGCTACACATTATTGCTCGTTATAACGAAATGTTGGCTCACCCAGAAAAAGATTGGCAGCCTCGCGTATTTATTTTAGCGGGTAAAGCGGCTTCGGCTTACTATGCGGCAAAACAAACCATTCGTTTAATTAACGATGTCGCAAATGTCATCAATAACGATGAGCGCTTAAAAGATCGTTTAAAAGTTGTATTTATCCCGAACTACAGCGTAAGTCTTGCACAATTGATCATTCCTGCTGCAGATATTTCTGAGCAAATCTCTCTTGCAGGAACAGAAGCATCAGGTACCAGTAACATGAAATTTGCCTTAAATGGTGCGTTAACATTGGGTACACTTGATGGTGCGAACGTTGAGATTTTAGATAATGTTGGTGAAGACCACATCTTTATCTTTGGTAATACGGTTGAAAAAGTGGAAGCATTACGTCGCGAAGGTTATCGTCCGTTTGATTATTATCAAAATGACGAGCAATTACGTGAAGTCATTGAACAAATCATTCGTGGTGATTTCTCTCCGGAAGAACCGAACCGTTATCACTCTCTCATTCAAGGTTTACAATACCACGATTACTATCAATCCTTTGCTGATTTCCGCAGTTATGTGGAAGCGCAAAAAGCGGTAGATAAAAAATATCAAGATCGCGATGTATGGATAGCAAGTACCATTCAAAATATGGTGAATATAGGCTTTTTCTCATCAGACCGTACGATTCTTGAATATGCGAAAAATATTTGGAAAATTGAGCCGTTAAAACTCGAGAAGTAAGTTCTTTTCCACTCATAGAAAACCCTGTCGGATTATTTCCACAGGGTTTCTTTTTATGCTAAAATCCACCGTCAAATTTATTGTTCATTCAGATTAGGAAAAAGTATGAAAGTTTTAGAAGGTGCGGTAGCTGCGCCAAATGCTAAAATCGCAGTAGTGATTGCTCGTTTTAACAGTTTTATTAATGAAAGTTTATTAGAAGGTGCGGTAGATGCATTAAAACGTATCGGCCAAGTGAAAGATGAGAATATTACAATCGTTCGAGCACCAGGTGCGTATGAACTTCCATTAGTAGCACGTCGTTTAGCTGAAAGCAAAAAATTTGATGCGATTGTAGCATTGGGTACAGTAATCCGTGGTGGTACAGCTCACTTTGAATATGTGGCTGGCGAAGCAAGCAGCGGTTTAGGTCAAGTAGCAATGCAAGCTGAAATCCCAGTAGCATTCGGTGTTTTAACCACTGAAAACATTGAACAAGCTATCGAGCGTGCAGGGACCAAAGCAGGTAATAAAGGTGCAGAAGCTGCATTAACTGCCCTTGAAATGGTGAATCTTTTACAACAAATTGATGCGGCATAATTCAAATGACAGAGAAAAAAGAACCTGTAAAAAAAGTATCGCCACGTCGTAGAGCGAGAGAATGTGCGGTTCAAGCATTATATTCTTGGGCGCTCTCTGGTAATGCGCCAGAACAAGTGGAACTCACTTTCGTTGTGGATCAAGATTTAAAAGGTGTGGATAAACCTTATTTTAGCCGCCTTTTCCGTCAAACCGTTGCGAATGTAGAAGCCGTTGATTTTTCAATGAGCCATTATTTAGATCGCGCATTGGATGAATTAGATCCGATTGAAAAAGCGATTTTACGTTTAGCGGTTTACGAACTTCAATTTGAGCCAGATGTACCGTATAAAGTGGCGATTAATGAGGCAATTGAAGTGGCGAAAGTGTTTGGTGCAGATGAAAGCCATAAATACATTAACGGTGTATTGGATAAAGTCGCTCCTGCATTAGGTCGCAAATAATTATTCAAATGTAGGGTAGACAAATGTCTGCCCTTTGTTTTTTGGTGCGCAGATAAAATGAGTACAGGTGAATTTGATCTTATAGGGCGATATTTCTCAATACAAAAAGGCAATCAATACTTTGTTGATTTTAGTATTGGGGATGATTGTGCGATCACTCATATTCCAGAAGGCTATCAGCTTGCCATTACCAGCGATACGATGGTCGAGAGCACGCATTTTTTATCTTCCATTTCTCCAAAAGATTTAGCGTATAAAGCTATCGCGACAAATCTAAGTGATTTAGCCTCTATGGGGGCGAAACCTGCTTGGATTTCTCTTGCGCTGACATTACCTGAAGTTGATGAAAACTGGCTAAGCCAATTTAGTCAAAGTCTGTTTGATACATTAAATCAATATGATGTGACGTTAATTGGTGGCGATACAACGAAAGGCCCACTTTCTATAACTATTACGGCACAAGGTTTCGTACCCAAAGGAAAGGCTTTATTCCGACATAACGCGAAGGTTGGAGATTTAATTTATGTATCGGGCTCGTTAGGTGATAGCGCGGCGGGTTTAAATTGGATCTTACAGGGTAAAAGTGCGGTCGATTTTGATACTGAATTTTTAGTAAAACGCCATTTTCACCCAACACCACGCGTTGAATTAGGTCAAGCCTTAGTGAATGTAGCGCATTCATGCATTGATATTTCAGATGGTCTCGTTGCCGATTTAGGGCATATTTTAACGAGAAGCCAATGTTCAGCTGAGATTGAATTATCAACCTTGCCTTTCTCTACATCACTCAAAAAAACATATAGCTTAGAAAAAGCAGAAGCGTTTGCATTAAGTGGCGGGGAAGATTATGAACTTTGCTTTACAGTTCCTGCAAACAAAAAGGCCGAGATTGAAAAGTTATCCCAATCGTTGAATATACCTTGCACTTGCATCGGAAAAATTGTTCAGCAAAATAACAATCAGATTACTTTTTTAAAAGATGGACGTGTAATCAATTATCAAGCACCGTCTGGTTTCGATCATTTTAAGGATAAATAATGAATAGTTCACCACTTGATAGAGTTAGCTTAAAAAATCCAGTTCATTTACTTGCATTAGGTTTCGGTTCAGGATTAATTCGTCCAGCACCGGGCACATGGGGAAGTTTAGCTGGAACGATTTTAGGTTCGGCATTATTAGCTTGTCTTGGACTAAAAATCTTCCTAATTTTGACCGCACTTTGCTTTGCGCTTGGCTGTTATCTATGCCAAAAAACCGCAGATGATATGGGCGTTCATGATCACGGTTCCATTGTTTGGGATGAGTTTATTGGGGTATTTATTGTGTTAGCCGCGATTCCAACTTTGTCGTTCCCTTGGATTGTGATTGCCTTTGTATTGTTTCGTTTCTTCGATATTTTAAAACCTTATCCAATCCGATACTTTGATCAAAAACTGGAAAGCGGTTTTGGGATTATGGTGGATGACGTTTTAGCGGCAATCTATGCTGTTATCGTGATCGTGATACTACGTATTGTAGGCTTACCATGCTAAATTTGATGATTATTCATCTTGTTGGTTTACTTTCGCCAGGCCCTGATTTTTTCTATGTCAGCCGAATTTCTGCCATGAGTTCCCGTCGAGAAGCTATTGGTGGCGTGATTGGGATTACCATTGGCGTACTAATTTGGGCAACGGCTGCCGTTTTAGGACTCGCCATTATTTTTGCTACCATGCCAATTATTCAAGGCATTGTGATGATGCTTGGTGGTTCGTATTTAGTTTATCTCGGCATTAAAATGGCAAAAGTAAAAACCAATGCGGTCTTTGATGAAAAGCAGAATGCAAATACATCAAATCAATCGACTTTAACGAGCATTATGAAAGGCTTATTGGTCAATTTATCTAATGCTAAAGTAGTGATTTATTTCAGCAGTGTGATGTCATTGGTTTTAGTGAATATTACCGAAACATCACAAATATTGACCGCACTTGCCGTGATTACCGTAGAAACCTTTTTATATTTCTACATCATTTCGGTGCTTTTCTCTCGTTCTGTTGCAAAACAGTTTTATAGCCAATATAGTCGCTATATTGATAATGCCGCAGGGCTGATTTTTATTTTCTTCGGAATCTATTTAATTTATAGTGGCGTTCAACACGCTTTAATTTGATTAAAAAAGGACAAAACATGACATTAAAAATTGCGATCGCCGGTGCAGGCGGAAGAATGGGGCGTCAATTAATTCAAGCTGTACATAATGCAGAAGGGGCAGAATTAGGTGCTGCTTTTGAACGTAAAGGTTCCTCTTTAGTCGGCGCAGATGCTGGCGAGCTTGCGGGGATTGGTGCATTAGGTGTCAAAGTATCAGATGATTTAAATGCAGAAAAAGATAACTTTGATTTGCTGATTGATTTCACGCGTCCGGAAGGCACGCTTGAGCATATTGCATTTTGTGTCGCTAATAATAAAAAGATGGTAATTGGTACCACAGGTTTTGATGATGCAGGCAAAGCCGCAATTCAAGCTGCATCGGAAAAAATTGCCATTGTATTTGCATCCAACTTCAGTGTGGGTGTGAATTTGGTGTTTAAACTATTAGAAAAAGCCGCCAAAGTGATGGGCGATTATTGCGATATCGAAATCATTGAAGCACACCACCGCCATAAAGTGGATGCACCATCGGGTACCGCACTTTCTATGGGCGAACATATTGCGAAAACTCTTGGTCGTGATTTGAAAACGCATGGCGTATTTTGTCGTGAAGGTATTACAGGCGAGCGCAAACGTGATGAAATTGGTTTCTCTACTATTCGAGCCTCAGATGTAGTAGGTGAACATAGTGTCTGGTTTGCCGATATCGGTGAGCGCGTTGAAATTGCTCACAAAGCATCAAGCCGTATGACCTTTGCGAATGGTGCAGTGCGTGCAGGTAAATGGTTAGAAAAACAATCTCACGGATTGTTTGATATGACAGATGTGTTGGATTTGAATAATTTATAAAGAGTAGATAGGATTTTTTAATTCACTTATTAAATAACGATCCGTACATGTTATGTGTGGATCGTTATATTTATGTATGGTAAATATTTAGTTTATAAATATTGAATAGGATTATTACAGTTTATCTGTGGGATAATTATTTAATAATTTTTAACCCAAAACCAAGAAAAAAAGAATGAATCAGAATATCGTAGATATTATATATTTTAATAATAATGAATGTATTATGACTATTACTTTCCCATATGAATGGGATTATGAAGGTATGGAATATATACAAGATAAAATAAATTTATATTTACATTATGTAGAAAGCGATCAAATTTATAATAATTACCCAAGTTTTAAAGTAGACGCTGTTCGTTTTAGAGTAGTGTATGACAGTAGATTAACAAAAGATGCTGAGGTGTTTTTAAATAATTTAGGTTCTGCATTAAATAATATTAATGTGTTGTTTGATTATTTTTCTACTAATGAAATAGAATAGATAAACCTTTGCTAGCTGGATCTAATAAGTTTCTAGATTGCAATAAAAACTAATCAGTTAATTGAGCAAAATAGTAATAATGATGCGATTTATAATAACAGTAATAAAACTTTCAATAATAGTTTCTTTGGGAATGTTGCTTTTGTATGTTATGGAGTGCATACAATATGGTGAAGTTAAGAGCTTTATTGATTTTCTAAAGACAACTTATCCTTATTCAATTTTGGCCGTTTTAGTGGGAATGTTGGCGAAAGAGAAAATAGATCATTAATATAGAGATATGTTATAAAATTTGCATCTTATAGTTCTATTTCCAAATCACTTTCCACCCGACAGCAACACAGTAAAATCTCATCGGGTTGGATAAAGGCAAGGGGCGCTTCAGCGTAAGACACCTTGCCTTTTTTTATCTTCACGCGACAAGAACCACAATAACCTGAACGACATTGATATTCATGGTGAATTTGATGTTGTTCTAAAAAGTTAAGCAGAGAAGTTTGGTTATCGAAATCTAAGGTGATTTGGCGCTGAATAAGGTGGATTTTCATGAAACAAAATAAAACAAAATTTTGCTCATTATAGAAGAAAGAGAAGTAAAACTCACGGCTCTTTTGTTGTAATATAGCGAGCTAATATTCATCATAAGGGAAGAACATGCAAACCTTTCTAAAATTAACGTTAATTTCAACCGCACTTTTATTAACGGCTTGTAGCACCATTTCAAAAGAGCCGGTTAAGCATATTGATATGTACGTAAAGCCTTATTACGATGCCAGAGATGGGCGACTTGAACAGATTAATGTGAATAAAGATATTGATGCGTTATTACTGAAAAATACACAAAAAGATTTTGAAAGTGCGGTCAATATTATTGAGAAAAAAGTGGATTTTGTTTCCCCGATGACAATGTTTGCACTTTCTGCTCGTGCTTATGATTTTGGTTTACGTGATGAAGCAGTAAAATGGTTTTATCGTGGGCAAAACCGTTTAATCACCGCTTTATATGTGTTGGATTTAGATAAATTAACAGTATCGAATAATACAGCATTTGGGCAATTAGTGGGACAGCATGTTAATCCCTATGCGTTCTGTGATTTGAATAAGCAACACAAGGCAGCGCAAGATGCGATTGACTGGGCGAAAAATCACCCATATCAGACTGTATTTTTACCTCAATTACCAAGCAAACATCCAGATAGAAAACAGGCATTAAAAGAAGCAGAGGCAAAACTTGATGCGCGCCTAGTTGAGCAAGACCGCTATTTTGCTAATCCTGAAAATAAAGCGAAATGGGAAAAAGAACGCCAAGATAACTTGGTAAATGAGCGATTTTGTTGGTGATTTTAAAAAAATTTAAAAATCTTAAGGTTGCTTAAGATTTCATTAAGATTTGTTGTGTTTAATAAGCATCAACAAGGCAGCAATGAGGATAATCCTTCGCTTTGAAACATGACTATTTATGCTTAATTTTATTTAGGAGAACATGATGAAAAAATTAGCTTTAGCAACCCTTTTAGCTTTATCTACTTCAGCAGCATTTGCTGGTTTTAATGGTAACACTGCACAAGGTGGCTTCCAAGGTAGTAACCAAGGTCAACAACTGACTGTTAAACAAGCATTATCTGCGAAAGATAATTCTATGATTACCTTAGTCGGTAACATCACTCAACAAATTGATGGTGATGAATATATTTTTACCGATGGTACAGACCAAATCAAATTGGAAATTAAAAACCGCGTTTGGAATGGCTTAAATGTGGGACCTCAGGATAAAATCCGCGTTTACGGTAAACTAGACAATGAAATGTTTGAAAAACCAGAGCTTGAAGTCATTAGCGTTGAAAAAGCGCAATAATTCATATAATTTGAAGTGGTGGGCAAAAGCCCGCCATTTTTTGTTTTGAGAAAGGTAAAAGTGCGGTCAATATTATGCGAGTTTTATTAGTAGAAGACGATCCTCTCATCGGCAATGGTCTGCAAATTGGTTTAACGAAATCAGGTTTTATTGTAGATTGGTTTACTGATGGGCAAAGTGGATTAAATGCCTTAATTGGTGCACCTTATGATGCGGTGGTATTGGATTTAACCCTGCCTAAACTGGATGGTTTGGATGTATTAAAACAATGGCGCTCAAATAATCAAGATGTGCCTGTATTGATCTTAACTGCACGTGATACATTGGATGAACGGATTAAAGGCATTCAACAAGGTGCCGATGATTATCTTTGCAAACCTTTTGCTTTGGCTGAAGTGGTGGTGAGATTACAAGCATTAATTCGTCGTCGTTATGGGCAAGTCAAACCGCAGATTGAGCATGGCAATGTCAAACTCGATCTTGCACAGCGTAAGGCTTGGTTGAATGAGGATGAAATTACATTAACCGGACGTGAATATAAATTACTCGAGCTTTTTATGCTGAATAAAGAACGAGTGCTTTCACGTGCAACCATTGAAGAAAAATTGTCAAATTGGGATGAAGAATTAAGTAGTGGTGCATTGGACGTACATATTTATAATTTGCGTCAAAAGCTGGGTAAACAATTTATTCGTACGGTACATGGCGTAGGCTATGCTTTAGGACAAGTTAATGAAAAATAAACGACTGAGTTTTCGTCTCTTAATCGGTTTAAGTTTGACCGCGCTTTGTGTGTGGTGCGTTGCCACGGCTGTTGCTTGGACGGTTGTTAAAAAAGAAGTCAAAGATGTCTTTAATGCACAGCAGGTGCTTTTTGCTGAGCGTTTGGCAACGTCTGATTTGAAAAATGTATTATTAGGCGAAAATGCGAATTTTCCACGTGGTGGATTTAAACCACAGAAACGTCATTATGATAATGATGCATTGGCCTTTGCCATATTTTCTAACAAAGGTGAAAGATTATTAACCGATGGTGATAATGGCGACAAATTTATTTTCCAAAATAAAACCGGATTTAGTAAAGCGCATATTTTAGATGATGACGATGAATGGCTGATTTATTGGCAACCTGTCGGTAAAGGTGAACTTGTCATTGCGGTGGGACAAGAATTGGAATACCGCGAAGAGTTGGTCAATAAAATGGTCTTCAGCCAAACAGGGATTTGGTTTGCTGGATTACCAATACTATTATTGGTTGCGTTTATTGTGATTTATCGTGCATTAAAACCAATTAATCGATTGAGTCGAAACGTACAAGCTCGTCGCCCTGGAGATGTATCATTATTAGAAACCGATAATGTACCAACAGAGATTCTACCGTTAGTCCAAAACTTAAATCAATTTTTCACACGTACCAGTGAGCAGCTAGAACGGGAGCGCCGTTTTGTTTCTGATGCAGCACATGAATTACGTAGTCCATTAGCGGCATTGCGTATTCAAACAGAAGTCGCACAGTTAGCTGGCGATGATGCACAAACACGTGAAACGGCTTTAGCGCATTTAACCCAAGGTATCGATCGGGCAACTCAATTAATCGAACAGCTTCTTACGCTTTCCCGCTTAGAGAATCTCAAAGAATTAGATAACCTTGCTGATATTCATTGGTCGGAAATTATCACTTCGCTTATTGGTGATTTATATTTTAGTGCACAACAACGCCAAATCGAATTACAGTTTGAGCATCAGGGAGATCCTGCCGTTAAGCAAGGGCAGCCATTATTACTTGCACAAATGCTACGAAACTTATTAGATAATGCCATAAAATATTGTCCTCAAGGCACTCTGGTTCGTGTGATTTTACAGCCACGTAAAATTTTTATTGAAGATAATGGCAGTGGTGTTGCGCCAGAAGAATTAGCGAAATTAGGGCAGCGTTTTTATCGTCCTGCAGGACAAAATGAAAAGGGAAGTGGGCTTGGATTGTCTATTGTGGCAAGAATAGCAGAATTGCATCACTATCGTTTCCGATTAGACAATATTGAAGCTAACGGGCAAATTCAAGGTTTGCGAGCTATCATTGAGTTATAAAAAAAGGGCGTTTAATACGCCCTTTTTGTTAAAACATTCCACCAATTAATTCCAATCGACCTTTCTCAACTTTAATTTCTTTGGCGAATTTCTTAATCAGCATTTGTTTCATGTCACTTTCATCCAAGGTGTAAACAGGCATCCGACTTAATAATGCTGCAACACCATCACTTAATAGCGGCATAACATCTTGGAGTTGATCCATCACACTATTAGGTTCGCCAGACCAGCGTAAAATTCGTAGATTTTTTAAATAAAGCGCCCCTTCTTGTGCGTTATACTCTGGAACGGCATCAAAGGTTAAATGCAATTTAGCTGGATAGGTTTTACCGGATAAACGAATAAGCGTATCAACTAAGCCACTCATTTCAACACGATTGCTTTCAGTTTGCCCGATTTTAGTTACTAAATCTTTCAGTGCGTAATCCACAGAAAATAATCCTGGAATACCGAGTTTGTCATTAATCGTGCCTTTTTCACTTAAATATTGGTTAATTTGTTGCTCGCTGATACTGAAGGGAGAGGCTTGTACAGATAGCGTACAGAAACCTAAGGTCAGTATGGTAAGCACTTTTTTCAAAAAATGCATATTTTTCTCCTTGATTGAAAAAGAATGAAAATTTTGTAGAATGTATCGCTTATCTTTTCAATACACAATAAAAATTTAAGTAGAGATTATGACTTCGTCACTTAAAGACCATGTGCAAAAGCTTCTTGAAGAACATCGTGGAGAACGTGTTTTCCGCTTTGAATATTTAGGGAAACATTATTGGTTAAAGCAACCCGAGCAATTAAAAGGGATATGGTTATTATTAAAACCACATCCAAAACAACATTTTAAAGAAGAGTGTGAAATACTACAGCATTTAAATAATATTGGTGCACCAGTACCTAAATTATGCGGTTTCGGTGATGATTATTTAGTATTGGAAGATGCAGGGCCAACATTAAACATCTGGCTGAATGATGAAACATTGTCTTGGGCAGAAAAATCACATATTTTGCATTCAGCGATAGAAATATTGATTAATCTTCATCAACAAGGCATTATTCACGGTCGTCCAGCTATACGAGATATCGCATGGAAAGATGGTAAAATTAGTTTTATGGACTTTGAATCTCATTCAAAAAGCCATAATGAACATTGGTTGATTACACGTGATATGCTAGCATTTTTAGACAGTTTATGTCGTGTGAAAAGCTTAGATGATGAAAAGCTTAATGAATTATTTGATTATTATAAATCTCACTGTCCGACAACTTATTGGGTTGATATGTTGTCATATGTGAAAAGATTTCATTGGCTTTATTATCTTTTACTTCCGTTCAAACCGATTGCACGAACTGACTTATTGGCCGTTTATCGGTTATTTGAACATTTAACAAAGGAAAATCTATGAAAAAATTATTTTTAGTGGCTGTATTAAGTGCTTTGGTGAGTGCTTGTTCTGTTGGCGTAGGTGCTGGTGGCGGTAGTAATGGTGTAGGCGTTGGTGTCGGCCTTGGTACTGGCTTTGGATTCTAACTATCACTTTAGATAAAGCAAAGTGCGGTCAAAAAATCTTATGTTTTCAAGAAAATTAGTAGAAATCGCTTGATCTTTTGATTTAGATCACTATAATACACCCATATTTCGGACGCGGGGTGGAGCAGCTTGGTAGCTCGTCGGGCTCATAACCCGAAGGCCGTCGGTTCAAATCCGGCCCCCGCAACCAATAACAAGTTCAGTAAAAAGAACCCCAAATTTGGGGTTTTTTTGTACGAGAAATTTAGAAACTGGGCTTAGGTTCATTGACGAACCTAACCCTTTTTTTATGTCTGAATTTTAAGATTAGGAGCAAAAATTGGCAACATTAGAACAAAAATTGCAAGAAATGCTTCAAGGTGCAGTAGAAGACTTAGGCTGTGAACTTTGGGGGATTGAATGCCAACGTGCAGGTCGTTTTATGACCGTGCGTTTATTCATTGATAAAGACGGTGGCGTAGGCGTTGATGATTGTGCTGATGTAAGTCGTCAAGTGAGCGCGATTTTAGATGTGGAAGATCCAATTGCGGATAAATATAACCTAGAAGTATCATCACCAGGTCTTGACCGTCCATTATTTACGCTTGAACAATTCCAACGTTATGTAGGCGAGGATATCGCCGTACATTTACGTATTCCCGTTTTAGATCGTCGTAAATGGCAAGGTAAATTGGAAAAAATTGAAAATGACATGTTGACACTTATTGTTGATGGTCAGGAACAAGTTCTTATTTTTGGCAACATTCAAAAAGCCAATGTAATCGCAAAATTTTAAAGGAGAAAAAGGAAAATGAGTAAAGAGATTTTGTTAGCTGCTGAAGCAGTATCTAACGAGAAGTTATTGCCACGCGAAAAGATTTTTGAAGCGTTAGAGAGTGCGATTGCACTTTCAACGAAGAAGAAATATGACTATGAAACCGATATTCGTGTGTCTATCAACACCAAAACAGGGGAGTTTGATACATTCCGTCGCTGGTTGGTGGTTGATGAAGTTAAAGTGCCAACAAAAGAAATGACATTAGAAGCGGCACAATTTGAAGATCCGAATATTCAACTCGGTGACTATGTCGAAGATCAAATTGAGTCTATCGCATTTGACCGTATTGCAATGCAAACCGCTCGCCAAGTAATCAGCACTAAAATTCGTGAAGCTGAGCGTGCAAAAGTGGTTGAGCAATTCCGTTCTGAAGAAGGCAAAATTGTTACGGGTACGGTGAAAAAAGTAAATCGTGAAAGCATCATTTTAGATTTAGGCAATAAAGCTGAAGCTGTGATTATGCGTGAAGATATGCTTCCACGTGAAAATTTCCGTCCAGGCGATCGTGTTCGTGGCGTGCTTTATAAAGTGAACCCGGAAAGCAAAACCGCACAATTATTTGTAACTCGTGCAAAACCTGAAATGTTAATCGAGTTATTCCGTATTGAAGTACCGGAAATTGGCGAAGAAATGCTTGAAATTCGTGGTGCGGCTCGTGATCCAGGTTCTCGTGCAAAAATTGCAGTGAAATCTAATGACAAACGTATTGACCCAGTGGGTGCATGTGTGGGCATGCGTGGCGCACGTGTTCAAGCGATTACCAATGAATTAGGTGGCGAACGAGTGGATATCGTACTTTGGGATGATAATCCGGCACAATATGTAATTAATGCGATGGCACCAGCTGATGTGACTTCAATTATTGTTGATGAAGATAATCACTCAATGGATATTGCGGTTAATGCTGATAACTTAGCACAAGCAATTGGTCGTAACGGTCAAAACGTACGTTTAGCGACACAATTAACCGGTTGGACATTAAATGTCATGACTACCGAACAATTAAATGAAAAACATCAAGCAGAAGATACTAAAGTATTAAATTTATTCATGGATAAATTAGGTCTTGATGAAGAGTTTGCTCAAATCTTAGTAGATGAAGGTTTTACTTCATTAGAAGAAGTGGCTTATGTTCCTGTGAGCGAACTGAGTGCAATTGATGGTTTAGAAGATGAAGATCTTATCGAAGAATTACAAGGTCGCGCAAAAGATGCCATTACTGCAGCTGCTGCAGCTGAAGAAGAAGCCTTGAAAAAAGCGAATATTGAAGATCGTTTATTAAATCTTGAAGGGATGAATCGTCACATTGCCTTTAAATTAGCTGAAAAACAAATTACTACGCTTGAAGAACTTGCTGAGCAAGGTGTAGATGATTTAGCTGATATCGAAGAATTAACCGCAGAGCAAGCCGCTGACTTTATTATGGCTGCGCGTAATATTTGCTGGTTTAGCGAAGAGTAAGGAGTTTAATAATGACTGAAGATGTAAAAAATGCGGATGCGAATGCACCGAAAAAACTAAGTATTCAACGCAGAACAAAAACAACCGTAAGCAGTACAACAGCTGGCGGTAAAGCAAAAGCGGTACAAGTTGAAGTTCGTAAAAAACGCACTGTGCCAACAGATGCTGCCCGAAAAGCTGCTGAGGCAGAAAAATTAAAAGCACAGCAAGAAGCAGAGAAGAAAGCGGCAGAAGAAAAAGCACGTTTAGCTGCTGAAAAAGCTGCAGCAGAAAAAGCAAAAGCTGAGAAAGCTAAGGTTGAAGCAGAAAAGGCAGTGAAACCAGCACAAAGTGCGGTTGAAAATAAACCTAAATCTGTTGATCCAGAAAAAGAAAAACGTAAAGCGGAAGAAGCAGAACTCCGTCGCAAAGCGGAAGAGCTGGCTCGCCAAAAGGCAGAAGAGCAAGCGCGTAAAGCGGCTGAAGATGCTAAACGTTATGCTGAAGCGGATACGTCAAGCAATGAAACCGCATCAGAAGATTATACTGATTACAATTTAAGCTCTCGTTATGCTTTAGAAGCGGAAGACGAAGAAGAACGCCGTAATGAAAATCGCGGTCGCGGCAAAAATAAAGTCGCTAAAGCGAAAAAAGAACGCGATGACGTGAAAGGCGGCAATAAAAATGAGCGCGAATCTAACCGTAAAAATCAAAAAGATGGTAAATTCGGTAAAGGTAAAAATGGTAAGAAAGGTGCAGCATTACAACAAGCCTTCACAAAACCTGTTCAGGTTGTGAAACAGGATGTTGTGATTGGTGAAACCATTACGGTTGCAGAATTAGCAAATAAAATGGCAACCAAAGCAACTGAAATCATCAAAGCAATGATGAAGATGGGCGAAATGGTGACCATTAACCAAGTGCTTGACCAAGAAACAGCTCAATTAGTGGCTGAAGAATTAGGTCACAAAGTGATTCTTCGCAATGAAAATGAACTAGAAGAAGAAGTATTAGGCGATCGTGATGTTAACGCAGAAAAAGTGACTCGAGCACCAGTTGTAACGATCATGGGTCACGTTGACCATGGTAAAACCTCATTGCTTGACTATATTCGTAAAGCGAAAGTTGCAGCAGGTGAGGCGGGTGGTATTACTCAGCACATCGGTGCGTACCACGTAGAAATGGATGATGGCAAAATGATCACCTTCTTAGATACGCCAGGACACGCCGCATTTACCTCAATGCGTGCACGTGGTGCGAAAGCAACGGATATCGTCGTTCTTGTTGTTGCGGCAGATGATGGTGTGATGCCTCAAACCATTGAAGCGATTCAACACGCGAAAGCAGCAGGTGCGCCTTTAGTGGTTGCGGTGAACAAAATTGATAAACCAGAAGCAAATCCAGACCGAGTAGAACAAGAATTACTTCAACACGAAGTGATTTCTGAGAAATTCGGTGGTGATGTGCAATTCGTTCCAGTTTCTGCGAAGAAAGGTACCGGTGTTGATGACTTATTAGATGCCATCTTGCTTCAATCAGAAGTACTTGAATTAACGGCTGTAAAAGACGGCATGGCAAGCGGTGTAGTGATTGAATCTTACCTTGATAAAGGTCGTGGTCCAGTTGCAACCATTCTTGTTCAATCTGGTACCTTACGTAAAGGTGATATCGTACTTTGCGGTTTTGAATACGGTCGTGTTCGTGCAATGCGCGATGAAAACGGTAAAGAAATCGATGAAGCAGGCCCATCTATCCCGGTTGAGGTGTTAGGTCTTTCTGGTGTACCTGCAGCGGGTGATGAAGCGACTGTAGTGCGTGATGAGAAAAAAGCACGTGAAGTGGCGTTACACCGTCAAGGTAAGTTCCGTGAAGTGAAACTTGCTCGTCAGCAAAAAGCGAAACTTGAAAATATGTTTAGTAATATGGCTGAAGGTGATGTTGCTGAACTGAATATCATCGTGAAAGCAGACGTACAGGGTTCTGTGGAAGCGATTATTCAATCGTTACAAGATCTTTCTACTGATGAAGTGAAAGTGAAAGTTGTTGGGTCTGGTGTCGGTGGTATTTCTGAAACTGATGCAACCCTAGCGGCAGCCTCTAATGCGATTATTGTTGGCTTTAACGTACGTGCGGACGCTTCTGCTCGCCGTATTATCGAAGCAGAAAATATTGACCTTCGTTATTACTCTATCATTTATGAACTATTAAATGATGTGAAAGCAGCGATGAGCGGTATGTTACAACCTGAATTCAAACAAGAAATCATTGGCTTGGCTGAAGTGCGTGATGTATTCAAACATCCGAAATTTGGTGCAATCGCAGGTTGTATGGTGACCGAAGGTGTAGTAAAACGTAACAACCCAATCCGCGTATTACGTGATAACGTGGTAATCTTTGAAGGTGAATTGGAATCTCTCCGTCGCTTTAAAGATGACGTTTCTGAAGTCCGTAATGGTATGGAATGTGGTATCGGCGTTAAAAACTACAATGACGTAAAAGTCGGCGACCAAATCGAGGTGTTTGAAGTCGTTGAAGTTAAACGTTCAATCTAATCGATAAAAAGAGCGGTCAAAATTCAACGTATTTTTGACCGCTTTTTAATAAGAGAAATATTATGGCAAGAGAATTTAAACGCAGCGATCGCGTTGCACAAGAATTACAAAAAGAAATCGCCATCATTTTGCAACGTGAAGTGAAAGATCCCCGTATTGGCATGGTAACCGTGTCTGATGTGGAAGTATCAAGCGATTTAGCTTATGCAAAAGTGTTTGTCACATTTTTGTTTGATCATGATGAAGTAGCGATTGCACAGGGCATGAAAGGGTTAGAAAAAGCGGCACCTTACATTCGTTCATTAGTGGGTAAAGCAATGCGCTTACGCATTGTGCCGGAAATTCGTTTCTTCTACGATCAATCCTTAGTCGAAGGGATGCGTATGTCTAATTTGGTGACAAACGTAATACGTGAAGACGAGAAAAAACACGTTGAGGAAAATGACTAATGTCGAGACCTCGTAAGCGTGGGCGTGATATTGATGGCGTATTTTTATTAGATAAGCCACAAGGCATGTCATCTAATGATATTATGCAAAAGGTGAAACGCGTATTCCAAGCGAATAAGGCAGGGCATACCGGTGCGCTCGATCCATTAGCAACCGGTATGCTACCTATTTGCTTAGGCGAAGCGACAAAGTTTTCGCAATTCTTATTAGATGCAGATAAACGCTATGTGGTTACAGCAAAATTAGGTGAACGTACGGATACCTCAGATGCAGAAGGACAAGTGGTCGAAACGCGTCCAGTCAATGTGGAAACATCACAAATTTTGACCGCACTTGAACAATTTCGTGGTGATATTTTGCAAGTGCCGACCATGTTTTCTGCATTAAAGCACAATGGAAAACCATTGTATGAGTATGCTCGCGCAGGCATTACGGTGGAACGTGAAGCACGTCCTATCACGATTTTTGAAATAAACTTTATCGAGTATCAAGCACCTTTTTTAACCCTGGAAGTGCATTGTTCGAAAGGAACTTACATCCGTACTTTAGTGGATGATTTAGGTGAGGTGTTAGGTTGTGGTGCTCATGTGACTGTATTACGTCGAACTGCGGTTGCGGATTATCCAACAGAAAAGATGATGACATGGGATGCTTTGCAGGCGCTTGCAGAGCAAGGTGATCTTGCTCAACTTGATCAACATCTTTTACCGACAGATACAGCGGTCAGCAAATTACCAGCGTTACAGTTAAATGCTGAACAAAGTAAAGGTATCGGCTTTGGGCAACGTGTCAAATTTGCTAATGAAGCAAAATTATATGGTCAAGTGCGGTTGTTTTCTGACAAGAATGTCTTTTTAGGCGTGGCACTTATCGATGATAACAATGTAATTCGTCCACAACGTTTGATTACACAATCTCTCTAATCATTTGCCTTTCTGTTTTAATTCCAGTAATCTCACCTGTAACCTTTTAATTGCAATCTATGTAAATAAGATATTACAGGTGAATTATGGATGTCCTTAATCATTTACGTCAGGAAATTGATACACTCGATCGCGAACTGATTCAACTTTTTGCTAAACGCCTCGAATTGGTGACCCAAGTCGGCGAAGTAAAGCACGAAAAAGGTTTACCAATTTATGCACCTGATCGTGAATTAGCGATGTTACAAGCACGCCGAGAAGAAGCGGTGAAAGCAGGAATCTCTCCTCAACTCATCGAAGATGTGCTCCGTCGTTTCATGCGTGAATCTTACTCCAATGAAAATCAATTTGGTTTTAAAACCCTGAACCCAGCTATTAACAAAATTGTTATCGTCGGTGGTTACGGAAAAATGGGGCAGTTATTTGCCCGCTATTTGCGTGCTTCTGGTTATCCCATTTCTATTTTAGATCGTGATGATTGGGATGTGGCAGAACACATTTTAACGAATGCAGATGTTGTTATTATCTCAGTACCGATTGATCACACGTTAGAAACCATAGAACGTTTAAAACCCTATTTAACGGAAAATATGCTACTGGCGGATCTCACCTCCGTGAAACGTGCGCCATTGGCTAAAATGTTAGATGTGCATAAAGGGGCAGTGGTTGGGCTACATCCAATGTTTGGCCCAGATATCGCGAGCATGGCAAAACAAGTGGTTGTACGGTGTGATGGGCGCTTTAGGGAGCGTTATGAATGGTTGCTAGAGCAAATTCAAATCTGGGGTGCAAAAATTTATCAAATTGATGCTGCAGAGCACGACCACAATATGACGTACATTCAAGCATTACGTCACTTTTCCACTTTTGCGAATGGTCTGCATCTTTCCAAACAACCAGTCAATTTAAGCAATTTATTGGCGTTATCTTCCCCAATTTATCGCTTAGAATTAGCCATGATTGGTCGTCTCTTTGCCCAAGATGCGGCACTTTATGCGGATATTATTATGGATAAGCCTGAAAATTTAGATGTGATTGAAAGCCTGAAACAAACGTATGAAGAAGCGTTGCAATTTTTTGAAAAAGGCGATCGCCAAGGGTTTATTGATGCTTTCCATCAGGTGAGAGAATGGTTTGGGGAGTATTCAGATCAATTCTTGCAGGAAAGTCGTCAGTTATTGCAACAAGCTCATGATTTACGACATGTATAAAATAAAAGTGCGGTTGATTTTCACCGCACTTTTTTTGTGATTTATTGTCTTGCCAAGCGTAAATTTTGCGGAATTTCCTCAAAGTTAGAACGGAATGGATTAATATCCAATCCACCACGGCGCGTATAGCGCGCATAGACGGTGAGTTTTTCTGGTTTGGCATAATGCATCAAATCATAGAAAATACGCTCAACACACTGCTCGTGAAACTCATTATGTTGACGGAAAGACACGATATAACGGAGAAGTTTTTCGCGATCGATTTGTTTACCCACATAATGAATTTGCACGGTTCCCCAATCGGGCTGGCTGGTGATAAGACAATTGGATTTCAATAAATGGCTCACTAAGGATTCTTCTACCATATTATCGGACGTACAATTTTGCAAAATGTCTGCATTAAATTCGTAGCTGTGGATTTCGATATCCTGATCATCAATACAATCGCCAGTTAAAGTATCGATACCTTGTCCTTGATAGTGGGATAATGGATGTAAACAAACTTTGACCTCGCCTTGAGCACAAGCACTTAGATCTTCACGCATAGTACGTTCTACGCTAGCAAAATCAGCAAATTTACTTTGATTAAAGCTGTTTAAATAGAGTTTGAAGCTTTTTGATTCAATTAAATTTTCACTACGATAATCAATTTCCACATCGGCAATAGCCACTTGCGGCAAACCTTTTGGATTTAACCAAGAAATTTCATAGGCCGTCCAAATATCGGCGCCTTGGGTAAATGGCTGTTGTTCAGTAATGCCTAAGCCATCACGATTGAGTTTTCGAGGCACGGGTTGTAACAAAGTGCGGTCATAATTCGCAGCATATTCTGTTGCTTGACCGAGTTTTAAAGATTGAAGGCTTTTATCTTGATAGTTCATTTGTTTTCCTGAATAACGAAAGCGTTATAAAAAATTCCACGACACATTCGAGACTAATCGACATTGGTCGCATTTAAAGTAAATTACATCAAATAGCGGTGCGTCTAATGCCCAATCGCGACCACATTGCGAGCAACAGCGTTTTTGTTCCGATTCTAAAGAATGGCCACCGATTCGGTATAAATAATAATAGGTCGGTATGCCGCTTTCTTTTTCAATTTCGGCAGCAAGGTATCGTCCATGTTTAGTAAGCGTGCTATTAACCTCGGAGATTTCGCTTAATGATTCTTTTTCTAAAACCGAACCATTCATTTGCAACTGATCGCAAGCCTGCCAATTTTCCTGCCATTTAATCAAATCTTGACTTAAGTGCGGTTGATTTTTTAATTGTTTATAGAGCGGAATTGGAGAAAAATCATCTCCGTTATGTAAGGGTGAGCAAGATTGTAAATGTGTGGTGTAGAGTATTTGCCATGCTGGTTGACTACATTCTGCGGTGCTGTCTGCATTTAAATCATCGGCAATAATTTGAAAACCCTGAAAATTTAGACCGCACTTTTCAGCATGTTCTATCGCCAGATTCACAGTTTGGTTATTATTCTCTGGCAAAAGACTATCTTGCTCAGGGCAAATAACGCGCATCGCAAAACCTTGTTCACCATCATCCTCCGTCAAATAAAGCGGGATTTCACGGCCGATAATTTGTCCGTTATAACGCCATTGGTCGATGATTGCATTGAGCAAACGGCTTTGTTGGCCGATGTCGTTTTCTAAGGCAGTTAATTTAAAAAAGGGTTCGATCAGATACATAATTACAGATTGTGCAAGATTTCTTCAATTTGTTTTAAACCGTTTAAGCGGGTTTCACTTAAGCGAGAGGCAATACTAAGTTCATCAAAAAATTGACGAATATTAAATTGTTGTAATTGGTTGCTGGTTTGGCCATTGATATTTTGCAGTAACAACCATAATAAACCATTCATAATGCGTGCTTCACTGTAAGCTTGAAATTGAAACGTATCGTCATATTGTGGAATGGCCATAAACCAAAGTCCCGCTTCACAGCCTTGAATTGATTGCATTTGAGCCAATTCATCTGGAGAGGGTTGAGGAAGATGTTTACCGGCTTGAATAATGAACCGGTAACGATCTTCCCAATTTTTTGCCTGTTTAATGTTTTCTAGCATGCTAATAACTCTAAGGATTTATCTAATGCCGCAAAAAAAGCGTCCACATCTTGCGGGCTGTTATAAGGCGCAAAAGAAAGTCTTAATGTAGTGCGCTCGCCAAGACGGGCTAAGTAAGGTTGGGCGCAATGTTCGCCAACACGCAACGCAATTTTTTGTTCACTTAATAGGGTCGCAAGATCTGAAGCAGCAATCCCATCAAAAACAAAACAGACCACAGAACTTGGTTGCGGTGAATTGAATAAACGACAATTTGGATAGTTTTTTAACCGCACTTTACTTTGCTCGGCAAGCTCAACGGCATGAGCCTCGGCGGCCTGAAAATCCCATTTTTTAAGCCAATTTAGCACCGCACCAAAACCAATCACGCCAGCAATATTCGGTGTGCCGGCCTCTAATCGATAAGGTAAATCGGCAAAGGTAATACATTCATGGGATACTCGCTCAATCATTTTTCCACCGTAAAAAAGCGGTTGTAGCAAGGAAAGTGAGCTTAGTTTTCCGCTTAATACACCAATCCCGTTGGGGCCATAAATTTTGTGCGCAGAAAAGGCAATAAAATCCGCATCTAATGCCTGTAAATCAATCTGTATATGACTAATAGCCTGAGCAGCATCCACTAAAACGAGCGCATTGCTATGTTGACGGATTAGTCGAATTAAATGCTGGATATGTTGTTCCGTTCCCGTTACGTTGGAAACAAAATTGAGTGCCACTAATTTGGTTTTCTTATTCAATGCTGCAATTAAGGCATTTTCATCAATTAGCCAATTATCCAAAATAGGCAGCACTTGAATTTTTGCCCCACATTTTTTCGCTGTTTCGTGCCAAGTAACAAAATTAGCATGATGGTCCGCTTGGCTAATTAAAATCTCGTCATTTGCATGCAAAGAGGGGAGTAAACCGTTGGCAACCAAATTAATGCCATGCGTTGTTCCGGAAGTCCAAATTACGGCTTTTTCATCTTCTGCATTAATTAAGGTTTTGACTAAGTGACGGGCATTTTCATATTGTGCTGTTTGTGCGGCTTCGTACTGACTACGATGCACGGAGCCTGCCGATTGATAAAAAGTACTCGTTGCATCAATTAATGCTTGAGGTTTTAGTGCTGTCGCCGCATTATCCAAATAAACTACAGCATTTGGCGATTTAAAATAAGGAAATTCATTTTTAAATGATTGATAATCAAAAGCCATGTTGACCTCCATGTTTACCTGCTTTGTTCTGTTTGCGCCATTCATAAGGGGCGGTAGGGTTAGGATCACGCCATAAGCCAATTTTTTGTTGTTGGGCAAAATCTTGAGCTTGAAAGTAGAGTGGATTTTTAGCATATTGCGGATAAACCCACGCCATACCGTTTTTTACCATTTCTAAGTTGATGTTTTGTTCTTGTAGATAAACCGTTGCCAAAATACGTTGGTAGCGATCATAACCGGAAACTGACAACGTCACATTTTGTTTAAAAACAAGCTGTGAAAGATATTGTTTGGCTTTCTTTCCAAATGGTTGGCCTTTTTCTGGAGCATCAATTTCTTGTAATCGCACTTTGAATTGTTTTTTAGTGGGTAAGAGGCAAGTCAGGGTGTCGCCATCACTTACGCCTACTACCCAGCATTCTACTTGGCGTTCTGCTGAGATTGAAAATTGCGTCCAAAGTGCGGTTAAAATTATGGTTAAAAATAAGAAGAATTTTTTAATCATTTTGAATTTCTTTGATCTATATCGCAATATTTAACTAAAAAGAGAGGGTAATTCTAACAAAAAAAGCGTAAAATAAATTTGAATTATTGTTAAATAAGTTGAAAGAGGAAATATGTTACTCCAAAAAGGCGTTCAACTTGTTCGCTCGCTCGTGATTTTATACATTATGTTGCTACTCGGCAATTTGATTTCGCAGTATGTGCCTGTTGGAATTCCTGGCAGCATCTGGGGATTATTAATACTTTTTATTGGATTAACCACTCGTGTCATTCGTTTAGAATGGATTTATTTGGGTTCTAGTTTGTTAATTCGGTATATGGCAGTACTTTTTGTGCCGGTGAGTGTAGGCATTATCAAATATTATGATTTACTTGTTTCTCAATGGAAAATTTTACTCATTCCAAATATTCTCAGTACTTTTCTGACGCTCTTTATTATCGCATTTTGGGGTAATTATTTGTTTTACAAGCAATCTTTTACTCATAAACGTCAGAAAGTATTAGAGAAACGTAATTTTCAGGCAGACTAAGGTTTTATTATGCAGTATGCAATTTATCTTTATACTGGTTTAACGATTTTTGGATTTTGGCTTGCATTACAAATTAGTAAACGTTGGAAGTCCATGATTTTCAATACTTTCGTACTTACTGTATCCATTCTCGTTTTGATCTTAGAAGTAGGAGGCATCCCTTATGATAATTATATGGCAGGAAATGCGCCGATTAATAATTTATTAGGGTTGAGTATTGTTGCACTGGCGTTACCGTTGTATGAACAACTTCGTCAAATTGCCAAACAGTGGAAAATTATCCTTTCAGTCGTCACATTGGCTTCGATATTCTCAATGTTTACAGGGGCTATTTTTGCTATTATTTTAGGCGCAAGTCCTGAAATGGTGGCGACCGTATTGCCAAAATCAATTACCACACCAATTGCGATGGAAGTGTCTTCACATTTAGGCGGTATTCCCGCCGTGACTGCGGTAGGTGTGGTCGTTGCGGGTTTACAAGGCTCCGTTTTTGGTTATCTCATCTTGAAAAAAGTTGGGATTAAACAACAAGAAGCAGTGGGTTTGTCTGTTGGCGCGGTTTCTCACGCATTAGGTACGGTAAGTTGTATGGAAGCCGATCCAAAAGCGGGTAGTTATAGTTCGATTTCTTTGGTACTTTGCGGTATTATGAGCTCCATTTTAGCACCCTTAGTATTCCATATTATTCATCTATTTTTATGAGAACCCAATTAGCTGATTTTTGGACTGAACGTTTCCTCCCTGATCCGCCTCGCGAAAAAGATCATCGACCGCCATTTCGTCGTGATCGCGGGCGGATTTTACATTCCGCCGCTTTCCGTTGTTTACAAGCAAAAACACAAATTCACGCGGTGGGCGAAAATGATTTTTATCGTACGCGCCTAACTCATTCTCTTGAAGTAGCACAAATCGGTAGCAGTCTGGTTTCCCAATTAAAATTTGCGGAAAGCTATGTTGCTATTTCAGACCAGCTTCATATCGAAAAAAGTGAATTACAGAAAAAACTCAAGCCTTTATTACCAAGCAATGATTTAATTGAAAGTTTGTGCTTTGCGCATGATATTGGCCATCCACCATTTGGTCATGGTGGGGAAGTAGCGCTTAATTATATGATGTGTAATCATGGTGGCTTTGAAGGCAATGCGCAGACATTTCGTATCATTACTAAACTTGAGCCTTATACTGAGACGGCAGGGATGAATTTAACGCGTCGTGCTATTTTAGGCGTGGTCAAATACCCGAATATTTTAGACTTATCTTCCCCGCAATATACCCAGTTGCCGCATGCGGAAAACTCAGATCCGCGTTATGTCAAAATTAGCGATTGGAAACCAGGAAAAGGCTTATTCCGTGATGACATCACAATGTTCAACTGGCTGTTGCAAAACCTTTCTGAAAATGACCGCACTTTGTTTGGTTCATTTCAAAAAGTGCGGTCAGAACCTGACGAGTTTTTAAAAACACAATTTAAATCTTTAGATTGCAGCATTATGGAATTGGCGGATGATATTGCTTACGGGGTGCATGATTTAGAAGATGCGATTGTGACCGGTGTGGTAAATCAACATCAATGGCAAGAAGCATTAGCTGAACTTAAAACGATTCCTTCAGATTGGTTGGCAAAAAATATAGAACAGGTCAGCCAACGATTATTCTCCAACCATCATTTCGAGCGTAAAAATGCCATTGGGGCATTAGTGAATTTCTTTATTACCCATGTGCGTTGGAAAGTTACCGGCAATTTTGATGAGCCTTTGTTACGTTATAACGCAGAACTACCGCAAGATGTGATTGCTGCATTAAATGTGTTCAAAAAATTTGTGTGGAAATACGTGATTCGTCATGTAGAAACACAACGCATTGAATATAAAGGGCAACGCATTCTCACAGAAATGTTCCAGATTTTTGAGTCTGACCCTGAACGTTTATTGCCAACGAATACCGCTAATCGTTGGAAAAATGCACCAGAACAGGGTAAAAAGCGTATTATTTGTGATTATATTGCGGGTATGTCAGATGCCTATGCCTTAAAGGTTTATCAGCAGCTTTAAAGTGCGGTTATTTTTATTGATATTTTGAATTTATAGGACAATTTTGTGGCATTAATTAGTTTAACTAACGCTTATCTTTCTTTTAGTGATCATCCTTTACTTGATCACGCCGAATTGCATATTGAACCGAATGAGCGCGTATGTTTGGTAGGGCGTAACGGTGCAGGTAAATCGACTTTATTAAAAATTATTGCACAGCAAGTCACCATGGATGACGGAAAAGTGCAGTATGAAAAAGATTTAGTAGTTTCTCGTTTAGAACAAGACCCGCCTCGCCATGCTGAAGGGAATGTATTTGATTATGTGGCGGAAGGGATTGAGCATTTAGCGGATTTGTTAAAGGAATATCACCATATTTCACAAGAGTTGACACAAAATTACAGTGAACAAATTCTTAATCAACTGGCACAAGTGCAGGCCAAATTAGAGCATGACAACGGCTGGCAGTTTGAAAATAAAATCAATGAAGTCCTGCAAAAGCTCGAGTTAAATCCTGATACTAAATTAGCGGATTTATCGGGTGGTTGGTTGCGTAAAGCCGCTCTTGCTCGTGCGTTGGTGTGTAATCCCGATGTCTTGTTATTAGATGAACCGACCAATCACTTAGATGTGGATGCAATCGAATGGTTAGAAAACTTCTTATTGGAATTTACCGGAAGTATTGTGTTTATTTCCCACGACCGTTCTTTTATCCGCAAAATGGCCACTCGTATTGTCGATTTAGACCGCGGGAAATTAGTGTCTTATCCAGGTAACTATGATTTATACCTCACCGCTAAAGAGGAAAGCTTACGTGTCGAAGCATTGCAAAATGAGCTTTTTGATAAGCGTTTAGCGCAAGAAGAGGTTTGGATTCGTCAAGGTATTAAAGCTCGCCGTACGCGTAATGAAGGCCGTGTGCGAGCTTTAAAAGCTATGCGTGAAGAACGTCGCCAACGTCGTGAAGTGATGGGCACCGCCAAGTTACAATTAGATAACTCGAGTCGCTCTGGCAAAATAGTATTTGAAATGGAAGATGTGAGCTATGAAATTGAAGGCAAACAACTTCTCAAAGATTTCAGTACGACCATTTTACGTGGCGATAAAATTGCATTGGTTGGCCCAAATGGTTGCGGAAAAACCACATTTATTAAACTTTTATTAGGTGAAATCAAGCCAACCAGTGGTCGTATTCATTGTGGTACAAAATTAGATATCGCTTATTTTGATCAATATCGCGCTGATCTTGATCCAGAAAAAACGGTGATGGATAACGTTGCCGATGGCAAACAGGATATTGAAGTCAATGGTATAAAACGCCATGTGTTAGGCTATTTGCAGGACTTCTTATTTCCACCGAAACGCGCCATGACACCTGTCAAAGCGCTTTCAGGTGGTGAACGTAATCGCTTGTTATTAGCTAAATTATTACTGAAACCGAATAATCTATTGATTCTCGATGAACCAACCAATGACTTGGATGTAGAAACCTTAGAATTATTGGAAGAAATCCTCACGGATTATCAAGGCACCTTATTGATTGTCAGCCATGATCGTCAGTTTATTGATAACGTCGCGACGGAGTGTTATTTCTTTGAAGGCGACGGTGTATTGAATAAATACGTAGGCGGTTTCTTTGATGCGAAAGGACAACAAGCCAATTACTTTGCGATGAAAGCAGAGCAAGAGACCCCAAAATCCAAAAAAGAAGCACCAAAAGTACAGGAAAGTGCGGTCAAAAATGACGTTGTTTCTCAAAAGCTAAAATCCGTTAAACTTTCTTACAAAGAACAACGTGAATTAGAACAACTTCCACAACTATTGGAAGAATTGGAAGAGAAAATTACCGCACTTCAAGCTGAAATTGGTGATCCTCACTTTTTCCAACAAGCCCATGATGTAACAGATGCCAAGCTTAAGGAATTATCAGACACCGAAGCTGAACTTGAAACAGCTTTCCTCCGTTGGGAAGAACTTGAAGAGAAAAAAACTCAAGCTGAAGCAAAATAGAGGATAGATAAAAAAGAAACCGAGCTAAATAGCTCGGTTTTTTATTATATGAAATTAACGCCTATAGTGATTTTTCTGCGGTTAAATCCTCCGCAATTTCCTCCGCTTGCTTAATCACATAGCTCACGGCTTCTTCCTGTTTATCCGGTGGGTATTTATAACGCTGTAAAGCTCGTTTAACGAGAATACGCATTTTGGCACGAACGCCTTCTTTGTATTGCCAGTCGATGGTAACTGAGCGTCTTAAAGTATCGGTAATTTCTTTGGCAAGTTTGCTCAATACTTCATCGCCCATCAGTTCACGGGCACTTTGGTTTTGGGCGAGGGCTTCGTAGAAGGCGAGTTCTTCTTTTTTCAGCCCCAGCTTTTCACCTAAAGCTAAGCGTTCTTGGAAGTCTTGGCTCATTTTGAAGAGCTCATCCAAAATTTCCACCACGCTTAAATTGTGGTTGTGGTATTGATTTAGGGCTTCTTTCAAACGTTGCTCGAAGTCTTTTTGCAATGTCAGATTCGCGCCTGATTTGGCTTTGATTTCGCTTGCCAAATAACGCTCCACCGCGCTGACCCATAAGTTCTTAGTCGGGCTGTTTTTGATGGTTTGTAAAAACTCTTCAGAAAGCAAACTAATTTGTGGTTGCGGTTTTTCCAGTAGGTCAAACAAATCAATCACGCCTTCGGAATAGACGGCTTGGTTGACCAATTTTTTTAATAAAATCTGTCTTTCATTAGAACCCGTACCATTTTGTTCACGCTTCGTGAGAATCGAGCGTACTGCATCATAAAAAGCAATTTCTTGGTTGTACGGCTCAACTTCAGCCAATGCACCGCACAGCATATAGCCTTTTTTCACCAATCCTGCCGCTTTCAAAAAGGCTTTTTTGCGAGGCTCGGTTTCTTTTTTATTAAACCAATGTTGCTCGTGCGCTTTGCCATCAAATGGTAATTGATCGAGGCTTAAAATATGGTTGGCGGCAAAACGAATAGCCATCAGAAGATCATGCGGATTATCTTTTTCTAAGGCCGTCTGAACATCAAAGGTTTTCCCTTCAACCGGCGTTGCAAACAGGCTACGGACGAACTCTAAATGCTCTTTCATTTTAAAGAACACATCAATTACGTTATCAGTCAGCTTGCCCTTGCCTTGTGAGTTTGTATATTGCTGAGTAGCTTTTTTGAGCTCGTCAGCAATACCGACATAATCCACAATCAAGCCGCCGTTTTCTCGGCTTTTATTGCGGAATACACGGTTAACCCGAGCAATCGCCTGCATCAGGTTATGCCCTTGCATCGGCTTGTCGATATACATTGTGTTACAACAAGGCGCATCAAAGCCCGTCAGCCACATATCGCGCACAATCACGATTTTCAGTGCATCATTTGGATCTTTAAAACGGCGTTCTAGTGTTTGTTTTTCCTGTTTACTGTAAACGTGTTTCTGCATTTCCGGCGCATCGGAAGCAGAACCCGTCATCACAATTTTAATCGTCCCTTCGTTGATATTGTCTGAATGCCATTCAGGACGTAGTTTGATGATTTCATTGTATAGGTCCACGCAAATCTGACGGCTGGAAACCACCATCATCGCTTTGCTGTCGACGACTTCATTGCGTTTGGCAAAATGCTGCACAAAATCCGCGGCTAAATCGGCCAGACGGGCTTGCGAACCCAGCAATTTTTCCTGCAAACGCAGGGCAGGGGATTGCTCCTCTTCCAGCAAATCATCAATTTCTTTGAATAGCTCATCGTGTTCTTTTTCGTTTAAGCGGATTTGGCGCGCTTCATACACAATCGGCACGGTTGCGCCATCTTCCACCGCATCTTGCAAGTCATAAATCGACACATAACGCCCAAACACATCTTGCGTATCCTTATCTTCTAGGCTAATCGGCGTACCGGTAAAACCGATAAACGAAGCATTTGGTAGCGCATCGCGCAAATAGCGGGCGTAGCCTGCCTGAAATTTGCCTTCATGTAGCTTTTGAGTAAAGCCATATTGGCTGCGGTGTGCTTCATCGCTGATTACAATAATATTGCTGCGCTCATTTAAAACGGGGAAGTGGCTTTCTTTCTTATTTAGGGCGAATTTTTGAATCGTAGTAAAAAACACGCCGCCCACTTCATTTTGCGCGAGCAGTTGGCGCAGTTGATCGCGATCTTCTACTTGTTGCGGCGTTTGTTTGATTAAATCTTTGCCAGAAGAAAAGGTTTGGAAAAGCTGACCGTCCAAATCGTTGCGGTCGGTAACCACCACAATGGTAGGATTTTTCAATTCAGGCTGCGCAAGCAGTTTGCCGGCATAAAACAACATGGAAATCGATTTACCCGAACCCTGCGTATGCCACATCACGCCAATTCGGCGGTCGCCTTTTTCTGAAGTCGCAAAAAGCGTGGAATCTACTGCTTCATTTACGCCGTAATATTGATGGTATGCCGCAATTTTTTTAATGGTTTTACCGCTGGAATCTCGCTCAAATAAGACGAAATAGCGGATATAGTCCAATAAATCCTCAGGCTGCATTAAGCCATTGAGCAGGCTTTGCAATTCATCATCAAAATATAATCGTGCGCTTTTATTTTTTTCATCGACCACTTTCCACGGGGTAAAGCGTTGGAAATCTGCCGAAAGCGAACCCAAACGTGCAGCAATGCCGTCTGAAATAATCAGGGTTTGGTTGTAAACAAACAGCTCGGTAATTTCATCTTTATAGGTTTCAAACTGATTAAACGCCTGCAATAAATCCGCCGATTCACGCAACGGATTTTTGAGCTCAAATACCACCAAGGGCAGACCATTGACAAAGCCGATAATATCGGGAATCCGTTTGCCCCCTTTACGGCTGCGGATTTCCAGCTGATTGACGGCAACAAAACGGTTGTTCTTCCAATGCTCGAAATCCACCAAGCGCGCCATCTCGATTTTTTGCTTGCCGTCAGCCTGATATTCCACCCGCACGCCATCACGCAACAGTTTATAAAACGCCTGATTACGCACCACCAAATCGCCGATATCACTTTTTGTCGCGGATTTAACCACAGAATCCACCGCACTTTCAGGTAGCTGCGGATTAAGTTTACGCACCGCCTCACGCAGTTGTTCAATAAAGATTACACCGCCCAAATCGCCACGAGCAAACTTGCCCTCATGAACGGGCAAGTCTTTACCGTAGCGATATTCCCAACCGAGGGATTGCAGGCGTTGAAGGGTGAGTTGTTCGATATCGTTTTCGTTGAGCATGATGGATTCCTTAGAGTGTGGTTTAAATCTCCCCTAACCCCTCTTTACGAAAGAGGGGAATGGTCTCGAGCGTAGTTTTAGTTTAGGTGTTTTTTATGAGTAATTTCTCTGTTAATCCGACCGCTTGCAGATAATAAACCTTCCAAATCTCCCCTAACCCCTCTTTACGAAAGAGGGGAATGGTATTGAGCGTAATTTTAGTTTAGGTGTTTTTCATGAGTAATTTTTCTGCTAATCCGACCGCTTGCAGTCAACAAACCTCCCAAATAGTCCCCCTCTTTAGCAAAGAGGGGATAGGGGAGATTTGGCTGAAGTGAAATTATCGTTATAAATGATTAGTCATTTTTAGACATAAGGTATTCGATATAAGCTTCTCGCTCATAATCTCGATCCGCTTCTAGTTCATATCCACAAGAAAAACATACGCCATTAATAACATTCATGTCGTAACATTCAGGACACGAATATCTATAATCACCACCATCTAGAATATCTCTATGAGTTAATTCCAACACATCATATACATCTAAGTTATCATTGAGACAGTATTTGCAGATAAGCTCGATATGTTCATCATCTTGACCTTTGCATTCAATTAAATTACTTTTACAACTAGGACACTTTTGATTGTCTAGAAGTACCTCTTTTACTTCATCACTAGGAAAAATAATATTATCGAAACTGTTTCTACAATGTTCTAATTTATCAGTATAAATTTGCTTGTTATTAAGGATTTTCTGATATACAGGAATAGTGATAAATTCTTCAAATCGCCCATGCAGCTCTACCAAATATTTATCATAAAAGCTTTCTATTAAATAATAAATTTTGACTAATAATTGTAATATATCTACCTCATTAACTTGATAAAAGTGTTCAATTTGATTTCTAGTATCAATTATTTCATCTAAAAAGGAAATGTTAGGTAAATTCAAATCAAGAGAATTGAAGTTATCTTTTATCTCTTTTACAGTTGCAGTTTGTCTAGGAAGTTCTTGTATATTTCCATTATAATTTTTCTTTCTAATGTACTTGAACTTATCTTCTTCAAATTGACTTTCTAGTAGTAATTTATATTTATAAAGTAGTAATAATCCTGCGACAGAATTACGAATAGATGAGATTTTTCTATTTTTATCATTTTCTGCTAGATCAAAGTCCTCGATGCCAAGTTGAATTGATGATTTAGCATTATTTAATAAGTTTTCTTTTACCTCTTTCATTTTTGGCATCTTAAATTTCTCCATTTAATAATTTAGGTAATAACAAATCTCTAGTATCTTTCAATACATCAATTTCAGAAAGAAGCTGTTTTCTTTTTTCAAATAAAGAAGAAGCATATTTCTGATGTAATTCAAGTAATTTGAAATCAGGCACTAATAGAGATATTTGTTTCAAATGTGTAGGTCCAAAGTTACGCTGGGCAGAACCTGAAGCTCGGATTTCCAATTCATGTTGTAATTGATTCTCAACAAAACCAGCAATGAAGCCTAATGTGCTTTTATTTTTAATAGGACGGAAACGGATAACACTTGTATTGAGTGATAAAGGCAGATGTTCCTTCCTAACAAAAGCAAATCGTCCTAATGTTCCAGATGTTGAAACAACAATATCGTCTTCTTCAAGTTGGAAGTGTTTATATTTTCCAAAAGCTTCTTCCTTCGTGATTTTATTTGCGGTTGTTAATGTCAAGTCCCCATTCTGGATGCAGCGGATATTGATAAACTTGATACCATCTTCTTCATCTGTATATTGCCAATTACGAATGCCTGGTCCTTCAAGGAAGTCAATGATTTCAGGTAGTGGTTTAATCTCCCACCCCCTCGGCACTTCAATCCCATCAACCTCCACTATCTCACACGGGAACACTTTGGCGGTTTCGGCTAATTCGGCGTAGCGTTCAGACTGTGCTTGTGAAAGTGCGGTCAGTTCTTCGGCTGTTTTTCCGCTGATTGCCTGCATGGCTGCCAGTTCCGCTTGTTCAAGGCTAAGGCCGTCTGAAAGGGCTTGGACTTTGGCGCGCACGGGATCGAAATCGATAAACCAGCTTTTAAACAGGGCTTGGGCGATTTGTTCCAAGGTTTGGTTGATTTGGGTGTTGAGTTGGATTTTATCATCAAAATTTCCCAAATTTTTCGCAATTTCTTTTTGAGTACCTAAATCAGGATACGAAATTTGAATATGTTCAAAAGTATCTCTTGTAATTGTGTCAAAAACTGCACCATGAGTTTTTTGTTTTAATTCTGATATATTATTTTTTAAAAAATAATATAAGAAACCATTGTCAAGAATCCCTTCTTTGCCGTTTAATCCATAACAAGATTGATTAAATGCCATGGGAACAGATAATTGAGCCAAACAACCGACAGTTCCTCTTGCAGAAATAATTAAATGATCTTTATCTAATAACTTAGTACTACTTTTCTGTAATCCTAATTCTGTAATATGCTCAATAGAGTCATTAACATATCTAAAATCGTTATTAAAATCTGCAACAGATAACCAAGGAATATCACCATTCCAATATTTATTCTCACTTCTTTTTGGTGTTCCACCACCAATAATTTCAATGACATCGGATAATTTGCTTGTCGTCCAATCACTCATACCCCAATCCCCCTAAATTCTTTTTAATCTCCGCTTCCAATTCTGCACTTTTCGCAAATTGCTCCGTTAAAAGAGCGGTCAGATTTTGCATTTTTTCTGCAAATGGTATGCCGTCGTCTTCTTGTTCTGCGGTGCCGACGTAGCGGCCCGGTGTGAGGACGAAGTCGTTGTCCGCAATGTCTTCTAAAGTCGCGGATTTGCAGAAAGCGGCTTGGTCTTCATAGCCGTCTGATTGTTGCCAAGTGTGGAGGGTATCGGCAATTTTGGCGATGTCGTCAGCGGTGAAATCGCGCAATACGCGGTCTTTCATATAGCCGATTTGGCGGGCATCGATAAACAATACTTCGCCTTTGCGCTTTTTGTTGCGATTTAAAAACCAAATACAGGCGGGGATTTGGGTATTGGTGAAGAGCTGGCCGGGCAGGGCGACCATACATTCGACCAAGTCGGCATTGATGATGGCTTTGCGGATTTCGCCTTCGTTGTTGGTTTGGCTGCTCATGGAGCCGTTGGCCAGCAACAATGCCATTTTGCCGTTGGGCGAGAGGTGGTAAATCATGTGTTGCAGCCAAGCAAAGTTGGCGTTGCCTTTGGGCGGCGTGCCGTATGCCCAACGTGGGTCATCGGCAAGGGATTCGCTCCACCAATCGCTGATATTGAATGGTGGGTTTGCCATAATAAAATCCATCTTTTTATCGATGTGTTGCGGCTGCGTGAAGCTGTCGGCGTTGTGTTTGCCGAAGTCGTAATCAATGCCGCGGATGGCCATGTTCATGGCGGCGAGTTTCCAGGTGGTTGGGTTGAATTCTTGCCCATAGATGGAAACGTTGTTGATGTTGCCTTGATGGACGGTAATAAAGCGTTCGGTTTGCACGAAAAAGCCGCCACTGCCCATGGCCGGGTCATAGACGCGGCCGGAGTATGGCTCGAGCATTTCGACAATTAGGGAAACTATGGATTTTGGCGTGAAATATTGTCCGCCACGTTTGCCTTCGGCTTGGGCAAAGCGACCAAGGAAGTATTCGTAAACGTGACCGAGAATGTCTTTTGCGCCTAAATGTACGGGTTCGCCGTTGTAAGTCGGACGGGTAAAGTTGGTATCGGAGAAGAGGATAATCAGCCCGCGCAGAGTATCTTCGTTTACGGCATAGCCGCTGATGCGTTGGAGTACGCCTTTGAGTTTTCCGTTGTCTTTTTCAATGGCATCGAAGGCATCGTCAATGAGTTTTGCTACGCCAGAAAATTTTCCACCCCAAGGCAGCTGTGCGCCGATGTTTAAGATGGAAACGGCTTTAATCTCGTCCCAACGGGCTTGCTGCGGCACCCAGAATACATTGTCGGCGGTGTAGTAGTCGCGGTTTTCCAGTTCGGCGGTTAAGGTTTCTTGGTATTCTTCTTCGGTGTTGTAAAAAGTGCGGTCAAGATAGAGCGCGTTTTCAGGATCGGTTAGTTCAGCCTGAATTTTGGCTTGTTGGTGGGTGAAACTATCGGAAATGTATTTTAAGAAGATCAGACCAAGAACGATGTGTTTGTAATTGGCGGCATCAAGCTGCTGGCGCAGTTTATCGGCAGATGCCCAAAGTTTTTCATCTAATTCATTTAAAAATGCTTGTTGTAATACGTGATTTTCATCGACAATCTTGGTCGTGTCGTGTCGTGTCGTGTCGTGTCGTGTCGTGTCGTGTCGTGTCGTGTCGTGTCGTGTCGTGTCGTGTCGTGTCGTGTCGTCTGCATAAAATTTATCCTTAGTAAAGTAATAATTCAATCAATAGTTAGTATTTTATCGAAAATTTTTCTTCTCTACAAACAATCATTTAGCAGTGAGATGATTTGTTTTTATGGATAAAAAAAGCAACGCTTTAGCGCTGCTTTTTTAATTAGGCTATATCAAATTACTAATAAAAATCACCAAAATAATTACAGGAACCACAAATTTGACATAGTTAAACCAAATTGTGGTGAAGAGCGAATTGGGTGTTGGTGATAGCTCTTTTTTTGCATCGTCTTGTAACACGAAACCAACGAAAATGGCACAGCCAAGTGCGGTCAGCATAAAGAGAATATTTCCGCTGACGAAATCGAAGGCATCAAAAATGCTTTTACCGAAAATGGTGAAATCTTTCCAAAGGTTATCACCTAGAATAGATGGCACGTTACCTAATAAGAAAATCCCCATTAAGGTAACAAAAATCGCTTTACCACGGCGCATTCTGAGTTTTTCTTGTAATGCGGTGATGATGACTTCATAAATCGTAATTGATGTGGTTAATGCCGCAATAAGCAATAAGCCGAAGAACACGATAGCAAAGAATTTACCCGCCCATAAATGTGAGAATACAATTGGTAAACTTTGGAAAACCAAGGTTGGCCCGGCGTTAGGTTCAATGCCGAATGTGAATAATGATGGGAAGATCATAAACCCACATAACACAGCAATAATGGTGTTAGTGAAGCCTGTAATAACGGCTGTGTGAATAAGGTTCTCTTCTTTGTTTAAATAACTGGATAGGGTAATCAACACACCAAAACCAAGGCTTAATGCGAAGAACACTTGCCCTAATACGAAGATGAATAATTTAGGTGTGATTTTGCTGAAATCAGGTTTTAAGTAGAAAGTCACCCCTTCCATTGCGCCAGGTAAGGTGAGGTTACGAATTACCATACCAATTAGGAAGATAAAGAGTAATGGCATTAAGTATTTAACGGAACGTTCAATCCCGCCGATGATACCTTTCGCTAAAATAATGTAATTCACCGCCACGAACAGGAAGGTGTAAAGCATGATTTCCCATGGACTGTTGCTGATGTGTAAATCGTAGAAATCTTTGGCCACTTCTTTTGTAATTGGGGCGCTAATATCAAGGGTGTTATTTATCAGACTAATGATATAAGACATCACCCAACCACCAAGCACCATATAATAGGCCATGATACCAAATGCGCCAAGAAGCCCCATATAACCGATAATTTTCCAATATTTGGAGATGTTTTTACCTTTATCTTGGATTTTATCGCCAAAGGCATCAATGGAATTCACACGTAAACGGCGACCGATGACGTTTTCCACTAAAATCATTGGGATACCAATCACAATCATCGCAATACAAAAGAGAAGTACGTAGGCACCACCGCCATTTTCACCCACTAAATAAGGAAAGCGCCATGTTGCCCCAAAGCCGACTGTCGCTCCCGCAACGGTGAGCACATAAGTTAGTCGGCTAGACCACGTTTGGCGAGATTGATTGTTTGTTGTCATAATATATTCCGTTTAATTGTATTCGTTTAATAATCTGTTTTTTCTTTATATTCGCAGAGATCTTCAATTAAGCAAGCTCCGCAACGAGGTTTACGGGCAATACATGTATAACGCCCGTGCAAAATAAGCCAGTGATGCACATCGACTTTAAATTCTTTAGGCACAACTTTGAGCAGTTTTTCTTCTACTTTTACCACATCTTTGCCTGGGGCAAAATTCGTGCGGTTGCATACGCGAAAAATATGGGTATCCACTGCAATAGTCGGGTGACCGAAAGCAGTATTTAATACCACATTCGCTGTTTTTCTGCCAACACCCGCAAGGGCTTCTAAGGCTTCACGGCTTTCAGGTACTTCGCCGTTGTGTTTTTCAACTAAATCACGACAGGTTTTAATGATATTTTCTGCTTTGCTATTATAAAGCCCGATGGTTTTAATGTATTCTTTTAAACCCTCTAAGCCAAGATCTAAAATGGCTTGTGGTGTATTTGCCACAGGGAATAATTTTGCCGTCGCTTTATTGACACCTTTATCGGTGGCTTGGGCCGATAAGATCACGGCGATGAGTAATTCGAAAGGCGAATTATACTCTAATTCCGTGGTGGGATGCGGGTTTTGCTCCCGAAGTCGAGTGAGAATTTCAATTCGTTTAGCTTGGTTCATTTTTTCATATCAATTCGGTTTTTAATCGCCAATAGGATGCCTAATCCAATAAAAGCACCTGGCGGAAGAATAAAGAGTAAAAAGCTACTATCCGTTTGGTAAATATGTAATGTAAGGAATTTCGCACCTTGGCCAAATAAGTTTTCAATGCCCTCAAAAAGGGTACCTTGACCTAAGATTTCACGTAACGCACCTAATACAGTAATACTTAATGCCATGCCTAATCCCATTGAAAAACCATCCCAGGCAGCATGTGCAACGCTATTTTTAGAGGCAAAGGCCTCAGCTCGACCGATGACGATACAGTTGGTCACGATTAAAGGAATAAAAATCCCAAGTGCTTGATAGAGTGTATAGGTATAAGCATTCATCAATAATTGCACCACGGTTACGGTAGTGGCAATAATCATCACATAAATTGGAATGCGAATATCATGAGGAATTTGCTTACGAAAAAGCGAAACAACTGTATTGGTGCAGGTTAAAACCAACATGGTTGCAAGCCCTAAACCTAAGGCATTTGTCGCCGTACTCGAAACAGCTAAGAGCGGACAGAGTCCTAATAATTGCACGAGAGTTGAGTTGTTTTTCCATACGCCCTGAATAAAGATTTCTTTCCAGACAGAAGGCGTTTGCGTTATTTCTTCTGAATTTTCAACCGCACTTTGCTCATCAAGTGCGGTCGTTTTTTCGGTTAAATCAGTCATAATAAATATCCTATTGCGCGTATTTTTTTGCCATCTCGTTGAGTAATGCTTCATTTTCAAGCATCACGAGAGCAGAGCGTTTTACTTGATTCACAATCGCGCGTGGCGTAATGGTTGCGCCAGAGAATTGATCAAATTTACCGCCATCTTTTTTGACTGCCCAATCTTTTAGGCTTTCTGGTACGATAACTTGGTTCGTAAAACTTAAAATCCAATTAGATATGCGAAGTTCGATTTTATCGCCCAATCCTGGGGTTTCATGATGTTCGATGACACGCACACCTAAAACTTCACCTTTTGGTGTAATCCCTACTAATAAACGGATATTCCCTGAATAACCATCTGGCGCTGTTGTTTCATAAGCATAGGCTGTTGGCTCATGATCTTTAATAGCAAAATAGAGTTTTTGAATGCCTTTGAGTTTATCTTGCTCAGGCGTTTCTACGCTTTCAAGCAAGTTATTATTAAAATAATCCTGAGGGATGACTTGGAGCAATAACGCTTTTTGTTGTTCAGCCATGGCTTCATCAATTTTATCTTTTGTTAGCATATAAATGCCTGCAGAAACGGCGGTACATACAAGCGCAATAAAGCCTAATAACAAACCAAAGCGGGAGGTGACTTTAAAAATACCCATTATTTTCTCCCTTTTGCAAAGTGCCCAGCTACGCGAGGACGGGTGTAGTAGTCGATAAGTGGCACACAAATATTACTTAACAAAATCGCAAATGCCACGCCGTCAGGGTAGTTTCCAAAGTAACGAATGAGGTAAACCAATAGTCCAACCAAAGTACCAAATACAAGCTTACCACGAGGTGTAATAGAAGCTGTGACAGGATCAGTCGCAATAAAGAATGCGCCGAACATCATGGCGCCGCTAAAGAGTTGGCTTATCATACTTAAATGATGATAGCCTGACATCGCAGTGATTGTTGCTAAGGTCACAAAGGTCACGAGCATTGAAACGGGAATTTGCCAGTGAATTTTTTTCTTTAAAATTAATACAATCCCACCAAGCATAAAGGCAAGATTGACCTGCCACCAACCTTCAGCAAAGTCAGTCCCGTTTTGTAATAAAATCGGTAATTTTACAAAATCATGGAATACGCTTTCATCGCCTTGATGTAAGTTATAGAAGATCTTTGCACTGTCTAATGGCGTCGCTTGTGTAATTCCATCAATGGAATGGACGAGTTGGCTTAAGCTAAAACCGTCAGTGGTTAAGCCTGTGAAAATTAAAGAAAGCGAATCCGCAAATGTTGGGGGTTCATTTAATAATGAAATCGGTGGCATCCAACTTGTCATTTGTAGAGGGAAAGAAATCAATAGCACCACATAACCCACCATAGCTGGATTAAAAGGATTTTGTCCTAAACCACCATAAACGTGTTTGCCTAGAATAACAGCAGAAAGCGTACCAATTAAAATCACCCAATAAGGTGCATAAGGCGGAATCGCCATCGCTAAAATTAAGGCAGTAAGCACCACACTAAAATCTGAAATATAGACCAGGTTTGGCTTATTGCGCAATTTGGTCACAATAAACTCAAGCACTAATGCGAAAGAAATAGCCAAAGCGGATTGCACCAAAACACCCATTCCAAAATAATAAATCTGCGTGAGCAGAGCAGGCAGCATGGCTGCAATCACCCATAACATAATACGGGCGGTTAATTTGCCTGAATGGGTATGAGGCGAACTCTCCATTTTCTTAAACATAATCTTTTCCTGCGTTATTCTGTTTCTTTAGCCGCTTCAGCAGCCGCTTTTTTTGCTTTAGCTCTTGCTATGGCTGCTGCGATAGCGGCTTTTTTCGGATCAAGTGCGGTTGGGGTTTCATCCGTTTTTTCGATCGCACTTTCAGTTTCATTTGTTGTAACTGCTTCACTTTGAGCGGCAGCTTTCTTGGCTTTAGCTCTTGCTATGGCTGCGGCTACTGCGGCTTTTTTCGGATCAAGTGCGGTTGGATTTTCATCTATTTTTTCTACCGTACTTTCAGCTACATTTGTCGTAACAGTTTCACCTTGAGCTGCAGCTTTCTTGGCTTTCGCTCTCGCAATGGCTGCAGCTACTGCGGCTTTTTTCGGGTCAAGTACGGTTGGATTTTCATCCGTTTTTTTGACCGCACTTTCAGTTTCATTTGTTGTAACTGTTTCACCTTGAGCAGCAGCTTTCTTGGCCTTCGCTCTTGCTAGAGCAGCTGTAACAGCCGCTTTTTTCGCATCTTTTTCGTCAGTTTGTGACGTTGTTGCATCCGTCACATCGCCAGTATCTGCTTGTGCTTGTTGTTTAGCTAGGCGACGGGCTTTACGCTGCTCCATGAGCTCATGGTTATCCGGTAAGATTTCGCCTTTCTCAGATACGATAGTTTTTGTTTCTTTATTTGCGGCTGAACCCGCTTGTTTTGCTTTCAGGCGTTCTAATGCCGCTTTAACTGGGTCTTCACCTTTTTGTTTTGCAAGTTCTTCTCGACGGGCTTCTGCTGCGCGTTGTGAACGTGCTTTACGTTCTTGCTCTTCGCGTTCCATACGAGCTTGTTTGGCTTCAAAACGGATTTTAGCTTCCTCTGCTTTTTTCGCTTTTTCTTTAATTTCCCAAATTTTGGCTTTTTCCTGACGGAAATATTGGATAAGCGGAATATGGCTTGGGCAAACATAAGCACACACGCCACATTCAATACAATCTTTTAAGCTGTATTCTTCAGATTTTTGATGATCTTCACTGCGAGCATACCAATAAAGTTGCTGTGGCATTAAATTAACAGGGCAAGCGTCAGAACAAGCAGAGCAGCGGATGCAAGATTGCTCAGGTTCGGGTTCACCATATTCAAAATGATCAGGTGCCAATAGACAGTTAATTAATTTGGTGACGGGAGCATTGAGATCTGAAAGTTGCAATCCCATCATTGGTCCGCCTGCAAAAACAGGGAAGCGTTCGTCATATTGATAGCCAACTTGTGCCAATAAGTGATCAACAGGTGTACCTAAGCGAACCCAGTAGTTGCCTTTCTCGGAAATTTTATCACCCGTAAGCGTAACGACACGCTCAATTAAAGGCTCATCATTAATGACCGCTCTTTTTATCGCAAAAGCCGTGCCGACATTATGCATTAATACGCCAATATCGTAAGAACGTCCGCCACTTGGCACTTCCATGCCAGTAAGTAAATAAATCAGCTGTTTGGCTGCACCAGATGGATATTTAGTCGGAATAATGCGCAATTCAATGTCATTTGCACCATGTAGTGATTGTTGAATTGCCTGAATCGCTTCAGGTTTATTGTCTTCAACTGCAATCACCACTTTTTCAGGGCGTAAGATATAACGTAAGATGCGAATCCCTTCGATCATTTCATCCGTGTAATCACGCATTAAGCGGTCATCACAGGTAATATAAGGTTCGCATTCCGCGCCGTTAATAATTAAGAGTTTAACTTTTTTTTCAGCCGATTGGATTTTGGCGGCAGTTGGGAATACCGCACCACCTAAGCCAGCAACCCCTGCTTGATAAATACGATCAATGAGTTGTTTGATAGGTTGTGTGAAAAATTCCTCAAGTGGAAATTGCTCACGCCATTTATCCAAACCATCCGCTTGAATATGAATCATGTCCTCGGTTAAACCAGAAGGATGAGGTGCAACATGTTTTCCGATAAATTTTACCGTACCAGAAGTCGGAGCATGAACAGGCAAGGTTCTTAAGCCATCACCTTGTGTTAGAGGTTGGCCTTTAAGGACATAATCACCTTCTTTAACTAATACATTACCCGCAGAACCAGCATGCTGTTTAATGGGTACATAAAAGTCATGAGCAAGTTCTGATTGCTGAATTGGGGATTGGTTTGATTGAGATTTCATTTCAGGTGGATGAATACCGCCTTTAAAATCCCAAATCTTGCCGGATTTAAATCTCGTTAATACATCAGCCATGTGATTCCGACTCCCCAACCACTAATTTTTTCTCGATTTCTGTGGTATTTACAACCGGAATGACTAATTTAGGATCAAACTTCCAGTCCCAATTATCAATATCTTTTTTCACTTTAATCATGGAAATACAATCTGTCGGACAAGGTGCCACACAAAGTTCACAGCCAGTACAGAGATCAGGGATAATAGTATGCATGGCTTTGTTTGTACCGATAATGGCATCAACAGGGCAGGCTTGAATACATTTGGTACAGCCGATACACATATTTTCATCAATAAAGGCAACCATTTCTTCTGGTTCAGCCACATCATCCATTGCGGGCACATCAACGCCCATGATTTCGGCAATTTTTACTACCGTTGGGCGACCACCAGGCACACATTTTGTGATAACGTCACCATTGGCAATCGCTTCGGCATAAGGCTTGCAACCAGGATAGCCGCATTGCCCACATTGGCTTTGCGGTAAGATGGCATCAATTTTTTCGACGATAGGATCAGCTTTGACTTTTAATTTAATCGAAGCAACACCTAAAATCGCACCAAAAATTAAAGCGAGAACGGTTACTGAAATTAAGATAAACATTATTTTTTAGTGTTATTCCAAAATAAGCCGAGAAAAATCACTGTCACAGTAATAAACATTAAGAGATAAATCATTTTACTAACCCGGCGAAGCCCATAAAGGCAAGAGACATCAAACCGGCCGTAATTAACGCAATAGACGAGCCACGAAACGTAATGGGTACATCTGCAGCAACTAAACGTTCACGTAAGGCCGCAAATAAAACTAAAACTAACCCGAAACCTAAAGACGCACCAAAACCATAAATGACAGATTCTGTTAAATTGTGTGCCAAATTCACGTTTAATAATGCCACACCGAGTACTGCACAGTTTGTGGTAATCAGGGGTAAGAAAATCCCTAATAAACGATAGAGAGATGGGCTTGTTTTATTGATCACCATTTCGGTAAATTGAACCACAACGGCAATCACTAAAATGAAGACTAACGTGCGCAAGAATGTGGCGTTTAGCGGCATTAAAATATAATTATCGACTAAATAAGAACACAGTGATGCTACAGTTAATACGAATGTCGTAGCAAGCCCCATACCAATTGCCGTTTCAATCTTTTTGGACACGCCCATAAATGGACAAAGTCCTAAGAATTTGACCAAAACAAAGTTATTGATTAATGCGGTGCTGATAATGAGTAGAATGTAATGTGTCATTGCGTCTAAATTTATTTTACATAAGTGGCGTATTATCTCTATTTATCGCACTGAGAACAATAAAAAATTTGGGTTAGTGCGGTCAGTTTTTCCTTTGTTTTTTATTTGGTAATGGATTCTTTCTGACTATGTTGGAAATAGCGATACAGCTGAGGCAGCAATTGAGAAATCAAGTTAAGTTGCTGATATGGTAACGCAAAAGCCATATCTGCTTTAGTTTGATTTTCATCCAACTGAATTTCTTTTAGGCTTTGCTCGATATTACCTTGTAGTTTGGCAAAGATTTCAGGACGAAGCTTTTCAATATTTTCCAGCGTATATAAAACCTTTTTCGCCACAGGATAAAAGTCTGCTAAAAATTCTGTAGTTTGCTGTAACTGCGTCATTTTATAGCGATATGCCCCTAAAGCAGAAATATAACTCAACAGAGAATAATTCATTTCTAACAAGTCAAAAACTTCCTGCAAATAGGCTTGATATTTCTTCGGTTCATTATTCATATTGGAAACCGTTGTGCTCAGTGCTGCCGCATATTGATGAGCATTACGGCGTGCAATACGGTATTTCAAATCATCGCTTTTACCAAATTGTAGTTGGCTGATGATGTGCAATAAATATTGTGCATCACTTTGAATCGCTTGGCGGCTCACTTTATCGAGTTGCAGATATTTCCAATCCGGCCATAAATAAGAAACCGCAAACCATGCAATGGCTGAACCTAATACGGTATCGATGAGGCGAGGAAAGAGCGCCGCCTGAGTATCAAATCCCATCACATCAAAGCTGATCAACACTTGCAGCGTAATAAAGAACGTGGAGAAACTGTAATTATTACTTCGGAAGAAGAAAAAGAGCGTACTGGTCACCACCATTAAGCCAAGTTTCATCTCTAATGTAGGGTTGAGGTAAGGCAATAAAGAGCCAATAACCACCCCTAAAATCGTACCGACAATACGCTGACGTAACCGCACTTTTGTTGCCGAATAGTTTGGTTGACACACAAATACTGCTGTAAGCAAAATCCAGTACCCTAAATTAAATTGGAAAAATTCAACAATGGAGCAACATAAAAATACCACGATAGACAAACGTATAGCATGACGGAAAAGTGGTGATTCGAAGGTAAAATTACTTCCAATAACTGAAAGAATATTTTTTAGGCCTGTAATTTGCTCAGTATGGATTTGTGCCGTTTGATCATTTTCACTGGTTTCTTGCTCAAGCTGACGTAGCTGCCAGTTAATGCTTTGCAGGTTATCAATAAGTGTTTGAAGGGCAAGCAACACATTGTTTTGATTGGTATGTTCTTTACTATAAAGCTCAAGGGATTGAATTGTCCCCATTAATGCTTTTTCTACGCGAATATTATAGTGATAAGGCGTATTTTGACGCAGGCAAGCCGTAATATCGTGACAGGCTTGCGCTTGTAATTCGAGCAAGCGCTGAATACGGAAAATTAAATCTGTATTTTTGAGTTGTTCTGCAATTTGTCGATAATCAAAATGTGTCGAATTTGCACGCTCATGAATGTCTTGCGCAGCAAAATAATAGCGGATCATGCGTTGTGTGCGAGCATGGCGATGTTGCCCACGAATACGATAGAAAAGAGCTGTTCTCGCTTGATTGAAGGCATCCACCACATTGGTGTTTTTCATCGCAAAATTAAGGTGTTTTTTCTCGATTTCATCAATCTCATCAGGATCAAAAAATTCTGATTTTGCATCTAGATAATTGCCTAAGGCACAAAACGCTTTTGCCACGCTTTCTTGTACTGGACGGTTTGGGAAAAAGAGATAGACGATGATGGTCACAATACTGTAAAGCAAAGTACCTAATAAAATCATCACCGGATTAATAAACCAGCTTGCAGAATTATCTGGTGTATAAGTGAGAGTGGTATAAATGGCTACCACCAGCGTACCAAACGCAATGGTTCGATAACGTTCACCCACGGCGCCAACCATCGTAAATAAAAAGGTGATGATGGTCATCAGCAATACGTATTGAATGGGTTTACCAATATTGAGTTGAACGATAAAGGTTGAAATAGAAAAGGCAATTAATGTGTAAAAAATATTTTTTAATCGCCCAGTTAGACGGTTATCTAAATCCACTAAACCGCCTGCAATAATCCCTAAAATTAAGGGCATAGATTGCGTAGAAATATCAAAAAACCAGACGCCAAACGCTGCGATATTCACTGCAATAAAAATAGGTATTGAAGCGATTACTTTTGCATTAAGCCATTGATTCATGTTGATATCCTTGCTTATTATTTTATGACTAAAAAATGGATGATAAAAAAGTGAGCGGGGAGGCTCACTTCTTTATCAAAGTGCGGTTAAAAAAACGATTATTTTTGTTTTTTTGCCCAGTTTAAGAAACGAGTTTGAGTTTCTTTATCTGCTTGTTGGAACCAGTATTGTAATTGTTGTTCTGCAACGTTTTCACCTTGAACAACCACTTTGCCTTTTGCTGCTTTTCCTGATGCTGCAGGCATCATACCTACTGCCGGTGCCGCTAAAGCTGAAACCGCTGCTGGTGCATTAGATGCATTATACTCAGCAAGGTCGTTAACAATATTCGCTGATGGGAATAAACCTTCTTGTTTTAAGGTATCCACTTTAGCATCAATCACATTACCTGATTTAGTTTTAACGGTAATTTGTGGTTGTGCATTAAATTTTTCGCCATCTTCTTGAGAACGAATTTTTTCTGCAGATACCACAACATCATCAGCCGTACCTTTGAAAGTCACAATAACAGGGTTAGACTCAAAAAGTCCTTGGCTAGAACCGGTACCGACGATCTCACCTAAACGTACCACAACCTGTTGTGTTTGGTCAGCTTCAGCATTGAATGATTTTTTTTCTTTTAGAAGGGATTTGCTGGCTTTTTGGCCATTGATAGCAAGAAACTCAAGGTTCGATGAGGTGGTGACCATGCCGGCTAAGCTGCTCGCACTGACTGCAAGGGCAACAACACCTAAAGCAAACTTACATAATTTCATAATTACTCCTTTTATTTTTTGAATGAAATTAGATGGTTGTAATGCTATGCTAAATTTTAAAAAATGGGAATAGGAAAGTGCGGTTAATTTTTAAAAAGTTTTTGTAACAAAGGAGCAAATTATGGCAAAACGATTTGTCGTATATGGGCGAGTACAAGGTGTCGGGTTTCGTTATTTTACGTGGAAAGAAGCAGAGAAAATTGGTATTAAAGGCACGGTAAGAAATTGTACAGACGGAAGTGTCGAAATCATTGCGGAAGGCAATGATGACCAACTGCAATACTTTTATGATTGGTTAAAAGTCGGGCCAAGAACTGCAACTGTTGAACGGGTCTTAGTCGATTATATTGAAGATAAACGGTATTCTGACTTTTCGATTATTCATCGCTAAAACTGACCGCACTTTACAGTGTGAATTGATGCTCGTAGAATACGCCGCTTGTTTATAAATAGGGGAAATCATGCGTAATCAAACAAAACTTCATCTTCAACAATTACAACTTGCTATGCAAAAACTTGATTTATGGCAAGCGGTTCCACCTTCACAAGATGCTTTTTTAAGTGAAGAGCCTTTTGCTATTGATACCATGTCACCAGAAGAATGGTTGCAATGGATTTTTATTCCAAGAATGTTTGCCTTACTTGAAAGTGGCGCTGAGTTACCCTCAAAAATTGCGGTGTCGCCTTATTTAGAGGAAGCGTTTAAAGAAGCAGAAGAAGATTTTTTAGTTGAATTATTAACGCCGTTACGTGAATTAGAAGCCTTATTACAAAATCAATAAATGTTAGAGATCTTATATCAAGACGAATATCTTGTCGCCGTTAATAAGCCTGCAGGTATGTTGGTACATCGCAGCTGGCTTGATACTCATGAAACGCAATTTGTGATGCAAACCTTGCGCGATCAAATCGGGCAACATGTTTTTCCTATTCATCGATTAGATCGCCCCACCTCAGGTGTTTTGCTGTTTGCTTTAAATAGTGAAATCGCAAATTTAATGTGTCAGCAATTTGAACAGAAAACGGTGCAAAAATCTTATTTGGCGATTGTACGAGGGTATTTGCAAGGCAAAGGACAGATTGATTATCCCCTTAAAATCCAATTAGATAAGATTGCAGATAAGTTTGCACAAGAAGATAAAGCCCCTCAAGAGGCGGTAACAGATTATGAGGGCTTAAACATTGTGGAAATGCCTTATGCGGTAGGGCGTTATCAAACCACTAGATATTCCTTGGTGAAGCTCATTCCTCAAACAGGCAGAAAACATCAGTTACGACGTCACATGAAACATATCTTTCATCCTATTTTAGGGGATACACAATATGGTGATTTACATCAAAATCGTGCATTGACGGAACATTCAGGCTGTCAGCGTTTATTCTTACACGCAGACACACTTATTTTTGAGCATCCTATTCATTTAATCAAAATAGAAATTAAGGCTGGTTTAGATGAACAATGGAAGCAAGTGTTGGAATTATTTAATTGGTCAATTTAACGAGAAGAAATCATGTTAGATATTAATTTAACCCATGAACAACAACAAAAAGCAGTAGAACAAATTCAGGAATTAATGGCGCAAGGAATTAGTAGCGGTGAAGCAATTCAAATTGTGGCAAAAGCATTACGTGAAATTCATCAAAAAGATGATAAAGAGACTTCTGATAATAAATAAGTAAAAATTTTGTGATCAATGTATCATTTTTAAAGTTTCGTTGTTGCATAAAAAAATAAAATGTTTGAATATATTTCCAATTGAGGTGATAAGGCATGAGTCTTATTGTTTTTAAGTATTAAGGGCGAAGCCTATAGAGGTCTACTATGGAAATTGGTGTAGTAAAATGGTTTAACAACGCAAAAGGATTTGGGTTTATTTCTGCAGAAGGCGTGGATACAGACATCTTTGCACATTATTCAGCAATTGAAATGGATGGTTACCGTTCATTGAAAGCGGGACAACGCGTGCAATTTGAAGTGATTCACGGCGACAAAGGATCTCACGCCACAAAAATAATTCCGATTGCGGAATAAGCGAAACGCTAAAACGTTTCAAAATTTTCTCTATTTAGCATAATCAAAAGCCAAGGTTTCGGCCTTGGCTTTTTTCATCTTATTTATTGAGCAAGTTTTTCAAACCGGCTTTCATTGCCGTCATTTGGCTTTCATATAATGCTTTGCTTTCACGTTCATCAATCATATAAGTGATGGTTTCAGAAAGTGTCATTTTCATTTTTCTTGAATATTTAGACAAACGAAGCCAAACACCATATTCTAAATCAATAGACTTCTTCTTCGTTGATTGTTTTTCTGCATTAAAAAAGCGTTTACGTCTTGCACGAATAGCCTGATCAAGCTTAATAGGTAAATCAAGAGAAAGGTGATTTTTAATCCATTCCTCGATTTTTTCAGGATAATTCTGACATTCTATTAATTCTTGAACTTTGCTTTCTTCTAAGCTTTTTTCTTCATAACGGGTAATTTTTTCCCCTTCGCGATGTTTGCGAATGAGATAAATCCATTTCCAGTTTGCTTCTTGGTTTTCTAATTTTTGGTATTTCATCGTTTTATTATACTTTTTAGTGACGTGGTAACCTCATAAATATACGCTGTTTAAATAAATTTTTCCAGTAGATTTTTATAACGGATTTTCACTCAGGGTGAAGTGTGCGATAATACCGCTAATTTAATTAAAGCGAGATATGTCGTGACTTCAACATCTTCGGAACAAGCCTTAAATTGGCAAGCCTTACAACCAGAATTATCGATTACTGAACTTTCAGCTGAAAAGGCTGATTTTTGGTCATTACAAAAACACGCCACAAAAGCGATTTCGTTATTCTTAAAACAACCTCGTCGTTCTTTGTTGGTTTTAAAAGCCGATGACCAAGCAGAATATGCCGATTTATTAACTGAACTTATTCGTCAAGAACAACCAAAAGAGCGGTCTGTTTTTGGGGTGAATTATGTAGTTGAGCAGGGGGATTCTTTTTCTTTTCCTCGTATTTATACTGAGCCAGCTCAATCTCTCACAGATAATTTTGCCGCACAAGGTGATGTGCTGAAGGCATTGCATGCTGATCAATTTACCCTTTTTGGTAGTGTGCGTGTTCATCCTAGTTCGCAAGATATTTTGCTTACACCAGGTTTAGTGCATCAAGCCAATGGTGGTGTGTTGATTTTAAGCGCAGCAACAATGCTGAGCCAATTTGATTTATGGCAACGCTTAAAGCATATTTTACAAACGCAAACTTTTGATTGGTATTCAGCTCATCCATTTAAAACCTTGCCTTGCGATATTCCAAGTTATCCACTTAATTTAAAAGTAGTGATTTTAGGCAACCGCACTGAAATTGCGACCTTAGGTGAGTTAGAAGAAGATCTTTACAGCTTGGCTGATTATGCTGAAATTGAAAGCTATTATTCTGTTGCACAACCAAAAGCACAAGAAAATTGGGCTAATTATGTGTTGGCATTAGCCTCAAAATATGAGCTCGATTTAGACTTAACTGCATTAAATAAACTCTATCAGTTACTGGTGCGTGAGAGTGAAGAGCGCTTTTTAATTAACATTTCACCGTTAAAAACAACAGAAATGCTACTCAATGCTGCGACGTTGTCACAAAAACAAACCTTAAGTGCGGTTGATTTTGAGCAAGCTTTTAAACAAAAGAACGAACAGCACGGTTTTTTACGTGAACGTACTTATGCGGATATCCTGAACGAACAAATTTATGTAGAAACCAACGGTGAAATTGTTGGGCAAATTAATGGCTTGTCTGTGATTGAATATCCGGGCACTCCCGTTTGTTTCGGTGAACCTTCTCGTATCAGCTGTTTAGTGCAGTTTGGTGATGGTGAAGTTGTGGATGTGGAACGTAAAAACGAATTAGCGGGTAACCTTCACGGAAAAGGTATGATGATTTCTGAAGCTTGCTTGGCAAGTATCTTAGAGTTGCCATCACAGTTACCATTTTCTGCGTCTTTAGTGTTTGAGCAATCTTATGGTGAAATTGATGGTGACAGTGCGTCTTTAGCTATTTTCTCCGTATTAGTCAGCGCGTTATCCGATTTGCCATTGCCACAAAATATTGCCATTACCGGTACCATTGACCAATTTGGTTTGGTGCATGCGGTAGGTGGAGTGAATGATAAAATTGAAGGCTTTTTCACCATTTGCCAACGTCGCGGTTTGACGGGTAAACAAGGAGTGATTATTCCTGCGACGACGATTCAACAACTAAGCTTATCTGATGAAGTGATTGAAGCGGTGAAAAATGAGCAGTTCTTTATCTATCAAGTCGAGGATATTTATCAAACAGCCAAAATTCTATTTGACCGCGATTTATTGGAAGAGAAAGAAGAATATGCGAAGGGCAAAGAGCCTATTGCACGTTTAATTCAAAATCGAATTGCTTTCCGTTCGGAAACGCCGAAAAAAAACTGGTTAGATTTCTTTAAATCTTAATTTCTTTAAAGCGAACCTTGAGTTCGCTTTTCTTTTATATGAATTTTACTGACTGATCCGACAAGTTTAGCTAACAAGTGTTCGCTGTTTACATTTCTTATAAATCCCCATAGAATCTGCACTTATTGTTTGTAACCAAGCAAAACTATATATACAAGGAAATAAAAAATGGAAAACACCTGTACACCAAACATTAAAAGCAGCTACACCTATGAAGATTTATTAGCTTCTGGTCGTGGTGAATTATTTGGTAAAGAAGGCCCGCAACTTCCAGCACCGACGATGTTGATGATGGATCGCATTGTGAAAATGACCGAAGATGGCGGTGCGTTTGGTAAAGGGTATATTGAAGCGGAATTAGATATTCATCCAGATTTACCATTTTTTGGTTGCCACTTTATCGGTGACCCAGTTATGCCAGGCTGTTTAGGTTTAGATGCGATGTGGCAATTAGTGGGTTTCTTCCTTGGCTGGGTTGGCGGTAAAGGTAAAGGCCGTGCATTAGGCGTAGGTGAAGTGAAATTTACTGGACAAATCTTACCAACCGCGAAAAAAGTGGTTTACCGCATCAATATGAAACGCGTAATTAATCGCAAATTAGTAATGGGAATGGCTGATGGTGAAGTGGAAGTAGATGGTCGAGTTATCTATACTGCAACCGATTTAAAAGTTGGCTTATTCCAAGATACATCAAGTTTCTAATTCAAATAAACACAACATCATATAAAAATAATAGCCCGATTCATTCGGGCTTTTCTTTTTCTATTCTTCTATTCTTCGTCAATAATATCGACAAATTCGGCGTTCAGTAATTTAGCTAAATCTTGAGGCGCTAATTCGACGCTTAATCCGCGTTTCCCACCTGAGACAAAAATCGTATCAAACTCAAGTGCGGTCGAATTTATCACTGTTTTTACCCGTTTCTTTTGACCTAATGGACTAATGCCGCCAACTAAATACCCCGTACTTTTTTGTGCTGCATCTTTATCAGCCATTTCGACTTTTTTTACACCAATTGATTTTGCCGCTTTCTTTAAACTCAACATATTTGCCGTAGAAAGCACAAAACACGCTAATTTTTTCTGATCACCATTTTCAGCGACTAAAAGTGTTTTAAAGGATTGGTGCGGATCAAGCCCAAGTTTTTCAGCGGCTTCATCGCCAAAATGGGTATTATTAGGGTCATGATCATAAGTATGGAGAGTAAAAGGAATTTTATTTTTCTTCAGTAAATCAATTGCCGGTGTCATCTGATTTCCTTATGTATTTATCAGTCTTTTTTCTGTAGAATGAATCGGTTCAGAACATTTTACAGCGGAGAGAAAAATGGACGCAAGCCTAAATATTGCTATTGCAGCAGAATTTGATCTATGTGAAAAAATTGCCGAAGCACTTGAACAAAGTGAGCTAGATGTAGGCAAGGTTTCTATTGTAGAAATTTATCCTTTTGAAGAAGAGCAAGCGGTGCGTTTTCGCAATAAAGCGGTTGCTCAATTAGCCACTGATGAGATTGAGTGGGATAGCGTTAATTATCTTTTCTTCGCAGGCCAAATTGACCAAGCGCCTTTATTAGCTCAAGCCGCAGAAAGTGGCTGTGTGGTGATTGATTTAAAAGGGATTTGTTCTGCATTGTCTGATGTTCCTGTTGTTGTCCCTACAATCAATGAAGAAAGTCTGACTGAATTAAGACAACGTAACATTGTGAGTTTACCCGATCCGCAAGTGAGTCAATTAGCATTATCTCTACTACCAATCGTTCAACAAACAAATTTAACTCAAGTTTTTGCGACGTCACTTTTACCGGCTTCATATACGGATGGTGAAACCGTGAATAAACTTGCGGGACAAACTGCTCGTTTACTGAATGGTATGCCATTGGAAGAAGGTGAAACCCGTTTTGCCTTTGATGTGTTTCCACAACAAGCGGCTAATTTAAATCTGCAATTACAAAAAATCTTCCCGCAGTTAGACAATGTCATTTTCCATCAAATTCAAGTGCCTGTCTTCTACGGCATGGCACAAAAAGTGACGGCACTTTCAGATTATGAATTTGATTTCCAACCACAACAAAGCGAATTAATTGAATTACACGATAGCCTTATTACGCCCGTGATTAATGGTGAAAACGAAAATGGTGAAGAAAGCGTAAAATTGCATATCAGCCAACAAAGTGCGGTTGAAAATGGCGTCGAATTTTGGACAGTTGCCGATGAACAACGTTTCAATATTGCCTTGTTAGGAGTGAAGCTACTTGAATCGATTTATCACCAAGGCTATTAAGGGGGAAACAATGCAACAATCTTTACTTGAACGCCTTTTTTCGATTAAAGAAAAGGGCAGTACCACCAAAACCGAAATTATCGCTGGTATCACAACATTCTTTACCATGGTGTATATCGTGTTTGTAAACCCATCCGTATTGGGTGATGCGGGAATGGATAAACAAGTTGTTTTCGTTACCACGTGTTTAATTGCTGCACTGGGTACCATTGCGATGGGATTATTCAGTAATTTACCTATCGCCCTTGCACCTGCTATGGGATTAAATGCGTTTTTCGCCTATGTGGTAGTCGGTAAACTCGGTTATTCATGGGAAGTGGGCATGGGTACCATTTTCTGGGGATCGATTGGTTTATTTGTTCTCACCTTATTCCAAATCCGTTATTGGTTAATGGCTTCGATTCCGCTTTCACTGCGCGTAGGAATTGGTGCAGGAATCGGCTTTTTTATTGCCTTAATTGGGTTTAAAAATATGGGATTGATTGTCGCGAATCCTGCAACCTTAGTGGCATTAGGCAATTTACATGATCCGAAAATTCTGCTTGGCGTATTAGGTTTCTTTATTATCGTAGTTTTAGCTGCACGTAATATTTTCTCTGGGGTTTTAATTTCTATTGCGGTAGTCACTGGTTTAGCGCTTTTAATTGATGACCAAGTTACCTTCCACGGCATTGTTTCTATGCCACCAAGCTTAGGTGCGGTTGTAGGAAAAGTCGATATTGCTGGTGCTTTAGATACGGCTTTGCTCGGCATTATTTTCTCTTTCCTTTTAGTAAACCTATTTGACTCATCAGGCACCTTATTAGGCGTAACCGATAAAGCAGGTTTCAGTGATGAAAAAGGTCGTTTCCCGAAAATGAAACAAGCCCTTTATGTGGATAGCGTGAGTGCTGTGGTTGGTTCTTATATCGGAACCTCAGCTATCAGTACCTATATTGAAAGTGGCGCAGGGGTTTCAGTCGGTGGTAGAACAGGTTTAACGGCAGTAACAGTTGGTATTTTATTCTTACTTACTATTTTCTTCTCGCCGCTTGCTAGTGTCGTGCCGGCTTATGCAACCGCAGGGGCATTAGTCTATGTAGGGATTTTAATGGCATCCAGTCTTATTCGTGTACACTGGGATGATTTAACTGAAGCAACACCTGCTTTTATCACTGCAGCGATGATGCCATTTACTTATTCTATTACTGAAGGTATCGCATTTGGTTTTATTAGCTATTGCGTCATGAAGGCCTGTACAGGTAGAATACGCGAGATCAATGCCCCTGTGTGGGTGGTGTCTTTATTATTTGTAGCCAAGTTCGTTTGGGTTGGCTGATTTCATAAAGGCGTAATTTATTACGCCTTCATTCTTATAGCATTGTAACAAGGAGTGCGTCATGCAAAATATTCTTTTTATCGTCAATGATTCCACATATAGCGGAGAAAAAACGTTTAATGCTGTTCGTTTCGCCATTAATATGAAAGAAGAGCACAGCAAGGATGTGAATATTAAATTATTCTGCTTTTCTGATGCGATTTTATGCGGTATTGCTGGGCAAAACCCAAATGAAGGTTTCAATATCCAACAGCTTATCGACATCTTAGCGGCACAAGGTGCTGAAATTAAATTATGCACCAGCTGCGTAAAAGCACGTGGTTTATTAGACGCTAAATTAATTGACGGCGTGACCCTTGGTACCTTAGATGATGTATCCGAGTGGACATTATGGGCGGATAAAGTTTTAACGTTCTAAAATAATAAGATAAAGATTAAAGTGCGGTGAAATTTCACCGCATTTTTTATGGAAATCCCTCAGCTAAATCCCTACAATAGGGGCACTCTAATGTTTACAGAAAAATAAAAAATGAGCCCAAAATCAACCGCACTTAATGCCATTTCATTACCCTTAAATCAAGTCAATTTAATTGAAGCCTCTGCCGGTACAGGGAAAACCTATACCATCGGTTCTATCTATCTTCGTTTACTTTTACAGGCTGGTGAGAATTGTTTTTCTCGTCCGTTGAATGTGGAAGAGATTTTGGTCGTAACCTTTACTGAAATGGCGACGGAAGATTTAAAACGCAAAATTCGGGAACGTTTAACGGCGGCAATTTTGGTTTTTTCTGAATATTATGAAAAGCAAGATAAGGCGATTTTTACTGGGGAACATCAATTTTTAGCGGAGTTGTTGCCTTATTTAGAGGATGTTCCCACTGCACTTCGCCGCTTAAAGCTGGCCGAACAAAATTTAGATTTAGCCTCTATTTATACCATTCACGGTTTTTGTCGCCGAATGCTGATGCAACATGCTTTTAATTCAGGCGTACATTTCAATTTAAAACTTCTCAAAGATCAGTCTGATTTACTCAAACAATTTGCAAATGAATTTTGGCGGGAGCATTTTTATTCCCAACCTTTCGAGATTGCTAATTTTATCTCGAAAGAGTTAGGTTCGCCTGATGATGTGCTAAGTATTTTAGAATCGGATTTAAACAAAGATGTATCGGTAGCGACGGACAACCAACAAAGCTTGTCGTTGTCAATTGATGAATTTTTACAGAAAAGTGTGGGAGAGCGATTAAAAGCTGTTGAAGCTTTAAAAGTTTTTTGGTTAAAAAATGTAGATAAAATTTCCTCCATTATCATGGAGGAAATAACAAAAGATTATCCAAAAGATCAGCTCACATCTCTCAGTCGTAGAAGCTACCAAAAAGAACGTCTTAAAACATGGATTGAACAGATTAATGAATGGGCAAATAATCCACTAGACTATGAAATTCATGAAATATTAAGGAAGTATTTTTTACAATCTTCGATTGAACAAAAATACGAAAAGCCGACAGAAAAAACGAAAAATAAAAAAGCGGCTATACCGTTTTATGCTCCAATTTTTGCGGAACTTGAAGAATTGGTTGAAAAACATCAACCAAGTGATTTATTAAAAAAAATCATTCTTTATCACTATCGTCAAGGTATTCAAAAGAAACTTCTTGAATACAAAGCAAATCACCCTGAAAAATCCTTTGATGATTTATTACGCTTATTGAAAGAGGCATTACATGGTGAGGGCGGAGAACAGTTAGCGGAATTAATTCGTTTTCAATATCCTTTTGCCATGATTGACGAATTCCAAGATACGGATGCGTTGCAGTATCAAATTTTCTCTAAAATTTATCGTAATGAAACCGCGTCTGGCAATGTTGGCTTTATGATGATCGGGGATCCAAAACAGGCGATTTATCGTTTCCGTGGTGCCGATATTTTCACTTATCTAAAAGCAGCAAAAGAAGCGAATGAACGTTTTAATTTAGGCACAAATTACCGTTCATCCCAACCTTTAGTGGAAGGGGTAAATCGATTATTTGATTTTAAAAATGCCCCCTTTATTTATAAAAATATTGAATTTTTAAATGTCGGCGCAGCCAAGAAGAATCTTGTTTTTCAGTTGAATAATCAACCTGAGCCAGCCTTCCGTTTTTACATTAACGATAAAGACAAATCCACCCAGCAAGATTATGCGAAAGCTTGCGCAACATCAATTCAGCAATGGTTAAAAAGTGCGGCTGAAAATCCGGTTGTTTTTCCGAATGAAAGCAAAGCAGAAAATCAAACATTGCGAGCAGAAAATATTGCCGTTTTGGTGCGTGGTTATACCGAAGCGGATCTCGTGAAGAAAGAATTGCAAGCACTCGGTATCGCTTCGGTTTACCTTTCGGATAGGGGAAATGTCTTTGAGAGTAACACAGCAAAAGAACTAGCCTTGATTTTGCAAGCCTGTTTGAGTGTGACGGAACGCCCAATTTTAAATGCAATTGCGACCGCACTTTTCGGCTTAAATGCAGCTGAAATTCACCAAATTCACCAGGATGAAATTCAGTGGCAACGTTGGGCAGAAAAATTTGCAGAGTATCAACAAATTTGGCAACGCCAAGGCGTCTTGCCGATGTTGCACCATTTACTTTTAGCTGAAAATATCACAGAAAAACTCTTATCTCGGCCTGATGGCGAACGAAAACTGACGGATTTATTACATTTAGCTGAAATTTTACAGCAAGCAGCCGCATTAAATGAAAGTGAAGCGGCATTATTGCGCTGGTTTGAAAAGCAAATTCAAGATAATGGTCGTCAAGAAGCTCAAATTCGTTTAGAAAGCGAACGCCAGTTAGTGAAGATTGTGACTATCCATAAATCTAAAGGGTTGGAATATGATTTGGTTTGGTTGCCATTTTTAGGTAATGAAGCAAAAGACCCAACAAAATCAGGCAAGCAGAAGAAACTGTTTAATTTATATTACGACAGTGATGAAGAGAAAACCTTGTGGGATATGCAAGATCAACACTTGGATGAATTAACAGAAGAAGTTTTTGCGGAAGAATTGCGTTTGCTTTATGTGGCATTAACCCGAGCAAAATATCAAATGGCCTTTGTGTTACCGAAAGCCTTTGATAAAAAATGGAATGCTTTATTGTATGTTTTAACGCAAGGTGAAATTGGTCGAAAACTCGATTTGCCAAATAATTGGGACACGCAGCCATTATTGGAAAAATTTAAGCAGCTTTTACCCAATGATGTATCGATTGAATTAACCGATGTGTTACAAGCCAGTGAACCACTTACCTTAAATATTTCTCAAGAAAATTTAAGTGCGGAAATTTTCCAAGGTGAAATTGAACAAGATTGGCGAGTGACGAGCTTTAGTGGCATTGAACAAACCCATCAACGCAAAGTTTATTTGAATGAAAGTGCGGTAAAAAAATCGCTCATTTTTGATGATGCGAAAGATTATGATGCGTCGATTTCAATAGAAAATATCACTGAAAATCTGACCGCACTTGCTCATGATCACGATGAAATGGTTTTAGATTTCCCACGTGGAACACAAATCGGTACTGTGTTGCATCGTTATTTTGAAAAGGTGCCTTTTGCTCAATTGGCAGAGAAAGAAAACATTGAAAAATTATGTCAGGATTTGAATCTTGCGGAAGAGCAGTTTGCTGCAGTCCAACAGTGGTTTGAACAAATACTCAGTACGCCAATTTTGCCAAATAATGATCTTACCCTTGCTCAGATTAACGAAAAACAATGCTTAAAAGAGTTGGCGTTTTATCTCAATATTTCAAGCCATTTTGATGTCGCAGGTTTTAATCGAGCGTTAGCAACCTTGCATCATTTGCCATCAGAACCGTTACAGTTTGAGGATATTCAAGGCATGGTGCGAGGCACAATGGACTTAGTTTTCTGTCATCAAGATAAATATTATTTGCTTGATTACAAATCGAATTTCTTGGGTGAGGTATTAAAGGATTACGACCAAGCTGCATTGAAAAAAGCCATGTCAGAGCATCACTATGATTGGCAATACTTGTTGTATGTGGTGGCATTACACCGTTATTTAAAAACACGTTTACCTCACTACGATTACAACCGAGATTTTGGTGGTGTGGTCTATGCATTTTTACGTGGAATGAATTGTTCGCCACAATCAGGCATCTTTTTTGATAAACCAGATTGGCAATTAATCCAACAATTAGAGGAATTATTTTAATGTTAAGCCTATTAAAATCCTTGCAAGAACAAGGTATGATTACTCAAGGCGATTATTATTTTGCTCAATTAATTGCTGATAAACAAAAAGATAAAGGCTATGCTGAGCCCGTCCAAAATTTAGCGATTTTGTTAGCCGCACTTTGTAACTGGAGCTATACGCAAGGTAATACTTGTTGTGTGTTAGATCGTTTCTTAGAACGTAATTTATTCGGCTTAGCTTATCGTAATACTGAAACGGATTTTTTAGCGCTTATCGATGAAAAGATCGGTTCGCTTCCGGTATCAAAATGGCAATCAGCCTTAGCGGGGCATATTGCTTTTACACAAGATCCTAAAAATCAGATTGCGCCTCTTGCGTTTCAATTTGGGGCGATTTATTTCTATCGAGCTTGGCAAGATGAATTCCGCGTTGCGCAATATATTAAAAATGCATTGAAAAATGACCGCACTTTATCGGTGGAACCGCAACAAATTCGAACCTTATTAGATCGTTATTTTCCTCAGCAACAAGCGCAAGTTGATTGGCAAAAAGTAGCAGTCGCAACGGCAGTGAAAAGCCCATTTTCTGTGATTACAGGTGGCCCTGGAACAGGGAAAACCACGACAGTCACTCGCTTGTTATGCGTATTACAAGAATTATTTAGTGGCAAGCTTCATATTAAATTGGTTGCGCCAACAGGAAAAGCCGCGGCGCGTTTAACAGAATCTATCGAAAACGCTTTGGCACAAATGCCGATTTCAGATGAGTTACGCGCATCTATTCCTCAAACCGCAGAAACGTTGCATCGCCTACTAGGCGTTCGACCTTTTACCGATAGTGTGAAATATCATGCACATAATCCACTGCAAATTGATGTGCTAGTGGTGGATGAAACTTCGATGATTGATTTGCCTATGATGGCGAAACTGGTGCAAGCCTTAAAACCCGAAACGCGTTTGATTTTATTGGGTGACCAAGCTCAATTGGCTTCTGTGGAAGCGGGGGCAATATTAGGTGAAATTGCACTGTTTTTAACGCTAGATTATAGCCCTTCTCAAGCTGATTATATTCATACAACAACAGGCTATACTGTTCCAACTTCAGATGAACACACTCCGCTGCGTGATGCCATTTGCCATTTAACCTTCAGTCGTCGTTTTCGAGATGATTCGGGCATAAAACAACTTGCTGAGCAAATTCAACAAGGAAACGGTGAGGGCAGCTTAGCGACCTTTTCGGAATATCCACAAGAGTTGCATTTCCATCATTTTGATGAAGTTCAAGACGTTAAAGAATCTGTTCGCCAAGTGGTGAAAAGTGCGGTCGAAAATTACCGTGTTTATTTAACCCAACTTCAAACTTATTTTACTCAGAAGAAAGATCTCAATGCAAAATTTATAGATGAAAAGGGTAATGAGAAAACTTATGCAGAAGCGATTTTAGACCGTTTTAATTCGGTGAGATTTTTGACCGCACTTCGAGCTTCAGCATTAGGTGTGGAAGAGTTAAATCGTGAAATTGCTTTGGCATTGCGTGCAGAAAAACTACTTTGGTTCCGCCAAGAAGATGATTGGTATATCGGTAAGCCAATTATGATTACCGAAAACGATCATAACGTGAAACTGTATAACGGTGATATTGGCTTGTGTTTAGCGAAAGGCAAAGTATGGTTTGGCAATCGAGAAGTTTCTACCAGTCGTATTCCCGCTCACGAACCTGCATTTATGATGACGATTCATAAATCCCAAGGTTCGGAGTTTGAACATACCGTCATGGTGTTACCAACAGAACCCAACCCAGTGCTTTCACGAGAGCTGGTATTTACCGGTGTCACCCGTGCGAAAAATCAACTTTCCGTATTTGCTAATGAAAAAATCTGGCAAAGTGCGGTCAGAAATACCGTAAAACGACAAAGTGGATTAGGAAAGTTATTACAAGAAAAAGAGGAGTAAAAAATGAAATTATATGTTTACGATCATTGCCCGTTTTGTGTACGTGCTCGCATGATTTTCGGTTTAAAAAATCTGCCGGTAGAACTTGTGGTGCTGGCAAATGATGATGAAGCAACACCAATTGGTTTAGTGGGCAAAAAAGTCGTGCCAATTCTTGTCAAAGAAGATGGCACCGCGATGCCAGAAAGTTTGGATATCGTGCATTATGTAGATAAGCATTTTGGTGAAAAAATCTTATCTGAACACGTTCGTCCTGAAATTGAAACATGGTTAAAAGAAGTTGGCAGTTATTATGGTCATCTTACGACTGCACGCTTTACGCAAATTGGCTTAGCAGAATTTGAAACCCAGAGTGCGGTTGATTATTTCACTAAAAAGAAAACAGAATTTATTGGGGATTTTGCTGAAAATATTGCGAAGACCGAAAACTATCTCGCTCGCTTAAAAGGCGATTTAGAGAAATTAGCTGTATTAATTCAATCTGAAAATGCCTTAAACGGCCAACTTTCTCTTGAAGATATTATCGTTTTCCCGGTATTACGAAATCTTACTTGTGTGAAAGGCATCGAATTCCCACCAGCGGTTTTAGCTTATATCACGAATATGGCTAAGTTAAGCAATGTGCCGCTGTATTTTGATAAAGCCATTTAATCTCTGTTAAGTCATAGGCTTTGGAGATACTGAACTTTTGACTTGGATCATAGATACGGTCATTTTTTCAGTATTTTTTATTCATCGATCTATAATCTCTAAGGTTTACTTTATAAGAGCGCAGAGATATGGATCAGGAATACCAACGAGCGGTTACCCGTATTTGTGTGGAAACCGCTTTGTTATTATTACAGCATGGGGCAGAAAGTGCTGTCGTCGTACAAATGGCTCAGCGATTAGGTGTAGCTTTAGGCATTGAAAGCGTGGAGTGTGCTTTGACGGCAAATGCCGTCTTATTGACCACACTTTCTAAGCAACATTGTATTACTACTGTGCGGAAGAATGTCGATAAAGGCATTAATATGCAAATCGTTACGGATGTTCAGCACATTGTGGTTGCCGTGGAGCATCACTTGTATGATTTGTCTATGGCACAAAAGAAATTGGATAAGTTAAAACCACTAAAATATAACCGTTATTTGGTGGTGTTTATGATTGGTTTATCTTGTGCCTCTTTTGCTCACCTTTCTGGCGGAGATATGACAATTTGTGCGATCACCTTTATTGCCTCTGCCATTTCTATGTTTGTTCGACAAGAAATTTCTAAACGTCATTACAATCCACTCATCGTTTTTGCCATTACCGCTTTTGTCGCTTCACTGATTTCCGGTATGAGTTTGAAATATAGTTTAGGCAATGATCCTCATATCGCATTAGCTTCTAGCGTTTTATTACTCGTTCCAGGATTCCCATTGATTAATTCACTTGCGGATATTTTAAAAGGGTATGTCAATATGGGAATAGGACGATGGACCATCGCTACGGTTCTCACTTTTGGTGCTTGTTTAGGCATCGTCTTTGCATTAAATCTTTTAAATATTGTTTCTTGGGTGGGGTAATAGATGTTTTTACTGAATTTACTCGATGATATGCTTTTCGCAGCCATCCCCGCAGTAGGATTTGCTTTAGTATTTAATGTTCCGCCTAAAGCCTTAAAGTATTGTGCTATTTTAGGTGCACTCGGACATGTCACACGAACTTTATTACTACACTTTGGTGTTCCAATTGTTTTTGCCACTTTTTTCGCCACTTGTGTGATTGGTTTTATTGGGGTGCATTTATCTCATCGTTATTTAGCTCATCCGAAAGTCTTTACCGTTGCGGCAATTATTCCAATGATTCCAGGTGTTCATGCTTATAAAGCCATGATTGCTATCGTACAAATTCATCATTATGGCTTTTCCGATACATTATTTGAGCAAATGATCAGCTCTTTTATCAATACCAGCTTTATTTTAGGTGCGCTTGTTTTGGGCTTAGCCTTACCAGGGCTATTGTTCTATCGACAAAAACCAGTTGTATAGAAAAGAAGTATTTTGATTATAACTTTAATAAGTTTAAATTAAGGGCGTGTGTAATACGCCCTTATTTTTTGTAATTGAATCATTAACCCATCTATTCTTTTAATCTCTAAATTTTGCGGGTATTTTTCTTGAATAGTTGAGTAAATAACTATATTATTCACGCCCTATTATATGTTTCGTGGGTGATACCTTAATGTTACCTGTTAAAGGCATTCAAAAATTATCACAAGATTAATTTCAAATAAAGAGCGGTTAGATTTCACGATGTTTTTATAAAAGAGTAGAAATTTAACCGCTCTTAAAATAGAAGGAATAAAAATGATTGATATCATCGCATTATTAATTGCTACGGCTGTAATTGACTCTCCTCTTTCTCATACTTCAGCAGCGGCAACCTCTTATGCACTAAAATCAACAATCAGTGCACCAGCCCCAATGACTCCTGAACAACGTCTTGAAAAAGCAAAAGCGCTTTATGAGAAAGGTTTTGATTATGAATATGGGATCACAAAAACCGTTGATCGTACTTTAGCGGATAAATTTTTAAAAGAAGCTGCCTATTTAGGTCATGCTGATGCTCTCTTTTTCTTAGGGATGAATGCGGTAGAAAGTGGCGATCTTGAACAAGCCAGAGCATATGCTGATTCTGCTATTGCTTTAGGAAACATGGCAGGAAAATATATATTGGCGGAAATTTCCGAACAGGAATATTTGGGGGATTCTGAAGAATTATATAAGGCTGGCTTTAAGGCATTAAAAGAGAAGGTTGAACAAGGCGATTTACATTATTCTAATGTACTTGGCTATGCTTACCGTTTCGGTATCGGCACTGAAGAGAATATTAAACAGGCAATTAAAGTTTTTACCCCTTCGGCTGAGCAAGGTAATGCGATGTCATTAGGACATTTAAGTGAACTTTATCTTGAACAAGATAAAATTGAAAAAGCTAAACCGCTTATGCTGAAAGCGGCTGAAAAAAATAATGATGTGGCACAATACAATTTAGGTTATAGCATTTATGAAGCAGACTCAGAAGAATCACTTTATTGGCTAAATAAAGCTGCTGAAAATAATAACCTCCAAGCCATCATGTATTTAGCTAGTTATTATCATAATCAGGATATAAACAAAGCGATTTATTATTATCAAAAAGCTGCCGAATTGAATGATTCTCAGGCTATGCTTGAATTAAGTTATTTATATGAAAATGGCGAAGGTGTAGAAAAGGATGATAAGAAAGCCATTGAATTATTAGAAGAAGCGTTTCGATTACAGAATGCAGAAGCGATGAATGAGCTTTCTATTCGCTATTTAGAAGGTAGAGGTGTAGAACGAAATTATGAAATGGCAGAAGCGTTATTTAATAACATAATTGCATTGGATGAAAGTTTAAGTGAGAAAGAAAAAGCGCCATATAATTTATATTATCAATTTGCAGAACGTTATGAAGAATTTGCCAAAGATGATAATGCAGCATTAGAAGCTTATAAACAAGGGTACGAAATTGAAAAGAAAGAAACCAAACGAGATAATAAAGAAATTAAAGCAAAAATTAAAGCATTAGAAGCAAAATTAAATAAGAAAAAATAATGAAAGTGCGGTTAAATTTCACCGAATTTTGCAAATACAAGGAAGAAATTTAACCGTTTGTCATTCTTAATGGAATCAGAATAATTCTCTAATAAAAGGAATCCAAATGACAAATATCGTCGCATTAATTGCTGCAACCGTATTAAATCTACAAACTCATCTTATCCCTGTGAAATCGAATGAAGCTCTAACAGACTTGGTGATAATTGAACAGATACCAATGACACAAGCCCAGCGCGTTGAAAAAGCAAAAGCGCTTTATGAAGAAGGATATGATTATTTCTACGGCATTACGCGCCCCATGAATCGTACGAAAGCGGTAGAGTATTTTGGGGGAGCTGGAAAGTTGGAGAATGCGGATGCTTTATTTTTCTTATCTATTCATCAAAAAAATAATGACAATTTGAAGGAAGCTGTTCAAGCAGCGAAAAGCTCGATTGAGTTAGGGAATGAGGCGGCTAAAATTGAATTAGGTGAAATTCAAGAAGATGAAAAATTGATGAAAGAGGGGTTCAATGCACTTAAAAATAAAGTGGATTCTGGCGATATGCATTATGCGAATTCTTTAGGCTATGCTTATGAATTTGGAATCGGTACTTCACTGAGTATCAAAGAGGCAATGAAATACTATGAAATGTCAGCAAAACAGAATAATGCGATAGGGATGACGAATCTTGCCGATCTTTATATTCAAGAAAATAAATTGAAAAAAGCGAAGCCTTTATTAGTTAAAGCCGCAAAAAAAGAATATGGCTATGCACAGTATTTACTCGCGATGAATTTTTTTGATCTTTATTCTGAAAACAACAAAGAGGCATTATTCTGGTTAGAAAAGGCAGCGAATAATGATGAGCCAGAAGCACTTTTTCAATTAGGCGTCTATTATTCAGAAGGGAATGATTTAGCTAAATCTATTAAATATTATCAACGCGCAGCTGAGCTTAATCATGCGGATGCAGTACTTGAGTTAAGCTATATCTACGATGAAGGAGCCATTGTTGAGCAAGATGATGATAAAGCTTTATTCTTTCTTAAGAAGTCCGCAGAATTAGGTAACCAAGAGGCGATTGAGGAATTAGCCGCTCAAGCATTAGTCTCTCGAGACTAGAACGGGCAAGGCAATATGGATGCTAAAGAAGTAGAGTATTGGATTAAAAAAGCAGGTTATACGGAAGAAATGCTTAAAGAATTAGATAAGCTACAAGAAAAAAGTTTAGAGATGTTTAAAAAAACGCAGAAAGAGAATCAGTAAAAGCAAGAATTAATGGTATAGAAAGAGATATATGTTTTAAAGACAAAATAAAAACCTGCTTTTCTGCAGGTTTTTATTTTATGGAAATTTAATTAAGCATGGCAAGTTTGACAAGCTGCTTGGAACATCCAAACAAGTTTTTCTTGTTCTTTGATGTAGTCGCTCATTTGAGACGCTGTACCTTCATCATCAGATTCACCTGCTAACTCAAGAATTTCACGTTGCTGTTCAAGTAATACTTTTAATCCTTCTAATGTACCTTTTAAGCAAGATTGCGCATTAGATACACCTAGCTCTTCTTTAATACGTGAGTCTTTGAAGTATTGTGAATAACCGTTATGTGGTGTGTAACCTAAAGTTAAGATACGTTCTGCGACCTCATCAACTTTTTCTACTAAATCTGTGTAAATTTCTTCAAATTTTGCGTGTAATTCAAAAAAGTTTACGCCTTTAATGTTCCAGTGGTAACCACGCACGTTAGTATAGAAGACTTGATAGGTTGCTAATAATTCGTTTAATTTTGCTGCTAATTTTTCAGATGCTTTTTTATCTAAACCGATTGATGTTTTTGACATAGTATTTTCCTCTTTATTGTTGATTAAAATGTTATTCCCTTGCTTGGGAAGTGCGGTCATTATAAGTATCGTTTTTTCTGATGGCTATTTCATATTATCTAGTGATTCAATAGTCAAAATCTATTTATAATAAATTATACATAGTTAAAAGCTTTTGTTTCAAGTTACAAAAAACTCTGTGAAGTAGATCACACATTCAATATTTCCCCTTTGACAGAATGAATCGAAGATGATTATGATTGATACAAATCATTTTATTCTAAGATTTGATTGCTTTACTTCATTTTCGAATGAAATGTTTGGCTAGGTTTAAAAACCAAAAATATGATTTTATTACTCATCAGGAGTTTAGTATGACAAAGCATTTTTCCTTTGAAACTAATGAATCTCGTCGTCATTTTATGAAACTTATGGCTGGCGTGGGGGCAGGTATTGCATTTAGTGGCACATTAGGCACATTTACACCAAAAGCCTTTGCTGCAGACATTAAAGGTAAAACCATTGAAGCGGGGATTGCTTATCCACTTTCTACTGGTTTTGACCCAATGACATCAAGCGGTGCTTCACCTTATGCCGCAAACTTGCACATTTTTGAAGGTTTGGTGGATTTGCATCCTGCAACTCGTGAACCTTATCTTGCTTTAGCAGGAAAAGAGCCTGAGCAAGTTGATGAAACAACATGGCGTATTACTTTACGTGAAGGCGCAACTTTCCATGACGGCGCACCTGTTACCACTGAAGACGTTGTGTATTCCTTCAATCGTATTATGGATCCTGCCAATAAATCATTATTTGTAATGTTTATTGATTTCATTGAAAGTGTGAAAGCTGTAGACGATAAAGTGGTGGAATTCAAACTGAAATATCCATTTGCTTTATTTGCTAATCGCTTAACTTGCGTGAAAATTGTACCGAAACATGTGATCGACAAAGTCGGACAATCTGCATTTGATGCACACCCTGTTGGTTCTGGTCCATTCAAATTTGTTTCTGCTGTGAAAGATGACAAAATCGTCTTTGAAGCGTATGAACCTTACAATGGTAAATATCCAGCACAAGTTGAAAAAATGTCTTGGTTATTGCTTTCTGATGCCGCCGCTCGCGTAACTGCACAAGAGTCTAAACGTACTCAAGCAATGGAAAGTGTACCTTATTTAGACATTAGCCGTTTGAAAAATAAAAAACAACAAGTGCAATCCGTTCAATCTTTCGGCTTGCTATTCTTAATGTTTAACTGTGAAAAAGCACCGTTTAACAATTCAAAAGTACGTCAAGCATTACACTATGGTTTAAACACTGGCAAACTTGTTGATATTGTATTTGATGGTAATGCAGAAGCTGCAACATCATACTTACAAACGACTCACCCTGATTATATTAAGGCATCAACTCAATATCCTTATGATCCTGATAAAGCCGAGGCATTATTAAAAGAAGCCGGTGTAACTGAGCTTAAATTTGAATTGCTCGCAACTGATCATGACTGGGTGAAAGAATCTGCACCGTTAATTTTAGAATCTTGGAACAAGATTCCTGGTGTGAAAGTGACTTTACAACATCTACAATCAGGTGCGTTATACAGCAACAACGTGGATCCGGGTGTATATGAAGTGGCAATCGCTCCAGGTGACCCATCAGTGTTCGGTAACGACTTAGACTTACTTTTAAGCTGGTGGTATCGTGGTGATGTATGGCCGAAACGTCGTTTCCGTTGGAGCAATACCCCTGAATTTGCGAAAGTGACTGAATTGCTCAACGCAGCTGTAAGAGCAAAAGATCACGCTGAAGCGAAAAAATCATGGGAAGAAACGATTAACATTATTGCGGCTGAAGTACCACTTTATCCGATTGTTCATCGCAAACTTCCTTCAGCATGGGATGATAGCAGCCTTGAAGGTTATCAGCCATTGGCGACAACCGGCTTATCTTTCCTAGGTGTGGGCCGTAAATAAAAGCACTTTTTAATGTTTAGGCTGTTGAGTAATCAACAGCCTTTTTCTTTCCTTTTTATCTCAAAGTGCGGTCATTTTTTCCTCTGTTTTTCAATCATTTTTTCTCTCTCTTTTATTTCAAAAAAATCTTTGTGAAGCCGATCACAGATTTGAACTTTGCCCTAGGCACTTGGATTGACAGGGTATAGTGCGGACATTATGATTTGTATAAATCATTTTGTTTTTTAATTTGATTATTTCACTTCATTTTTAATTTAATGAATTTCTCAAAATAGAATAGGAGAGGTCAGATGGAAATGATACTTCGATTATTGTTACGCCGATTGATGGCTTTGCCGGTCATGATACTTGGTGTAACAGCACTCGTCTTTGTAGTGCTTCAATTCACGCCGGGTGATCCTGCAACGGTGGCATTGGGCGAAAGTGCCAGTGAAGCGGCAAAACAACTTTACCGCGAATCTCACGGCTTAAATGATCCACTCTTTGTTCAATATTTTCGTTTCTTAGGCAATTTACTTGTGTTGGATTTTGGTGTGACGATGCCACCAGAATTACCCATCAGTAGCATGCTAGCGAAATCTTTCCCAATCACGTTACAACTTACCTTAATTGGTGTGGTGTTTGCGGCAGTGGTGTCTTTCTCATTAGGTATACTTGCAGCGCTTTATCGTGATAGCTGGGTAGATCAAGTAATTCGTTTAATCTCTGTAGCAGCGGTTGCGACCCCCTCATTCTGGTTAGGTATCTTACTTATTCAATGGTTCTCTTTGGAATTAGATTGGTTGCCTTCTGGTGGTTTTGTGCCATTCAGCGAAAGCCCAATGGAGTATATCAATTCCATGATTTTGCCATCTCTTGCGCTTGCTGTGCCGGTATGTGCGTCATTAATTCGTGTGGTACGTACAACCATGGTAGAAGAAATGGATAAAGACTATGTGAGAACGGCGATTGGTAACGGTGTACCTTATGCAACTGTTATTCGCCACAACGTATTACGTAATGCCTTAATTACACCAGTGACTGTATTAGGTTTACGCGTAGGATACTTACTTGGTGGTGCGGTAGTTATCGAACAAATCTTTGACTTACCAGGCATGGGGAAATTGATTTTTAACGGTATCGTCAACCATGACTTGCACTTAGTACAAGGTGTGGTACTAACAATCGCCTTTACCTTCGTTTTAGTGAATATTATCGTTGATATTCTCTATGTGTTGATTAACCCTAAAATTCGGAGTCTATAATGTTTCGTCAAGGTTTAGCAGATCGATTAGCTGCAAGCGGTGCGAGATTCCGAGCACTTTCCACCGCATCAAAAATTTCATTATTATTCTTAGTTTTCGTTGCTTTAGTGGCGGTGTTTGCCCCTTGGGTCGCAACACATGATCCATTAGAAGTGATCGCACGTATGCGTGCTCCAAGTGCGGAATATTGGTTTGGGACTGATCGACTTGGTCGTGATATTTTCTCTCGTATTGTTTACGGCGCCCAAACGTCCTTATTTATCGGTTTAGGTGCGGTAGCTTGTGCCATTCTTTTCGGTAGTATTTTAGGTGCAACTGCAGCCACATCCGATAAATGGGGTAATGAAATCATCATGCGCTTAATGGATATTTTAATGGCTTTCCCGGGTATCGCATTAGCGGCAGTGTTATTAGCAACCTTTGGTAACTCTGTACCGGTCATTATCATCACCATTGCCGTGGTTTATACCCCGCAACTTGCTCGTGTAGTTCGTGCAAATGTGGTATCACAATGGGATGAAGACTATGTGCGTGCTGAACGCGTTATTGGTGGTAGCCGTACTTACATTCTTCTCAAACACGTTGTACGCAATACTGCTGCACCGGTTTTAGTCTTTGCAACCGTAATGGTGGCAGATGCCATTGTATTCGAAGCCTCGCTTTCTTTCTTAGGCGCAGGTGTACAACCACCACATCCTTCATGGGGTAACATTCTTTCTGAAGGTCGTAACATCGTATTAAATGGTGCATGGTGGGCGACAACCTTTGCGGGGATGATGATTCTTTTAACTGTATTAGCCTTAAACATTTTGGCGGAAGGGCTTACTGATGCATTGGTTAACCCGCGCTTAAAAGGCGGTAAAAAACCAGAAGGCAAATCAGATGAACGTCTTTCTACTGACGTACAAGAAGCGCTTTCTGAAGGTCTTGCATTAAAACGTTACTTACTCAAATTACATGAAAAAGAAATCACACGTACGAATCGTATGCAATTAGATCCAAATGCAAAACCGATTTTACAAGTGAAAAACTTATCTATTCGTTTCCCGAATCGTTATGGTGAAATTCCATTGGTCGATAATATCAGCTTCACCGTAAATGAAGGAGAGACTATGGGGTTAGTGGGTGAGTCTGGTTGTGGTAAATCCATTACAGCATTCTCTATCATGGGCTTGTTACCAAAAACAGCAAAAATTACTGGGGAAGTGCTTTTCACCGACCGCAGTGGCAAACAACATAGCTTGCTTAATTCTCACAATTTAAGTGAATTGCGTGGTTCTGAAATTGCGATGATTTACCAAGACTCTTTAAGTGCATTAAATCCATCAATGCGTATTAAAGATCAAATGGCACAGCTCATTAAACGTGGCAGTCACCATACCGCAGAAAAATTGTTGGAATGGGTACACCTTGATCCTGAAAAAGTATTGAACCGTTATCCGCATGAACTTTCTGGTGGTCAACGTCAACGTGTGGTGATTGCAATGGCATTAACTCGTGAGCCGAAATTATTAATCGCCGATGAACCAACAACCGCATTAGACGTAACCGTTCAAGCAGAAGTAGTGAAATTATTGAATGAATTACGTGAAAAACTGGGTTTTGCGATGGTGTTTGTCAGCCACGATTTAGCATTGGTTGCCCAATTAGCTCACCACATTACGGTAATGTATGCGGGTCAAGTGGTTGAAATGGCGCCAACATCCTTATTGCTTGCTAATCCAACACACGAATATACCCGTGGCTTATTGGGTTCTGTCCTTTCAACTGAAGTCCGTGCGAAACGTTTATATCAAATTCCGGGCAGTGTACCATCACCTTACGATTTTGCTACAGGTGACCGTTTTGCAAGTCGTTCATTACGACCAGATGCAAATCCGGATCAAAAATTGATATTAACCGCCGTGGAGGGCGAGCCATCTCACTTGTGGGCTTCTCATTTAGCTGAGCCTGTAACGGAAGCGAAAGGAGCATAATATGAGCAGTAGTATTAAAGTCATTAAAGAACAAAACATCATTGATTTAGAAAATATCGTGGTGCAATTTCCTTCTCGCGACGGTTCGTTGTTTGGACGTAAAAAATTCACTGCGGTGAACAATGTGAGTCTTGGCATCAAAGCAGGGGAAACCATTGGTTTAGTAGGGGAGTCCGGCTGCGGTAAATCTACCTTAGCCAACGTGATCATAGGGCTTCTTAAACCGACATCCGGTTTAGTGAAATTCAACGGTTTACAAATGCAATATGGCAGCTCAGAAGCAAGAAAACAATTCGGCCGCCAAGTGTCGGTCATTTTCCAAGACCCAGCAACAGCGTTGAATCCTCGTATGAAAGTGTTAGATATTTTGCGTGACCCAATGGATATTCACAATGTGTTACAACCCCATGAGCGGGAAAAACGTGTGTATGACTTGCTTTCTCGCGTCGGTTTACCACGTTCTGCAGCACAAGTTGAGCCAACTCGTTTATCAGGTGGACAAAAACAACGTGTGGCGATTGCACGTGCCTTAGCGCTGAATCCCAAACTGATTGTGGCGGATGAACCGACTTCTGCATTAGACGTATCCGTTCGTGCTCAGGTATTAAACTTATTGGCGGATTTGAAAAAAGAACTCAATCTTGCCATGGTGTTTATCTCTCATGATATCCAAACCGTACGCCAAGTCTCTGATCGCATTGTCGTGATGTACGGCGGTCAAATTTTGGAAACAGGTAGTACAGAAGATATTTTCAATCACCCTACAGTGGATTACACCCGGAAACTACTTGGTGTGGCTCCATCATTGTTATAAAACGAGTAAATAAAATATCTTAATTTATGACCGCACTTTTAAAGTGCGGTTATTTTTTTATGATTTTTCTTGCATAGACTTGAAAACTTAGATAAAAGATTACTTATTTTTACTGATGAATTGTAATTGTGGAGCAATTATGCAAACTAAATTTAATTTATATCCCAAAGAACAATTACCTGAAAACTTTAAGTTTCCTCAGTCTTATATTGATTTATCGAGTAATATGGAAAAGATAAATGAATTGGAATATTTTCCTTGGTGGTTTGAAGATCCTGATTATGAGAATTCAGAGATAGAGGACAGTGTTTATCTTTATAGTAAAGCAATAGAAAAACTGACAGGTGTAGCTGATTTAATATCATTCGCTAGAGATGGTGATTGGGCAGCTTGTTTCAAATTGACGGATTACTCTGGAAATCCGAGAGTTTATGTTCATGATCTTGGTAATAAAGACAATAAATATGAATGTAAGGATTTTGATGAGTGGTTAGCGGATGAAATCAAAAGTGCAAAAGAGTATTAAAATGGACTATTTAAATTTAAGTAAAGAAGTTTCCTATGCGCTTCGTCATGCTCCATGGGAATATGAATTAGAACTGGATTCTGAAGGTTGGGTTTCTGTTGAACAATTAATTTCATCATTTAGAAATAGTGATGAAAAATGGAATACGTTAACCGAAGACGATTTAGTTAAAATGATCGACTTATCGGAAAAGAAAAGACATGAGATTAAAAATGGAAAAATAAGAGCTTTCTATGGGCATTCAATTCCAATGAAAATTTCTAAAGAAATTGGTTATCCACCAAAGTATTTATACCATGGGACAAGTATAAATTATTTAGATGATATTAAATCAAATGGATTGAAGCCGATGTCTCGTCAATATGTACATTTATCTGAGGATGTTGAGACCGCAACATTGGTTGGAAATAGAAAAAAAGGGGAGACAATTCTTCTAAAAATTGATACAGAACTAGCACAATCTAAGGGTATCAAATTTTATATTGGCAATGAAAAAGTCTGGTTATCAGATTACATTTCGCCTGAGTTTATAAAAGATAATTAATGATTAAGCATATTTTCATTATGTGATCATTTTTGCGGTGAAGTTCCTCCAAATAGCGTAGAATGGGCATATAAAAATAAGGAGATTTAACATGCAACAAAAAATTCGACAAGCATTATCCGATTCGCCACTTTCAAATGCAATTCTTTCTGCATTAGAAGAACAAGAATGGAAAGGTTTTTTACCGGCTGAAAAAGTGCGGTCAATTTGTGATGAATTTAAGCTTACGCCTGTTCAATTAGGTTTGGCGCTTTTGCCCGTAGCGGCTTGTTATAGTCATACACCCATTTCAGAATTTCATGTTGGCGCGATTGCGATTGGTGAAAGTGGTGATTTTTACTTTGGTGCGAATCAAGAATTTCAGGGTAGTAGCATGGCTCAAACCATCCATGCTGAACAAAGTGCGATTAGCCATGCATGGTTACGTAATGAATCTCGCATCACGGATATCGTGGTGAATTACACGCCTTGTGGCCACTGCCGTCAATTTATGAATGAGCTTTATCAAGCGGAAGATTTAAAGATTCATTTGCCACATAGCCAAAATAATCCACTTCCTCAATATTTACCCGATAGCTTTGGCCCGAAAGATTTAGGCGTTGATTTGCTTCTATTAAACAAAGAAGAACAAGGTTTCACTTTGACGACGGAAGATGAAGTGGCAAATAAAGCGATTTTAGGGGCAAACCGAGCTCATTCACCTTATTCTAAAAGCCCTCATGGTGTAGGCATTTTATTTAAAAATGGAGAAATGATTTGTGGTCGATATGCAGAAAATGCGGCATTTAACCCAAGCTTACCCGCTATGCAAACAGCGATTAATTTTGCTTACTTAAATCAATTGGATGTATCAAAAATTGAGCGTGTAGTATTTGCAGAGAAACCATTGCGTTTAAGTCACCGCAAGATGGCAGAGCAGTTATTGAAGAGCCTCTGCAAGGTGAAAATGGAATATATTAGCCTGTAAGTGCGGTCAAAAATGAATTAGTTTTTTTAACTAAAAGAAAAGGCGAACAGAGATAATCTCTCATGTTCGCCTTTCTTTTTACTGATTTTATGCTAATTCAGCACGTAATTTTTTCGTAACATCAACCATCACTTTTAATGCCGCAATTGTTTCTGGCCAACCGCGTGTTTTCAAACCACAGTCTGGGTTTACCCATAAACGTTCTTTCGGCACCACTTGTAATGCTTTGCGAAGAAGATGTTCAATTTCTTCTGCTGCAGGCACGCGTGGACTGTGAATATCATATACACCTGGGCCAATATCATTCGGGTATTTGAAATCACCAAATGCGGTGAGTAATTCCATGTCAGAACGCGAGGTTTCGATAGTAATGACATCGGCATCTAAGGCTGCAATAGCCGGTAGAATGTCGTTAAATTCGGAATAACACATGTGCGTGTGAATTTGGGTATCATCTTGGCAACCCATTGAGCTTAAACGGAAGGCTTCGCCCGCCCATTTCAAATAAGCCTCCCAATCTGCACGTTTTAACGGTAAACCTTCACGAATAGCCGGCTCATCAATTTGAATTACTTTGATGCCTGCTTTTTCTAAATCTAATACTTCATCAGAAAGCGCTACCGCAATTTGTTTACAGACTGTTTCACGAGAAATATCGTTACGCACGAAAGACCATTGCAAGATCGTCACCGGACCTGTCAGCATGCCTTTCATCACTTTATTGGTAAGGCTTTGGGCATATTGCGACCAACGTACCGTCATTGGTTCTGGACGAGTAACATCACCGTAAATCACTGGTGGTTTCACGCAACGTGAACCGTAACTTTGTACCCAACCAAATTTGGTGAAAGCAAAACCATCGAGTAATTCGCCGAAATATTCCACCATGTCGTTACGTTCTGCTTCGCCATGTACCAATACATCTAAGTCTAATTTTTCTTGCTCACGTACAACAAATTCAATTTCTTTTTTCATTGCAGTTTCGTAATCAGCTAAGCTAAGCTCGCCTTTTTTGAAGGCGGCACGGGCATGACGAATGGCTGTTGTTTGTGGGAAAGAACCAATATTCGTCGTTGGCAGAAGTGGTAAATTTAACCACGCATTTTGTAATTTAATGCGTTCCGCAAATGGCGATTTACGTTGGTCGGCATTTTCCGGTAAGTTTGCTAAACGTTCTGCTACACAAGTGCGGTGGATTTCACGCGAGTTTTTTCGTGCATCCGCAGCAGCTTGAGAGGCAGCTAATTCAGCTTGAACTGCTTCACGCCCTTGCTCAAGTGCGGTCTTAATAACACGTAGTTCTTGAATTTTTTGTAATGTGAAAGACAACCATTGATAAAGCTCTGGCTTATTTGCTTGTAGTTGCGTTTCAACTTCTAAATCATAAGGTGTATGGAGAAGAGAGCAGCTTGGCGCAATCCATAAACGATCACCTAATTTCGCTTTTAATGGTTCAACCACATCTAACACTTGATTCAAGTTTGCACGCCAGATATTACGGCCATCAATGATGCCCACAGATAAGATTTTGTCATAATCCGCAAAAGCAGCAAGTTGTTCTGGTGCGCGCACTAAATCGATGTGCAAACCTGCTACAGGTAAGGCTTTTAACAAATCAGCGTGTTCCGCCACAGAACCGAAATAAGTCGCAAGTAATAATTTCGCTTTCACTTGTTCAGCAAAAGTGGCGTAAACCGCTTGATAAGCGGCAATCCATTCTGCTGGTAAATCTAAGGTGAGAGCAGGTTCATCAATTTGAATGTATTCCACGCCTTCCGCAGCTAACGCATTTAAAATTTCAACATAAACTGGCACGAGTTTTGCTAATAAATCAAAGCGATTAAATGCTGCGCCTTTTTCTTTACCTAACCAAAGGAAAGTGAGTGGCCCAATGATTGTTGGTTTAACTTGATATCCAAGTGCTTTAGCTTCACGAATTTGTGTCACATAATGTTCGGGATTGGCTTTAAATTGTGTCTCTTTATGGAATTCTGGTACAAGATAATGATAGTTGGTATCGAACCATTTTGTCATTTCAATAGCAAATTGTGTTTTATTACCACGCGCCAATTGGAAATATTGAGCGAGCGTTAAGTTTTGGCTATCGAAACCAAAGCGTGCAGGAATCGCACCCGTTGCCACTTGTAAATCTAAAATATGATCGTAAAGTGTAAAATCAGCCACCGCGACAAAATCGGCATTTGCTTTGGCTTGATGCTGCCAGTTAAGTTCACGTAATCTTTTTGCAATATCTAATAAGTCCGCTTCTGCAATTTCGCCACGCCAGTAACGTTCTTGAGCAAATTTAAGTTCACGTTTTGCGCCTACACGCGGAAATCCTGCTAAATGAAATGTTGTCATAATTAATCCTTCTATTGTTTTTTTGTTTGGTTTAGACGTCTAAACGTCTGTTCATTTATAGAATGCAATAGAAAAGAAGATTACACAACTTCATAATTTTCAGTTTTAAAATGAATTAAATTAATAAACTATTTATTGATGAGATTTAGTATAACAAATATTTACATAGTATCTACTACAATAGTAATACTTTAAATTTGCTGAGATAATATAAAATTGTTATAATGTTCGAGCCTTTTAGTGTATGTCTACAAGTTTAGTTCGGTGTTTAGCCGTAACATGTTTATATTGGGCAGATATGGGTTGCGAGACAAATGTCAAGCAACTCAACTAGTTGCTTGACATTTGTCTCGCTTCCATTAGTAAAAGGCCAATTAAGAAGAGGGGGGATTTTTCCCCCTCTTGCATATATAGAGAGTTTCAAATGGAATCAAAATTCTTTCATACACTATGTAAAAAGCTAAATCTTTCTACTTCCGAGTTAATGGAATTTATCTCTAATGCCCCTGTCTCCTATAAAATTTACTCTATCCCCAAAAAAAATGGAGGGAGAAGGGTTATAGCTCACCCAGCCAAAAAACTTAAAAAGATCCAAAGAGAATTATTATTATTATTAGAAAAAGATTTAAAGATTCACCAGTCAGCCTTTGCTTATATAAAAGGAAAAAATATTATTCAGAATGCAGAACCACATAAAAATAATAAATATTTATTAAAATTAGATTTTTATGATTTTTTTAATAGTATAAGTGATGATATTTTTATTAATTATCTTGATAAAATAGGATTGGTTCTTAATGAATTAGATAAGGAATTAGTTAAGCATATTTTTTTTTGGAATCCAAATAGTAAAGATAAAAGACATAAGAAACTAATTTTAAGTGTTGGCTCCCCTAGTTCTCCAATGATATCGAATGCAATTATGTATTTCTTTGATTCTGAAATAAAAACATATTGTGATTCTATCTCTATAGTATATACAAGATATGCTGATGATTTATCTATTAGTGGTAATGATAAGGATAACTTAAAAGATGTTATAATGTTTATCAGGTCTAAACTTTATGATTTATTTAATGGAAGAATAATATTAAATGATTTAAAAACAACTCTTATTTCACCTGGTTATAATAAATTTGTTACTGGAATAACACTAACTACACAAGGTGGTTTGTCTATTGGTAGAAAAAGGAAAAGATATATTTTTAGTTTGGTTTATAAATATATTAAAAATGAACTGAAAGAAGATGCTGTTTTACATATGAAAGGTATGATATCATTTTCTCATTTAGTAGAGCCATCTTTTATAATTAGATTAGAATCAAAATATGGAAAAAATATAATTAATAGGATAATTAATGGAAAATAAAAATATAGCAGAACTGTATAGAGATTGGGATGGTGAAACTAAACCATCAAATGATTTAATGGAATTAATATCCAATAATCCTTTTGAGTTAACTAACATTGTAGTTTCTAATTATAAGGCATTTTCAGATAAGGTATCTGTTAAATTTGAAAGTAATTTTGATCCTGTTTTATTTGTTGGTGTTAATGCAAGTGGTAAAACAACAATAGCAGAATCTATCGCAAAGTCATTAAGTAAAATTAATAGTGCAATATATAATAAAAATAATGACTCAGGTGATATGATAGATGAAAAGAATATAAATAAAAAGAATGGTGAATATCAATATGCATCAATAAAATTAGATATAGGGTATGAAAATAAAAAATTAGCTAGCATTACTCTGGCAAAATCACCTGTTGGTGTTCCTAAAAATGTTTCAAGTATACTTATAGAAGCTAAAAAGCTTGGTGTAATGTATAGCTATATGTTAGCTGAAAAATATTTAGATTTACCGCTTTATTTGTTTTACGGAGTTGATAGGTCATTATTAAAAAGTAAAGATAAATTTGAAAAAACGGAAATTTATTTTAAGGTTGATAGATTGAAAGCTATACCTCAGAAGTTAACAAATCAATTAAATTTTGATGATTTTCTTTTGTGGTTTAAATATTTAGATGATAGTAATAATCAAGATATAGTAAATATTTATAAAGCAATTGAAGATGAACTAAACAATCTGAAAGGAAAGACTAGTGAATTATATAAATATAGTGCTAAATCATCAGCAGACGGAATCAATAGAACTACTGATTTGTTACAAGAAATAAATCGTATAAATAGTCTTTGCATTGAATTAAAAGATACAGAATTAGATGACATAAATAATTCTAAAAAAAGTAGACATTTGGAGAAAATTAAAGAAATTATTATTAAATTTATTCCAGATATAAAAGATATTAAAGTTGATCGTAGTCAACCTTATCCATTTATAGCTGAAAAGATTGATGGTTCAAAATTTTTATTATCTGAATTATCTCAAGGGGAAAAGTCAATAATTTCTTTAGTTGGAGATCTTGCCAGACGCATGCTTATATTAAATCCTCATAAGGATAATCCTCTAGAAACTCCAGCTATTGTTATTATTGATGAATTAGAGCTTCACTTGCACCCGACGTGGCAAAAAGACATTATTTGTAAGTTAAAAGAAAGCTTCCCAAAAACTAAATTTATTTTAACAACACATACTCCTACTGTTGTTAGCTCTATTATAAATCAGAATATTTATTTAATTTCTGATAATAAAATCACCCAGTTTAAGGATCAAGGCACATATGGTGCTGAATATTCTCGTATTTATAAGGATTTATATAATATAGAATTAAGACCTGATAATGAAATAACAAAGATGTTAGATAGATACTTAGAACTCATAGATAAAAATAAATATGATTCTGAAGAAGCTGTTTCTTTAAGAACAAAATTAGATAAGAATTTTAAAAATAATGAACCAGCTTTAGAAGAGGCAACATTAATTATTGAGAATAAAGAATGGGAAAAGTCATTATATGAAAAAAGTGAATAAATCAGATATACCAGAATCTTTCAGACTTTATACTAGTAATAGTAATAATGCTTCTAATAATTGGGATGATTTGAGAGGAGAGAAGGCAATCTACTCAGATATAAGAACGACAATATTTGAAGATCAAGGGAGAATATGCGCTTATTGTGAACAAGATTTTTCTTGCAATGCAGGAGATGATGATTATATAACACAGATGGTTGAACATTTTCACCCAAAGAGAGATATTAATACTAAAAATTGGGCTTTAGATTGGAATAATTTACTTGGTTGTTGTACTGGTGGCACTGAAGCTAACGGTTCTATATTTCCTAGGCCAGATAACTTAAGTTGTGATAAATATAAAGAAATAGCTTTACCAAATATTGATAATGTTGAGGGAGAACTTATAAATCCAATTGATATGCCGGCATTTCCGTGTTTGTTTAATATAAATAAATTTACAGGAAAGTTATCCTCAGATAAGGATAATTGTGAATCATTTAATTTCTCTAGTAATAATAAAAAAGATACAAAAGAGTTGGTAGACAGTACAATAAATGTCCTAAATCTAAATTGCAACCGTTTATTACGAAAACGAAAAGAACATATAAGAAACTATCAAGTTTTAATAAAAGAAGCTAGAGATAATGGGAATGAATCTATTTTTGAAGAACTATGTAAGAGATTTTTGGAGAAAAAAAATGGTAAGTACCATGCCTTTTTTACTACATATCGTATCTTACTATCTGAACATGCTGAAAACTATTTAAAAAATAATAATTTTTTAGGTTGATTTATTCTTACTTTTTATTTTTAGTGCTAGGAAAGGATTGCTTTATTATTGCAGGTTAAGAAACTTTTTGTGGCTTCAGAAAAAAATGCACTTTTTTAAGTGCATTTTTTATTTTAAAAAAACGGATTATTCAACACCAACCATTACAGAGGTTGCTTTGATAATCGCATATGCTTCTTTACCAACTGCTAAACCTAATTCTTTTACTGCATCGATAGAGATGGTAGAAGAAATTACGTTACCGTTACCGATATCAATGTGTACGATTGCGTTCACAGAACCAGTTTCGATTGATTTTACAGTACCTTTAAGTTGGTTTCTTGCACTAATTTTCATCAAGTATTTCCTTATGTTTGAGTTAAAAAAAGAGTGCACATTATAACGATAAATGCTTCAAATGAAAATACTACTTAAGAGGTGCTAAGCCTTTCAAGATTTGCTCGGCATTTTCTTTGCTTAACGTGTAACCGTAATATTTTTTATAGAAGGCTTGCGTTTTTTCGACCATGTTTAAATCTTTAAATTGTTCAGGGTGGAAGAGCTGAGCAGCCCAAAGAATTTGTAAGGCTTCTTCTGCACTGTAGCGATCCCATGGGAACGTGCCGGTTGGATTGGCATAAATACGATTATTTTTAACCGCACTTATTGATTGCCATGCTGGATCAGCTTTAATTTTTTCGATTGCTGCTTGCGCTTTATTGCCGCTGCTGCCAATGATGATGACATCTGGATTTGCTTGTAAAATAGCTTCCATGGTGACACTCACCATATTGGCTTCATCCGGTAATACGCTTTTACCGCCGGCTAATTTAATCCATTCGCCGATCATAGATTTTCCGCCGTCAATCATCAATAAGTCAGAGCCTTTAGTGATGTGTAATACGGTTGGGCGTTGTTCATCTTTAAGACCTTTAAGACGTTCTTCAACAAATTTAATGTTACCGTCTAATTCTTTGATATAGCTTTCTGCGATTTCAGGCGCTTTATCACCTAAAACTTCAGCGGTAATCCGTACGGTTTTCTTCAATCCATCAAAAAAAACGGCGAAGTCTATTCTTATATCATGTGGTGCAAGGCTTGCTCCTTTCGATATTCAGGAGCTTAGAGACTTGATGAAGGAAGATGAACTTGAGCTTGACACTCTTGACGATAGAAAGACAGCACTCTTTATTATTATCTCTGATACAGATGATACTTTTAACTTTGTGGTATCTATTATGTATTCACAGCTATTTAATCTACTTTGTGATAAGGCAGATAATGAATACGGGGGAAGATTACCTGTTCATGTAAGGTGCTTGCTTGACGAGTTTGCCAACATCGGCTTAATTCCAAAATTTGAGAAATTAATAGCGACAATCGAAGTAGAGAAATATCCGCAAGTATTATCTTGCAAGCACAATCTCAGCTAAAGGCAATTTATAAAGATAATGCAGATACGATTGTAGGTAACTGTGATAATACCTTGTTTCTTGGTGGAAAGGAAAAGACCACACTTAAATAACTATCTGAAACACGGGTAAAGAAACCATAGACCTATATAACACATCGGAAACAAGATCCAATGCCAATAGTTATGGACTGAATTATCAAAAGACAGGAAAGGAGCTGATGAGTCAGGATGAGATAACGGTTATGGATGGCAGTAAGTGTATTTTTTAGCTTCGAAGTGTCAGACCGTTTTTGTCAGACAAATTCGATATTAAAAAGCACAAGAATTACAAGTTACTTGAAGATTTTAATAAGAAAAATGCCTTTGATATTGAGGAATATATCAAGAGAAAAGGAAAAGGAAAAGTTAAGATGAATAGAAATACAGTAATTACAAGATTGTAATATTTTCTGTTATAGCTTTATGTGGCATAGGTATATTTGGTATAATAGGCTATATAAAATAATTTGGAGAATATGTAATGATTAATCAAACTATATTTGTAGATAATTTAAGAAAGAGGATGCATGTATCATTTGAAAATAAATTTTATTTAGAATCGATAGCATGTTCATATGCAATAATTGAAAATAGAACAAAGCGTATTTGTGAACATATAGGAAAATCAGTAAATGGAGATATGTTGAATAAAAAAACTGAGTATATTTATAATGCTATTAAAAATAAGGGTTTAGAAATTGATGTAAAAAAGAAAAAAATGATTGGCTTCTTACAATATAGAATTAAGAATACCAAATTATTGGATATTGATTTTTCTAAAGATTATAAAGCATTTAATTTAACGGTTGACAATACAACATTAGATAATCAATTAATAACATTTAGGAAACTTAGAAATGACTTTACTCACGACATGTATAGATATGATAGCACAAATCCGAAATTGATTAATTTTGAGGATTATGTAGATCTTGCAAAAATGGGAATATATGTTGCAGAAAATTTATGTAGTATTTCTTCTGCAATGAAGAGAAAGAAAATGAAATTATAGAGTGCAGGATATTTTATCTTTTAGGTAAATAAAAAAAATGGTATAATATACTAAACAGAGCTTGGATTTTTCCAACCATCCAAAGATGGATGTGGGACTGTAAAAAGTCTGCTCTGTTTTTTTTGTTTATAAAGACGATAGAAAAGCAACATCTATCGTCTTTTTTAATGCCTATTTTCAATTTATATTGCGATCAATAAACAGGAAAAACTCGCAGAGAAGCTAACTAGTATTTCAAATACCGCTCACGAGGTAAACGAAGATTAAAAATAATGTTGTTTTGCACATCACTGACATTATTGCCAATCAGACTTTGCACTACATTTTCAAGCGGAATCGCAAAGCGCCCCCAAGAGAGCGAACATAAAATGAGCCCAATAAGCAAGCAAAGTAGAAAGGGAAAGGTAAGGGAGGATTTGTTCATACACTCAAAATTCGTTGTTTTTATAAGTATATAGTGATTATATTTTTTGTATATAGCGAAATTTGGGTAAAAAAATAACCGTACTTTATCGCACGGTTACGTTATTCTATAAGCATTTAGCAGGTTTTGGCAGACCCGCCAGTTTGGTTGCTTGCTTGGCTGGTCCGTCAGGGAAGAGTCGTTGCAAATAGCGGCTGTTGCCTTTATCAGCACCTAATTTTTCTGACATGGCTTTTACCAGCATTCTAATTGCAGGGGAGGTGTTATATTCTTGATAGAAATCACGCACAAAATAAATCACTTCCCAGTGAGCCTCGGTCAGTTCTACACCTTCCAGCTGAGCGATGTGTTTTGCTACATCCTCATTCCAATCAGTAATATTAAGTAAATAGCCAAAGGCATCGGTTTCGATTTGTTTTCCTTGCACGGTAATCATATTAATTCACTTCTTTAAAGCTGATCATTTCATTATCGGAGTAGTCAGACGTATCTTCATCATCAAATTTCATTGGTTCGATACGTTCTTCATCAAATGCGGTATCCCCTTCAATGCCATCAAGTGATTGACCATGTTTAATGCCTTTGAAATCAAAGAGTTTTGGGTCACATAAGTGTGACAACGTAATGTTTTGCATCGCGCTAAACATGGTTTCTAAGCGACCTGGATATTGACGGTCCCAAGTATTCAGCATTTCTTTCACGACTTGACGTTGTAAATTAGGTTGAGAACCACATAAATTACAAGGGATAATTGGGAATTCTTTGGCTACGGCATATTTTTCAATATCTTTTTCTTTACAATAAGCCAATGGACGAATCACGATTTGCTTGCCGTCATCTGAAATTAATTTCGGTGGCATCGATTTTAATTTTCCACCGTAGAACATATTCAGAAACAGGGTAGCCAGCATATCATCACGATGGTGTCCAAGTGCAATTTTTGTTGCGCCAAGTTCAGTTGCCGTACGGTATAAAATACCACGGCGTAGGCGAGAGCAGAGAGAGCACGTTGTTTTGCCTTCTGGAATTTTCTCTTTCACGATGCCATAAGTATTTTCTTCAACAATTTTATAATCCACACCAATACTTTGCAGATATTCAGGTAAAACATGCTCTGGAAAACCAGGTTGTTTTTGGTCTAAATTGACGGCTACGATATCAAATTTAATCGGTGCGCTTTGTTGTAAATTTAACAAAATATCAAGCAGTGTATAGCTGTCTTTACCACCAGAAAGACAAACCATTACTTTATCACCATCTTCAATCATGCCAAAATCAGCAATTGCATTGCCTACATTACGACGAAGACGTTTTTGCAATTTATTGAAATTATAAATCTGTTTTTTATCTTGGTTTTGTTCTGTCATATTGATTTACTTTAGCTAATAAAAAAGCCCTGAATAACTTCAGAGCTTATAAATTCCGTGGTGCCTAGGGTCGGACTCGAACCGACACGGTTATTCACCGGCGGATTTTGAATCCGCTGCGTCTACCAATTTCGCCACCCAGGCATTTGGGTTGTTCTGAATTATACGTTTATCTTACTTCGTTGCAAGTAAAATTTCATTAAAAACGTGTGGTTGTTTTAAATTTCATCAACTTGTATTCAAAGATAAAAGGGAAGTTTAAAATAATTTGATACGTTGTCACAAATTATAGGTGAAATAAAAGCTTAGTATTTCTACTAAGCTTTATGATTATCTAATTAAGCGGTTTGACCTGCAAGGTTACCTAAATCTTTATCGATTAAGAATAAGCCTTTGCCATCTTCGCCAAGAAGATTTAATTTGTCTAAAATACCGCTGAATAATTTCTCTTCTTCGTGTTGTTCTGCAACATACCATTGTAAGAAATTGAATGCAGAGTAGTCTTTTTCTTCAAAAGTTTTACCCACTAATTCATTGATTTTACTTGTGATCAATTTTTCGTGTTCATAAGTTAATTCAATGATTTCTTTTAATGATTTGTACTCATGCGCAGGTGCTTCAATTGCAGTGATTACCGCTAATGCACCAGTTTCATTTAAATAAGTGAATAATTTACGCATGTGTTGCATTTCTTCTGCAGCGTGAGCTGATAAGAATTTAGCTGCACCTTCAAAACCATTTTGTTCGCACCATGCGCTCATTTGTAAATAAAGGTTTGAAGAGTAGAACTCAAGGTTCATTTGATCATTTAATAATTTGATTACGTTTGATGATAACATTTTGTATTCTCCTTTTAAAATTATAATGTTGCTAAATCACGATCGATAAAGTAAAGCGAACGACCGTCTTCACCCACCAAGTTAAATTTATCAATAATGCTATTAAATAATTTTTCTTCTTCGTGTTGTTCTGCAACGTACCATTGTAAGAAGTTAAAAGTAGAATAGTCTTTGTTTGCAAAAGTCACTTCAACTAATTCATTAATCTTAGAAGTAATGAATTTTTCATGTTCAAGTGTAGTTTCAAATACTTCTTTAAGTGATTTGTAGTCATTTTTAGGTGCATCAATTTTACCTAAAAGTGGCATACCACTTGTTTCACTCACATATTTGAATAATTTTTGCATGTGTTCTAATTCTTCATCAGCATGACGAAGTAAAAATGCTGCAGCACCTTCATAACCGTGTTTGCTACACCAAGAACTCATTTGTAAATAAACATTAGAAGAGTAGAACTCTAAATTGATTTGTTCATTTAACTTATCTGCGATTGCTTTATTAAGCATAAACCAACTCCTTTCCTTATTAAGTAGAGATTAAAAATAAAAACAAGACTGCTTAACTTGTCATCGGTGTGCATTCTAATCTCGCAAATGAGAATAGTCAAGTGTTTTTTTAAATATTTTTTTATAAGCCACTAATAATAAAGGAGAAATCAATGTTAATTATTCTCATTTATGTAACATATGTAAAATAAATTCTCATTATCAGATCAAGAATGATGAAATCTGCAGAATTGATGTACGCAATTGTATTCAGAATTCACGTAGCGTTATCTCAAAATTTCATTCCAATTTAATTATTCCATCACAAAGACATACATTTATTTCTTTTATATCCATAACCCAAAATCACCTTATTTTAACCAATGCATAAAAGTAGAATAGTTATCCGTTTTGATTTGTGATGAATTCATATATTTAATTTAACATAATATACATTATGCGAAATCAATTACAAGGTTAGTAAAGGCTACGTATTAATAAGATCACAGAGTTATGCACAGGTCACGAATACTGCTCAAGCAATGTAAAATCTGGACTGGTAATACCTTGTAACAAGATTAAATAATGATTTATACACTCTGAAATTGTTATGTAAGGAAAAAATAAAGAGATTTATAGGTGCCAAATAATGATAACGCTATGTGAATTCTGCGTTATTTTATGAGGTGAATATCATCAGATTTAAAAAAGAAAAACGTAAATCTTATCTATAAGATTTACGTTTTTTGATGGATGGTATTGGTGTGACTATGTCACGATATGTATAGATTAAGACAATAGTTTTGCACCGTATTCATAAACCTGTTGTAGTAAATTTAGCTTAGTTGGATTATCCGAATATTCCTCAGCTAACCGTTGTAAACTTTCTTCAAATTTAACCGCACTTTGTTCTAATTTACGTTGGCGATATTTTTGCCATTTGATTTGCTCAGCACGATTTAGGGTTTTGTAAAAATGCCTTGCACGATAATGGAATAACAATTCAGGAATTCGTTTATCTTCAAATGTTAAACCATGCTCAGCTAATTTTTCAGCTGGTAAATCGCGTAATATAGCCATGTTGTTTTTATCGGCATTGCTAAAGAAACCATTATAAAGCTCTGTTTCTACATTATCGCTCGGCTCAAATTCGCGCTCTTCTGAGAAGATTTCAATAACTTTCTCTCGTATATCTAAGGATTGACGCAATTTTGCTAAATTATCTAAGCAATATTGTCTATTTATCCCTAAACGAGCCGCATTTTCCGGCAGCAATGTTTTTACAGGCGCCAAAATTGGGCATTTATTAATATGAACCAATTTTAATGGAACGGATGAAACTCCCCTGTCTTCTAATTCACTTTTCTTAGTATATAAATCTTGTCGTAAATCAACCGCACTTTTGCTGAGCAAGTTATCAATATCACCTGATAAATCACTGACGATTACAGCATTTTGATTAGTTGGATGCCATGCTAATGGTGCCACCCAAGCACAATTGCCACGATAATTCCCTAGCATGCCCGAAACATGCACTAATGGTGTCATTTCAGCTGTGTCGATCAATTTCTCAATTTCCTTTTTACCTCTATGCTCAAAGAAGAATTGAAATAATTTAGGCTGCTTTTCTTTGATCAATTTAGCCATAGCGATGGTTGCATACACATCCGCCATCGCATCATGGGCATTTTCATGCTCAATGCCATTTGCTTTGGTTAGCTTTTCTAAGCGAAAGCTTGGCATGCCATCATCGTCATAGGCCCAATTAATTCCCTCAGGACGCAAAGCATAACAGGCGCGCACTAAATCCAGTAAATCCCACCGAGAATTGCCATTTTTCCAGCTATATTCATAGGGATCGATGAAGTTACGATAAAAGGTATAACGAGTCATTTCATCGTCATAACGAATGTTGTTGTAACCCATCACACAAGTATTGGGTTGTGAAAACTCAGCTAGAATTTTTGCAGCAAATTCAGGTTCAGGAATTCCCTTTTCATTACATTCTTGTGGTGTAATTCCTGTAACCATTACGGCTTCCGGAGCGGGTAAATAATCATTGGTTTGCTTACAATACAACATAATAGGCTCACCAATGATATTGAAATCTGCATCGGTACGAATACCAGCAAATTGAGCTGGACGATCACTTGCCGGATTGATACCAAAACTTTCGTAATCATAGATAAAAAAACTAAAATTGTTTGCCATAATTAAGCCAAAATTTTATCTAAATAATATAAACAGAAAATTGCTGAAAGACTGATAAGAACACCAAACCAGTTTATTTTGCTGATTTTTTCTTTAAAGAAAAATGCGCCGGTGATAGTACCTAAACAAATAACACCAATATTCATTCCCGCAAAAACTAAGGTTGGGTTTTGTCCAAAACTTTGGTGGGCTTTAATGTAAAACAGGATATTGAAGAAATTCAATACGCCTAAAATAATTCCACCAATAAAGCTTGGCACAGTCCATTGAGTACGTTTTAGGAATAAATACAGGAACATGACACAAGCGGCTAATGAGAAAGCAATAAATAATGTGGTTGGGAATGCTCCCCCGCTTTTGGCCACTTGTTTGAATAAGATATCAATGATGCCATAACCAAACCAAACACCAATTAATCCTAAAATACCTTTAAAAGTGACCGCACTTTGTTCATTCGACTTGTTCAAAATACAGAATAAACCGATGAATGCCAAAATAATGCCAACAATTTTGGGCTGACTTAATGTTTCATGGAAGATAATAAAAGAGGCAACAATCGGTAGAAATAACGATAAGCGTTGTGCAGCATCAGAACGCACGATGCCAGCAAATTCAACCGCTTTAGACATAATAATAAATACGGTTGGCAATAAAATCCCTAACGCGAGGAAAATAGGTGTGCTATCACTTTGTGCTAGATATTCGGTAAATTCTAATCCTTTAAAATCAGGTTTTAGTAAGAAATAGCTTAATGAAATGGCGACAATATAGTTGAACGCTATTGCTTGTTCAATAATGATGTTTTTCTTGCGGGCAACTTTGAGTAACACCGATACGGCAACACTACATAAAATAGCAAAAATAAGGTTGTGCATAATTCGTCCTAAATTCTCATAAAAATAACAATGAAAAAAGCAGCCAATTGCTTTGACCGCTTTAAAAAACTACTCTGTTGCGCCAAAGCCACGCAATCCAACCACATGAACTTGTTCTTGGTTGCCGGCGATTTTACGCACCAATTTATAGGTTGTCCCTTTTTCAGGGCTAATGTTTTCCGGTGCTGCGATAAGTAATTGCATATCCAAACGTTCGCAAAGTTCGAACAAGGTGGAAATGGATTTACCATCTAAACGCGCCGCTTCATCCAAGAATAGTAAACGACATGGTACGATGTCTTTACCGCGAATACGGCGGCTTTCCTCTTCCCAGCTTTGTACAACCATTAATAGGATTGACATACCCGTACCGATCGCTTCACCTGTCGATAATGCGCCACTTTCAGCTCGTAACCAACCATCAGCACCACGGAAGACTTCAACTTCTAACTCGAGGTAATTACGGTAATCCAATAATTCTTCACCGATAGTTTGTGCTGTGCGTTGCCCCATATCAATATGCGGGTTAATGCGTTGATAAAGTTTCGCAATGGCTTCAGAGAAAGTAATACGATTATCACTGAATAAATCTTGATATTCTTCTTGTTTACCAGACAGCGCATCAAGCAACATCGCATGTGTATCGCGAATATTGACCACTAAACGTACTGATTTTACCTGACCGAAGGCAATATTTTGTAGACCTTGGTTCAACATGCGAATACGATTTTGTTCACGTTGAATGGTTTTACGCATAATATTCGCTACACTTTCAGAACTGATCGCCAATTTTTTCTCACGGCCAGTCAATTCTTCAGTTAAGCGATTAAGCTCAATTTCCATTTGCTCAATTGCATCAATCGGATCATCAGTTTTAATAATATCCTGACGAATACGTTCACGAAGATGTTGATATACCGCAATGAAGAAGCGGACTTTATTTTCCGGTTTACGGCTGTCTTCAGAAATACGCAATGCATCGCGTAGATATTCATTATCTGCTACCGCGGTACGTAGTGCACCTAATGCTTTATCCGACATTGAACGTAGTTCATCAGCAGATAAATAAGCTAACTCACGACGATTGAGTCGTTTTTCCACATCGGAATTACGAGATAAACGGAGAACCACGCACCAGCTGACTTTCGCTGCTACAACTAACTCACGTTGAGTTTTGTAATCACGTTCAGCTTTACGAATACGTTTATTTAAGTTATCCGCTTCGCTTTCAATAAGCGTTAACTGTTTTTCGACATAAGAACGACGTTGACGGCTAGTTGAAAGTTGTTGATATAACTCATCACGGCGATTTCTTGCACGTTCCTCTGCCCCTTCATCAGCACGCACGCCCAATTCACCAATCTCAGCAATTAATTCTTTCAACAATTGATTTTTACTGTCATAAGAACTTTGCAATTGAATAAATACTTGGTTGTATTGTGCAAATTGGCTTTGTTTTTGACGCAATTGTTCACGTTGAGTATCACGCTGTGTTTGCAATTGTTCCAAGCGTTGACGAAGTTGCTCATTAAGCTCTGATGTTTCCGCTTGCCCTGCATCTTCATAACTGAAGTGATTTTTACGTTGCACCACATCCGCTAAAGCAAATACACGTTGTTGTACTTGTTTTTGACGTTCAACCGCTTGGGTTAAATCAGCTTTTAAGCGTTCATAGTTTTCCGGATCACTTTGTAAGGTATTCGCAATCGGCTCTAATTGTGACAACGCAACGCCATGTTGACGAATAAAGCTTTCATCTTGTTCTGCAATATCTAGTTGTTCACGACATTCTTCAATGCGATCAAGTAATTCTTCATCAGCGAGCAAGTTAAGTTGTGGCATTAACTTATTCAACAATTGCATTTTTTCTTTAGCGTTATCCAATTTAATGCGAATTTGTTGTTCGGTGCTTGAGAACTGATTGAGCTCGCGATCGATTTCATTACGCTCTTGATTGATTTCCGCCATCACCTCTTCAGGGTTTGGTTGGAATGCAAGGGCTAGATGTAAGCCAACAAATTGACTAAAGTGTTCGTGTAAACGTTGACATTTTTGTACATCAAAGGCGATTTGTGCGTATTCTTCCGCAATTTCATCACGTTTAGCTTGTAATTCTTCTAAATGTTTTTCACGTGCAGCGCGGCCGAATAATGGAATTTGCGGGAATTTTGAATAACGTAATTCACGATCAGACACTTGCACCACTACGCCCATTTCAAGCTCTTGGGCTGAAAGTACGCTGTCATCAAAGGCATTTGGGTCACCTTCGATTAAATATAAATCGTCAGGACAGTCTTCTAAATTAGCTAATTGTTCGCGTACCGTGTTGAGATCACGTACAACAATAGCATGACGTGCAGGACCATAAAGTGCTGAAAAATAAGGTGCATCTTCAATTGGTACATCATCATATAATTCAGAAAGCAATACACCGCCAAAGCGTTCTGCAAGCACATTCAAGCGAGCATCTTCCGAACCATCTGGTTGGCTTAAACGAGAAATTTGCTCGTCTAATTGTTGACGTTGTTTCTCTAAATTGTCACGTTGAATAGTCAGCTCACGTTCTTTCACCAATTGTGATTGCATAAAATGCATCACATCTTGGCTATCCTCGAAGGTTTCACCACTTTGCTCTTGTAAGCGTTCTAAAGCGGCTTGAGCAGTTAACCAAGCCGGTGCTTTATGAGCATTTTCTTCGTAAAGAGCGGTCAAACTTTCACGTTTTTGACGCAAGGTTGAACGGTTTTCTACTTGCTCAGCAAGTTCTTCATTTAAACTTTCAATGAGTTCTTCTTGTTCAGCGTGATATGCTTCAAGTTCATCAGCGGTTTCTAAAGATAAATCAGCACGTTGATTAAAATCAGCCAATAATTTAACCGCACTTTGTTGTTGAGCATAGCGCTGCTCTAACTCATGTAATTTTGCGCGTAATTGCGGGGTTTGTTGCGCCTGAATTTTTTGTGTTGGATATTCACGCAATAATTCTTTAGCACTTTCCCAAGCACTTGAACGCGGCATATCACCAGCAATTTTGCACACTAACTGATAGGCTTTATCAAATTGCGATTTGGCTGCTTCAGAAATTGACATCTTACGCTCTAACTCAAGCACTTGCTCGGTAAGGCTTTCTGCATGGGCCGAAAATTCCGCTTGATAATCTTCCGCATTTTTCACGCTTAAATCCGCTAAACCACATAAGGTTTTCGCTTTTTCAAGTGCGGCAATTGCTTGTTGATATTGCAAGGCACGGGTTTGTTGTGCATCTAATGCTTGTTGATAATCCGCAAGTTGCGCACGCACTTGGTCAATTTCAAGTTCAGTTTGTTCAAATTGTGCTTGGCTTTCTTCAAGCTGCTCGGTTGCGGTTTCCACAACCATTTTTTGCTCTTCTAATTTTTCTGTAAGTTCAGCCACATCTTCTTGATAACGCGATACTTTTTCTTGATGACGTAACGCATTTAATACCAAGTTCAGATGGTCAGCCGCACTTTGGTGATCGACTTCTAAAGTACGTTCATTTTCTACTAATTCAGCCGCTTCACGGCTTAAATCAATTAGTCGATGTTGCGATAACTCTTGCTCAGCTTTTGCTTTATACCAATCACGGCGGAAACCTAAAGCTGCTTCGATATTGCCGCGGCGTTCATTGGCATTACGCATATAATCTGATGCCACATAATTAGTGGTTTCGGTGATTAAATGCTTGAATAAATCACGGTCAGATTGGGTGACTTTAATTGCTTCAAGGGTCATACGGTTTTCACGTAACGCACTTTCCATATCTTGGAAGGCTTTACGCACACCAAGATTTTCTGGTAATAAGTAATCACGTAAAGAACGAGTAATAGCGCTGGAAATACCACCGTATAAAGAAGCTTCGATTAATTTATAGAATTTGCTACGGTCTGAAGCGCTACGTAAGCGTTTTGGAATAATACCTAAATCAAACATCATACCGTGATAATCGGTGATGGAATGATATTGCTTAAATTGCGCACCAAGATTTTCAATTTTGTCTTTTAATTCATTTAAATTGAGTACACGCGCCTGACGTTCACCGACTGTTTCGGTGAAAAGTGCGGTCGGATTTAAGGACAATTCTACACCTTGAATTGAGAATGTTTTTAAATCCACTTTCTTATCACGACCCGCAATTTGTTGTAGACGCACCCCCACGAGAATTCGTTGATGGCGAGAATTGATGGCATCCAATACTGCATAACACACACCTGGACGTAATTTACCGTGTAAACCTTTATCACGAGAACCGCCTGTCGAGCCGGCTTCTGTGGTATTACGGAAATGCAACAGGGTTAAGTCTGGAATCAACGCTGTGACAAAACCCGCCATGGTTGTGGATTTGCCGGCACCGTTACCACCGGAAAGTGTGGTCACCAATTCATCCAAATCAAAGGTACGGGCAAAAAAACCGTTCCAATTAATTAAGGTTAGTGAACGGAATTTACCTCGTTCTACCCCATTATGTTGGTTTAATACAGGAGCAATAAATTCTTCTTCAACCTGTTCGGTTGGTTGCTCAGGTTCGTCTTGATAGATTTCGTTTTCAAGTTCTAATACATCAGACATTATTCTTGTTCTCCTGCATCATCAAATTCTTCATCAATTTCGACCGCACTTTCTTCATCATCAAGGTCATCAGCATTACTCGCCGCTTTTGCTTGTTTTTCGAGTTCGAGAGATTGTGGTGTTGCTGCTTCCCCATCACGAATTAAACGAGCTTGTGCTTCTAATGGATCATCACCAGAACGGACTTCAGCCCCAAAACGGAAAACTGATTCTGAAATCGTAAATTTACCGCTATGCTGTTCACCTACGGTATGAATCATGCCTAAACGGCGTAAACGACCGATCGCTGCGCGTACTTTTTCAGATAATTTTTGTTTATCTAAATCCGAACCACTAGAGCGCTGATTGACGGCTTTCAATAATTTGCCTTCGTCTGCTAAATTCAGTAATTCATCATAGATTTCTTGCGTACTGAAGATACCTTGCTGTGCCAAACGTTCTGGGCTTAAATATAAATAGCAAAGTACCTTCCCTACTAACATTTCTAATTCGGAAAGCACTGAACGGGCAATTAATGTCGTCGCTTTTGGACGTAAATAGAAAAAGCCTTCTGGAGCACGAATTAATTCCACGTTGTAACGGCGGTAAAAGCCATCTAACTCATTTTGGAAATCCATCAAAAAAGCATGATTATCTAATTGATCTGTGCTGATATGGCGACCTGAACGCAGCAAGCTGTCCACTGCCGGGAAAATAGGATTTGCAATGGCATTTGCCAATTTCGGGGAAATTACATCTTGAATATCTGTCATGGTTAATTTCTCATTTTATGAATTCGTTTTTGGGTAAGCCACGAAATTAATATTTATCAATCACATGCGCTTGCACTTCTGCGCCGTAATCGTTAATTTCCTGCCATTGCGGATAAAGACCGGCTAAATCATCATTTGCCATACCTAAACGCACTGCTTGATCCACAATAATACGAGCCACATCAAAATGACGGGAAAGTGGATAAGCCTCTAATTGTTCTTTTAAGACCAAACTTAAATCGATTGGACGATTATTTTCACGATATTGAATTAGCAAGCCTTGCATATGTTCAACGATTTGATCATGTAAATCAGCCAAAGACTCATATTGCAATTCTTCTGGTAATTCACCCAATGCATCATCTTCACGCAATACCATTTCTTCATCTCGAAGATCGACCAAACGTTCTGCTTGAGCTGTCCACAAGAACCAAGGATGATCGAAATAACTGTGGATAGAATTACGCAAACGTTGTGAGAATACGCGGTTTTTATCCATATCAATGGCGGTACGGATAAATTTATGCACGTGACGGTCATAACCAATCCATAAATCAATGGCTTGTTGTCCCCAGCTAATAATGCGGTCAAGCTTAGATTGTAAATCGGTAATTAATTGTTCAATAAAATAGAGCTCATCATGGTCAATTACACAATCTTGAATACGTAATAATTGAGCCTGCAACTTATCACCTGCGGCATTTAAGGTATCTTGTAACTCACGTAAATTGCCCGAGGTTTCATCTAATAAACGTTCACAGCTAGAAATTGCCGCCTGCCAATCTTTTGTAAGCAAATTGGCAATTTCTTCCTTAATGCTTTGCTGATTTTCATCCATCACACGTTGTGATAAATCGATACTATCGAAAATCTCTGCTACAGAATATTTTAATGGTGCAAATACATTACGACGCCAAAAGTGCTCATTCTCCCCTTTTGTTGCACCCTCTTCCGCGGCATCGGATGCACGCTGAATTTCATCAGCCACAATAGAAAGCTGTACAGAAAGACGCAATGCAGAAAATTCACGCTGACGAATATAATAATCTGATACGCCAACACCCAGTGGGGTAAGACGATAAATGGAAAGCCCTTCAGTAAATTCACTGCTGAAACGATTGAGAAAACGCTGCTTCACCAATTCATTAATAGCATTATTGGCACGGGTAGCAATCGCATCCGTTGATTGGTCAAAGGCACTGGCTGTGTGGCGGAAAATATCCACTAAATCGGCTTCTAGCATCTCACCGTCTAAACGTTCGTTGTTATAGATGGCAATAGCCAGTAAAAACACCAAACGCTCCGTCGGCAGATTTAACGAAAATTCCCGCTCTTTCGCCCATGAGACGAGTTCAGGAATGGTTTGTGAGGTTTCGATCATTCGGTTACAAAAGCTTAAAATTGAACAAAAAATTTCTGAGATTATACAGGATTTTTTATCGTTCTTGAAATCTTCTTGCAAATTGAACGAACTTTTTATCTTTCAAGATCATATGTGGATAATCTGCGATATAAACAGATTATAAATAGACGTTATCTTCAAAACAAAGAGCCACAAATTGTGGCTCTTTTTATCTTCTCAAAACAATCAAAAATTTGACCGCACTTATTACAATAGATATCGCCAAACGAATGCGCTGACTAAAATAATCAGCATGATAATAATTTGTATTAAACGTTTTTTGGTTAATTTTTCTGCTGCCATACCTATTTACTCGTAGATAACTTCTTTAATTTACTATTTAGTGGTAGAATAATTGCGTTAGATCAATTTTACACTATATTTATCGATTTGAGGAACTAATGAATAATTTCGTTTCAGAAACTAAATCAGGGCGCAGAGTTCAATCTGGTGGTTGTGCGATTCATTGCCAGGATTGTAGCATTAGTCAACTTTGTATTCCTTTCACATTAAACGAACATGAGCTCGATCAGCTTGATAATATTATTGAGCGTAAAAAGCCTATACAAAAATCTCAAGTCCTTTTTAAAGCGGGTGATACGCTTAATTCTATTTATGCGATTCGTTCCGGCACCATTAAAACTTATACTATTAGTGAAACGGGCGAAGAGCAAATTACCTCTTTTCATTTACCAGGCGATTTAGTCGGTTTCGACGCAATTACGAATATGCAACACCCTAGTTTTGCACAAGCATTGGAAACCGCTATGGTATGTGAAATTCCGTTTGATATCTTAGATGATTTATCTGGAAAAATGCCGAAGCTTCGTCAGCAAATTATGCGTTTAATGAGTAGTGAAATCAAAAGCGATCAAGAAATGATTTTATTACTGTCTAAAATGAATGCTGAAGAACGTTTAGCCGCATTCATCCATAACCTATCTAAACGCTATTCTGCTCGTGGTTTCTCTGCGAAAGAATTCCGTTTAACCATGACTCGTAGCGATATTGGTAATTACCTCGGCCTAACTGTTGAGACTATCAGTCGTTTACTCGGTCGTTTCCAAAAACTCGGTGTACTCTCTGTTCAAGGTAAATACATTACTATTAATGATATTAATGCCTTGATTGATTTAACTGGTGTACATAAAACCAAAATCCAATTAGCAGAATAATTTAAAAGCGTGAGTTTTCACGCTTTTTTAACATTTGAAACAAAAAAACTTGCACGAGATCACTTTTTTGATAATCGGTTCTTGTCATCGTTTAAAATCTTTTCTATCCTATTGATATCTCATATCTTGGAGGCTTTATGAAATTTAACAATATTCTTGTTGTACTTAACCCTGATAACGAAAAACAATATGCGCTTGCTCGTGCAGTTCGTCTTGTTAAAGAACAACAAAATGAAACAAAAGTAAAAATCACTACTCTGTTGAGTGTCTATGACTTATCTTATGAAATGTCTGCGCTTCTTTCTTCGGAAGAACGTAGTCAAATGCATAAAACAGCCATTGAGCAACAACGTCAAGCCGTCCAATTTTATTTAGATAAATATGCGGATCCGGAAATTGAATTCGAATCTCACATTGTGTGGAGCAGTAATGAAGCAGATGCAATTCGTGAAGAAGTCGAAAAAAATCAATACGACCTCGTGGTAAAATACACCAAAGATGAAGAAAGTTTCACTTCATTGATTTTCACACCAGTAGATTGGCAATTATTACGTAAATGTCCGATTCCAGTATTAATGGTGCGTGATGGTGACTGGAAACACCAACGCCGTATTTTAGTCGCCGTGAATGTATCGGGTGAACAAGAATATCAAGATGAATTCAACCAAGAATTAGTTTCAACAGGGATGAATTTAGCGGAAAACTTAAACCGTGGTAATGTGCATTTAGTCGCAGCCTACCCTGTTGCGCCAATTAATATGGCGATTGATTTACCTGAATTTAATACTTCAGGTTATGAAAATGGCATTCGTGGCCAACATCTCATTAATATGAAAGCCTTACGTCAAAAATTTGGCATTGATGAAGATCATACCCATGTACGCGAAGGTTTCCCTGAAGAGGTGATTCCTGAAGTGGCGAAAGAAATTGAAGCTGAATTAGTGATTTTAGGCACAGTGGGAAGAACGGGTTTATCTGCAGCGTTACTAGGTAATACAGCTGAACATGTGATTAGTAAATTAAGCTGCAATTTATTAGCCATTAAACCATCTAAAAAATAAGTCTATTTAACTTTTTATTTAAAATAAGTGCGGTCAGAAAAACAACTTTTTCTATTCGTCTCATTATTTCTTTTTCGTTATACTCGTCCGCCCTGTCGAAGACTTTCTATAAATTGATTTATTATTAAAAAGGAAAGACAATGAAAAAAACATTAATTGCAGCACTACTTGGCTTTTCTGCGCTTGCGCAAGCCCATGAAGTTTGGGTTGCAACACCAGCACAACTTGCTTCTAATAGCGTTTTAAAAGCTGATTTAGCTTATGGTGACTACCCCTACGTTGAAAAAATTCCTGAAAAACGTCTTGCGATTTTTCCACCGATGGAACTCATCAATCAAGATGGTGAAATGCAAACATTAGTACAAAAAGGTGAAAACTACCAATATCAATCAGAAAAACCGTTAAAAGACGGTTCATATTGGGTAACAGCTACTTATAAACCAACTTTCTGGTCACAAAATAATGAAGGTTGGAAAATGGATAACTTACAAGGCACACCAAATGCATTCTATTGCGAACAAACTCAAATGTTTGGTAAAGCCTTTACTGTAGTGGGCAAAAAACCATTAAATGCAGATATGTCAATGACACGCCTCGGCTTACCACTTGAAATCGTGCCACTTAAAGATCCGAAAACAATTAAAGCAGGTGAAGCTTTCCCTGTTCAGATTTTCTATAAGGACCAACCACTTGCAGGCGAAACGATTATCGCAACCTCTGATACATTTGTTGTAAAAGATATGGAAGCGGCGACATCTCACCGTGAGCCGCAAGCCTTTTCTGGTAAAACAGACAAAGAAGGTAAAGTTAACTTTATTCCATTAATTGAAGGTGTTTGGAAACTTAAAGTGATTCATAAAGAACCATTTGAAGATCAAAAAGTTTGTCAACATTCAGCGAATTACGCGACGTTAATTCTCCCTGTTGGTAAAGCTAGAGCTAAACTCCCACCAAAACCAGAACATCATCATTAATCATAAAAAAGTGCGGTCAAATTTAACCGCACTTTGATCTGCACCCCAAAACCCGGATACCTAATTTGAGGTGCAGATTATGTCCTACTCTTATCAATTTCGTTTGAAAATTATCAAACTCGTTACCGAACAGGATTATGGTATCCGTGAGGTGGCTAAACTTCATAAAATTTCCCACGCTCTCGTCATTTATTGGCTAAAAGCATTTCGGGAAAGAGGGCTTGATGGCGTAAAATCGCCTTATACAAACCTTCAAACCCCGAAAATAGTGAAGCCAAAGATGAAAAAGAAAGACATTGAAATTCCGGAAACCACAGACTTTTCACCTAAAGCGTTTAAAAAGCTGCAGCGAGAGCTCGCCTTGGCTCGAGCGGAGATTGCTTACCTAAAAGAGTTGGAGAAGCTCGACCGTCAAAAACAACGACAGAAAAAAGAAAAATCATTGAAAGATTGAAGCCGGACCATGCGTTA